>NZ_MIJB01000083.1 GCF_002174305.1 Aeromicrobium sp. PE09-221 | reverse complement strand
CTTCTAAGATCTTACGTGATAATAGATATGGAAAAGCTACTAAAAGTGTTGCGGCATCAGCTTTAGCTCAAGCTAAATCTAAGAAAAAATAGGGAGGGAATAGTTATGGAATTTTTATTTAATAGTAATGGTGAGCATATTGCTAATTTTGTGAACGGACAGCTTCATGCACCTAGTGGTGAAAATGTTGGTCATTATCGTGAAAATGAAAAAATATTTATAGATATGAATGGATATTATTTGGGTGAGATTATGTATGGAAATCGTTTATTTCATAATAATTATTCCTCATATAAAAATATAAATTTTGGTATATATGGTAACTATGGTAATGTAGGAAACTATGGAAACCCTGGAAATTATGGTTCTATTGGACTTATAGGAGGATATAAAGATATTTCTTTTTAATATTATAATTTGATTAAAAAAAGCGAAATTCTTGTTTTAACACAATAAGTTTCGCTTTTTTGATCAAATTTGAAATATATCAAGTATATTATCTTTTTCTTCTTTATTGATTCCGATGTATTTAAGTGTGATTTGTGGAGTACTATGATTGAGTATATCTTGCAGCATGGCTACATCTTTTGTTTGTTTATAGAACCAATAGCCGAAGGTTTTGCGCATGGTGTGAGTCCCGTTGGATTCTACACCGGCAAAATCTCCGGCTTTTTGCAATTGTCGATAAGCCTGGATCTTACTAATGGGCTGATCTCCTTTACGGGAAGGGAATAACCAGGTATTTTCTAGAGTTTGGGCATACGAATAGATTTCATCAAAAATAGAAGTAAGATTAATCATGCGTTCTTTCTTTGTTTTTCCTTCTTTGATCTTGAATTCTTTTCTCTTTTTTCGTTTTAGTTTTACTATGGTTTGTGTTTCGAGTTGGAGTAGATCACTCACGCGTAGTCCGGTAT
>NZ_MIJB01000082.1 GCF_002174305.1 Aeromicrobium sp. PE09-221 | reverse complement strand
GAATCAGGGGCACTTAATAAAGAAGAATCGGATGCAGCTATTGCAGAAGCGAATCGCCAATATAACAGTACAGTTTCCACAGCAAAAGATAAACATCAAGAAATTGTAAGTGAAGCAAAAGCGCAAGCTGGGGAACATGCTAATCAGGTGGATTGGGAACCTGGTCAGGTAAAGTCGAAATATCAGACTATGAAAGATGACGTTGTTCGAAAAATGAAAGAAATGGGATCAGATGTTTCCAACAAATATGAGGATATGAAAAAATCAGCTAGCGATAAAGTAGAAGAAATAAAAAATACTGTTTCAAGAAAATTTGAGGAACAGAAAAAAGCCGTTAAAGATAAAATGAACGAGATAAAAAGCGATATTGAAGAAAAGTGGAACACAGTTGAAAAATTCTTCAGTACCATAAATTTACGTTCGATTGGAAAATCAATTATAGAAGGTCTTGGCAAAGGAATAGATGATGCCTCAGGAGGTTTATTTAGTAAAGCAGCAGGAATTGCAAACGATATTAAAAAGACTATTTCTGGAGCGCTTGAAGTAAACAGTCCATCAAAAGTAATGATACCCATCGGTAGTGCGGTTCCAGAAGGTGTTGGAGTTGGTATGGATCGAGGGAAACGTTTTGTTGTGGATGCAGCAAAAAATGTAGTTGGAACCGTTAAGAAGCAAATGGGAAATATGC
>NZ_MIJB01000081.1 GCF_002174305.1 Aeromicrobium sp. PE09-221 | reverse complement strand
GGGTGGGGTGGGGGGGTGTGGGGTGGGGGGTGAAGGCGTGTGTGGATAGGGTGGGGGGGAGGGCGGGGGGAGGTGTGTGGGGTAGGGGGTGGGTAGGAGGGGGGGTAGCAAATGGGTGGGAGGACGGGGCGGGGAGCAGCGGGGAGGACAGGGGGAGACGGAGGGGGGGGCGTGGGGGTAAGCGTGGTGGTGGGGGGTTGGGACGGAGGCGGGGTGGGGGGGAGGGGGATGGGAGCATGGGGGTGGTGGGGCAGGGGGGGGAGGGGGGGGGGGGTGGGGTGGAGGCGGAGGCCGGTGGGGGGGGGGGGGGGGGGGGTGGGGGGGGGGGGGGACGAGGGGGGGGGGGGGGGGAGGGGGGGGGGGGGGGGGGGGAGGGGGGAGAGGGGGGGGGGGGAGGAGGGAGGGGGGGGAGGGGGGGGGGGAGGGGGGGGGGGGGGGGAGGAGGAAGGGGGGGGGAGGGAGAAGGGGGAGGGCAAGGGGGGGGGGGAGAGGAAGGGGGGGGGGAGGGAAGGGGGAGGGGGGGGGGGGGGGGGGGGGGGCGGGGGGGGAGGGGAGGGAAGGGGGGGAGAAGTTGGGGATGATATCGGGGGGCAC
>NZ_MIJB01000080.1 GCF_002174305.1 Aeromicrobium sp. PE09-221 | reverse complement strand
GGGGGGGAGGGTGGGGGTGGGGTGGGGTGCGGGGGGGGTGGGGGAGAGGCAGGTAGACAGGGGGAGCGGGGGGGGGTGTGGGGTTGTGTTCGGGGGGAGGTTGGGGCGAGGAGGGGGTGGGGTGGTGTGGAGGGTGAGGTGGTTGATGGAGTGGTGGTGGGGGATCGGGAGCGGGGTGAGGAAGTGATGGGCGGTGGGGGTGGTGGGGGTGGGAGGCGGGGGGGTGGGGGGGGCGGAGGGGTGGTCGGGTTGGAGGGGGTGTGGGTGGGGGGGAGGGGCTGGGTGGTGGGGGGCGGTGTGGCGGTGGGGGGGAGAGGTGGTGGGGGGGGGGGGGCCGGGTGGGGCGGGGTGGGGGGGTGGGGGCGCGGGTGTGGGTGGGGGGGGTGCGGCGTGGGGGCTGGAGGGGCGGCGGTCGGTGGGGGGGGGGGGTGGGGGGGGGGGTGGGGGGGCGGGGGGGGGCGGGTGGGACGAGCGGGCCGCTGGGCGGTGGGGGTGGGGGCGGGAGGGGGCTGCGGGGAGCTGGGGGCGGGGGGGGGGGGGGGGGGGGCTCCGGGGGAGGGGGGGGGGGGCG
>NZ_MIJB01000079.1 GCF_002174305.1 Aeromicrobium sp. PE09-221 | reverse complement strand
CACCCCGCGAGCCCTCGGCCCTGGAACCCCGCCCGCGCTGCTCCCACCCAGCCCTCTCCCCCCCCCCCCCACCTCCAGCGACCAGCCACGGCCCACCCACACCGGCGTCCCCGCTGCCACGCCACCCGCTTCCGCACAGCGCACCCCGACGCAACCCCCGCACGCCGCACCTCCCGGCTCCGGCGACACGTCGCCCCGCTCTGTGTCTCCCGTAGCGATTCTGTTCCCCACGGTCGCCGCTGTGCCCTGGCACCGTCGGCCCACCTCCATCCCCCACCCTCGCCCCCCCCCCCCCCAGCCCGTCCCCCCCTCCCTCGCACGGGCGGGCCCTTGAGCAGGGCCCCGACCGTGGTGCCCCGGCCCCCCACCCCCCCCGGCGCCCCCACGCGCCCGGCCCCCCCCCCGGTCCCCCCCCCCCCGGGCCGGCCCCCCGCACCCCCGGCCCCCCCACGCGCCCCCCACCCCCCCCCCCCCCCCCCCGCCCGGCCCACCCCCCCCCCCACCCCCCCCCCCCCCCCCCCCCCACCCCCCCCCCCCCCTCACCGCTCCCCCGCCCACCCCCCCCCCCCCACCTGCGCCCGACCCCACCCACACACCCCCCCCCCGCCACCCGCCCCACACGCGCACCCACCCACCACCCGGCACCCCCCACCCGCCCCCCGTCACACCACCCCCCCACCCACCGCCCCCCACCGCCCACCCCC
>NZ_MIJB01000009.1 GCF_002174305.1 Aeromicrobium sp. PE09-221 | reverse complement strand
GGGCGAACTTGCACCACTCGGCGGAACCCGAGGGCGAGACGGGAAGAAGGAAAGGGGACCGGGTGGGAGGCAGAGTCAAATGACGAGGGGTTCGAGGACGGCGCGGAGCTCTCCGGGGACCGGAGTCACCTCGCGGCCCTCCCCCGTCACGTAGACGTGCACGAAGCGTCCGACCGCCGCCGGCTCCTCTGACCCCTGGAACAGCCCGATCTCGTACACGACACTGGACCGCCCGAGCTTGGTGACGGCCAGACCCGCCTCGACGGGCAGCGGGAAGCGCAACTCACGCAGGAACCGGCATCCGGTCTCCGCCACGATGCCGTAGGCCTCCAGTTGCCGGATGTCGACACCCGTCGCCTCGATCAGATACCCATTCACCGCCGTGTCGAAGTACGAGTAGTACTTGACGTTGTTGACGTGCCCGTAGACATCCTCGTCCTCCCAGCGGGTGCCGATGGGACGCAGGACCGGATAGCCGGAGCGGAGCCGTTCGGTCACGATGCCTCTTCCTCGTCCTCACGCAGCCGCTGGCTGATGACCGCGGAGACGCCGTCGCCGCGCATCGACACGCCGTACAGCGCGTCGGCCACCTCCATCGTGCGCTTCTGATGAGTGATGACGATGAGCTGGCTGTTGGCGCGCAGCTCCTCATAGATCTCCAGCAGGCGCCCGAGATTGGTGTCATCGAGTGCGGCCTCGACCTCGTCGAGGATGTAGAAGGGACTCGGCCGGGCCTTGAACAGCGACACCAGGAAGGCCACGGCCACCAGGGATCGTTCGCCGCCGGAGAGCAGCGAGAGCCGCTTGACCTTCTTGCCCGGGGGTCGCGCCTCGACATCGATGCCGGTCGTCAACATGTTCGAGGGGTCGGTGAGCACGATCTTGCCCTCGCCACCAGGAAACAACCGGCCGAACACATGCGCGAACTCCCGCTCGACGTCCTGCCACGCCTCGGTGAAGACCTGCTCCACCCTCCGATCGACCTCCTCGACGATCTCGAGCAGATCCTGACGAGTCTTCTTCAGGTCGTCGAGCTGCTCGGAGAGGAACTGGTGACGCTCCTCCAGCGCCGCGAACTCCTCCAGTGCGAGCGGATTGACCTTGCCGAGCATCGCGAGCGACTTCTCAGCCGTCTTGAGCCGTCTGGCCTGCTCCTCGCGCACGAAGGGCACGGGCTCGGCGTCCTCGTCCCCCAACACTGGGACGAGCTGGTCCGGCCCGTACTCGCCCACCAAGGTCTCCGGATCGATACCGACCTCGGCGAGCGCCCGCTCATGGAGCTGCTCCAAGCGCAGCACCAACTGCGAACGTGCCATCTCGTCGCGGTGCACGGAGTCCGTCAGCTGCTTGAGCTCGTTCTCGAGATCGCGCACGCGCGTGCGGACCTCCCGCACCTGCTGCTCACGACCGGCGCGAGCCTGCTCGATCTGCGTGCGGCGCTCGGAGGCCCGGCCGATTGAGGTCTCGAGGCGTTGCAGTGCCGTATCGATGCCGCCAAGGACAGCCGTGGCGGTCTCGGCCTCGCGCCGGCGCTGTTCTCGACGCTGCGCGGCGCGTTGCCGGGCCTCGCGCTCGGCTGCGGCTGCTCGCAACATGTTCTCGACCTGCGTCGCGAGGGCACGAGCGCGCTCCTCGGCGGTACGTAGCGCGAGGCGCGCGTCGGTCTCACCGCGGCGGGCAGCCGAGGCGGCATCGGCGAGTTCCTCGAGATGGCTGGTGTCCGGCTCCTCGTCGGGTGCCGACTCGGCCTGCTCGACTCGATCCTCCAACTCGGCGAGCCCCGCCAGGGCCTCCTCGCGAGCGACCTGGGCCTGCTCGATGGAGGCCTCCAACCGCTCCGCCTCGGCGGTCGAGGCCCGGGAGGCGGTGCCGAGCTCACCGAGCTTCTCGGCGACCGCTGACATCGCGGCATCCGACTCATGCAGCCGACTGAGGGCGGCATCGACCAGGCTCTGTGCCTCCTCGAGCTCGCCGGTGGCCTTCTCGGTCTCGAAGCGGAGGCGGTCGAGGTCGGCACCGACCTCGGAGAGCTGCGTATCCGCCTCCTCGATCGCCGCGGTCACCTCCAGCAGGCTCTGACTCGCCGACGAGCCCCCCTCGGCGAAGTGCGCGCCGAGGCGGTCCCCCTCACTGGTGACGGCGACGACCTCGGGCGCGGAAGCCACCAGCGCCCGCGCGGCCGCGAGATCGTTGACGACCGCAACCTTGTCGAGCAGCCGGTGCAGCGCCGGCCGGAGATCGGGCGGCGCGTCGATCAGGTCGATCGCGTAGGACGCGCCGGACGGCAGGTCGGGCCAGTCCCCATCGAGGGCAGGAGCGCCACCGAGCACGATGCCCGCACGTCCGAGATCGTGCTCCTTGAGTCGCTCGATGGCCCCGACGGCCGCAGGCGCACCGGAGACGGCAAGCGCATCGGCCGCGGCGCCGAGGGCCGCGGCAAGGGCGGCCTCATGGCCCGGGTGCACGGTGATGAGCGTGGCCACCGAGCCAAGGAGACCGTCGACCTCCTCGGGCACGGCGAGCAGCGCTCCCGCGCCGTCCTTGCGAGCGAGGCCGAGCTCGAGCGCCTCCTTGCGCGCGCGCAGCGCGTCCTGACGACGCTCGGCCTCGTGACGACGCTGTTCGAGGGACTTGGTCGCCTCCTCGGCGGCCGCCAATCGTTCCTCGGCGGTCTCCAGCTCCTCGTCGAGTCCGGTCTCCCCCGCGCTGAGGCCGGCGATCTGGCTCTCCAGCGCGGTGAACTCGCGCTGGGCCTGCTCCGCCCGGTCCCGTGCCGCCTCGGCCGCAGCGGTGAGACGGCCGATCTCGTCGTCGGCCGCGGCGGCACGGCTCTTGACGGTACTGAGCTGGCCATGCAGCCGGGCGAGACCTTCGCGACGATCTGCGGCAGCGCGCAGAAGTCCGGCGATCCGGCGCTCCTCGGCCGTGTACTCCTCCTCGGCGGCACGACGGCGCTCGATGATCTCGGCGAGCGACTGCTGGGCCTGCTCGACCATCCGTTCCAGCTCGGCATGCTCGTCGCGGGCCCGGCGCGCGTCAGCCTCGAGTTCCTCGGGATCGCGGCCCGGAACCCGATCGTCCTCGGCTTCCGCCTGTGCCAGCCGGATGCGCTCGCGCGCCAGCCCGGCCATGCCGTTGAACCGCTCGCGCACGCTGGTCAGCGCATACCAGGTCTCATTGGCCGCGGCGAGCTGTGGGGCATCGGCGGCCAGCGCCTGCTCGAGTTCCGTCTCTGCGGAACGCGCCTCGCGTAGGGCGGTCTCGGCATCGCTCTGACGCTGCTTGAGCGCCTGCTCGTCGGCGAGCTCGGTCTCGATGGTGGTGGTAGCCGTGACGATCTCATCAGCCAGCAGGCGCGCACGTGCATCGCGCACATCAGCCTGGATGACGGCGGCCTTGCGTGCCACCTCGGCCTGCCGACCCAAGGGTTTGAGCTGACGTCGCAGCTCGGTGAGCACGTCGTTCAAGCGAGTGAGATTGCCCTGCGTGGCCTCCAGCTTGCGCAGCGCCTTCTCTTTGCGCTTGCGGTGCTTCAGGACACCAGCCGCCTCCTCGACGAAGCCGCGGCGCTCCTCGGGAGTCGCCCGCAGGATCGTGTCCAGCTGGCCCTGGCCGACGATCACGTGCATCTCGCGACCGATGCCCGAGTCGCTCAGCAACTCTTGGACGTCCAACAGCCGACAGGTGTTGCCGTTGATCGCGTACTCGGAGCCGCCGCTGCGGAACATCGTCCGCGAGATGGTGACCTCGGTGTAGTCGATCGGCAACGCCCCATCGGTGTTGTCGATGGTGAGGACGACCTCGGCCCGACCGAGCGGGGGGCGGCCGGCGGTACCGGCGAAGATGACATCTTCCATCTTGCCGCCGCGCAGCGACTTGACGCCCTGCTCGCCCATGACCCACGACAGCGCGTCGACGACATTGGACTTGCCCGAGCCATTCGGCCCCACGACGGCGGTGATGCCGGGCTCCAGCTGCAGCGTCGTCGAGGACGCGAAGGACTTGAAGCCTCGCAGCGTGAGGGTCTTGAGATACACCACGTCTCCCGAAGCGGCCGGCGGAACGACTACTGGCTCACCCTAGTGGATCGCGACGTGCGGCCCGCGCGTCACGCGCCGCGAGACGACGAACGGCCCCGCACCGAGGCACGGGACCGGATTCAGCGCGAGGCGGGCTCGAAGAGCTCGGCGACGTCGTCGACGCGCGATCCGAGCGCCTCGACCAGGCCGTCGTTCTCGGCCTTCAGACGCAGCACCTCGGCCTCGAGATCGGCGACCCGGCGACGCAGCCGAGCCAGCTCACCGGCGGCGTGGTCATAGGACGGGCCTGCCAGGTAACCGACGAGCGCTTTGGCCATGAGAGTCCTTCACGGGAGAGACCGACAGGGAAGGCAGACGCGAAGACTGCCATCGTCCAGTGTCTCACCGGCCCGCCGGGAGGGTCAAATCGCCCCGTGCGCGCCGGTGACAGGGCTCAGTCGGCCCCGGGTGCCCGCCGAGGACGCGGCTCCGCCCTAGGGTGGAGAGCGTGTCCGACCTCTTCACCTCACCCACCGGCGACTGGACCGCGGTCTCCCCACGGCTCGCGACGGCCCGTCGACTCATCGGCGTCTCCTGCGGCGGCGTCCTGCTCCTCGTGGGCATCGTCGTCACCGTGCTGCTGTGGTGGTGGCTCGGCGTCCCCATCGCGATCGTCGGCATCGTCATCGCCGCCTGGGTGTGGTGGTGGGCGCCCCGCAACCGTCGCAGCTGGGGGTACACCGAGGGCCCCGAGGACTTCGTCGTGCGGGGCGGCATCATGTTCCGCCGACTCGTCGCCGTGCCCTACGGGCGGATGCAGTTCGTGGACGTCGAAGCGGGGCCGGTCGCGCGGCAGTTCGGCTTCGCGACGGTCACCCTGCACACCGCCAGCACCAAGACCGCCGCCGGCATCCCGGGAGTGCCGATCGACGAGGCCAACCGGCTGCGCAACCGCCTGACCGAGCTCGGCGACTCCGGGGGCGCCGGTGTCTGAGCTGCCACCGGACGACCTCGAGTCGCCCGAGGAACCGGGAACCCCGGCCGTCCCCGCCGGCGCCCAGACCGAGGGGCGGCGCACCCATCCGCTGACCGCCCTGGTCCAGGGCGGGATCTGGGCGGGCCTGGGCATCGTCGGACTCTTCAATGCCTTCGTCAACGGAGACTCTTTCAGCCTGTTCAGCGGCGTCATCGCCGTCGCCGCCGCTGTGGCGGGAGGGCTGCTGATCGGACTGATCGCGGGTTTCCTCCGGTGGTACTTCACCCGGTACTTCATCGACGGCACCGAACTGCGCATCGAGTCGGGGGTCATCTTCCGCACCTCCCGCCGCATCCCCTATGAGCGGCTCCAGTCCGTCGACATCGACGAGCCCTTCCTGGCCCGCCTGGTCAAGCTCTCGGAGCTGCACATGGAGATGGCCGGCGGCGGAGAATCGCGGTCCACCCTGCGTTTCCTGCCGCTTGACGAATCCCGCCAGCTACGCCGCGTCCTGCTGGCGCGCGCCCATGGCGCGGGTGCCGACGAGGCCGTCGCCGTTGCCGAGGAGCAGCGTGAGGTCATCACAGTCGTCGGACCCGATCGCATCATCATCGGCACCTTGCTGTCCCTGGACTTCCTCTTCGCCGTCGCCGCGATCGTGACCCTGCTGATCGTCGGCTTCGCGGTGCCCGATGCCTGGGCCGTCCTGGGCGGCATCATCCCCACCGGTTTCTGGCTGGTCCAGATCATCGGCAGCCGCGTGATCGCCCAGTGGAACTTCACGCTGTCGCGTGGATCTCGGGGGTTGCGGATCGAGCGCGGGCTGCTGTCACGCAGCTCGCAGACGATCCCCTATGAGCGCGTACAGGGCATCGCCGTGGTCGAGCCGTTCATCTGGCGCAAGCTCGGATGGCAGCGTCTGTCGGTCGACATCGCGGGGTACGGGGCGTCAGCCGACGAGGAGAACGGCGTCTCCGACACCACGCTGCTGCCGATCAGTGATCCACCGCTCGCCCGGGCCGTGGCCGAGGAGCTCATCGCCGGCTCAGATCCCGATAGCGTCGAACGTACGCCGGTCTCTCGCCGCTCCTGGGTCTTCGCGCCGATCGGCTACCGCTTCCGCTGGGTGGGGGCCTCGGACCGGACCTTCGTCGCCCGCGAGGGATGGATATCGCGGCACACCGATCTCGTCCCGCATCACAAGACGCAGTCGGTCGCATTGCGTCAGGGTCCCCTGCAACGCTGGCGGAAGGTGGCGACGATCGAGGTTCACACACCGCCTGGCCCCGTCAATGCCGAGGGCCGCCATCTCGACGCCTTGGTTGCCCGCGAGATCGCCGACCAGCAGATCGCCCGCGCCCCGCACTAGCGGTCCAGGCCGTCAACCGCCGGAGGTGGCGTCCTCCGCGGCGAGGTCGATGGCCCCCGTGAGCTCGCGGGAGTCGAGCCACGCATCAGGCAGGTGCACACGCTTGGGTGATCCCTGCCGCCCGCGAGGCGTTCCGAGCTCGGAGACCGGATACGGCTCGGCGGGATCGAGCTCGGCGAGCAACCCATCGAGGGCGGCGTATGACGACACCATCCCGAGATGCTCGCGGATGCGGCTGCCGGCCCTGAAGCCCTTGAGATACCACGACACGTGCTTGCGGAACTCCACGCACCCGCGTTCCTCGCCCAACCATGCACCGAGCAGTTCCGCGTGGCGGCGCATCACGTCCAGCACCTCTCCGAGGCGCGGCAGCTCCTGGACCGTCTCGCCGGCGAAGGCCGCCGCCAGGTCGCGGAAGAGCCACGGCCGGCCAAGGCAGCCACGACCCACGACCACCCCGTCGCAACCGGTCTGCTCCACCATGGCGATGGCATCGGCGGCTTCCCAGATATCACCGTTGCCGAGCACCGGAATGGACGACACAGCGGCCTTCAGCTCACCGATGGAGTCCCAATCGGCGCGACCCGAGTAATGCTGGGATGCGGTCCGACCGTGCAAGGCGATCGCTGCTGCCCCGGTGTCCTCGGCGATGCGCCCGGCGTCCAGATAGGTGAGGTGATCATCGTCGATGCCTTTGCGGGTCTTCACGGTGACGGGGACTCCGTACGGCCGAGCCGCCTCCACAGCCGCGGTGAGGATCTGCCCGAGGAGCCTCGCCTTCCACGGCAATGCCGCTCCCCCGCCTTTGCGGGTGATCTTGGCGACGGGACAGCCGAAGTTCAGGTCGACGTGATCGACCCCGTGCTCACCGCACAGCACGCGCACCGCCTCGCCCATCGTGACGGGATCGACGCCGTAGAGCTGCACGGACTTGACCGACTCATTGGGCGCGAAGGTCAGCATCGAGAGGCTGACACGGTCCCTCTCGACGAGTCCACGTGAGGTGATCATCTCGCAGACATACAGTCCCGCGCCCTGTTCGGCGCACAGCTGCCGGAAGGCGGCATTCGTGACACCGGCCATCGGCGCGAGCACGACGGGCGTGTCGACCTCGATGGATTCGCCGAGACGCAAGGGTCCGGGCAGCGTGGCGGTGGGCATGCCATCCAGTCTCTCAGCCCCCACAACCGAAACCTCAGGAGCCCGTTGAGTGTGGGGGCACCTCCCTGGACGAAGCGCAGCGGAGCCCGTTGAGTGTGACGTTCGGACGGCAAAACACGCTCTTTTACCGTCCGAACGTCACACTCAACGGGTTGCTCACTCCTCGGGGGCAGGGACGGTCCAGCGGATCGCGGAGGCCGCGTCGGTGATCTGCAGATCGATGGACTCCACCTGCTGGTCCGGCGCGACGAGATAGACGAGGCACTGCTCGATCTGCTCGCCGACCTCCAGATCGGCGGGTATCGCCGTCGGAGGGCAGGGCTCGAAGGAACCGACGATCGAGTTGGCGGTCAGCAGCGTGCGGTCGTCGGTGTGGACGAAGATCGGCAACGAGGTGGTCCCCGGCGTACCAGGACCCTCGTTGACGACGGTGACGCGCACATACCGCGGCGAGGAGGCGGCGTCCTCCTCGGTCAACGAGAACAGCGAGAAGTCCGCGATATCACCGGTATCGACCGCGGTGACGGCCACCGTGAGAGCGGTCGCATCCTCGGCATCCTCCGGATAGGCGACCGTGGCGCTCTCACCGAGGTCCAGCTCCGTGCCGCCCTCGGTGAGCGTCACGCCGTCCGGCGGTTCCAGACCGGTCGGATCTTCGTCGTCCTCACCGCCGGAGCAGCCGCCCGCGACGAGGGCGAGCGCCAGCACCGTGCCGACATACCAGGGTGTCCTGCTCACGAGAGTCAGCGTGCCGGACGGCCGGTCAGGCGCCGATGAGGCGCGCCGCGAGGTATCCCTCGACCTGGTCGAGGGAGATACGCTCCTGGTTCATGGAGTCGCGCTCGCGGATCGTCACGGCCTGGTCCTCGAGGGTGTCGAAGTCGACCGTGATGCAGAACGGCGTGCCGATCTCGTCCTGGCGGCGGTAGCGCTTGCCGATCGCCTGGGCGTCGTCGAAGTCGACATTCCAGTTCCGGCGCAGCTGCGCCGCGAGGTCACGGGCCTTCGGCGAGAGGGCCTCATTGCGCGAGAGCGGCAGTACCGCGGCCTTGACCGGGGCAAGGCGCGGATCGAGCTTGAGCACCGTGCGCTTGTCGACCCCTCCCTTGGCGTTCGGAGCCTCGTCCTCGGTGTACGCGTCGACCAGGAAAGCCATCATGGACCGGTTGAGCCCGGCCGCGGGCTCGATGACATAAGGAGTCCAGCGCTCGTTGTTCTGCTGATCGAAGTACGACAGATCCTGGCCCGAGTGCTCGCTGTGCGTCGTGAGATCGAAGTCGGTGCGATTCGCCACGCCCTCCAGCTCGCCCCACTCCGATCCGGTGAAGCCGAAGCGGTACTCGATGTCGACCGTGCGCTTGGAGTAGTGCGAGAGCTTCTCGGCCGGGTGCTCGTACAGCCGCAGGTTCTCGGGGTCGACGCCGAGACCGGTGTACCAGGACATCCGCTCGTCGATCCAGTAGTCGTGCCATTCCTCGTCCGAGCCCGGGGCGACGAAGAACTCCATCTCCATCTGCTCGAACTCGCGCGTACGGAAGATGAAATTGCCCGGCGTGATCTCATTGCGGAAGCTCTTGCCGATCTGGCCGATGCCGAAGGGCGGCTTCTTGCGCGAGGTGGTCATGACCTGGGCGAAGTTGATGAAGATGCCCTGGGCGGTCTCGGGACGCAGATAGTGCAGGCCCTCATCGGACTCGACGGGACCGAGGAAGGTCTTGAGCAGACCGTTGAACATCCGCGGTTCGGTCCACTCGCCGCGCGTACCACAGTTCGCGCAGACGATATCGGTCATCGGAACGGCATCGGGGTCGTCGAGACCCTTCTTCTCCGCGTAGGCCTCCTGCAGGTGATCCTGGCGGAAGCGCTTGTGACACGAGAGGCACTCGACGAGCGGGTCGACGAAGGCCGACAGGTGTCCCGAGGCCTGCCACACCGGTGTCGGCAGGATCACCGAGGAGTCGAGGCCCACGACATCGTCGCGTCCCTGCACCATGGACTTCCACCACTGGCGCTTGATGTTCTCCTTCAGCTCGGTGCCCATCGGCCCGTAATCCCAGGCCGAACGGGTACCTCCGTAGATCTCCCCGCACTGGTAGACGAATCCTCGGCGCTTGCAGAGGCTGATGACGGTATCGAGAACGGAGGCGGGCATCGCAGACTTCCAATCCGGCTGGGTGTCGGTGGGCGTTCGCAGTGCGTCGTAACGCTCTGCGCCCATGGTCGCCTCAGCCTACTCGGACCGGGCAGCCGACGAGCTCCCGCCCGAGACTTCGCTTCGGAAAGGACCTCCCAGGTGACTCCCGTCACTCAGGTGATCCTGATTTGACAACCATTCCAGAGACTTCTGAGAATGGTTCCCATGCACAGGTCCGCCCTTCCCGCTCTGCTCACCGCATCCGCACTGACCTTCGCGGCATGCGGCACCGACAACCCTGCCGATGACAGCGTGTCCGTCGTGGCGTCGTTCTACCCCGCGCAGTATCTCGCCGAACGAGTCGGCGGCGATCTCGTCGAGGTCTCCACCCTCACCTCCCCCGGTGTCGAGGCCCATGACCTCGAGCTCACCGCCCGGCAGATCGGCGAGCTGCGCGATGCCGACGTCCTGGTGTACCTCGAACACTTCCAGACGGCCGTGGACCAGGCGGTCGGACAAGCCGACCGCGATGCCGCCACGACGGTCGACCTCGCCGCTGGCGTCGACCTGCTCGACGCCTCCGAGGATGACCACTCCCACGAGGAGGACGGGCACGAGGACCACGACCACGGCGCGGACGACCACTCCCACGAGGAGGACGGGCACGAGGACCACGACCACGGCGCGGACGACCACTCCCACGAGGAGGACGGGCACGAGGACCACGACCACGGTGGCGTCGACCCGCACCTGTGGCTCGATCCGACCAACCTGGAGCCCGCAGCCACCGCGATCGCCGACGCGCTGAGCGACGCCGATCCGGACAATGCCGACACGTACCAGGCCAATGCCGATGAGCTGATCGCCGACCTCGAGACCCTCGACGAGGAGTTCGAGACGGGTCTGGCGCAGTGCGAGCGCCGCGAGTTCGTCACCAGCCACGCCGCCTTCTCCTATCTCGCGCACGCCTATGACCTCACCCAGGTGCCGATCGCCGGTATCGACCCGGGTGCCGAGCCCTCGTCGGCACAGCTTGCCGAGATCACCGACCTCGTCCAGGAGGAAGGCATCACCACGATCTTCACCGAGACGCTGGCCTCGCCCGCCCTCGCCGAGACCATCGCCCGCGAGACCGGGGCACGGACGGCTACGCTGGACCCGATCGAGGGCCTCACCGACGAGACCGCCGATGCCGATTACCTGTCGCTCATGCGAGACAATCTCGCCGCACTGCAAGAGGCCAACACCTGCCGATGACACCACCGCTCACCGCCCGCGGGGTCGAAGTCGACCTCGCGGGCGGTCACGTCGTGCGCGGCGTCGACCTCACGGTCGACGCCGGCGAGTTCGTGACCCTGCTCGGCGCCAACGGGTCGGGGAAGTCCACCCTCGTCCGTGCGCTCGTGGGACTCATCCCGTCCCGCGGGTCGATCGAGCTCTTCGGCACTCCGCTGACCCGCTTCCGCGAACGCTGGCGCCTCGGATACGTCCCACAGCGGCCCGGAAGCTCGAGCGGAGTCCCGGCCACGGTGCGCGAGGTGGTCACGAGCGGTCGGCTCGCACACCGTCCCCTGCTCGGCTTCGCCTCCCGCTCGGACCGGGTCGCGGTCGGCGAGGCCATCTCACACGTCCGCCTCGACGCCAAGGCCGACCAGCCCATCACGGAGCTCTCGGGCGGCCAGCAGCAACGTGCCTATATCGCGCGCGCCCTCGTCGGCGATCCGCAGCTGCTCGTCATGGACGAGCCGACCGCTGGCGTGGACGCCGAGAGCGCGGCCGTGCTGGCCTCGCTCATCGGCCACCTCGTCGACGATCACGGCATGGCCGTGCTCATGGTCGCGCACGAACTCGGTCCGATGCGTCCGCTGGTCGACCGTGCGGTCGTGATCGAAGCGGGACGGGTCTCCTATGAGGGACCGGTCGACGGCATCAGACACGATCACGCGCACGACCACCCCCACATCGGAGCACCTGAGCGGGTCCGTCCGGTACCCGAGGAGGGTCCGCTGGGATGACCGATCTGCTCGCCTACGACTTCATGCGCTATGCGCTCATCGCCGCGATCGTCACGGGCCTCGCGGCGCCCGCGGTCGGCACCTACATCGTGCAGCGGCGCCTCGCCCTGCTCGGGGACGGCCTCGGCCACGTCGCGCTGACCGGCGTGGCGCTCGGCCTCCTGACCAATGTGGCCCCGACGTTGACGGCAGTCGCCATCGCGGTGCTCGGCGCCGTGGCGATCGAACTGTTGCGCACCTATGCGAAGACCAGCGGCGATATCGCCCTCGCGATGCTCTTCTACGGGGGCATCGCCGGCGGCGTCATGCTGGTCAATCTGGCCGGAGAGTCCGCATCGACCCTCAACTCCTTCCTGTTCGGCTCGATCACCACGATCGACGCCGCCGACCTGGTCACGGTCGCGATCCTGGGACTCGTCGTGGTCCTACTCTCGATCGGCCTGTCACCACAGTTGTTCGCGGTGTGTCAGGACGAGGACCACGCGCGCGTGAGCGGGGTTCCGGTGCGGCTGTACACGATGCTCGTCGCGGTGCTCGCCGCCGTCACCATCACGGTCGCGATGCGCACGGTGGGACTCCTTCTCGTGTCCGCGCTGATGGTCGTCCCGGTGGCGGCGGCACAGCAGCTGACGCACTCGTTCCGCAGCACCCATCTGGTCGCGATGGTGCTCGGACTGGTCGCCGCCGTCGGCGGCGTGGTGGCGAGCTACGAGATCGACACGCAACCCGGCCCGACCATCGTCATGCTGGCTCTCGCGGTGTTCGCCATGGCAGCCGTGGCACGCGGGCTGATGTCGTTGCGCCGTTCCGCCCCGTAGACTGGCACCGATGAGCACCGCCAGCGACACGCCTCAGCGCAACACCCGTCAACGTCGCGCCGTCCAATCGGTGATGATGGACCTCGAGGGTTTCGCCAGCGCTCAGCAGATCCACGACATCCTCAAACAGCGGGGTGAGTCGGTCGGACTGTCGACGGTCTACCGCAATCTGCAGGCGCTGGCCGATGCGGACCTGCTCGATGCTCTGCGCAATGACGACGGTGAGACGCTCTACCGCCGGTGCTCCTCGGGACATCATCACCATCTGGTGTGTCGCTCATGTGGACGCACCGTCGAAGTGGAGGGTCCCGCGGTCGAACGGTGGGCGGATCTGACAGCCGAGAAGCACGGCTTCCGCGATGTCGAGCACACCTTGGAGATCTTCGGCACATGCGCCGACTGCGCGTCCTGAGCCGGGCCGACTGGTCCGCGCGCGCGGAGGAGCACCGCACGCGGGTCGAGCCCTGGACGCGAGCCCGCGTACGGCGCCGTGAAGTCGGTGAGAAGCACCCGGTATGGGACTTCCTCTTCGAGTACTACAATCTCTCCCCCGGCGGTCTCGAACGCTGGCACCCCGGACTGGACCATGCCCTGGCCGACGCGCCAGAATACGCCCGGCTCGCGTCGTACACGCGCCTCGAGGATCGCACCGTGGCCGCAGACCCGTCGCGCCTGTCCGCACGGCTCCCGCGATTGGCCTGGACACGTGATCTGCTGTCACGTACGGCCGGACGGCCGGGGCGATGGGGCTGCTTCGGCCTGCACGAATGGGCGATGGTGTATCGGCAGCCCGAGCAGCGCCGGCACACCGTCCCTCTCCGCCTCGGCTCGGCCGGCACCGATGCCGTCGTCGAGTCTCATCGACTGACCTGCACGCATACCGACGCGTTCCGCTTCTACACGGACGAGGCGCGGCCCCTCAACGAGCCGTCTCCCACTCGCGAGAACCAGCTCGAGCTTGAGCAGCCCGGCTGCCTGCACGCGAATATGGATCTGTACCGCATCGCCTTCCGGATGCTGCCCTTCGTCGATTCGGAGACCGTCGCCGAGGCCTTCGAGCTTGCCGCTGAGATCCGCGAAGTCGATATGCGCGCCTCGCCCTATGACCTGCGCCCCCACGGCTTCGATCCGATCGCCGTCGAGACCACGGAGGGCAAGGCAGAGTACGTCCGGCGGCAGCGTGACTTCGCCGCGCGGGCGGAACCACTCCGGGCCCGGCTGTTGCACGTCGCCGGCGAACTCATCCATCGAGCAGAGGAGTCGGCCGCATGAGCGAGCGGGACAATGCCGGCACCGAGCCCATCGTCGCTCGGGACGGCGATGAGCTGACGGCACGGGAGGTCTACGCGATCTGGCAGATCCGCGATCTCGTCTTCGCCGTCGAGCAGCAGTGCGATGAGCCGGATGTCGACGGCGTCGACCTCTTGCCCACCACGACACATCTGTGGTGCGCCGATGCCGACGGCATCACGAGCTATCTGCGCACGTATGTGACCGAGGCCGGTATCCGGCGCGTCGGCCGGGTCGCCACCCGCCGGGACGCGCGCGGCCAGGGCCTGTCGAGTCGGCTGCTGCGGGCCGTTCACGATCGGTGGGGCGCCAAGGAGATCCGGATCGGCGCCCAGGCCTACCTCGAGAAGTGGTACGGCTCCTTCGGCTACACACGGACCGGCGACGGCTATGTCGAGGCCGGCATCCCCCACGTCCCGATGGCCCGCCCCGCCTCGTGATCCCCGGCCTCCAAGAGCGGTGGCCTACGCACCCCTGACACGTATCGAGAGGTGCATGACCCACCGCACCTCGAGACGAGAGGTGCGTAGGTCACCGCACGGTGGCGAGGAGGAAGACGGGTTCGACCGGGACCTGCTCGGGAACGGCCTCGCCCTGCTCCGCTGAAGGGAGCGCCAGCGCGGCGAGTGCCGACTCGACCCGCTGACGCAAGGAGGCCTCGTACTCGGCGACCGGCCGGAGGGCGTCGCGGTACTGGGTGCCGTAGGCGAACGACGCGCTCCGCCCGGCATCGAGCTCGACCGCGGCCGCCTCGGCCTCGTCGACCACGTGCTGCAGGGCGGCATCGACCCCGGCCGCGAGACCTTCCTGTCCCGGCGGCACCTCGACGGCATCGAACTCGGACCGGATCTGGTTCATGAGCGGGATCAGCTCATCGCGCACCGGCGCGCCGCTGGCCACAGGTCCGCCGACCACCCGCTGAGGAAGGTCGGCGTCGAGGGCTTGCTGCGCGGCGGCCGCGAAGGGCGCGCCTACGGCCCATTCCTCCAGGACGTCCGCAGCGACATCAAGTCGCTCCTGCAATGCCGCGCGGCGCTGGAGAGCCTCGCGGAAGTCCGCCGAGCGCTCGCTGCCGTACTCGGGAACGTCCTGCGCGGTGGGGAGTCCCATGCGCAGCTCCTCGGCGAGCTCGGCCCCCTGATGAGGTTCGGCCTGAAGATCGACCGCGCTCAACCGCTCGGTGATCTCAGCCTGGAAGGAGTCCAAAACATCGTGCAGCCGTGCCGCCTCGGCCTCGGCACGATCGATCGCCCCGTTCTTCTGGTGGCGATCGACCAGATAGATGCCGGTACCGCCGACGAGCAGCAACAGCACCGTCAACAGGCCGAGGGTCGGGCGAATCCTCATCGCAGCGGCGCCACCTGGTGTCGTCGCAGTCCGTAGGTGACCGCGTCGACGAGCGCCCGCCAGGAGGCTTCGACCATATTGGCGCCGACACCGACCGTGACCCAGGTGGCGACACCGTCGGTCGTGTCGATGAGAACCCGGGTGACCGCATCGGTGCCGTGCCCCTGGTCGAGGATGCGGACGCGGAAGTCGGTGAGGTGGAATCGCGCCACATCGGGGTAGACCTGCTCGATGGCCTGCCGGAGCGCGTGGTCGAGTGCGTTGACCGGACCATTGCCCTCGCCGATGACGGCGAGACGATGGCCACCCGCGCGCAGCTTGACCGTCGCCTCTGCCAGCGCCTCGCCGTCTCCAGCCGACTCGGCGATGACGCGCCAGGACTCGATATCGAAGTAACTCGGCTTGGCCCCCTCGACCTCCTCCATGAGCAGCAGCTCGAAGGAGGCGTCAGCCGCCTCGAAGGTGTAGCCCTCCTGCTCCAGGCGCTTGACCCGGTCGGTCACCCGCGAGAGCGTCTCGGCGTCTCCGGAGAGGTCGAAGCCAAGCTCGCGGCCCTTCAGCTCGATCGTGGCGCGTCCGGCCATCTCGGAGACCAGCAGTCGCATGTCATTGCCGACCAGCGAGGGATCCATGTGCTGGTAGAGATTGGGGTCGACGCGGATCGCGCTGGCGTGCAGGCCCGCCTTGTGTGCGAAGGCTGAGACGCCCGTGTACGGCTGGCGAGCCGAGGGCGGGTAGTTCGTGATCTCGCTGATCGCGTGGGCGATCCGGGTGGCATCGCGGAGCGCGCCCTCCGGCATGACCGACATGCCGAGTTTGAACTCCAGATTTGCGACGCTCGTGATCAAGTCGGCATTGCCGGTGCGCTCGCCGTAGCCGTTGATGCAGCCCTGCAGGTGCGTGGCACCGGCGCGGACCGCGGCCAGCGAGTTCGCCACGGCGCACCCGGTGTCGTTGTGGGCGTGGATGCCGAGGCGCGCCCCGGTCGCCTCCTTCACCTCGGCGACGATATCGCCGACCCAGTGCGGCAGCATGCCGCCATTGGTGTCGCACAGGACCGCGACCTCTGCGCCCGCCTCCGTCGCCGTGCGGACGACCTCCAACGCGTACTCCTTGTTGTCGAGGAAGCCGTTGAAGAAGTGCTCACAGTCCAGGAACACGCGCTGACCTTCGCGGCGCAGGTGCTCCACCGTGTCGCGCACCATCGCGAGGTTCTCCTCCAGCGTGGTGCGCAGCGCGAGCTCGACGTGCTTGTCGTGGCTCTTGGCCACGAGCGTGACCACCGACGCGCCGCTGTCGCGGAGGGCGGACACCAACGGATCATCGGCGGCGGCAACTCCCGCACGCCGAGTGGACCCGAAGGCCGCCAGCGTGGCGTGCTTCAGCTCGAGCTCCTTGGCGGCGAGAGCGAAGAACTCGGTGTCCTTCGGATTCGATCCGGGCCATCCGCCCTCGATGTACCCCACCCCCAGGTCGTCGAGATGCTGCGCGATCGTCAGCTTGTCTTGCACGGAGAGATTGAGTCCCTCCTGCTGGGCGCCGTCGCGCATTGTCGTGTCGTACACGTGGAAGTCCGCGCGGGCCATGGTGCCGTGTGCCGGGGTGTCGCTGCTGCTCATCGTTCCTTCGGTCCTTCGCTTCTGACGGGTGCGCGGCCAACAAAAAAGCCCCCCGATACGGGAGGCTGCGCGTCGACGGGGATGGTGTCGACGCGCTAGGCGATGATGATCGAGACGTTGGTCACGGGCACCAGCATAGACTGGCGCGACGATGAGCACCACAGCAGTCCCACGCCCCGGACAGGTCGACGTCATGTACGCCGTGGTCACGACCTCACCACTCGAGCGCGATGATCCCCTGCCGACGGGCCTCGAGCCCCTTCTGCGACGCAATGGCACCAATCAGCAACTGCTGGCGATGTGGCGAGAACGCCAACACGCGCAGCTCCTGCTGCGCTCGGTGCCGCTGGCCGATGCCGGCGAGACCCATCTGCGTACGCGCGCGGCCGCGCTGACGCTGGCGGCCGAGAACGACGGGGTCGTGGTCGATCTCGCCATTCCTCGACTGGTGGAGCCCCCAGTTGACGAGCTGAGCCTCGCCCACTCCGATGCCTGGGTCATGGTGCACTACGAGGTGGCCGATCGCGGAGCGATCGGCAGCCGCGGACTGGAGTCCTTCGGTCTGCCGGAGCTGTGCGTCACGGTGCCCGAGGGTGCCGATCCGGCGATGTGCGGAGCCGTCACCAGCGGGCTGACCCACCGCCTGCTGGCGGAGTGGCCCCAGATGGATCCGGTCGGTCCCGCGGTCATCACGCTGCGCGATATCGCCTTCGGCCTGGGCGACCCGCAGGCCGCGGAGATCGGCACCGAACGCCGGATCCGGGTCGAGATCAGCTACGACGATGTCGCCCACGAGCTCGATGTGACCCTGGTAGACGATCCGGCGATCCTCTTCGCCTGACCCTCTCCCCTGGTGACCAGCTACTGCTGCGTTGGGGTCAGACGGTGCTGATGTCGTCGGCGACGTGGGGCGGCTCAGGCCGGGGCGCGAGATTGGCGAGGGACTCCGGCTGCAGGATCTTCTCCAACGTCTCCGGCGGCAGAAGCTCGCGCTCCAGGATGAGCTCGGCCACACCGCGACCGGTCGCGAGGGCCTCCTTCGCGACCTCGGTGGCCGCCGCGTAGCCGATATACGGGTTGAGCGCCGTCACGAGCCCGATGGAGTTCTCCACCTCCGCGCGCAACAGCTCGCGATTGGCGGTGATGCCGTCCACGCAGCGGCCGGCGAGCACCAGGATCGCCTCGCGCAAGCGCGACAGGCCGGCTGACAGTGAATAGCAGATGACCGGCTCGAAGGCGTTCAGCTGGAGTTGGCCGCTCTCCGCGGCCAAGGAGACCGTGACATCGTGCCCGATGATCTGGAAGGCGACCTGGTTGACCGCCTCGGGGATCACCGGATTGACCTTGCCCGGCATGATGCTCGACCCCGCCTGCACCGCGGGCAGGTTGATCTCATTCAAGCCGGCGCGCGGGCCCGAGGACAGCAACCGCAGATCGTTGCAGATCTTGGACAGCTTGACGGCCACGCGCTTGAGCGTGCCCGACAGCTGCACGAACGCGCCGCAGTCCTGCGTGGCCTCGATCAGATCGACCGCGGGCACGAGGGGCAGGTGAGTGATCTCCGCCAGATGCCGACACGCGGACTGGACATAACCCGCAGGGGAGTTGAGCTGGGTGCCGATCGCCGTGGCACCGAGGTTGATCTCGTGCAGGAGCATCACTGCCTCGCCCAGCCGGGCCCGGTCCTCGCCGATCATCAGGCTGTAGGTGCGGAACTCCTGGCCCAGGGTCATGGGCACCGCGTCCTGCAGCTGGGTCCGGCCCATCTTGAGCACGTCACGGAACTCATCGGCCTTGCGGGCGAAGGACTCCTCGAGCACGGCCATCGCCTCCAGCAGCGACTTCGTGGCCATGATGATGGCGATCTTGATCGCCGTCGGGTAGACGTCATTAGTCGACTGGCTCAGATTGACGTGCTCATTGGGGTGCAGACGCGTGTAGTCGCCCTTGGGGTGACCGAGATTCTCCAGCGCGAGATTAGCGATCACCTCGTTGGCGTTCATATTCGTCGAGGTGCCTGCACCACCCTGGATGACGTCGACGACGAACTGATCGTGCAAGGCCCCCTCACGAATCTGCTCGCAGGCATCGCGGATCGCCTCGAATCGCTTGTCGTCGAGCAGGCCCAGCTCGTGATTGGCGGTCGCGGCGGCCTCCTTGACGCAGACCAGCGCCTCGACCAGATAGGGACTGCCCTCGATCGGGATGCCCGTGATCGGGAAGTTCTCCAGCGCACGAAGCGTGTGCACTCCCCAATAGACGTCGGCCGGGACCTCACGGTCGCCGATGAGATCGTGCTCGCTGCGCGTGGAGGAGTCCATGACGTCCATCCAATCACCTGGACGCGACGGACCGGCGGGTAACCGGAAGCGTGTTCGCGTCGGCCACCTTGAGGGAAGACCGCCGCGATGTGACGCGATCAGATCAGGCGGGTCATCCAGCCGTGCTCGTCACGAGCGCGGCCGTACTGGATGTCGACGAGGGCCTGCCGGATCGCTCCGGTGACCTTGCCGAGCTCGCCGTCGCCGGACGTGACCTCGCCGCCGTTCCACTTCAGCGTGCCGACGGGAGTGATGACCGCGGCGGTGCCGCAGGCGAAGACCTCGGTGATCGTGCCGCCGGCGACACCCTCACGCCATTCGTCGATGCTGACCCTGCGCTCGACGACCTCATGTCCGAGATCGCGGGCGAGTTGCAGGATCGAGTCGCGGGTGACTCCTTCGAGGATGGAGCCACTCAGTTCCGGCGTGACGATCGACCCATCCGCGTGCACGAAGTACAGGTTCATGCCGCCGAGCTCCTCGATCCAGCGGTGCTCGACGGCGTCGAGGAAGGCAACCTGGGCGCATCCGTGGGCGGCCGCCTCCTGCTGCGGCAGCAGGCTGGCGGCGTAGTTGCCACCGCACTTGGCGGCACCGGTTCCGCCCGCGCCCGCGCGGCTGAACTCCTCGGAGAGCCAGATCGAGACGGGCTTGATGCCTCCGGTGAAGTAGGCGCCGGCCGGCGAGGCGATGACCGAGTAGGTGACGTGCTGGCTGGGCCGCACCCCGAGGAAGACCTCCGAGGCGAACATGAACGGGCGCAGGTAGAGGCTCTTCTCCTCCCCGGACGGCACCCAAGCGCGATCGGTCTCGACCAGCGCGCGGATCGAGCCGAGGAACCAGTCGAGCGGCAGCTCAGGCAGCGCGAGCCGTCGCGCCGACCGCTGGAGGCGCTCACCGTTGGCCTCGGGGCGGAACAGCCACACCGATCCGTCGGCCTGGCTGTAGGCCTTGAGGCCTTCGAAGATCTCTTGGGCGTAGTGCAGGACGGCGGTGGCGGGATCGAGCTGCAAGGGCCCGTATGGCACGACACGAGGGTCGTGCCAGTCCTCGGCCGGGGTCCACTCGGCCAGGAACATGTGGTCGGTGAAGTGGTTGCCGAAGCCGGGATTGGCGAGGATGCCGATACGTTCGGCTTCCCCGCGCGCGTGATCGGAGAGTTCGATGCGGGGGGCGAACGTGGGCGAGGTCATAGAGGTCACGGTACTGCTTTCTGGTGATCGGAGGGTACGGGGTCAGGCGACCACCGATACCGCTGCGGCCACGCGTGACGCGATGGCCTCTCCCACCTCCTCGGTGCCGCGAGTGCCGCTGCGCTCGGCGATATCGGCCTCGACCGCGTCCGTCACGGCCGCCGCCGCCTCGGGCAGGCCGAGGTGGTCCAGCAGGAGCGCCGCCGAGAGGATCGCCGCGGTCGGGTCGGCCTTGCCCTGGCCCGCGATATCCGGAGCCGAGCCGTGGACGGGCTCGAACATGCTGGGAGCCGTGCGATCGGGGTTGACATTGCCGCTGGCCGCCAGGCCGATACCACCGGTCACAGCAGCGGCCAGGTCGGTCAGGATGTCGCCGAAGAGGTTATCGGTGACGATGACGTCGAAGCGTCCGGGGTCGGTGGTGAGGAAGATCGTGGCGGCATCGACGTGGAGGTAGTCCACCGTGATCTCGGGGTACTCGGCAGCGACCTTCTCGACGGTGCGCGACCAGAGATGACCCGCGTGCACGAGCACATTGTTCTTGTGCACGAGCGTGAGCTTCTTGCGCGGACGTGCCTGGGCGCGCTCGAAGGCATCGCGGACGACCCGCTCGACGCCGAAGGCCGTGTTGAGGCTGACCTCGGTCGCGACCTCGTGCGGCGTGCCGACGCGGATCGCACCGCCGTTGCCGACGTACGGACCCTCGGTGCCCTCGCGGACGACGATGAAGTCGATCTCGCCGGGGCCGCCCAGGGGCGTGGGCACACCGGGGAACAGCTTGCTCGGCCGCAGGTTGACGTAGTGGTCGAGCTCGAAACGCAACCGCAGCAGCAGACCGCGCTCGAGGACGCCTGACGGCACCGACGGATCACCCACCGCACCGAGCAGGATGGCGTCGTGCTGACGGATCTCCTCCAGCACCGAATCGGGCAGCGTCTCACCCGTCGCATGCCACCGCCGCGCGCCGAGATCGTACTCGGTCGAGGTGAAGGCGACATCGTGATGCTCGGCGATGACGCCGAGCACGCGCAGTGCTTGGGCAGTGACTTCGGGGCCGATGCCGTCGCCGGGCACGACAGCGAGCGAGAACGTGGTCATGGGCGCGATCCTACGGGACCCGGTCTCATGATGTGAAACCGGTATCTCAGCTGTCGATCAGTTATCGTCGGGGCGGTCACTGACCTCGGCAACGTCCTCGTCGCGCAGGTGAGCCGGTCCCCATTCGATCAATGGCTGGTTCATGATGACGTGCTCCTTCGAAGAGTGGATGGGTGCTGGGAGTCAGCGGGATCCGGATCGATCCGACGACTCGCCAGGCCACATGCTCGAAGGTGGTCGAGCTCTGACAGAGGAGGAGACCAGGTCATGGTCAGGACATCTGCTGCGGAGTCGCCGGGCCAACGCCGAAACTCCGCGGCAGGTGTGGCCCTAAGAGGTCCTGCCGCGGCAAGCGATGAGTACGAACTGCTTCCGCATGTTCACATGCTAACTGTCACGATCGGCTTTGTGAAGCATTTCGCGAGACGCTGTGCTGCGTGTCTCACGAGCCGGTCGGCACCGACCGGATGCCGTGGTCACCGTGCCACACTGAGCACGTGAGCGCACCCACCGATCTCCCCGATCTCGTCGCCCGGACCCTCGACCTGTCCCGGCGGCGGGGGTTCATCACCTCGACGCGTCACGAGACCGGACGCCTGCTCGCCGCCCTGGCAGCCTCCCGCAGCGGCACCCTCGCCGAACTGGGCACCGGATGCGGTGTGGGTTCGGCCTGGTTGCACAGCGGCGCGCCGAAGGAGGCCTCGATCGTCAGCGCCGAACTCGACCCCGATCTCGCCGAGGACGTCCAGGAGATCTTCGGCGATGCCGAGAACGTCCGCGTCCTCTCCGGTGACTGGTCGGCCTTGGAGGAGTTCGCTCCCTTCTCCCTGCTGTTCGTCGACGTCCGCGATGTCATGGCCGATATCGATGTCCTCGCCGACATGCTCGAAGCCGGCGGGATCGCGGTGCTCGACGACTTCGTGCCCTCCTCCTTCTGGCCGCCCATCGTCGACGGGCAGGTCGACTCCATCCGCGAGCAGTGGCTCACCGACGAGCGCTTCGCGGCCGTCGAGATGCTCATCGACCCAGACGCGAGCCTCATCATCGCCACCCGCCGCTGACCGGTCAGCGCCAGGCGGCCTCCCAGAACGCGAGCTCATAGCGGGTCGCCCGGCCGTACGCCTGGTGCATGGCCGGGATCGTCGACGGATCGAGCTCGGCCCACCGGTCGGCGATGGCCTCGCAGCGCCGCGTCGCCTCCGCGAACCCGGGATCGCCGTACTGCTCGAGCCACGACCGATACGGATGGTCCGCATGGGCCGCGGCGGCGAGCGACTCCCCCACGTGCGCATAGACCCGGAAGCACGGCAGTACCGCAGCGAGACCGACGCTCACGGGCCGCTGCGTCGCGGCCGCGAAAAGAAATCCGGTGTACGCATCGCAGGTCGCGCTCGGCAGGGACCCCGCCAGCGTGGTGCCGATCACCGTCTCGTGCAGCTCACGCTCGGCCACCGCCGCGCCGGCAGCGAACTCCGCCATCGCCCCGACATCGGCGGTGGTGGGCGCGCGTACCGCCAGCATCGCGAGCACCCGGCCGTATCGGTCGAGATAGTGCGCGTCATCACAGAGGTAGCGCTCGAAGGTCTCGGATGGCAGCGTGCCGTCGGCGAGCCCCAGGACGAAGGGGTGATCCATGATCTGCGCGACCACATCGGCCGCTTCGACCCAAGCGCGTTCGCTGAAGCTCATCGGTCTTCACCTCTCAAATCGACCAGGTGGTCCACGGGGCCGTGCCCGGCGCCGATCCGCCGATCGACCGACGCGACGATCGCGCGCTGAAGATAGGCACGGGCGGCCACCACGGCGTCGGCCATCAGATCGCCGAGGGCCAGGCGCGAAGCGACCGCCGCCGACAAGGTGCAACCGGTCCCGTGCGTATTGGGGGTGTCGATCCGGGCATTGATCAGCCGGCCCGCGCCGTCGGCAGAGACGAGCAGGTCGACTACCTCGTCGCCATCGAGATGACCGCCCTTGACGAGGACATGGCGTGCGCCACGTGCCATCACGGCCCGGCCGGCGGCCTCGAAGTCATCGGGCGAACGGACGTCGCGACCGGCGAGCACTGCCGTCTCCGGCAGATTGGGAGTCGCCAGGTCGGTGATCGGCAGCAGCAGTTCGACGATCGCCGCGACCGCGTCCTCGGGGATCAGGCGGTCCCCCGAGGTGGCGACCATGACGGGGTCGAGCACTAGCGGGATCTCGGGTCGTTCCCCCAGCCGGGATGCGATCGTCTCGATCACCCCGGCATCGCCGAGCATGCCGATCTTGATCGCCCGGACATCCAGATCCTCCAGCACCGCGTCGAGCTGTTCGCCGACGAAACTCGCGGGGACCGGATGGATGCCGCGGACACCGGTGGTGTTCTGCGCTGTCAGCGCGGTGAGGACGCTGGCGCCGTAGACCCCGAGAGCCGTCGCGGTCTTGAGATCGGCTTGCACGCCGGCCCCTCCGGACGGGTCGGACCCGGCGATCGTCAACATGACCGGTTCGCTCATCGTGCTCTCCCTTCTTCCACCGCGGCGCCGAGAGCCCGCGCGGCTGCACATGGGTCGGATGCTCGGGTGATGGCCGAGACGACCGCCACGGCATCCGCGCCGGCTGCCACCGCCTCAGCCGCACGTTCGAGGTCGATGCCTCCGATGGCGACGACAGGGAGGGACGATCGCGCCGAGATCATCCGCACCCCCTCGAGGCCGAGCGGCTCCTCGTGATCGGGTTTGGTCGGCGTCGCCCACACCGGGCTGACGGCCAGATAGTCACACGCCCGGACCTGCTCGACATCGTCGAGCTGTGCGATGCCGTTGACGGACCAGCCGATGATCGCCTCACCTCCGAGGGCGTCGCGGGCGTCCGCGGGTCGAGCATCGCTGACGCCGACGTGAACCCCGTCGACGCGTGCGGCGGCCTCGAGATCGTCGTTCACGATGACCGGCACGCCCGTCGCGGACCGGATCGCCCCGGCGGCCTCGACGAGTCGGGAGGTCGAGGCCCTTTTGTCGCGGACCTGGATCAGATCGAGTCCGCCTTGCGCGGCGGTGACACAGATGTCCACGATCTCGTCGTGCGGCTCGGTCACCAGATACACACCGTGAATGAAGTTCATCGCCACACGACATTCCGCAGATCATCGGGCTGCTGGAGGTACAGGGCGTCGAGCAGGGCCGGTCGGAGCGTCCCCGGGCCGGCGGCCGACTCCCCCGCGACCCGCCCAGCCGCTGCCAGGATCGTCATGGCGCTGGCGGCGCCCACCCAGGGATCGGCGGCACATGCGCAGGTCGCTGCGACCAAGGCGGATGCCGCGCAGCCGAGGGCCGAGATGAGCGGCATCCGAGGATCCCCGCCCTCGACGAGCACCGTCCGCCCACCATCGGTGACCACATCGGTCGCGCCACTGACGACCACGACCGTTCCCAGCGATCCCGCGAGCCGCTCGGCCTCGTGGCGGATGGCGATCGAGTCGTCCGTGCTGTCGACACCACGTCCGGCGCCACGGGCGGTCGCGATGGCGAGGATCTCACTGGCATTCGCCCGGAGGACGGTGGGTCGGTGCGCGAGCAACGCGGTGACGGTCTCACGGCGGTACCTCGTGGCACCGACCGCGACCGGATCGAGCACCCACGGGATGCCACGGTCGTGCGCCGTGCCCGCGGCGGCGTGCATTCCCTCGACCCAGGGAGGGCTCAGCGTGCCGATGTTCACGGTGACCGCCGAGGCGAGAGCGGCCATGTCGGCAGCCTCGTTCACATCGTGCACCATCGCGGGGGATGCGTGCGCGGCATTGAGCAGATTGGCAGCCACGTCCATCGAGACGTAGTTGGTGATGCACTGGACGAGCGGCGTGCGCTCACGCACGGCACGGGCGGTGTCGACGACAGCGTCGACGGAAAGATCGGACGTCATACGGCTCCCTAGCGCCGGTGTTAACCGGATCAGGTTCGGCGGGTGTGTTCTCAGCCCTCGCGGGCACCCCGGCGTGGTGGTGTCGTGCCGACCGTAGCAGCCGCCACGGAACCGCCGGAGCGAGGGTTGTCCACAGCGCGGCACGATGGCGGGTGACAAACGGACCGATCGCCACTACTTTCGTGTCATCGATGTCGGGGGTGATGAGATGCGGCGGATGGTCCTGCCGGTGCTGGCGGTGGCGCTCATGGGGTGTTCGGGTCAACCCGAGCCGTCCGAGGAGACGGTCACGCCGACTCCGGAGATCACCGTGCCCGCGATGCCGGAGCTGGCGGCCGATGACTCCCCCGCGGGAGCCGAAGCCTTCGCCCGCCACTACATCGAGGTGCTGAACTACTCCGCTCTGACCGGCGACACCGCGGAACTGGAGAACCTGTCCGCCGACGACTGCACCGGCTGCGCGAAGTACATCGAGCTCTACCGATCGACCTACCAAAACGGCGGATTCTTCACCGGTGGAGAGTGGACCGTGGAAGCCGTTGCGCTGAACTCTCGAAACTCCACCCATGAAGTGACAGCAGATATTTCCGCCAGCGCAGGAAGCTCAAAGAAGTCAGCGACCGACACGGAGATCGAGAACGCGGCGTACCAAGAGCGCGTCTTCCTTGAGGTATCGCGAGGTGGCGACCGTTGGATCGCGCAGAGGCTTGGAAGGCCCGAAGAGTGATTCTCGCACTAGTAGTACTTGTGACAGCGCTTGTCGGTGGCGATGTTGTCGACGTATCCCCATCCCCCCGCCGACCATCAGTTGTCGTGGACGTGGAGCGCAGCGGCCCTGGGAGCGCGCCGAAGGTTCCTGGGCCGGTGGCGGGGCCGGGTGGAACCCCGGGTGCCCGGCCGCCGACGGTCCGCGAGCGTATCCGAGACGACCTCCGGCGCCGCTGCCCTCCCAGCGCCATCGTCGGATTTCTCTGCTCCCCCGCGCCCACGGACCCTGGCGGGACCGGCGATCCACCTCCTGGATCGGCGCCGGAGCCTCCGTCGCCCGAGGAGATTGAACGAGTCGTCCGCGAGATCGACCTGCCGGCCCTCAGCGTCGCCGTCGAACCGCAGGACACCACCCTCGTCAATCTGCCGACGAATCTGTACACGACAGCCCCCGATGTCGACCAGACCGTGGACGTCCTCGGGGTCGCCGTACGGATCCGCGCGACACCCGTGTCGTTCACCTGGCACCACGGCGATGGCACACAGCAGACCACGGGTCATCCGGGCACTCCCTACCCAGATCTCACCGTCACGCACCGGTACACCCGGGCGGCCGCATCCGTGCGTGTGCACCTGGAGGCCGGCTATCGGGTCGACTACTCGCTGAACGACGGATCATGGGTCCGGCTCGACGGACTCATCGTCGCCTCGGGCCCTCCCACGACTGTCGCCGTCCGCGCCGCCGAGCCCGTGCTCGTCAGGCCGTGACCACGGTTCATCGGGTCCTCGTCCTCCGGTAGCCGTCGCGGAGCAAATCACGCGCCGTGCTCACCACTGCCACTACAAGGAGTCCACTTCCCAGAATCGCCCAAACCATACCGAGATCTTGGCAGCCAATGGCCTTGTATTCGATAGCCAATTGTCGCAGAGTGGCAGCATGACCTCTCGCCAGATGAGCGCTGCGGGCCTGGTGACCGCCGTCGACCCGTCAGCCCACGCACGCGGAGGTCCCGCCTACCGCGCCTGGGCATCGGCCATCGCAGCGGCCGTCCTGGACGGCCGCATCCCCGACGGCACCCGGCTGCCCAGCGAACGGACCCTTGCCGAGGCTGCGGGCATCAGCCGCACCACCGCGACACGTGCCTACGGGGTGCTGCGCGACCGAGGACTCGCATCCGCACGACAGGGCTCTGGGACCGTCATCCGGCTGCCACTCACCGAACGGAACGCGACGAGCCTGCTCGCCACGTCCGCCGACCCGGACGACATCTCCATCACCACGGCCGCGATGCCCGCACCACCGGAGCTCGCCCGCCTCGTGCATCGCGCCGCCGAGGGTCTGCCCAGCCTGATGGCGACCCATGGTTACCTGCCGGACGGACTGCCGCTCCTGCGCGAGCGCCTCGCGCAGCGCTATACCGAGCACGGGCTGGCCACCGAACCCGAGCAGATCATCGTGACCACCGGCGCGCAAGGAGCACTCGCGCTCCTCACTCGCGTCCTCTGCCGTCCCGGCGACCGCGCCTTGACCGAGGCCTGCAGCTATCCACATGCCTTCGACGCCTTCAGCGGAGCAGGGGCCCGCCTCCTCCCGTTGCCCATCGCGGACGACCCCTGGCCCATGGCCGACATCGAACGCGCGGTCCCGTCAGCACAGGTCGCCTATCTGATCCCCGACTTCCACAATCCGACCGGTGCGGTCATGGACGCCGAGCGGCGTGGCCGCATCGGTGCCGCCATGTGCCGACACGGGGTCACCACGATCGTCGACGAGACCATGCGCGATCTGCGCCTCGAGGGCGAGGCTCTCCCCCACCTGGCGCGCTGGTGCCCTGATGCCTTCACCATCGGGTCGGCGTCCAAGTCGATATGGGGTGGACTTCGGGTCGGGTGGATCCGCGCGCCACGCTCGGCCGTCCCCGGTCTGATCCAGGCTCGCATGCACCAGGACCTCGGCGCATCGGCACTCGATCAGCTCATCGTCGCCGAGGCCGTCGCAGCGGGTCTGCTGGACCGTTCCCCCCACCTCCCTATCGCAGGCCGCACGCGTGATGCGGCCATCGCGCTGATCGCCGAGCGACTCCCCGACTGGCGGATCGACCCTCCGGCGGGAGGACTGACCTTGTGGGCTCGGCTCCCTGGACGCATGGCGACCGCACTCGCGATGGCGGCCGAGGAGCGCGGCCTGCTGTTGACGCCGGGACCGCGTTTCTTCGGCGCACAGCCCCACGCGGGTGAGCACTGGATACGCATCCCCTACACACAGCCGCAGGACGTGATGAAGAGGGCGATCGAGCGTCTCGCCTCGGCGTGGGAGGATCTCGGCCCACGGGACGCGGAGGCGGTCCGCGACCCGCGGACCATCGACATCATCGCGTGAGGGCGGAAACACACCGAGCGTGGCGCCCGCGGCATCACAGGATGCTACGGGACACCACGCTCGGTGATGAGAGCGAGCTCAGCGCGCGGCAGTGCCCTCGGTGTAGTCGTCGTCGACCTGTTGCCACGCGAAGTGCGCCCGCAGCTCCTTACCGGTCGCCTCGATCGAGTGGCCCGCCTCCTCCTCGCGCAGACGCTGGAACTCCTTGGCTCCATTGTCCTGGTCCTCGATGAAGCGCTTCGCGAAGGAGCCATCCTGGATCTCGGACAGCACGTCCTTCATGCGGTCCTTGACCGAGGAGTCGATGATCCGCGGGCCGGAGACATAGTCACCGTACTCGGCGGTGTCCGAGACGCTCCAGCGCTGCTTGGCGATGCCGCCCTCGTGGATGAGGTCGACGATGAGCTTGAGCTCGTGCAGCACCTCGAAGTAGGCGATCTCGGGCTGGTAGCCAGCCTCGGTCAGGGTCTCGAAGCCGGCCTGGATCAGGTGCGACACGCCACCACACAGCACGGCCTGCTCGCCGAAGAGATCGGTCTCGGTCTCCTCGGTGAAGGTGGTCTTGATGACGCCGGCGCGGGTGCCGCCGATGGCCTTGGCGTAGGAGAGGGTGAGCTCCCAGGCGTTGCCGGTGGCGTCCTGCTCCACGCCGAGGATGTCCGGGATGCCGCGACCGGCGACGAACTCACGACGCACGGTGTGGCCGGGGGCCTTGGGCGCGACGAGCACGACGTCGACACCGGCGGGCGGCTGGATGAAGCCGTAGCGGATGTTGAAGCCGTGGCCGAAGACGAGGGCGTCACCCTCGACGAGGTTGGGCTCGATCGACTCGGCGTAGAGCGTGCGCTGGACCTGGTCCGGCGCGAGGATCACGACGACATCGGCCTCCTCCGCGGCCTCGGCGGGGGTCAGGACGCGCAGTCCCTCGGCCTCGGCCTTGGCGCGGCTCTTGGAGCCTTCCGGCAGGCCGACGCGCACGTCAACGCCCGAGTCGCGCAGGTTCAGCGCGTGGGCGTGGCCCTGGCTGCCGTAGCCGATGACGGCCACCTGCTTGCCCTGGATGATGGACAGATCCGCATCGTCGTCATAGAACAACTCAGCCACGGGTGATTCTCCTTGCGTTGTGTGATGGACGTCAGTTTTCGGGGTCGACCGCTAGACGACGCTCTGTGCGCCCGGCACCGCCCGCAGGGTGCGGTCGGTGATGGATCGTGAGCCGCGGCCGATCGCCACGCGACCGGACTGGGCGATCTCACGGATGCCGAAGGGCTCGAGGACGTTGAGCATCGCGGCGAGCTTACCGGCGTCGCCGGTGGCCTCGATCGTGACCGAGTCCTGCGCGACGTCGACGACTTTCGCCCGGAACAGCTGCACGGTCTCGAGCACCTGCCCGCGGGTCTGCTGATCGGTCTTGACCTTGATCAACATGAGCTCACGCTCCACGGCGGCGGTCGGCTCGAGCTCGACGATCTTGAGCACCTGCACGAGCTTGTTCAGCTGCTTGGTGACCTGCTCGAGGGGAAGCTTGTCGACATTGACCACGATGGTCATGCGCGAGATCTCGGGGATCTCCGTCGGTCCGACCGCCAGGCTCTCGATATTGAAGCCGCGACGCATGAACAGACTCGACACGCGGGCGAGCACGCCGGGGCTGTTCTCGACCAAGACGCTCAGGGTATGCGTGCTCACAGGTCGTCCTCTTCCCAGTCGGGCGCGAGATCCCGCGCGATCTTGATGTCGTCATTGCTGGTGCCGGCCGCGACCATGGGCCAGACCATGGCGTCGCGCTCGACCACGAAGTCGATCACGACGGGCACATCGTTGATGCTCAGCGCCTTGGCGATGACATCGTCGAGGTCGTCCTCGCTCTCGCATCGCAACCCGACACAACCGTACGCCTCGGCCAGCTTGACGAAGTCGGGGATCCGGCGTGCGCCGATCGACTCCGGTCCGGTATTGAGGTCGGTATTGGAGTAACGGCCCTCGTAGAAGAGCGTCTGCCACTGGCGCACCATGCCCAGCGAGGAGTTGTTGATGACGGCGATCTTGACCGGAATGCCCTCCAGCGCGCAGGTGGCGAGCTCCTGATTGGTCATCTGGAAGCAGCCGTCTCCGTCGATGGCCCACACGACGCGGTCCGGGGCGCCGGCCTTCGCTCCCATCGCGGCGGGCACGGCATAGCCCATGGTGCCGGCGCCGCCCGAGTTGAGCCACTGGCGGGGTCGTTCGAAGTCGACATAGTGCGCCGACCACATCTGGTGCTGGCCCACACCGGCGACATAGGTGGCCTCCGGACCGGACAACGCGCTGATCCGCTCGATGACCGTCTGCGGAGCCAACCCCTCGGCGGGCTTGTCATAGGAAGGTGCGAATTTGGACTTGAGTCCGAGCACGAAGGCACGCCAGGCCGAGTACTCCCCGACCAGGCCGTCCTCCTCCGCCTGCTTCTGCAGGGCGCGTACGAGATCGGCGATCACCTCGCGGGCATCGCCCACGATCGGGACGTCGGCGGTGCGATTTTTGGAGATCTCGGCGGGATCGATGTCGGCATGGACGACCTTCGCATTCGGAGCGAAGGACTCCAGATTGCCGGTCACACGGTCGTCGAAGCGGGCACCGAGGGTGATGAGCAGATCGGACCGCTGGAGCGCCCCGACAGCAGCGACCGTGCCGTGCATGCCGGGCATGCCGAGATGCAACTCGTGCGAGTCGGGAAAGGCACCGCGCGCCATCAAGGTGGTGACGACCGGGATCTGGGTCAGCTCGGCAAGCACCTTGAGTTCGGCCGCCGCATTGGCCTTGATGACGCCGCCGCCGACATATAGCACGGGCTTGCGTGCCTCGGCGATGAGCTTGGCCGCCTCACGGATCTGCTTGTTATGCGGACGCGAGGTGGGACGGTAGCCCGGCAGCGCCAGCTCGTGCGGCCAACGGAAGCTGGTGGGACCCTGCAACGCATCCTTGCTGATGTCGACCAAGACCGGGCCGGGACGGCCGGTCGAGGCGATGTGGAAGGCCTCCGCGATGGCGCCGGGGATGTCCGCCGGATCGGTCACCAGGAAGCTGTGCTTGGTGATGGGCATCGTGATGCCGCGGATGTCGGCCTCCTGGAAGGCGTCCGAGCCGATGACCCCGCTGGCGACCTGACCGGTGATCGCGACGATCGGCACCGAATCCAGGTACGCGTCGGCGATGGCGGTCACGAGGTTGGTGGCACCCGGGCCGGACGTGGCCATGCAGACGCCGACCTTGCCGGTCTCCATGGCGTAACCCTCGGCGGCGTGCCCCGCTCCCTGCTCGTGGCGGACCAGGACATGTCGGATCGAGGAGTCGAACAAGGGATCGTAGGCCGGGAGGATCGCGCCCCCCGGGATACCGAAGATCGTATCGACGCCCACGCGCTCCAGGGCGCGGACGAGGCTCTGTGCCCCCGTGATGATCTCAGCCGGCGGTTCGGTCATCTCGCGGTCCATCTCTGCTCAGTGGGTCGGTACTTCTGGCGTGCAGCTCACATAAAAAAACCCTCCGGCCCGTCAGGGCAGTGGAGGGAGGCGATCGTCGGTGACGACCGCCTAGGAAACTACGAGAAGCTGTGCACGCACGCGTCCAGTGTGCTCCTTGCACCAGACCCTGGTCAAGTTCTGAGACATTCTCTTCCACCATGTGGACCAACCCGTTGTCCGCGCCGGAATCCGGACGGTGTTGAATGGTCGGGAGCGCTTCACTGCGGGGCGCCGCGATGAAAGGTACGCCATGAAGCCGTTCACCAGGGCCGCCGCCGCGGTCTCGACCGCCGTGCTCGTCGGCTCGCTCGCTGCCTGCGGCGGCGGAGCCGACCGCCCCAGTCAGCAGGAGCTCGCCGACGCGATCACCTCCGAGGAATCGCCGCTCGGTGGCGCCGCGGTCCCCGACGAGATGGCGGACTGCGTGGCCGGGGTCTTCGTCGACTCCGATCTCTCCGACGAGGCTCTGCGCGCCATGGCCGACCTCGACGAGGATTACGAGGCCTCGGAGGAAGACGAAGAGACGCTCGGCAACCTCAGCCAAGATGTGATGACCGAGTGCACTCCCGAGATCGAGACCCCGGGGACTCCGGACTCCGAGTGATCCGACTCGACTACGGCCTCCGTCCTCATTGGGCGGGGGCCGCGGTCGTTCTCGCCCCGAGTTTCACCAGGGTGAGGGGCGGAAGTCTTTGAGGAAGACGCCGTAGAGGTCCTCGCCCGCCTCACCGCGCACGATCGGGTCGTAGACCCGCGCCGCGCCGTCGACCAGATCGAGCGGCGCCTTGAAGCCCTCCTCGGCCAAGCGCACCTTGGTGACATGGGGCCGTTCGTCGGTGATCCATCCGGTGTCGACCGCGGTCATCAAGATGCCCTCGCTCTCGAACATCTCTCCCGCGCTCGTGCGCGTCAGCATATTCAGCGCCGCCTTGGCCATATTGGTGTGCGGATGGCCGGGGCCCTTGTAGGCCCGGGCGAACTGCCCTTCCATCGCCGACACGTTGACGACATAGGAACGACGCGCGCCCGCGCGGACCGCAGCCGCCATCGCGGGCCTCAGCCGGCTCGTCAGGATGAACGGGGCGACGCTATTGCACAGCTGCACCTCGAGCAGCTCCAGCGCATCGACCTCGCCCACATGCTGCACCCAGCTGTTGGTGTCCACCACATCGGGCACCAGTCCCCCGGCATCGATGCGCTCCAGGTCGGCCGACCCCGCTGTCAGCGCCATCGCAGTGAGTGCGTCGGCCGTCCCGGCGTCCCCGGCAAGGACCGGGTGCGAGGCCACCGATCCGACGAGCGAGGCCGGATGCGCGTCGCTGGGGTGACCGAAGGTGACGAGCTCGGGCATGGGGCCGGCGGAGAGCTCGGTCATCTCGGCATCAGCGAGGTGCTGATAGGCGCCCGGGGACCGCTTGACGGTCTGCGCGGCGTTGTTGATGAGGATGTCCAAGGGCCCAGCGGCAGCGACATCGTCGGCCAGCCCGATGACCTGAGCGGGATCGCGCAGGTCGATGCCCACGATCTTCAGCCGGTCGATCCACTGATCGCTGTCGGGCAACTGACGGAACCGGCGCACCGCATCGCGCGGGAAGCGGGTCGTGATGGTCGTGTGTGCCCCGTCGCGCAGCAACCGCAAGGCGATGTACATGCCGATCTTCGCGCGGCCACCCGTCAGCAGAGCGCGCTTGCCCGACAGATCGGTGCGAGCATCACGCTTCGCGTGGCTCATGGCCGCGCAGTCGGGGCACAACTGGTGATAGAAGGCGTCGACGACCGTGTAATCGGTCTTGCAGATATAGCAGGGACGGGCCACCTTCAGCGTCCCGGCGGTGGCGCCCTTGGCCTGTGAGACCAGCGGCAGGCCGGCGGTCTCGTCGTCGATCCGTCGCGCCGAACCAGTGGCGGTCGCCTCGATCACCGCGCGATCGGCGGCGGCGATCTCGGCCCGCTTGGCCTTGCGGCGCTGCTTCTTGACGTCCTTGTAGAACTTGCCGCACGCGCGTCGCAGCGCGATATAGGCGTCGTCCTCCTCGCCGAGGAACTGAGCCTCGCCGAGGACCTTCAGCGCGACGGCGAGCTCATCGGGATCGATCGTTGACACCGCGCGATCCTACCGGGAGGCCCCGACGGGATCAGCGGGCTAGGTCGTCGACCGCGAAGGACACCCGGAAGGGGCGCTCCACACAGACCGTCTCCCCGGGCCCCCAGCTGCCGAGTTCGGTGTAGACGTCGTCGCAGGGATTCAGCGCATAAGCCGTCAGGCTCAGCTCCGGTTCGGTCTCGACCCTCCAGAAACCCTCGATGCCCCACATCGCGTACTGGGCCGGCTTAGTGATCCGGTCGGTCGTCACCGAGGCCGGCGACACCACCTCCAGAGCGAGGAGCACGTCCGACGGGGCGAGCCAGAGTCCAGCTGGCGTGACATCTCGCCGGACGACCGCCACATCCGGTTGACGGTAGTGACGTGAACCGAACTGGATACCGGCGCACGGCGGTGCGGACCGATGATGATGCATTGTGGTCGCTATAGCCACCCGAACGCATCATGTTTCGAGGCGATGCGGACCGGTCGTGATGCATTGTGGTCGTCATAGCGGCCCGAATGCATCATCATCAGTCCCCGCGCGACGAATACGACGGAACCATCGACGAACGCCGCCACGACGGGATTCTCTGGAAGGCTATCCGCAGACGGCGCCGTCGGCGGCCGAGGACACGAGCTTGGCGTACTTGGCGAGCACGCCCGTGGTGTACCGCGGCGGGTTGGGCTCCCAGCCCTGCTGACGACGCTCGAACTCGTCGGCCTCGATCTCGACCTCGAGGGTGCGGTTGGCCATGTCCAGCTCGATGATGTCGCCATCGCGGACGAAGGCGATCGGACCGCCGTCGACCGCCTCGGGTGCGACGTGGCCGACGCACAGACCGGTGGTGCCGCCGGAGAAGCGCCCATCGGTCAGCAACAGCACGTCCTTACCGAGACCGGCGCCCTTGATGGCACCGGTGATCGCCAACATCTCGCGCATGCCCGGGCCGCCCTTGGGACCCTCGTAGCGGATGACGACCACATCACCGGCCACGATCGTGCCGTCTTCCAGCGCATCCATCGCCGCGCGCTCGCCGTCGAAGACCCGGGCGGTGCCGCGGAAGACATCGGAGTCGAAGCCGGCGCTCTTGACGACCGCACCCTCGGGGGCGAGCGAGCCCTTGAGCACCGTGATGCCGCCCGTGCGGTGGATCGGCTCAGAGAGCGGACGGATGACGCTGCCGTCGACCTTGCCGTCGAGCCCGAGATCAGCGAGGTTCTCGGCCATGGTCTTGCCCGTGACCGTGAGGGTGTCGCCGTGCATGAGCCCTGCGTCGAGCAGAGCCTTCATGACGACGGGGATGCCGCCCTTCTGGTCGACGTCGTACATGACGTACTTGCCGAAGGGCTTGAGGTCACCCAGGTGCGGGACCTTGTCGCCGATGCGGTTGAAGTCCTCGAGGGTGAGGTCGACCTCGGCCTCACGCGCGATGGCCAGCAGGTGGAGGACGGCGTTGGTGGAGCCGCCGAGAGCCATCACGATGGCGATCGCGTTCTCGAAGGCCTCGCGGGTCATGATCTGACGAGCGGTGATGCCCTTGCGCAACAGCTCGACGACGGCCTTGCCGGACTCCTGCGCGAAGCCGTCGCGGCGACGGTCGATCGCGGGCGGCGCCGCCGAACCCGGCAGGCTCATGCCAAGTGCCTCGGCGACCGAGGCCATCGTGTTGGCGGTGTACATGCCACCGCAGGCCCCCTCGCCCGGGCAGATATTGCGCTCGATCTTGTCGAGCTGCTCGCGGGAGATCAGACCCTTCATACAGGCGCCGACACCCTCGAAGCCGTCGATGAGCGTGACATCCTCGCCATCGACCTTGCCCGGCATGATCGACCCGGCGTAGAGGAAGACGCTCGCGAGATCGAGGCGAGCCGCTGCCATCAGCATGCCCGGCAGGCTCTTGTCACAGCCGGCCAGCAGCACCGATCCGTCGAGCCTCTCGGCCATCATCACAGTCTCGACCGAATCGGCGATGACCTCGCGGCTCACGAGCGAAAAATGCATACCCTCATGGCCCATCGAGATGCCGTCCGAGACGCTGATCGTGCCGAACTCGAGCGGGTAGCCACCGCCCGCATGCACGCCCTCCTTGGACGCCTTGGCGAGGCGATCCAGAGAGAGATTGCAGGGGGTGATCTCGTTCCAGCTCGACGCCACGCCGATCTGCGGCTTGGCCCAGTCGTCATCGCCCATCCCGACCGCGCGGAGCATACCGCGCGAGGCGGTCGCCTCGATGCCATCGGTAACCGTCCGGCTACGGGGCTTGATGTCGATCTGGTCCGCTGGAGTGGAGTCGGAGGAGGTCATGGGAAAAGCGTACGACTCGCCTCCCGCCGAACGCCGTGGGGTTATCGCGGAGTCAGAAGAGCGGGACCGCGGCGAAGGCGAGCCCCCAACTGACGAAGCTGCCGACCAACACGTACTCGGCACGTGTGCCGTCTCCAGGATCGCGAGAGATCTCCGGAAACCGCAGCACCCCCTTGGCCGCCATGACAGCGGCGACCGCCGCGTACTGCCCGGCGAGCGCCATCGCGAAGATGAACACCCGCTCGATCGGCCCGAGGATGCGCCCGCCCTGGAGCTCCCTCTCCTCCTCCAGGACCGCCGGCCCGGCTCGCCGCAGCACCGCTCGCACGATCACATTGGCCGATTGCAGCAGGAAGAGCACGACACCCAGCCCCAGCGCCGCCACATCCACGTCCAGTCCTTCGATCGGCGGTATCTCCAGGCCGGCGTACCAGGAGCCGATGGGCGGCTCCGTACGCGGCACATGCTGACCGAAGAGGAGCGCGACCACGAGGCCGGCCGCCAGGACGAGCGGGCCCGAGACTCCCTGGCGGTGCTGGGCCGTGAGCCAGAGCATGACGAGGACCATCACGGGGATCAGCGTCCATATGCCTGTGCGCTCCAAGCCGAGCATCGAGCCGCCGAGCACGTAGACGGACAAAGCTGCGAGGAAGGGAAGCTCGAGAGCCCGCAGCCGGCCCCCGGCCGGCCGGCGGACCAGATCGGCCGCGCCCACCGAGGCCAGGAGGAGCGCGACGATGATCATGACCGGCTCCAGGCGTCCTTGAGCGCGAGAGCGCCGCTACGGCGCAAGCTCTGCGACACGGCCGACTGGGTGATGCCCTCCTGCTCGGCCAGCTCCTCCTGGGTGAGTCCGCGGAGGACCCCGAGCGTCAACCGGCGCTGACGTTCGTCGAGCCCGCTCACGATGTGATCGCGACAGACGGCGTAGGCGTTCACGAACTCCCCCTTCTCATATCCCTCGGCCGCCCACACCCGAGTGCGCATGCCCCGGATGCGGCGCTCCTGGCGTTCGACATCCTCGAGCGCCTCCCGGGCGGCCCACCAGGCCGAGCCGTCCTGGATCAGACCATAGGCGCCGGGTCCGACGATCTCGACATCCCCGACCCCGATCCCGGCGCGGCAGTCAGCCGGATGCGGCAGACTGAGCCGAAGGATCATCGCCGCGTCGAGCGCTGTCGCGATATCGGGGTAGACGGCCTGGAGTTCGTCACCGATCGTGGGTTCGGGAGCTTGCACCGCTCCCGGCACCATCTCGGCCGTGACGGCACAGGCCTGCAGCACAGCGCGATGCAGAGCGCCGCGATCGTCCCAGGCGCGGGAGTCGACGAGATCGCCGATGAGAGCAACAGCCATATGCTGATAATGCCATAGAAACAGCAATGAGCTTCTATTGTGCGGCGCGTGGCTGCCGTGCCGGCCGTGATCGCGATGATTGAGGTAGGACACGAGGCGGCGACCCGGGACCGCACATCTCCGCCGCGCGAGGGCGACGCCCGCCAGTCAGTCACCGCTCCTGTCCACCCGCGGCCACCCGCCGGGATGCTGTCGCATCCACCGCTCAGCCGCCGCGTATCCGGCCTCGTAGAGCGACTGCTGCTGAGCGGCGGTGAGATCGAAGTCGGTCCAGCGCACTCCCTTGGGCTTGGCGAAGATGCTCCGATCAGCGTCGACCGGGTCGCTCACATGTCGCACCTGCGTGGAGTCGACGGTGGTGAAGACCAGATTCGTGAGCAGCGACAAGGGGCCGGTCACCGGCTTGGCCTTCGCGCGCTCCCCCGCCGGCGAACTGAGCCGCACGCCGATGGTCGGCCAGCGGCTCGGCAGACCGTCGGTCCGGTCGAAGGCGTCGATCGGATAGCTGCGCAGCAGCGACCCATCGGCGAGCGTGACCGTGCCGAAACGCGACTTCACCCGCACCGGCTCGAAGAGGAACGGGATGGCCGAGGATGCGCGAACCGCCCGCGCCACCGGATAGGTATCGGCGCTGCGACCGTAGCGCGGCAGATCCCACGGCAGATACATGACCCGCTGACGGGAGAGATCGCTCGCGGTGACGACCAGTCGGTAGGCCTTCTCCGGAGGCAATGACGCCTCGGGATCGTCCAGTCGCAGATCGCCGAAGGAGCGCACCCCCAAGTCACCGAGAACACCGGCGAGCCACTGCTGCAGGTAGGCGCCCCGATGCGCCCCGAGATGGAACAGGACACCCCAGGCGCTCGCCGCATTGGGCCACCACGAGAGCGCCCGGCCGATCGGTCGCCGATCGAGCATCGCGCGGTAGTCCATCGTGCGCATGACCTCGTCGACCCGGCTCATCGACTCGCCGCGCTGCTGCATCGCGACGATGATCGCGCCGACCACCGCTCCCGCGGACGAACCGGCGATCCTAGCGAATCGATAGCCGTGATCGGAGAGCGCGACGACCGCCCCCACCAGCGCGATGCCCTTGACCCCGCCCCCTTCGAGCACCAAGTCGGTGACACGTTCGCTCGTCATAGGGACCAACCTACGTCGGCCCCACCATCGGGACAGCGCGTGCGGCACGAGCCCGTTCCACCGCCCGCGGGTGCCCGCGAGTGGTGCAGGTTCGCCCCGGAACCGGCGCTGACAGGGCGAATATGCGCCACTCGCGGGCAGGATTGCACCACTCGCCGGCCACCCTCTTCGACGACCGTGGCTCCGGGCTGTAAACGAGGACTACACTCGGGCCGTGATCTCTCACGAGACCCTGCGCTATGTCGACATCGACAGCCAGGACGGGACCCGTATCCGGGCCTGGACCAATGACGTGGATGGACCACCCGTGCTGCTGTCGAACGGCCTGGGTACCAACCCCTTCGCCTGGCCGGGCCTCCTCCGCGAGGACTGCGGGGTCCATGTGGTCTCGTGGAATCACCGGGGCACCGGCGGAGGGGGACGCGTCGCCGAGCGCCGGGTGAATCTGGATGCCTTCGTCGAGGATGCCGTCGCGACCCTGGACGCCTTCGGCCTCGAACGAGCCCCGGTGCTGGCCTGGTCGGCCGGGGTGACCGTCGCCTTCGAGCTCGCGCGGCGCTTCCCCGACCGGGTCGAGGGCATCTACGCGATCGCCGGTGTTCCCGGCGACACCTTCTCGACGACGCTGGCGCCGCTTCGAGTGCCGCCGTTCATCGCCCGTCGCATGGTGGTCACGCTCAGCCGTACCGCCCGCCGATTCGGGACCCTCGTCGAGCCGCTGACTCGGGATCTTCCTGTCGTCCCGCTCACCTCGCGAGTGCTGCGCCGGACTCGGCTCATCGATCCCGCGGCCGACCTGGAGGAACTCCAGGCCCTCCTCCACGAGTTCCGCACGACCCATCCGCGCTGGTACGCCCACCTAGCTCTGAGCGTGAAGGACCATCAGCGCATCTCGCTGTCGGCGATCGACTACCCGGTGCGTTTCCTCGCCGGGCGACGCGATCTGCTCGTCGGCGCGCGTTACGTCAAGACCGCCGCGGATCGCATCGCGCACGCCAGCTACGACGAGATCAATGCGACGCATTTCATCGGCGTCGAGTTCCCCGACTACGTCACCGCATCCCTCCACGACTTCCTCGCCGATCTCCCGCAGAGCACTCGTTGAGTGTGACGTTTGGACGGTGAAATCAGTGATTCGACCGTCCAAACGTCACACTCAACGAGTGCTCTACCCTCAACGAGGGCTGGTCAGGAGAGCTTCTCGAGGATGAGCTCGCGGACGCGGGCCGCATCGGCCTGACCGCGCATCTGCTTCATGACCGCGCCGATGAGCGCCCCCGCCGCCTGCACCTTGCCGCCGCGGATCTTGTCCGCCACGTCCGGATTGTCGGCGATCGCCTGATCGACGGCCTCGCTCAGCGCGCCGTCATCGGACACGACCTCCAGGCCACGGCTCACCACGACCTCTTCGGGAGTGCCCTCGCCTGCGAGCACCCCGTCGAAGACCGATCGCGCGAGCTTGTCGTTGATGCGGCCCGCGTCGATGAGTCCCTGGATCTCGGCGACCTGCTGGGGTGTGATGCCCAGTTCAGCGATCTCGGTGCCGGTCTCGTTGGACCGGCGTGCCAACTCACCCAGCCACCACTTCTTGGCAGCCGCAGGCGTCGTCCCGGCGGCGATCGTGGCGGCGACGAGGTCGAGCGCGCCTGCACCCACCGTGTCACGCATGTCCAGATCCGAGAACCCCCACTCGGCCTGGAGCCGCTTGCGACGCTCGGCCGGCGGCTCTGGCAGCGTCCGACGCAGCTCCTCGACCCACTCGCGCGATGGGGCCACCGGTGCGAGATCGGGCTCAGGGAAGTACCGATAGTCCTCGGCATCGGACTTCTCGCGACCCGCCGAGGTGCTGCCATCGGCCTCATGGAAGTGCCGGGTCTCCTGCACGACCTTCTCCCCGGCGTCGAGGATTCCCGCGTGCCGCCCGATCTCATAACGCACCGCGCGCTCGACCGAGCGGAAGGAGTTGACATTCTTGGTCTCGCTGCGGGTGCCCAGCACGTCCGAGCCCCTCGGCTTGAGCGACAGGTTGACGTCGGCGCGCAACGATCCCTGGTCCATCCGGGCATCGGAGACGTCGAGCGCCACCATCAGGTCACGCAGGTAGTTGACATACGCACGCGCCACCGCGGGTGCCTTCTCACCGGGCACCTCGATGGTCTTGGTGACGATCTCGATCAGCGGGATGCCGGCACGGTTGTAGTCCAGTAGCGAATGCGAGGCACCGTGGATGCGTCCCGTGGCACCGCCGACGTGCAGAGACTTGCCGGTGTCCTCCTCCATGTGAGCCCGCTCGATCTCGATCCGATACGTCTCACCCTCGCCCCCATCCTCAGCCGGCACAGTCAGGTCGACATAGCCATCGAAGGCGATCGGCTCGTCGTACTGCGAAGTCTGGAAGTTCTTCGGCATGTCGGGATAGAAGTAGTTCTTCCGCGCGAAGCGGCACCACTCGGCGATCTCGCAGTTCAACGCGAGGCCGATGCGGATCGCCGACTCGACGCCCTTCGCGTTCACCACCGGCAGCGCACCAGGCAGTCCGAGGCATACCGGGCACACCTGGGTGTTGGGCTCCGCACCGAAGGTGGTGGCACAGCTGCAGAACATCTTGGTGGCGGTGTTGAGCTCGACATGGACCTCCAGGCCCATGACCGGGTCGTACCGGGTGAGAGCATCCTCGAAGGCAACCAATGCGGTCATCGGACCTCCTCCAGCTTCGGGGTGTCCACGAGGCGCTCGAGGGCGGCCGCGGCGTTGTACAGGCGGTCGTCGGCCATCGCGGGCGCGAGGAACTGCACGCCGACGGGCAGACCGGAATCCTCGGCCAGGCCTACGGGCAGGCTCAGGCCGGGCACTCCGGCGAGGTTGGCCGGGATCGTTGCGATGTCCTCCAGGTACATCGAGAGCGGATCATCGGACTTCTCTCCCAGCTTCCAGGCAGTGGTGGGCGCGGTGGGCGACACCAGGACATCGACCTGCTCGAAGGCGGCCTCGAAGTCCCGCGCGATCAGCGTGCGCACCTTCTGCGCTGAGCCGTAGTAGGCATCGTAGTAGCCGCTGGACAGAGCGTAGGTGCCCAGGATGATGCGACGCTTGACCTCGTCGCCGAAGCCAGCGTCACGGCTCGCGGCCATGACCTGCTCGGCGCTGGCGCCCTGGTGAGGCACCGTGCGCAGGCCGTAGCGCATCGCATCGAAGCGAGCGAGATTGCTGCTGACCTCGCTCGGCATCACGAGATAGTAAGCGGCGATGCCGTGCGCGAAGCTCGGACAGCCGACCTCGACGATCTCAGCACCGGACTGCGCCAACTGCTCGACGGCGCGGTCGAAGGCGGACTGGACGCCGGGCTGAAAACCCTCGCCGCCGAGCTCGCGGACGACACCGATCCGCAGTCCCGTCACGTCGCCACGCCGGGCCGCTTCGACGACTGGCGGGACCGGGCGCTCGATGCTGGTGGAGTCCATCGGGTCGTGACCCGCGACGATCTCGTGGAGCAGCGCGGCATCGAGCACGGTGCGGGCCATCGGGCCTACCTGGTCGAGGCTGCTGGCCATCGCGATCACGCCGTAGCGCGATACCCCACCATAGGTCGGCTTGACGCCGACGATTCCCGTCATCGCACCGGGCTGGCGGATGGAACCACCGGTATCGGTGCCGAGTGCGAGCGGTGCCTCGTAGCCGGCGACGGCGGCGGCCGAACCGCCACTCGAGCCCCCGGGGATCCGCGATGTGTCCCACGGGTTGCGAGCGGGTCCGTAGGCGGAGTGCTCATTGGAAGAGCCCATGGCGAACTCGTCCAGATTGGTCTTGCCGAGGATCGGCAACCCCGCGGCCCGCAGGCGGGTCACGACGGTGGCGTCATAGGGCGGGATCCAGCCCTCGAGCATCTTCGAGCCGGCCGTCGTGGGCTGGCCCGCGGTGTTGATGAGGTCCTTGACCGCGATCGGGACACCCGCGAGGGCGGGGAGTTCCTCACCCGCCGCGCGACGTGCGTCGACCTCGGCGGCCGTGGCGAGAGCCCCCTCGGCGTCGACATGCAGGAAGGCGTTCAAACGCTCGTCGACCGATGCGATGCGTTCGAGGTGAGCCTGCGTGACCTCCACGGAGGTCGTGTCGCCATCGGCGAAGGCCTCGGCAATGCTCGCGGCCGAAGCGGTGGTGACGTCGGTGGTCATTCTTCTCCCAGGATCTGCGGGACGCTGAAGCGCTGTTCCTCGGCATCGGGAGCACCCGACAGGGCCTGCTCGGGCGTGAGCCCGGTGCGCACCTCGTCGGCACGCAGCACATTGGTGACAGGGATCGGGTGGCTCATCGCTGGGACGTCGTCGCCGGCGACCTGCTGGACGACCTTGACGTGCTCGAGGATCGCGGGCAGCTCCGCGCCCAGTCGATCGAGCTCGTCCTCGGATAGGTCGATGCGAGCCAGGCTCGCGAGGTGGGCGACGTCGTCGCGAGAGATCGCAGAAGACGACATGTGCTCCATCCTAGAGCCTGCCCGCTACCCCTCCGCCTCGACACCGGGTGAGTACCGAGCGCACTCTGATGCATCACTGCATCATCATCCATGATGTTATGATGTGACCATGACACGTACCACGATCACCCTGACGCCCGAGGCCGACAGCCTGGTGCGCCGTGTCATGCGCGAGCGTGGTCTTTCCTTCAAAGATGCCGTGAATGCAGCCATCGTCGACGGTCTCGCTCCTCGCGAAAGGCGAGTGCGCTTCGAGACCCCTACCTTTGATCTGGGCGAGGCGCTCCTGCCACTCGACCACGCCCTAGCCTTGGCCGGAGAACTCGAGGATGAGGCGTTGCTGAGCAAGCGAGACATCGGCAAGTGAAACTCGTTGACGCCAACGTTCTGCTCTATGCAGTCGACCGGAACGCACCTCGTCACAGCGCGGCCAAGCGCTGGCTCGACGATACGCTGTCGGGGAACGAGACCGTCTTGCTCCCCTGGCCGAGCTTGCTCGCCTTCATCAGGCTCACGACCCACGCGCGTGTGTTCGACCGGCCACTCTCCCCTTCGCAGGCTCTCGAGATCGTCGATGGCTGGCTGTCCGCCCCCAACGCGCTTACACCCGAGCCCGATGCACGACACTCGCAACGTCTACGCGAGATGCTCGACTCAGCCGGGGGCCATGGCGGCAATCTCGTCAACGATGCTCATCTGGCAGCCCTAGCCCTCCAGTACGGAGCAGTCGTCGCGACCTTCGACAACGATTTCTCCCGCTTTGCTGCCGTGCGCTGGGAAACCCCGCGGTAGACGCTTCAGTCATCCGTGCCCTCGGGCTCGAGTGGGGCGAGGGCGTCGGGACCTTCGGTGACGAGGATCTTGAACTGCTCGGCATCGATGATCCGGAGACCTAGCTCCTCAGCCTTAGCCAGTTTGGATCCCGCCCCCGGGCCGGCGGCCACGAAGTCGGTCTTCTTGCTCACGCTGGAAGCCGCCTTGCCACCCGCGGCGATGATCGCCTCCTTGGCACCGTCGCGACTGAATCCCTCCAGTGAGCCGGTCGCGACCACGGTGATGCCGTCGAGCACTCCCCCGCCCTCAGCCACCGCACCGGGACCGGCATGCCCGGGGATGGCGAACTGGACACCGGCGGCCTTCCAGCGCTCGACGATCTCGCGATGCCAGTCGACCTCGAACCAGTCGATGACAGCATCGGCGATGGTGCCCCCCACGCCGTCGACGGCCGCGAGGTCCTCCCTCGTCGCCTCGCGAATCGCCTCGATCGAGCCGAAGTGCTGCGCCAGCGCACGGGCCGCCACCGGACCGACGTGGCGGATGCTCAAGGCGACCAGCTGGCGCCAGAAGTCCTTGGACTTGGCCTTCTCGAGCTCGTCGAGCAGCTTCTCGGCCTGCGCCGACGGCAGCACCTGACGATAGTCCTTGCGCACCCCCGCCTTGCGGCGCTCGGCGGCCGAAGCGTCCTCGTAGCCGGGCGGATAGGTCAGCTCGACGCGCTGAAAGGGAGCACGCCGCACTGGCTGGCCGGTGCGTTGGTCGACTCGCGGCTCACCGGTCTCCGCGTCGCGGACGACCACCTCGATGGGAACCAGCTGGTCCATCGTGAGCTCGAACAGCGCCGCCTCCGTCACGAGGGGCGGCTCTGCGGGCACCGACGGCTGGGTGAGCGCGGCGGCGGTGACCTCACCGAGCGCCTCGATGTCGAGGGCGCCCCGGGATCCGACGTGTTCGACGCGCCCGCGCACCTGCGCGGGACAGGACCGGGCGTTGGGACATCGCAGGTCGATATCGCCCTCCTTCATCGGACGAAGGGCGGTGCCGCACTCCGGACAGTCCGTCGGCATCTCGAAGGCGTGTTCGCTGCCGTCGCGGCGTTCGACCACCGGTCCGAGCACCTCGGGGATCACATCACCGGCCTTGCGCAGCACGACCATGTCGCCGATCAGCACACCCTTGGCCTTGACGACCTCCTGGTTGTGCAAGGTGGCCTGGCGCACCACGCTGCCGGCGACGCGCACCGGCTCCATGACCGCGAAGGGGGTCGCCCGTCCGGTGCGACCGACCGATACGACGATGTCGAGCAACCGGGTCTGCACCTCCTCGGGAGGGTACTTGTAGGCGATCGCCCAGCGCGGAGCGCGGCTCGTCTCCCCCAGCTCCGGATGCAGGGCGAGTTCGTCGATCTTGACGACGAGTCCGTCGATCTCGTGCTCGATCGAGTGCCGGTTCTCCCCCAGCTCCTCGACGCGAGCCAGGACCTCGTCGATGGAGGTGTAGACGCGCGAGTGCGGGCTCACCGGCAGACCCCATTCCGCCAGGAGGGTGTAGACCTCGCTCTGGGCGGCGACGGGCGGGTTCTCCCAGGCGCCGATGCCGTGCACGTAGAGCGAGAGCGCGGCGATGCGCTCGAGACCAGCCTCATGCTCCAGTCCGCTCTTCTTGTCGAGCTGCTGACGCAGTCCGCCGCTGGCGGCATTGCGGGGATTGGCGAAGGCGGGGAACCGACGGGCAGCACTGGTGCGGACGCGCTCCTCGTCGAAGGGCCTGCGGCTCGCGGCCGGACGCGCCTCCCATCGCTCGCGCGACTCGGCGTAGGCGCGTTCGCGCAGCTCGGCCTGCAAGGCGTTGAGACGCTCGAAGGCGGCGACCTTGATGAAGACCTCACCGCGCACCTCGACGATCGGGGGATGCCCGTGGCCCTTGAGGCGTTCGGGGATGCCCTCGACGCGCAGGGCATTGACCGTGACGTCCTCTCCGATGCGGCCGTCGCCGCGCGTGGCCGCGGACGTGAGCACACCGTGCTCATAGCGCAGCGAGACGGCCAGTCCGTCGATCTTGACCTCGGTCAGCCAGGCCACCGCGCGACCCGCGGCCTGCTGGGCCTTGACGCACCAGTCGCGCAACTCGTCGGTGGTGAAGACATTGTCGAGGCTGAGCATGCGCTCGGCATGTTCGATGGGTGTGAGCACGGAGTCGGCGGGGGCACCGACCCGTTGCGTGGGCGAGTCCTGGCCCTGCAGCTCGGGGTGCAGGCGCTCGATCTCCTCGAGGCGGCGCATCCAGCCGTCGAAGGTGGCGTCGTCGACGAGGGAGGTGTCGCGGGCGTAGTAGGCATCGCGCGCCTCGTCGATGCGTTCGGCGAGGGCACGCACTTCGTCGCGGGCGTCGTCCAGGCTGAGGTCGGGAAGGTCCGATGCGTCGGCTGCCATGGCACGACAGTAGCGCCGCCTCCCGACACTCACCTGAGCAGACGCCCAGGGGGAGTCAGGAGAGGCTGGTGGCGATCGCCTGGGCGCATTCGAGGGAACGACGGGCCTCGCCCGGGGTCTGCCCGGCGAGGCCGCACGAGGGTGTCACCACCATGCGGTCGGTGTACGAGGAGGGTTCGTAGCCGAGGCGGCGCATGAATCCCTCGAGGGCTTTCGGGTCGAGCCCTCCGGGCCACAGGTCCACACCCGATTCGAAGGTCTCGGCCCACCTATCGTCCACCTGGGCGAGGGCGAGATCGAAGCCGATGGCCGTGATCCCGGTCCCGGCGAGCAGCGCCACAGGGACATCGTCCGCGCAGCAGTGGACCACCGATCGGCCACCCGCGTCCTCGATGGCCTGGACGAGACCGCGCAGCAGAACATCGGCCTCCGGCGGGTGGACGGTCCGATATCTGCCGAATCCGCTCGTCGTCGGCACCGCGCCTCGCAGGACCGAGGAGATCCCGGGCTCGTCGATCTGCACGACGAGCTCGTGGCGGGGGAACCGGCGCCGCAACGCGGTCAGGTGCTCGCCTATGCCGGCGGCGAGAGCACCGGCCAGATCACGTCGGGCCCCGTGGTCCGCTAGCACTCGCTCACCGCGTGGCAGCGCGACGGCCGCGGCCAGGGTGAGCGGCCCGGTGACCTGCTGTTTGAGCGTGCCCTCGTGTTCCTGCAGCTCCTCCTCGAGGAGGTCGAGATCGTGGCCCATCAGCGAGGCAGCCCGGCGATGGTCGACACCACCACCGGAGGACAGCCTCCACCCGGCGGGTTGCAGATCGACCGCCAGTTCCGTGACGAGTCCGAGCGTCCGGCCGATCATGCCGGCCGGCGCTCCCCGGTCGGGCAACTCGGGGACGAAGACGAGATCGTCGAGCACCCCGGTGACCACCTTGATGGCCTCGCGATAGTCCTCTCCCGGCATCGACCCGACTCCCGTGGCACGCATGCGCCCATTCTCCCCGATCGGTCACTGGCTACGCTCGGCACGTGACGATCCGGACCGCCGTACCGGCTGACCTCGACCGCCTCGCCGATCTGGCAGCGCGGACCTTCCCGCTCGCCTGCCCCCCGCACCTGCCGCCGGATGACATCGCCGCTTTCATCGCCGAGCACCTCACCGCCGACCGTTTCGGGCACTACCTCGCCGATCCGTCACGGACCGTCCTCGTCGCCGACCAGGACGGTGAGCTGGCGGGATACGTCCTGCTCGTGTCCGGTGACCCCGACGATGCCGCGATCTCCGACCTCGTGCGGCACCGACCGACCGTCGAGCTCAGCAAGTGCTACACGGCTCCGGAGTTCCATGGGTCGGGGATCTCGGCGCAACTCCTGGACCACATCGCCTCATCGGCCCGCGAGCACGGGGCGGCGAGTATCTGGCTGGGGGTCAACGGTCTCAACACCCGCGCGCAGCGGTTCTACGCCAAGCACGGCTTCGAGACGGTCGGGACGCGACGTTTCACGGTCGGTGCGCGGGTCGAGGACGACCTCGTCCTCGAACGACCGTTGCCCTGACGTGCTCAGATGAAGCCGAGGATGATCACGAAGAGCGCGAAGAACAGGATGAAGAGCGCCGCCGCGATGAGCAGCAGGGCGAACACCACCGGATGGGCTCGCCACCAGGAGATGAGCCGCGGGTCCCGTCGCCGCAGCGCTGCCGCCGTGAGCGGCTGACGAGCCCGCTCGACGGCGACCCCGTTCCGCCAGAGGTCGGCGGCGAGCTCCTCGAGCTGGTCGACCGTGAACATCTGACTTGCCAGAAGGAGCACGGGACCTTTCTGTCCCGCGACGATCAGGTGAGGGGACGGTCGCATCCCGCCCAGGCTGAATCGCTCGGCGAGCACAGCCAGGCTCAGCTCATCCGCGCGATAGACGCGGTCGGCCCCGACGAGCCTGCCGACCCGATAGCTGCCCCCACCGAAGGACACGCCGCTGCGCCTCACGAAACGGAAGGCGAGCCAGCGGGTGGCGAAGATCGCCGAGGCGTAGAGAACGATGATGACGGCTAGGACCGTTGCGATCGAGCCACCGGGCAGCAGCAGGGCCGATGGGACCAAGGGCAGGAGGAACAGCGGCCCCATAGCGGCGATGTAGATCGTGTTCAGGCGCACGACACGCCGTGCCTCTTCAGGCGGCACCCGCAGCTCGGTCACGCGGAGATCTCCGTCGCCGCGCGAGAGGTCCGGGCGATGGTTCCGGACCCGACCACCCGACTGCCGTCGTAGATCACGCACGCCTGCCCCGGCGCGATGCCCTCGGCCGGATCGATCAGCGCGACGACGATGGAGCCACCGTCGTCACCGACCTTGACGCGAGCGCGGTGCTCCGCGCCGTGGGCGCGCAACTGCACCGTGCACTCCAGCTCCTCCGTCGGCGCGGTGCCACACCACAACGGCTTGAGGCATTCGAGTCCGTCCACGAGCAGATGCTCGCGGGGGCCCACAGTGACCGTGCCACTCACGGGCTCGATATCGAGCACGAACCGCGGCTTGCCGTCGTCGGCCGGCATGCCGAGCTTGAGACCCCGACGCTGGCCGATCGTGAACTGGTAGGCGCCCTCGTGTTCGCGGAGCACCGCACCCGACTCGTCGACGATCGCCCCCGGCTTGGGACCGAGTTTCTCGCTCAGCCAACCGGCATTGTCTCCATCGGCGATGAAGCAGATGTCGTGGCTGTCGGGCTTGTGGGCGACCTGCAGGCCGCGACGCTCTGCCTCGACGCGCACCATGTCCTTGGTGTCGCCGCCGAGCGGGAATAGCGAGTGCCGCAGCTGGTCCTGCGTCAGGACGCCGAGCACATACGACTGGTCCTTGCCGTGATCGACCGCGCGGTGCATCTCGATCGTGCCGTCGGCAGCGGTGCGCAGCTGCGCGTAGTGTCCGGTGGCGACCGCGTCGAAGCCGAGCGCCATCGCCCGGTCGAGCACCGCGGCGAACTTGATCTTCTCATTGCAGCGCAGGCAGGGATTGGGTGTGCGGCCGGCGGTGTACTCGGCGATGAAGTCCTCGACGACCTCGTCGGCGAACTCGTCGCTCATGTCCCAGGTGTAGAAGGGGATGCCGATGGCATCGGCGGCACGGCGCGCGTCGCCGGCGTCCTCGATCGAGCAGCACCCGCGTGCCCCGGATCGGTAGGAGCGCGGGTTGCGGCTGAGCGCGAGATGGACGCCCGTGACATCGTGACCCGCTTCTACGGCACGTGCGGCTGCGACCGCGGAGTCGACGCCGCCGGACATCGCGGCGATGACCCTCATCGTGCACCGCCCCTGACCAACCGTGCGGCGCGCGCCCGCTCGTGTGCCCCCGGCAGCACCTCGAGCAGCCGGTCGACATCGGCATCGGTGCTGGTGTGGCCGAGGCTGAACCGGAGGGAGCCGCGTGCCGCGGCCTCGTCGAAACCCATCGCGAGCAGGACGTGGCTCGGCTGCGGCACTCCCGCCGCGCACGCCGAGCCGGTCGAGACCTCGACGCCGTGGGCGTCGAGCAGCATGAGCAGTGCGTCCCCTTCGCAGCCGGGGAAGGTGACGTGGACGATATTGGGCAAGCGGTGATCATCGCCTGCGAGCGGGTCGCCGTTGACCACGGCATCAGGCACGAGCCGGGTGATGCCTTCGACGATCCGCTCACGCAGTCTCTCGATGCGCGCGGCCTGCTCGGCCTGATGCTCGACGGTGAGATCGAGGGCAGTGGCGAAGGCGGCGAGGAGGGCGACGCCGATGGTGCCGGATCGCACGTCGCGCTCCTGGCCACCCCCATGCAGCAGCGGCGTCGGCGTCAGCTCGCGCTTCATCAGCAGGGCACCGACGCCGACCGGGCCGCCGAGTTTGTGCGCGGTCACCGTCATCGCGTCCAGTCCGCTCGCCTCGAAGTCGAGCGGGACGTAGCCGGCGGCCTGCACGGCATCGGAGTGCACCGGAATGTCGTGCTGGGCCGCGAGCTCGACGACCTCGCTGATCGGCTGGATCGTGCCCATCTCGTTATTGGCCCACATCGTGGTGACGGCCGTGATGTCGTCCGGTGCGCTCTCGATCGCCGTCTTGAGGGCGTCGACGCGCAGCCGTCCTTCACGATCGACGGGGGTGACCTCGATCCGTGCCCCCTCGTGCGCGGCGAGCCACGTCACCGGGTCGAGGAGGGCGTGGTGCTCGATCGAGCTGAACAGCACTCGGCGGCGCTGGTCGGTTCGTCGGGCCCAGTAGAGGCCCTTGATCGCCAGGTTGTTCGCCTCGGTGCCGCCCGAGGTGAAGACGACCTCCGAGGGTCTGGCGCCGAGGCGTTCGGCGATCCGCTCCCGTGATTCCTCCACGACGCGGCGAGCAGCACGTCCCGAGGCGTGCAGGGACGAGGCATTGCCGACCCGGGCGAGCTCGCGCGTCATCACCGCGAGGGCCTCGGGGTGCATGGGGGTCGTCGCGGCGTGATCGAAGTAGGCGCGTGAGGGAGCTGCGGACATGACCAGTCCAGGGTACTCGCCACCGAAGCGGCCCCGACGATCACGGCCCGGATCATCGGCTGGCGGTCTGGGTCAGGGAAGACCGTCCCAGAGGGTCGCGTCGACGACTCCCGGAGCGGCCAGGAAGATCAGCGCCGCCACCGCCGCCCCGCAGAGGCACAGGAAGGACATCAGGATCGCGCCGAATCTCGGTCGCAGGCGGGTGATCGACCGCACCAGCAGGACGGCGGCGAGCATCGGCATCAGCACCCAGCCGATCGACCAGGGTGAGGAGAACGGATCCGAGAGCCAACCCGCCTGCAGGGTGTCGGCGAGGGCCGATACCCCCAGCACATACCAGCCGAAGAGGAATATCGATGCCCCGCGCAGGCTCGCGGTCAACGCCATCCGCACTCCGGACCGGGATGACGGGCCGAGGACGGCCGCGGGCCGCTCGCTGCCGAGCTCTGGGCCCGCGAGGCGACCGAAGAACTCGCGGCGGCGCAGAAGGAGTGAGACTAGGGCGATGGTGACCGCGGCCATCCACCACACGGGTGCCGCGCTCGTCATGCTCTCGGGCCGGTACTCGGCCGGCGCGAGCCCGCCCACCATCGCGGCCACGGTGGGGACGGCGGCGATGACACCCGCGCTGGCCAACAGACCCGCTCCGAAGGTCGTCATCCGACTCCACGACGTGACCGTCGCGGGACCGGCGCAGGGCAACTGGGGTTGAACCGGTTCGCCGATGTCGTTCGGCGGCGCATTGCGGGTCACTGGGGCGCCCGGGGCAGCGGCGACCGCCCCGGGCACTGTCTCGTCAACGAGTGCGTCCAGCATCTCGGTCACCGACCCGAAACGATGATCCGGTTCGGTCGCCATCGCTCGCATGACGACGGCGGAGAGTCCAGGCGAGAGCCCCGGCTCGAAACGCCGCGGATCGGGACGCGGCTGGTGACGGTGTGCCATCAGCTGCGCTGCCATCGTGCCCTCGAAGGGCGGCCGCCCGGTGAGACACTCGTACAGCAGACAACCGACTGAGTAGACGTCGCTGCGCTCGTCGACCCGGCCCTCGGCCTGCTCCGGCGCCATGTAATGCGGCGTGCCGGCGATAGTGGCGGTGGCGTCTGAGGCCGCTCGTGCGATGCCGAAGTCCACAATCTTGACCCCGCCCTGCTCGGTCACCAGGACATTGGCGGGTTTGATGTCCAGGTGCAGGATGCCGGCCGCATGGCAGGCCGCGAGACCCTGTAACACGCCGCGGACCACGAGCACCGATCTCGTGCTCGGGCCGTAGGCGGCGAGGATGTCGCGCAGCGACGTACCCTCGGCGAGCTCCATGACGAGGTGGGGCGTGATCTCGCCGTCGCCATCGGGGAGGTGGACCAGGTCGTGGACCGTGACCACATTGGGATGCGATACCCGCGCCAGGGCCTCCACCTCCCGGGTGATGCGGCGCATCGCCCGAGGATCATCGGTGAGGAAGTGCGAGAAGCGCTTGATGGCGACCTCGCGGCCGAGCTGGCGGTCACGCGCGCGGAACACCACGCCGTGGTTGCCGGCACCGATCCGCGAGATCAGCTCGAATCGACCGGCGGCCGGATCGACGGGGGTCGTGGTGCGCAGGGGGCGGGCCTCGGACACTTCATCGCCTCCCCTCGTCGCCTGCGCGGTCTCGGGCACGACCGTCAGCCGTGCCCTCCCATTGTCGCGCACCGCGCTAACGACTCGTGACATCGGCGAGGTTCACCGTGCCGGTGACATCGATCGTCACATCCAGGGGCACGCCCGCCAGCGCGAGGACCGCTCCGCTGCGCAGCGGCGTCCACCGCTCGCTTTCGATCGGCTCGCCGTCGAGGGTCGTGCCATTGGTGCTGCCGAGATCGGCGACCTCCCACCGCCCGGCCCGGAGCCGGACCGCGGCGTGGCGACCGGAGACCTCGGGCTCGGTGAAACGCACGACGCTGCGCCCCACCCGGCCCAGCACGGCGGTACCCTCGCGTGGGACCTCCACGACATGTTCGCCGTGCCGCAACCGCAGGGTGGGTGCAACGTTCACGGTCAGGGCCTCGTCGTCCGCGTCGAAGGCCGAGAACAGGGCCGTCGCGGCCGGATCGAGCTCCGGTCCCGAGGGGACCGGTCGCAGCGGTATCGGCTCGGCCGTGGCGGGCTCCGGATCGTCGGTGACGACCTCCCAGCCGAGCGGCTTGCGGCGATCGGCCCGAGGGATCTCCACCGAGCCGGTCTCGACCGGTTCGAAGGCCCCCGCCCGCGCGATGGCACGCGCCGGCGGTATCCATCCCGACCGCAGCCCGGGATCGATCTCGACGTGTACGGTGACGTCCGCGGGCACACCCCATCCGGACCGACGTGCGTGGGCGGCGTACAGCTTGGCGCCGTCCGCGCCGAGCCGTTCCACGTCGCCATCGGGATCGAGCCGTTCCAGGTCCTCCGGGGCGATCCGCACGGTGAGCTCGGCGAAGGCGAGCCGTTCACCGCTCGGCATGATGAGGTGCTGGCCGGTGAGGGCACGCACGAACCTGCGCCGCAGCACGCCGGACGACCCGGTCGGATAGGCGACGAGCTTCGCCGCCAGCTCCGTGGCCGCGGCGCGCTTGGTATCGGTCTTGAACACGCTCTGCGCGACTCTCAGCCCGAGGACGACGACTCCGGCGAATACCGCCAGGATCAGCAGATTCATGGTGAGGGAGGCGATGGTCGAGCTCATGACGGCATCATTGACGCTGAGACCCGCCCGCGTCGAACCGCGGCGGAACGCGTTCCACGAGAGGAGAGACCGGTGCTGAGCATCGAGTGGTCGACGGCCGATGGGTACGCCGGCACCGCCGAGCTCGGTGCCGGTGGCAAGCTCGTGCTGGCTCGCCGGATGGAGCTGCCAGAGCAGCAGCCGATGGTCGTCGAGGAGATCGCGGGCTCGCTGTACGTCCTCGTCCGGCTGCCCTATGTCAGCGACCCGGCGCTCGTGCTGACATCCACCGAGGGGGAACCGGTGCTCTACCGGCGGCAGCGGGCCAACGGGGCAATCGTCGAGGTGAGCACGCCGAGCGGGGTCGCGATCACTCCGGAGCCGAGACAGCGGATCACGCTCACCGCCAGCGGCACCCGGGTGAGCTTCCGCGTGCCGGAGTTGGAGCTCACGATCGCGACCCGATTCCGTGCCTCCTCCTCACCCGAATCCGGCTCAGGAACGGTCCAGCTGGCGCTGAGTTCCTTGGAGCACGACGACTCGTGGCTGGTGGCCGCGCTCGCCGTGGCGCTCTCCCCCGAGCACGGCGTGGTGCCGCACGGCGAGCTGAAGGCAGCCTTCGCGGCCTGGCGCGGCATCGCCGAGCCGAGTGTGGGGTCCTTCGATCGCAATGTCCTGCGGCCGGCCGTCGAGGCGCGCGGCGCCGAACTGCCAGGCACGCGCCTCAACAAGATCGCCTTTCTCGTCGAGCGCTGCCGGCGTACCTCGGAGTTCCCGCCGCACGTCCTCGATGAGGTGCGGCGGCGCCTGCGCTGACGTTTCGTTTCGACTCGGCGGCTCAACCGAGTCCACCGATCGCCAAAGGACTCAGAACGAATAGCTTGCAATCATCAAGAATCACAGTTAATATAACGTTTTACAAAATCACGGGGGAGAAATGCCAGGTTTACGCAAAGTCATCATTTCGGCTACTGCTTTTTCGATCTTGACGCTGCCAACATCAGCCGCCGGAGCCTCAGTAGACGATTCACCTCCCAGAATTGTACTAAGTTCGGGAAGTTACATTTTCGGTGGCGCAGTCGGAGGCGTTGAGGCTCATGGACTTTTTCGAAATAGGCCACCAGAGATCTTATATGTAGACGATAGCGTCGAATCTTTCACTGCTACCGTATATTTTACGAACACTCCAAGTTACGGGATTGACGGACACCCCATCACGGGCACTGCTTCTCTGGAGTATAGGTGGATAGCCCTCGATTGCGAGAGCGGCGGGTTCACTCGTCCTATCTCGGACTGGACATCTGTGACAATACCAGTCTCTCCAAACGCACATATTACTAATGTTCCGCCCCCTACTGCTACTCACTCAGCAGAAATTTCTAGAACCTCCGTCTCCGACTGTTCGCTGCTAAAGACCGAATTACGAGAGACCGACCCCGACACCACGCTGGGCTCGTCCAGCCCGCTCATACAGCTGAACTTCGAAGCTCTGGGCGATCTTCCCAATTTCGATCCAGAAACCGAGCCGGATGGCCGCATCGCAATGTATACCCTGGCTGACTCCGGTGAGCTTGAGGACGTGAAGACCACAGGCAAGATAGAGGAGCTGGGATCCGGAGCCGTTAGGTACTTCTTCACTCGTTGCAGCCTCGCGCGGGAGGCGCTCGGTTTAGTCGACAGCCCTGGAGCCGGGGTGGTTAAGATCCGGACCAGTCTCGAGGGGGTTCTCGGCGAGCTGACCGGAGTGCTCGCGAAGCATTCTGACGCGAACGACATTACCGCCTGGGCGGCTAGTGAGCTCTCGGAAGAAATGATCGGCAATGCGGAAGCAGTTCCTGAAGATGATCTTTGTAGCTGATCACCAAATATCACTCATCCGGTGATATCTTTCAATCAGTCACTCAGAGCTGTCTTCGTGATGTCGGATGCGGTCAGGCTCGAGAACGATCCTGACCGCATCCGACATCACGCAATAGTCAAATATCGCTCATGCGCCTAGCTATCGACCGACTAGGCAATCTTGCATTTCCATGAAGCAACGCCCTAAGCACTCTCTCAATGGAACCGACCGATCGCGTCTTTAGCGAGTGAACTGCGGATACATCTCGCCGCAGGTCAAGTCCGACCGTGAGGGTCCTACAGCATATCATCGTCAGTGATGCCTTCAGCCCGACTCAGGCGAGGTCGAGGTGCTGGCGCGGGTTCAGCTCGGCGATGAGCTCCTCGGTGGGGGCCTCCAACGGCTCGCCGCCCAGCGCTTCACGGAGACGCGCGACCGCGGCTGCCACTCCCCCGGCACCGTCGCGCGCGTGTCGCTGGCGGATGACATCGCGCCACAAGCCCTGATGGGCGGGCACCAGGCCCAAGCCGACCTCGGCTGCTGCGATGGCACCGTCGGGGTCGCCATCGTCTCCGAGCAGCTCGACCAGACGTTCCGCCGAGTCGACGATGAGCGCCGTCATCTCGTGCACGGTGCCCTCGCGGTGCGCCCAGGCGTAGGTGCCGGGACCAGCGTGGCGCAGCGGAACCCCTCGGACGATATGGAGCGCACGCTTCAGACCATCGATCTCGTCGCGCGCGTTCGCGGCACGACGCGCGTCGCGCACCAGGGTGCGGAAGGCATCCCAGTCCAGCACGACCTCCGGACCCAGCAGCAGACGGCCGTCGGCATCCTCGGCCAGCAGAGGGGCATCCTGCGCATCCGTGCCCAGCCAGCGACGCGCGCGTTCGATATTGGCATCGCGCACATCGGCGGATATCCCGCGCGGCCAGACCGCCCCGGCCAGCACCGTGGGATGGACTCCTCCCGGGTGGAGGGCGAGGTACGCGAGGATCTCGGCAAGCAACTCGCTGCGTCCGTCCGTCGGCCCATCGGCACCGGCCACCTCGACCGAACCGAGGAGCATGACGCGTTGCTGCGCCGCAGCCCAGGCCGCGGCATCCACCCGACGCGGGGGCTCGGAGACCGGCAGCCGGTCGTCATCGCCACCCAGGCCGCGATCGGTCTCCCGCGCGGCGGACACGAGTTCCAGCACCCCGGCGACCTCCCGCTCGGAGAGGCGATGCGCACTCACGGTGATGCCCAACTGGGGCGCGCTCAACGTGCCGTTCTCGTCGATGCTGAGGCGCCAACGGGCTGCCGGATGGTCCCCGACGGTCACCATGGAGACCGCGCGACGCTCTCCACCGGTCAGGCGCCCCATCGTGGCGGCGACATCCTCCGAGAGCGGATACGACGATGCGATGAGATAGGAGGAGCCGAGCGGCCGACGGGACGTGCGGCCCACGAGCGGCTCGCCCTCGGCACCGACCACATGGGCGACCTCGTCGACCACCGACGCGAGATCATCCGTGAGCGTCACCCGTTCGTCATCGAGGGCCTGCAGGCCGTCCGGCAGCCCAGCTCCGACGACCACCATCGACCCCGACCAGGGCGACGTGGCGGCCTGTACCGCGATCGCATTGGTGACCTGTGCCGCGAGGGCATCATCGCCTCCGACGGAGACGATGCCTCCCGCCGCTTCGAGGTCGATGAGGACGTCACGGCCCAGGTCGTCGAGACCGAGCGAGACGAGGGCCGGATAGGGGCTGGTGCCGGGCTCGAGCTCGCGGCGGTCCTCCGCCACGTACCGCCACCGCTCACCGCCCTCATGCGCCTCCCAGCCGGGCAGCGCCTCCGGCATCGCCGGGGCGAGGCGCAGGTCGACGTTCTCGTCATCGACGGTGACCGAATAGACGGACGGCAGCGTGCTTCCCTGGCTCTCCGCGGCCCGGGCAAGCTGGGCTAGGGCGGCCTCCAGCAGGGCCGATCTCGCCTGGCTCGCGGCGACGCGCAGCAGCGCCTCCGTGTCGAGTGCATCGTCATCGGGACGGCGCCCGATACCGGAGCGTCGCGCCACCGCAACAGCACCGAGCACCCCGGCGGCGAGCAGGCCGGCACCGGTCCACCAGGCGGTGGAGGAGTCGGCAGCGTCGGCGGCGGTCGCCGACGCCTGGTCCGCCCCTTGTACATCCGCCGTCGCTGGTGTGGCGCTGGGAGCGGCTACCCGTTCAAGCCCCGATGCGTCCTCGGGCATGATGAAATCCCACCCAGGCTGGATCAGCCGGGCGAGCTCCAGGCGGCCGCCGTCGGGCTGCAGCCGATCCTTGTTGAGCTCGTAGATCTCCTTGTAGCGGAAGCCGTCCCCGAGATGCCGCTCCGCGATATCCCAGAGATTGTCGTGATATCCGTTGACGGGCGCCTGGACGGTGTAGACCTTCTTGCCGACCAGGCTGTCGTCGGCCGAGGCCACCGGTGCCTCCGGCACGTCCTCGACGAGGTCGAGCTGTTGTTCGGCCATCACGCTGGCGGCGACCGTCGGTTGAGCAGCGGTATCGACGGCGGTGGCCGCCTGGGCCGGACCGGCGACGAGACCCGTCACCAGGAGGCCACCGACCAGGATGCGGGCCAGATGCTGCAACGGTCCGGCACCGGGGACGCGTGAGGCGAGGCCTCCGCGCCGCGCCGCGATGATCTCCATCACGACGCACACGATGAACAGCAGCCAGACCAGCCACACCACCGCGACGAGCACCGTGATCAGGTCTTCCACGCCCAACTGCCGGGCGAAATCACCCAGCGACGGCACACTCGTGGGGATCGGCGGCGGGGCGCCCAGCACGAGCAGGAGCACCGGCAACCCGATGACGAGTGCGAGCAGGCCGACCGCCGAGAAGGCCTTCTCACGCGGGGACGGCTCGTGGACCGGCCGATCGTCGACGAGTCGCTCGAATCGTGACGCGTCGGGGGCGGTGTCGTGTGTCGTCTTGTCGTCCATCGGGTAACCCATCAGTTCATGGCGGCGACGGCGGTCGCTCCGGCGCTCACCGGGTAGGAGTCGATGTTGATGATCGAGAGGATGATCGTGTCGGTCGAGTCTCGCACGTCAACCGAGACTTCCGTGCCGTCCACGGAGACGCTGTACTGGCCGGCGCTGTAACCACGCCCTGCGAGGAAGCCTGCGGCCGCCTGGCGGGCCTGTACCGGGTCGATCGAGACAACACCGGAGGATCTCAGGCGAGCCACGTCGACGGCATTCGCGCCAGCACGGGCAGCCTGCTCGGCATCGTCGGCCACGCGCATCCGGGTATTGATGCCGACACCGCCGTCGATCGCCAGACCGGCACACAACAGCAGGACGACGGACATGCCGACCACGAAGACCGAGGCGGCCCCTCGCTCATCCCTCATCCGGTCCTCCTGTACTGATCGATCGGCGCACTGGACTGGCCGGTGAAGCGGCGTTCGCCCGAAAGCCCGATCATGCCCAGACCGGTATTGCTGACCAGACACGAGATGGTGATGTCGACCTGTCCCCCGGCGACGAAGCTGCCGCCGAAGCGCTCGAGCTCGCAGCGCGAGAGATTGTTATCGGCACGTTCGGCCGCGGAGATGGCGGCTGCCCGAGCCGAGGAGGCATCGCGTTCGAAGGAGGCCGCGCGGGCGGCGTCACGGGCGGCGGACTCGATATCGGCCTTGACGGAGACGTAACGTCCACCGGCGACAACGAGCAGCATCAGCATGACGAGTATCGGGATGGCCAGTACCACCTCGACCGACATCGAGCCCCTTTCGTGCCGACTCATGGGGTGTCCTGTTCGAACTGCTCGATCCGGCCCTCGGAGGATTCGGAGACCCGGGGGGCGATCTCATAGGGCAGCAGCTGGTTGGCGCGGCCGGTGACGGTCGCGCGCATGCTGGTGCCGTCGACGATCTCGACCGTCACCTCGATATCGCGCAGGGTGCCACCACCGAGGTCGGCGGCGAACTCATTGCCGCGTTGTATCCCCTGGTCGGGGTCACCGGTCACGCGAGCCACCCGAGCGGCCTCGCGGGCTGCCGAGGAGGCCGCGGACTGCGCGAGGTACACGAGGGAGAACTGGACGGCCAGCACGATCACGAGCATGAGCAGCGGCATGTAGAGGACCAGCTCGATCGCGCTGACCCCCCGTTCGTCCTCTCGTCGCCGCTGCTTGATCACGAGATCAGGAGCCCTCGATCTCGTTACCGACCTCCTGCGCCTTACCGCGGATGATAGGCACGAGGATACCGGCGATGATGCCCACAAGTCCGACAACAATGGCGGCGATGATCACCCATTCCACCGCGGAGGCCCCGCGTTCCTTCGAACGGGCTCGCTCATAGTGCAGTCCGAGAAGTGTGACGAGAAACTGTAGAACGATCCGATGCTGAATCATGATCTCTCCTTGAGGGGGTTACAGCCCGAGAATGCCCGCGAGCGCGGGGTATATCAGGAAGACGAGGAAGCCCGCGCACAGCAGCAGCTGTGCCACGAGCATGGACTGGGACTTGGCCGAGGCCTGGCTCTCGGCATCGGCGAGCTCGCGCTGGCGCATCGAGGCCGCCCGGGCGGTGAGCGACTCGCGCACCTTGGCGCCGTCCTCGGCAACCAGGGCGAGAGCCGCGGCGAGGTCGCGGAGCTCTTCGACACCGAGCTCATCGCCCAGGTCTCCGAGCGCGGCCCACGGGGTCATGCCCTGTAATCGGGCGCGTCCCATGGTGTCGCGGATGAGCACCATCGCCCAGCTGTCGCTGAGCTCGGAGGCTCCCTTCAGCGCCTCGGGCACGCCTCGGCCGCCCGCGAGGCTCATCGAGACGAGGTCGAGGAAGGAGCTGAGGACGTGCCGGAAGTCCTGGCGTCGTTCTTTCGCCGTGGACGACAGTTGGAGCTGGTTGACCACCACACCCAGCACGAAGCCGAAGAGCGCACCCCACAGCGGGATAGAGAGGTCCATGCCACCGAGGAGGATCACCGGTGAGAGCGCTACTGCCGGGGCGAAGATGCCCGCGACGCCCGCCAGGACCGTCATACCGAGGTGGGTCTCCAGCGTGCGGCCGGTGACCGCGAGGTCCGCGCGCATCCCCTTGGGCAGCTCGTAACCCCGGGTAGCCATCCACGCGTTGATCCGCACACCGATGCGCCGGGCGCGCTCGGACTGGCGGTCGGCGAGCCTGTCGGCGACCGCGTCGCGACGCGAGCGGTTGCGGTCGGCGTCCAGGCGGGCCAGCTGGACGGCGGCCGAGGTGGAGAAGGCCGGCCGGCGGCTGACGAGCAGCAGCACACCGAGACCGACGAGCGCGCCGGAGAGCAGGATGAGGGTCATCGGCCGGCTCCCGCCTTGCCGAGCAGGAAGCGATCCGGCAGCTGGAAGTCCGAGAGCCGGCGCATCCAGGCGAAGCCGATCGCGAAGAGCCCGACCACCACCGCCAGCACCAGCTGGCCGATGGGAGTGGAGTAGGGCTCGACATAGGTGCGGTTGAAGACCGCGAGTCCGAGCACGAAGGCGACCGAGACACCGACGACGATCTGCACGCTGCGGCGGGTGGAGGCACGTCCCGAGGTGATGCGGCGACGCATCTCCAGTTCCTCGCGAGCCGATGCCGCGAGCGAGGTCAGCACCTCGCGCAGACCCGGGCCGCGCAGCCGCGAGTTGAGCATCAGGGCCGCCACGATGATGTCGGCGCTGGGATCGTCGAGGTCGTCGGCGAACTCCTGCAGGGCGACCGGCAGGGGTGTGCGGACGCGCAGCCGGTCCGAGAGGGTCCGCAGCTGCGGGGCGATGGATGGTGCGGCGGCGTAGGCGGTGGCGGGGATCGCCTGTTCGAGGCCGACGGCACCCGCGATGGTGTCGCGCAACGACTCGGTCCAGCCGGCGAGTCCCTCCAGCCGGGCGATCGCCCGGCGCTCGGCCCGCAGCCCGCCGAACAGCAGCGGCGCGAAGAAGGCCAGCAGGCCGACGGCAACGGCCATCACCGGCCAGCGGGTCAGCACCAGGGCGAGCAGACCCGCGCCGATCGCGATCGGCCCGCGCGTGCCGAGGGCCTTGAGCCGCGGCCCGAGCGAGGACGGCGCCTTGACCACCCGTCGTTCGTCGTGTTCCTGCAGGCCCCACCAGACGAGCAGCCCGCCGAGGCCGATCACCGCACCGAGCACGATGATCGCCAGCAGCTGGACCGGGAGCCAGCTCACAGCGTCTGCTCCTCGTAGTAGGCAGGACGGTAGCCGTGGAGCTCCAGTTCGTCGACACAGCTGACGGCGGCGGCCGGCACCGCGAGCCCATCGGGCCCTTCGGCGAAGACCTCGCTCGACAATACCCGGCCGTCGACACCGTTGACCTCGCGCACCGAGGTGATCAGGCGTCGCAGTCCTCCGCCGGTCGCGTACTCATTGCGACGCTCGACGAAGATCACGAAGTCGATCGCTCCCGCGATCAACATCATCGTGGCGTCGGCGGGAAGCCGCTCCGCGGACTGGATCGCATAGGTGCAGATGCGGTTGAAGACCTCGAGCGAGGAATTCGCATGGATTGTGGAGAGCGAACCGTCATTGCCCTGGCTCATCGCATTGAGCATCGTCACGATCTCATCGCCGAGCACCTCACCGACGATGACCCGGCTGGGGTTCATGCGCAGCGAACGGCGCACCAGTTCCGCCATGCCGATGGCACCGAGCCCCTCGGAGTTGGGCAGACGCTCCTCGAAGGCCACCACATTCGGATGGAGGTCCGCGAACTCGCCGAGGCCCAGCTCCAGCGCCCGCTCGACCGTGATGAGGCGCTCCTGGGCGGGGATCTCATTGGCGAGGGCCCGTAGGAGGGTCGTCTTACCGGCATTGGTGGCACCGGCGATCATGATGTTCTTCCGCGCTGCCACCGCGGCGGAGAGGAAGGACGCCAGATGCGGGGTCATGGTGCCGTTCTCGACCAGCATGTCCAGGCTCGCCCGCCCGATCCGCGCGCGGCGGATCGAGAGCGCCGGCCGTTGGGTCACGCCCATGACGGCCGATAGGCGGCTGCCGTCGGGGAGCCGCAGGTCGAGCTGCGGATTGGCGGTGTCGAAGGGGCGGCTCGTCAGGCCCGAATAGGCGCCGAGCACCTGCACCAGCTCGATCAGCTCGTCATCGCTGTCCGCCACCGGAGGCATCCGGCGCTCGTCCCCGTTGGCGTAGCCGACGAAGACATTGTCGTAGCCGTTGATGTCGATGTTCTCGACCTCGGGGTCATCGAGCAGCGGCTGCAGGCGGCCCACGCCGTACAGCGCGGCATGGATGCCGTCGGCCAGCTCTGCTTCGTCGGCCGATGACATCGGAGATCGGCCGGCGGCGATCTCGGCGCGCGCATGGGCCTCGAGCACCCGCGAGATGAGGGCCCGCGCGAACTGGCGTTCGTCCTCGCTGCTCATGGGAGGGAGACCGGAGGCGGCGTCCTCGCGGCGCTGCTTCGACAGCGCGTCGGCGACCTCCTCGCGGAGACGACGCAGAAGCTGCTGGTCCATCACGCCTCCTGCAATTGCTGGGCCCGGTCGCCGGTCAGCTCGAGCAGGCGCCCGGCTACAGCCCGCACCGAACGGAAGTACTCGGTGCGCGCGAGTCGGCGCGACAGTCCCTGCGCGATCATCGCAACCGACTTGGGCTCATCGGCCACCGTGCCGAGCACGGTGGCGCGGACGCCTTCGGAGTCGAGCAACCGGCCGACGTCCTCCTCGCCGTGCCGGTCTCGGGCGTCGCCCACGAGCACCACGCCGGTCGGTGCTCGCGGCCCCTCGTCGATCCCCGCCGAGCGCTGCATCCGCACGAGTCGCTCGCGCATGTGGGCGATCCCCGGCACGTCAGCCCGGGCGACGAAGACGTTGGCAGCCGAATTGGCCAGGACGCTGGCCACCGGCGAGCCGGCGGTGAATCGTCCGCCATCGGCGATGACCGTGCCCTCGAAACGCTGCAGGGGTGTGTGGAGGTGCGGCCAGGCCGGACCGAGACTCTGCGCCTGTGCCGGACCTTCAGCTCCGAGCAGCACATCGACGCCCATCGAGGTCGGCACCAGATGCTCCCCCAGGTCGAGATCGGTGCCACGGCGCAGGGCGGCGCCGAGGGAGACGAGACCGATCGAGTCATCGAGTGCGCGGCCTTCGGGTGTGCGGGCGAGCAACGCGATATCGCCGCCCACAGGATCGAGGTCGGCGACGATCGCCGCGCCTTCCCACGCCTGGGCCAGGGACAACGCCAGCGTCGTCACACCGGGTGATCCCTTGGCCGAGACGAGCGTGACGATGCTCATGCCGTCACCGCCTGGAAAAAACGCACACTAGGCCGATGGCGCCATGAGAAGGCCCTCATCGTTCGCTCGCTGCGCTCGCTCATTCGTCGTCACCTCCGAGCGTGTCCAGCCGGTCGGCGTCCTCCTCGGGGCTGAGTCCGCGTTCGATCAGCGAGAGACCGAGGACATCATTGCCGGCGGCATCGACCACGGCGTCAGCGGCCCCACTCGGGACGAGCAGGCTCGCGGTCGCTCCTGCCTCACCGCCTCCGGCCAGGCCGCCTCCCCCGTCGCCCGACGAGGTCTGCAGCACGATCGCGGTGGCCAGCGGCCGTACGGGACTCTGCCCGTCGCCGAGCCGTGCGACGCGGACCAGATCACCGGACCGCAGGCCGACCGGCACCCGGCCCGGGGCGAGCGTGACGCCGACCTGAGCCACATCGCCGGAGAAGGGCGAGGACTGGACCAGCATCGTCGTATCGAGCAGCTGTCCCTCCGACAGAGCCGTCTTGGCATAGGTGCCGACGATCTCGTCCACCTGGCCCGCGGGGATCAGGAGACCCGAATCGCTGGCGACATTCGTCTGCGCCAGCATGTCGGTGGAGATCTGCGTCCCCGCGGGAACATCGGTGCTCAGCACCACGACCGGGTCGCGGGAGTCCATGCGCAGGGCGAGGAGGCCGGCGAGCGCCGCGCCACCCACGATGAGCAGCACGCCGATGACGGCGATGGCCGGCCGGCGGCGCTTGGGCGGTGCAGGGCGGCCATCGGCCTTGGACTGGCTGCGCGAGCCGATACCGCGCTGTGCGCGCTCGCGTTGACGATCGTCGACGGACGTCCCCGTGGACCGGGTGTCAGTAGCCACGCGGTGCTCCCCCTCTGACGTGAAAGTACGACGGTCACGACGCGCAACCGCAATGGCGAGTGTAATAGCGCGCGATGACGCGGGCACATCGGCATTCGTCACATGCCCCACCCGCGTAGGCTGTGCGCCATGCGCCTGCTCATCACGGCGGAGTCCGCGTCGAGCCGGAAGCGGCGCGACGTCATCGTGGGTTACACCCCCTCCAGCACCGTCGCGGACCTGGAAACCCAGTTGCACGAGGTGCTCGAAGGTCGACGCCATGCCGATCTCAGCAATGTCGTGGAGCTCACGTCCAAGCGTCCAGGGTCTCCATCGTCGCCGCAGGGAGGTCTCTACCTCGGCGACCGCCGTCTCGACCCCGACGAGCCGATCACCACCTCGGGTGTGCGTCACGGTGCCGTCCTCGGCCTCGGCGGGCCGAGCTCGCATCGCGGCGAGGAGCCGGACGGCGTCGTGGAGATCCGCATCAGCTCGGGTATCGGAGCCGGGCGGGTCTACCGCCTCGGCATCGGCACCTCGACGATCGGCAGCGCCGCACACGCCACGATCCGTCTCGCGGAGGGGCCCGAGATCGCTGCCCGGCTCGAGGTCGGCCCCCGTGGGGACATCCTCGTGACCCCGGATCCGGCCGCGATCGATGAGGAGATGACGGTCCCCTTCCGACGCGAGCCCGCGACGGAGCCGATCATGCTCAGCGCCAGCACGGTCACGACTCGCAAGCGGCGCCGTTTCGGCCGTAAGAAGAATGCCGAGAGCATCCTCGAACGAGGTGAGAGCGTCGATCCGACGGCACCGCTCCCGCTGGTGCGGCTGGAACGCCGTCCTCTCACGGAGAGCAGGGTTTGGGAGCCCGGGGCCGTGCTCGGCATCGGGGACGTCCTGCTCGACCATGTGCCGGTCACCACGGCCGATGCCTCGCTGTCGCCGGCCGCCTCCTCCCCCGAGCTGGACTACAACCGTCCGCCCCGCCTGCATCCGGCCGAGCGCGTCCGCGAGTTCAAGCTCCCCACCGAGCCACGCCGCCCGGACAAGATGCCGATCCCGATCATCATGGTGCTCTCGCCGATCCTCATGAGCGGCACGATGTTCTTCGTGACGCGGTCGATGTACTCGCTCATGTTCATGGTGATGATGCCGATGATGATGCTGCTGAACATGACCGGCTCGCGTCGGCAGCAGAAACGCCGCTACCTCGATCAGCTCGCGGACTTCCATCGACGCCGCGCGGATGTCGAGGAGGCCGCGGTCGCCTCACTGCTCGATGAGCGTTCGCAGCGGCGCAGCCTGTATCCCGACCCTGCCTCCGTACTGCTCTTCGCCACCGGACCGCGTGCTCGGCTCTGGGAGCGGCGCCGGTGGGATCCGGACTTCCTCGTGCTGCGTGTGGGCACCTCTGATGTGGCCTCGGATGTGATCGTCAAGGACTCCACCCGCGAACAGCACGAGGGACCGCTGCGCTGGACGGCACCGGACGTTCCGGTCGCCGTGCCGCTCGCCACCGCGGCGGTCCTCGGCATCGCCGGCGAGACGGCGGACGTGCACCGCACCACGTCGTGGCTGCTGGCCCAGATCGCGACGCTGCACTCCCCCACGGATGCCCGGCTGTGGATCTTCACCTCGTCGGCGCGCGCGGCGTCCTGGGAGTGGACCAAGTGGCTGCCGCACGAGCGCGCCGGGGACGATCATCCCCGTCCGGTCCGGCTCGCGCATGACGAGGACGATCGCGCGGCCATGATCGGCGAGCTCACCGCCGAGGTCGAGCGCCGCAAGGAGCTGGACACCGACGAGCGGGAGGGTCTGCCGTCCATCGTGGTCGTGCTCGACGGCGCCCGCGAGCTGCGCATGGCACCGGGCATGACCTCGCTGCTCAAGTCCGGCGCTTTCGTCAACGTCTACTTCATCTGCCTGGACCGCACCCCGCGCGAGCTGCCCGAGGAATGTCGCTCGGTCGTCGAGATCGACGGACCGCTGGCCAACCTGCAGACCACCGCTGAGCGGCATCTGGACGGTATCCGCCGCGATGTCGTCGACGAGGCCTGGCTCGACCGGCTCGGCCGGGCGCTCGCACCCATCCGCGATGTCAGCACCGAGGACCTGAGCTCGTCCCTGCCCGCCGCGAGCCGGCTACTGGACGTGCTCGGGATGCCACAGCCCGATGGCGAGTCGCTCGCGCGCCGCTGGTCCGGAGGCGGTCGCACGACGCGCGCGGTGATCGGCGAAGGACTCGACGGGCCCTTCACCATCGATGTCCGTGCCGACGGCCCGCACGGTCTCGTCGCCGGCACCACCGGTTCCGGCAAGTCGGAGCTACTGCAGACGATCATCGCCTCGCTGAGTGTCGGCAATCGGCCCGATGAGTTCAACTTCGTGCTCATCGACTACAAGGGCGGAGCGGCCTTCAAGGACTGCCAGCATCTGCCGCACACCGTCGGCATGGTGACCGACCTCGACGGCCATCTGACCTCCCGCGCCTTGGAGTCTCTCGGCGCGGAACTGCGGCGACGCGAGCATCAGCTGGCCCGGGCCGATGCCAAGGACATCGAGGACTATCTGGCAACCAAGGGCCCCGATGACGAGCCGATGCCGCGCCTGCTCATCATCATCGACGAGTTCGCCGCTCTGGTGGCCGAGCTCCCGGATTTCGTGAACGGGCTGGTCGACGTCGCCCGACGCGGTCGCTCGCTCGGCGTACACCTCATCCTGGCGACCCAGCGACCGGCCGGCGTCGTCAACGCCGAGATCAAGTCCAATACGAACCTGCGGATCGCCCTGCGCGTCACCGATGCCAATGACTCCGAGGACGTCATCGAGTCGAAGGTCGCCGCCGAGATCCCCAAGTCCTTCCCCGGCCGTGCCTACGCCCGGCTCGGACATTCCTCGCTGATCGCCTTCCAGAGCTCGCGGGTCGGCGGACGTCCTGCGGGCGACGAGCGTCCAGAACTGGTCTCGAGGGCGTTCGGGCTGGGCGATCTGCGCGCCCTGGCCCCGCTGTCGGCCGAGGCCGAGGAGGACGCGACGATCCCGACCGATCTCACCACCCTTGTGCGCGCCGTCACCGCGGCGAACGAACGGCTCGGGCTGCCCGAGATGCGCAAGCCGTGGCTGCCGCCGCTCCCGCAGACGCTGACCCTCGACGATCTCGACGACTCCGCGCCGGCCGATCCGGAGGCCATCGTCTTCGGCCTCGCCGACGTGCCGCACCGCCAGGAGCAGCGAACGGCCACCTGGGATCTGGTGCGCGGCGGCCATCTGATGATCGCCGGACAATCGCGTTCAGGCCGATCCTGGGCGCTGCGGACCATAGCCGCCTCGATCGCACGGACACACTCACCGGCCGATGTCCACGTCTACGGCATCGACGCCGGCAATAACGCGTTGCTGCCACTGGTCTCACTGCCGCATGTGGGCGCGGTCATCACCCGCACGCAGACTGACCGCCTGTACCGGCTCTTCGACTTCCTGGGCCGCGAGCTCACCCGCCGTCAGCAGTCACTCGCGAGCCAGGGATTCGCCGATGTCACCGAGCAGCGCGCGGCGGTACCGCCCGAGGAGCGTCTCCCCTATCTCGTCGTGGTGCTCGACCGCCTCGAGGGCTATGTGAGCGCCTTCGACTCCCTCGACGGCGGCGTCCTGGTCGAGCGACTCGTGGGCCTGCTGCAAGAGGGGGTCGGAGCCGGTATCCGGCTCGTGATCGGCGCGGATCGCAGCGGAGTGCTCGGTCGGATCGCCCTGCTCGTGGAGGACCGGATCATGCTCTCGATGAGCGATGCCAGCGACTTCTCGGCGATCGGGCTGGCGGCCCGCGCAGTGCCCTCCTCGATGCCGCCAGGTCGTGGCTTCCGGGGCGGCGAGCGACCCGAGGAGCTGCAGTTCGCCATGCTCGATGCGAGCGGTGAGGGCACCGCACAGGTCCGGGCGCTCCACGAGATCGGACGGCTGGCGGCGGAGCGCCATCCGGACATCCCGCGGGCGCAGCGTCCGCAGCGTATCGACGAGCTGCCCGTGGCGATCAGCCTCGAGGAGGCGCGTCAGCTCGAGCGGACCCCGGCCCAGGACAGCCCGACCTTCGTCCCCATCGGTGTCGGGGGCGACACCCTCGCGCTGGTGGGGTTCGACCCCCTCGTCACGGGTCCGGGCTTCCTCGTGGCGGGACCACCACGCTCGGGACGCAGCACGTCTCTGCGTGTCGCGGTGGAGCACCATCTATCGCAGAGTCGCGAGGTCGTGGCCTTCGCCCCTCGCATCTCGGCCCTGCGAGAAGTCGAGGGACGACGCTACCGGCTGATGACCGGTCAGGAGTCGATCGAGGAGATCCGTCAGGTGGTCTCAGGTCTGCGGACCCACCATCTCGTCGTCGTCGACGATCTCGACGTGCTCGGTGCGGACTCGCCGCTGGCGCAGTTCCTCTCCGAGACGCTGACGGGGATGCGCGACTCCCCCAATGCCATGATCGTCGCCGGCGGCATCGATGAGCTGGCGAGTTCCTACCGCGGCCTGCCCGCCGATCTCAAACGGGGCCGGACCGGCTTGGTGCTCGCACCGCGGGCGGCCAACGACGGCGATGTCGTGAATGCGCGCTTCCCGCGCTCCGTCGGTGCCTCGGTGCCGATCGGGCGAGGGCTGCTGGCCACCCCCACCGGATTCCGGTGGGTCCAGGTGCCGCAGCCCTGAGTCTCGGCCCGTGAGAAGGCGCTGGGCGCTACTCCTGGGTTGCGCGTGAGGTGTTCGATGTCATCGACGCGCCGGTTATCTGCGTCTGAGACGACCGACATTGTCGCTAGTGCTCCCCCCCTTCACACTCAGTCCTGTGGAAAGTCGCTGGACGTGTCAGTGGGACCTGCGATGATGGGAACATCAGTTCGACATATGTGGAGGTTCCGATGAGCGTGGTGGTGGATCGTCTGGCCGGTGGTCCGGCCGCGATCGCTGCTGCACGGGCGCAGCTCGTCGAGCTGGATGCGGCCGAGCTCGTGGAGGCTCACCGGGTGGGGCAGTCGATTCTGCGTGAGGTGCAGGCGTTCCTGCTCGCGGTCACGGCCGAGGGCTCGCGCCAGAAGGCGCACGAGCAGACCTCCGCGCCCTCGATGGATGCTCTGATCGCCGAGACTTCGGGCATCACGCGACGCGACGCTGTCCGTCAGCGCCAGCTCGCCGAACGTCTCGAGACTGCGCCGGTGCTGGCCGAACAGCTCACCAAGCCCGGCATGTCCACCGACAAGGCACACGTCGTGGCTCGCGCGATGGACGATCTTCCTCGCGACCTGTCCACGGCCGACCGTGGTGTCGTCGAACGCGATCTCGCTGAGGCGGCACCCGGCATGAGCCTCGAACAACTGCGCCGCAAAGCCCGCCGCGCGGTCGAGATCGTCGACAAGCCCCGCGCCGACACGATCGAAGACCGCACCCTCACCCGCCAGGAACAGACGGCACGGCGCAAGGCCAGCTTCTGGATGACCCGTCCCGATGACGACGGCATGGTCAAAGGTGGATTCGAGATCGACGCGTTCACCGGCGACATCCTCCGCTCCGTCCTCGAATCCAAAACCTCCCCGCGCTACCGCGGCACCCCTGACAGCCAAGGCCCCGAGACAGCCCTGGTTGACGAGGTCGTCGACCAACCGTCGTACCCCGAGAAGCTTGGCCGCGCGTTCTGCGACGTGCTGCGGCACCTGCCCAAGGACGGCTACGGCAACCACGGCGGCGTCGCCGCCACCCTGATGGTCACCGTCACCGAAGACGCCCTACGCGGTCGCACCGATCAGGCCGGAGTCACCGACCACGGCACCCACATCTCCGCCGGGCAGCTACGGATGATCGCCTGCGAAGCAGGCATCCTCCCCGTGATCATGGGCGGCGACTCGGTACCCCTCGACCTCGGCCGCAGCGGGCGACTCCACACCGAAAAACAACGCCGAGCCCTTGCCCTGAGGGACGGGGGATGTGCGTTCCCGGGCTGTGACAGACCATCGTCATGGTGCGAAGCCCACCATGTGAGGCCCTGGTCTGAAGGCGGACCGACCAGCGTCGACGACGGGGTCCTGCTCTGCGCGCATCACCACCACAAGATCCACCACAGCAGATGGCGTGTCGTCATCAATCCCCGCGACCGGCTCCCCGACTTCCACCCACCCGGATCCACCGCGCCCACCCGCAACACCCGCTACCGACCCCTCGTCGCCTAGACCGTCACGCCAGTAGGGGCGGCGTTGCGAGCGCCGCATCCGTGGGATGCTCCGCCATCCCCAAGGACTCCGCCCAAGGAGGCGCCCCACAGCGGAGCGCCCACGGGGGTGGCGCACCGTGGCCTACTAGCGCGATCTCTTAACGCACCTTCTTGACGATCGACTGCAGCTCGCCCACGCCTAGGTCATAGGGGCCACCTGAACCGGAGATGGTGCCGGGCATCTCGAGCGTCTGGCCATTCGGCAGCGTCGCCACCACCGTGTAGTCGACCGTGACGCCGATCGCATACGAGCCGGAGCGCCGGTACGCATGCTCGACGGCGCCTTCCTGGCCGACCTCCGCGTCGGCGATGCCGGCACCGGTCGCGGAGACGCCGTCGCCGAAGTTCCAGGTGACCTCCTCGGGTGAGAAGGTCAGCGGGATGTCGAAGCCGAGCACATCGACGTTCACCTGCTGCTCGGCATCGTCGACGTACATATTGGTCGGGAAGTTGACATAGCTGCGGGCACCGGGTTCGGTGACGATCTCCACCCCAGGGGCGACAGCCCGAGCGCTGTCGATGATGTCGTCGATCGTGATTTGCCGCGGCGCATTGGCAGGCGGAGGATCATGGGGGCCTCGACAGGTCACACCCTCGTTGCTGAACTGAGGGCCGTTGGGGAAGCCGCCATCGGGATCGCGATACCGCACATAGATCCAATAGCGGTTTTCACCTTCAGGGCACATCGCCGAGAAGCCGGTGCAGAGCGCATCGTCCATCTGGTACTCACCCGTCTCCGGGTCGGTGATGGTGATGCCGTTGGACGGGCAGTACGGCACGTACACGTACTCCGGATAGGGCTCCGGATCGGTGAAGATCGGCTCATTACCTCCGCCACCACCGCCTCCCGGGTCGGTGACCGATCCACCGGGGTCGGTGCCGACGAGGTCGCCGTCGTCCCAGTCCCAGTCGGTACCTGCCGTGGCCGGACCGACCGCGAGGAACACGGTCATCACGGCCGCCACGGCGACGAGAAGGAGTCGGCGCACGATGTCATTCCCCTAGATCGAAGTTCAGCAGCAACCATTCCTCGCCCGTCCACTGGAGGTTGAGCGAGGCCGGCACGCCATCGGCGGCCGGCAGCGGCTGGACATCCTCCGGATCGGCGCTGTTGACGCGCTGACCCTCGGGGATGTCCATCGCCACCGAGAAATTGTAGTAGACGTCGTCATTCACCTGCAGATCCGTGAACGTGAAGGTCGGCTCGGAACCGGCGATCTGCAGCTTCTTGCTCTCGGCCGAGGCGAAGCGCTGCAACGAGGCACAACCCTCACAGGTGCTCTCATCGGCGATGTCGAGCACCGGACCGGCATCGCCGGTCGCGTAGGCGTAGAAGATCAGCTCCATCGCGTACTGGGCGAACTCCTCAGCGCTCTGCTCGGAATCCTCCATCGAGTCGGGCGCAGGAGGCACCTCAGTGGCGCTCCACTCCCAGTCCTGCTCCTGCACCGGGGTGCTCTCCGCGCTGGCCTCGGGCAGATCGGAACCCTCCCCATCGGAGCACGCGGCGAGGGACACCGCCAACAGCACGGCGGCGACACCGAGACCACCTCGTCGCCGAGCGAACGAGGAGTCGGTGCCGCGCGCCGTGTCGTCAGGCCGCACAGTCGATCAGCGCGGGGAGGTGAGGGGCGAGAGCACGGGATGCTTGTCCTGCTCCTTGGCGCCCTCGGCGAACTTGTTGTGCTGGAAGGCCACGTCAGTGCCGGCACCCGCGAAGGCCTGGCACAGATTCGTCAGCGTCTGCTTGAACTGGACCCAGGACTCGTTGAACTGGGCGGCACCGGCCGACTGCCACTCCTCATTGGCCTGGGTCAGCGAGGCGTCGACATTGGTGATCATCGTGTCGGTCTCCTGCATCGAGCGCTGAAGCGTCGTGTAGAGAGCGTGCAGGTCTTCGATCCGTGCTCCGGCCATCTGGATTCTCCTCAGTACGTTGGTCCGTCCCCCGAACCCCGCCGAAGGACCGCTGCGTTGACAAGACAGTACCGAACTCTACGATCTCTTCGGCAAGCGCGCCCACTCAGCGGCCGATCGAGGCCGGTACTGGTACCTTCTGTGTGAGCTTTCAGTGTCTTTCCAGCTTCACTGTCGAGGGGTGGATCGGTGACCGACCAAGAGGACAATCTGTACAAGGCCGCACTCGGCCGCGCGCGAACGCGGATCGGGCAGGAACGCGATGCCTTCGACATCGGGGGCGATCCCACAGCGGCGATCACCCGCGCCATCGCGACCGACGGGGGCTGGGACTGCAGCGAGGCCGACGGCTGGCTCGAAGACCTCTCCCACCAGGTCAGCGGCCTGCGCGAGGCCTTCGATCAGGCATGGAATGACATCAACTCAGCCTACGAGGGCCAACCCGACAAGGTCGACGAAGGCGACTGGCGGGGGCGGGCGTACTACACGCTCCAGGGCCCCCTGATCCTCCAGGCCTACTGACATGACCGTACGCATGAACACCGACGCCCTCGACTCGGCCATCTCAGCCGTCGAGGAGCTCGCCAACGACATCGCCAACGCCCGCACCGCCTGCATCAACGCCGTCCCTTACCGCGGACCCTCGCTGCCGAGCCTCACCGGAGGCTCGGTCACCGTGACCGCACCGGAGTGGCTCCGCGAACAGAAGACCGACCCCCTGGGGGTCGTGCTCGATCTCGCCCGACTTCTCGACACCGAAGGTGACGGGACTGTTGTGTGGACGGGTTCCACCGACGGCTCGATCCAGGACATCAAGGAGGAGCTCGGCCGGCAGATCGCGGCGCGAGCCGAGGATCTGGAGGATATCGACTCTCCGGAGGATCTCGACGCCTTCCTCGAGACGCTCGGACTGCTCGACACCTATGCCGAGGATCCCGATGTCACCGGCGCCTTCGTCACTGCGATCGGCCCGGAGGGCCTCAATCAGCTGATCCAGCGGGCGGGCTCGATGACCGGCCCGTATGCCGAGTATCCGAACCCGAACGGCATCTACGAGGACTCCTCCTACGGCGAGGAGTTCGAGCGTATCGTCGCGATGCAGGACACGCTGGCCGAGACGCTGAGCCAGAGCGTCGCCACCGCATCGCTCGCCGGCAAGCTGCCGGACGACTTCGGGTCCGACTTCGTCCGGGGCGGGGATCCGCGGTCCGCCGCCATCCTCTTCGACTATGCGGCCCGGGGCGGGCACGAGTTCGGATCGGAATTCCTGGTCTCCGCGGGTGACGCGCTCCTGGAATGGGAGAACGGCGAAGGCGGGATGTACTGGAGCAACTTCCCCGGCGGCGACCAGCAGTACGGCACCGCCGATCTCAATGCCCTGCGCGACCCGACCGTCGCGTGGATGGAGGCCCTCTCGCTGAGCACGGAGGGCTCGCAGGAGGTTCTGCTCGACACCGACCGAGCCGCCTACCTGCTGGAGCGATTCAGCCCGATGGAGGACGTCAACGGTGAAGCGGCCGGAAAGGTCCTGCAGACCGCCACGGTCGATCAAGCCCTCGACCCGGGTGATCGCGGGCGCGATGCCGCCACCATCTCCTCGTGGGCCATCGAGCACTTCGGCGGCGACGCCGAGCCCCCGGACGGCATCAAGGAGGAGCTGGGGGGCATTCTCGGCGTGTATATCTACGACGTCTACGAGGCGATCCCCGGCCGCGGCCTGGATATCGAACCGGGAACCTATGTCCGGCCTCCCGGTGACCGCGGTGACGGCTGGCCGGTCCACGGCATCACGATCAATAACGAGGATCTGCGCGGTCTCCTCGGAGATATCGGCGACAACGACAGCGCCGTGTCGATCATCGGTTCGGCGGCGAACAACTACAACCAGGTGCGTATCGACGACGCCGTCCAGTCGGCGATCGCCGACGGCGGTCAGGTCGGCGGCGACGATCCCATCACCATGACCACCGGCACCAATGCGGCCAATCTCGGCTTTCTGTACGACGGATTGCTCGAGGGCGGCATCAGCTCCGCCGAGGACGATGCCGCCCAGCGGCGGCGGATGGCCGAGCTCCTCCTGTTGCCCACGAATGCGATCGACGTGCCCGGGGGGCCGGTGGGCACCTACGTGGTGGGAGAGATCAAGAAGCACCTCACCAATGAGTTCGTCGGCGACGGTGTCAACGAGGCCATCACCGGTGCGAACGATGTCTTCACCCAGCTGTCCCGCCAGACCTGGCTGCAGACCTTCGAGACCATGCTCACGGCCGAGGGGGGCGACCAACTTGATCTCGGCGATGCCCGGGACCAGTGGCCGACCAATGCTGCCGGCAATCCGATACCGACCGAGGACCTCTCCGACCAAGAGGTGCTGAATCTGATCCTCGCGATCCAGGACGGCGATGGTGGATACGCGTCCACCGCCCTGTCAGAGGCCGCGGCCCAGATGGAACGCCACCTCGACCGGTACGGCGTGAGTTGATGCGACGCGCGTCCTGGCTCGGCCTCCTGGCGGCGACGGTCGGCATCTCCGGCGCCGTCACCGCCTGCGGGTCAACACCAGCGTCACCCGAGCGCGCCTGCTCGATCGACGGTGCGACCGTGGAGAAGCTGACCGGCACCTCGGAGTTCTCCGCGGACGACGCCGAGATCGGCAGCGACCTCCCCCTCGGCAAGCAGAAGGTCGACGCCTCCTGTGACATCGGCATCGGCGATCACACCATCACCGTCGTGGCAGTCGTCCTCACCCCCCAGGATGCCGAGAGTCTCGGCGAGACGTACGCCGCATCGCCCCACACGTTCTCGGATGACGAGGGCGTCGGCGTCCTCGGGGATCACATCGGCGGCTACCTCTGTGGACGCGTCGACACCCGCATCGTCTTCGACGACGAGCTCGAGGCGTCCTATGACGACGCCTCCATGCGTACCGCCCTCGCCGAGGTCGTCGCCGAGGTCGGCTGCTACGACGGCGAGGGCTGACCTCAGCTGACCCGCCTTCACGGCATTCCGGGGATCCGGCGGGGTCAGCGACGCAGCACGGCGGCCAGCTCGCGGGCAGTCGCCATCACGTCCGCCGCATCGGTGCGAGCGCCGAAGGTGAAGCGAACCGCCGTCTGAGCGGTCGCGGCGTCATAGCCCATGGCCGTCAGCACGTGGCTCGGCTCATCGCTCCCGGCCGCGCACGCCGAACCGCTCGAACAGTAGACACCGCGGCGCTCGAGATCGAGCAGGATGGACTCGCCACTGCGACCGGGGAACACGAAGGACGCGTTGCCGGCCAGCCGTCGGGTGGCGTGCCCGGTCAACCGTGACTCCGGCGCCTGGACGAGCACCTCGTCGATGAAGCGATCGCGCAGGGCGGTCAACGCCCCGATGTCATCGCTCGCGGCGAGATCGAGGGCGGTGGCCATCGCCACCGCCGCGGCCACATTCTCCGTCCCGGAGCGACGATCGCGCTGCTGACCGCCGCCGTGGATCAACGGTTCGAAAGGCGTCCGGCGGCGCAGATAGAGCACACCTATCCCCTTCGGTGTGCCCAGCTTGTGCCCGGCGAGGCTCAATGCCCGCACTCCGAGACGCGAGACGTTCAGGTCGAGTGTGCCCGCCGCCTGCACCGCGTCGGTGTGGAAGGGGATGTCGTGCTCGGCGGCCAGAGCGCTCAACCCGGCGATGTCCTGCACCGTGCCCACCTCGTTGTTGGCGTACTGGATGCTCACGAGGGTCGTGTCCGGTCGCAGCCGCGACGCGAGTGCCTCCTCGACCACGATCCCCTCGTGGTCGACGGGGATCCGTTCGACCTCGAAACCCAGTCGCTCCAGCCACGCGGCTGATTCCAGCACTGCGGGATGCTCGATCGCGCCCACCAGCACGTGCCGCCCCCGGGGTTCCGCGAGCGCGATGCCCTTGATCGCGGCATTGTCGGACTCCGTGCCCCCGGAGGTGAAGAGGATCTCGGCGGGCCGAGCGCCGAGATGCCCGGCGACCCGCACGCGTGCCTCGTCGAGCGCACGAGCCGCGGCCTGTCCGAGCTCATGACGACTGGCCGGATTCGCGAACTCCCCGGTCAGGTGCGGCCACATCGCCTCCAGCACCTCGCGTCGGACCGGTGCCGTCGCCGCTTCGTCGAGATAGACCGGCACGGTCAGCTCCGTACGTCCAAGCCGAGGTCGAGGGCGGGTACGCCGTGGGTCAACGCTCCGACGCTGATGACGTCGACCCCCGTTCGGGCGATATCGCCGATGGTCTCCAAGGTCACTCCCCCGCTCGCCTCGACGAGGGCGCGACCGGCGACGAGGTCGACCCCACGGCGCAGGTCGTCGAGGGAGAAGTTGTCGAGCATGATCGTGTCGACACCGCCCGCGAGCACCGGCTCGATCTGCTCCAGACGATCCACCTCGACCTCGATGTGGGTCGTGTGCGGCAGCCGGGCGCGGGCCTGCCGGATCGCTGCGGCGATGTCGCCGACCAATGCCAGATGGTTGTCCTTGGCCATCACCGCGTCCGACAGCGAGTAGCGGTGATTGTGTCCGCCCCCGCAACGCACGGCATGGCGTTCGAGGGCTCGCAGGCCCGGTGTGGTCTTGCGAGTGTCGACCACCCGCGCGTGAGTGCCCTCGACCGCCGCGACATATCGTGCCGTCAGTGTGGCGATGCCGCACATCCGCTGGACGAGGTTGAGGGCGATGCGTTCAGCGCGCAGTACCGATCGCGCGGTGCCTTCGAGCGAGGCGAGCACCTCGCCGGTGTCGAATCGAGCACCTTCGTCGATATGCACTGTCACAGCGACGGTGTCGTCCAGGGCAGTCATGGCTCGGACGAAGACCTCGCCGCCGCTGAAAACACCCCGCTCGCGCGCGACCAGATCGGCGATGGCGACCGAGGTGCTCGGCACGAAGACCTCGGAGGTCAGATCCCCGAAGGGGGCGTCCTCGTCGAGGGCCGCCAAGACGACCTGGTCGATCTGTCGGGGCGTGAGCATCAGGCCTCCAGCCGCACGGCCGAATGCCGCGCTGTCGTCTCGGGCGCAGGCGCGTCGGCCCGCCAGTGGGCACCTCGGGACTCCTGGCGCGCGAGGGCGGCATGGGCGACCGCCCGGGCCACGAGGAGCAGGTGGTCGTCCTCGGCGCTCTTGACATCGCTGGCCGGTCCCATCGACCACGCGTCGAGGGTCCCGATCGCGTGGTCGAGAAGATCGCGATCACGCTCGAGGCCCACGTTCTTCCACATCAGCCGCTGCAAGTCGTCACGTCCGGCGTGTTCGCGCGGCCGGCCGACTGGAACCAGCACGCTCTCCCCGTCGAAAGGCTGCTGCACCGGCCATGGCAGGTCCAGTGCCTCCACCGCCCGCCTTCCCATGACGGCGCCCTCCAACAGGGAATTCGATGCGAGCCGATTGGCGCCATGTAATCCGGTGCAGGCGACCTCGCCCGCGGCGAAGAGACCCCGGACCGTGGTCCGTGCGGAGGTGTCGGTGACGATGCCGCCCATCAGGTAGTGCGCTGCGGGCGTGACGGGGACGGGAACCTCTGCCCAATCGACCCCATGTGATCGGACCATGGCGTCGATCCCGGGGAACCGCCGGGCCAGGAAGTCGGCCCCGAGTGCGGTGGCGTCCAACCCGGCGGGGGCGCCATTCTGTTCTCGCATCCGTCCGGCGATGGCGCGTGCCACGACATCGCGGGGAGCCAGTTCAGCATCGGGGTGGACGTCGGGCATGAAGCGCCGCCCCTCGGCATCGCGCAGCACGGCCCCTTCGCCACGTACCGCCTCGGAGATCAGCGCGTTGCCGCCGAACGCCAAGGAGGTCGGGTGGAACTGCACGAACTCCAGATCGGCGAGTACCGCTCCGGCGCGCAGTGCCAGCGCGAGACCGTCGCCGGTGGCGACCGCCGGATTGGTGGTGTGGGAGAAGAGCTGCCCGGCGCCCCCGGTCGCCAGGATCACGGCATCGGCCTCGATCGTGCTGCCATCGAGAAGGCGAGCACCGCGAACCCGACCGTCACCCAGGACGAGACCGGAGACGAAGGTGTTCTCGTGGATCCTGGCGCCGGAGTCGAGGAGGCGGCCGGCGAGGGCCCTCGCGATCGCGGCGCCGGTGGCATCGCCATCGGCGTGCAGGATGCGCGCGTGGCTGTGCGCCGCCTCCAGTCCTCGCGCCAGCCGCCCCTCGGCGACATCGAAGCGCACTCCCGCCGCGAGCAGATCGGCGACGGCCTCAGCGCCCGCTCCGCACACCACCTCGGCCGCGGAACGTTCGCTCAGTCCGGCACCGGCCCCTAGAGTGTCCCGCACGTGGGCCTCGACCGAGTCGTCATCGCTCGTCACCGCGGCGATGCCGCCCTGCGCGTAGCGTGTCGCGCTCTCGGTGAGATACGACTTGGTGACGACGGTGACGTCGATCCCGCGGCCACGCGCGGCAAGGGCTGCGGTCAACCCCGCGACACCGCTGCCGACGACCAGAACGTGTTCGATGGACATGGCGACCTCATCAGCGCGGCTTGGCCGCCAGCATCCGCTCGAGCGCGATCTTGGCATCGGCCGCGACCTCGTCTGAGACGACGATCCGGTTGCGGACCTCACCCTCGACCAGTCCGTCGAGCACCCACGCGAGGTACCCCGGGTGGATGCGGTACATCGTCGAGCACGGGCAGACCACCGGGTCGAGGCAGAAGATCGTACGATCCGGGTACTCCGCGGCCAGACGGTTGACGAGATTGATCTCGGTGCCGATGGCGATCGTGTCACCAGGGTCGCTGGCGGCGACGAATTTCCTGATCGCATCCGTCGACCCCGCCGCATCGGCCGCATCGACCACCGGCATGGGGCACTCAGGGTGCACGATGACCTTGCAACCGGGGTGATCGGCGCGTGCCTGCTCGATCTGCGCCGCAGTGAACCGCTTGTGCACCGAACAGAAACCGTGCCACAGCAGCACCTGCGCGTCCTGCAGTTGCTCGACGGTGTTGCCGCCCAGCTCCTTGCGCGGATTCCACATCGGCATCTGTTCCAGCGGGATGCCCATCGCCTTAGCGGTATTGCGGCCGAGGTGCTGGTCGGGGAAGAACAGCACCCGCTGACCGCGCGCGAAGGCCCATTCCAGCACCGTCTCGGCATTGGAGGACGTGCAGACGATACCGCCGTGGCGACCGCAGAAGGCCTTGAGCGCGGCCGAGGAGTTCATATAGGTGACCGGGATGACCGGCAGTCGGCCGTCGGCATCCGGTTCCGTGCCGTACAGCTCGGTCAGCTGCTCCCACGCCTCCTCGACCGAGTCCTCGTCGGCCATATCGGCCATCGAGCAGCCGGCGGCGAGATTCGGCAGGATCACCGATTGGCCCTCGCGGGCGAGGATGTCCGCGGTCTCGGCCATGAAATGCACACCGCAGAACACGATCGCCTCCGCCTCCGGGCGCGTGAGCGCGGCATTGGCGAGCTGGAAGGAGTCACCGACGAAATCCGCGTACTGCACGACCTCGTCCCGCTGATAGAAGTGTCCGAGGATGACGAGCCGGTCGCCGAGGGCGTCTTTGGCCCGGCGGATGCGCTCGTGCAGTTCCTCCTCGCCCATCTGCTGGTACACGACCGGCAGCTGACCGGGGCGCACGATGGGATCGGGGATGGTGTCCTCCTCGGAAGCACCGGGCCCGTAACCGGGCATCAGGTCGAACTCCCACGGCCCCTTGGCCAGCTCCACATCGCAGCTCTGATTCGGCTGGGACTCGATGCGATCGGTGACGGATAGTGTCATGACGTCTCCTCGATGGTGAGGGTGTGACGCGAAAGCGCCGGATTGGAACGGTAGAGCGCGGGGGGCCGATGGCTCGTCCCGGTCACATGGCGACCGGTGGGCTCGACGGTTCCCTGCGCGAGGATCTGGCGACGGAAGTTGGCGGGATCGAGGGTACGACCGAGGACTGCCTCGTAGACCTCTCGCAATTGCGCGAGGGTGAACTCATCGGTGACGAAGGCGTGGGCGATCGGCGAGTAGGTGATCTTGGCGCGCAGCCGGTCCAGGGCGTAGCGCACGATGACATCGTGGTCGAAGGCGAGCCCCTGGACATCGTCCGCGACGAACCATTCCACATTGTCGCCGTCGATCGCCCGGGCGTCCTCGTCCGGACGGACGAGGGCCCAGTAGACGATCGAGACGACACGCTCGCTCGGGGAGCGGTCGACATTCCCGAAGGCATAGAGCTGTTCGAGATGGCGCGGCGCCAGACCGGTCGTACGCAGGAGCGTGGCACCGGCGGAGTCGGCGAGGTCCTGATCGTCCTCCAACGGGCCGCCGGGCAGCGCCCAGCACCCCTCATAGGGCTCACGGATGCGGCGGACCAGCGGAAGCCAGGGCGTGGGGCGTCCGGTGCTCGGATGCGGGCGCAGGGCGAACACGACCGTGGACACGGCGAGCGACAGGCACTGCTGTGTGGTGCTGTCCATGCGCGACCCTCCTTAAGGTGCACATGACACTATGCCCCCGGACTTTTGGTCGCGTCAACCCTAAGAGGTTCCTCAGGTGCGATATTCAGCCATTTGTGGCCCCTTGTGACCGCCTCGATAGGGCCACAACCGGCCAACATCGGGAGGCTGCGGAAGACTTGTCCGCATGCCGACACAGATCCGACCGATCACCCCCGACGATCACGAGCAGTTGAAGGTCCTGCTCACCGAGGCCTTCGGTACCAGTGATGGGGACTGGGCAGGCTTGGCCGCTCAGGGGCAGAGCTGGTGGGGCGCCTTCGTCGACGGGCACCTGGCGGCGACGATCAACCACCGCGAGTACACCTCCTGGTTCCGCGGCGTCGAGGTGCCGACGGCCGGCATCACCGGGGTCTCGATCGCCGCCGAGTATCGGGGACGGCAATTACTGCGGCCCTTGATGGAGGAGCTCACCAGCCATGCGCGCTCACGCGACGAGCGGATCGCCACCCTCTTCGCCACCGCGACCGGCATCTACCGGGGATTCGGCTTCAGCCGTATCCTGCAGGTCGGCAGCGTCGAGCTCCCGGTGGCCTCACTCGCCCGGGTGCGGGGAACCCTCGACCTACGTCGCGCCGGTGACGACGATGCCGAGGTGTTGCATGGGCTCTACGAGCAGTGGGCACGCCGTCACGACGGCCCCCTGACCCGTCGCGGCCCCGCGCACGAGCGCCCGGATCACCGCTTCAAGGACCTCACCGGTACCACCATCGTCGAAGACGCTGGGGAGCCGCGCGGCTACCTGCGCTGGAAGCGTGGGACCGCGGGAGACTGGGCCGACTCGGTCATCGAGGTGCCCGAGCTGGTCGCCCTCGATGCCGAGGCGATGCGCACGGCGCTGACCTCACTGGCCAGCTACGACTCTGTCGCGTCCCGGGTACGGCTGTTCAGCCCAGGAGATGTGGACACGGTGCGCTGGCTGTTGCCCTCGAATGCCTGGACCCCGCTCGCCGATACCGAACCGTACATGCTGCGGGTGCTCGATCCCTCCGCCTTCGACCTGCTTCCCGCTCCCCCGGGTGTCACTGCCACCTTGCCGTTCCTGGTCGGCGATGACGGCTGGGTGCTGCACGTCGACGAGGGCACGATGCGCATCGAGAGCGACCCGGCCGCGGCCACGGGCATGGGCCGCCGGCTGGAACCCGGGGCCCTCGCGGTGAGCTTCGCCGGTGCGCTGGCCAGCTCCGCACAACGCGAGGTGGGCCTGCTCTCGGGTGATGATCGCGATGACACCCTTTGGGACATCCTCTTCACCAGCGGCCGCCGTCTCGCCACCCGAGACTCTTTCTGACACCGTGCAACTTTTGCCGGTTTGTGGCCCTTTTTCGGTGAGAAGCGGGGCCATAACCCGGCAAAAGTTGCACGGGACTAGCGGAAGTCGCGGGCACGGTGCTTGGCGGGGAGCGCGGAGGCGGCCTCGGGGTAGAGCGATTCGATGCGTTCGAGGGTCTCGGCCTTGAGGTTGACCGCGCCGTCGCTGTGCTCCACCACTCCGCGCACCACCACCCCTGCGGCATTGCGCGCCACCCGCCGATGCCGCTGCCACACCGAGCCGAAGACGACGACATTGAGCATGCCGGTCTCGTCCTCGAGGTTGAGGAAGGTGACGCCGCCCGCGGTATAGGGGCGCTGGCGATGCGTGATGAGTCCGGCCACCCGCACCCGGCGACCGGTCTCATAGCCGGCCAGGTCCGTCACCGCCAGCACCCCGTGGCCCCGCAACAATGACCGCAGGTGTTCCAGCGGGTGCTCCCCCGGTGAGATCCCCGTCGCCCACAGATCGGCGGTGGTCACCTCGACCTCGCTCATCCCCGGCAGCATCGGCGGCGCAGCCGTGACCGCTGTACCCTCCAACTGCTCCGGACGGTCGATATAACCGGCGTTCCACAATGCCTCACGACGCGAGAGACCGAACCCATCGAAGGCTCCCGCCGTGGCCAGTGACTCCATCTGGGCGACCGACAGCCGCGCCCGCCGGGCCACATCGGCCATATCGCGGAAAGGTCGTTCACGTCGAGCGGCGACGATGCGCTCGGCATCGGCCTGGCCGATCTGCTGCACGCTCGTCAGCCCGAGCCGCACCGCATGGTGGCCGTCCCGCCGATGATCCCCGAGACGATGATCGGCATCCGGAACGAACGGAGGCACCGGCGGCTGCTCGGTCAGTACACAGGAGTCCATCCCGGTCGCACCGGTGTTCCCGCTGGCTGATTCCAGGTCCGCATGCACCATCGAGGCCTCGATAGCGGGACGGCGCACCTCGACCCCGTGGCGTCGCGCATCGGCGACGAGGGACTGCGATGAGTAGAAGCCCATCGGCTGGGACCGCAGCAGCCCGGCGAGGAAGGCAGCCGGGTAGTGCAGCTTGAGCCAGGAGCTCGCGTAGACCAGCAGTGCGAAGCTGATCGAGTGACTCTCGGCGAAGCCGAAGTCGGCGAAGGCCTCGATCCGGGCGTAGAGGATGTCGGCGACCTCGTCACTGATGCCCTTGGCTTTCATCCCGGCGTAGAGCTTCGCGCGCAGCCGCTCGATCTTCTCGATGCCCCGCTTGGAGCCCATCGCCCGGCGCAGCAGATCTGCCTCGTCTCCGGAGCATCCCCCGATATCGGTGGCGATCTGCATGAGCTGCTCCTGGAACAGAGGCACACCCAAGGTGCGCTCCAGGATCGGCTCCAGCAACGGGTGCAGGTAGTCGACCGGCTCACGCTCCAGCTTGCGGCGGATATAGGGGTGCACCGCACCGCCCTGGATCGGCCCCGGACGGATGAGGGCGATCTCGATGACGAGGTCGTAGAACCTGCGCGGCCGCAGCCGCGGCAGGGTACCGATCTGCGCGCGGCTCTCGACCTGGAAGACCCCGATCGAGTCGGCCCGGCACAGCATGTCGTAGACCCCGGCTTCCTCCTTGGGGATCGTGTCGAGACCCCATCGTTCCCCCGTGTGCTCCGCGACGAGATCGAAGGTGTGTTGGAGGGCGCCCAGCATGCCCAGCCCGAGCAGGTCGAACTTGACCAGGCCCATCCACGCGCAGTCGTCCTTGTCCCATTGGAGCACCGTGCGGTTGTCCATACGGGCGCGTTCGATGGGCACCACCTCGCCGACCGGGCGCGCGGTGAGCACCATGCCGCCGGAGTGGATGCCCAGGTGCCGGGGAGCCCCGGCGGCGCGCGTGGCCAGATCGATGACCGCCTGCGGAGGCGCGCCGGGAGCATCGGGATCGTCGACCTCGACCTTCGACCACGAGTCGATGCGCTTGCTCCAGGCATCCTGCTGACCCGGCGAGTAGCCGAGGGCCTTGGCCATGTCACGGACGGCCGACTTGGGCCGGTAGCTGATCACATTGGCGACCTGGGCGGCGTTGTGACGCCCGTACTCGTCATAGACCCACTGGATGATCTCCTCACGACGATCGGAGTCGAAGTCCACATCGATATCGGGCTCCTCGTCACGGGTGGCGGAGAGGAACCGCTCGAAGGGCAGCTCGTACTCGATGGAGTCGACGGCGGTGATGCCCAGGGCATAACAGACCGCGGAGTTGGCCGCCGATCCCCGCCCCTGGCACAGGATGCCGCGGTCCTTGGCCTCTGTGACGATGCGGTGGACGATGAGGAAGTAGCCGGGGAAGTCCTTGTCCTCGATCACCGCGAGTTCACGCTGGAGTCGTTCCTCGGCCTCCTCGCGACGATCGGCATAGACGCGGTCGGCCCCCTCCCGGACGAGCTTGCGCAGCCAGGACATCGGTGTATGCCCCTCGCCGACGGGGAAGCGGGGAAGCGCCGGGGAGGCCTTGCGCAGGTCGAAGCCCACCTCCTCGGCGATGTGCACCGAGCGCTCCACCGATCCCGGATACCGCGCGAAGCGGCGCAGCATCTCCTCACCGGATCGCAGATATCCCGGTTGCCCGAGCCAGCCGTGCATCTCCACGAGGCTGCGCCGGGACCGCACCGCCGCGAAAGCCTGGGCCAGGCGAGCATCCTCGGGGAGTGCGGCGTGCACATTGCCGGTCGCCACGACGGGCAGCACCGCCTCACGAGCCAGCTCGGCGAGGGCGTCGTTGACATCGGAGTCCTGCGGATACCCGTGGTGGAGGAGCTCGATGACGACATTGTCGGCGCCGAAGCGCTCCACGAGCCTGCGTATCTCGGCCTCCGCCGTCGATACACCGCCGTGATCCAGCGCTCGGCGGACCGCCCCCTTGCGGCATCCGGTGAGCACCAGCACGCGGTCCCGCAACCGGTCGGCGAGGGCATCGAGATCGTAGACCGGGCGTCCCTTCTCGTCGCCCGCGAGCTGTGCATCGGTGATGGCCCCCGAGAGCGCGTGATACCCCTCGACGCCTCGAGCCAGGACGAGGAGGTGCTCGCCTTCTGGATCGGGCCGCCCGCTCTGGGGACCGGTGAGCCCCAGCGAGAGTTCGGCACCGTAGACGGTGTCGAGTCCGTGCACGGTGGCGGCCTCGGAGAAGCGCGCGGCTCCGTAGAAACCGTCGTGGTCGGTGAGGGCAAGCGCGGAGAGGCCCAGCCGCACCGCCTCCACGACGAGGGCATCGGGAGCCGACGCACCATCGAGGAAGCTGTAGTTGCTGTGACAGTGCAGCTCGGCATAGGGCACGGGATCGACAGGACGCTCGACGGACTCGCCTGGGTGATAGGCGACGCGCTTGCGCGACCAGGCCGGACCGTCGCCACCGTCGGGCGGATCGGACGGCCGGATGACCCGCCCGGAGAGCCGGGACTCCAGCTCACGCCAGGACATGTCCGGGTTATGCCACCCCATCGTTCACTCACTCCCTTCGGACAACTTTTGCCGGGTTACGGCCCTCCGTGGGCCGGGAAAAGGGCCATAAACCGGCAAAAGTTGGCCTCGGAGGGGTGTGCTGGTCAGTCATAGCGAGCCTCGGTCCACCATCGACCGTCCTCGACGCACATCAGCCAGGCACTGCCGTCGACGCCGACGACCTGGAAGCGCGCGATCCGGCGGGCCGCGTGCTCGTCCCACCACAGATCGTCGAGCGGCCAGGGGCCCGCCCACCCGGCGACCGGCTGCCACGGCTGGTCCGCCCCGAGACGGAAGCGCGCCGGCTCCCCCGTCAGCCCGCCGCGAGCTGTCACGACGACCGGCTGCCCCTCGGCTCCCACCACCTGGGCGGGCTCGGGTGTGGCGAAGACCCGCGCCGGAGCCGGCTCGGGGATCGACCCCGGCCACGGACGGGCGAGATCGCGCACCTCGGCCGGTCGGTCCCCCCAGGTGCTGACGAGCTGACGCTCCCCCGGACTCGTCCCGCCCTGAACCCCAGCCATTCGTACCGCCTCCGGCCCCGTCAGACTCTGCACCCGCGCCACCACTCGCTCCACTCCCTCATCCACTCCGTCCCCGAACAGGCTCTCCGCGTGGTCGCTCACCTGCTCGACGGCTTCAGGTATCACCCGGATCTCATCGACCGGCGCGGTGACCGCTCCGGGCACCTGCGCCTGCCAGCGGACCCGGTCGACGATGTCCGATGAGGAGAACCAGCGCGGATGCCGCCAGGTACGAGCGTGGGACAGCATCCCGTCACTGTCGATCTCGATGCGTATCGCCGTGGCCACCGCGCCACGGCGAGCCAAAGTGGACACGAAGGACTCAGCCGCCCGACGCATGCTGAAAGCGATCGTCTCGACGCGGTCGAGCGGAGGCTCGAACGGCACCCGGCCGATCAGATCCGGGGGGATCTCTCGCCGCCTGAGGAGTCTCGGATCCTCGCCTCGAGCCCAGCGATGGGCGAGCACCCCGCTCGGCCCGAAGCGCGTGCGGACATCGGCGATCTCCAGTCGCGCATAATCGCCCAAGGTGCGGATGCCCAGCCGGCGCAGCAGATCGGCCATCTCGGGATCGCCGAGCACCGTCACCGGCAGTCCGCGGACGAAATCCGCCGACCCTCCAGGAGGCACGACCACGGAGTCCTGCGGCGGGGCCTGGCGGGCCGCCTGCTCGGCGGCGAAGAGATCATCCGCGATGCCGCACCGGATGTCCCACACCCCGTGTTCGACGAGCTGCTCGGCGAGCACGGCCGCCGCCGCGGTCTCACCGCCGTAGTAGCGCGCCGGCACGGTCATCCCGCACAGCCCCGGCCGCAGTGGCGCCACCTGCGCGGAGAGCTCCTCGACGAGATCGAGCACCGGCTCGAAAGCCCGGGCATCGGCCGCGGGATCGTGGGCGCACAGGATGATATCGGGACACCGCGCCTGGGCGTCGCGCCGACGCATGCCGCGACGGACCCCCTCCTTCCGCGCAGCGGCCGAGCAGGCGACGACGACCTGACCGTCGATGACCGCCATCGCAGCATCCGCGGGGGTGTCCGGCCCGAGGTGACTGACGACGGGCCAGTCCGGGCACCACAGCACCATCACCCGTGCCATCAGCCGACCCTGCGCAACTGCGGTGGCTCATCGGCCACACGGACCCGGCCGTGGTCGTCCGGCAGCCAGAGCTCTCGCCTCCGCGGGGGACGGCCGGTGTGCTGGACCTCGATCGTGGCCCGGCGGGCACGCAGGTGCCCAGCGCCTCGATCGGTGCCCTGCCACTGGACATCGGTCAATCGCAGGTGGGCGCGGGCCCGCGGCCAGGCGGTGTCCCACGCGATGAGGATGCCCTGATGCTCGTGCAGCCGGGCAGCGATCCGCTGAGCATCGCGCGAGGCCATCGTGCGCCCCGCGACCACCACCACGGGGACGACATCGACCAGCGCGGCGGTGACGGAAAGCCAGTCGGCTCCCGGATCGGGCACCAGAACGGTGCGCTCCAGTGCCACGCCGAAGGCCTGTGCCGCCTGCAGACCGAAATCCGTGGCCCCGATGACGGCCGACCACTGCCCCTCCGCCGAGGGCCCGGCCATGAGCAGCATCGCCAACGACGCCGCTCCGACGGTGTAGACCTGTCCGGGCTGCACGTCCACGAGTCCGTTCAGCACCGGATGGACCCGCATCGAGGCCACCTGCGGGCGGCCTTCGAGCTCGCGCATCTTGGCGCGGAGGTCATCGATCAGAGCAGCCTGGGACACCCCTCAAGTATCGAACAGGTGTTCGAACGAGTCAATCCGGAGAGGTCTTCCCCAAGGGCGGTGCTCAGCTGGCGAGATCGATGGAACCACCGGGGATCGCGTCGAGGAGCTTGCGGGTGTACTCCTCACGCGGGTGGTCGAAGACCTGGACGACCGAGGCCTGCTCGACGGCCCTGCCCTTCTGCATCACCACCACCTCGTCGGCGATCTGACGGACCACCGCGAGGTCGTGGGTGATAAAGAGATAGCTGAGACCGAGCTCGGCCTGCAGGTCGTTGAGCAGGTTGAGGATCTGCGCCTGCACGAGGACGTCGAGAGCCGAGACCGCCTCATCGAGGATGATGACCTCCGGCTGCAGGGCGAGAGCACGCGCGATCGCGACGCGCTGCCGCTGGCCGCCGGACAGCTCATTGGGGAACCGTCGCATGACCGCCGAGGGCAGCGAGACCTTGTCGAGCAGATCCCGGATGGTCGCCTCGCGCTCCTTGCTGCTGCCGATATCGTGCGTGCGCAGCGGCTCCTCGATCGACCGGTAGATCGAGTACATCGGGTCCAGCGAGGCGTAGGGGTTCTGGAACACCGGCTGCACACGCCGCCGGAACGCCAGCTGCTCCTTCTTGTTCCGCAGCGTGGAGATGTCCACACCGTCGAACTCCACCGCGCCGCTGGTGGGTTCGAGCAGATCGAGGACCATGCGCGCCACGGTCGACTTGCCGGAACCGGACTCCCCCACGATCGCCGTGGTGGTGCCGCGCCGCAGCGAGAAGGAGACCTCGTCGACCGCCGTGAAGTCGATCGTTCGGCCCAAGCCCCCGGCGGGCAGCTTGAAGACCTTGGTGAGCTCCTTGGCCTCGACGGCGATCCGCGTCGCTTCTCCCCCGAACTCGTCACCCTCGTGCTCGGCGACGATCTCGCCGGCGGTCTTGACCGCGCTCTCGCGGACCTCCGCACGGGTCTGCGCGGTGAGCCGCTGCGAGGCGAGCGACGGGGCCGAGGCGATGAGTCGCTGCGAATAGGGATGTTGCGGGTGCTGCAGGATCTCCAGCGCCGGACCGGACTCGACGACCTGGCCCTTGTACATCACTACCAGGTGGTCGGCTCGCTCGGCCGCGAGCCCGAGGTCGTGCGTGATGAGCAGGACCGCGACACCGAGATCATCGGTCAGCGAGTCGAGGTGATCGAGGATCTGTTGCTGCACCGTGACATCGAGTGCCGAGGTGGGCTCATCGGCGATCAGCAGCTTGGGCCGGGCTGCCAGTCCCATCGCGATCAGCGCGCGCTGACGCATGCCCCCGGAGTATTCGTGCGGGAACTGGCGGGCGCGGGCCTGGGCATCGGGGAGCCCGGCCTCCTCCAGCAGCTCCACGACGCGCTTGTCGGCGGCATTGCCCTTGGCGATGTCGTTGGCCTCGAGGGCCTCCTTGATCTGCGACCCGACTCGCACCAGCGGGTTGAGGTTCGACATCGGATCCTGAGGCACGAGACCGATCTGGCTGCCCCGGATGGCCTCACGCTGGCGACGCTTCAGGTGCGTGATGTCGCGTCCGTCGAAACGGATGGTGCCGCCGGTGACGTGGCCGGTTCCGGGCAGCAGGTCGATGATGGCGTGGGCCGTGGTGGACTTGCCCGATCCCGACTCCCCCACGATCGCGACAGTCTGCCCGGGGTAGACCGTCAGATTGGCGCCCCGGACCGCCGGGATGTCCCTCTTGCCCGCACGGAACGCCACCTGCAGATCGGTGATCTCCAGCAACGGCTCGGTGGCCGCTTCGATTCGTTCACTCATGCCGCCACCGCCTGAAAGAACAACACAATAGGCCGATGGCGGCATTCGTAGGTGTCCATCCTTCGCTCGCTTCGCTCGCTCATGACTTCTTCGCCTTCGGGTCGAGGGCATCGCGGACGGCATCGCCGAGCAGCATGAAGCTCAGCACGGTGATCGCCAGTGCGCCGGCCGGGAAGAACAGCACATGCAGGTTGCGGCCCGAGCGGACCTCGGACTGGGCCGCCGCGATGTCGTTGCCCCAGGAGACGACACTGGTCGGCAGTCCGATGCCGAGGAAGGACAGTGTCGCCTCGGCCACGATGTAGACGCCGAGCGAGACGGTCGCCGTGACGATCACCGGAGCGAGGGCATTCGGGATGACGTGCCGACGCAGATTGCTCCACTTGCTGGAGCCGATCGCGCGGGCAGCGTCGATGAACTCGAGGTTCTTGACCTCCAGCACCGCACCGCGGGCGATACGCGTCATCTGCGGCCAGCCGAAGACCGCGAGCACCAGCACGACGGCGATGACGCCTCCCCAGTATCCGCGACCGGACCACACATTGTTCAGCGCCGACAGCAGCACGATCGCGCCGAGGATGAGCGGGATGGCGAAGAAGACATCGGCGATACGCGAGATGAGCATGTCGGCCCATTTGCCGTAGAAGCCGGCGAGTGCACCGGTCAGCAGGCCGACGAAGGTGACGAAGAGGGTCGTCAGGATGCCGACCGTCACCGAGGCGCGGGCACCGTGGATGACCCGCGAGTAGACGTCATAGCCCTGAGCGTCGAAGCCGAAGGGATGGCCCGATTGCGGCCCCTCCTTGCTCCGGCCGAGATCGGCCGCGCGGGGGTTGATATCGGTGAAGAGCCCCGGGAAGAGGCACACGATGAGGATGAACAGCAGCAGGACGGCGGAGACCCAGAAGATCCAGTTGCTGCGCAGCTGCTTCCAGGCCTCCTTCCACTGACCTTCCGGCGGCGCGGAGGTGTCGACCGTACCGGTCTCCTCCAGCGGCGTCTCGGCCAGCGGGGCGACGAAGCGTTCCTGTCCAGGACGGGCGATCTCAGGCATAGCGGATCCTCGGATCGAGTGCGGCGTACAGCAGGTCGACCAGCAGGCTCATCAGCACGTAGACGAGCACCATCACCGTCACCACCGACACGACGGTGGGGCTCTCTCCGCGTTGGACGGCTTGATAGGCCAGGTTGCCGATGCCCGGGACGTTGAAGATGCCCTCGGTGACGATAGCCCCAGCCATCAGGGTGCCGAGATCGGCACCGAGGAAGGTCACGACGGGGATGAGCGAGTTGCGCAGCACGTGCTTGCGGTTGACGGCGCCTTCGGGAAGTCCCTTGGCTCGTGCGGTGCGGACATGATCGGCACTGAGGTTCTCGATCACCGAGGTGCGGGTGAGCCGCAGGACATAGGCGAAGGAGACCAGGCCGAGGACGACCGCCGGAAGGATCAGCTTCCCGATGGAGGCGTCGCCGCCGACGGTGGCGGGTGCCCAATGGAGTTTGACGCCGAACACCAGCTGCAGCATGAAGCCGAGGACGAAGATCGGGACGGCGATGACCAGCAGCGAGACCACCAACATCGTCGAGTCGAAGATCTTGCCCCGGCGCAGGCCGGCCCAGAAACCGGCGATGATGCCCAGCACGGCCTCGATGATGAGAGCCATGACGGCGAGCTTGACCGTGACCGGGAAGGTCCTGCCGATCAGGTCGGCGACCGGCTGCCCGGAGTAGGAGACGCCCAGGTCCCCGGTGAGGGCGCCGCCGAGGAACAGCAACCATTGCACGATGAAGGGCTTGTCGAGGTTGTACTGGGCCTCGAGATTGGCCCGGGCCGCCTCGGAGACCGGCTTCTCGCCGAACAACGCGGTGATCGGATCACCGGGTTGCAAGAAGACCATCGCATAGATGAGCAATGTGGCACCGAGCACCACGGGGATCGCCTGGAGTAGGCGTTTTCCGACATACCACCACATCGGCACGGACCTCCTGATCGAGGGATCAATCTACTCCCCTACAGCGGATCGCACCGTACGGGAGGGTGAGTACAGACCGATGGGGCGGCGCCTGTCGGCGCCGCCCCATCGGGCCCTGTCACTTGGTGATGTTGTGGTACACCGGGACGTTCTGCCAGTTGAACTCCAGGTTGTTGACGCCCTGGGCGCCGACAGCCGAGATGTTCTGGTTCCACAGCGGGATCGCCGGGAGATCCTGGAAGAGGATCTCCTGGGCCTGCGCCAGGAACTGCGCACGCTCGTCCTCGGACTCCGCGGCGGCCGCCTGGCCGAGGAGATCGTCGAACTCGGCATTGCTGTAATCGCCGTCGTTCGAGCCGGCTCCCGTGCCGTACAGCGGCGCGAGGTAGTTGTAGACCGACGGGTAGTCGGGCTGCCAGCTGGTGCGGAAGGCCGTGCCGATGCTGCGGTTGGTGACCAGCTCACGGAACTCGCCGAAAGTCGCGAAGGCCTTGGGCTCGGCCTCGATCTCCAGGTTGGTGCGGATCTGGTTGACCGCGGCCTCGACCCATTCCTTGTTGCCCGGGCCGTCGCTGTTGTACGAGAGCTCGAAGGTGCCCTCGAAGGGAGCGATCGCGTCGGCCTGGGCCCACAGATCCTTGGCCTGTTCCACATCGAACTCGAGCACTTCGCTGCCCGGGATGTCCTCGGTGTAGCCCGGCATCAGCGGGGAGCTGAAGTCGGTGGCTGCGGTGTTGGCGCCGTTGAAGATCTTCTCAGCGATCTGCTCACGGTCGATGGCCAACGACAACGCCTGGCGACGCAGCTTGCCCTCCTCGTCCTCACCGAAGTGGGCGAGCGAGGACGGGATCGTGAAGCTCATGAACACCGACCCGGGCTCGGTGACGGGCTGCACCTGGTCGTCCTCCTCGTAGCTCGACAGCGCGCTCGGCGGAACGCGGTCGAGGACATCGAGGTTGCCGGACTGGACATCGGTGTACGCGGCATCGGGGTCGGTGTAGAACTTGAAGGTCACACCCTCGTTCTGTGGTGCGCGGTTGCCGTCGTAGTCGCCATTGGGCACGAGCGCGGCCTCGACATCGTGGTCCCAGCTCTCGAGCGTGTAGGGGCCATTGCCGATCGGGCTCTCGCCGAAGGCCTCCATGTCCTCGAAGGCCGACTCCGGGAGCGGGTAGTAGGCCGAGTAGCCGAGACGCTTGGGGAATTCCGCCTCGGGCTCCTTGAGCGTCGCGGTGAAGGAGAGCTCGTCGGTGACCTCGAGTCCGGAGATGGTGTCTCCGCCGGTGGAGTTACCGTCGTCATCGGTGCCCTCGAAGGGCTTGTAGAAGTACGCGCCGAGCTGGGCGTTGTCCGGATCGGCGCCGTAGTTCCATGCATCGACGAAGGACTGCGCGGTCACCGGCGAGCCATCGGAGAAGGTCCACCCGTCCTTGAGCGTGATGGTCCATGTCCGGTTGTCATCGGACTCGATCGACTCCGCGACCTCCATCTCGGTGTCGCCCTCGGGGGTGTAGGACACGAGACCGGCGAAGACCAGGTCGATGATGTTGCCGCCGCCGACTTCGTTCGTGTTGCTCGGAACGAGCGGGTTCTGGGGCTCGGTGCTGAACGACGTGATGACGTTGTCGGAGCTGTCTTCACCGCCATCACCGCCGCAGGCAGCCAGGGTCAGGCTGCCGACGGCGACCAGCGCGATGCCCGCCAGGCGTGTCCGCCGAGTGAGTCGCATGGAATTCCTCCTGTACATGGGTACGCCAGATCAGGCGCATCCTCATTGCTATCACCTGGACCCGCGATGAGAACAGAGACCGAATGCCACCTTAACCAAAGTGTCACCGAACCGATGAACCATCACGAACCATCCGCACAGGTGGTAGCGCGACGAAGACCCCCGGTGGTAAGGCCGGGGGTCTTCGGGAGGAGCTGAGCCGATCAGCCCTTGCGCTTGGTGATCTCCTCGGTGGCCTGCGGGAGGACCTCCTTGAGGTCGCCCACGACACCGAAATCGACGAGCTCGAAGATCGGCGCCTCGTCGTCCTTGTTGACCGCGACGATCGTCTTGGACGTCTGCATGCCGGCCCGGTGCTGGATGGCGCCGGAGATGCCGTTCGCCACGTACAGCTGCGGCGAGACGGTCTTGCCGGTCTGTCCCACCTGGAAGGAGTGCGGGTACCAGCCGGAGTCGACCGCCGCGCGCGAGGCTCCCACGGCCGCGCCCAGGGCATCGGCCAAGGCCTCGACCTGCGAGAAGTCGCCGCCGGTGCCACGTCCGCCCGAGACCACGATGGCCGCCTCGGTGAGCTCAGGGCGTCCGGTGGACTCCTTGGGCTTGCTGGAGGTGATCTTGGCCGTCTTGGAGGACTCGGCGATCTCGACCGCGACGGCCTCGACCGTTCCGGCCCCGCTGGCCTGCTCCGGCGCCGTCGAGTTTGGCTTGACGGCGATGACCGGGACACCCTTGGTGACCTGAGCGGCCACCGTGAAGTTGCCGGCGAAGGCCGCCTGAGTGGTGGTCACCTGGCCACCGTCGACGCTCACGTCGACCGCGTCGATGATCAGACCCGACTCGGTGCGCAACGCCACGCGGGCGGCGATCTCCTTGCCCTCCGTCGAGGAGGTCACGAGGATCGCGGCCGGCGACGTGTCCTTGGCCAGCTGCGTCAGGGCGTCGGCCTTGGGCACGACGAGGAACTCGTCGTAGGCGGCATCGTCAAGTGTGTAGATCTTCTCCGCGCCGTACTCGGCGAGCACGCCGTTGTCGGCGGAGCCGAAGACGACGGCCGAGGGCTCGCCAATCCGGCGTGCGATGGTCAGGAGCTCCAGCGAGGGCTTCGCGACCTTGCCCTCGGGGGCATCGATCAGAACGAGAACTTCACTCATGATTCAGGCTCCTACTCACACGAACTTCTTGGAGGCGAGGAACTCGACGAGCTTGGTGCCGCCGTCTCCCTCGTCGGTGACGATCTCGCCGGCCGTGCGCGGCGGACGCGGCGTGAACGACTCGACCTTGGTCCAGGCGTTGTCCAGCCCGACCTCGCCGGCGTCGACGCCGATATCGGCCAGGGTCCACTCCTCGACGGGCTTCTTCTTGGCCGCCATGATGCCCTTGAAGGACGGGTAGCGGGCCTCACCGGTCTGGTCTGTGACGCTGACGACGAGCTTGCCCGAGGCTTGGATCTCCTGTGTGGCGGCATCGCCGTCACGACGGATGGTGACGGTGTCGCCATCGACCGTGACCTCGGAGGCATAGGTGACTGCCGGGAGTCCGAGTCGCTCGGCGACCAGCGTGGGCACCACGCCGAGACCGCCATCGGTCGAGGCCATGCCGAAGAACACCATGTCGTACTCGAGCTTCTCAATCGCCTTGGCGAGCACCAGCGAGGTCGCGAAGGCATCGGAGCCGGCGATCGCGTCGTCCTCGACGTGGACACCGGCGTCGGCGCCCATCTGCAGCGCCTTGCGCACCGCATCGGAGGCATCGGCGGGGCCGACGGTCAGCACCGTCACCTCGCCGTCGCCGGCCTCGACGATCTGCAAGGCCTGTTCCACGGCGTACTCGTCGAGCTCGGACAGCAGACCGTCGACGTTCTCACGATCAACGGTGTTATCGGCTTCGTCGAACGTGCGGTCGGCGGTCGCGTCCGGCACGTACTTCACAGCGACAACGATCTTGGTCACAAGGACCCTCCTGTGAAATCGGGGCGCGGACCCGGGGCGGGCCCACGGCAGTCTGACGACTGATTCGGGTATCACCTTAGCCTTGTGAAATATTCACACGGTGAGGCGACCCTTGCTTCCGCGATGTTACCCGCAAGTTAACTCCACGGCGAGCCGCTCGGCAGTGGCATGGGTCACCCTCTCGATCGGCGTCGGGTGACGCGCCGGGAGAAGGACTGCACGGCGAAGCCGATCACGAGGTACGCCAGGCCCGCGATGATCCAGGTGACCAGGAGATCGACGGCCGCGGCGTCGTCGCCGGTGCCGAAGGCCAGTGTCCGGCAGATGGGCTCGAGGGCGTCGAAGAGGGCGGCCGGGCGCTCGCCGAGGGCAAGCGTCAGCGCCCCGAGGGCCAGCAGGAGCGATGCGATGCTTCCGAGCGCGACGGCGAGGGTTCCGAGCGCACGGAATCCGCGAACCCCCATGGAGCGCCGGGGACTGGTCGGGGCAGGCACATCGACGGTCCCATCCGCGGCGACGTCACGCGCCACGATATCGCGCGGAGCCGAGGGCAGTCCTTCGGTCATGCTGGCCGTCGGCTCCCCCACGTCATCCGTCGGGGGCTCCTCCTCCGTCAGCGCCTCATCCATCGCGGGCTCCGGCTCGGGTTCCGCGTGATCAGTCGAGGACCCCTCGGTATCGGCCGCGGCGCCCGAGCCGGCGATCTCCGCGGCGGTCAGCGGCGGGCGACGTGCCCGCTCCTCACGCTTCGTGGCCGCACGTGCCTCCCGCTCGGCCGCCTCACGCTCTGCGGTCTCACGCCCCTGACACTCGGCCGATTCACGCTCCACGGCCTTGCGCTGCGACTCGGCCCGCGCGGGCTCCTCCTGTTCGCGGCGACGCAGCCCGGTCGAAGCCGACGAGCCGTCGGCCCCGTCCGGGCTGACGGAGTGCTCCGCGGCCCCATCCGCCTCGACAGCAGCAGGACGACGCCGTGCCGCGGCCTCGGGCGAGGGATCGCTCGACACGGTGCGCTCCCGGTACCGGCGCAACGCCTCGTCCCGGCGGCGGCGCCGCGCCTCGGCACGCAGCTGACGCGCACGCTCCTTGTCGTCGCCGGCCATCGTCACCGCCCGGAGAAGGACGCCTGACCGGGCCCCTTGTCGATGAACGAGGCCATGCCGGTCTTCTGGTCGTCCGTCGCGAACAGCCCGGTGAATCCGGCGCGCTCGATCTCCAGCCCCGTCTGCAGGTCCACCTCGAGGCCACGGTCGATGACGTCCTTGGCGACCCGGAGTGCCAGCGCGGGACCACCCACGAACTGGCGAGCCCAGGCGAGGGCGGCGTCGTAGACAGCATCGGCCGGGTGGACGGCGTCGACCAGACCGATCCGCAGTGCCTCATCGGCGTCGACGAAACGGCCGGAATAGATCAGTTCTTTGGCGGTGGCCGGTCCGACGAGCCGCGCGAGCCGCTGCGTGCCACCGGCTCCGGGGATGATGCCCAACAGGATCTCGGGCTGGCCGAGCTTGGCATTCTCGGCACAGAACCTGACATCGGCGGCGAGGGCGACCTCGCATCCGCCACCGAGGGCGAAGCCGGTGATCGCGGCGACAGTCGGCTTGCCGATCGCGGCGACGGCCCGGGTGAACTCCTGCAGGAGCTGGCCGTGGGACAGCATGGCGGCGTAATCCATCGAGGCCATCTCCTTGATGTCCGCGCCGGCGGCGAAGACACGTTCCCCGCCGTAGAGGACCACGGCCGCGACGTCATCGCGCTCATCGGCCTCGCGCGCGGCCGCGAGGATCTCGCGTTGCATCTGGGCGTCCAGGGCATTCATCTTGGGCCGGTCCAGGCGCAGGGTACCGATACCCTCTGCCACATCGAGCCGTGCGAACTGTGCCACGTCACTACCTCCCTCACGACGCCACCGCGCCATCTCGTGCAGTACCGAAGGCATCGTCGCATGATCGAGGCACCCAGGGTTGACAGGCACGTGACCCACGTCGCAAAATCACATAAAGTCACATAAATGCACGCATATCCACACGTGCGGCAGAGAGAAGAAGACCATGACCGATCTCATCGTCCCCGAACTGGTCGGGCTCGACGTCGATCTCGGCGCGGACGCCCGTGCCGTCATCCCCGCTCTCGCGCAGCGGGTGGCGGACGCCGGACGCGCCGAGGCCGAGGGGCTCGCGCGCGACGCCCTCACCCGCGAGGGTCAGTCCGCGACCGGCCTGCCCGGAGGGATCGCGATCCCGCACTGCCGTTCCGCCGCGGTGTCCAAGGCCTCGCTCGCCTTCGTCCGGCTCTCACCCCCAGCCGACTTCGGCGCACCCGACGGGCCGGCGGATCTGGCCTTCCTCATCGCGGCCCCCGCCGAAGGTGATGCCGACCATCTCGCCCTGCTGTCGGCCCTCGCCCGGGCGCTCGTGCGCCCCGACTTCACCGCGGCGCTGCGGGCGGCGACCACCCCCGAAGAGATCGTCGCCCTCGTCGACGAGGCTGTGGCTCCGGCCGCCCCGGCGGCAGTCACCAAGCCGGAGGAGACGACGGAAACCGAGCAGCAGCCCCAGGCGAGCGATGTCTCGCTGGTCGCGGTGACGGCGTGCCCCACCGGCATCGCCCACACCTATATGGCTGCCGAGTCCCTCGAGCGTGCCGCAGCCGAGGCCGGAGTCGAGCTGCACGTCGAGCCCCAGGGCTCCTCCGGCGGCAAGCGCCTCGACCCGGCCGTCATCGAGCGTGCCGGTGCCGTGATCTTCGCGACGGATGTCGGCGTCAAGGACAAGGGCCGGTTCGCCGGCAAGCCCGTGATCGAGAGCGGCGTGAAGCGGGGCATCGACGACGGACCCGGCATGATCCGCGATGCCCTCGCGGCCTCCACCGACCCGAACGCGCGTCGTGTCGCGGCGGGTGGTTCCTCCTCATCCTCGGGCTCCACCGCCGATGGCGGCTCCTTCGGGCTGCGACTACGCCAGTGGCTGTTGACCGGCGTCAGCTACATGATCCCCTTTGTCGCCGCCGGCGGCCTCCTGATCGCGCTGGGATTCCTGTTGGGCGGCTACGACATCGACGGTGAGGGCATCCTCGGCGAGTACACGCTCTTCAATCCCCCGCCCGCCGCGGAGAATGCCGCAGTCTCGGTCGGCTGGCTCACCTACCTGGGCGCCGTGTTCTCCGTCGTCGGCGGATACGCGATGATGTTCCTCGTCCCGGCGCTGGCGGGCTATATCGCCTATGCGATGGCCGACCGGCCGGGTATCGCTCCCGGATTCGTCATGGGCTACCTGGCCACCCAGTCCGACACCGGCTTCCTCGGCGGCATCGTCGGCGGTCTGCTCGCAGGTGCCATCGCGATGTCCTTCAGCCGTCTGCATCCTCCGCGATGGCTCGCCGGCCTGATGCCGGTGGTCATCATCCCGCTCGTCACCACGCTCGTGGCCGGGCTCATCATGGTCGTGGTGCTCGGCAAGCCGATCGCCTGGATCATGAACGGCCTCGAGGACTGGCTGACCGGTATGTCCGACGGGTCGACCCTCGTCCTCGGCGCCGTCCTCGGACTCATGATGGCCACCGATCTCGGCGGCCCCATCAACAAGTCGGCTTATCTCTTTGCGACCGCGGGTCTCGCCGAGGCCAATCTCGGTGATCCGGATTCCCCGCAGATGATGATCATGGCGGCCGTCATGATCGGCGGCATGACGCCACCCCTCGCGCTCGCCCTCTCGACGCTGCTGCGCCCCCGCATCTACACGCGGGAGGAGCGGGAGAACGGCAAGGCCGCGTGGCTGCTCGGTGCCGCTTTCATCTCCGAGGGTGCCATCCCCTTCGCCGCCGCGGATCCCCTGCGGGTGATCCCATCGATGATGCTCGGCTCGGGTGTCGCAGGGGCGATCGCCATGGGGACCGGTGTCACGCTCGCGGCACCGCACGGCGGCATCTTCGTCTTCTTCGCCGTCGGGAACGTGGTCTGGTTCTTCGTGTCGATCATCATCGGTACTCTCGTGAGTGCCCTCGCGGTGACCCTGGCCAAGCAGATCGGTCGCAAACCCGCCGAGACCGCGTCCACCGGGGCCTGAGCGCCCATCAACCTCCTGAGAGGACCGAACATGCCCAGCAAGACCGTGACCGTCGGATCATCCGTCGGCCTGCACGCACGTCCCGCCGCGACGATCGCGCAGGCAGCCAGCGAGGCGGGTGTCCCCGTGACCCTCGCGACCGGCGGCGGAGACCCCGTCGATGCCGGCTCGGCCCTGCTCATCATGACGCTGGGCGCGAAGAAGGGTGACGAGGTCACCGTCGAGAGCGACGACGCCGCCGTGGTCGAGAAAATCGCCGGCCTGGTCGAGGCCGACCTCGACGCCTGACAGCGCCTCCGCCCCGCCTCTACTCCGCCTCCGGGCGCGACGTGTGCCGGGTTGCGGTCCTCCGTACCCCGCTGCGAAGGGCCACTGACCCGGCACGCGTCGTCAGAGGGGGCGGGACAGGCGGTAGCGGCGAGTGAGGAGGCCGGTGAACCACTCGATCGGCCCCCGGCCGACCCAATGGGCCCAGGCCCATCCAGCGGCGCCGACGCCGAGGACGATGAGCGCGAAACCGCCCCAGTCGTTCGCCGCCGGGATCGCGGCGTCCCGGTTCAGCCAGGCGATCACAGCGATCTGCAGGACATAGAGCGACAGTGCGACGGTGCCGATCTCCTCGATCGGGCGAAGCAGCCGCGCCCATCGCATCCGCACCGCCAGACCGCACAGACCGAGCACCACCGCGACGAGTGAGGCATCGTGCAGCAGGTCGAGGGAGGACCCGGAGCCCGTGTCCGCACCGGGCCGAGTCCGCAGCGCCGTCACGACGAGCTGCGTACCGGCACCTCCGACGACGCCCGCCGCCGACCACCAGGGGTCGGGACGTCGTGCGTAGGCGATCAGTAGCGACCCGACCAGGAAGAACGGCAGCAGCGAGGTCACGCGATAGTGCGGATCGGCGACGAACCAGCGGACCAGCAGATCTCCCACGGACGGATCATTGGCGATGTCCGCGTAGTAGCCGCCCGGCCAGTCGACAGCGCGCCGCACCGCCGTGTTGAACATCGGCGAGAGGACGAAGAAGACCAGCGCGATGAGCGCGACACCACGGCGTCCGAGCAACAGCAGGGGTGTACCGAGGATCAGCAGGCAGCCGAGCATGGCCAGCACGATCGCCACCCAACTGCCCCACGTCTCCAGCCAGATCCCGAGCCCGATCAGCACGACACCGCGCACTAGGTTGTGCACGAGCACCGACCGCGGTCGGGAGGCGGACCGCTCGATCATCACACCGGCGGAGATCCCCATGACGAGGGCGAAGAGCGGCGAGGCGACGTCGTTGACGCGGCCCAGCAGTTCGTCGACCCCAGCGGCCCGGTCCGGCACCAGCACCTGGGCATGCGCGACCAGCATCGCCACGATGGCCACGCCACGTGCCAGGTCGGGGAACGGCCATCGCGAGTTCACGAGCTCGTGCCGAGACGTCGGAGCGGGCCACCCGAGAGGCGGTAGGTGAACCACTCGCGCTGATGCACGGCGCCGAGCGCCTCGTAGAAGGCGATCGACGGGGCATTCCAGTCGAGCACCTGCCAGACGAGCCGAGAGTAGCCGCGTTCCACGCAGATCTGCGCGAGCGTCGCCAGCAGCGCCCCGCCGAGTCCCGCACCCCGATGCGCGGGCGTGACATAGAGGTCCTCGAGGTAGATGCCGTGCGCACCGTCCCAGGTGGAGAAGTTCAGGAACCAGATCGCGGTTCCGACAATCTCCCCCTCGGCCTCCGCCACATGCGCGAAGACCGCCGGCGACGCGCCGAACAGCCGCTCGTGCAGTTGCTCCACCGTCAGGCTGCACTGCTCGGGGGCCTTCTCATAGGCGGCCAGCTCGTGGACGAGACGCACGAGGGCGGGAACGTCATCGGAGCGCGCGACGCGGATCTGAGGATCGGCCATGCCCCGATTCCATCACACGGAGCGCTGGGCGACGGGCGCCGACGCGGTAGCCTCGACGATGTGACTGATGAGGCGCTGCGAGACGGGGACCTGTCGCTGGAACCGACCTCGGGGTCCGCGGAGTTCCACGGCTTCGCGGTCCTCATCGACGACGAGCGCGTGGGCACCGTGGCCCTGCGCCCGGACGGACGGCATGAGGGATCCATTCGCTGGAATCTGGGAGACCGCGGGTCGTTCGCTGCCAGTCGTGCGCTGCGACTCGGAATCCAGCACGCCTTCGCCGAGCTCGGCTGGGAACGGGTCTGGGCGCAGATCGATATCGACGACACCACCGATCTTCGCAGCGCCTCGCTCGCCGGCCTTCGCCGCGAGGGGGTCACCCGTCGCAGCGGGGCGCCCGATCGCGTGCTGGTCGGCCGGCTGATCGATGATCCGCCGGCCCTCAGCCGCGAGGGCTTCGTCTCGATCCTCAATGCCGGTCTGCCGCGTAAGCGGGTGATCGCCCAGGGCCTGCTCCGCGACGAGCGCGACCGCGTGCTGCTGTGCGAGCTGACCTACAAGCGGGAGTGGGACCTGCCCGGAGGCGTCGTCGAGGTCGGCGAGTCCCCCGGTACCGGACTCGTTCGCGAACTGCACGAGGAACTCGGCATCACGGTCGAACTCGGCGCACTCGTGACGATGAACTGGTTGCCGCCCTGGCGCGAATGGGACGATGCCTGCCTCTTCGTCTTCGACCTGGGTCGCATCGACGCCGCGACCGTCGAGCAGATGGAGCTGCAGCGCACCGAGATCGCCGGGGTCCACTGGTGCGATCTCGAGGAGGCGCGGACCCACGCGACCGGCGCCACCGTCGAGCTCCTGGAAGCCCTCGAGGCGGGCGACCTGCCCGCCTACCGCGAGGCTCCCCTCCAGCCCGAATAGCCCCGGCCGTGAACACCAACCCGACGTGGTCTCGATACTGCCCTCGTTCCTCGGACCTCCTCGACCATCGAGCGGTGGGGTCAGTTCGGGTCGGCCGAGGAATCGATGACGCCCCCGGAGGCTCCGAGCGTGCGGGGCGGCTCGTCTGAGCCGTCGGGTGGTACGTAGACGACGAGTTGGTGGGCGTACCTCAGCGATCCCGTGCCGACGACGCCATCGGGCCAGAAGGCGCGCTGCGGCGAGTTTTCGGGCCAGGTGACGCGCAGCCCGCCGTCCACGGTGAAGGTGTTTTGCCGCAGCAGGGTCCCGAAGACCAGCGCCCCACCGTCCTCCGTGCGTAGGGCATAGACCTCCGGCTCGGTCGACCACGACTGCTCGAAGCTCACGCCGTCGAGCTGCTGGTTGGCACGGAGGGCGCCGGCCATCTGCTCGACGAAGGGATCGTCACGCCAGGTCGCCTCCGCCTCGTCGTCCTCGAGGCTCGCCGCGAGCGAGGCGAGGATGTCCTCCGGCGCACCGGCCATCGCGGTGCCGTCGTCGGGAGCGACGCGACGGGCGGCATCACCGGACCGTCCGACACCGGGAAGGCGTGTCTTCTCGGTGATCTCGGCGGTCAGCGTCACGAGCCAGGGCTCACTGGCGGTGCCGCGCTCGAAGACCTGCACCTGGCGGCGCCCGGTGGCGTCGTCGGACACGACCGTGGCGAACCACAGCGGATAGCGCGAGAAGCGCGGCAGATAGGATTCCTCGACCGTGAAAGCCCCGTCGAAAGCGAACTCCTCGCGCTCGAGCTCCTCGGCGATCGTGAACATCCCCGTGTCGATGGCGAGCGCCGATCCCGTCTCGACCGTCGACAGCGGCTGAGGGTCCAGCGCATCGACGGCGGCACCGCGCACGGTCCGGTACTCGCGGACGACATCATCGACCTCCTCGTCCGGCAGCACATGCTTGACGACCGGGGCGTCGGGATCCCGCTCGCCGGGCAGAGCGCAGCCGGCGAGCACCATCAGCGTCGCCACCGCGAGGGTCGCGGCCCTCATCGTCGCTCCCCCGGCGGTACCTCGGTCTCTTCGATGATCTCCACCTCGCCGAGCGCCTCGAGCTCCTCGGCCGAGATCTCTCGCTCGGATCCATCCTCCTCGACCACGACGTAGACGACCTGCTCGTCCTCGCCCGGCTCCCGGCGCAGGAGCAGGTGGACCAGCATCACCACCGCGCCGCCGAGGAGGATCAGGCCGATCGAGCGGGCGAAGATCCCCTCGATGCCGTAGGCCGTCGACAACGTCAGACCGCGGAGATTCGCGTCACCCACCGAGAGTACCGCCACCGAGACGGACTCATCGGGAAGTCTGGCCTGGAGCAGCGCACCTCCCAGGCCCCCCTCGCCGGCGATCCACCAGTCCATCGCCGTGGGAGAGGCCGGCAGCGCGGGCCCACCCTGCGCGGCGGAGGTCTCCACGCTCCAGGGTGGCTCGAAGGAGATGACCTCCAGCCGTTCGGTCCCCTCGACATAGCTCATGACATCGACACTGTTGCCGAGCCCGACGAAGACGGGCTTGTCACCGGGCACTTCGGCGAGGACCTCGATCTGGACGTCCTTCCACGCGATCACACCCGGACGGGTGACGATCGCCGATCCCTCGGTCTCGATCGGATGGGGGCCGGAGACGAAGCGGCTGTCGGGACCGAACACGGCGATACCGGCGATGCCGGCGAGCAGCGCCAGCACACCCGCACCCTGAAGCAGCCGCCACCCGATGATCCGCACGGCATGAACCGTAACCGACAGTGACCCCCTGAACCGAGATGTGCTCGGTTCAGGTCAGAAGAGGGCGGTGGCGAGGGAGCGGCGGGCCGTCGCCACTCGGGGGTCGGTGACGCCGACGACCGTGAACAGCTCGAGAAGTCGCTGACGGATCCTCTCGCGATCGTCGCCGCTGGTGCGGCGGACCAGATCGATGAGACGCTCGAAGGCATCATCGACGTGCCCGCCGGAGACATCCAGATCCGCCACCAGCAGCTGAGCCTCGATGTCCTCGGGACGGTCCGCCGCGGCCTGGCGCGCGGCCTGCAGATCCACCCCCTGGGTACGCGACATCAGCTTGATGCCGGCGAGGCGCTCGCCGATCTCGCTCTCGCCGGGGAACTGCGCCGCGAGCTTCTCGTACTCGGCGATGGCACGGTCGAAGTCACCGGCGGCGAAGGCCTCATCCGCGGCAGCGAAACGCGGATCATCCGCAGGCTCGTCCTCCTCGGTCTCTGCACTCGGCTCACCACCGCTCGGCTGGGCGCGACCCGTGAGCCCGTGCTGTGCCGCGAGTCGGACCAGCTCGTCGAAATAGCGATCCACCTCGGCGGCCTCGACCGTGCCCTGGAAGAGCGGGACGGGCTGACCCTTCACGAGGCCCACCACGAAGGGCACGCCCTGCGCGCCGAGGGCCTGAGCGACGCCCGGGCTGGCGTCGATATCGACGCGCGCGACCTGGATCGCCCCCTGATGGCGCGTCGTCGCGGACGCGAGGACCTCATTGAACTCCTGGCTCTGCGGAGACCGCGGCGACCATAGGCTCAGCACGACGAGATGCTGCATCGAGGACTCGACGACCGCCTGGAAGTTCTGCTCGGTGGCATCGATGACATAGACACCACCGGATCCTGACCCCGCTCCCCCGCCAGGGGGGCTCGACGGAGCCGAGTTCGACAGAGCGGAGAGATCGAAGGCACCGGGGCGCGAGAACGTCATGGATCCATTGTAGGAACCACCTCACCGGGCCGCCTGCGGTGACCTGCGCACCTCTCGGCTAGTGGAAGGCGGTGGGATTGCGAGGACCCCGCAACCCCGAACGCTGCACGACCCGCTGGATCGTCAGGTCCCGGCCGTCGGGATCGGAGATGTAGCGGATCTTGCGCAACCCTTGCGAGCGGGCCGCGGACTCGAAGACGAAGTGGCCGTAACCGAGCATGCGCCCGATCACCGGCTTCTCGACCGTGATGTCGAGGATGCGCGTGATGGGCATCGTGGCGATCTTGACGGTGAAGACGCCCGAGGCGCGGAAGACCCGCATATTGGTGACGACGAAGATGTCGCGATACTCGCGAGCGGCGACATATCCCGCCCACCCGGCGGCGCCGAGCGCGAGAAGGAGGAAGAACCACCCGGCCCCGACCGGGACGACCGCGACGGCGACGTAGATCAGGAAGATCGCGAAGAGCCCACCGATCGAGGGCAGGACGTACACCACCCGGTGCTTGCGCACGAGATCGATGATGTGCTCGCCCTCATCCTCGAGGAGATGGTGCTCGACCTCCTGCTCGAGCATCCGCAGCAGCCAGGCGAACACCGTACCGTCACGACCCGAAGAGCGAGTCGATGAAGATGCCGACCTGGGCGAAGGCACCCAGGGTCGCGTCCCAGGCATCGCCGACAGCACGGGCAGCACCTTCAGGGGCCGTGAGCAGGTAATACAGCACGAACCCAGCGATGGCGAGGACGACGAGCTTCTTCAGCACGGTTCCGTTGTACCGGAGTCGGCATCGCGATCGGTGAAGGCGCGCCCGAGGGTGCCGCCCTGCCCGTCGGGTGTGGCCGCCAACAGCTCGTCGGCGGCGGTGAACGGGTCGGTCCGGCCGGTGAGCACGTCCTCGGCCAACGCATCGAGGCGGTCGTGCCGACCGAGCTCGAAGCGGCGGCTGACCTCGGCGAGGGCGATCTGCTCCACCTCTCGGCGCAGGCGGGCCCGTCGACGATGCTCCAGACGACCGGAGGCGCGCTGCTGCGCGTGGTGCTCGTCGAGGGCCGTCACCAGATCGTCGATCCCCTCGCCCGTCGTCGCCACCGTCAGCACGATCGGTGGCGTCCAGGCATCGTCCGTGCGCTGGGTCATCGAGAGCATCGTGCGCAGCTCGCGACGCGTGGTCGTCGCGCCGTCGCGGTCCGCCTTGTTGACGCAGAAGACATCGCCGATCTCCAGGATGCCCGCCTTGGCGGCCTGGATGCCATCGCCCATGCCGGGGGCGAGCAGCACGACGGCGGTGTCGGCGAGCCCGGCGATCTCGACCTCCGACTGTCCGACGCCTACGGTCTCGACGAGCACGACATCGCAGCCCGCGGCGTCCAGCACGCGGATCGCGTGCGGCGCCGCCCACGAGAGCCCGCCGAGGTGTCCGCGGCTCGCCATCGAGCGGACGTAGACACCCCGGTCCGTGGCGTGTTCCTCCATCCGGATCCGGTCGCCCAGCAGGGCTCCCCCCGTGAACGGGGAGCTCGGGTCGACCGCCAGGACCCCCACGGTCCGGCCCTGGCGACGCATCGCGGTCACCAGCGCCGAGGTGGTAGTCGACTTGCCGACGCCCGGGGCGCCCGTCAACCCGATCACCTGCGCTCGCCCGGTGTGCCCGGCGAGTGCCGCGCTCACCTCGCGCAGCGCCGGCGACTCCGCCTCGACGAGGGAGATCAGACGTGCGACCGACCTGGCCTCACCGGCGCGAGCGCGGGAGACCAGGTCGGCGACGTCATGACGTGGAGGCAGGGCCGCTCAGCCCTGCGGGACGCGGACGATGAGCGCATCGCCCTGGCCGCCGCCACCGCACAGCGCGGCGGCACCCACGCCACCGCCACGGCGCTTGAGCTCATGGACGAGGTGCAGGACCACGCGCGCGCCGCTCATGCCGATCGGGTGACCGAGGGCGATGGCACCGCCGTTGACGTTGACGATGTCCTCGCTGATGCCGAGCTTCTTGGTGGAGGCCACGCCGACGGCCGCGAAGGCCTCGTTGATCTCGACGAGGTCGAGATCGGCAGCCGTCAGTCCCTCCTTCGAGAGCGCCTTCTCGATGGCATTGGCGGGCTGCTCCTGCAGGGTCGAGTCCGGGCCGGCCACATTGCCGTGGGCGCCGATCTCGGCGATCCACTCGACCCCCAGCTCCTCGGCCTTGGCCTTGCTCATGACCACCACGGCACACGCCCCGTCGGAGATCTGGCTCGCGGTGCCCGCGGTGATCGTGCCCTCCTTGGAGAAGGCCGGTCGCAGCTTGCCGAGGGACTCGACGGTCGTGTCACCGCGCACGCCCTCGTCGGCCGAGACGACGATCGGGTCGCCCTTGCGCTGTGGGATCTCGACCGGGACGATCTCGTCGTCGAAGGCGCTGTTCTTCTGCGCGGTGGCCGCCAACTGATGCGAGCGTGCGCCGAAGGCGTCCTGCTCCTCGCGGGTGAGACGGTCGACCTCGCCGTTGCGCTGCTCGGTGAGGGAGCCCATAGCCTGGTCGGTCAACGCATCCCAGAGGCCGTCGTACTCCATATGATCGAGCATCGTCGCCGCACCGTACTTATAGCCCTCCCGCGAGCCCTTGAGCAGATGCGGCGCCTGAGTCATCGACTCCTGGCCGCCGGCGACGACGATGTCGTACTCACCCGCGCGCACCAGCTGATCGGCCAGGGCGATGGCGTTGAGTCCCGAGAGGCAGACCTTGTTGATGGTGATGGCCGGGACGTCGAGCGGGATGCCGCCCTTGAACGCGGCCTGGCGAGCGGGGACCTGCCCGGCTCCGGCGCCGAGCACCTGGCCCATGATCACGTAGTCGACCTGATCACCGGCGATACCGGCCTTCTCCAGGGCACCCTTGATGGCGATGCCGCCGAGATCGGATCCGGACAGCGTCTTGAGGCCGCCGAGAAGTCGTCCGATCGGGGTCCGAGCCCCGGCGACGATGACGGACTGGGTCATGGCACAGCTCCTTCGCGTGACGTTGCGATCACATTACTGCAGAGTCAACTTATGATGGCCGCGTGTGGCGGGGTTCACAGGGTCACATGATCGGGATGTGGACCGGCTCCTCGCCGAAACGGATACGCCGGCCGGTGATGGCATCAGCGTCGATGGCCACGACGTTGTACTTGAAGGTCGGCACCTGGGGGTGGAGGCGGTCGACGCCGAGACGCTCCTTCTCGTTCTCGGACTCGACCCTCCTGGCCCGTCCCTGCACGACCACGCTCACGGCACCATCCTCCTCCACCTCGTCGGCCTCGAAGGCAACGTGGCCGTCGAGCAGGAGGGCCATCAGCTTGGTGCCCTCGGCCGTGCGGAACAGGATCGTCCGATCGGTCACGATGAAGTTGACACAGAAGATGTCCGGTCGGCCGAGTGACGTCACAGCCAGCCGGCCGAGCGAACACGAGGCCAGGAACTCCCAGGCCTCCTCCGGAGTCAGATCGGTGATGGGCGCTTCGTTCATGGCTCCATTGTCCTCCACCCGAGGGGTCAGCGATGTGGTCTGCATTACGCTGCGTCCATGTCCAGCGAATCCCTTGTTCCCGGTCACCTGCTCACCGCCATCGATCACGTCGGCATCGCCGTCGCCGATCTCGACGAGGCCATCGAGTTCTATGCGCGCGTCTTCGGCCTGGAGTCCATCCACGAGGAGGTGAACGAGGAGCAGGGCGTCCGTGAGGCGATGCTCGCCGTCGGCGATTCCGGCTCGTGCATCCAGCTGCTCGCGCCGCTCAGCGACTCCTCGACGATCGCGAAGTTCCTCGATCGCAACGGCCCCGGCATCCAGCAACTCGCTTACCGCGTGAGCGATATCGATGCCGTCTCGGCGACGCTCCGCGAACGCGGCGTCCGCCTGTTGTACGACACCCCCAAGCGCGGCACCTCCGACAGCCGCGTCAACTTCGTGCACCCGAAGGACGCCGGTGGTGTACTGGTCGAGCTCGTCGAACCCGCTACCGGCGGCCACTGAGGCGAGACCTGCGTCACACGACGAGAACATAGCCTGAGAAGTTGCTCGTCGGTAACATCCTGGCAACACCCCGACCTCCGGAGGACACCCCGTGCAGAACATTCTCGACGCCATCATGGCGGGCGACACGACCAGCGACGAGTTCGCGACGATCGAGCTTCCCGAGTCCTACCGCGCGATCACCGTGCACAAGGACGAGGAGAACATGTTCGAGGGCATCGCGACGAAGGAGAAGGACCCGCGCAAGAGCCTTCACCTCGACGATGTCGCGCTGCCCGAGCTCGCGCCCGGTGAGGCCCTGGTCGCCGTGATGGCCAGCGCGATCAACTACAACACGGTCTGGACCTCGATCTTCGAGCCGGTCTCGACGTTCCGCTTCCTCGAGCGTTACGGCAAGCTCTCGGAGTACACCAAGCGCCACGACCTGCCGTACCACATCGTCGGCTCCGATCTGGCCGGCGTGGTGCTCCGCACAGGTCCGGGTGTCAACGCATGGAAGCCAGGTGCGGAGGTCGTCGCCCACTGCCTGTCGGTCGAGCTGGAGAGTCCTGATGGCCACGATGACACGATGATGGACCCCGAACAGCGCATCTGGGGCTTCGAGACCAATTTCGGCGGCCTGGCCGAGCTGGCGATCGTCAAGTCGAACCAGCTCATGCCCAAGCCCGATCACCTCTCCTGGGAAGAGGCCGCGAGCCCGGGCCTGGTGAACTCCACCGCCTACCGCCAGCTGGTCAGCCACAACGGCGCCAATATGAAACAGGGCGATGTCGTGCTGATCTGGGGCGCTTCGGGCGGTCTCGGCTCCTATGCGACGCAGATGGCGCTCAATGGCGGCGCGATCCCGGTGTGCGTGGTCTCCAGCCAGGAGAAGGCCGAGATCGTGCGGTCGCTCGGCGCGGAGCTGGTCATCGACCGCTCGGCCGAGGGCTACAAGTTCTGGAAGGACGAGAGCACGCAGGACCCGAGCGAGTGGCGGCGCTTCGGCAAGAAGATCCGCGAGCTCACCGGCGGCGAGGATCCCGATATCGTCTTCGAGCACCCCGGGCGTGAGACCTTCGGCGCCTCGGTCTACGTGGCACGTAAGGGCGGCACGATCATCACGTGCGCGTCGACCTCGGGCTACATGCACGAGTACGACAACCGCTTCCTGTGGATGAACCTCAAGCAGATCAAGAGCTCGCATTTCGCCAACTACCGTGAGGCCTTCGAGGCCAACCGACTGATCGACAAGGGCCTCATCCACCCGACGGTGTCCAAGGTCTACCCCATCGAGGAGACCGGCCAGGCGGCCCTCGACGTGCATCACAACAAGCACCAGGGCAAGGTCGGCGTGCTGACGCTCGCCCCGGAGGAGGGTCTCGGCATCCGCAACACCGAGAAGCGCGCCAAGCACCTCGATGCGATCAACCGTTTCCGCGGCATCTGATCGACACCCCGCCACGAGGCCCGGTCCCGCCAGGGGCCGGGCCTCGTGGCCTCTCAGAACCGCACTCCCCTCGTCCGAGCCGAATTCGCTCAACGACTCAGAGACCGCAGAATTGCGCCGCTCGGTGGTCCCGCCTGCGGCGAGACCACCGGATCAGACCTGACGCCGCCAGCAGTGGGTGTGCCAGTGCCGGCGCTCGTCCAGGGCATCGGCGGCGAGCAACGGCTTGACCTCCGGCCAGACGACGACATGCGGCGTGGCCGGACGGATCGATTGGAGACAGCCTGGGCACGTGTAGGTCTTAGTCGAGGACGATCCGGTGAGCGAGCGCACCCACCAGTCGCCGTCACGTTTACTCTCCAAGCGCTCGACGCCTGGGCGAGCTCCCGGAGGACCGACGTGACGCTGCGCGCGGGCGGCAGCGGCTTTGCGTCGGGACATGACCCCATCGTACGAGTCCATGAGGAACGAAGGGCGGTAGCCGATCAACCTCTCACCCGCCCGACGAGGTTGACCGGCTACCGCCGTGTCGTACATAGGGTTGATCGCCTACCACCACCGCGAGGGGTTAGCTCTCAGTAGGTGTGGAAGCCCGCCTTGGTCTTGCGCCCGAGCTTGCCGTCCGCCACGACCTTCTCCAGCATCGGAGCAGGCTGCCAGCCCTCGTGGCCGAAGGCGCCGACGAGGGTCTGCTGGATGGCCAGCGACACGTCGTTGCCGACGACATCGAGCAGCTCGAACGGTCCCATCGGCAGCCCGGTGGCCTTCATCGCGTCATCGATCTCCGCGAGCGAGAGACCCTCGGCCTCGTGCAGGCGGATGGCGTCATTGAGGTAGGGGAAGAGCAGGGCGTTGACGATGAAACCGGCGCGGTCACCGCAGGAGACGGGATGCTTGCCCACGGCGAGGCACAGGGCCCGCACCGTCTCGTCGACATCGGCGGCGGTCTCATCGGTCGTGACGACCTCCACGAGCTTCATCACCGGGGCGGGATTGAAGAAGTGCATGCCGATGACGTCCGCGGGCCGCGAGGTGGCAGAGGCGCACTGGGCGATCGGGAGCGATGACGTCGTCGTAGCGAGGATCGCTCCTGGCTTGCAGATGCGATCGAGATCGCGGAAGAGCTCGAGCTTGATGTCCAGGTCCTCGGCGATGGCCTCGACCACGATGTCGGCAGCACCCAGCGCCTCACGCTCGGTCGAGCCGGTCAGCCGGCCCAGCACATCGGATTTGCCGTCCTCATCGATCTTGCCACGGCTGATCGCCTTGTCGAGGTTCTTGGTGATCCGTGCCAGGACACTGTCCACCTTGTCCTGTCCGCGGCCCACGTAGACGACGTCGTAACCAGACTTGGCGAACACCTCGACGATGCCGGAGGCCATGGTGCCGGTGCCGACGACGCCGACGGTCGAGATCGGCCGCGCGAAGGACGGTGCTGCGGAAGGATCGGCATCCGGGTCCGCCGAGAACGAGCCGTCGCCCGCGGCGTGCCGGGTCAACACATCGGCCGGCTCGTGCAGAGGGTCGCCCGTGCGACCGTGCTGCTCCCTCAGCCCCGCCACGAGGGTCTCGGCACCGAGGGCGTCGATCAGGGTGAGCGGCCCGACGGGGTAACCGCAGCCGAAGATCATCCCGGCGTCGATATCGGCGGCCGTGGCGTAGCCGCTACCGAACATCGTGGCGGCATGATTCAGATAGGGATAGAGCAGCGTCCGGGCAATGCGCCCGCCCTGATCGTCGGCCACGATGCGGTCCACGATGTCCTGCATGCTTTAGTCTCCTTAGGCGGTTTGTGCACGAGTCGGTTACCGACTGGTAGCAAACAGTAGCCCACACCACACCCGACTGAGAGGGAGACTCCACGTTGAGGGTCGTCATCGCCCGCTGCCAGGTCGACTACGCCGGCCGACTGACCGCGCATCTGCCCATGGCCACCCGCGTCATCATGGTCAAGGCCGATGGCTCGGTCCTCGTCCACTCTGACGGCGGTTCCTATAAGCCGCTGAACTGGATGAGCCCTCCCTGCACGCTGCGCGAAGAGGTCGCCGAGGACGGCGTCACCGAGTGGACGGTCTCGGCGGCCAAGTCCGATGACACCTTGAGGATCCGGATCGAGGAGATCTTCCACGACACCTCGCATGATCTCGGCATCGACCCGGGGCTCCGCAAGGACGGCGTGGAGAAGCACCTGCAGGAACTGCTGGCTGAGCACACGACGACCCTCGGCGAGGGCATGTCGTTGGTGCGTCGCGAGTACATGACCGCCATCGGCCCGGTCGACCTGTTGTGCCGCGACGCCGCCGGCGCCGCGGTCGCTGTCGAGATCAAGCGGCGCGGCGAGATCGACGGTGTAGAGCAGCTGACCCGATATCTGGAGCTCATGAACCGCGATCCGCAGTTGCGTCCGGTGCGTGGCGTCTTCGCGGCCCAGGAGATCAAGCCCCAGGCACGGGTGCTCGCCGAGGACCGCGGCATCCGCTGTGTCGTGGTGGACTACGACGAGTTGCGCGGCATCGACGACCCGAGCTTGCGCCTGTTCTGACCCTCCCCTCGGGCGGTGACCCCCGCACCTCTCACTTCGCAGAGCGGTGACCTACGCACCTCTCACCGGCCTCGAGGGGTGCGCCACCCACCGCCCGAGGGAACGAGAGGTGCGTAGGTCACCGCCCCGGGCCGGGAGAGGGTCAGGCGCCGGCGACGGGCGGCGCCATCGGATCGGATTCCGGTCCGGAGTCCTCGCGGGCGACCCAGTCCTCGATGCGCTCAAGGTCGTCCTTCGAGCGGGTCACGACGGCCAATAGATCGCTCATCGTGGCGACCTCCTCGACCTGCTCCTTGATGAACCACTGCATGAACTGGTCCGAGGCGAAGTCCGATGCCTCCCGCGCCACCCGGGTGAGCTCGTTGATCTGGGCCGTGACGCGCTTCTCCTGGGCCAGCGCGAGCTCCACCGGGGACACGACATCGTCGAAGTCCATCCGGGGTGCGTCGAGCGCCGGGATGACGACCTGCTCGTCCGCATCGAGCAGGTACTGCACCATCATCATCGCGTGATCGCGCTCCTCGAGCGCCTGCGCATAGAAGAGCGCCGCCATCTGCGGCATCGTCAGGGCGTCGTAGTACGTCGCGATCGCCACATACTGCTGATGCGCCGCGAACTCGTGTCCGATCTGCTCCTGGAGCTTCTCGACGAAGGCGGGTGCTGCCATGGGGCGTTACTCCTCTCGTGAGGTGAGGTCAGGCTCACCTGCCGCTGGTACCGTTCACCTCGTGCCCAAGCCTCCGAAACGCAAGTGCTGCGAGAGCACGCCGCGGTGCAAGCGGTGCCCGCTGCGCATGCTCAAGGAGGGCACGCTTCCCGCAGAGTACACCGTCAAGAAGCGTCGGCTGGTGATGGCGGACGGGTCGCCCTTGCCCAAGAAGGACAAGAAGAAGAACAAGGGCAAGAAGAAAAGGAAGAAGGCGGCCGCGGAGAAGAAGTCCGCGATGAAGACGACCGCCCTCGCCGGCTGAGCCCCGCACCGCGCTTCCGGCGGACGCGGGATCACTCACCGCCCGCGACGGATCAGTCCAGGCCGTTGGCTTTGCGGATCTCCGCGACCACGCGGCCCATGATGTCCGTCATGCCGAAGTCCTTGGGCGTGAAGACCGCGGCGATACCGGCGGCCTCGAGCTTGCGCCCGTCCGAGTCGGGGATGATGCCGCCCACGATGATCGGCACATTGTCCAGCCCCGCCTCGGACAGTCCACGCTGCACGTCCGGTACCAGCTCCATGTGGGATCCGGAGAGGATGGACAGGCCCACGACATCGACATCCTCGGCCACAGCGGCGGAGACGATCTGATCGGGGGTCAACCGAATGCCCTGGTAGATGACCTCGAAGCCGGCATCACGCGCCCGCACCGCCACCTGCTCGGCACCATTGGAGTGCCCGTCGAGGCCGGGCTTGCCGACCAGGAAGCGCAACCGGCGCCCGCCGAGCTCCTCGCCCGTGCGGCGCACCTCCTCACGGACGGCCGTGAGCTCGGCTCCGGCCTCGGTGACCCCGACGACGCCGCCGACCCCAGTGGGCGCCCGGTACTCGCCGAAGACCTCACGCAGCGACCCGGCCCACTCCCCGACGGTGGCCCCGGCGCGCACGGCGGCGAGCGTGGCCTCCATCAGGTTCTCGTCGGTCTTGGCGACGGCCTGGACGCGTGCGAGCGCCTCGTCCACCGCCGCCTGGTCGCGCTGGTCACGCCACTGCTGCACGTCGGCGATGGCATTGGCCTCGGCCTGCGGATCGGCGAGCATGATCGCGGCGTCGAGGTCCTCGGTCAGCGGGGACGGCTCGGTCTCCGTATAGCAGTTGACGCCGACCACCTTGAGCTCGCCACTCTCGATCTTGGCGCGCCGTTCCGCGTGCGAGGACACGAGGGCCTGCTTCATATAACCGGACTCGACCGCCGCGACGGCCCCGCCCATCGCCTGGACGCGGTCGATCTCGGCCTTGGCCCCCTCGGCGAGCTCGTTCACCTTGGCCTCGATGACATGCGAGCCATCGAAGATGTCCTCGTATTCGAGCAGATCGGACTCGAAGGCCAGGACCTGCTGCAGTCTCAGCGACCACTGCTGGTCCCAGGGTCGCGGCAGCCCCAGGGCCTCATTCCACGCGGGCAGCTGGACGGCCCGCGCACGGGCACGCTTGCTCAGCGTCACCCCGAGCATCTCCAGGACGATGCGCTGGACATTGTTCTCGGGCTGGGCCTCGGTGAGACCGAGCGAGTTCACCTGCACGCCGTAGCGGAAACGGCGCATCTTCTCATCGGTCACGCCGTAGCGCTCGCGCGCGATCTCCTCCCACAGCTGCGTGAAGGCCCGCATCTTGCACATCTCCTCGATGAAGCGCACACCGGCGTTCACGAAGAAGGAGATGCGCCCGACGACCTTCTCGAACTTGTCCTCGGGCACCTGACCGGAGTCCTTGACCGCGTCGAGCACGGCGATGGCCGTGGACAACGAGAAAGCCAGCTCCTGCACCGGCGTCGCTCCCGCCTCCTGCAGGTGATAGCTGGAGATATTGAGCGGGTTCCACTTCGGGATGTTGTTGACCGTGTACGCGATCATGTCGGTGGTCAACCGCATCGACGCCTCCGGCGGGAACACATAGGTCCCCCGCGAGAGATACTCCTTGATGATGTCGTTCTGCGTGGTGCCTGCGAGTGCCGCCGCGTCCACGCCCTGCTCCTCGGCCGCGACCTGGTACATCGCCAGGAGCCACATCGCCGTGGCGTTGATCGTCATCGACGTGTTCATCTCGTCGAGCGGGATGTCCTGGAAGAGCCGGCGCATGGCACCCACGTGCGGGATCGGCACGCCCACCTTGCCGACCTCGCCACGCGACAGCACATGATCGGGGTCGTATCCGGTCTGCGTCGGCAGGTCGAAGGCGACCGAGAGACCGGTCTGCCCCTTCGCGAGGTTGCGGCGGTACAGCGCGTTCGACTCCGCGGCGGAGCTGTGACCGGCATAGGTGCGCATCACCCAAGGCTTGTCAGGCATGGCCACACGTTACCGCCAGGTAAAGCGCTCCGTCACGCACGGTCGCGTGATGCAGGTCACCCCGCTTAGGGGCGTGGCGCGAGCAGGTCGCGGCGGATGACGTGCTTGGTGAGCTTCCCCGACGGGTTACGCGGGAGTTCGGGAACACGGACCACCTCGCGCGGGAGCTTGTAGCGGGCAAGCTTGTCGCCGAGGTACTCCCGCACGTCGTCCACCGCGACATCCTCACCATCGGCACTGACGTAGACCGCGACGACGATCTCGCCCCACTCGGGCTCCGGTCGACCGACGACGGCGACATCGGCCAGCCGCGGATGCCCGCGCAGCGCCTCCTCGACCTCCTGCGAGTGAACGTTCTCGCCACCGACGATGATGATGTCCTTCAGTCGGTCGACGATGAACAGATAGCCGTCCTCATCCACCCGGGCGACATCGCCGGTGCGGAACCACGGACCAACGAATACGGCATCCGTGGCCTCGGGGTTCTCGTGATAGCCGAGCATCCGGGTATCGGCACGCAGCCAGATCTCCCCCGTGCCACCGGGGCCCACCTCCCGGCCGTCCAGATCGACGATCCGCAGGTCGACGCCGGGATGCCCTCCCCTGCCGATCGATCCGGCCTTGGCGATCTGCTCCTCGGGGTAGAGCGCAGTACCGACCGGGCCCATCTCACTCATGCCGTAAACCTGGAAGAAGCGATCCGTCCCATAGGCCTCGACAAGCGAGGTGGCGACCTCTCGCCCGAGGGGCGCACCGCCGTAGAGCCACTTGTCGACGCTCGACAGATCGAAGGTCGCCAGGTCGATCGTGCCGGCCCGCGCGAGCTGCAGCGGCATCGTGTAGGCGATCGGCGCGCCGAAGAAGGCTGTGATCCGGTGTCGCTGGACGTTCTGGAGCATCTCGACGGGATGGTATTCACGCTGCAGCACGACGGTCGCGCCGAGGAACATCATGGTGAGGAACCAGCAGTTCAGGGGTGCGGCGTGCCAGATCGGCATGGCCAGCAGGAATCGCTCCCGGGACGTGAAGCCGAGGGTCGTCGCGAGCAGAGGTGACGCGCTGCTGATAGTGCGATGCGTGTGCACGCAGGCCTTCGGGGCGCTCGTGGTGCCCGAGGTGAAGAGCAGCTGGGCCGGACTGTCCAGATCATCATCGACGGGCGCCGCGATCGGCTCGCAGGAGCGCGAGAGGCCGTCGAAGTCCTCCATCCCGTCCGCCGGCATCTCAGTCGATAACCAGCTGACTCCCGGGGCGGCCTCGCTCGCCGTGTTCGCCAGCTCACCGGTCACGATGCCGAGAACAGCTCCGCTGTGCTCGGCCGCGTGGCGGACCTCTGGCACGGCGAGCTTGTGATTGACCGGGACGAGGACCGCTCCCGCGAACCATGTCGCGAAGGCAGCCACGGCGAAGCCGGGGGTGTTGTAGGACATGACGGCCACCCGATCGCCGGGCCTCACTCCGCGCTCGACCAATGCGGTGGCCCCGCGGCGCGACCTTTCGAGCAGTTCCGCGTAGGTGAGGATCTCGTCGCCGTAGACGATCGCCTCCGTGCCGGGGGTGGAACGGGCGACGCGTTCGAGGACCGCTGTCAGGTGCATGGGGCTTCTCCAAGTCCGAGGGGTGACGGTAGTATTGAATCATCCTTCAATCCTTCAGTAGGGAGCCGGGCATGCCGTACCGCGAGACGGACGCCACTCGTCGACGCGCCGAGGAACGCCGTACCTCCCTGCTCATGGCGGCACGTGCCCTGGTCGCCCGTCACGGATTCGCGGGGGCGAAGGTCTCGGCCATCGCCGACACCGCCGGGACGAGCACGGGCCTCGTCTACTCCTATTTCGACAATCGCGATGAGCTGCTCGCCACCGTCTTCCGCGAGTCCGCCTCACAGGAGCTGGACACGACGCGGCAGGCCACGGCGGCCGCCGGCCCGGATGTGACCGGTCGGCTGGATGCCTTCATCCGCACCTTCGCCGGGCGGGCGCTCCGCGGCCGCCGACTGGCCTGGGCGCTGCTCTTCGAGCCGGTGTCCCCGCTCGTGGAGGCCGAGCGACTCGTCTACCGGCGCGCCTATATCGACATCGCTGAGCACCTCGTCCGCGACGGCATCGACACCGGGGCCTTCGCGGCCCAGCATCCCGGGGTGAGCGGCGCGGCCACGATCGGCGCCATCAGCGAATCGCTCATCGGCCGTCTCAATCCGCTCGGCCACGACAGTCTCGACGGCCTACCCGACGAGACGATCATCGACGACATCGTCCGCTATTGCCATCGCGCGCTCGGCGCGCCCGCCATCGAACCGAAGGAGACACCACGATGAGCCGCACCCATGAGGTCCTGAACCAGTCGCCACCCCGCGTGGACGTCAACGAGTACACGAGCAACGTGCCCCTCACCGAGGCCGTGGCCCGGTACGACGCCGATTGGGCGCACGATGCGCTCGTCGAGGCCGGGGGGCTCGTCGGTCGCGCGGACTTCCAGCGCGACGCCGAGCTCGCCAATACGATCACCCCGGTCCACCACAGCCACGACCGGTGGGGGCATCGTGTCGATGAGATCGAGTTCCATCCCGCGTACCACCGCATCTTCGGGGAGGCGATCTCGCGCGGCGCCCACACGTCCTGCTGGACCGAGGACCGCAAGGGCGCGCACGTCGCCCGCGCGGCGATGTTCATGCAGTTCGGGCAGATCGAGTCCGGTCACTCCTGCCCGGTGAGCATGACTCACGCCGTCGTGCCCTCCCTGCGGCTCGCCGAGGCATCCCTTCGCGAGTTCTGGCTGCCCAAGGTCTTCGCCACCTCCTATGACCCCGAGCTGCGCGATCCTGCCACCAAGGCCAGCGCGGTCTTCGGCATGGCCATGACCGAGAAGCAAGGTGGCTCTGACGTGCGCGCCAACACGACGCGAGCCGTGCCATCGGCCGACGGCACCTGGAACATCACCGGGCACAAGTGGTTCTGCTCGGCGCCGCAGTCCGATGCCTTTTTGATGCTCGCGCAGACCGAGTCCGGACTGTCCTGTTTCGTGGTCCCCCGCGTGCTGCCTGGTGGCGAGCTGAACCGGTTCTTCGTCCAGCGGCTCAAGAACAAGCTCGGCAACAAGTCCAATGCATCCTCCGAGATCGAGGTCGACGGTGCCACCGGCTGGCTCGCCGGGGACGAGGGTCGCGGTGTGCGCACCATCATCGAGATGGTCAACCAGACCAGGCTCGACTGCATCTTCGGCTCCGCCTCGGGGATGCGCCAGTCGGTCGCCGAGGCCGCTTGGCATGCCGCGCATCGCCGAGCCTTCGGCTCGATGCTGATCGACCAGCCCGCGATGGAGCAGGTGATCGCCGACCTGCATCTCGAGGCGGAGGCGGCGACCTGGACCGCGATGCGGATGGCTGCCGCCTTCGATGCGAGCGATGAGCAGTCGGCCGCCTTCGCCCGCCTCGGCACGGCGGTCGCGAAGTACTGGATCTGCAAGCGCGGTCCGCACCACGCCTACGAGGCCATGGAGTGCCTCGGCGGCAATGGCTACACGGAGGACTTCCCACTGGCCCGTCGCTACCGTGAACAGCCGGTCATGGCGATCTGGGAGGGGTCGGGCAATGTCATCGCCCTCGACGTGCTGCGCGCTATGGCGCGTGAGCCGCAGGCGGTCGAAGCCTTCGTCGAGGAGGTCGGTCTGGCCCGAGGCCTCTCGGTCGGCTTCGATGCGCATCTGGACCGCATGGGCGCTCTACTGAGTCGCGCTGCTGAGGATCCGGGATCCGCGCCTGCCTTCGCCCGCCGGGTGGTCGAGTCGATGGCGCTCGCGTTGCAAGGGTCGGTGCTCCTGCGCGAGGCTCCGACAACGGTGGCCGATGCCTTCGTCCTCGGGCGTCTCGGTGCCGACCGCTCCTTCGAGTACGGGGGCCTCCCCCAGGGCGTCAACACGACCGCTCTCGTCGCCCGCGCCGGTCTGCCGCACTGACGCAACCCGCCGAGTGTGACGTTTGGACGCTCATATCGTCGATTCCGCCGTCCAAACGTCACACTCAACGGGCGGCGGGCGGGCCTCTAGACTCGGGGCATGGTGAACCTGACGCGCATCTACACCCGTACGGGCGATGACGGCACGACGGCGCTCGTCGACATGAGCCGGACCTCCAAGAACGACACACGCCTGGTCGCCTATGCCGATGTCGACGAGGCGAACAGCCACATCGGCGTCGCCCTGGCCCTCGGCGGAGTGGACGATGCCGTCGGCGCCATCCTCACGCACATTCAGAACGATCTCTTCGATGTCGGCGCCGACCTCGGAGCCCCCGTCGTCGACGATCCGGAGTTCCCGCCCCTGCGCGTCGAGCCCGACTACATCGAACGGCTTGAAGGATGGTGCGACGAGTACAACGCCCTGACCCCCAAGCTCCGCTCGTTCATCCTGCCCGGCGGCACCCCGGTCGCCGCGCAGCTGCACGTCGCCCGCACCGTCGCCCGGCGCGCCGAGCGATCGGCGTGGGCCGCACTCGACGAGCACGGGGACCGCATGAACGTCCTCACCGCGAAGTACCTCAACCGCCTGAGCGATCTGCTATTCATCCTCGCGCGCCACGCCAATCTCAAGCACGGGGATGTGCTCTGGGTGCCCGGAGGCGAACGCGGAGACCAGCAGGCCTGAGCCCGGATGTGATGATGGGGCCGCCCCGAAGGAGCGGCCCCATCATCGACTCGTCATCTCGTACCGGTGATCAGTACCAATCGATCCGGAACGGCGAGAACGAGGTGACAGGCGCCGTCTTGGACGACGTCGTGACCGAGCTCTTGGTGGAGGTGTCGGCGGGAGCAGCATTCGAGGGAGCCGGGATGGCAATCACCATCGCGGCTGCCACGAACGTCGAGGCGATGATCTTCTTCACCTGCTCATCGTGACACAAAGCGATCCCCGGCGGAACCTTTTACAGCACATTGTTGACGCCCTGGCCCGGCGGGGACGATTCGAGCCAAGCCAGCAGACCGGTGAGCGAGGACGGACTCAGCGCCAGCTGACGGACCGGCGTCGGGCTCTTGGCCCCGACGATGACGTGGCTGTCGTGCAGCGCATAGGCCTCGGCACCCTGGGGCGCGCGCCGGCCCTCGATCAGGACCGCGCCACGCGGGAACCGGTACTTGGGCCGCGGCGAGAGGGAGAATCCACGGAACCACTCGATCTCGGTCGAACCGTACACCGCGATGCCGAGCATCCAGCCGCGCGCCGATGCCTCGGCGTGACGATTGACGCTCATCTCGAAGGCGCCCCCGCGGCGCGTCAGCCAACGGCGACGCACCACGAGGGCGACCAGCAAGAACGCCGAGAGGGCGACGAGCAGGGCCAGGGAGTCGACCAGCCACAACCACAGCGGCACGATCTACTCCCCCGCCAACTCAGGCTGCCTTGCCCAGCAGGCGCAGCTTCACCTCGGCACGATGGCGTGCCTCGTCGTCGTTATTCGCCTCGGCCTCGGAGAGTTCATGACGGACCTCCGCCTCGTCGATCTCCTCCAGCAGCCAGGTGTCCTCGCTGAGGATCGACACGTGGTTGTCGGCCACCGAGAGGAAGCCGTCGCCCACCGCTGCCTGGACGATCGCGCCGTCGACCGGCTTGATCATCACGACGCCAGGGACGAGCAGCGAGAGCAACGGCGCGTGGTCCACGAGCACGCCGAGGTCACCCTCGGAGGTACGGGCGATGACCTCAGAGGCCTCACCGGACCAGACCACGCGATCGGCCGCGACGAGCTCGATCTGCAGCGCGCCCGCCATCAGGAGTTCTTCTGGATCTCGGCCCACTTCTGGTCGACGTCGTCCAGACCGCCGCACATGAAGAAGGCCTGCTCGGCCACGTGGTCGTAGTCGCCGTCACAGATCTTCGTGAACGCCTCGATCGTCTCCGACAGTGGAACGGTCGAGCCCTCGATGCCGGTGAACTGCTTGGCCACGTAGGTGTTCTGGCTCAGGAAGCGCTGGATCCGACGCGCGCGCGAGACGATCGTCTTGTCCTCTTCGCTGAGCTCGTCGACGCCGAGGATCGCGATGATGTCCTGCAGCTCCTTGTTGCGCTGGAGGATCGACTTGACCCGCGTGGCGGTGTTGTAGTGATCCGCGCTGATGTAGCGGGGATCCAGGATCCGCGATGTGGAGGTCAGTGGGTCGACCGCCGGGTAGATGCCCATCGACGCGATCTCACGATTGAGCTCGGTCGTGGCGTCCAGGTGAGCGAAGGTCGTCGCCGGAGCCGGGTCGGTGTAGTCATCGGCCGGCACGTAGATCGCCTGCATCGAGGTGATCGAGTGACCACGCGTCGAGGTGATCCGCTCCTGCAGCACACCCATCTCGTCGGCGAGCGTCGGCTGGTACCCGACCGCTGAGGGCATGCGGCCCAGCAGAGTGGAGACCTCCTGGCCGGCCTGGGTGAAGCGGAAGATGTTGTCGATGAACAACAGCACGTCCTGCTTCTGCACATCGCGGAAGTACTCAGCCATGGTCAGCGCCGACAACGCCACCCGCAGACGGGCTCCCGGCGGCTCGTCCATCTGACCGAAGACGAGGGCCGTCTGTCCGAGGACGCCGGCCTCCTCCATCTCGACGATGAGGTCATTGCCCTCACGGGTGCGCTCACCGACTCCGGCGAACACCGACACACCGCCGTGGTCGCGGGCGACACGGGCGATCATCTCCTGGATCAGCACGGTCTTGCCGACACCGGCACCACCGAACAGGCCGATCTTGCCACCCTGCACGTACGGGGTGAGCAGGTCGATGACCTTGATGCCCGTCTCGAACATCGTGGTCTTGGACTCGAGCTGATCGAAGGCCGGGGCCTTGCGGTGGATGCCCCACCGCTCCTCGGGCTCGAAGGTCTCGCCCTCCTCGAGGTTCATGACCTGGCCGGTGGTGTTGAACACCTTGCCAAGGGTCACATCGCCGACGGGCACCGAGATCGGGCCACCCGTGTTGGTGACCGTGCTGCCGCGTACGACACCATCGGTGGGGCGCAGGCTGATCGCGCGGACCAGTCCATCACCGATGTGCTGCGCGACCTCGAGGGTCAGGGTCTCCTGAGCACCCTCGATCTGCGTGTCGACGGTCAGGGCATTGTAGATCTCGGGCATCGCATCGGACGGGAACTCGATGTCGAGCACCGGACCGGTCACCCGGGCCACGCGGCCCGTGGCGGTCTTCTTCTCTTCGACGGTGGCAGTCATGTCTCTCACTCACTCCCAGCGGCGTCGGCCAGCGCATTAGCGCCACCCACGACCTCGCTGATCTCCTGGGTAATGCCAGCCTGGCGGGCCTGGTTGGCAATGCGGGTGTACTTGTCGATGAGGTCCTCGGCGTTATCCGTCGCGGACTTCATGGCCTTCTGACGGGCGGCGAGCTCGGACGCCGCCGCCTGCAGCAGGCAGTAGTAAATGCGGCTGTGCACGTACTTTGGCAGCAACGCGTCCAGCACCTCGTGCGTGCTGGGCTCGAACTCGTACAGCGGCAGCAGCTCGCCCTCGTCGGGGGGCTCGGTGCCCTCGACGACCTCCAGCGGGAGCAGGCGGATCGTCGTGGGCTCCTGCGTGAGCATCGAGCGGAAGCGCGTGAACACGATGTGCAGCTCGTCGACCGCCCGGGCCGGGTCGATCGCCTCTTCGGCCGACTCATCGACATTGAAGGCCTCGACCAGCGTGTTGCCGATCTCCCGTGCCTCCTCATAGGAGGGCTTGTCGGAGAAACCGGTCCACGAGCGGACGAAGTCGCGCTGCCGGAACGTGAAGTACGCCTCGGCCTTGCGACCGGCGAGGTAGAAGTCGACCTTCTTGCCCTCGCCGCGCAGCTTCTCGGTGAGCCGCTCGGCCTCCTTGAGCACATTTGAGGAGTATGCGCCGGCCAAGCCGCGGTCGCTGGAGATGACCAGCACGGCCGCCTTGGTGGGACTCTCCTTCTCCGTGGTCAACGGATGATCGACATCGGAGAAGGTGGCCACCGCGGAGACCGCTCGGGTCAGCTCGCGGGCGTACGGGGCCGCCGCCGCCGCGTACTGCTGCGCCTTGATGATGCGCGAGGCGGCGATCAGCTCCATGGCACGCGTGATCTTCTTCAGCGACTGCGTCGACCTGATCTTCGCGCGATATTCGCGGAGCGATACGGCCATGCTCAGCCTCGCTTCTGCTTGACGATCTGCTCCTGCTCGACGTCCTCGTCCTCGAGCGCCTCGAACTCTTCGCGACCGGCCTTGATCGACTGACCTTCGCTGGTCTCAAACTGGTCGAGGAATGAGTCGTATGCGGACTCCAGCGCCGAGGCGTTGTCGTCCTCGAAGCGTCCGCTCTCACGGATCGCATCGAGGATGCCGTTGTGGGAGCGCTTGACATAGTCGAGGAACTCGCTCTCGAAGCGACGGACATCGCCCACCGGGACCGGATCGAGCTTGCCGTTCTGGATCGCCCAGAGCGAGACCACCTGCTGCTCCATCGGATACGGAGCGTACTGGCCCTGCTTGAAAACCTCCATGATCCGCTGACCGCGCGCGAGCTGCGCCTTGGAGGCGGCATCGAGGTCAGAGGCGAACATCGCGAAGGCCTCCATCGCGCGGTACTGCGCGAGCTCGACCTTGAGCGAGCCGGTCACGGCCTTCATCGCCTTGGTCATCGCCGAACCGCCGACACGCGACACCGAGATGCCGACATCGACCGCGGGACGCTGATCGGCATTGAACAGATCCGACTGGAGGAAGATCTGGCCGTCGGTGATCGAGATGACATTCGTCGGGATGTACGCCGAGACGTCATTGGCCTTGGTCTCGATGATGGGCAGGCCCGTCATCGAGCCGGCGCCGAGATCGTCGCTCAGCTTGGCGCAACGCTCCAGCAGGCGGCTGTGGAGGTAGAACACATCGCCGGGGTACGCCTCGCGGCCCGGCGGGCGGCGCAGCAGCAGCGAGACGGCGCGGTAGGCCTCGGCCTGCTTCGACAGGTCGTCGAAGACGATGAGGACGTGCTTGCCCTCGTACATCCAGTGCTGGCCGATAGCCGATCCGGTGTAGGGGGCCAGATACTTGAAGCCGGCCGAATCCGAGGCGGGAGCCGCCACGATCGTGGTGTACTCCAGGGCGCCGGACTCCTCCAGCGCACCGCGCACCGAGGCGATCGTCGAACCCTTCTGGCCGATGCCCACGTAGATGCAGCGAACCTGCTTCTCCGGGTCACCGGTCTCCCAGAACTGCTTCTGGTTGATGATGGTGTCGATCGCGATGGCGGTCTTGCCGGTCTGCCGGTCGCCGATGATGAGCTGGCGCTGTCCGCGACCGATCGGCGTGAGCGAGTCGATCGCCTTCATGCCGGTCATCAGCGGCTCGTGGACGCTCTTGCGCTGCATGACCGTGGGGGCCTGCAGCTCCAGCGCGCGGCGACCGACCGTGTCGATCTCGCCGAGGCCGTCGATGGGTTTGCCGAGCGGGTCGACGACGCGACCGAGGTAGCCGTCGCCGACCGGCACGGAGAGCACCTCGCCCGTGCGGCGGACCTTCTGGCCCTCCTCGATGCCGGCGAAGTCACCGAGGATGACGACACCGATCTCGCGTACGTCCAGGTTCAGCGCGAGGCCGAGCGTGCCGTCCTCGAACTCCAGGAGCTCATTGGCCATCGCCGAGGGAAGCCCCTCGACGTGGGCGATGCCGTCGGAGGCATCGGAGACGATGCCGACCTCCTCGGCCTTGTCCGCGGTCGGCTTGTAGTCCGACACGAACTTCTGCAACGCGTCGCGGATCTCGTCCGGACGGATCGAGAGTTCCGTCATGTGTGGTGCCTGCCTTCTTGAGGTAGAGAGATCGGGGTTAGCCAGCGAGGGCCCGGCGGGCGGACTCGAGGCGGGTGGACATCGTGGCGTCGACGACTTCATCGCCCACCGTGACCGCGATGCCGCCGACGACGGCGGGATCGACGATCACATTGAGCTGGACCGCGGTGCCGTACTTGCGCTCCAGCACCGACGCCAGTCGCTCGCGCTCGGCGTCTTCGAGGTCGTAGGCGACCCGCACGGTGGCCGCCAGGCGTCCACGCCGCTGGGCGACGAGGACGTTGAAACCCTCGAGCACCTTCTCGAAGGAGCCGGTCCGCGCCACGGTGGCCTGCTGGAGCACCGCCAGAGCGGTGGGGACGACCTTGCCGCCCAGCACATCGGCCAGAAGCTGCTTCCTGGCCGCCACCGGAGCCGACTTGTCGCTCACCGCACGACGGAGTTCGACATCGCCCAGCACGACCTGTCCGGCCTCGAAGAGGTCGGTCTCGAAGCGCTGACCCTCGCCAGCGTCCTGAGCCGAGCGCACGTAGGCGGCGATACCTGCCTGCTCGAGCCCATCGGCGAGGTCACGCCCGGCGGCCCACCGGCCACCCACTGCCGTCCGCAGCACGGCGACGGTGTCGGCTGAGAAGGTCCCACCGAAGACCGATGCCGCCAGATCCTGCTTGGCGTCGGTATCCGTCGAGGGATCCGTCAGCACACGACGCAACGCGGGGTTGGCGTCGAGGACATCGACCGCCGCCAGCAGCTGGGTGCCGAGCTCGGCGACGTCGCCCTGGGCCGCGTCGACCGCATCCAGGACCTCGTCACGGGACTTCGCTGATGTGCCGCGCATCAGTTGGCAGATCCCTCGAGCTCGTCGATGAAACGAGCTACGGTGCGCTTCTGCCGCTCGTCATCGGCGAGCGACTCACCGACGATCCGCTCCGCGAGCTCGGTCGCCAGCGCACCGACCTCGCCCTTGAGCTGAGCGAGGACCTGCGAGCGCTCCGCCTCGATCTGCGCGTGGGCCGTCGAGGTGATGCGCTCCGCCTCGGCCTGAGCCTGGCTGCGCATCTCCGCGACGATCTGAGCGCCCTGTTCCTTGGCCTCCTCGCGGATGGCCGCGGCTTCGTGACGGGCGTCCGCCAACTGCGCCGTGTATTGCTCGAGCGCGGCCTTGGCCTCGGCCTGGGCCTGCTCGGCGTCGGCGATGCCGCCCTCGATCGCGGCCGTCCGGTCGGCGTACGCCTTCTCGAAGCGCGGAACCACGAACTTGGCGATCGCAGCGACGAGCAGAAGGAAGACGACCGCGCCCAGAACGATCTCGCTGAGGTGCGGGATCAGCGGATTGGGTTCACCGCTGGCCGCCATAAGCGATTCGGACATGATGCTCCTTGGGTCTCGTACACCAGTTCAGAGGCCGGCGATCAAATGACGAATGCGAGCGCGATGCCGATGATGGCGAGCGCCTCGGCCAGGGCGAAGCCCAGGATCGCGATCGGCTGCAGACGCGACTGCGACTCGGGCTGACGGGCGACGCCGTTGATGTACGCGGCGAAGATCAGACCCACGGCGATGGCCGGGCCGATGGTCGCCAGGCCGTAGCCAATCATGTTAAGGGAGCCCACGGGCTTTTCCTTTCGTCGTGACGCACCAAGCGTCTCTTCTGGACCGATGCGGTCCGTTGTTCTCGGTCGTATTCAGTTGTGCCGCCCCGGGATGGCCCGTGGCGAAGTCAGATGAGCTCAGTGCTCGTCGGCGAGAGATTCGCCCAGGTACGTGGCGGCGAGCAGTGTGAAGACATAGGCCTGGAGGAACATGATCAGCAGCTCCAGGACCGTGACGGCCCCGAACATGACGATGGAGAGGACGCCGGCTACACCGTTGATGAGGCTCTGTGACTCGAAGAGCAGGTATTCCGCGCCGAAGGCGAAGAGCATGAGCAGCAGGTGGCCGGCGAACATATTGGCGAACAGACGCAGCGACAGGGTCGCCGGACGCACCAGGATATTGGAGAGGAACTCCAGCGGGATGATGATGATGAGCACCGGGCCCTTGACTCCGCTGGGGATCGTGACGTGCTTGAGATAGCCGCCGAAACCGTGCTTGCCGATGCCGACACCGATGTAGAGGATCCAGACCAGCAGCGCGAGGGCGAGCGGGAAGCCGAAGTGCGACATCGGCGGATACTGGATGAACGGGATCAGGCCGAAGTAGTTGTTGACCGCGATGAAGAGGAAGAGGCTGAAGAGAAACGGCACGAACTTCAAGAACTGTTCCGAGCCGATCGCGTCACGGGCGATGCCGTTGCGGACGAAGCCGTAGACGGCCTCACCCGCATATTGCAAGCGCCCGGGCACAACGGCGGCCGGGCGCGCAGCGAAATAGCTGAAGGTGAAGACGAGTACCGCCGCGAGCACCACGAGCATCATGGGCTTCGTGACCTCGGCGAAGACCGGCGGCAAATGGAAGTCGGCTGGGCCGGGCGGCTGGAATCCATTGCCTCCGGCAGTGCTGATCACGGTCGCGATCGTCAAGTCGTCATTCCTTCATGTGGCGCGGTCGGGTGCTGAACCGCCTGGGCGTGCGTCACGATGCAGTGCTCGGGAAATCCGTCACTTGCTTGGACCTAAGTTATCAGGGCCCTTGTCCTCTTCGTCAGGCAGGTCGAACATCGGAATCCGGGCGCGGGTGGCGTCGAGGGTACTCACGGCGATCCAGACGAGCGTCACGATGATGACGGTGCCCGCGACCGCCTCACGATGCAAGGGACCGGAGGGTTCGGCGAAGCGGTCCACGACCACGAAGAAGGCCAGCAGCGCCACCACTTTGGTGAAGTAGAAGAGCATGGCCGTCGCCAGCGACGCGTGGGGCAGGACCGCGACGATCGGGCCGAGGAAGGCCTTCGTCGAGCCGAAGAAGACGATCACGAGGATCCCCCCGACCGCGGCACTGCCGATCCCGGCCGCTCCGTACTCGGCGGCTGCGACCGCGGCGCAGAGGACGATCGCGGTGAACGCGGCGGCCCCGGTGAAACGCCGTGGCTGCCTCACTTCCATACCCGCTCCTCGATCCGTGGCAGCAGGAGCATCGCCGCGGCTGTCAGCGCCGCGAGCACCCCGAAGACCACCACGAGCTGCCAGCCGCTGAACAGGCTGACGATGACCACGCCGAAGGCGACGAGCGCGGCGGAGGCGTACATCAGCAGGACGGCGCGCCGATGTGAGTGGCCGATCTCCAGCAGTCGGTGATGCAGATGCATCTTGTCCGGGGCCCAGGGGGACTGGCCAGCCCGCGTACGCCGGACGACTGCGAGCACCATGTCCAGGAAGGGGATGAGCAGGATCGCGAAAGGGAGGATGATCGGCAGGTAGGCGGCCAGGAAGCTCGCATCCGCTCCGCCGATGCCCTCGGAGATGCTGGTGGCGGGGAACTGGCCGGTGAGGCTGATCGCCGAGCAGGCGAGCACGAAGCCGATCAGCATCGAACCGGAGTCGCCGATGAACATCTTGGCCGGAAAGAAGTTGTGCGGGAGGATGCCGATACAGGCGCCGGCCAGGCCGGCGGTCAACAGGGCCGACGACATCGCGCGGGACTCCCCGTTCTCGACCGCCAGCACGAAGGCGTACAGGAAGAAGGCGATCGCGCCGATGCCGACGATCCCGGCGGCCAGGCCGTCGAGGCCATCCACGAAGTTGACGGCATTGACGGTCGCGACGATGACGAAGACGGTCAGGATCATCGCCTGGATCTGATCGAGGCCGAAGTAGGTGCCCGGAAGCGGCAGGTAGATGAACTGGACACCCATCGCCACCACTACGACTCCGGCGAAGACCTGTCCGGCCAGCTTGCTCAACGCGTCGAGCTCGAATACATCGTCGATGATCCCGACCGCGCAGATGATCGCCCCGCCGATCAGCACGGCACGCGCGTCCTCGAAGACGGTCGTCCCCGCGCGGGAGAGGAACGGCAGCTGTGTGGCGACCACGAACGCCGCGATGAGTCCGAGCAGCATCGCCGGCCCGCCGAAGTAGGGCATCGGCACCGCGTGCACGTCGCGATCGCGCACCTTGGCGACGGCCCCGAGCGAGTGCGCCGACTGACGCGCCACCGAGGCGAGCAGATAGGTGACCGCGAGGGCGATGCCGAAGACGACGAGGTACTCGCGCACTAGGGAACGTCCTGCGCGGGCTCGATGGTGTTGTTGAAGGCGTGGAGGGACTCCAGCGCCACGGCCCCCTGGCGCAGCACGCGCGGGGTCGCGCCGGTGGCGTCGAGGATCGTGGAGGGCACCGCATCGGCGGTCGGTCCGCCGTCGAGGTAGACCGCCACGCTGTCGCCCAGCATCTCCTCGGCTACCCCGACCGTGGTGGCGGGGGGCTCCCCCGTGCGATTCGCGCTGCTCACCGCGAGCGGACCCGTGACGTCGAGTAACCGCCGTGTCCGCTCGTCCGCGGGGACACGCACAGCGACGGTGCCGTGGGTCTCGCCAAGATCCCAGGTGAGCGAGGGCTGAGCCTGGAGGACGACAGTCAGGGCCCCGGGCCAGATCTGGCCAAGCAGGCGGCGCAGCCATCCCGGCACATCGGCGACGAGCGCGTCAAGCGTCTCGGGGCGGCCGATCAGGACCGGCGGAGGCTGACTGCGCGTACGTCCCTTGGCATCGAGCAGACGACGGACCGCGGTGGGTGAGAAGGCGTCCGCGCCCACGCCGTACACCGTGTCGGTCGGCACCACGATCAGCTGCCCGGCTCGAACGGCCTGACTGGCCGCGGCGATGCCGGCTTCGAGGTCCGTGGTGAGGTCGTGCGTCGTCACGTCCGCCAGCGTAGCCGCCGGGTCTTGTCCGTCCGTCGTGCCCTCTCCCGGGCAACCGGTGGTCCGCGCCCTCACGGGTTCAGTGCGCGGCGTAGGCGATCGGGATGGCCACCGCCGCGAAGCGGGCCAGTCGACCGATGAAGACCGCGATGCTGAACAGAACGATGTTCTGCCGGGCGACGCCGGCCATCACCGCGACGATGAAGAGCGGTGGGATGCCGAAGATGGCCGCGACCAGGATGGTCAGGGGGCCGAGTCGCGGGTCGCCGAGCCAGGTGAGCAGCAGATCACCGGTCTGCCGGATCCACAGCCGGAGCCGCGATGTCGGCGGCGGGAGGCTGTCGCGGGCCCGGGCCTTGCCCACACCAAGCTTCTGCGAGCCGCCACGAGCGAGGATGAAGAGCACGATCTTTCCGGCCATGGTCCCGAACGCCATCGCGACCACCGCCAGCATCGTGGTGCTGGGCTGGGCCGCCGCGGCGACGACGCCGACATAGAGTTCGGAGTTGAAGATCGGGATGATCGAGGAGAGCACGCCGAAGCCGAGCGCGCTGAGGACGGTCAGCAGATCACTCACCCTCGGGCCTCCACGATGCTGAACGGCATCGCAGCGATCACGCCGCGGGCTGTCGTGCCGAGGCTAGCTGGGCGACACGGACCGCGCTGCCGATCTTGACCGCGATCTGTGCGATGACGATCGCGAGGGCCAGCCACAGATTGCCGATGACGACCGCGACGACGATGCCGACATTGTTGAGCGCCTTGGCCGGATGGGACCAGTTGTAGCGGAACACGTGCCGATCGACCTGGGCGAAGTAGTTGGGGCTCACCAGCGGCCACAGCAGGAAGGACAACGACAGAACATTGTCGATGACCATGAAGTTCAACAGGAAGATGGCGATCGGCACCGCCAGATGCGGCTGCTCCAGCACGAGTCCGGCGGCGAGCAACGCGGTGCACAGACGGTCGCTGCAGATGTCGAAGACGGCACCGGCACGCGTCTCCTGGTCGAGAATCCGGGCGAGCAGACCGTCGAGGCTGTCTCCGAGCCAGTAGGTCAGATAGCCGGCGATGAGCCACGGCACCCGGTCGTCAGCGCTCAGCGCCACCAGCGCCAGCGCGGTCGCCGCGACCGTGCGCACGATCGTGACGAGGTTCGGGACCGTCAGAAACGGGCCCGGACCGGGCAGGTGCGTACTCACGGTCAAACCCTACGATGCCGCGGAGGCCGACCGTGTACAGGTGCACCACTCACGGCTTGCGAGCCGTCACGAAGCGCGGGCGTTCAGCGAGATCGCGATGATCCTGGACATCGGACCAGCGTCCGGCGAACACCTGCGGCGCGGAGATGCCCTGGACATCGGCATGCTCGGCACCGACCACGCCCCCGGACTTCAGTAGCCGCCACGCGGTCCGCTCCAGCACGCGCATCGCGTCCAGCCCGTCGTCACCGGACCAGAGTGCCAGGGCCGGGTCGTGATCGCGGACCTCGGCGCTGACGCTCTCCCAAGCCTCGAGGGGGATATACGGCGGATTGGAGACGACGACGTCCACCTGACCCGTGAGCTCCTCGAAGGCATCGGCCATGTCCCCGTGACGGAGGTCGACGCCCGTCCCGTCGAGATTGCGCTGAGCCCAGCCGAAGGCCCGCTCGTCGAGTTCGACGGCGTGGACCCGGGACCGCGGCACCTCGTGTACCAGTGATAAGGCGATGGCACCCGAACCGGTACACAGGTCGACAACCACGGGATCCTCCATGGCCGAGGCCTGCTCGACGGCCCAGCCGGCCAGCAGCTCGGTCTCCGGCCGCGGCACGAAGACACCGGGACCGACCTCCAGCTCGACATAGCGGAAGGGCGCCGATCCGGTGAGGTGCTGCAGCGGCACCCGCCGGGCGCGGGCCTCCACGAGTTCGAGATAGGAGCGGCGCTGCACTTCGTCGAGACGGGCCGACACCAGCAGCAACGCTCGCGGGACCCCGGTCACATAGGACATGAGCAGCTCGGCATCGGTGCGCGGCGAGGCGACCCCGGCCTCCACCAGCTTCCGCTCGGCCCGCTCGAGCTCCGCCCGCGTACTCATCGTTCCCCCGCCTGTCCGCTCATGCGCGGTCCTCGAGGGAGGCGAGACGTTCGGCGAGGTCCGCCTCGACCAGCGAGGTGATGACGCCGTCGAGGGCGCCGTCCATGACCTGGTCGAGGTTGTAGGACTTATAGCCTGTGCGGTGATCGGAGATGCGGTTCTCGGGGAAGTTGTAGGTGCGCACCCGCTCGGAACGATCGACGGTGCGGACCTGGGACTTGCGGACATCGGCGGCCTCGGCGTCGGCGGCGGCCTGAGCGGCATCGAGCAGCCGCGACCGGAGCACCCGCAGCGCCTGCTCCTTGTTCTGCAGCTGGCTCTTCTCGTTCTGCATGCTCACGACGATGCCGGTGGGCACGTGGGTGATCCGCACCGCGGAGTCGGTCGTGTTGACGCTCTGTCCGCCGGGGCCGGAGCTGCGGAAGACATCGATGCGCAGATCGTTGTCGTTGATCTCGACGTCGATCTCCTCGGCCTCGGGAAGGACGAGCACGCCTGCGGCCGATGTGTGGATCCGTCCTTGGGACTCGGTGACCGGCACGCGCTGGACCCGGTGGACGCCGCCCTCGAACTTGAGCTTGGCGTACGGGGCCTCGCCCGGATCGGGCTGCCCCTTGGCCTTGACCGCCACGGTGACCGACTTGTAGCCACCGAGAGCGGACTCGGTGGCGTCGAGGATCTCGGTGCGCCAGCCCTGCTGCTCGGCGAACCGCGTGTACATACGCAGCAGGTCGCCAGCGAACAGGGCCGACTCCTCACCGCCCTCGCCGCCCTTGATCTCGACGATCACGTCCTTGCCGTCGGAGGGATCGCGTGGGACCAGCAGCTGCTGGAGACGCTCACCGAGCTGCGCGGCCTGACGGTCCAGATCCTCGACCTCGTCATCGAGCCCGAGCTCGCGGGCGGCACCGAGATCGGCAGTCGCCTCCTGCCAGGCGCGATAGGTGCGCACGATGGCGCCGAGTTCGGCGTAGCGCTGTCCGAGCCGTCTGGCGCGCGCGGGATCGCTGTGCACGGTGGGATCGGCCATCGCCGTCTCCAACTCGTGATGCTCGCGAACGAGCTGCTCGACCGCCTCGAACATATCGACTCCTCACCCGATGACCGACCATACAGACACCGGAACGCCGGCCCTGCCATGCAGGACCGGCGTTCGGACGGGCTTACTTCTTGCCGTAACGCTTCTCGAAGCGCGCGACGCGTCCACCGGTGTCGAGGATCTTCTGCTTGCCCGTGTAGAACGGGTGGCAGGCCGAGCAGACGTCGGCGCGGATATTGCCCTCGGTGGCGGTGCTGCGCGTGGTGAACGTGTTGCCGCAGGTGCAGGTGACCTGGGTCTCCACGTACTCGGGGTGGATGCCTTGCTTCATGATGAGTCCTCTCTGCAGGTCGCTGGGTCGAGCCGCGGCGCGCCTCGTGAACCAGAACCAGGGAACGATTCTGCCAGTCGCCCTCGGTTCAACCAAACCCGGGGCTCGGTTGTTCCCGCCCTCCCCCGTAGGTGCTGGCCAGTCAGAGGAGCTTCTCGATATCGGGGGCGATCGACTCCGGCTTGGTCTGCGGCGCGTAACGCTTGACGACCTCACCGTCGCGATTGACCAGGAACTTGGTGAAGTTCCATTTGATCGCGCCTCCGAGCACACCGGACTTCTCGCCCTTGAGCCATCCGTAGAGCGGATGGGCGTCCTCGCCGTTCACATCGACCTTGGCGAACATCGGGAACTGGACGCCGAAGCTGGACTCACAGAAGGTCGCGATCTCGTCCTCGCTCCCGGGCTCCTGGTGGCCGAACTGGTCGCACGGGAAGCCGAGCACGACGAAACCCCGGTCGCGATACGTCTCGTACAACTCTTCCAGACCCGCGTACTGGGGCGTGAAGCCGCACTGCGAGGCGGTGTTGACCACGAGCGCGACCTGACCGCGGTAGTCCGCGAGCTGGCGCTCGGCTCCGTCGATCCCCGTCGCGGTGAAGTCATAGGCAGTCGTCATGCGTCCAGGCTACGCCGTACCCGAGGGCAGCAAGGCGTCCAGGACTCGTTGAGTGTGACGTTTGGACGGCAGAATCGACGTTCTTGCCGTCCGAACGTCACACTCAACGAGTTAGCGACGATCAGGAATCGCCGTTGTTGACGCCTCCGGGCATCGTCTTGTTGATCTCCATGAGGAACTCGACGTTGTTGGAGGTCTTCTTCAGCTTGCCGAGCACGAGCTCAAGGCCCTGCTGGCCCTCCAGCCCGGAGAGCACACGACGCAGCTTCCAGATGATCGACAGCTCGTCGCGCGCCATCAGCAGCTCCTCGCGGCGCGTGCTCGAGGCGTCGACATCGATGGCCGGGAAGATGCGCTTGTCCGCGAACTCGCGACGCAGACGCAACTCCCAGTTACCCGTGCCCTTGAACTCCTCGAAGATGACCTCGTCCATGCGCGAGCCGGTCTCGATGAGCGCCGTGGCGAGGATCGTCAGCGAGCCGCCGTCCTCGATATTGCGTGCGGCACCGAAGAACTTCTTCGGCGGGTACAGCGCCGAGGAGTCGACACCACCGGACATGATGCGACCCGATGCCGGGGCGGCGAGGTTGTACGCACGACCCAGGCGGGTGATGCCGTCGAGCAGCACGACGACATCGTGACCGAGCTCGACGAGACGCTTGGCCCGCTCGATCGCCAGCTCGGCGACCGTCGTGTGGTCCCCCGCGGGACGATCGAAGGTCGAGGAGATGACCTCGCCCTTGACGGTGCGCTGGAAGTCGGTGACCTCCTCGGGACGCTCGTCCACGAGGACAATCATCAGGTGGCACTCGGGATTGTTCTCGGTGATGGCATTGGCGACCTGCTGCATCACCATCGTCTTGCCGGCCTTGGGCGGGGAGACGATGAGACCGCGCTGACCCTTGCCGATCGGCGAGACCAGGTCGATCACACGACCGGTCAGGCCTCCGGCCTCGCCCTCCAAGCGCAGGCGCTCTGAGGGGTACAGCGGCGTGAGCTTGGAGAACTCGACCCGGCGCTTGGCGTCGTCGACCTCGAGTCCATTGACCGAGTCGATCTTCACCATCGGGTTAAACTTCTCCTTGCGCTCGCCTTCACGGGGCTGGCGCACCTGACCCACGACGGCGTCGCCGCGTCGCAGACCGAGGCGACGCACGAGCGACATCGCGACGTAGACGTCGTTCTCGCTCGGCAGGTAACCAGTGGTGCGGACGAAGGCGTAGTTGTCGAGGATGTCCAGAATGCCCGCGGCCGGCACCAGGACATCGTCCTCGGTGTAGGTCGGCTCGGCCTCGAGACCACGACCTCCACGTCCGCGACCACGACGGTTACGGCGGCGTCCGCCATCGTCGTCGTTGCTGTTCCCGCGATTGCCGCGGTTGTCATTGCCCCGATTCCCGCGATTGCCCTGGTTGTCACCGCCGCGGTTGTCGTTGCCGCGATTGCCCTGGTTGTCGCCGCCGCGGTTGTCGTTCTTGCCCTGGCCGCCACGCGACTGATCGTTCTTCTGGCCACCCTTGTTCTGGTCGCCGGACTGATCGTTCTTGTCGTTCTTGTTCTGATCGCTCTTCTGATCGCCCTTGCCCTGGCCGCCCTTGGCGGGCGCATCCTTGGCCTGGTCCTTCGGCTGATCGTTCTTGGCCTGGTCGTTCTTGACCTGACCGCCCTTGCCTGCGGCATCGTCCTGCTCGCCTCCGCCCTCGGCGGCCGGCGCGGCGGCGCTCTGACGCGTCGCACGGCGCCGCGTAGGCTTCGTATCGGCTGGGGCCTCAGCGGCGGCCGGCGCCGCGGCGGTCGCATCGCTCGACTCGCTCGCCGCCTGGCTCTTGGCCGCCTGGGCCACGGGAGCCTCGGCCTTCGGCGCCTGGGCGGCGGGGGCTTCAGCCTTCGGCGCCTCGCCACGCGCTTCCTTGATGGCGTCGATGAGCTGGCCCTTGCGCATCTTGGTGCCGTCGATCCCCAGGCCTGCGGCGATCTCCTGCAGCTCGGCGAGCACCTTGCCGCCGAGGGAGCCGCCGGACTTGCGGGCCGTCTTCTTCGGCGCCGCGGTGGTCTCGGTGGTGCTGGTTTCAGTCACTCGGTTCAATCCTTCTGGACAGCCACGAGCCCACGGACCCACCCGGTGATCACACGCAGAGGTGGGAAGAATATTGACATGGGCCTGCCCGCATCTGACGGACATATGAAGTGGCATTGCGCCGGGGAGATCATCGTCTCGACTCCGACATTCACCACTGTAACACCCGATGCCCTCGATGTATTTCGCTCGGGGTGGTTTTTTCGTCGTGTCGAGTTCAAAGCAGCCGCGCGCCGCGGGAATCCACCCCGAGCTCAGCGGCCCACCAGCCCTCAGGGACCGCCTCGGCGATGCCATCGGCGAAGGCCAGCACAGTTGGCCCGGCACCGGAGATCACCGCGGGGATCCCCTCGACACGCAGCTGCCGCACCAGCTTGTAGGAGTCCGGCATCGCGGTCGCGCGGAATGATTGATGCAATCGATCCTCGGTCGCGGAGATAAGCCGCTCCGGTGCAGTGGTGAGGGCCGCGATCAGCAGCGCGGCACGACCGGCGTTGAACGCGGCGTCCCCGTGCGGCACGACGTCTGGGAGCAGGCCGCGGGCCTTCTCGGTGGACACCGCCTCACCGGGCACGAAGACGGTGACCGGGACGTCGACGTCCAGACGCACGCTCTCCGCGGCGGCCCCGTCGATCCACGCGATCGCCAGACCGCCGAGGAGTGCCGCGGCGACATTGTCGGGATGGCCCTCCAGGTCCGTCGCCAGCTGGAGCATGGTGCGCTCATCGAGTCGCTCTTCTCCCCCGACGACCAAGGCCCTCGCCAGGACGATCCCGGCGCTGATCGCCGCTGCCGAGGAACCGAGGCCCCGTCCGTGCGGGATCGCGTTCTCGCAGACGAGCCGCAGACCCTCCGGACGTTCCCCGAGGAGATCGAAGGCAGCGTCCATCGCCCGGACGATCAGGTGCGACTCGTCACGCGGGACATCGGCGGCGCCTTCGCCGTTCACCTGGATCTCCAGACCGCCGCCGGTGGCCTCGGCCGTCACCAGATCGCCCATCGTGAGCGCGAGGCCCAGGGCGTCGAAGCCCGGACCCAGGTTGGCGCTCGTTGCCGGCGCATGGACACGCACCGGCCCTCGGGCGATGCTCATCGCAGGCCCGCCACCTCGGCGGCGGCCTCGACCGTCGGTTCGATGACTTCGTCGACGATGGAGCCGATGCGCGAGAGAGGCGTGTCGATGTCCTTCAGTCCGTGACCGGTGACCGTCACAGCGATCACCTGTCCCGGGGACACTTTGCCGGCCTCCGCGGCGGCCAGGAGGCCGGCGACGCTCGCCGCCGAACCTGGCTCGACGAAGATGCCCTCCTCGGCCCCGAGCCGGCGCTGCGCATCGAGGATCTGATCGTCGGTGACCGCATCGATCAGGCCGCCGGACTCGTCGCGCGCGTTCTCCGCGAGCTGCCATGAAGCGGGATTGCCGATACGGATGGCCGTCGCGAGGGTCTCGGGCTCACGCACGATCTCACCGCGCACGATCGGTGCGGCACCGGCGGCCTGGAAACCCCACATCGCGGGACGACCGCTCGCGATGCCGGCATCGGCGTACTGCCGGTAGCCCATCCAGTAGGCGGAGATATTGCCGGCATTGCCGACCGGGAGGACGTGCACATCGGGAGCGCGACCGAGGACGTCGACGATCTCGAAGGCAGCGGTCTTCTGACCCTCCAGCCGCATCGGGTTGACCGAGTTGACCAGCGCCACCGGATAGTCCTTGGCGAGTCCGCGGCTGATGTTCAAGCACTCATCGAAGCCCCCGCGTACCTGGATGATCTCGCCGCCGTGCATGACCGCCTGGGCCATCTTCCCGGCGGAGATCTTGCCGTGCGGCACCAGCACGATCGGGGTGAGACCCGCGCGGGCCGCATAGGCGGTCATCGAGGCGGAGGTGTTACCCGTCGATGCACAGACGACGGCCTGAGCGCCTTCGCCCCTGGCGGCCGAGATGGCGACCGTCATGCCGCGGTCCTTGAAGGAGCCGGTCGGGTTGTCGCCCTCGACCTTGACGTAGACCTCGCCATCGACGAGTCCGGAGAGCCACGTCGAGCGGATGAGGGGCGTGCCGCCCTCCCCCAGGGTCACCTTCGGAGTCTCCTCGGCGAGCGGGAGCCAGTCCCGGTACTCGGCGATGACCCCGCGCCACGGCTGTGCCATCAGGCCACTCCTTCCACGCGCATGACCGAGGAGACGCCGCGCACCATGTCGAGCTCGCGTAGCCGGTCGATGGTCGCCGACAGGGCAGCGTCCTCGGCCTCATGGGTGACGACGACGAGCTGCGCGTCATCCCCGTGACCTTCCTGGCGCACGGTCTTGATCGAGACATCGTTCGCGGCGAATGCCTGGGCGACCGCAGAGAGCACGCCCGGACGGTCGTCGACATCGATCGCGACGTGATAGCGAGTGCGGGCACGTCCGATCGGCACGATCTCGTGCTGGGCGTGCACCGTCTCACCCGCCCCACGCACCCCGGCGAGCCGGTGGCGGGCGACGCTCACGACATCCCCGAGTACAGCGCTGGCGGTCGGAGCGCCGCCGGCTCCAGGACCGTAGAACATGAGCTGGCCGGCACCCTCGCTCTCGACGAAGACGGCATTGTAGGCACCGCGCACGCTCGCGAGCGGGTGCGAATCGGGGATCATCGCCGGGTGCACGCGGGCCGCGACCTCGCCGGAGGGGCCGAGCTCGCAGATCGCAAGGAGCTTGACGACCGAGCCGATCTCCGCGGCGGAGCGGACGTCGGCGGCGGTGACATCGGTGATGCCCTCGCGGTGCACGTCGGAGATCGTCACCCGCGTGTGGAAGGCGAGGCCGGCGAGGATGGCGGCCTTGGCCGCTGCATCGAAGCCCTCGACATCGGCGGTCGGATCGGCCTCGGCATAACCGAGACGCTGCGCCTCCTCGAGCGCATCATTGAAGCCCGCGCCGGTGGTGGACATCGCGTCCAGGATGAAGTTGGTGGTGCCGTTGACGATGCCGAGCACGCGCGTCACGCGGTCACCCGCAAGTGAGTCGCTCAACGGCCGCACGATCGGGATCGCCCCCGCGACGGCTGCCTCGTAGTAGAGATCACGCTCGGCCTTCTCGGCAGCCTCGTAGAGCGTGGCACCGTCCTCGGCGAGCAGGGCCTTGTTGGCGGTGACGACCGAGGCGCCGTTCTCCAGCGCCGCCAGGATGAGGCCCCGCGCGGGCTCGATGCCGCCGATCACCTCGATGACCACATCCAGGTCGCCGCGAGTGACCAGGCCCATCGCATCGGTGGTGAAGAGGTCATCGGGAACGTCGAGGTCACGGCGTCGGCCTTCGCGGCGGACCGCGATGCCCACGAGCTCGATCGGTGCGCCGACCCGCTGAGCGAGCTCGTCGGCATCACCGGTGAGGACCCGTGCGACCTCCGTGCCGACGACACCACAACCGAGCAGAGCGATGCGCAAGGGACGTCTGGGGTCAGGCGATATGGTCACCACCCCAGCCTATCGGCGCATCTCATCGCCCGGACGCCATGCCCCGAATATGGACGCCCGACTCGCACGAGTGGACCATTCGCTATGCCGCTGACGGTGATGTCACCTTCTGGGAGGCGGGCAAGGCCAGGCTCGCGATCATGAGAGCGACGAGGAACACGACGACGAAAGACATCGTGGGTCCCGTTGCAAGGAGCCAGCCGAACAGGCCACTGCACACTGCGAGCACCAGTGCATCCGCGACAGCATCGCTCGTCTGCATCGAGGCGCTGTTACGACCCTCCTCCCCCACTGCCGAGTGCTCCAGCAGCAGGACGCTTAGCGCCGGCATCGCAAGTCCCATACCCAGTCCGCCGAAGGCCCACCCGATCGCGAGGACGGAGACCGGGACCCCCGGGACGGGGATGAGGAGTGCCGAACAGAGCGCCAACGAGACACTCGTGGCACCGAGGCCGATGCGGCGGGCCGGTGCCAACCAGCGGTCCGATGCCCACGCGCCCGCGAACCAGAGCAAAGCCGTCGAGGTGAGGAACAGCCCGGCGTGGGTCGGGGCGAGGTCGCGCAAGCGCACCAAGGCCAGGGGCACCAAGACTCCGCGGCCACCAATCCCGCACCCATCAGACTGCGCGTCGCGATCACCGCAGGAAGTCCGCGAGCCGCCCGCAGGGTGCCCGCCGGCAAGAGCGGCACCGCCGCCACGAGAGCCAGGACGATCCCCGCCGTCACGAGCGCCCACCATCCCGGCACGTTCCCCTGGCCGCCGATCATCACGGCGAAGATCGCGACCGCTACCACCAGGGAGCGGGCGATCCGAGTCCGGGGTATCGCGACCGCCTCGTCACCGTGCGATGAGCGCAGAGCGGGCCGCAACAGCGCGAGCGCGCCGACGGCCACAGCCGGGACGCCCAGGAAGACCCATCGCCAACCGAGGTGCTGGGCGACCATCCCGGCGGCCAGGGGCCCGATGACGGCGGGGAGCACCCAGGCGCTCGTCAACACGACGAAGGCCCGCGGGCGGAGATGATCGGGGAAGGCGCGAGCGACCAGGACGTACAACGCCACCGAGACGAGTCCGGCACCGATCCCTTGGAAGGCGCGCCCCACCACGAACCACGCCATCGACCCGGCAACACCCGAGAGCACGAGGCCCGAGGCGAAGATAGACACCCCGGTGACCATCGGGTGGGCGTGTCCGTGCCGGTCGCACCACCAGGCGGCGCACGTCATCGCGGCGATCGCCGCCGCCGCAGGGGCGGCGAAGGCCACCGCATACCAGGACAGTCCGTCGAGTTCGGCGGCGACGACCGGGAGCGCAGTCGCCACCGCGAAGGTCTCGACGGCGACGAGGAATGCCACGCTGAAGAGTCCGACGACCTGAGGCAGATACCCGGTCGCCCGCCAGCGGGGGCGGGCCGTCGACGTCGTCATCGTGGTCCCTGGGTCCGCATGACACCGAGGGAACAACCTCAAGCGCTATTGAGGTCAAGGGCGAGCACGACCCCGATTCACGCCCGGTCCAAGCTTTGGCCGTACCCTAGCCGAGGTCGAGGGCGAGGAGATCGTTCTCGGTCTCACGGCGCAGCAGCAAACGCACCTCGCCCTCGCGGACCGCCACGACCGCTGGGCGCGGCACGTGGTTGTAGTTGCTCGCGAGCGAGCGGCAGTACGCCCCCGTCCCCGGTACGGCGAGCAGGTCTCCCGCCCCGACGTCCGCGGGCAGATATTCGTCCTTGACGACGATGTCGCCGCTCTCGCAGTGCTTGCCGACCACCCGGCTCAAGGCCGGTCCCGCATCGGAGTCGCGCGAGGCGAGCGTGCAGGAGTAGTCGGCGCTGTAGAGCGCGGGACGGATGTTATCGCTCATACCGCCGTCGACCGCCACATAGCGCCGAGAGCTGCCGCCATCGAGGGCGACCGTCTTGACGGTGCCGACCTCATACAGCGTGAACGTCGAGGGGCCGGCGATCGCGCGTCCAGGCTCGATCGACAGATGCGGTACATCGATATCGAGCGCGGCGCACTCCTCGTCGATGATCTTGAGCATCCCCCGCGCGAGATCGGCGGGCGGCAGCGGATCGTCCTGGGTCGTGTAGGCGATGCCGAAACCGCCGCCGAGGTCGAACTCCTCGCCCACGACCCCCAGCTCACGCGCGATCTCGGCGTGCAGCCTCAGGACGCGGCGTGCCGCGACCTCGAAGCCGTCGGTGACGAAGATCTGCGAGCCGATGTGCGAGTGCAGACCCAGGAAGTCGATCCCCGGGACCGCGAGCGCCCGCCGCACCGCCTCGAGGGCGTCCCCGCCGGCGATCGAGAAGCCGAACTTCTGATCCTCATGCGACGTGGAGATGTACTCATGTGTATGCGCCTCGACCCCCGCCGTCACCCGGACCATGACCCGTGCGGTGACGCCGAGCTCGGCCGTCAGCGCCGCCAACCTGTCGATCTCCTCGAAGGAGTCGATGATGATCCGCCCGACGCCCGCCTCGAGGGCGCGACGCAACTCGGCGGCCGACTTGTTGTTGCCGTGCAGGCCGATGCGCTCGGGCGGGAACTCGGCCCGCAGGGCGACCGCGAGCTCGCCGCCAGTGCAGACGTCCAGGGACAACCCCTCCTCGGCGATCCAACGGGCGGCCGCCACGCACAGGAAGGCCTTGCCCGCGTAGTAGACGTCCGCATCGGGGAAGGCATCGCGGAAGGCCCGAGCTCGTGAGCGGAAGTCGTCCTCGTCGAGGACGTAGAGGGGCGTGCCGAACTCTCGCGCCAGCTCGTCGACGCCGAGTCCCGCGACGGTCAGGACACCGTCCACCTTGCTGACATTCTCCGACCACAGCGGCGTCACCAGCCCGTTGACGTCATCTGGATGACGCAACCAGGCGGGGCCGCGGTCGCCCGCCTGGCCGTGCAGGGCGCCTGCCTCGTGTGCGCGCATCACGTCACATCCTCTCCGGGGCGCCGACCCCGAGCAGAGCGAGACCGTTCGCGAAGACCTGGCGCGTGGCCGCCACGAGCACCAGCCGGGCCCGGTGCACGTCGCCTGGCTCCTCGTCGCCTTGCGGGAGCACCCGACACACGTCGTAGAAGCGGTGGAAGGTCCCTGCGGTGTCCTCCAGATAGCGAGCGACCCGGTGCGGCTCGCGCAGTTCGGCCGCCTGCGCGACGAGACGCGGGAACTCCGCGAGCGAACGCAGCAGGTCGCCCTCGCGATCGGTCGACACCAGCGACGGGTCGAAGGACTCGAGGTCGGGTGTGAGACCGAGGTCGGCGGCGTTGCGCAGGATCGAGGACAGCCGCGCGTGGGCATACTGGACGTAGTACACGGGGTTGTCATTGCTCTTGCGTGTCATCTCCGCGACATCGAGCGTCAAGGGCGAGTCCGCCGGATACCGGATGAGCGTGTACCGCAGCGCATCGACACCGATGAGGTCGATGAGCTCGCGCAGCGTGACGATGGTGCCGGCGCGCTTGCTCAGCTTCAGCTCGCGCCCGTCCTGCAGGATCTTGACCAGCTGGCCGATGAGGATCTGGATCTGCTCGCCGGGGGTGTCTCCCACGCAAGCGGCCATCGCCTGCAACCGACCGACGTAACCGTGATGGTCGGCGCCGAGCAGGTAGATGCAAGGGTCGAAACCACGGTCACGTTTGTCGACGTAGTAGGCGGTGTCGGAGGCGAAATACGTCAGCTCACCGTTGGAACGGAGCAGGACGCGATCCTTGTCGTCGCCGAAGTCGGTGGTGCGCATCCAGGTGGCACCATCGGACTCGAACAGACGGCCTTCCTCGCGCAGCCGATCGAGTCCCCGCTCGACCGCGTCGGACTCGTGCAGCGACCGCTCGGAGAACCAGACATCGACGTGCGTGTGGAACTCCTCCAGCTCGCTGCGCTGCTCGGCCAGCTGCATCGCATAGCCTTCCTCGCGGAAGGCGAGGAGCTGCTCGTCCTCGGGGAGGTCGAGGATGCCCGGATGCGCGGCGACGACCTTCTGCGCCAAGTCGGCGACATAGTCACCGTGGTAGCCGTCCTCCGGCGGCTCCTGGCCGTTCGCGCGGGCCTTCAGCGAGGCGCCGAACTTGTCCATCTGATTGCCGCGGTCATTGATGTAGAACTCATTGGTCACCTCATTACCGGCGGCGCGCAGCACGCGCGAGAGCGCGTCACCGACCGCGGCCCAACGTGTGTGTCCGAGGTGCAGCGGGCCTGTCGGGTTGGCGCTGATGAACTCCAAGTTGACGCGGTCCCCCGTCGCCGGCGCGTGCCCATAGGACTCCCCCGCCTCGAGCACTTGCCGGGCGATCTCACCCTGCGCGGCGGCCGCGACCCGCACGTTCAGGAAGCCGGGACCCGCGACCTCGACCCCCGCGATTCCCTCCGCTGCGCCGAGACGGGCAGCGATCAGCTCAGCGATCTCGCGGGGCGGGCGGCCGGCCTGCTTGGTGAGCTGCATCGCGACATTGGTCGCGTAGTCACCGTGCTCCTTGACCTTGGGTCGCTCGACGCGGACAGCATCCGGCACCCCGGCGCTGAGCGCCAGGGAGCCGTCGTCGACCAGGGACTGCAATGCGGCGACGATCGCCGCGGAAAGCTGCTCGGGAGTCACCGCCCCAGCCTACCGACGGGTCAGCCGCGACCCGCCTGTCGGTCGGCGATCACGCGCTCGATCGTGGAGATGAGCGCATCGGGTTCGAAAGGCTTGGTGACATAGGCATCGACACCTGCCCGGTCGGCGGCCGTCACGTCGTAGTGCTGACCCTGCGTCGTGACCATGACGATGGCCAGCCGCTCCCATCGCGGGTCGGCGCGGATGTGCTGCACCGCGGCGAGGCCGTCCATGCGGGGCATCATCATGTCCATCGTGACGGCATCCGGCGGCGGATCGGTCACGGCGAGCATCTCCAGCGAGTCCAGACCGTCGAAGGCCTCGACCACGTCGTGACCGGCCAGTTCCAGATTGGTCCGGATGAGGAACCTGATCGACGGCGTGTCATCGACGACGAGAACGGTGGCCACCGGCCCACCGTAACGGAGGTGGCATGCGATAGGCTCGCATTCGCACGGCCCCCGTAGCTCAGGGGATAGAGCACCGCCCTCCGGAGGCGGGAGCGCAGGTTCGAATCCTGCCGGGGGCGCCGTCGCGAGAGGCCTCTGACCAGCCCTGACGCTGGGCGGGGGCCTCTCGCATTCCCGACACTCCTCCGGCTCGGCACGTTCGCCCCATCCCCGGCCGAGGCCGGCGACCAGCCGATCCACGCGGAACGCGCGACCATGGTGCCGTAGGTCACACTCGCTCGCGGCGGATCATCGCTGCCGCGGGCCGGAGCCGATGAAGAGGTGCGAACGCATGTCCGTTGAGCTGTCGTACGCCGCTGGTCCCACCGACATTCCCTTGCTCGAGGAGACCATCGGCGCCGCCTTCGAGCGCATCGCCGCTCGCCACGCCTGCCACGAGGCGCTGGTCGACATCGCGAGCGGCCGCCGATGGACGTGGAGCGAGCTGAACGCGGCCGTCGATGCGCTCGCCCGGGGCCTCCTCGCGGCGGGGGTGGAGAAGGGCGATCGGGTGGGGATCTGGGCCCCCAACTGCCCCGAATGGACGATGACGCAGTTCGCGACCGCCAAGATCGGGGCGATCCTCGTCACCGTCAATCCTGCCTATCGGACCCACGAGTTCGCCTATGCCGTCAATCAATCCGGCATGCGGCTCCTCGTGAGCGCGGAACGGTTCAAGACGAGCGACTATCGGGCCATGGTCGAGGAGACCTGGGCCGGCTGCCCGACGCTCGAGCGCGTGGTCTACCTCGGCACCGAGGACTGGGCCGCGCTCATCGACGAAGGGCGCGCACTGCCCTCCTCGGCAGTCGCCGCACGGATGTCCACGCTGGTCTCCACCGATCCGATCAACATCCAGTACACGAGCGGCACGACAGGCTTCCCCAAAGGCGCGACCCTGAGCCATCGCAATATCCTCAACAACGGCTACTTCGTCACCGACACGATCGACTTCACCGAACGGGACCGGCTGTGCATACCGGTGCCCTTCTACCACTGCTTCGGCATGGTGATGGGCAATCTGGGATGCGTGACCCACGGTTCGACGATGGTCATCCCGGCACCGGGGTTCGATCCCGCGATCACCCTGCAGGCCATCGAGGACGAGCGCTGCACGGGTGTGTACGGCGTACCCACGATGTTCATCGCGATGCTCGGTCATCCAGACTTCGCCTCCTTCGATCTCTCGAGCCTGCGCACCGGGATCATGGCCGGTGCGCCCTGCCCGGTCGAGGTGATGAAGCGGTGCATCACCGAGATGCACATGGATGAGGTGTCGATCGCCTACGGCATGACCGAGACCTCCCCGGTATCGACGCAGACCCGGGGCGATGACGATCTCGAGCGGCGCACCGCCACCATCGGACGGGTGGGGCCGCATCTGGAGGTCAAGATCGTAGACCCGCTGACCGGGGAGACTCTGCCTCGCGGGGAGGCCGGCGAGTTCTGCACCCGCGGGTACTCGGTGATGCTGGGGTACTGGGACGACGAGGCGAAGACAGCCGAGTCCATCGACGACGAAGGCTGGATGCACACGGGCGATCTGGCGCGGATGCGCGACGACGGCTACTGCGTCATCGTCGGCCGCATCAAGGACATGGTGATCCGCGGAGGTGAGAACATCTACCCCCGCGAGATCGAAGAGTTCCTCTACGGGCACCCCGATATCGAGGATGTCCAGGTCGTCGGCGTTCCCGACGAGCGGCTCGGCGAGGAACTGTGCGCGTGGATCCGCATGCGGGAGGGAACGAGTCCGCTCGACGAGAGATCGGTCCGCGCGTACGCCGAGGGCAAGCTGGCGCACTACAAGATCCCGCGCTACGTCAAGATCGTGGACGACTTCCCGATGACCGTCACGGGCAAGATCCGCAAGGCTGAGATGCGCGAGCTCTCGGCACGCGAGTACGGGCTCTCCTGAAAGCAGCGGACCCATCGGCGCGTCTGCATCTCCTCAGCGCGCACGGCAGACTGCGGGGATGAGGCTGCTGCTGATGTCCGACACCCATGTGCCGACGCGGGCACGCGATCTGCCCGACCGGCTCTGGGACGAGGTGGACGTCGCGGATGTGGTGTTCCACGCCGGAGACTGGATGGCTCTCGGGCTCTTCGAGCGACTCGAGGAGAGATCGACCCGCCTCATCGCCTGCTGGGGCAACAACGACGGAGACGACCTACGGACGCGCATGCCCGAGCGGGCCGATGCCGTCCTCGACGGCCTCCGCTTCACGGTGGTGCACGAGACCGGGGCATCGAAGGGACGTGAGGCACGCATGGTCGCGGCCTATCCCGATACCGACGTGCTGGTCTTCGGGCACAGTCACATCCCGTGGGACACCGTCGCGGACAACGGCCTGCGTCTCCTCAACCCCGGCTCCCCCACGGACCGCCGCCGCCAGCCGCACTGCACCTACATGACCGCCGCGATCATCGACGGCGAGCTGCGCGACGTCGAGCTCCATCGACTCTAGGGCTTTCGACTTGTGCACCGGCGCGAGGTGGCTAGCGTCGATATCAGACGTCCAACTCATCTGGGAGGCACCATGCCCACACGCCACGCACGCACCGCCTGGGACGGCGGATTCGAAGACGGGTCCGGACAGGTCGAGCTCACCGATTCCGGTCTCGGCACGTTCGAGATGTCCTTCCCGAAGCGCTCGTCCGAGGACGGCGCCGGAGCCACCAATCCCGAGGAGCTCATCGCCGCGGCGCACTCCTCCTGCTACACGATGCAGCTCACCGCACTGCTCGGCCAGCGGGGAGCGACGCCGATCAGCATCGAGACCTCGGCGGCCGTCACGCTGGGCCCGGACCCCGAGGGCGGTTTCAAGATCAGCCGTATCGATCTCACGGTCCGCGGCGAGGTCGAGGGCATCGACGGGGACGGCTTCGCCGAGGCGGCCGAAGCGGCCAAAGCGGGCTGCCCGGTCAGCAAGGCCCTCGGCGGTGTCGACACCATCACCCTGGACGCGGTCCTCGAGACCGCGTGACACATCCCACTCGTGGCTCCGTGGGCCGCGAGGAGGAGACGAGTACGATGCTCAGGGCCCATCCGTGGGCCCTGAGTTCTCGTTTCTAAGGAGAGGGCATGTCGGTCACCGACGTGGACCTGAGCGCGTTCGACACCCCCGGCAAGGGGCGCGGCCTGCTCGATGTGTTCCGCCGTCGCTATCTGCTGCGACTGCTGGTACGCAAGGGCACCGCCACGCGCTACCGCAACTCCGTCCTCGGCTGGACGTGGTCGTATGTCAAGCCCGGCGTGCAGTTCTTCGTCTACTTCTTCATCATCGGCATCGTCCTCAACGCGCATCGCGATGTCCAGTACTTCCCGGTGTATCTCTTCTCCGGCCTGATCCTCGTGAACTTCTTCAACGAGGCCTTCGGCAACGCCACGACGGCGATCGTGGAGAATCGTGCGCTCGTCCGCAAGATCTACCTCCCCCGCGAGCTATTTCCCGTGTCGGCGATCATCGTCGCCTTGATCCACTTCCTGCCGCAGGCGGCGATCCTGCTGGTGATCGTGGTGATCCTGGGCTGGGTGCCCACCCTCACGTCAGTCGCGATCGCTTTCGCCGGGCTCGCGTTGATGGCGACCTTCGCGCTCGGCCTCGGGATGATGTTCGGTGCCGTCAACGTGCGCTTCCGCGATGCTCAGAACTTCGTCGAGATCATCCGCATGGTGGCGATCTGGTCAACCCCCACGATCTACACCTGGGGCTTGATGCGCGATGTGCTGCCTGAGTGGGCCTTCAACATCTACTTCTCCAATCCGCTGGCGATCGGCGTCGAGATGTACCACGAAGCGTTCTGGGCCCCGATCATCGACGGGACCGCCGCCTGGCCGCCCCATGCCCTCTGGAATATCGTCGCCGCGAGCACGCTCGCGCTGGTCACCGTCGTGGTCGGTCAGCTGATGTTCCGTCACTTCGAGCGCACTTTCGCCCAGGACCTGTGAGGCCGATGTCCGACCCCGCCCTGCCCAGCATCATCGTCGACGATGTCACCAAGCACTTCCTGAAGCGCAGGACCCACTCTCTGAAGGAGGCCTTCGTGACGTGGGCCAAGCGCAAGCCGGTTCGTGCCGATCGCTTCATCGCCCTCGACGGCGTGAGCTTCTCCGTCCCGGAGGGTGAGGCCGTCGCCGTGCTCGGCCTCAACGGCTCCGGTAAGTCGACGACGCTCAAGCTCATCTCCGGTGTCCTCGAACCGGACGAGGGCCATGTCTACACCCGCGGCCGGGTCGCCGGGCTCATCGAGGTCGGCGCGGGCTTCCACCCGGATCTCTCCGGTCGCGAGAATGTCTACCTCAATGCCGCGATCCTCGGCATGAACCGCCAACAGATCGAGGAACGCTTCGACGACATCGTCGAGTTCTCCGAGATCGGCGACCACATCGACCAGGAGGTCAAGCACTACTCCTCGGGCATGTTCATGCGTCTCGCGTTCTCCGTCGCGATCCACGTTGATCTGGACATCCTGCTCGTGGACGAGGTCCTCTCGGTCGGTGATGCCCCCTTCCGGGCCAAGTGCGAGAAGAAGATCGCCGAGCTCACAGCAGAAGGCGTCACGATGCTCGTGGTGAGCCACAGCCTCGGCATGGTGCAGAAGCTCTGCACTCGCGGCATCGTCCTGCACCAGGGCAAGAAGGTCTTCGACGGCCCCATCAGCGAGGCCGTCGCACGGATCAAGTGACGGCTCGTCGCGGGGCACCTACCGCTCGCCGACCCGCCCCCCGGCCCTGCCTGCGAACCGTTGGTCTTCCGCGCTAGAGTTGTCGGGACTTCACCCACTCCTCAGCACACTCCGGAAGAGGCGATTCAGGCCGTGGCCGAGTCCTCCACCACAACGTCCCATTCCGACGCCCAGTCCCCCGACTTCGGAGCCAATGAGTGGCTCGTCGAGGAGATGTACGAACGGTTCGCCAGCGATCCGTCGTCGGTCGACTCCCAATGGGCGGACTTCTTCCGCCAAGGCAACTACACCGGTGGGCAGAACGGTGCCTCGTCGAACGGCGCGTCGGCCAAGCCCGACTCCGTGGCCGAGAAGGCCGCCGCCTCCCCGGCACCCACCAGGCAGCCCGCCGACAAGACGGCCAGCGGCGAGCGCGCCCAGACGCGCGTCCCCGATAAGGACACCGCCGCGACGCCCCCGGCCGCCAAGAGCACGGAGCCGAAGGCGACCCCCGCCAAGAAGAGCGGCACGCCCAAGGCCGCGCCCGCTGCCGCCCAGCAACCCCAGGGTCCCGGCGAGGTGGAGAAGGTCGTGCTGAAGGGCGCAGCCGCCCGCACCGCCACCAATATGGACCAGAGTCTCTCGGTTCCCACCGCCACCAGCGTGCGCTCGGTCCCGGTCAAGCTGCTGTTCGACAACCGCATCGTCATCAACAATCACCTGGCCCGGGCTCGCGGCGGCAAGGTGTCGTTCACGCACCTCATCGGCTTCGCGGTCGTGCAGGCGATGAAGGCGATGCCGGAGATGAACACCGGCTTCGAGCACAATGAGAAGGGCAAGCCCGTCCAGCTCAAGCCAGAGCACATCAACTTCGGCCTGGCCATCGACCTTCCCAAGCCCGACGGCACGCGCCAACTGCTCGTGCCGAGCATCAAGGCCGCCGAGACCATGGACTTCGCGCAGTTCTGGTCCGCCTACGAGACGATGGTCAAGAAGGCCCGCGACGGCAAGCTCGAGGTCTCGGACTTCCAGGGCACCACCGTCAGTCTCACCAATCCCGGCGGCATCGGCACGAATCACTCCGTGCCGCGCCTCATGGCAGGACAGGGCGCGATCATCGGCGTCGGATCGATGGAGTATCCGCCGGAGTTCCAGGGCGCGTCGGAGCACACCATCGCTCAGATGGCGATCTCCAAGATGATGACCCTCACCTCCACCTACGATCACCGCGTCATCCAGGGGGCACAGTCCGGTGAGTTCCTCAAGCGTGTGCACCAGCTGCTGCTCGGTGCCGACGGCTTCTACGACGACGTCTTCCGGTCACTGCGCATCCCCTATGAGCCGATCCGCTGGGCGCAGGACATCGCGGTCAGCCACGACGACCAGCTTCAGCGTCAGTCGCGCGTGCTCGAGCTCATCCACGCCTTCCGGGTCCGTGGCCACCTGATCGCCGATACCAATCCCATCGAGTACAAGATGCGCACGCATCCCGATCTCGACACCGCCACGCACGGTCTGACCCTCTGGGACCTGGATCGCGAGTTCGCCACCGGATCCTTCGGCAAGGCCTCCGGCAAGCCGCTCATGAAGCTGCGCGAGATCCTCGGCATCCTGCGCGACTCCTATGTCCGCACCATCGGCGTGGAGTACATGCACATCCAGGACCCGGGTGAGCGCGAGTGGTTCCAGGACCGCTTGGAGCGTCCGCACGTCAAGCCCCCGCGCAGCGAGCAGTTGCGGATCCTGCAGAAGCTCAACCAGGCCGAGGCCTTCGAGACCTTCCTGCAGACCAAGTTCGTGGGTCAGAAGCGCTTCAGCCTCGAGGGCGGCGAGACCACCATCCCCGTGCTCGACGAGATCGCCTCCGGCGCGGCCGCCGACGGCCTCTCCGAGGTCTGCATCGGCATGGCCCACCGCGGCCGCCTGAACGTGCTGGTCAACATCGCCGGCAAGGATCCAGGTCAGGTCTTCCGCGAGTTCGAGGGCAATATCGACCCCCGCACCGTGCAGGGCTCCGGTGATGTCAAGTACCACCTCGGCGTCGAAGGCGAGTTCACCTCGTCCAAGGGCGACAAGGTCAAAGTCTCCGTCGCCTCGAACCCCTCGCACTTGGAGGTCGTCGACCCGGTCCTCGAGGGCATCACCCGCGCCAAGCAGGATCGCCTCAACCGCGGAGAGGAGTTCCCGGTGCTTCCGGTCCTCGTCCACGGTGACGCCGCCTTCGCCGGACAGGGCGTGGTGGCCGAGACCCTCAACCTCTCGCAGCTGCGCGGCTACCGTACCGGTGGCACGATCCACCTGATCGTCAACAACCAGGTCGGCTTCACCACCAGCCCGTCGTCATCGCGGTCCTCGACATACTCGACCGATGTCGCACGTATGATCCAGGCGCCGGTCTTCCACGTCAACGGTGATGATCCCGAGGCCTGTATCCGCGTGGCGCAACTCGCCTACGAGTACCGCCAGACCTTCCACAAGGACGTCGTCATCGACCTGGTGTGCTATCGCCGCCGTGGTCACAACGAGGGTGACGATCCCAGCTTCACCCAGCCGCTGATGTACGACACGATCGAGAACAAGAAGTCGGTGCGCAAGCTCTACACCGAGGCATTGGTCGGTCGTGGCGACATCACCATCGAAGAGGCCGAGGAGGCCCTGGCGGACTACCAGAAGCGTCTGGAGTCCAATTTCGCCAAGGTCAAGGAAGGTGCCGAGATCCCCGACTACACGCGGATCCCGGAGTACCCCGCCAAGCCCTTCGAGAGCGGCTACGTCACCGCGGTCTCTCCCGATGTCCTCAAGGCGGTCGCGGATGCCTACACCACCGCCCCGGAGGGCTTCACGGTCCATCCGAAGGTCATGCCGCAGCTGCAGCGCCGGGCCCAGTCGATCACGGCCGGTCCCATCGACTGGGGCACCGGCGAGATCATCGCGATGGGCTCGCTGCTCCTCGAGGGCCGCCCGGTGCGGCTGGCCGGACAGGACTCGCGTCGCGGCACCTTCTCGTCGCGGTTCGCGGTCATCATCGACCGACACAATGCCGCCGAGTGGACGCCGCTGTCGCACGTCGGCGAGGACCAGGGCACGTTCTACATCTACGACTCCCTGCTGAGCGAGTACGCCGCCCTCGGCTTCGAGTACGGCTACTCGGTGGCCCGCCCCGAGGCGCTGGTCATGTGGGAGGCGCAGTTCGGCGACTTCGTCAACGGGGCCCAGTCGGTGATCGACGAGTACATCTCTTCCGGCGAGACCAAGTGGGGCCAGAAGTCCGGCGTCGTGCTGTTGCTGCCGCACGGCTACGAGGGACAGGGTCCCGATCACTCCTCCGGTCGTATCGAGCGCTTCCTGCAGCTCGCCGCGAACGACGAGATGCGCATCGCCCAGCCATCCACCCCGGCGTCGTACTTCCACCTGCTGCGCAAGCAGGCACTGGAGGCCAACCATCGCCCGCTCATCGTCTTCACGCCCAAGCAGCTGCTGCGGCGCAAGGCGGCCACGAGCATGCCCGATGACTTCACCCGCGGTGAGTTCCGTCCGGTGATCGGCGATGACGGTGCCGAGGCCTCGGCTGTCGAGCGCGTGATCCTCACCTCGGGCCGTGTCGCCTACGACCTGCTCGATGAGCGCAAGAAGCGCGAGGATTCACGCACGGCGATCGTCCGCGTGGAGCAACTGTACCCGCGGCCCGAGGAGGAGATCCTCGCCGAGATCGCGAAGTACCCGAACGCCACCGAGGTGCGCTGGGTGCAGGATGAGCCGGAGAACCAGGGGCCGTGGCCGTACTACGCGCTGCACCTGCGCGACCTGCTCGGTCTGCCCTTCACGGTGGTCTCGCGTCCGGAGTCCAGCACTACGGCAGTCGGCTCGCACGCGGTCCACGTGACCGAGGCGCGCGATCTGATGGACCGGGCCTTCGCCTGAGCCTCGGGTAGCAGGCGTGTACTTCACCGATCGCGGCATCGAGGAGCTCGCGTCACGCCGGGGGGACGAAGAGGTCTCCCTGGCGTGGCTCGCCGAGCAGTTCTCGGCCTTCGTCGACCTCAACCCGGAGTTCGAGGTGCCCGTCGAGCGTCTGGCCACCTGGCTGGCACGGCTCGACGACGAGGACGAGTAGCCGGTGACCTTCGCGGAGCATCCGGTCGTGCGGGTAATGGCCGGTGCGCTCCCGCCCGCCGACTGGTCCTCGGCGATCCCCGCGGTACGCCAGCTGCTCGACGAAGGACGCGAACTCGACCCGGGGGTCACCTTCCTGGTCGGTGAGAACGGATCCGGCAAGAGCACGATCGTCGAGGCCGTTGCCGGAGCCTATGGTCTGTCGCCCGAGGGCGGCAGCACTCACGGTGCTCACGCCACCCGGCCCACGGAATCGGGACTCGCCGAGATGTTGAGCCTGCAGCGGGGCCTCGGGGCGTCCCGCTGGGGCTTCTTCCTACGCGCGGAGACCATGCACGGCTGGTACACCTACAGTGAGGACCGGGCGGGACCGACCACGCCGGACTACCATGCGATGAGCCACGGCGAGTCCTTCTTGGAGGTCGTCCGCACTCGGTTCGCCTCGCCGGGCTTCTATGTGCTCGACGAACCTGAAGCGGCGCTGTCCTTCTCTTCCACCCTGGCGCTGATCGGGGCACTCCACGATGTCGTCGGTGAAGGCGGCCAGGTCCTCTGCGCGACCCACTCCCCTGTGCTCGCAGCCCTCCCCGGAGCCACCATCCTGGAGGTCGGCTCCTGGGGCATGCGGGAGGCGGCCTGGGAGGACCTCGACCTGGTGCGGCATTGGCGCGGCTTCCTGGAGATGCCGGAGCGCTATCTGCGGCACGTGATGGACGCCTGAGACGAGCGTAGGGTCGGACCATGAGCACCCAACGCGAGACCGCGCGCTCGTTGATGGAGCGCCATGGCACCACCTTCACCGAACAGGCGGGCATCACCCTGCGCGACAAGCCCTCGCCCCTGTACCGGCTGCTCGTCCTGTCCACGCTGCTCTCGGCGCGGATCCACAGCGACATCGCTGTCGCGGCGGCGCAGGAGCTGAGCAAGGCGGGTCTCCGCACGCCACGAAGGATGGCGGATGCGACCTGGCAGCAGCGGGTCGATGCCCTCGGGCGAGGCCACTACCGCCGCTACGACGAACGCACCTCCACGCAGCTCGGGAACGGCGCACAGCTGCTGCTCGAGCGCTATCGCGGTGACCTGCGCCGGCTGCGCGACGCCTCCTCCGACGCCGCCGACATCGGGCAGCGTCTGCAGGAATTCCCGGGCATCGGGCCCACCGGCGCGGCGATCTTCTGCCGCGAGGCTCAGGGCGTCTGGCCCGAGCTCGTGCCCTCGATGGACAAGAAGGTCCTCCAGGGCGCTCGCCAGGCCGGCCTGCCCGACAACCCCGACCGCCTGGCGAAGCTGGTCGACGCCGAGGAGCTCCCCGCCCTCGCCGCCGCCTGCCTCCGCGCCACCCTCAGCTGAGCCCCTCCCCGCAGCGGTGGGTTAGACACCCCTCGTCGTCGTCGGCGGCGGGTTAGACACCCCTCAACGGGCTGGAGAGGTGCGTAAGACACCGCCCACCGGGGACCTCGCGAGCCGGGGAAGACGTGCCTGGGGCGTCAGCGGGTGAGGACGATCTTGCCGAAGAGATCGCCATCGATGACCTTCTGCAGGCCCTCCGCGGCATCCTCCATGGGGATCTCCGCCTCGATCACCGGGCGCACACCCGTGACATCGAGGAACTCGGCGAGCCGCGCGAGCTCATCGCGCGTGCCCATCGTGGAGCCGTGGACCCGCATCTGCTGGAAGAAGATCCGCGTCAGCTCCGCGGCCTTGGGCGCATCGCCCGAGGTCGCGCCGGCGATCACGATCGTGCCGCCGGGGCGCATCGACTTGACCGAGTGGGACCAGGTGGCCGCGCCGACGGTCTCGATGACCGCATCCACCTTCTGCGGCAGTCGCGCACCGGACTCCAAGGCCTCATGGGCCCCGAGATCCAGCGCCCTCTCACGTTTGTCAGCATCGCGACTGGTTGCGAAGACCCGAAAGCCTGCGGCCCGTCCCAGAGCGATCGCGGCGGTCGCCACGCCACCACCCGCGCCCTGCACCAGCACGGCGTCGCCCGGTCGCAGACCCGACTGAGTGAACAGCATGCGGTAGGCCGTCAGCCATGCGGTAGGCAGGCAGGCCGCCTCGGCCATCGACAGGCCCTCGGGCTTGGGCACCACATTGCGACGCGGCACGGCGACCCGCTCGGCGAAGGTGCCCTGGTACCTCTCCGACAACAGGGAGCGGCGCGGATCGAGGGTCTCGTCATCGCGCCATGAGGGATCGGAGATCACGGCGTGCACGATGACCTCATTGCCGTCCTCGTCCAGGCCGGCGGCATCGCAGCCCAGGATCATCGGCAAGGACTCCTCACGCAGTCCGACCCCGCGCAGGCTCCACACATCGTGGTGATTGATCGAGGCGGCCTTGACAGTCACGGTGGTCCAGCCGTCGGGCACCTCGGGCTCAGGGCGCTCACCGATGACGAGACCATCGAGCGGGTTGTCGGGGTTGATGGATCCGGCGTAGACGGCGAACATGCTTCTCCTGATCGGTCGACGGGTCAGTACGGGCGGCGAGCGAGACCGTCGCGACGTGCCGTGTCGGTCACGGCCCGCGCGACGACCTGCGCCACCCGCGGGTCGAAGGGCGACGGGATGACGTAGTCCTCGCGCAGGTCCTCACCGACGAGGTCGGCGAGCGCCGTCGCCGCCGCGAGCTTCATGTTCTCGGAGATCTCCGTGGCACGCACGTCCAGGGCCCCGCGGAAGATGCCGGGGAAGACGAGCACATTGTTGATCTGATTGGGGAAGTCCGATCGCCCCGTCGCCACCACGCGGGCGTGCCGGCGCGCCACATCCGGGTGAACCTCCGGATGCGGATTGGCCATCGCGAAGACGATCGCATTGGGCGCCATCTGCGCCACGGCCTCCTCGGGCACGGTTCCGCCGGAGACGCCGACGAAGACGTCCGCGTCCACCAGCGCGTCGTCGATCGAGCCCGGAGACGCCCACGGTGCGCAGAAGTCCGCGAGCCAGCGCTTGATCTCCGTGAGGTCCTCGCGCTCGGGGACGAGCACACCGGAACGATCGACCACGCTGATCTTGCGGACGCCCGCGGCGCGCAGGATCTTGGCGATCGCGACACCCGCGGCTCCCGCACCGGAGATGACCACCTTCAGCTCGTCGAGCTCGCGATCGGTGAGCCGCGCCGCGTTGATGAGCGCGGCGAGCGTCACGACGGCCGTCCCGTGCTGGTCGTCGTGGAAGACCGGGATGTCGAGCCGCTCGATGAGCCGGCGCTCGACCTCGAAGCACCGGGGCGCGGAGATGTCCTCCAAATTGATGCCGCCGAAGGAGGGGGCGAGCCGGGCCACGGTGTCGACGATCTCGTCGACATCGGTGGTGTCAAGGGCGATCGGGATCGCATCGACCCCGCCGAACTGCTTGAACAGCACGGCCTTGCCCTCCATGACCGGTATCGAGGCCGGGGCGCCGATATCGCCCAGACCGAGCACGGCGGTGCCATCGGTCACCACCGCCACGGTGTTGGACACCCAGGTGTACTCGTGCGCCAGCTCGGGATCGGCGGCGATCGCCTCGCACACGCGGGCGACGCCGGGCGTGTACGCGAGAGAGAGATCGTCGGCGTCACGCAGCTCGACGGTGGAACCGATCGCCATCTTGCCTTGGCGATGGAGGGCGAAGACCGGATCGGTCTCGTCGGGAAGGGTCATGTCGATATCCGGGGAGGCTGAGATGTCGTAGGCGACCATGCGGGTGTCCTTGAACGCGTGGGGCGGGGCGTGGAGAGGTCACCGGTCTGGCGGCCAGAAGCGGAGAGATCCGCAAGGGCGTGGGTGTGCCTCGGACAGTCTCTCACACCGGATCAGGCGGGCTCGTCGCGGCTCATCGCCCGGCGTCCCGGACCAGAGAACAGGCTCACCAACACGATGATGGCCGCGAGCGCCATCACCGGCGAGACGCCGCGGACGACGTCATCACCGGCATCGCGCAGGTTCCAGGCCAGGCCCAGGGAGATGAGCTGCGCGACCAGGACCGGCCCACGCCCACCGTGCCGCCCGCGCATCACTGCGATCGCGGCGATCGCCAGGCCACCGCCGAAGAACAGGAGCATGACGGCGATGCCGACGCCGAGACTGACCCGTCCCGCCACGAGATGGGTGACGTCGAGCACGGCGAGGCCCAGGAGGACGACTGCCTGCGCGAGAGCGATGGCGCCGGCGACGACGAGCAGCCGGCGCCCGGTGGGGTCGGCGGTGGTGGACACGCCTCTCAGCCTAGAGCGTGAGACCTCGCCGGGAGGCGATCGGATGGGCCGCAACCCGCTACAACGGGTCCCGCCGTCGAGCCACCACGACACGTGTGAGATAACCGACACCTCTCACGGGCGTATCACTCTTGTCATGTATTCGAAACCTTGCGAGAGTAGACCTCGAATGCCGCCGGGTTCGACGCTACGAGCCTGCCTCATTCTCATCCAGAAAGCCGCCAATTAGGGAAGGAGCGTCCTCATGGACTGGCGCCACCGTTCCGCCTGCCTCGACGAGGATCCCGAGCTCTTCTTCCCCATCGGAACCACCGGCCCCGCGATCATGCAGATCGAAGAGGCCAAGGTGGTCTGCCGCCGTTGCGACGTCCGCGAACTGTGCCTGCAGTGGGCACTCGAAAGCGGTCAAGACCACGGAGTGTGGGGAGGCATGAGCGAAGACGAGCGCCGTGCACTGAAGCGTCGCAACGCACGAGCCAGGATTCGTACTGCGTGATCTCACGCTAGCATGTCGAACCCCGGGGCCCTGAGGGGCACCGGGGTTCTTCTGTGGTGGCCTCGCGAAGGGACCGATCACCCGAGGTCGACATTGATCGTCACCATCGCGCCGCCGAGCGGCGACCGCTCGAAGGCGAGCGAGCCGCCCAGCTCACTCTCCACGAGCGTGGTGGCGATCGACAGTCCCAGACTCGCTCCGGCATCGAAGTCCTCCCCGAAGCCGCGGCCGTTGTCGCTCACCCGCAGCCGCAGCCGCCCCCGGATCCGATTGGCGGCGACCGTCACCGTTCCCTCCGTGCCCGAGAACGCGTGCTCGACCGCATTCTGCAAGAGCTCCGAGAGCACCATGGCGAGCGATGTCGCCACCTCGCCGGGCACCAGCCCGAAACTCCCGATCCGCTCAGCGTGGACGATCACTTGGTCGGCGAACTCGGGGATCGTGCGCAGCAAGGTATCCGCGACGTCGTCGAAGGGCACGAGCTCGTCGAAGGACTGGCTCAGCGTCTCGTGGACCAAGGCGATCGAGCCGACCCTCCGCTCAGCCTCCCGCAAGGCCTCCTTCGCCTCATCGGCGACGACGCGCCGACTCTGCAGGCGGAGGAGCGCGGCGACCGTCTGCAGGTTGTTCTTGACCCGATGGTGGATCTCCCGGATGGTCGCCTCCTTGGAGACGAGCTCCCGTTCGCGCAGGCGCAACTCGGTCACATCGCGCAGGAGCACCAGATAACCTTCGCGATGCCCACCGCAGACGAGCGGCACGATCTGCATCCTCAGGGAGGCATCGGCACCCTCCACATCGGCTACCGACTCCGTATCGCCGAAGAGCGCGGCGAAGCCGCGATCGGTCGGCCGGCGGTGCAGCAGATCGGTGGTGACCGCGACGAGATCCGCTCCCACGAGATCGCTGCGCAGTCCGAGCCTGCGGTAGGCGGACATCGCATTGGGGCTCACGAAGCCGACCCGTCCGGAGGCGTCCGTGCGGATCAGACCGTCACCGACCCGCAAGGTGTCCGCGAGTTCCTCGGTTCCCGCGACGGGGAAACGGCCTTCGCGGACCATCTGCAACAGCACATCGCTCGTCTGCGCATAGGACTGCTCGAGCGCGCCGGGAAGACGACGCGCCTCGCGGTAACGGCGCTGGCCGAGCAACGCGATGGTCCGTCCCTCGTAGCACACGGGGATGGTCTCGACCTCCACCACGACGCCATCGGGCAGCTGCTCCTCACGCGGAGGCTCGTCGCGCGGCACGAAGGAGCCGACGATGTCCTCCAGCAGGGTCGTGGGTCCGGTCGCAGGACGGATCTGCGCCGCGGCCCACCACCCTTTGTCCTCCACATCGGCGACCCAGAGCACCAGGTCGCAGAAGGCGAGGTCGGCGATCATCTGCCATCGCGCCACGAGCGCCTGGAGTCGCCCGGTCTCCGCGGCGGAGAGCGAGCTCTGCGAGTCGGCGATGTCCTCCAGCGTCGGCACGTCGCCAGCCTACTGCGCCTGACCGGCCAGTAACCTAGGTCACATGAGTGAGCAAAGCGAGCGTAGAACCGGCGGTGGGGTATGAGCGCCGAGATGCCCGAGCCGTCCGGGCCCCACGGTGGACATCACGCCCTGGACGTGGCGCGGGCCCACGGCGTGACCACCATGTTCACCCTGTCCGGCGCCCACGTCTTCCCGATGTACGACGCCGCCGTGAAGACCGACGATCCGATGCCGATCATCGATGTCCGGCACGAGCCCTCGGCCGTGTTCGCCGCCGAGGCGATCGGCAAACTCACCCGCACCCCCGGGCTCGCCGTGCTCACTGCTGGCCCCGGTGTCACCAATGGGGTGAGCCCTATCGCCCAGGCGCACTTCTCCGGCGCGCCGGTGGTCGTCGTCGGCGGTCGTGCGCCCGCGGCCACCTGGGGCAGCGGCACGCTCCAAGAGCTGGACCACCCGCCGATCCTAGAGTCCATTACCAAGTCCGCCCGCACGGCAGGCTCGGTCGCCGAGATCGCCCCCGCGGTCGACGAGGCGTTCACCGCCGCGCGCTCCTCGCATCGCGGGCCGGCCTTCGTCGATATCCCGATGGACGTCTTCTTCGCCAACGGACCTGTCGAGCACACCACCACCGGCGAGGCCACCCAGGTCGACATCGATCCCGATGACATCGCCCGAGTGGCGGCCCTGCTCGCGCAGGCTGAACGCCCGGTGCTGGTCCTCGGTTCGGATGTCTGGTCCGATCACGCCGATGAAGCCGCGCGGCGATTCGTGGAGGACTCGGGTATCCCGGTCATTGCCAATGGCATGGGGCGCGGCGTCGTCCCCGGCGGGCATCCGCTGCTCGTCACCAAGGCGCGCTCGCACGCCCTCGGGAGCTGTGATCTCGCGATCGTAGCCGGCACGCCCCTGGACTTCCGGCTGGGGTTCGGGCGCTTCGGGGGCAAGGACGGTGCCCCGGTCGCGACCACCGTGCATCTGGCGGACTCCCCCGACCAGCTGTCCTCACACGCCGAGCTGGGGGCCTCGGCCGCCGGCGACCTCAGCACGCTCTTCGACACGCTGCTCGGGGCCCTGCAGACGCAGCCACGTCGCCCTGACTGGAGCACGTGGACCGAGCGGCTTCAGCAGACGGTCGCCGGTGCGGTCGAGCGCGACAAGGCGCTGCTGGGCGCCGAGGCCGATCCGATCCACCCGGCCCGCATTTACGGGGAACTGCTCCCCCGTCTCGATGACGATGCCGTGGTGATCGGCGACGGCGGCGACTTCGTCTCCTTCGCCGGCAAGTTCGTCGAGCCGAGCCGTCCCGGCGGCTGGCTGGATCCGGGACCGTACGGATGTCTCGGGGCGGGACTCGGCGCCGCGATGGCGGCGCGGATCGCGCGTCCGAGCAGTCAGATCGTCCTGCTGCTCGGTGATGGTGCGGCCGGCATGTCGCTTATCGACGTGGACACGCTCGTACGGCACAAGCTCCCGGTGGTCATGATCGTCGGCAACAACTCGGCCTGGGGACTGGAGAAGGCCCCGATGCAGATGCTCTACGGCTATGACGTCGCCGCCGACCTGGCGCCCGCCACACGCTACGACCAGGTGGTCACGGCCCTCGGCGGCGGCGGGGAGATGGTGACCGACCCCCGCGAGATCGGTCCGGCCATCGACCGGGCCTTCGCCTCGGGCGTGCCCTATCTCGTCAATGTCATGACCGATGTGAACGCGCAATACCCCCGTGCCACCATGGGCGTCTGAACCGGGGCAGCAGCATGACGCTCGAGATCCGCCGTCCGTCCGGCGACGAGCTCGCCGCAACAGGACGGGTGGTGATCGACGGCTACATGGCGGACGGACATCTCGCCACCGGCGACGACTACGGCAATTGGCTGGGCGATGCGGCTGAGCGCGCCGACGATGTCATCGTCGCCGTGCTCGACGGCGCCGTCATCGGATCGGTCACCTGGTGCCCTCCGGGGTCACCGCATCGAGAGCTGGCGACGAGCGACGACGAGGGCGAGTTCCGCGCCCTCGCGGTCGACCCGGCTCACCGCGGTCACGGAGCCGCCCGCGCCCTGGTCGGCCACTGCCTCGACGAGGCTGCTGCGCTCGGGCTGTCACGGATGTGGCTCTGTTCGAGGCCGACGCAGACGAAAGCCCACCGGCTCTACGAGTCGACAGGCTTTCGTCGTGTGCCCGAGCGCGACTGGTCGCCACCGGACGCCCCCGACATCACGCTCCTGGCCTTCGTGCGCGAGATCACGGCACCCTGATCGGCCGCCCCGCCGCTCATCGGCTGAGACCGGTGAGGTTCCCCGGGTTTCGGCGGCTACTGGGCCGTCCTGTGGCAGGCCTGGAGTGCCCCCACCCTCCGCGGCCGACGCCCTTCGGGCCGGTAGCGGATAGGGTCGTCTCATGGCCACCGTGACCCATGTCGTGACCGCCGAGCACACCGCCCGCGCCGTGGGCAGCGGGGACTTGGAGGTCCTCGGGACTCCCGTCGTGATCGCCTGGCTGGAGGAGGCGGCCTGCGCCGTGCTCGACCTCGGCGACCGGCAGACGAGTGTCGGCACACGGATCGAGGTCGATCATCGTGCTCCGAGCGCGGTCGGAGCGACGATCACCGCGACCGCCTCCCTGGCGCACCAGGACGGACGGCTCCATCGCTTCCACGTCGCCGCCCATGACGAGCACGGCACACTCGTGGCTGCCGGCGAGATCCGGCGCATCGTCGTGGACCGGGAGCGATTCGCCGCCCGTATCCCCGATGTGGGACACTAGGACGCCGAAGTGTCGAGATCAGGAGGACCTCATGGGTAAGACCGGCCGCAAGCGCCGCGCGCGTCGCAAGAAGAACGCGAACCACGGCAAGCGCCCCAACGCGTGAGTCGTCACTGACATCACAAGAGCCCCACCGCCGGTGGGGCTCTTGTCATAGGGGCTGATCTGCGAACGCGCCGTCGAGGACTTCAGTCCCGCTGCTCACGGACCTCCACCTGCACGGTGCGGATCGACAGCAGGACGCGCTCGCGCAGGGGCGGCGGCGCGGTCTCGCTGCACGAGCGCGAGAGCAGGGCCTTGACGAGGATGTCGAGCTCGTACTCGGTGAGGCACGCGCGGCAGTTGTCGATATGCGCCTGGATCTGCTCGCAGCTGGCGTCCTCGAGCTCGTGGTCGATGAACAGGTAGAGCTTCTGCAGGGCCTCATTGCAGTCGGGTCCGTCGCACTCGCGACCGTCCGTCATCCCCTCGCTCATGCGTCGTCACCCACCCTCGCGACGGCCATGCCACGGGCCCGGGCGTAGTCGGTCAGCATCTCGCGCAGCTGGCGGCGGCCACGGTGCAGGCGCGACATCACGGTGCCGATCGGCGTGTCCATGATCTCGGCGATCTCCTTGTAAGGAAAGCCCTCCACATCGGCGAGATAGACGGCATAGCGGAAGTCCTCCGGCAGGGCCTGGAGCGCCTCCTTGACGTCGCTGTCGGGCATCCGCTCGAGGGCCTCCATCTCGGCGGACTTCAATCCACTGGACGTGTGCGCCTCCGCGGCGGCCACCTGCCAGTCCTCGATCTCCTCGGTGACCTGCTGCGGCTGGCGCTGCTTCTTGCGGTACGAGTTGATGTAGGTATTGGTCAGGATTCGGTACAGCCAGGCCTTGAGATTGGTGCCGGGCTTGAACTGCTGGAAAGAGCTGAACGCCTTGGCATAGGTCTCCTGGACGATGTCCTCGGCATCGGCGGGATTGCGCGTCATGCGCAGCGCCGCCGAGTACAGCTGATCCAGGAACGGCAGAGCATCGGCCTCGAACCGCGCTTGGCGCTGTTCGGGGGTTTCCTCGTTGAGTACGACGTCGTCGGTGGCCATCTCCTCGAAGTCTACGGGGATCGGCCTCTCAGGACACGCGAGCATCGACTACCTCCTCAGCCGTGACAACGCGAGGGGCCGGCGAACTATTCCGGGGGTCGCGAGAATCCGGTGCGTCCGACGGGACCGCTATTGCGCCGCGACCGGCTCCACCAACTCCGGAACGTTGTTGCGCACGTTGTTGACGGCGAGCGAGACCGGCCAGGCATCGAGCACTCCCGGCGTGGCGGGTACGAGATCCGGCAGCAGTCCGGAGCCGGGCACATCGCGATCCAGCCAGGCATCACCGAGCTCCGAAGGGACCAGTAGCGGGGCGCGGTCGTGCAGGCGCCCGTCATCGCCTTCCGCCGAGGTGGTGAGGATGCTGTAGCTGAGCACCCAGGTGCCCTCGGGATCCTTCCAGAACTCGTAGATCCCGGCGAGCGCGAGCCCGGCTCCCTCGCGTCCGGTCAGATAGAAGGGCTGCTTGCGCGGCGTGGCACCGTCGGCGCCGGGCTGGGGCTGGTACCACTCGTAGAAACCGTCGGCGGGAACGAGAGCGCGACGAGCGGCGAAGGCTCGGCGGAAGGAGGGCTTCTCGGCGACCGTCTCGGAGCGGGCGTTGATGAGCTTGTTTCCGATCGAGGGATCCTTCGACCAGGAGGGGATCAACCCCCACCGCGCCGTCACGACCTCCCGCCATGACCCCGCCTCGTCCCGGCGGCCGACGATGAGGGGCTCAGCCTTGGTGGGCGCGGCGTTGTAGTCCGCCTCGGTCTCGACGTACAGGTCGCCCAGCCTCGCCTGGAAGTCCCGTTCCAGCTGTGACGATGTACGTGACGTCGCGTATCGACCGCACATGTCGTCATAGTGCCAGCCCAGTCCAGCGAGTCGTCTGGCGGATATGGACTCCCTGCCTAGGATGAGAGGCAGACGAGGCCGCCGACCCCGGGGACAGGATGAGAGCCGACGACGCCCAGCGCACTTCGCAGCGCAGTGATGAGGCGTTGGTCGATGCTGCCCGCGCCGGGGACGCCACCGCCTATTCGACCCTCTTCGAGCGCCATCGCCCCGCGGTCGAGCATCTGGCCCTCTGCCTCACCCACGAGGGACCCTCGGAGATGCTCGTGGGCACCGTGTTCGCTGAAGGCCTCTCCCGTGTGCTCACCGGAGAGGCCGAGGGCGCGGCCATCCGACCCTGGCTGCTGGGGCTCACGCTGGAAGCCCACGGTGCGGCAGCTCCGGATTCCGCGACATCGCGTGCCTGGCGGAGTCTGGCACCGGTCCATCGTGCCGTCCTCTGGCACGCGATCGTCGAGGGGGCTCCGGCTACCGAGACCGCCATCGTGACCGGGGTCCGCGTCAAGGACATCCCCGCCCTGCGGACCACGGCGGAGACCGCGCTGCGGACGGCCTATCTGACGCACCAGCGCGAGGACGCCGCCCCCTTGCACGCCCGCACGCATCTGGACGACCTGACGGCCCATGCCGATGCGTGCGCCACCTGCCTCGGTCTGTGGTGGGCCGTCGAGGACCTCGCACACGCTCACGAGCTGGCCACTGCGACACTCGGGCCCGCAGCGCGGCGCTATCTGCGCGAGCCCACGTCACGCCGCGCTGCCCCGGCGCGCCCTCGATGGGTGCCCGCGGTCCTCATCGCCACCGCCGCCACCTTGTTGGCTGCCACGAGCGCGGGAGCGCTCGCGGTCGCGCAATGGGGACCGTCCGGTGTCCCGTCCGCCTGGGGTGGCCTGCCCTCCGTGCCGAATGCCAGCTCCTCACCGGCACCGGACTCTGAGACCGCCGAGGAACCCACACCGGAGACCCCCGACGCCACCAGGGCTGAGCCGTCCCCGGAGCAGAAGGACGCCCCCGAACCTTCGTCCGCCACGCCCCCTCCCTCGGCCGAGGAGCCCGACACCCCGTCACCGAGCACACCCCCTGCAACCATGGGCGTCGGTTTCGCCTTCGGAGATCCCGACCGCCTCACCGACGGAGAACAGCGCCTCGTACGCATGAACCTGCAGGTGGTCGGCGAGCCCGCCGCTCCGGGGGCACGGCAGGTCACGGTGCGTTTCGATATCGACACGAAGTTCAGGTTCTCCGGTGCTTCGGGCCTCTCCTGCGCCCCATCCTCGAACGCCGTGACCTGCACCCGGACGCTGCGTCCCGGTGAGACGGCTCGCGCCTCGGCGACGGTGGTCGCCGACGAGGTCCGCGGCCGCGCTCAGGTGTGGTCGAGCGATACGTCGGGGTCACCGCGGGGGCACTCCTTCTCCTTCGGTCCGTGGCCCGGCGGGGAGACTCCCTCCCCCGAGCCCATCCCCGAGGAGACCACCGGGCCCAGCGATGGCGACGGTCCCACGTCGGGGGATGTCGACGGGCGTCGTCCGACCTCGGAGTGACCCGCGACCACCGAGTGCTGGGCGGCTCAGGTCGCAGATGCCGGAGTCGGCCAGGTGCGGTAAGAATGACCTATGACGCTTCTGCGCACCGTAGCCCGGCCCATGCTTGCCACCATGTTCGTCTACGGCGGCACGATGGCGCTCCGCAACGCCTCCGCGATGGCTCCCAAGGTCGAGCCGATCGCGGACGCCGCGCGTTCGGTCGCGCCCTCGGCCCCCGTCTCGGCCACCAACCTCGTCCGGCTCAACGCTGCTGTCCACGTCGCCGCCGGGCTAGCCCTGGCCACTGGGCGCTTCCCGCGGGCGAGCGCGCTGGCACTGGCGGCGACGATGCCCGCCACCACGGGGATCGGGCACCAGTTCTGGAACGAGACGGATCCGGATGCCCGCCGCAATCAGGCGATCCACTTCGCCAAGAACGTCTCGATGACCGGCGGGCTGCTGCTGTCGACCCTGGACCCCGACCCCAAGAAGCGCTGGATCGGTGCTCGCGCGAAGAAGAAGGTCGTCGACACCGGCCACGCGATCGCCGACCAGGTCGATGACCTGCGGAGCTGAGGCGTGACCGACTGGCCCGCTCCTCTTCGCAATCGGCCCCTCGATACCGAGGTCACCATCCCGGGATCGAAGTCACTCACCAACCGTGTACTCGTCCTCGCCGCTCTCGGCGAGGACGAGTCGCGTGTCGAGCGACCGCTCATCTCGCGTGATACCGATCTCATGGCCGCAGCATTGGAATCCCTGGGCGCTCGGATCGAGCGGCACGCCGAGCAGTGGACCATCCGTCCCATCGAGTTCGGCGAGGCCCCGGTCGAGATCGACTGCGGCCTGGCCGGCACCGTCATGCGTTTCGTTCCGCCGATCGCGACCCTCGGCCGCGCCGCAGTGACCTTCGACGGAGACCCTCGAGCGCGCGAGCGGCCGATGACCGGGACCATCGCCGGCGTGCGGGCCCTCGGCGCGGACGTCGACGACGGCCGGCGTGGCAGCCTCCCCTTCACCGTCCACCCGCGGCCTGATGCGCGAGGCGGCGAGATCGCGATCGACGCATCGGCATCGAGCCAGTTCGTCTCGGCGCTGCTCCTCGTCGGGGCGCGGTTTCCCGATGGGTTGCGGATCCGCCACACCGGTGACGTCCTCCCGTCACAGCCTCATATCGAGATGACCATCACCCAGTTACGCCATCGCGGGGTGCGGGTCGACGCCGAGGGCTCCAGCTGGGTCGTCCACCCCGGCCCGATCGCCTCTCGGGACGTGACGATCGAACCGGATCTGTCGAATGCCGGACCTTTCGTCGCCGCGGCGCTGGTCACCGGTGGGACGGTGCGTGTCCGCCAGTGGCCCGAGGACACCGATCAGGCCGGTGACGCCTGGCGGTGGATCGTGCCCGCCTTCGGAGGATCGGTCCGCCGCGACGATGATGCCCTCGTGTTCTCGGGCGGCTCGGCACTCGCGGGCGTGGACGTGGACCTCCACGATGTCGGCGAGCTGACGCCGGTGGTCGCCGCACTGGCGGCGCTGGCCAACGACCCATCGACGCTGCGGGGAATCGCCCACCTGCGTGGACACGAGACCGACCGACTCGCGGCACTCGCCGCCGAGATCAACAGCCTCGGCGGCGAGGTCACCGAGACCGCCGACGGGCTGCACATCGTGCCGCGACCCCTGCGCGGCGGCGTCTTCGACACCTACCACGATCACCGCATGGCCCATGCCGCGGCGGTGCTCGGACTCGCCGTCCCCGATCTCGTGGTGGCGGACATCGAGACCACGGCGAAGACCTACCCAGGCTTCGCCGCCGACTGGATCGAGCTGTGCCGATGACTCGTCGCGAGCGCGACGAGCACGAGGCCTACGACCGCCCGCGCCGGCGCGGGAGCCGCCCACGCACCAAGGAACGTCCGGACTACGACGATGCCGCGGTGGCACAGGTGGTCACGATCGATCGCGGTCGCTACACGCTCGATCTCGACGGCAGCCCCGTCACGGCGATGAAGTCCCGGCCCCTCGGCCGTCAGGGCGTGGTCGTGGGGGACGAGGTGCGCGTGGTGGGCGATCTCTCCGGACGCGACGGCACACTCGCACGCATCGTGGAGGTTCTCCCCCGCCGCACTGTGCTGCGCCGCACGGCCGACGACGACGAGGCCCTCGAACGCGTGATCGTGGCGAATGCCGATCAGCTGGTGATCGTCCAAGCGCTCGCCGATCCTCCTCCGCGCGCCGGCCTCATCGACCGATGCCTGGTGGCCGCCTACGATGCCGGGATCGAGCCCCTGGTGTGCTTCACCAAGGCTGACCTCGGCTCTCCAGAGGAGATGCTCGCCCTGCTCGATCCGCTCGACGTCCGCGTGGTCGTGACCCGGCGTGGCGGCGACCTCGACGAACTGCGGACTCTGCTGCGCGATCGGATGAGCGTGCTCGTCGGACACAGCGGCGTCGGCAAGTCCACACTCGTCAACGCCCTCGTACCCCAGGCTGATCGCGCGACCAGTCACGTCAACGAGGTCACCGGCCGGGGGCGCCATACCTCCACCTCAGCGCAGCTGCTGCGCCTGCCGTTCCCCGGGTCGATCATCGACACGCCCGGGATCCGCTCCTTCGGGCTGCGTCACGTGGAGACCGATCACATCATCCGCGCCTTCGACGATCTTGACGCCGTCGCCCGCGACTGTCCACGTGGTTGTACCCATCTGACCGAGGAGCCTGAGTGCGCGCTCGATGCGGCGATCGCGGCCGGCGAGCTCCCCCGGGCCCGGGTCGAGTCCTTCCGCCGCATCCTGTCGAGCCGCTCGCTCGCCACCGACTACTGACGCCTGCCACCGCTGGGCGGTGCCTCATCCTGCAGGACGAGCGTCCGTGTGCGGGTCGACTCACCGCCCAGGGCGCGGGGGACGCACCACCCACGTGGCCACGGGACCGCCCGGAGGTTTCGTTACGCTGAGCCCATGGCCACCCCGTACTTGGACGACCTGCGTCTCGCGCACGTGCTGGCCGACTCGGCCGACAACCTCAGCATGGACCGCTTCGGCGCGGTAGACCTCAGCGTCTCGACCAAGCCGGACCTGACCTATGTGACAGAGTCCGATCAGGCAGTCGAGGCGGCGATCCGGCGCACGCTCGCTTCGGCACGCAGCCGCGATATCGTCCTGGGTGAGGAGGAGGGCGAGACCGAGGGCACGGCATCCTCCTCCGAGCGACGCTGGATCGTCGACCCGATCGACGGCACGTCGAATTTCGTGCGCGGCGTACCGGTCTGGGCGACGCTCATCGCCTTGGAGGAGGCAGGGGAGATCGTCGTGGGCTGTGTCTCCGCACCCGCCCTCGGCCGCCGCTGGTGGGCCTCGAAGTCCGGCGGCGCACACACGGGCAAGTCGCTGTTGAGCTCCCGTCAGATCGAGGTCTCACAGGTCGGCGAGCTCGGCAATTCCTCGATCTCCTATTCCTCCCTCGGAGGATGGGCCGAAATCGGCAAGCAGGCCGAGTTCCTCGAACTGCTCTCTCGAGCGTGGCGCACACGAGCCTATGGCGACTTCTGGTCCTACATGCTGCTCGCCGAGGGGGCGGTGGATGTCGCCGCCGAGCCCGAGCTGAACCTCTGGGACATGGCCGCCCTGGACGTCATCGTGCGCGAGGCCGGCGGCAGCTTCACCGGTCTGGACGGCCAGCCCGGGCCCTGGGGCGGCAATGCGCTGGCGACGAACGGTCGTCTGCACGACGCCTCGATGGCTTTCGTCGGCTACTTCCCCGATGACGAGCCCGACCCGGATGACAATGTGCGTCACCTCGACTTCGGTCGACACTGACCCTGCGGTGTGATCTGGGCTACACTCGCTGCACCCGGAGGTGTTCCATGCGAGTCCACGATGTCCTGACCTCGAAGGGAAGCGACGAGGTCTTCACCATCAGCCCCGATGCCAGCGTGTCGCAGCTGCTCGACCTGCTCGCCGAGCTCAATATCGGTGCGCTCGTCGTGCGCCGCGATGACGACGACGCGATCGCCGGAATCGTGTCCGAGCGCGACATCGTGCGCAAGCTGCGCGGCGTGGAGGATCCGCGCACCGCGACGGTGGCCACGATCATGTCCGAGCAGATCCAGGTCTGCTCACCGGACACCCCGCTGGCCGATCTCACCGCGACGATGACCGAGTACCGGGTGCGCCACGTCCCCGTCGTCGACGACGGACGGCTGGTCGGCCTCGTGAGCATCGGTGATGCCGTCAAGTACCGCATGGACCAGCTGCAGTTCGAGCGCGACCAGCTCGAGCAGTACGTCCAAGGCTGACCGCCATCGTTCTCGTTCACGGTCCTTGTCGTCGACATTATTTCGATATATCGTTAACGTAACGACGATAGGGAGGGAGGTCCCCAATGGGACCCCACGACACTCCCGGACGCGCCCCACGCCGTCCGTTCAATCCCCATGAGATGGACCAGCATCTCGAACACCTGGCCCGCTTCGGATTCGGAGGCCCGCGAGGCCGGCGAGGACGCGGCGGCCGTCGAGGACGCGGCGGCGATGTCCGCGCAGCGGTCCTGCTGCTCCTCGAGGAGTCGCCCATGCACGGCTACCAGCTCATCACCGAGATCGGCGAGCGCAGCGAGGGCGAGTGGACGCCCAGTCCCGGCTCGGTCTACCCGGTCCTGCAGCGACTGGAGGATGAGGGACTGATCACCTTCGAGCGTGTGGACGGCCGCAAGACGGCGCAGCTCACCGAGGCCGGACGCGCTCATATCGACGAGCATCGCGAGGGCCTCGGCACGCCGTGGCAGGTCGCCGAGGAACGAGGCGGTCGTCCCGCCCGCGAATCCGCCGAGTCCCTGCGGTCACTGATCGGCGCCTGGACTCAGGTCATGCAGGCCGGCACGGACGAGCAGCGACAGCGGGCGACCGACATCCTGGCGGATGCCCGCAAGTCGCTGTACCGCGTCCTCGCCGACGCATGAACGCCCGACGCGTCCGGATCCCCGACGAGGAGCTGAGCTGGAAGTTCACTCGCTCGTCAGGGCCCGGCGGCCAGCACGTCAACACCAGCGACACGAGGGTGGAGCTGCGCTGGTCGCTGGAGGACACCGCGGCCCTCGACGACGCGGAGAAGCAACGCGTGCGCGAACGGCTGCGCTCTCGGCTTCGGGACGGCACGATCACGATCGTCTCCTCCCAGTACCGCTCGCAGCACCGCAATCGCGAGGCCGCCCGAGCGCGTCTGACCGTCCTGGTGGAATCGGCGATGGTGCCCGCCAAGCGCCGACGTCCGACGCGGGTGTCCAAGGCCGCCGACCAACGCCGGCTCGATGCCAAACGCCGCCGTGGCGACATCAAGCGTCAGCGCCGTATGGAACCCTGAGTCCCATGCCAGCCCTCCGCTTGCGCGGTCGCCAGGTGGAGCGCGATCGCGCTCTCGTCATGGCGATCGTCAACCGCACACCGGATTCGTTCTTCGATCGCGGCGCCACCTTCGATCCATCGCAGGCCCTCGACGCGGTCGCGCGGGCCATCGGCGATGGCGCCGACATCGTCGACATCGGCGGAGTCAAGGCGGGCACCGGCGAGGAGGTCACGATCGCCGAGGAGATCAGCCGGACCGTCCCCTTCATCGAGACGGTGCGCGACCGCTTCCCCGACATCGCGATCAGCATCGACACGTGGCGGGCCGAGGTCGGCGATGCCGCCGCGCACGCCGGCGCGGACCTCCTCAACGACACGTGGGCGGGCGTGGATCCGGCGCTGGGGGAGGTCGCGGCGGAACACGCCTGCGGTTATGTGTGCTCCCATACCGGCGGCATCCGTCCCCGCACCGATCCGATCCGCGCACGATACGACGATGTCGTCGCCGAGGTGATCGCCGAGACCACCACGGCCGCGGAGCGTCTCGCGGCACTCGGTGTCCCGCGGGAGGGCATCCTCATCGACCCCACCCATGACTTCGGCAAGAACACCTTCCACGGACTCGAGCTCCTGCGCCGGACCGATGAGCTCGTCGCGACCAGATGGCCCGTGCTGATGGCGCTGAGCCGCAAGGACTTCGTCGGCGAGACCCTCGACCTCGGCGTCGGAGACCGCCTTGAAGGCACCCTGGCCGCCACGGCGATCGCCGCGTGGAAGGGTGCGGCGGTCTTCCGCGCCCACGACATCGTTGCGACCCGGCGAGTCCTCGAGATGATCGCGACGCTGCGCGGCGAGCGTCCTGTCGCACGCCCGCGCCGCGGTCTCGCCTGAGGGCGGTCCACGGCGGTCCTGCCCTCACCCGAGCGCGGCCTCGTCCACTGACGGAGGATGTGTCTTCGTGGCGGCTATAGCAACCACCGAGCCACATCTACCGTCGTCGCCGGGACGGAGGATGTGACTCTGTGGTCGCCATGACGACCACGGAGTCACATCCTTCGTTGCCCGGCACACACCATGCGGGTGGTCAGCGCTTGAGGAAACGGGTGATGCGCTCTCCGGCCTCGTCGGTCGCGGCGATCGAGGAGATCGACTCGGCCTCGGCCCCGAGATGCTCCACGAGCGAACGCTCCCAGGAGGACCGCACCAGTCGGCGGGCTCGACCGATCGCCGTCACCGGACGATCCGCCAGGACTGCCGCGGCCTCGGACACCGTCGCGTCCAGCGCGTCATCGGCACAGAGCCGGCCGACGATCCCCCAGTCCCGCGCCTCGGCCGCCGGAAGAGGCCGCCCGGAGACGATCAGATCGAGGGCACGCTGCTGTCCGATCGCGCGCGGCAGCAACCAGGACATGCCGCCGTCGGGAGTCAGACCGACCGATGTGTATGCCGTGACGAATTTCGCCGACTCGGTGGCCACGACGAGATCAGCTCCCAGCGCGAAGGAGAAGCCGATCCCCGCCGCGGCGCCCTGGACGGCGACGACCAGCGGTTTCCCCAACAGCTGCATGGCCTCGACTGCCCGATGCGCCGACTCCACGAGCTCGCGCAGGTAGGCACCGCGATCGGCCTCCTCCATCATCGCCGCGAGGTCGCCGCCGGCACAGAAGACCCGCCCGTTGCCACGCAGCACCACGACGCGTGCCCGCTCGTCGGCGGCCAGTTCAGCGACCGCGGCCTCGAGAGCGCGCGATGTCGGCAGGTCGAGGGCGTTGGCATCGGCGGGCCGGTCGAGGGTCACATAGCCGACGGCCCCCTCCACAGTCGTCGTCACGGTCATTCGATCATCGGTCATCTGGGTCGTCCTTCTTTGGCGCCGGCCGTCAAAAGGGCGGCGAGTTGGTGATAGGCCGAGGCATCGTCGAGGCCGGTCAGCGCCTCGATCTCCCCTCGGTGGATGGCGTCCATGAGCTGGCCGGCAACGGCACCGGCGAAGGCGGACGTCAAGGGGCCGGGGGCATCGTCGATCCCCCGCACGAGCTGCTGGACCCGACGCGCCGCGTACCGGGTGTTCTGCTGGTAGATCTCCCCCGCCGGCTCGAAGGCATCGAGATCGGCGAAGAACCGTGCGGAGGCGGGACGCAGCTGGGTCGCGATCGCCTCCAGATAGCGACTCACCGCCTGTGGGCTCTCCTCGTGGCCGGCGATGGCGTCCTCGACGCCCTCGGTCGCGCGGCGGAAGAAGGCGCGGACGGCGGTGACGATGATGCGCTCCTTGCTCCCCGCGATGGCATAAAGCGTCGATTTGGAGCACCGCAGCCGTGCGGCGAGCTCCGCCGTCCCGAAACGCAGGAAGCCCTCGGCGAGGTAGAGGTCGATGAGCTCGTCGAGGAGCACCTGCCGCGCGCTCTCGCCTCGACCGCGCGAGACCGTCTCGCTGTCCACGTCCGCGACAGTACCCGATAGAGTTCCAGCGTACTATTCCTGGTATCGAAAGGGCCCGCCATGTCCGCCGAGAGGATGCTCCCCACGCCCGAGGCAGAGGACCTGATCAGCCTCACCCGTCGCATCGTCGACGAGCAACTGCGCCCCGCAGTCGACGCCCATGAGCGAGAGGGCACCTTCCCTCGTGATGTCTTCCGCACCCTCGGCCGAGCCGGCCTGCTCGGACTCCCCTATCCGGAGGAGTACGGCGGTGGCGGGCAACCCTATGAGGTCTACCTCCAGGTACTCGAGGAGATCGGCACCGCGTGGGCCTCGGTCGGTGTCGGGACGAGTGTGCACGCATTGTCGTGCTTCGGCCTGTTCACCGCGGGCACACAGGTACAGCGGGAACGCTGGCTTCCCGACATACTCGGCGGGGAACTGCTCGGTGCCTACTGCCTCTCGGAGGCCCATGCCGGCTCGGACCCGGCGGCCATGCGCACGACGGCGCGACGCGTAGGCGACGACTACGTCATCGACGGAGCCAAGGCGTGGACCACCCACGGCGGCCAGGCCGACTTCTACAAGGTGATGGCGAAGGCTGAGGCGGGCATCACCTGCTTCCTCGTGCCGGCCGATGCCGACGGGCTCAGCGCTGACCCGCCCGAGGACAAGATGGGGCTGATGGGCTCGACCACGGCGACCATGCTCTTCGACGGCGTGCGGATACCCGTCGAGCGGCGCCTCGGCGGCGAGGGCCAGGGCCTGTCGATCGCCCTCGCCGGCCTGGATGCCGGGCGGCTGGGCATCGCGGCGGTCGCCACGGGGGTGGCCCAAGGCGCGCTCGACGTCGCCATCGCCTATGCCAAGGAACGCGAGACCTTCGGCCGGCCGATCATCGACCACCAGGGACTCACCTTCGTGCTCGCCGACATGGCCGCCGCAGTGGAGTCGGCGCGGGCGACCTATCTCTCGGCCGCGCGGAGGCGGGACGCGGGCCTCCCCTTCGGGCAGCAGGCCTCGATCGCCAAGCTGGTCGCGACCGACAATGCGATGAAGGTGACCACCGATGCCGTCCAGGTGCTCGGCGGCGCCGGTTACACCCGCGACTTCCCGGTCGAGCGCTACATGCGCGAGACCAAGGTCATGCAGATCTTCGAGGGCACCAATCAGATCCAGCGGCTCGTCATCGGACGCGGCCTGAAGAAGCAGTAACCATCGCCTCGGCCGACGACCCGGCGCCCACACCCTGCGCGAGCTTGAGCGCCGTGGTCTCCTGGACCTAAGGCCATCCACTGAGGAGGAGTCATCATGACCGATCCATTGATCGAGCCCGCGGCGGCCGAGGACGTCGCCGAGCAGCATGAGGACGTCTGGGAGGACGAGGAGCCGGAACAGGTCGTGCTCCCTGACGAGGAACGTCCTGTCCCGCTCGATGAACCCGAGAGCTGAGCGACGGCCGCGCGGGCGGTGAGTCATCCCGCGGGTGAAGCCCTGAAGTGCGGGATGGCTCACCGCCCATGACCAGCTGGCACTCGAAGGACGGAATCGGGATCAGCCGGGGTGGGATGTGGCCGAGGTCCGCGTCAGAGGATCGTGACGGCCGTGAAGGCGATGAAGGCCGATCCGGTGAGCGCCGTCAACGCTCCCCCAGCGAACACCAGTCCGTCCTTCTGCTTGCGGCGACCCACCACGAGGGTGACGATCCCCACAGCGAGTAGCAGGACCAACCGCACAGCGACGGGCATTTTTTCCTCCGATGCGAGAACAAATCTACGTGATGTCATCCATGATGAGGCATCGGTCTACCGAACCCGTCATCGGCACGGTTTGATCTATGTCACATCCGGAGATTCGCGTCGACCGTTCCGTCCCGACCCCCGAAGGACGCTCTCCAGGGTGACCGCGTCGATCCCCAGAGCGTCGCCCACCGCCGGTTGCGTGAGCTCGCCGGCGTGGGCGTTCAGACCCGCGGCGAATCCCCGATCCGCCTGCAGAGCGGTACGCCAGCCGTCCCCCGCGAGACGTCGAACGTACGGCAGCGTGGCATTCGTGAGGGCCAAGGTCGAGGTGCGGGGCACCGAGCCCGGCATATTGGCGACACAGTAGAAGACGGAGTCGTGGACGCGGAAGGTCGGCTCGTCGTGCGTGGTGGGCCGCGAGTCCTCGAAGCAGCCGCCCTGGTCGATCGAGATGTCCACGAGCACGCTTCCGGGCCGCAGCCGGGCCACGAGCTCATTGCTGACCAGAGTCGGCGCCCTGGCACCGGGCACGAGCACCGCTCCGATGACGAGATCGGCCTGGAGCAGCTGCTCCTCGATCACCTGCGGATTGGACGCGAGGGTCGTGAGACGGCCCCCGAACTGCTCATCGAGCTCGCGTAACCGCGGCAGCGACAGATCGAGCACGGACACCCGGGCGCCCATCCCGAGAGCGATCGTCGCCGCGTGGGTGCCCGACACTCCTCCGCCGAGCACGACGACCTCCGCCGGCGGGACTCCGGGCACGCCTCCGAGCAGTACACCCCGACCGCCCGCGGGCGCCATCAGGTGATACGCCCCGACCTGGGTAGCGAGCCGTCCGGCAACCTCAGACATGGGCGCCAGCAACGGCAGGCCACCGTCTGCCCCCTCGACCGTCTCGTAGGCGATGGCAGTCGTACCGCTGGCCAGAATCGCCTCGGTGGTCTCACGGTCCGCGGCGAGATGCAGATAGGTGAACAGGACCTGCCCGGCGCGCATCCGGGCGTATTCGGCGGCCACCGGCTCCTTCACCTTGAGCAGCAGGTCGGCATCCTCCCAGACATCCGTGGCCGTCTCGTACAACCGGGCGCCGCTGGTGCGGTACTCGTCATCGGCGAAATGCGAGCCCTGCCCCGCACCCGCCTCCACGACCACCTCGTGGCCATCGGCCACCAGCGTGGCGACACCCGCGGGCGTCAATGCGACGCGGTCCTCGTGGTTCTTCAACTCCGTGACGACACCGACTCGCATGCAGCAACATCACCAGACCTGAAGACACCGCGCAACCGCGCTACGGTCGGCCTATGGACGCGCTGCTGGAGGAACTGCTGACCCTCGAACGGGCGGGATGGGACGCCTTGTGTGCAAGTTCCGGCGCTGGCTTCTACGGGGACCTGATGTCCGAGGACGGCGTCATGGTCCTCGCGGACGGGTCGGTCCTCGACCGGCCGGCCGTCGTGACCTCGCTCGACGGCGCCCCCGCATGGGATGCGTACACGATCGACGATCCGCGACTCGTCCGCGTAGGCGATGAGGCGGCCCTCGTCTACTCCGCGGAGGCGCGACGAGGTGACACCACCTTCGTCGCGCGGATGTCGAGCGTCTATGTGCACGAGGGTGACCGGTGGCGCCTGGCGCTGTATCAGCAGACACCCGCCGCCCACGGAGGCTGACCGCGCCGTCCTGCGGAGCGGTCGGTCTGGCCCTACCGTCGAAGAGAGCCATCACCGATCCGAGGAGGACCCCCATGGCGACCATCGACGCAGCGGGCACCACTCTGGCCTATGAGGACACCGGAGGCGACGGACGTCCCGTGGTCCTGATCCACGGCTGGCCTTTGAGTGGTGCGTCCTGGTCCGGCCAGGTACCCGCACTCACCGACGCGGGCTATCGCGTCATCAGCTATGACCGCCGCGGCTTCGGTGCCTCGAGCAAGCCCGACGACGGCTACGACTACGACACCTTCACCGCCGATCTGGCCGCACTGCTGGACTCGCTCGATCTCACCGATGCCACCCTCGTCGGCTTCTCGATGGGTGGCGGAGAGGTGGCACGCTATCTCGGGACCCGCGGGTCCGAGCGGATCCGCTCGGCGGTGTTCGCCGGTGCCGTGCCCCCGTATCTGCTGATCACCGATGACAATCCCGATGGCGGCCTCCAGGACGGCGATGTGCAGGAGATGATCGACGGCATCGCCGAGGACCGCGAGGGCTTCCTCGACGAGTTCAGCGTCACCTTCTTCTCCGCCGATGACGAGCTCAAGGTCGGAGACGACCAGCGCAAGCAGGCCTTCGCGCTGTCCACGCCGGCGAGCGATGCGGCGATCCAGGGCTGCATCGACGCCTTCGGCCGCACCGACTTCCGTGCGGACCTCGAACGGATCGATGTCCCGGTGCTCGTCATCCACGGCGATGCCGATGCCATCGTGCCCTTCGAGGTCTCAGGCAAGCGGACCGCCGAACTGGTCGACGACACCGAACTGCGGGTGATCAAGGGTGCCCCGCACGGATTCACCGTGAGCCACGCGGACGAGTTCAACGCCGCGCTCGTGGACTTCCTCGCCCGCTGAGCTCCCGTGCCGCCGGCCCCGGGTGGGATTATCTCCTACCCTGGGCCGATGCACGATGACCAGTCGTCCGATGACCTGACCGCCGTCGAGCGACGGCTGCATCGCTGGGCCAATGCCGTGCTGGCCGACGCGCCCGCGGACGGCGCCCGCGCCCAGTTGGTCGAGTTCCTGGTCTTCGGCGCCAAGCAGGCCTGGGCCTGCGTCTTCGGCGCGGCCATGCTGGTCCTCATCATCGCCGCCCGGCTCTGGTATCCCGATGACGCGGCTCTCGCCCGTAACGACTTCCTGGTGATCGCGGCGGTGGCGATCCAGGTGACCATGATCGCGACCAAGCTGGAGACCGGACGCGAGCTCATCGTCATCATCATGTTCCATGTCGTGGGCACGGCGATGGAGCTGTTCAAGACCGATGTCGGCTCCTGGGAGTACCCCGGGGAGGGCGTGCTGCATCTCGGAGCCGTTCCCCTCTACACGGGGTTCATGTACGCGGCCGTGGGCTCCTATCTGGTGCGCGTCTATCGGCTGTCGGACCTACGATTCGATCGCTATCCGCCCCGCTGGATCACCTCGGTGCTGGCCGTGCTGATCTACGCCAATTTCTTCACCCACCACTATGTGTACGACATCCGCTGGTTCCTGGTGGCGGGTGTGCTGGTGCTGTATGCGCCCACGGTGATGCACTTCCGGGTGTTCCGGGGTGTGCATCGGATGCCGGTGCTCGTGGCCTTCGTGGGCGTCGCCTTCTTCATCTGGATCGCCGAGAACATCGGCACCGCCTCGGGAGCCTGGCTCTACCCGACACAGGTCGACGACTGGCATCTCGTGTCGCTCAACAAGATGGTCTCGTGGTTCCTGCTGATGATCATCTCGGTCGTCATGGTCACCTGGGTCGACAAGCCGCAGCCTCCCGGACGCTGATCCCGGGATCCGCGTCACATCCGAACCCGGGAGCTCCCGCGGGCGAGCGAAGGGTCACCGCGGCACTGCGTGATCGGCGAGGCGGGACATCGCCTCGGCCACCGGGCGGCCGAACATGACCGCGTCATTGTGGCCCACCCCATCGAGCACCAGCTCCTCGTGCAGATTGCCGACGGATGCGGCGACCTCGGCGCTCAGCGCAGACGGGACGATATCGTCATCGGTGCCGTGGACGACCGTCACCGGGACCTCGGATCCCGCGAGATGGCCGACGACCGGGAACTCATCGCGCAGCAACGCAGCACCCAGCCAGCCATAGTGCTCACGCGCGACGGAGGTGAATTCGGTGAACGGCGACCGCAGGAGGACGCCTGCGGGCGGATGCGTGCTCTGTAGGCGTGCCACGACTCCGGTACCGATTGACTCGCCGAGGTAGAGTATCCGCTCGGGTGCGAATCCCTCGCGCGCCAGAGCCTCCGCAGCGGCGACCGCGTCGTGGGCGAGCCCCTCCTCGGATGGACTGCCCTCATTGCCGCCGTAGCCGCGGTAATCCACCAGCAGGATTGTGAAGCCCTCCTCGGCCAGCTGCCCGGCGATGCCGAGGCGTCCCTCGCGGTTACCGCCGTTGCCCGGCGCGTAGAGCACGGCCGTCTCACGGTCGACTGTCGTCGCGGGCGGGATCAACCAGGCATCGAGTTCGACCCCGTCCCTCGTCACGAGCGTGAGATCGCGACCGCCCTCGACCGCGTGGGCCGCCGAGCCGGCCGGCGTCGTGTCGGGCAGGAAGACCAGCGATCTCTGCAGGGCCCAGGCGAGCGCCACCACCCCGCCCGCGGCGGTGAAGAGCGCCACGATCACAGCCATCAGCCGTCGCTTGCCGGTCATCGCTCCATCGTCGCAGGTGTCACAACCGCTGGGGAGGGCATCGCAGCTCGTCCACCTGCTCTCCCCCGTCGCAGCGCAGGAGCGCGATGACCATCTCGCCGCTGTGCTCACCGTCGTCGAGCACACGCCAACTCCCACCGAAGAGCTCCCAGCGCCGCAACGCCGTCGACACGTCCATGCGCTCCATTCATGCATCGTCGCACGGCGGGCCTTGACGAAAGCTATCGATCGAGTATTGTGAAACCAAATGGTTGTACGTATTGACGTGAGCGATGACGAGGTGGATCGGATCTTCCGAGCCCTCGCCGATGCGACCCGCCGTGACATCGTCCGCCGCACCCTCACCGGGCCGGCGAGCGTGTCGCAGCTGGCCGCGACCTATGACATGTCCTTCGCCGCCGTGCAGAAGCACGTGGCCGTGCTGGAAGGGGCCGGTCTCGTGACCAAGCAGCCCCGGGGCCGCGAGCGACTGATCCACGGCAACCCCGAGACTCTCCAGCGCGCGCAACGGCTGCTGGACGCCTATGAGGGGATCTGGCGCGGCCGGATATCCCGACTCGACGCTCTCCTGGAGGACGACTGACCACCGAGAAAGGCCCATCATGCCCATCACCTCCGTCGAGAAGGATCCCGACAACCTCACGATGACCGTCACCGCCGAGTTCGGCGTGCCCCTCCGCCGACTCTGGGATGCCTACGCCGATCCCCGTCAGCTCGAGCGCTTCTGGGGGCCACCGACCTATCCGGCGACATTCGTGCGCCATGACTTCGCCGAGGGCGGCCGCTCGGACTACTACATGACCGGCCCTGAGGGCGACAAGTCCGCCGGATTCTGGGAGTTCATCCGCGTCGAGGAGTTGAAGTCCTTCGAGGTGCGCGACGGCTTCTCGACCGATGATGGCACCCCGAACGACACCATGCCCAGCATGCGCATGGTCTTCTCCTTCGAGGAGACGCCGAACGGTTCGCGGGTCACGACCGCCACCCACTTCGGCTCCGCCGACGAGCTGGAGCAGCTCCTCGCGATGGGCATGGACGAGGGCATGAGCCAGGCCATGGGACAGATGGACGAGGTGCTCGCCGACCTCGCCTCGTTCGCCGTGGGCAGTGGCACGCAGACGCAGATCATCAGCGAGACCCTGGTCCGGGTGAGCAGAGTGATTCGGGGCTCACTCGATCAGGTGTGGCGTGCCCACCACGACGCCGACCTCCTGCGGAGGTGGCAGCTCGGACCCGATGACTGGCGCATGGTCACCTGCGAGGTCGCCGAGGACGTCGGCGACACGTACGTGTTCGAGTGGGAGACCGACGAGGGTGAGCACCGTTTCGGCTTCACCGGCGAGCTCCTCGAATCGGCTTCTCCCTACCGCGAGGTGACGACCGAGCAGATGATCGGGACGGATGGGCCGCGTACCACCAATGAGCTCACGCTCACACCGGTCGAGGGTGGAACCTTGCTGTCGATCCTCATCACCTACCCGGATGCCGAGCTGCGCGATCAGATCCTCGCGACCGGCATGACCGATGGCATGGAAGCCAGCTATGCACGACTCGAAGAGGAGGTCCTGACGGCGGTCTGACGAAGGTCCCCATCTCGACCATCGGAGGCGAGCAGACCGGCACTCGTGCGCGCTATGCTGCCCGCAGGAGGACCCATCCGGGCAGCATCGGCAACGAGGAGATTCCAGTGACCAAGACGATCGTGGTGGGCGTCGACGACAGCGAGACAGCATCGGCCGCTGCCCGCAAGGCGGCCGAGCTCGCCCATGCCCTCGGCGGTGAGCTGCACGTCCTGTCCGCCTACGGCAAGTTCGAGACCGAGACCTTCCGCAGCGGCAGCGAGGAGATCCAGTTCACCACGGAGAAGGATGCCAATGACGTCGCGTCCTCGGTCGTAGACGGACTCCGTCGCGACTTCCCGGACCTGAACCTGACCTATGCACCGATGGAGGGCAAGCCCGGCGAAGCGCTCGTGCAGGCCGCCGAACGCCTCGGTGCCGATGTGATCGTCGTAGGCAACAAGCGGGTCCAGGGCATCGCACGAGTGCTGGGCAGCATCGCCCGCGACGTGGCCGCCCATGCCCCCTGCGATGTCTACGTCGCACATACGCATCAGCGGCGCTGACGGGTTCAGCCTCGCCGGATGCCCTCGGCTGATCTCGGCTCGCCCGAGGGGAGATGGGCTCGCCAGGCGAAGGCCACGATCAGCAGGCAGCCGGTGGCCACGAGGGCACCGGCACCGAACATCTGGGGGTAGCTCCATTGCACGGCGAGGGCGGCCAGCACCACCGGGGCGAAGAAGCCGAGATAGGTCAGTGAGTAGTACACGGCCGTGAGCCCGGCGAGATCGTCCGGGCGTGCGATGCGCTGCACCTCACTCAGGCTGGCGACGAGCGCGAGCCCGTAGCCGGCACCCAGCACCGCCGCTGCCGCGATGGTCGTCACCAGATCCAGACGCGCCGCAGCAACGGCCCCGAGTGTCATGCCGACCGCCACGATCGTCATCGCGATGACCGAGGCTCGTGCGCTGTCGCTGGTGTCGATGAGCCGGCCCAGCACTTGGATTCCGACACCGCAGCCGAGTCCTAGCACCGTGAGGGCTCCGGCGAAGGCGATTGCCCGCCCCGTGACCTGATCCATCATGAGCGCCGGCAGCACCGCATAGGCCGAGGCCGCACATCCGAAGACCCAGGGCGCGACGGGGACGACGACCCGCCAGAAGCGCCGATGCGCGGCGGCGGGGACCTTGAGATCGTCGATCAGGCGCCCGGGTGAGACCGTCTCCCGCGGGCGGGTCTCCGGCACGATGAGAAGCCAGAGCCCGGTGCCGAGGGCGAGCAGGGCATGCAGGACATAGGCGAGGTGCGTTGGCCAAGGCGCCCACTGGGCCAGTCCGGCGGCGACTCCGGCTCCCAGCAGGAAGCCGAGCGTCAGGGAGAGTCCCGCGCGGCGCGCGCCGGCGGAGGAGTCGATGTCTGCGCCCTGCCGTGCGGCACGATCGGTCAGTTCCTTGACCCATGTCGTGCCGATCGCCATCACCAGACCGAGCGCGACTCCGCACAGCACACGTCCCACCGCGAGGACCACGGCCGATGTCTCGCCGACGGCCAGCACGAGGGATCCGGTGACCGCGATCGGCGCCGCCGGGATGAGCATCGGCCGTCGGCCGTAGCGATCCGACAACGGCCCGCCGAGCAGCAGCGCCGGGACGATGCCGAGCACATAGGCGGCCAGGAGCGCGTCGACCGTCACGGTCGAGAAATCGCTGACCTCGCGGTACATCACGAGCAGCGGAGTGAATTCGTTGCCGCCCCAGGCGACCACGAGCATGACCGCCGCGACCGGCCACCACGAGCGGTTCCCCACCGCCGACCTCTGCCCCGGGACCGCCAACCCGGCTGTCCCCTTCACAGGCCCGCCCTCGCGTCGTCGAGATGCTCGCGAATGAGCCGCTCGAAGGCAGCCGGGTCGCGCTGCTCTATGGCGTCGAGCAGCGCCCGATGCCCTTGCACGAAGACAGTGACGCGGCTGGCATCCCAACGGACACTGTGGGCGATCATCCGCTGCTGACGCTCGCGCAGACCGACCGAGAATCGCCGCAACACCTCATTGCCTCCGGCCTCCACGATCTCCTGATGGAAACGCGCGTCGAGGGCTCCATAGCTGGCGAGATCACCGTCTCGCACAGCTTCCTCCTGGGCGGTGAGCAACTCACTCAGCAGCTCCACGAGACGCCGATGGGCAGCCGCGGGCAGTTCGGTGGCCGCCCGGCCCGCATGCGTCTCGACGAGCCTACGGGCCTCGATCACGTCGTCGGCTTCTTCCGCACCGACCGGCACCACCAGCGCGCCGCGTTTCGGATAGAGCCTTAACAGACCCTCCGTCTCCAGTCTCAAGAAGGCCTCGCGCACCGGCGTTCGGCTGATTCCCAGCTGCGCCGAGATCTCGCCCTCACTGGTCATGCTCCCGCCTGCGAGCTCTCCGCTCAGCAGCTTCTCCTTCACGACCCGATAGGCGCGCTCGGTCACCGGCAACGACTCCACCTGCATAGATACATCTTGCATCTATCACGTCATCGCGATGTCACCGGGCTTGTCATGGGACCCTAGGGCTATGGAGTACCAGCGCTTTCGCATGGACCCTCGCCTCGCGGGAGCGATCGGGCCGATCGCCGCGGAGCCCGCGGGGCAGGACCTTATGGAACGATTGAGATCACTGGTCGAGACCGCCCCTGCGTCTCCCACCGGGGAGCATCTGGCCGAAGCCGTCGCCGCCTACCGGCACCTCCTCGATCACGTCGGCGACCAAGGACTGCCCCTGACCTCCGCGAACTATCTCAAGCCCGCCGATGTGCGGGTAGTCGCCGAAGGCCTGCCCTCGATGACCGAGTGGATCTTTCCTATCACCCGTGAAGTGAATGTACATCCGGTGCACGGCTTCCGCGTCTCGGCCGAACGACTGGGACTGATCCGCCGGCGACAGGGCTCGCTCACGCTTACCCGAGCCGGGCGGAGCGCCCGTAGCGACCCGCGCGCCCTCTGGGAACACCTGCGGCAACGGCTCCTCCCCAGCACGCCGACCTTCGATGCGACCGCCGGAACCATCGTGGCCCTCCACCAGGCCACGGCACCTGGCTCCACCCTCGACACCCAGGACATCGCTCACACGCTCACCTCCCTCGGGTGGTCTCATGCGGGTGGTCACCCGGTGCTCAAGGACGATGTGATCGCCGTCCGCAACGTCCTCTGGGACTGCATCGGCAATATCGGTGCCTGGGCGGGAACGACGTGGGATCAACGCCTCAGCCGGGAGGCGGTGGCGTTGATCCGTGACGCACTCGTCACCCAGGTGCCGCTGGAGGGTTGAACGCCGATCGGCGCACACACGGTGTGCGCAGTCTCCCCTCATCCACATGACCTCTAGGCTCGCCGCATGGCCATCGTTCTGCTCGTCCGGCACGGCCGGACCACCGCCAACTCCGCCGGCATCCTGGCTGGCCGCTCCCCCGGCGTCCTCCTCGACGAGACCGGCCGCGAGCAGGCGGCGCGAATGGCGCGACGACTCGCCGACGTGCCGCTCGCACGAGTGGTGACGAGCCCGCTGGAGCGGTGCCGTGAGACATCGCAGGCGATCCTCGACCATCACGGGGTCCCGGTGGATCTGGTCGTGGACGAGGCGATCACCGAATGCGATTACGGACATTGGCAGGGGCGCGAGCTGAAGGAGTTGGCCGACGAGCCACTCTGGTCGACCGTCCAGACGCAGCCCTCGGCAGCGGCATTCCCCGAGGGAGAGTCGCTCGGGGCCATGCAGGCGCGCGCGGTCGCGGCGGTGCGTCGTATCGATGCCGCGATGGAGGCCGAGCGCGGTCCAGGAGCCGTGTGGGCGGCGGTCTCCCATGGCGACATCATCAAGTCGGTCCTCGCCGATGCCCTTGGCATGCACCTCGACCTGTTCCAGCGACTCCACGTCGACCCGGCGTCCGTCTCGATCGTTCGCTACGGCCCGCAGCGACCCGATGTCATCTGCAGCAACTCCTCGGCAGGTGACCTGGGATGGCTGCGGAGTGCCGGCGAGGCCGGGGACGCACCGGTCGGCGGCGGCGCCGGGCACTAGCGACCCTCGACCGTCTTGGGTCGCCGTCGGTGGTTGCGTTTCCATCGGGTGGTTCTGGGTGTGCGGAATTCGGGTACGCCGTCAACGGGGTTGGTGCGGCATTGGAGGTGTCCGGTGTGGATTTGTCGGTGATGTTCGGCGCAGATGGGGATGGCGTCTTTGAGGTTGGTGGTGCCGCCGTCTGCCCAGGTCTCGTCTCCGTGGTGTGCTTCACACTCCGTCGCGGCTATGCCCGTGGTGCGACGGCTCCATTCCGGGTGGGCGATCGCAGTCTGGTGCGGCGCATCCGGCGTCGCGGTTGGCGATCGCGATCCGCTGATGTCGGGTGAATAGGCGTTCTTCGCGTCCGAGGTCGAGGGGAACCGATTCCCCAGCGAAGACCTGCGGCAGTAACTTCGCATCACATGCCAGCCGGCGGGTCTGTCCGGGCGAGAGGCGGGTGCCGTCGGTGGTGATGGTGCCCGGTGCGGCGTCCTCGATGCGGCCCTCCAAGTCCGCGAGGTCCATGTTGACGGTGACGAGGACGTTGTTGCCGCCGTGGTTCGGGAGCCGGTCGGTGGGGACTCGTTCGATCAGCTCACAGAATCCCTGACCGACCCGGGTGGTGTAGTCGTCGATCTCGCGTCCGAGCATGGACGCTCGGCGGGGTGAGGCGTACGCGTCGAGCACGGTCTTCAACATCGCGGCCTGCGCGTCGGGGATGGTGAAACGACCCGAGGTGGTGCCGTCACCGTTCGCCCACATGGACAGTCTCGTCTGTTCCCAGGCGTGCTGCTCCCGCTCGACCAGGAGCTCGGATTCGTGGCGGTCGACGGTGGTCTTGTCGGCCCATTGGTCGGCGATCCGATCCGCCCGCGCCCGCAGGTCCCTGGGCGTGTAGGTCCGGGCGTCGGCAATCAGGGCCTGTTCAGCCAGGACCCGCTGTTCGGGTGTGGTGTTGGTGGGGAGGTTGTTGAGTCCGTCGGTGATGATCCGGGCCTGATTCAACGTCAGATCACCGGAAGAGAGCGCCTGATCAGTCAACGACTCCTCGGGAACATCTCTCGCTACTCCGAGGAGCCGGTTTCCGGCAGAACGGTCATTGCCCAGATCCCTGCCGAGCAGGTCTCCGGTCGAGGCGGCGCCGTGGCGGCGGGCGAGGCGGCTGTCGTGGATCACCCGCGCCGCCCGCACAGCCAACGCGTCGAGTCGGTTCTTGACCCGACCGACCGCGGCACTCAACTGCTGGGCCTCGGCGGGAGTGAGTCCGGCGCGGACGAGGGGGTCGAGACGGTCGATCACCCCCTGCAACGCGGCAAGCTCCGCACCCAATGGTGTGGTCTCGTTGAGTACTGCGACCATCTCTGTTCACCCCCTGACAGTGAAACGCCTTGATGTCGAACTGGTGTTCGATCTGGTTCCCACTTTAGGGCAACCTGCTGACACTTTCTGCGTCCATCCACACCCACCCCAAACGGGTCCCGTGAGTGATCGGGGCGTGGTAGAAAAGTGATGCCGAAACCGGTGAACGCCGTCTGTTTGCGCAGGTCAGCAAGTGTGCTCCCCGCGCAAGCGGGGATGATCCCGTGCTGTGCGTCGTGACCGCCGACAAGCCCTGGTGCTCCCCGCGCAAGCGGGGATGATCCCAATGCCGTGAAGGCTTTGGAGCGAGGCGCGGAGTGCTCCCCGCGCAAGCGGGGATGATCCCACTCCCCAGGCCACCCGATACGCCGTGACATTGTGCTCCCCGCACGAGCGGGGATGATCCTCGCACCTTCCACGCGGCGGGCACGACCTCGGCGTGCTCCCCGCGCAAGCGGGGATGATCCCGGCGTCCTGACGTTCGGGGTGACGGAGGATGGGTGCTCCCCGCGCAAGCGGGGATGATCCCTGCTCGACCTGAGCAGCGGTCGCCATGACTACGTGCTCCCCGCGCAAGCGGGGATGATCCCCCGAGACGGGCTCCCTCCTCGTCCGCCCAGGGGTGCTCCCCGCGCAAGCGGGGATGATCCGGCGCGGATCACGAACGAGGTTCGGTACCTGCGGTGCTCCCCGCGCAAGCGGGGATGATCCCAACTACCCGGGCCACTCGGGTGTCGACATCGCGTGCTCCCCGCGCAAGCGGGGATGATCCGTACGACCTGGAGGCGCAGGGCTTCGAGCCCGAGTGCTCCCCGCGCAAGCGGGGATGATCCCCGAGCGGCCCGCGAGCGCTGACCATGTTCCACGTGCTCCCCGCGCAAGCGGGGATGATCCGCGCGTCCGTGACCTCGCCGCCGACGGCGTGTTGTGCTCCCCGCGCAAGCGGGGATGATCCGGGCCACGTCCGGGACATGATCAGCGGCAAGCTGTGCTCCCCGCGCAAGCGGGGATGATCCGGGACAGCTCGACGCCCGCCTCGCCGCCGTCTTGTGCTCCCCGCGCAAGCGGGGATGATCCCGCGTACCGCGGGCTGCGCGACAAGATCACCGGGTGCTCCCCGCGCAAGCGGGGATGATCCCCGTTCCGAGGCAGGGTGCAGCTGACCGTGATCCATTCCCTACACGGCGGGTCTGTGCTTGGGTGCGGTAACAGCCGCAGATCGAGCACCTCGCCCGTCGACTACTCAGAGCCGCCAGCGAACCTCCGGCAGGCCACTAGAGCGCGGTGAAGCCGCGTCCAGATCGCAACGCCAGCGTTCGCCAGGAGAAGAGCCTCCACACCGGTCAGACCCCCTGGTTTATCTGATCTAGTCTGGAGATATGGCGACGGTGGTGCACGACTTCGATTGGCCCGACCGGCTCGTGGTGGGAACGGTCGGCCCTCCGGGGCATCGCGCGTTCTACCTGCAGGCTCGCGACGGTGAACGCCTGATGAGCGTCGGGCTGGAGAAGGAGCAGTCGGCCGTGCTCGCCGATCGGCTCGACGAGTTGCTCGACGAGCTCATGGCGATGGACGGCAATCCCGCCAGCATCCCCGCCACCGCTCCGGACGGCCTCGAGGACCACGCTCCCCTCGACGAGCCGATCGAGGAGCAGTTCCGCGTGGGCCTGATGACGTTGGGATGGGATCCGAGCACGGCACAGGTGGTGATCGAGGCTCACCCCCTCGTCGAGATCGAGGGCGATCCCGCGGTCATGCCCGCACCCGATCCGGAGGACTCCCCCGAGGTGCTCCAGGTGCGCATCCCCGTCGGAGCGGCCCGATCCTTCAGCAAGCGCACTCGCGAGATCGTGCTCGGTGGACGGCCGTTCTGCCCCCTGTGTCTCGAACCCATAGACCCCGAGGGTCACCGATGCCCGCAAATCGGGGAATTCGAGTAGAAGCGCCCGCGCCCCTGAGCATTTCGGACTAGTACGTCCGCTCCGAAAGGCTCATTGTCACTGCAAGTTACACCGCGAGACGATCTCCCCGGGATCGATCGAGGAGATGACGTGAAGCAGTGGTTCTTGTCCCATACCGTGGGTCAGCGGATCGGATTGAGCGCGGGTGCCGCGCTCATCGCCCTGGTGACGGTGGCCGCCGGCGCCGGAGCGATCGCACCCCAGGAGACGGAGCCGGCGCCCACCGGGGCGACCACGACGGCCAGCCCGTCACCCACAGCGGCGAAGCCCATCGTCCTCCACAGCACCGAGACGGTCACCGAGGAGATCGCCTTCGCCAGCAGCACTGTCGAGGACAGTGAGCTCGAGGTCGGCCAGACCCGGGTTCGGACCGCCGGCGTACCGGGACAACTCGAACGGACCTTCCGCGTCACCCACACCGATGGCAAGGAGACGGCCCGCGAGCAGGTCTCCGAGCGCATAGTCACCGAGCCGGTGCACGAGGTCATCGCACAGGGCACTCGCCAACCGGCTCCGCCCCCGCCCCCGGAGCCCGCGGCGCCCGCGCCCGCCACCTGCCCGAACGGAACCTACGTCAACTCCGCGGGCAATTCTGTCTGCCGCCCGCATGAGAGCGCCCAAGTCCCGGCCGGTGCGACCGCTCGCTGCCAGGACGGGACCTACAGCCACAGCCAGAACCGTCGCGGGACCTGTTCGGGCCACGGAGGCGTCGCCGCCTGGCTGTGATCGCGGCCCGCTCAGGGCGGTGCCCTGCGCACCTCTCGCTGGGCGTGAGGGGTGCGTAGGTCACCGCTCACGGGTGGGGAGTCCTAGCATGGGCGTCATGACGATGCCGTCCCTCTCCGACGCCGAACTGGTACTCGAGGGGCGCATCCTGCCCGCTTCGAATGCGACCTTCTACGCTCACATCGGTGACACGCCTGTCGTCTACAAGCCGGTCGCCGGCGAGCGGCCGCTGTGGGACTTCCCCGGCGCCGTGCTGGCACACCGCGAGGTCGCCGCCTTCCTCGTGTCCGAGGCCCTCGGCTGGGGGATCGTGCCGCCGACGTGGCTCGGAGACGGTCCACACGGTGAAGGGATGATCCAGGTCTGGCAAGAGACCGACCAGGCACAGGAACCCGTCACGATCGTGCCGGCCGGCGAGATCCCCGAGTCCGGGTGGAAACACGTCCTCGACGGGGTGGACGCCGATGAGCAGCCGGTCTCCGTCGTCCACGAGGACTCCGCGGCGCTGCGACGCATGGCGGTCTTCGATGTGCTCGTCAACAATGCCGACCGCAAGGGCGGCCATGTTCTCGCGATGCCGGGCGGGCACCGTCATGGGGTCGACCACGGCCTCACCTTCCATACGGAACCGAAGCTGCGCACGGTCCTCTGGGGGTGGATCGGCGAGCCCCTGACCGAGGACGAGCGTGCGGGTGTCGGCCGTGTTCTCGCCTCTCCGGACGGTGACGATGGAACGCGCCTCCACGAGCTTCTCGCCCCGCCGGAGATCGAAGCCCTGCTTCGACGTGCCGAGCGGCTGGTTGCGACCGGCCGGTTCCCGTCACCCGAGGGCGAGATGCCGCCGGTCCCCTGGCCGCCGTTCTGAGGACCTCCAGCGACCCGCACGGTACCGTGATCCGGTGAGCAGCAGGATCTTCATCATGAGCTTCGCGTCCGTCTACCCGCTCTACCTGGCCAAGGTCGAGCGCAAGGGCCGCACGAAGGCCGAGCTCGACGCGGTGATCGAGTGGCTCACCGGATTCGACGACGGCGAACTGCAGCGTCATCTCGATGCGGAGACGACCTTCGAGGAGTTCTTCGCCGATGCCCGACTGACCCCGCACGCCTCGCTCATCACGGGCGTGGTGTGCGGCGTGCGAGTCGAGGAGATCGACGATCCCCTGATGCAGAAGATCCGCTATCTCGACAAGCTCGTCGACGAGCTGGCCAAGGGCAAACCCCTCGAGAAGGTCCTCCGCGCCTGAGCCGGCGCGGTGACGGTCAGTTCGTCGGCATCGACATGGATCTGTTGAACGCGATCGCGGAGGATCGGGTTTCGAGCTCGAGATCTGTCAGCCCGGCGTGCTCGACGGCGGTTATATCGCCGCCTATGGGGATCTCGAAGGTCCTCTGAGCCGGTACGCGGTGGCCCTCGTCGGGGGTCACCGCGTACCGCGGCGCGTCAGCGCGTCGTCAGGACGTGGGCGTAGTTCGCGATGGCGAGCCCGCCCATATTGTGCACGGCCGCGACACGCGGGTCCGGCAGCTGCGAGGCACCTGCCGTTCCCGTGAGCTGCATCGCCGCCATGATTATCTGCGACACACCGGTCGCGCCCACGGGATGGCCCTTGGACTTCAACCCGCCCGACACATTGACCGGCAGCGCCCCCTCGCGACCGAACCATCCGTCGCGCGCCGCCTCTATCGCGCTCATACCCTCGGGAACCAGGCCGAGGACGTCATAGAGGACCAGTTCGGCGATCGTGAAGCAGTCGTGCAACTCCACGAAGGACAGGTCCCTCTGCCGGACACCGGCGGCGCCGATGGCGCGCTGCCAGGCCGTGGCGGAACCGGCGAAGGCGATCGGATCGCGGCGCGCGGCCGGGAGGAAGTCATTCGCCTGCCCCCATCCGGCGACCGCAGCGCCGCTGGTGTGCGCATCCGACGAGGCGTCTGCGGCGGTGCTCAGCACGATCGCCGCCGCACCGTCGGAGACGGGCGAGCAGTCACTGCGCCGCAGTGGCGCGGCGACCATCGGGTTCGTCGCCGATACCGTGCTGCACTCCTCATAGGTGAGCTCGCGCCGCAGGTGGGCCAGCGGATTCGAGGCCCCGTGACGGTGGTTCTTCTCGGCGATACGCGCCATCGCGTCCCCCGGATCGCCGATTCTCCCCGCGTAGGCGGTGGCGACCTCGGCGAAGAGCCCGGCGAAGCCGACGGAGGATGACGTCCCCGCGTGATCGTAGTCGGCTCCGATGAGTGCAGAGCCGACGAGCTGCGGATCCAGCCCCGTCATCTTCTCTGCCCCGACCACGAGTACACGGCGGGCCGATCCCGAGAGGACCGCCTTGATACCGGTCTGAAAGGCGGCTGCGCCCGAGGCACAGGCATTCTCCACCCGCGTCGCGGGAACCCCGGCGAGCGCATCGTGGGTCTGCAGCACGAGCGAGGAGGAGAAGGCCAGCGGCTGCATGCCGGCATTGAAGTGGCCGAGCACGATCTCGTCGATGTCACCAGGCGCGAGACCCGCCGAGGCGATCGCGTCCGCCGCTGCCTCCACGATGAGCTCCTCGAGAGTGGACTCGTGCTTGCCGAATCGCGTGTGACCCCATCCGCTCACCACGAACTCCCCACGGTTCCTCATGCGGCCACCTCCTGCGCGGCGCGATGTTGCGCGATCCGGTCGGCCTCGGCGGAGCGTTCGAAGTCGCTCGGCTTCAGGACCAGGAGCGCGGCGATCGAGAGCAGTCCGGTGGCGACGAAGAAGTAGCTCGGCGAGGTGATGCTGCCGGTGCTCTCGATGAGAGCCGCGGCGACCAGCGGCGCACTCCCTCCGAAGACGGCCACCGGGACGTTGTAGGCCACCGCGATGCCCGTCGAGCGGATCCTGGTCGGGATGAGCTCCGTCATCGTCGCGTAGGTCGACGAGGCGTACAGGCCGAAGGAGAGCGCACAGGCCATCAGCGGGAAGAAGAAGGTCGTCGGGGTGGCCCCCGGTGCGGCCAGGAAGAACCACAGCATCGACAGCGTCGCCATCGCGGCCGTGACCAGCAGGAAGGGACGCCGGCCGTATCGATCGGTGAACGCACCTCCCAGAGGCATGACCGCGGCCGCGGTCGAGGCGGCGACGATCACGAACCAGAATCGCGTCGACGAGCCGAAGCCCAGGGTGTTGCTGAGGAAGGTCGAGGCGAAGGTCAGCACCAGGTAGAAGATCGAGGCGTGGACGGTGATGATGCAGAAGACCAGGACCAACGCACGCCGCCACCGCATGCACGCACGCAGCGGCGCCTTCTCGGTGTGCCCGGCCTCGGCGAGCGCCTGGAACTCGGGGCTGTCCTCGAGCTTGAGGCGGATATAGGCGGCGATCATGCCGAGCGGGCCGGCGATCAGGAAGGGGATCCGCCATCCCCAGTCGTGCATCGTCTCGTCACCCAGCACGGCACTGAGCCCATTGGCGACGAAGCTGCCCAGCAGCAGGCCGAGCACAGCTGTGACCATCAGCCAGCTCGTCGAGTAACCGCGTCGGCCGGGGCCCGCGTACTCGGCGATGAAGGTCGTCACCGTGCCGATCTCACCACCGGCCGACAGCCCCTGGAGGCAGCGCAGCAGCACGAGGAGCACCGGCGCGAGCACCCCCACGGCAGCATAGGTGGGAAGCACGCCGATGAGGCAGGTCGAGCCCGCCATCAGCACCATGACGATCGTGAGCGTCGCGCGGCGTCCGATCCGGTCCCCCAAGGGGCCGAAGAACAGGCCGCCGAGGGGTCGCATGAAGAAGCTCAGGGCGAAGGCCGCGAAGCTGCTCAACAGGCTGACACCCGGTGACGACGAGGCGAAGAAGACCTGCCCCATCACGACGGCGAGGAATCCATAGATCCCGTAGTCGTACCACTCGATGAGGTGGCCGGAGATCGCGCCGACGAACGCGCGCCGGCGGCGTTGAGGGGAGATCGCGGGAGCGGACATCAGTGTTCTCCGTTCGTGGGAGTGTCGAGCTTGAAGCGCCGGACCTTGCCGACGCTGGTGCGCGGGAGTTCGGCGATCACATGCCATTCCCGTGGTCGAGCCGCCTTGGCGAGGTGCTGCGTCGCCCACACCTCGAGTGCGGCGAGGTCCGGAGGGCTCGCCTCGTCTCGGGGCACGACATAGGCGACGGGCACCCGGTCGCGGATCGGGTCGTCCTGGGCCACCACGGCGGCCTCCAGCACGCCGGGAGCCTGTGCGAGCGCCGCCTCCACCTCCGTCAGTGACACGTTCTCACCGGCGACTTTGATGACGTCGTCGTTGCGTCCGACGAAGCGCCACCCACGCGCTCCGTCGTCGACGGCAAGATCACCCGTCAACAACCAGTCGACTCCCTCGTCGTCCTGGACGAGGGTCCGTGCCGTCGCCTCCGGATCATCGAGGTACTCAGCGAAGAGATCATCGCCGCGGCGTCCGGCTACCGCGATCATCCCCGTTTCCCCGGTGGGCACCGGCTCGAGCGAGGCTCCCCGGACGAGTCGGGCGATGCGCCCCGGGACAGGGTGTCCGATGAGATCGTGGACGGGCTCGGCGCTGCGGTCGTAGGTGACCACCGGGACCGTCTCGGTCATCCCGTAGAGCTGTCGGGGGGTGACCCCCGCGAGCTCGGCGAACTGCCGGTGATGTTCGGCCCCCAGATTCTGGGCGAACCAGACATGCTCGAGGCGGGCCGGTCGCTGCTGGGCCGGCGTGCGCGCCAGGATCATGCGCATCGGTGCGGCGAAGAGGCTCGCGTGGGTGGCCTCCACGGCGATCGCGTCAGACACCCAGCGGGATGCCGAGAAGCCGGCGGTGAGGGCGACGCTGGCCCCGACGGCGATCGCCGACGCGAAGCAGTAGTACTGGGCGTTGCCGTGGAAGAGCGGAAGCGTCACGAACCAGCGATGCTCAGGCCTCAGGCGCGCCGCCTCGGCCATCGTCACTGCGACGCAGTGGTAGTTGCGCTGGGTGAGCACGACTCCCTTCGGTTGGGACGTCGTGCCCGAGGTGAACATGATGGCGAGACGATCACGCTCGCCGGGAGCGGTCTTCGAGCCCGCCACCGTGTCACCCGTCAGCCAGCCGTCGATATCGCGAGCCGACTCCTCCAGTTCCCACAGTGGACCGTCGAATGCCTCGGTTCCACTGCGATACACCGCGCCCCGCGACCGGCCGTATACGCCGAGGCGGGCGCCGGTGCGCGCGAGCTGCTGGCGGATCTCGCGACCGGCGGCCGTGGGATCGACGGGAACGATCCATGCCCCGAGCCGCGCGGCGGCCAGCCAGATCGCCACGAAGGCCGGGCAGTTCCGCAGGCACAGGTGGATTCCGTCCCCGGCGCCCACGCCGGCCTCGCGGAGTCGCACGATCACGGCGTCGACGGCGCGGTCGAACTCGCCGTAGGTCCAGGAGCTGACCGCGTCGTCCTCGTTCTGGAAGATCAGGAATGGACGCGTGCTGTGCCGCTCGCGGGCCCGGTCCCATAGGGCGCTGAAGGTCGAGGCGGATCCGGCGGGTGGCGCGGGTGGCGCTCCCTGCCACTGGGCCGTTCTGGACATCGCGTACCTTTCTGTGATGACGATCACGCAGTAGTAGTTTCCCGACAGCATGAGTCGGTGGCTACGGCGAAATCGCCAAAGTTCACGCTCCTCGTCGTGGATTTCTCCAATCAACGGAAGGACCGACCCTCCATGCTGACCCTGGCCGATATCGCCGACGATCTGCAGAGCGAGGTGCACGAGCTCGCGGCACGAGCCGCCGAGAGCATCTATGCGGAGCTGCCGGACTACGTGTCGATCAGCCGCGACGAGCTCCTCGGCTCGATCCACACCAATGTGAGCCGTGGGGTGGCCTGTCTGCGTGCGCGCCGAGCCCCCCTGGACGACGGGGAGGGCGAACCCCAGCGCACGACGCGGCGGCGGATGGAGCAGGGCATGCCCATCGACGCCATCATCCGGGCGTATCGGCTCAACCTCACGGCGATCCACCATCGGTTCATCGAGGTCGCCCGGCAGCGCTCGCTGGACCCCGAGGAGACGCTCTTCGGCTCGAGCCTCCTGTGGGAGGTGGGCGATTGGTTCATGGACCTCGCCGTCCGCGAGTATCGTGCCCATGCCGTGACCGACGAGGTGCGCCGCAATGTCGAGAAGGCCGATGTCCTACGCGCCTTCGGCGATCGCGAGGGCGACCATGAAGGGACACTGCGACGAGCGGAGGCACTGGGACTGGATCGAGGACAGCGCTATCGCATCGTCATGACGGTGTGCGAGTCACACGATCCGTGGGTGCGGAAGGTCGAGAGCCATGGAGCGACGCCCGAGTCCCCGGCGCTCGCCGCCTCACTCGGCTCATTCGCCGTGGGCATCGTGGCACGCGACCCACGCGAAGCCCTCGTCTCCGGGTCGATCGCGGCAGGAACGCTCGAATCCCTGGAGCACATCGGTCGGTCCTGGCGGTCAGCACGACGCGTCCTCGCCCAGACCGATGCCGTCCCCGGCAGCTGGCTGGACGCGACGGAGATCACCTGGCGCATGGCCGTACCCGAGGAACGCCTGGTCCACGAGCTGATCTCGGACAAGTACCTTCCCGCGCTGGCGGGTGAGCATCGCTTCGGCAGAGTCCTCTTGGACAGCGTCTGGACCTATCTGGAGAGCTCGCAGAGCATCCGTCAGGCCTCCCAGCGCCTGGTCGTCCACGAGAACACTTTGCGTCACCGGCTCCAACGCTTCCAGCAGCTCACGGGCGCCGACCTCGCCGATCTGCACACCGTCGTCGAGCTGGCTTGGCTACGAGAGGCCGTGCGAACGAGGGCGATGCCGCTCCCGTGAGCCCGTCCTCACTCCCCGCTGGCCGTGATCCGCACCAGCACGCCGCGCCCCTCGAACGATCGCCGTTCACCGACGTGGAGGCGGGAGTGCCGGTCAAGCTTCTCGGCGAGGGCATCGATCTGAGCATCGTCGCCCAGTTGCAGCAGCATGCTGCCGCCCGGCAGGAGATGTCGGTCCGCCAGGGCCAGACAGGAGCGAGCGATCCTGAGCCCGTCGTCGCCGCCGTCGATCGCGCCGACGGGATCCTCGGGAAAACGCTGCACCTCCTCGCTGCGTACCCACGGAGGATCGGCGAGGACGAGAGCGAACCGCTCGCCCGGTCCGATGCACCGCTCCATCTCACCCTGGCGCACCGTCACCCGGCCGCTCAATCCCGCCGTCTCGGCATTGAACGAGGCGAAGTCGCAGGCGATCGGATTGCGGTCGACCATCACCAACCGGCGATCGGAGCCCCGGACGGCGAGCAGGCCGATCTGCCCGGCACCGGCACACAGCTCCAGCACCGGCCCGGCTGGCGCTGTCGCCAGCAGTTCCTCGGCCCACCAGGACTGTGCCACCGTCCAATCCCGTGGATGCAGAACGCGGTCGTCGAAGACGATCTCCAGTCCGCCGAACGTCATGGTCGATCTCGGGCGCGTCTGCTTCACGGTCACCTCCGTCATGTCGGCCTATGGGAGAACCGACGGCTCGCTCTCCATGATGCGGGTCCACACACGCAGCGCATCTCGTGGCCGCTTCCAGTCACGACGGGCCACCGCCACCGGCATCGGCGGATCGACCACCGTGGCCGGCTCGAATCGCCGGTGGTAAGCGCCACCCGCCTGCCTCCGTGAGCTCAAGAACGCGGTTTCAACGGTGACGTCGCCGGACCCTCGAGCACGCTTCCGTCGGGGGCGAAACGCGAACCGTGCAACGGGCAATCCCACGACTTCTCGGCGTCATTCCACGCGACGACACCGCCGAGATGGGGACAGACAGCCGAGACCGCGCAGGTCGCGCCGTCGACAGTGGAGACCCCCACCGGACCGGCCGCGCTGCGGGCCACCAGGCCGGCTCCCTCCGGTGGTGTCCGCCGAGAACTCGCGCCCGTCCGGAGCCAACCGGTCGTCGCATGAGCACCGACCTTGGCATTGACCATCCCGGTCCGCGCCAGAACGGCAGGACCGGGAGCGCGGCGCTCCAACGCCTTGCCCCAGGCCGGCGTCTCGTCCCCCAGCAACTGGGCCGCGAGCCGAAGTGCCGCACCTGCGGCATTGGTCATCCCCCACTTGGCGTAGCCCGTCGCGGCGAAGACACGTCCCCCGGTTCCGGGAACAGCGCCCACCACGGGCATCGCATCTACCGGGGCGTAGTCCTGGGCGGACCACCAGTGGGTCTCCTGCGCACCGGGAAAGTGACGATGACTCCACTCGCGCAGATCCTCTACCTGTCCCAGCTCGGAGCGGATGCGCCCCACGCCGTGACCGTTGCCGCCCACCAGGAGCTGTTCGGTCCCATCCGGCCGCGGTGCCGTTCTCAGGGAGCGGGTGGGCTGATCCACCGACAGGTACATGCCCGTCGGTGCGTTGGAGACTCCGCGGAACGAGATGGCGTAGGAGCGTTGCGGCTCCATCAACGCGAAGTACAGGCCTCGATCCAGGATCGGGATTCCCGTCGCCAGAACGACTCGATCGGCGCGGAGCTCGCCAGCCTCGGTCTGGACGATGCACGGCCGCCGAGCACGCACTCCGGTGACACGGATGCGGTGATGCAGACGCCCGCCCCAGCTCCGCAGTTCGGCACGCAGCGCCGCGAGAACCTGCACCGGGTCGAACTGTGCCTGGTCGGCGAGACGCACCCCCGCGAGGGTTTCGAAGGGCAGGGCGAGATCATCGACCCATTCGGTCGCCAGGCCGGCCTCGTGCGTGTGGTCCAGCTCCCGCCGTAGGGTCATCACGCCGTCAGGGGTGGTCGCGTAGCTGTACGCGGGGCGCCGCTGTACAACGACGCCGTGCGCAGCACAGTACTGCAGGAGCCATTCTTGACCGGCCGTGTTGGCCGCGACATAGGCCCGGGCCGTCTCAGCGGAGTGGTAGCGCCGGAGGGCGGAGAGATGGCTGCCCTGCAGCAGGCTGAGCTTGGCGGTGGTGTTGCCGGTGGCCACCGCTCCGGGATAGCGGGCCTCGATCACGGTGACCTGTCGTCCCGCGCGGGCGAGCAGCACTGCCGTCACGAGCCCGGTGAGACCCGCCCCGATGACGGCATCCTGGACCCCGAGCTCCGGCGCCCAGGGGTCATCGGTCGGTTCTTCGGTTCCGGCCAGCCACAGGGACGTCATACCGCGTTCCTACCGGGTACCGGCAGCTGTCGCAAAAGATAGACGAGCTGCGCCGGCACAGCTCTCTCCCATCGCGACCTCGCGACGGCAGGCTTACTCCACCACGCGATCGACCCGGGTGTAGACATTCATCGACTCGCCGCGCAGGAAGCCGACCAGGGTGAGTCCCGAATCCGCCGCCAGCTCCACCGCGAGCGAGGACGGAGCGGATACCGCGGCGAGGATCGGGACCCCGGCCATGATGCTCTTCTGGACCAGCTCGAAGCTGGTCCGTCCGGAGACCTGCAACACGGTGCCGTTCAATGGCAGCCGGTCGTTGAGCACCGCCCAGCCGATGACCTTGTCCACCGCGTTGTGGCGGCCGACGTCCTCACGCACGACCAGCGCCTCGCCCGTGGCCGCATCGAAGAGGCCCGCGGCGTGCAGTCCGCCGGTCTTGTCGAACACGGCTTGATGCTCCCTCAACAGATCGGGCAGCCGCGCCAGCCGCTCGATATCGATCTCCGCGGGATCATCGGCGACCCGATAGGCCGAGACCGTCTCCACCGCCTCAATACTGGCTTTACCGCACACCCCGCACGAGCTGGTGGTGTAGAAGGCCCGAGCGATGTCCGGAGCGGGGAGCGGCACTCCCGGGGCGAGCCCGATGTCGAGCACGTTGTAGGTGTTCTCGGCACCACCGGTGCCCGGACCGCCGCAGTGGATGGCCGAGCCGAACTCCTCGCCCCTCGCGATCACCCCCTCCGAGACGAGGAAACCGGCGGCCAGCTCGACATCGTGGCCAGGGGTGCGCATGGTGACGGCCAGCGGGTTACCGCCGATGCGGATCTCCAGCGGTTCCTCGACGGCCAGCGTGTCGGGGCGGATCCGCTGTCCACCGCCGACGGTGAAACGCGTCGTGCGCCACCGTCTGGTGATCGAGCCCACGGTGCTCAGCCGCGGCCGGCGGTGACCGGCGCACCGACGGTCTCCAGCCGCACCACGACGCTCTTGGAAGCCGGCTGGTTGCTCACCTCGGCGACGCTGTCGAGGGGCACCAGGACATTGGTCTCCGGGTAGTACGCGGCGGCACAGCCCCGCGGCGTCGGATAGGCGACAACCTCGAAGCCGGGGGCACGGCGCTCGACGTCATCGGACCACACGCTGACCAGGTCGACGCGGTCGCGCTCTGCCAGGCCCAGTTCGTCCATGTCCTCGGCGTTGACCAGCACCACGCGGCGGCTGCCGTGGATCCCCCGGTAACGGTCGTTGTTCGTATACGGCACGGTGTTCCACTGGTCATGCGAGCGAAGCGTCTGCAACAGCAGATGCCGCGGCGGTGCGGTCGGCGCTGAGCCATCGTTGCGGGTGAAGATCGCCGTGCCGGTCCGCGTGGGGAACATGCCCTCGTTGACCGGATTGGGCAGTCGAAGACCGCCCGGACGGACCACCCGCGCGTTGAAATCGTGGAATCCGGGGACGATACGCGAGATCCGGTCGCGGATCGTGCCGTAGTCGTCCTCGAACTCCTGCCACGGAATGTCGACCGTGTCGTGCACGGTCTTGTTGGCCAGCCGCGCGAGGATCGCCACCTCGCTCAGCAGCACTCGCGAGGCGGGCTCCAGCCGTCCGTGCGATGCGTGCACCTCGCTCATCGAGTCCTCGACGGTGACGAACTGCTCCCCACTCGCTTGCACGTCGATCTCGGTCCGGCCGAGGGTCGGCAGAATGAGGGCAGTCTCACCACAGACGGTGTGGGAACGGTTGAGCTTCGTGGAGACGTGAGCGGTGAGGCGGCAACGTCGCATCGCCTCCTCGGTGACCGCGCTGTCAGGGGTGGCGCGGACGAAGTTGCCGGCCACGCCCAGGAAGACCTTGATGCGGCCCTCGTGCATCGCGCGGATCGTGTTGACCGCGTCGAATCCGTGGTGTCGCGGGGGCTCGAAACCGAACTCATCGCGCAATGCGTCGAGGAAGTGGTCGGGCATCTGCTCCCAGATCCCCATCGTGCGGTCACCCTGGACATTGCTGTGCCCGCGGACCGGGCAGGCACCCGCACCGGCACGGCCCACATTGCCGCGCAGCAGCAGGAAATTGACCATCTCCCGGATCGTGGGGACGGCGTGGCGATGCTGGGTGATCCCCATCGCCCAGCAGACCACGATGCGATCGGCGCGCAGCACCTCGTCGCGAACCGCCTCGATCTCCGCACGGCTCAATCCGGTCTCGGCGAGCACCGTGTCCCAGTCCGTCGACCGGGCATGCTCCGCGAACTCCTCGAAACCGCTGGTGCTGGCCGCGATGAAGTCATGATCCAGCACCTCGCCGGGGCGGGCGTCCTCGGCCTCGAGCAGCAGCCGGTTGAGGGCGCGGAAGAAGGACAGGTCTCCCCCGAGGCGGATCGGAAGGTACTGGTCGGCGATCGGGACACCGCGGCCGATGACGCCACGGGGCTTCTGCGGGTTCTTGAAGCGGAACAGTCCGGCCTCGGGCAAGGGATTGACCGCGATGATGCGCGCGCCGTTACGCTTCGCCTCCTCCAGCGCCGAGAGCTGGCGAGGGTGATTCGTGCCCGGATTCTGGCCGACGACGAAGATCAGATCGGCGTGGTGCAGGTCCAACAGGCTCACGGTCCCCTTGCCCGTGCCGAGGGTCTCGCTCAGAGCGGTGCCGCTGGACTCGTGGCACAGATTGCTGCAGTCGGGCAGATTATTGGTGCCGAAGGCCCGGGCGAACAGCTGCAACACGAAGGCGGCCTCATTGCTCACGCGACCGGACGTGTAGAAGGCCGCCTCATCGGGAGAGTCCAGGGCGCGCAGTTCGGTGGCGACCATTTCGAGGGCATCGTGCCAGCTGATCGGCACATAGTGATCGGAGCCGGGACGCTTGACCATGGGCTCGGTGAGCCGCCCCTGCCGGTTCAGCCACTCGTCGGACTGCTGGGCCAGCTCCGAGACGGGATGCTGCGCGAAGAAGTCGGCGGTGACGCGACTCGACGTCGCCTCGTCGTTGATGTGCTTGGCACCGTTCTCGCAGTACTCGTTCTTGTGCCGGTGCCCCGGAGCGGGATCGGGCCAGGCGCAACCGGGGCAGTCGATACCGTCGACCTGGTTCATGTTCAGGAGCGTCAGGGCGGTGCGCCGCGGGGAGGTCTGCTCCAGCGAGTACTGCAACGCGTGAGCGACAGCGGGAACGCCCGCGGCCCACGTCTTGGGTTCGCTGACCGACAGCTGCTCGTCGGAGTCGCCGTTCGGGGTGCTGCTCATCGCCATCGCCTCTCGTAGATCGTCGGATATCGGCCGGATCGGTTCACCCGTGCGGCCACGTGGGCGACCGGGGCGCAGGCTCGCCGGGCTGCCGCACACGGCCCTCGTGGATCGCGCCCCGCCATGCGGCACCGGACTCGCCGAGACCTTGGATGAAGCCCTTGAAAGCGCCGAGCTCCCGGCGCAGAGCGCGTTCAAGGATCCCCCGAATCGGCCCGCTCCCTCCCGAGCCGAGACGGATCCTCACCAAGACCCGCGTGCGGCCCTCGGAGATCTCGGAGAAGACGACCTCTCCCTCGTGCTTGGGGCGCACGTCGAGGCTGCGCCACCGCAAGCTCTCGTCGGGATGCTGTTCGAGGATCTCCGTGTGGAAGTCACGATGCAGCGGGCCGATGCCAACGCGCCAGCGAGTGACCGTGGGACTCACGTGGTGGACCGCTCGCACCGCGGACATGAACCGGGGGAAGCTCTCGAACTGCGTCCACTGGTCGTAGGCAGTGCGCAGAGGCACATCGACCTCGCTGTGCGCTTCGATCACGACCATGCTGCGCCTCCGTCGGGATGCCGTCGGTCAGCGGCGCCGGGGGCGCCGCGAGTTCCTCCATCGTAGCCTCGACCGGCCCGGCTCACCCCGCGCCGCTCGGGCGGGCGGGACGTCGCTCACGTCGCCATCGTCCTCATCCCAGCCGCCCGACACCATGCCTCGCATCCGTCGTAGGTGTCGGAGGGTTACGGCAGGCTGAGGTCATGACCAGCTATGTCTCCCACACCTCGGTCGACTGTGGCGACGCCTACGCGCTCGCGCTCTTCTGGAAGGAGGTCCTGGGATACACGGAGCTGCCCGATGAGCCGCTCCGCGCCAGAGAGGAGGAGTGCCTCATTCTCGACCCCGACACCGGCCACCAGATCCTCTTCATCGAGGTGCCCGAGCCGAAGTCCGTCAAGAACCGCATCCATTTCGATCTGCGTCCCCGTGAGGGGACGCGCGATGCCGAGCTCGAGCGACTTCTCCGGCTCGGTGCGACGCAGGTAGCGGACCACCGCGGGCAGTACGGCCCCGGCACGGGGTGGGTGATCCTGGCGGATCCGGAGGGCAATGAGTTCTGCATCCTGCGCTCTGAGGCCGAGATCGACACCTGACCGGGCACTCGCGGAGGATGTCAACGGTGGACGCCCCGCGCAGCCGACGTACACGCGAGCCTCACGAGCGGCGGTGCGCGAGCGGGATCCTCAACGCCGCCGATCCCGGTGGACACGCCGACGCCGTTCACCGCGCTGGTGCGCCGCCGAGAGACCTCCGCGAGCCGGTCGCGGCGCCTCGATGACGGCGTGGCTCTCGGTGATGGCAGCGGCCAGCCGTTCGAGGGTCGGATGGGCGAAGAAGTCCAGCACGGTGACATCGATGCCGTCCTCCGCGAGCCGGCGTTGCAGCTGCACGACCGTCAGCGAGGTCGCGCCGAGATCGAAGAACCGCGCCGACGCGTCGACGGCCGATACCGTACACCCGAGTTCTTCGGCGAGATGCTCACGGATCGCGCTTGCCACATCGCGCACCGGCCCAGCGCGTCTCGCTGGCGCCGCACGGGGTGTCTCCGCCTCGGCATAGGCGGCGGGGGCGGCGCGCAGCTCGTCGAGGAAGTCCGTGAACGACGCGTCGAGGAATCCCGGTGGAAAGGCCGCATCGACGCCATCCCAGCGCACCACCAGATCGTCACCGTCCTCGAATGCCTGCACGTCGAGCGCGACATTGGGTGTCTGACTCACCGCGTGCACGACGGTCCCCCAGCGTTCGAGCAGCCGCCCTGCATCACGGCTGACGCCGTCGCCACCCACGCTGCTGCCGATGCCGCTGGAGAAGGCGACCGGGAATCGGCTGGACCGCCCCAGCCGCGCCAGCTCGCGCAGGGTGTGGTTGCCGTGCACTCCGTGGACGCCGACCGCGTGCTCGAGGTCTGCCCACAGCTCCTCCTGCAGGACCCGCGCGGACTCCGGCAGCGAGCCTCCGCCGCCCGGCAGCGCCGCGAGGACCGTGGTGGTGTAGTCGCCGATCACACCATTGTGCGCGGCGGGACGGTCGAACACCGTGACCACGACCGTGTGGTCCTGGCCGTTCGTCACCCTTCCGAGCGCGGCTCCGAGGGCGGCGAGCAATAGCCCGGTCGGCGTGGTCCCTCGTCCGGAGACGGCATCGCGCAGAGGCCTCCACCAGCCCGCCTCGAAACGGTGTTCACGGCGTTCGAAGCGCACATGCCCCTCGACCGGCGCGGTGAGCGGCAGCTCAGGAGGCGGAGGTAGCGTCGCGGCGCGTGCCGCCATGTGCGCCTCCGCGGCTCGGCGCCGGTCGCCGTCACGTGTCGCGGACAGATCGGCGATCCATCGCCGGAATTCCCCCTCAGGTCGCGGGATAGACTCGCCGCCCAGTGCGGCGTGGAGGGAGTCGACGAGAACCACCGCGCTCGTGGCATCACAGAACAGCAGATCGAGGCCCAGGTGCACCCGACTGACCCCGTCGTCGAGCCGACTCACCGCTAGCCGGAGCCCCGGCTCGCGCATCGGGTCGACCACGCGGTGGGACTCCGCCTCACGGATCTCCCGCAACGAGGACTCGCGCGCGCCGTCCCCCAAACCACGCAGATCGCGGACCTCGACCGGTACCCGCCCGCTGGGATCATCCGGCGCGAGTACTGTCTGACGCGCATCGGCGGTCGCGCGTGCCCGCAGCATCGGATGCACGGCGACGACCTCGTCGACGGCGTGCTGGAGATCCTCGGCCCTGATTCCCGGCAGGTCGACCTCGGTGTAGTAGTGCGGGGCAACCGGCGCGCCGAGCCAGTCATCCGCACGGCCTAACAGATAAGACAGCTGCATCTCCGTCATCGCGAAGGGACCACTGTCCGACACGTGACCTGAAGCCGTTGTCGACGCTGGGTGATCACGGGTCGCTCGCGGATGTACGCTCGGCTCGCCCAGCGCGACCTCCACGGCGACCCCTCCCCCACGTGACGTCCACCGCGTCTGTGCCGTCCGGCCCGCATCTTTCGTCCACCGCTCGATCGCGCGCAGCCAGTCCGTCAGTGCCATCAGCTCCTCGGGGTCCGGCGAGCATACGGGCACACGGAGGACCACGGACGTCTCTGGCAGCGGGGGCACCGCATCCGGAGCACTGTAGGCGGGCTCGGACTCAGCCATCGGCTCAATCGGTGTTTCAGCCACCACCGTCGCACTGCGGGGAACATCTTCGAGCACATCGCGGACGGTCCGCTCTCCGAGCAGCTCACGCACCGGTGGCCGCCAGCCGCAGGCATCCTCGACGGCATTCGCGAGCCGGACGGCGTCGAGCGAAGTGGCGCCGGATTCGAGCAATGTCCGGTCGAGCGCGACACTGGCACCCAGCACCTCGTACGCCACGGCGGCGAGCCCCGGGACATCACCCGCCGGCGCGGTATCGGCCGGGACATCCTCGGGAGTCATCCCCTCCTCGCCCTCTGCCGGCAGCACCGAGTCCCCCGGACGCACGGTCTCGTCCGCCACGGGGCGAGCGAAGGCGGCCGGCAGGCTGCCGTGGTCGACCTTGCCGTTCGCCGTCACAGGCAGTGCCGGCAGGACCTGGATGCGGCTAGGGATCATGTAGGACGGCAGGTAGCTCCGCACCTCCTCGCGGAGCCGGCGCGGGCCCTCGGCGGGGTCGTCGGGAGCAGCGACCCATGCGACGAGCCGCGGCCTGCCATCGGGACCTGGCACCGAGGCGGCGACAGCCTGCCGCACCCGCTCACATCGTGCGAGTGCCGCCTCTACCTCACCGAGCTCGATCCGGAAGCCCTGGATCTTGATCTGCCGGTCGACCCGTCCGAGGAACTCGATCGTCGCATCGGAGCGCCAGCGTCCGAGATCGCCGGTGCGGTAGAGGCGTTCGCCGAGCACCGGATGCACGCCGAAGCGATCTGCGGTCTGCTCCGGATCTCCGACATAACCCTCGGCGACACCGTCGCCGCCGATGAACAACTCCCCGGTCTCGCCGACATGGCACGGGCGTCCGTCGGCGAGCACGTGGAAGGACTGGCCGTCCAGCGGGCGCCCGTAGGGGATGCTCGACCAGTCGGGATCGACCCGGCCGATCGGATAGGTGATCGACCATATGGACGCCTCGGTGGCACCGCCGAGCGAGTGCACGCTCGCGCCCGGCACCAGGGCGCGCAGGCGATCCGGAAGCGTGACGGGGATCCAGTCCCCCGAGAGCATGACGACGCGCAGTGACGCCAGGTGTTCGGCCGATACCGGATCGTGCTCGGCGTGCTCGACGAGCATCTCCAGCAGGGCAGGGGCGGTGTTCCAGATCGTCACCCCGTGCTCGCCGACGAGCCGGGCCCACGCGGCAGGGTCGCGGAGCTCCTCGGTGGCCGGCAGCACCATCGCTCCCCCGGCGCCGAGCAGCCCGAACACGTCGAACACCGACAGGTCGAAGGTGAGGGCCGACACGGCGAGCACCCGGTCGTCCGGGCCGACACCGTAGCGCCGCACGATGTCGTCGATGGTGCAGCGCGCCTGCCGGTGGGTGACCGCGACGCCCTTGGGCTCACCGGTCGATCCGGACGTGAAGATCGCGTAGGCGAGGTCGTCGGGACGCGCCCCCGGATCATCGGCAGCCTGCTCCGAGGGCCCGGGCCCGGTGGTCCGGCCGTCGGCCGTGAGGCGGACGAGCGTCTGCAGGCCGAGCAGCGCCTCGGGCTTGGCGCCATCGGGGACGATCGCCCATCGCGCACCGGAGCGCCGCACGACGGACTGCAGGCGCGACGCCGGCCACTGCGGGTCAACCGGTACGTACCCCGCCCCGGCGGCAACGGTGCCGAGCACCGCGACGATCTGCGCCGCCCCCTTGGGCAGGGCGACCACGACCAGGTCTCCCGTTCCCGCTCCCGCCGTCCGCAGCCTCGCGGTGACGACATCGGCACGCTCCGCGAGTGCGTCGTGGCCGAGGGCGATACCGTCCGCGATGACCGCGGGCTCCGGGGTCCGCCACCGTCGGGCCGGGTCTGCGATGAGTGGCCCGGCGCCGGCGAACGGCGACTCGGGTCGTGGTGCCGGCAGGCATCCGGACGGGTCCCATCCGAGTGCCGGTGACCACCACGCGTCCCGGTCGGCCAGTGTCTCGATCAGGCCCGCGACCATGGCGAGGACTCCTTCGACGGTCCCGTCATCGAACGCTCCCTCGACGGCGTCCATCGTCAGCACCAGCTCGCCGCCCTCTTCCCATACGAGGTGGTCCAGGAGGACCTGTGGCGTCTGCGAGACCCCGTAGACCCACTCGCCGAGCCAGCCGTCGTGGTGATCCTCACCCAACCCGATCCCTGAGGTGAAGACGATCGGGAAGTCCGCGGCCGACGGGTCCCGGCCGGCAAGGCGCCGGACCTCCACGCTGCCGACCGAGGCGTGATCGAGCAGGTCGAAGAGGCCCCGTCCGATGTCGCGCGCATAGCCGGCGAAACCATCGCCGGGGCGCTCCTCGGGATCCGGGCAGGCGAGCAGGCCGGTCTGGGCGAACTGGCCGACGGTGTGCTCCGCGCCGACATGGTCGGGACGGCCGGCGAGCGTCAGCGCGAGGGTGTGCCGGCCACCCGTGCCGAACCGGTCGAGCGCCAGCGCGTAGCACGCCAGCGACGTCCCGGTGGCGGTCACCCCGTGATCGGCGGCCCAGTGACGCACCGCCGCCCAGGTCTCGGCTCCGATCCGCGTGCGATGGCGGACGAACCGCCGGTTCGCGCGAGCGCGATTCACCGAAAGGGAGGGAGCCGGGGGCAACGTCACGGCGCGGTCACGCCACCACCGACGATCCTCGTCGGTGGCCCCCACCTGAGCGGCATGCTCCACGAAGCTCACCGTGCTCGGCTCCAGCGGGTGATCCGGATCGTCCACGAGGTGCCCCCACTGCCGCATGAGCAATCGCCAACTGGTGAGGTCGGCGATGAGCGCGTCGAGCCCCACCATCACGCGGACGCGCCCACCCGGCAGAAAGACGGCGCCGACGGCGAACAGCGGTCCGTCCTCCCCGGTCAGCACGCGGTGGCTGCGCTGCTCGCGCAACCGCCCGGCGCGATCGTCCGCATCGGCGGCATCGCGTAGGTCGACACGCTCGAAGACCCAGTCCACGGAGTCACGAAGCAGCTGCCGGCCGTCGCGTGTCACGTCAAGGCGTAGCGCCGGATGGTGATCGATGAGCCGTGACCATGCCTGCTCGAGTCGGTCGCAGTATTCCTCGGGACGAGTTGCCGGGACGGACTCGTACTCGTTGTACCAGTAGGTCGCGACCCCGCCGAGATCGAGCTCGGGGTCCCGACCGGCCCAGTAGGCCGCCTGCACCTCGGTGAGTCGACCCTCGTCGAGGGACGGCCGCAGCCGCTCACCCCGCAGCGGGAGGCTCACGGCCGGTGCGGCATCGCGCACGGCGGTGACGACGGCGTGCACCGTCCGCTCGCCCGTGAGGTCCACGAGCGCCACGGCTTTGCCGAAGCGCTCCTCGACGAGCCGTCGCAGACGCAACGCCTGCCGCGACTCCAGGCCCAGCTCGGCCAGCGTCACGGCCGGATCGGCGTTCTCCACCGCCTCGCCGAGCACCTCCCCGAGAAGACCGAGGACCTCGGCACGCACCTTCTCGTCGTCTCCCCCACCACGGGTCATGTCCACTCCTCCTCTTGCGAGTGATTATCATTATCCATATGCCACCACCCGACAGTGCCGCACCCCTGCGGCCGGTGACTCCCACCTCGTTGCTTTCACCAGTGAGGACGCGTCTCGCCGCAGCGATCGTGGTGCAGGCACTGGCGTCGATCGCCGGTGTCGTGCCGCTGTTCGCGCTGACACAGCTCGCGCATGCCGCCGCACACGGGCATTCGGCCGACCTCATCGGCTGGATCTTGGCGGGCAGCATCGCCGCTCTCCTCCGCGCGGCATTGCACCCCTGCGCCTTCGCGCTCAGCCACCGCGCCGACGCCGACCTGCAGCATTCCCTGCGCGAGCGCGTCGTGGCCCAGCTGTCGCGGCTTCCGCTGCGATTCTTCGACGAGCGGTCCTCCGCGCAGGTCAAGCGCACCGTGACCGACGACGTGGGCGCCCTGCATCATCTCGTGGGACACGCCCTCCTCGATCTGGCGAGCCTCGTCGTGACCCCGGCTGCCGTCATCGTCGCGCTGGCCGCCACCGCGCCCGAGCTGCTGCCCGCGGCGCTGCTCCCGGTGGCGGCCGGTATCGCCCTGCATCGACGTGCCATGCGGCGCATCGCCGGGACGATGCCCCAGTTCCAGTCGGCCGTGACCGAGCTCGACGCCGCTGCGACCGAGTTCGTCCGCGCGATCGCGCCCGTGCGGCTCTTCGGCGCCGAGCACCGCGTCCACGGCCGCTTCGACGATGCCGCGCGGCAGTATGCCGGCTTCCTGCGCTCCTGGGCCCGCGGCCTCACCGGCCCGAGCAACGCGACGCAGCTCGCCTTCGCTCCGCTCACCGCGACGGTGGTGACCGCCGTCGCCGGGGCGGCGCTGGCCGACGCCGGTCACACGGACGTCATCTCCGTCGGCGCCGCCGTGGTGCTGGCGCCCGCGCTGGGGGCGCCCTTCCTGCCGCTGACCTTCGCGCTCCAGGACGTCGGCCACGGCAGGGCCGCCCTGCGGCGCATCGGCGACTTCCTCGGCGAGGAGACCGTGCGCGACGCACCGGTGTTGCCGCCGGCCGCGCTCGGCGAGCCGGTTACAGTGACGCTCCACGATGTCGCCATCGCGTACGGCGACCGCCCGGCGGTCACCGGCATCGACCTCGACCTGCGTCCCGGCAGGGTCGTCGCGCTGGTGGGCCGGTCCGGAGCGGGCAAGTCGACGATCGCGCAGGCCGTCGCGGGACTGCGCCCGATCACCGTCGGCCGGATGACTCTCAACGGCCTCGACTACGCCGATCTCGACGAGCAGGACGTGGTGAGCCGCATCGCCTGGGTGCCCCAAGACCCCCGACTGCTGCGCGCGTCGGTCCGCGACAACATCGCCCTGGCCGCCCCGGCGGCGTCACTCCAGGAGGTCGTCAACGCCGCGCGTGTGGCCCGGATCGCCGACCGCATCGCCGCGCTCCCCGACGGATATGACACCGTCGTCGGCGAGGGCATCGAGCTGTCCGGGGGCGAGGCGCAGCGCGTGTGCGTCGCGCGGTCCGTCCTCACCTGCCGCGGCGTCCTGGTGATGGACGAGGCAACGTCGGCGCTCGACCAGCGGACCCAGCGCGAGGTGCTCCAGGGACTGGCCACGGTCCGTGCGGAGAGGGCCGTGCTCGTCGTCGCGCACCGGCTGGAGACCGTGCGCGATGCGGACGAGATCGTGGTCCTCGATGAGGGCCGGATCGTCGAGCGCGGTCGCCACGAGGATCTGCTCGCGTGTGACGACCACTATGCGCGACTGTGGTCCGAGCAGCAGGGGGTCACGTGCTGACCCGGATCACGACCGCGAACGTGCCCGATGAGCACCGCCGCGGCCTACGGGCCGCCGAGGCGCTGCTCGTCGCGGCGGCCATCGCCCAGGGCGCGGGCATCGGAGCGCTGTTTCCTGTCTTCCACGCGCTCGACGAGGCCCGATCGCCCTGGCCGTCGCTCACGCTCCTCGCGATCCTCTGGGCCGCGTGGGCGGTGCTCCAGGCGGCGGGGACGGCGCTGGCGCGGTCCCACGGCTATGGGCTCGCCGGTCCTCTCCTCACCGCGATCGGCGAGCAGGTGGGGTCCATGGCGCCAGGCCGGCTGACCGGACCGGTGGTCGGCACCGTGAGTCGCCTCGCGGTCAGCGACGTGATGAGCCTGGTCACGCGTCCGGCCCATCTGCTCGACCCTGCGATCGGCGCGGTCGTCACCCCGGTCGCCGCACTGGCCGTCGCCGGGTTCATCGACCCGGCGGTGTCGGCGGTGGGCCTCGCGCTGCTGCCGCTGATCCTCGTGGCCTATCTCTGGTGTGGTCGTCGCGTCGCGCGCAGCGAGGCGGCGCTGCACGATGCCGCGGCCGATGTGGCGACGCGCATCGTCGAGCTAGCCGAGCAGCAGCCCGTGCTGCGGTCCGCCGGACGCGCGGACGACCCCGACGGGCAGGTGTCCCGGGCACTGAACCGGCTCGATCGGCGACAGCGGCAACTGCTGCGTGAGGCGCTCCCCGGTCTCGCCGGATATGTCGTGGTGATCCAGTGCGTGATCGCCCTGCTTGTCGTCGTCCTCGGGCTGGCCGCGCTGGACGGTCGGGTCGGCACCGCCGGGTTACTGACGCTGGCCGTGCTGGTGGTCCGGACCGGCGAACAACTCTTGCACGCGGGCGAGCATGCGGGAGCGTCCCGGCTGGCCGCCGCCGCGCAACGACGAATCGATGACTTTCTCGAGGGGGAAGGTCTGCCGGAACCGGCGGTGCCCAGGCATCCGCAGCTCTCCCCGTCCGGCATCTCCGTGACGCTCGACGACGTGACGCTGGTCCGTTCCGATGGGCGGCGGGCTCTGGCCGACGTGTCGCTGGAGATCCCCGCGGGCGCGATGGCGGCAATCGTCGGCGAGTCGGGAGCCGGCAAGAGCACGATCGTCCAGCTGTTGACCCGGATGATCGACCCGACCTCCGGCGCGGTGCGCCTCGCGGGCGTGGACACCCGCGACCTCGGCACCGCCGGGGTGGCCCGACTCGTGGCCCCGGTCTTCCAGCACACCCACCTGTTCGACGACACGATGGTCGCCAACATCGCGATCGCGCGGCCCGATGCCTCTCCGGCGCACATCGAGGCGGCCGCGAGGGCGGCCGGGTTGGACGAGGTCGCGGCGCGCGTACCGGACGGCTGGGAGACGCGAGTCGGTGAGGGCGGGTCGTTGCTCTCCTCGGGCGAACGACAGCGCGTCGCGATCGCGCGCGCGATCGCGAAGGGCTCCCCTCTGCTGGTGCTGGATGAGTTCACCTCCGTGCTGGACGCCAGCACCGAGTCCGAGGTCGTCGCGGCGCTGCGCGGTGCGGTCGGCGGAGCCACGGTCGTCATCGTCACCCACAGTCCGGCCGTCGTCTCGGCGGCCGATGTCGTCGTCACGATCGCCGATGGTCACATCGTCGGCGTCGAGCGACGGACCCCGAATGTTTCCCATTCGCCGATCGAAGGAGATGCCCATGTTTGACGTACTCGTCGTCGGAGCAGGTCCCGCAGGACTGAACGCCGCGATGGTGCTCGGCCGTCAGCGCCGGGAGGTGATCGTCGTCGACCGCGGCACGCCGCGCAATGCGCCGGCCGAGGAGATGCACATGTTCCTCAGCCGCGACGGTGCCGACCCCGCGCGGCTGCGCGAGATCGGACGGACCGAGCTCGCCGCCTATCCGAGTGTGACGCTGTGCGAGGACACGGTCACCACCATCACCGGTGAGGAGGGCACTTTCCGTGCCGAGCTGGCGGGCGGCGATGTCCTGGACGCGCGCCGCGTCCTCCTCGCCACCGGGCTGACCGATCACCTCCCCGATATTCCCGGGCTCCGAGAGCGGTTCGGGCGCACCGTGCGGCATTGTCCGTTCTGCCACGGTTGGGAGAGCCGTGACCAGCCGCTGGCCGTGCTCGGCGGATCGCTCGTGGCAGCGCTGCAGGCACGGTATATCGCAGACCGTTTCAGCGAGGACGTGGTGCTGGTGGCCAACGGCCCGCTCGAGGTCGATGACGCCGTCCGTCGCTCCCTCACCGATCACGGAATCCACGTCGAGGAGCGTCCGATCACGCGGCTCGACGGTGACGACGATCTACGTATCGTGTTCAGCGGCGGTGGGGTGCTCGGGCGGGCGGCACTCTTCGCCTTCCCGAGCACCACCGCTCAGACCGATCTCGGACAGCGGCTCGGCGCCGAGGTCCTGCCCGACGGCTGCGTCGCGGTCGACGCCTTCGGTCGGACCGGTGTGCCGGGTGTGAGCGCCGCCGGCGACGGGGCGCGGTCCGGGGAGCTCCCCGGACCCGCGGCCTCGGTGATCGCGGCGGCAGGCTCCGGCGCTACGGCCGCCATGTGGTTGGAGCAGGAGCTGTTCCGCATCGACCTCGACCTACCCCTCCCCACCTGACCCCGACCCGCTGAGGAGGGCGCAGGGGCCACGATCTCGAGCGCCTGCCCACGACGATCTTCCTCGGCCAGATACCGCATGACCTCCTCGGCTGTGTCGGTGTCCCCCAGCTCGGATGCGCTGGCGATCACCCGCAGATCGGCGCAAATCATGAGTCTTCCCCTCTCGCATCCACCGGCGTGAGGGGCTTCAGGTGGCCGTCGTCGATCATGTAGACCCGGTCGGCGAGCGCCGCCAACTCCTCGTCGTGGGTCGCGATCACGACGGCACCGCCGCGCCGGCGATGTTCAGTCAGCACGCGGAGCATCGCAGCGACACTCGCGCGGTCGAGGGCCGAGGTGGGTTCATCAGCCACCAGGACAGCGGGCTCCACGATGACGGCGCGCGCGAAGACAGCGCGCTGCCGCTGCCCACCCGAGCACTCGCCCGGTCGTCGGCGCCGAGCGGACGCGTCGACACCCAGTCGGGCGAGCAGTTCATCGGCCCGCCGCAATGCCTCGCGTCGCGGCGTCCCGTGCAGTGTCCGTAAGGGTTGTGCGACCTGAGCGACCAGGCGCATCACCGGATTGAGCTCGAGACGCCCGTCCTGGCCCGCGCGCTGCAACGCGCGCCATTGCTGGGCGCTCCGCCGCGCGGGGCGGTCGATCGAGGCGGCCACCGGCAGCGAGATCATCCGGCCATCCGCCGCCAACTCGATCCGACCGGCGCACACGGGGTGAAGACCCGCGATCGCCCGCAGGAGCGTGCTCTTGCCGCAGCCGCTGGGGCCGACGACGGCGACCACCTCGCCGCTGCCGATCGATAACGTGGCGTCACGCAGGAGAGCGCGGCCATCCACCATGTCCAGACCGAGGTCGTCGACCTCCAGCAGGCGGCCGCCCTCGGAGGAAGGACGGCCCAGGCTTAGCTCGGCGTCCACCGCTGCGAGCGAGAGGATCCGTGCCTGCAGCCCCGCGATCAGCACATCGTCGTGGGTGACGACCACTGTCGTGCGCCCCCGGTCCCGACGATCGCGGAGCACGGCGGCGACCCGCTCGCGTGCCTGCGCTCCAAGGCCCGCTGTCGGCTCATCGAGCACCAGCAGCTCCGGGTCGCCGATCAACGCTCGCGCGATAGCGACGCGGACGGCCTCGCCCCCGGAGACGCGACCCGCCCGCTGTGAGAGGATCCGCACCGGCAGGTCGAGCATGTCGATGACCTGCTCGACCTCTTCTCGGGACACTACCCGCCGGGACCGCCCGTCGAGCAGCACCCGCTCGACCCGCTGACGGGGATCAAGGGTCGATGCCGGGTCCTGTGGCACGTATGTGGCACCGGAGCCGATGCCAGTGACATCGATCGTCCCGGTGACCGCGAGACCCGGTGCCACGCGGCCGGCCAGGACCTCCAGCAATGTGGTCTTGCCGCTGCCGGAAGGGCCACGGACGACCAGCAGATCACCGGCCTCGATGCGCAACGGGCCGGTCGACAAGATGACCGTCCCGGCACTGTCGCGGACCGTCAGCCCCCCGTCGTCACCAGTCGCCGCTCCCGGCCCTCGCCGCCGTGCGGGCCGCCCGTTCACCGGCGGCGCGACCAGCTCGGAGGCACGGTCGATGCCGAGTGCGATCGCGGCTCCCACAGCTCCGAGCGCGATCGTGGGAGCCGCCACCGACCAGGGATTGATCGACACGCCGCTGAGATTGGACATCACCATCGAACTCCAGGTGACGTGGTCACCGCCACGGATGACCTGGATCGCCACCACGAGCTGCAAGGCGGCGACGGCCCGATTGCCGAGGTCGGTGAGGACCGTCGCGCTGATCGCCGGCAGCACATCGCGCAGCAGGATCGCGATGGGTCGTTCGCCGCGAGTCACGGCGGCGTCGACGTGACCTGACCGAGCCTGCACGGCGAGGGACGCGGCGACGATGCGGGCGGAAGCCGGCACGCCGAGGGCGAGCATCGCGACGATCACGGCGGGCCAGAGACCGATGAATACCGACAGTAGGAGCACGAGGATCACGCCCGGCACGGCCAGCGCGACCCCGGTGACGTGCCGGACGAGGGACGCGACCCGCGGACGCCGCCAGGTGATCAGGGCTAACAGGGCGCCGACGCCGGTGGTCACGACGCCGATGAGCAGACAGCCCGCGATGAGCTCGGCGCCTCCGGCGAGCAGCCGGGCGAGGACATCGCGACCCAGCGCGTCGAGGCCGAGCGGATGTGCACTCGACGGACCCTCCCACGGCCGGCCGAATGATCGCGTGGGGCTGATGCCCCGCGCCTCGCCCACCAGCGGTGTCAGCCAGGTCGCGACGACCACGGCCGCGGAGACACCAAGGAGTGCCTTGCGCCCGTCCACGGCTACCACTGCCGTTCGAGCCGGGAGCACATGGCGTCGGCGCAGGCGAGACCGGCCGCGGTGACCGTCGCGACGATGACGGCGACGGCCTGCACGACGGGGACGTCGCGAGCGGCGACCGCCTGTGCCAACAGGCCGCCGAGACCGGGCAGGGCGACGATCTGCTCGACCACGACCGAGCCGGCGATGATGCCTCCGGCGAGCATCGCAGCACTCTGCGCCAGCGCAGGCAGCAGCGGCGGGAGGACGTGACCGAGGGAGACGGAGATCACGCCGCGTCCACGCTGACGCGCCTCCGTGACATAGCGACGGGCGGCGATGTCCTCCGCCGGCCCGCGCAGTGTCCGCACCAGCCAAGCCGAGGCCGGGAGCACGAGGGCCGCGATCGGCAGCACGAGCAGCACGGGCTCCTCCAGGATCGAGGTGCCGGGACTGGTCAGGGAGACCGGTGGGACGAGGCCGAGCCAGGTGGCCAGGACGAGCACGAGCACTGTCGCAATGATTGCGTCCGGAATACCGCACAGCGTCCCGGCGACCGTCTGCACCAATCGTGTCCGGGGCGTCGCCCGCACTGCCACCAGGAGCACGGCGACTGTGCCGAGCAGCACCGCGAGGAGCCAGGCTGGGATCACGATCGCCGCCGTCACCACCGAGCGCTCTCCGAGCAGCCCGAGGACGGGACGGCCGCTGACCAGCGAGGTGCCCACATCGCCCCGCGCCGCCGCGCCGAGCCACTGGACGATCTGCACCACCACCGGGTCATCGAGGCCGAGTTCCCCGCGCAGCCGCTCGACCCGCTCGGGGTCGGCGCCCGGACCGGCGATGACGGTCGCCGCGTCGGTGGGCAGCAAGCTCACCAGGATGTGCACCAGGACGACGGCAACCACGGCCACGAGGATCGTCCACCCCACGAGGCGGGCGAAGAGGAGCGCAGCGCCCGCCGCCCGCCGTCGTGGCGCCCGCGCGGGCGCCACGACGGTCGAGGACGTCACGACGAGATGGCGACGTCGGTCAGCTTCAAGCGGGCGAATCCGGGACCCTTCGACAGCCCGTCGACATCGCTCGAGGCGACCGTGAGGCCGTCCCCGTGGCCCCAGGCGACGACACCACCCTCAGCGGCCATCTCCCGTTGCAGGTCCGCAAGCTGCTCGCGGCGCTGGTCGGTGTCGGTGGTCGCCATTGCCTCCTCGAAGGCGGAGTCGAAGTCCGGCCGGCGCCACTGTGTCTCGTTGAACGCGGAGTCGCTGAGCGCGGTCTGGCGCACCCACACCGGGTACGGCATCTGCGAGTAGTAGCCGACGCTGAACGGCACTTGTCCGTAGGTCTCCGTCCAGTAGGTGTCGGGCGACTCCTCGGCGATCTCGACGCGGATGCCGGCCTCGGCCAGCTGCTCGGCCACGAGCGTGGCCGTCGGGACCATCGAGGGATAGGCCGCCGAGGTGTGCAGCGTGATGTCGACGCCGTCCGGGTATCCGGCCTCGGCCAGGGCCTGCTCCGCGGTCTCGACATCGCGTGCGGGTGGCTCCAGGTCGTTCGGGGCCGAGGGATCGTTCGGCTGCGGCAGGTCCGCACCCTCCTGGCCGAAGCCGAGGTACACGTTCTCCACGAGCGCCTCGCGGTCGATCGCCAGCTTGACGGCCTCGCGCACGCCAGGCTCGTCGAACGGAGGCTCGTCCAGCCTCATGAGCAACGGTGTGGTGGACCCCGCCGGCCGGCGGATCACCTGCAGGTCGTCGTTGTCCTCCGCGGTCGCGGCGGCAGCCGGTTCCACGCCGAGCGCCAGGTCGATCTCACCGGAGGTGACCGCCTCGTTCATCGTGCGGGGATCGGCGAAGGCGCGGATCTCCAGGCCGGGGGAAGCGGGCTCGCCGCCCCACCAGTCGGGATTGCTCTCCAGGCTCGCCGCCGACTCGTCCTGCGCGGACACGACGAACGGCCCGGAACCGACGGGCTCGTCGAAGGACTCGGTACCGTCGGGCACGATGAAGGATGAGCCCGCGAGGGTCGTCAGCAGCTCGGCATCGGGCACCGAGGTCGCGAGGACGACCGTGTGCTCGTCCGGTGCCGAGGACGCGCCCATGTCGACCGAGCCGAGCCGCGCGCCGTTCTGGTCGGCCAGCTCGTCGATACGGCCCAGTGAGTACATGACATCGGCTGAGGTAACCGGGCTGCCGTCGCTGAACTGGGCGTCGTCGCGCAGGGTGAACGTCCACTCGCTCGCGGTGTCGTCGACCTCCCACGACTCCGCGAGGGCGGGGGCCGGAGCGCCGTCCTCGTCGACGCCGACGAGTGGATCGTAGATCGCCGAGAGACGGACCCAGTCCGACTCGTTGAACAGCGAGCCGTGCGGATCGGCCGTGGCCGGTCCCGCGCCGACGGCGCCGACGCGAACGGTGCGGTCGGAGCCGTCTTGCTCGTCGTCGCCGGATGACGAGCAGGCGGCCGTCGCCGTGAGAGCGAGGGCCGCGACGACGGCCACGGCGACTCGGCGGAAGGGGCGTCCGGAGCCGGACGCGAGGGGCGGTGTCATCAATGGGACCTTTCCGATACGGGGGGATACGGCACGGCCTGCGGGTCGCGCAGGGCGAGATCGAGAGACGCGGCCACGACGCGGGCGCCGTCGTCGCGGATCACGGAGTAGTGATGTCCGGGGGCCGGGTGGACGGTCAGCGGGCCGTCCACATAGGGCTCCCAGCCGAGCGAGGAGCTCTCGAAGTCGTCGTCGACGCCCATGCCCAGCCTGCTGTTGTGGGGTGATGTCTCGGTCGCCCGGATCAGCAGCACCGGCACAGTGGCGTCGAGCCGGCTCGCCTGGTGCGCGGCGAGCCCACGCAGGTGCCGGTCGAACACGGCGAAGCGCTCAGTCGCGGCGTCGCCGTCGGCGAAGGCGCCGAGATCGATGAGCGCGCGCTGCAGCCCGTCGGCATCGTCGCCGTTCGCGTTCACGCCCAGATAGGACTGCACCGAGCGCAGGAAGCGCATCCGCTGGGTCGTGGTCGTCGTGTCGATGTCGAGCCCTTCGATCGCGACGATCCGCTCCGGGCAGGTCGAGTCGATCATGGCGAGGAGATCGACCTCGCGACCCGCGCGCCGCAATGCCCCCGCGATCGCGTGCGCGAGGGTGCCGCCCATCGACCATCCCCCGAGCGTCAACGGGCCCGACGGCTGGTGCGCGGCGATCGCCGCCGCGTAACGGTCGACGACCTCCTCGAGGTCGGTGGGCCAGTCATGGCCCGCGAGGCCCGGGTCGGCGATCGCGACGACGGGGCGCTCCGTGCGCAGCAGGCGCACGATCGACAGATAGCACGACACGTCGCCGCCCGAGGGGTGGACGAGGAACACGGGTCGGCCCTCCCCCGAGGACAACCGCACCACGGCGTCGGCGGGCACCGGGGCCTCGACCGGCTCCGCCCGCGGTACGGACTTCGAGGATGACAACGTAGCCAGCTGGCGTGGCGTCGGCCCGGGCAGCAGGTCTCCGGGATGGACATCGGCGCCGCAACGGCGGCGATGCTCCGTGAGCATCCGCACCATCAGCAACGAGTCGCCGCCGAGGTCGAAGAAGTCGTCATCGGGGCCCACCGGGCAGCCCAGCAGCACCGCCCACGCGGAGCGGATCTCATCGACGTTCCCCAGGTCGGCCGTGGGTGGCGGCTCCTCGGTGGTCCAGCCCCGTCCGCCCGCGAGGGCGCGCAGCGTCGCCATCGTGTCGGCGAGCAGCACGTCGGCGAGATCGGCAGCGTAGAGCCCCTCGCGCACTGACAGGTCCGCGACGAGCTCGCCCTCCAGGGCGAACACCCGCAGCTCGCCGTGGATGTGCGGGGTGGAGACGGTCTGCTCGAAGGCGCTCACCTCGGGGTGGCCGAGCGCGCCGGCCCGACCGAGCCGCTCTCCCGGCACGGCGGCGTCGAGGCCGAGGGTCGACTGCACCACCCAGGGTGCGACGACACGACCACGGTCGCCGTTCCGAACGAGCTCGCGCCCCACGTCGACAGCGCTGGCGCCCAGATGGCCGGAGGCCTCGGTGAGGGTCTTCCCCACGCGCCGCGCCCGGCCCACGAGATCGGGATCGCGCCCGAGCTCAAGGTCGACGAGCGCCGTCGTCGATAACGGCCCGACGAGCCCGAGCACGTCGGCGTGGATCGCCTGACGCCGGGACAGCAATGTCGTGAGCAGTAGCCGGTCCTGGCCGGTCCGCTTCCTCAAAGCCATCGCGAAAGCCACCATGGCCACGGCCGAGAGCGTGACCCCCTCGGCGCGGGCACGCACGGCGAGCGCCTGGTGCCGCTGCGGGTCAAGGCGGGCCTCGCGTCGAATCATCCGGCCGGTCACCGACGCGTCGAGGCGTTCGAGCCGGGGCGGCTCCGGCGGGTCGGCGAGTCGTTGCCGCCACCAGCGCAGATCGTCGTCGCGTTCCGTCGACGTGCGGCGCAGGTACTCCGGGACCTCGAGCGCCGGTGGTTCGTCGATGGCCTCGCCGACCAGCAGTCGCAGGAGCTCGCGCTCGACGAGGGCGATGGACCATCCGTCGACCGCGAGCAGGCTGAAGCGTGTGACGAGCCGAGCACGGCCCTCCGGTTCCAGGCACAGGGCGACGCGCAGAGCGGGCTCCGCGGACAGGTCCGGGGTCCGTCCGGCCAGATCGCTCGCGATGCGCTCGACGGCCGTGTCGACGGGACCGGGGTCGTCCCTCAGGTCGTGGACGTCGAGCGACGGCGCGCAGGTCGGGTCGTCCGCGGGGCGGGTCCACTGCGTGCCGTCCGCTTCCACGCTCACGCGGAGCATGGGGTGACGCCTCAGCACGAGGCCCAGGGCGTCACGCAACTCGGTCGCGACGCGCTCGTGGTCGACATCGCGGCAGGGCACCACGGTCACGACGCTCGCGGGGCAGGCGGGCACCTCCCAGTCGATCTGCTCGCCCAGCCAGTAGGACCGTTGCAGGGCAGTGAGCGGGAACGGCCGGCCGGCCTCGGACTCCGGCGCCGGGACCGCCTGGGTCTTCGCCGGCACCCCTTCGTCCTCGGCGCGCAGCGCAGCGGCCACCTCCGCGACGGTGGTCTCGGATCGTACGGCGGTCAGTGGCAGCGTCCGTCCCGTGCGCTCCGCCAGGTGCGCCGCCATCCGTACGGCCAGCAGAGAGTCGCCGCCGAGGGACAGGAACGTGGAGTCGTCGTGGATCTGCGCGACGTCCACGGTCAGCACCTCGGCCCACGACTGCCGGATAGCGGCCACGAGGTCATCGGCCGGCGTGGCCGAGGCATCGTCGGGTTCCGGCGTACTGCTGTCCCAGGCGTCGTCCGCGGTGAGTCCACGCAGTCGCTCGACATACGCGTCGAAGGCCTCGTCCGCAGTTTCCGGATCGATCGCCGCCTCGTTGACGTCCCACTGAAGGATCAGGTCGCCGCGCAGCTCGAAGGCCTGGTGGTCCAGCCAGGTCTGAGGGGTCTGGCTGACACCGTCGACGACCGGGCCGAGCCATTCGTGGTCGTGCCGCTCACCGTCGGGCGCGGTGTCGAGCCCGAGCATGCTGGTGAAGACCACGGGCACATTGCGCTGCCGGCCGGTGCGTCGCGCCTGCTCGGCGAGCACCTCCAGGCCGGAGACGGCCGTGTGCGGGAGATCGGCGTGGAGCTGGTGTTGCAGGCCTGCCGCTCCTGCTGCGAACCCGGCCGTCTCGGGTGGCCGACGTTCGAGCAGCAGGAGTGTGGAGAACTCCCCCACGACGTCCTCGACACCGGTCAGCTCGGGCCGGTCGAAGACGGTGAGCGTGATGCTGAAGTGTTCCTCTCCGGACCACTGCGCCAGCGTCTCGCTGTAGGCGGCCAAGACCACGGCCGTGGGGGTCAGCCGCTCAACCGCCGCCCGTTCGCGGATCCGAGCCCAGTCCGACGCCTCCACGACGGCGCGCCGCCGTGTGAATCGCGGTTCGGCCGACCCGCGGTCGCTACCGATGGCGGGGGCGGCTGGCAGTGTGTCGGCGCGCGGACGCCAGTACGCCCACGCCTCTTCTCGCTCCGAGCCACCGGCTCGTGCGTCGAGGGCGGCCACGCATGCGGCGAAGGTAGTGCGCGGCGCCGGCAACTCGCGACCCGAGTCCTCGTACAGAGCCCGCATCTCCCGGTCGACGAGCATCCAGCTGGCCGAGTCGCATACAAGCACGTCGACCGAGATCAGCAGCCGGTGCTCTCCGTCCGGCATGAGGACGACGACCGGCTCCACTAGCGGCCACGCGGCGGGGTCGGCGACGCGGTGGGCGGACTCGTCCCGCAGCCGGGCGAGCTCGTCGCGCGCCCGGTCGGGCACCTCGTCGGTCAGGTCATGCACGCGCAGGCCGGCCTCCGGCGGCGGATCCAGCGGGTGGTTGCGTCCCGTGTGGTCGATGACCGTGCGGAGCATCTCGTGGCGGTCCACCACCGTGCGCCACGCGTGTGCATAGCGCTCGACGTCGATCGTGGGACAGGCGATCTCGAGGTGGAAGTGGCAACCGACCCCGCCGAGCTCATAGGTGTCCTGTCGGCCGAGCAGATAGGCCGTCTGCACCCGCGTCAGCCCGAAGGGCTCGGACGGCGCGGACGGCGACGGCACGCTCGGCGCGGGCCCCGGTTCGTCGGTCGCGACGTCGCCGTCCGGGCCGTCGAACAGCTCGGCCAGGGCGGCGACGGTGGGCGCCTGCAGGAGGTCGCGCAGGCGCAGCGTCACGCCGCTGCGATCGCGCAGTTCCGCCAGGACGCGGGTGGCGAGCAGCGAGTGTCCGCCGCGCGCGAAGAAGTCGTCGTCGCGGCTGGTGACGGGTGCGCCGAGCACCGTGCTCCACACGTCCGCGACCAGGCGCTCGGCAGGCGTGCGCAAGTCCTCGTCACCGGCTGCGACCGCGACCGAACGACGCGGCAGCGCCAGGGAACGCGGATCGAGAGCCCCCGGCGAGACCGCGATCTGCGGTGGTGCGGTAGGCAGCGCGAGGACCCGGTCGAGAGCCCGGACGGCGTCCTCGGCATCGAGCGCGTGCCGCATCGTGATCTCGGAGACGGCCTCCGCCTCCGCGGCCGTGCCGAAGCGCCACCGATCCCAGTCCAGGGCCGTCCATCCCTGCGCGTGCCGACGGTGGGCCACCGCGTCGAGGAATCGGCTCGCGGCGACATAGGCGCCGAGGCCGAACCCGCCGATCGTCCCTGCCGCCGACGACATCAGCACGACCCGGCGAGGCCGCCGGTCGGCCGCGAGTCGATCGACGGCGGCCTCCAGCGCGGCGACACCGTCGACCTTGGCGGCGAGATTGGCCGCGATCGCCGCGTCGTCGAGCTCGGCCAATGGCGCGAGCTCCAGGGCGACGGGAGCGTGCACGATCAGGTCGAGCGGCCCCCGCTCGGCGGTGAGCCTCCCGATGAGACGATCGACCGCGCCGGTATCGGACACATCGAGCTCGGCCAGCTCGATCTCGACGCCTCGCTCGCGGAGTACCGCGACGGTGTCGCGCTGCTCGATCGATCGCGGGTCCCGGCTCTGTTCGAGACCCGCGCCCCGGCGCGAGGCGAGCACGATCCGGGCGCCATGCCGCAGGCCCCATCGCTCCGCCAGGGTTAAGCCCACGGCGCCGAGACCTCCGGTGACCAGTACGGTGGCACCGCTCGGCAAAGGCGCGATGTCCGGTGTCGAGGAATGCCAGGACTGCCAGGTACGGATGCGCCGCGTGTGCCCGTGCAACCGGACCTCCCAGCCCGACTCCCCGGTTGCCGCGAGATCGCCCAGCTCGGCGTTCAACGCGCCGGTCGCGATGGCGGGGCGGTCCGCGGAGACCGTGCGCCAGCGCACGCCTGGGGTCTCCTGGCCGACGACGCGCATCGTACCGGCGACGGCTGCGGCGACCGGGTCGTCCTCCGCCGGCTCCGCGGCCTCGTGCACGTGGAGGACGGGCAGCGGCTCCTCGTCACCGCTCAGGGCCGCGATCTCACGGGCGAGAACGGCGACCTGCCGCAGGGAGGCGGTGAGCCGCTCGCGCTCACCGGAACCACGGCGAGTGTCGACGGTGAGGACGACCGCGGCCGGCCGCTCCTCACCGGTCTCCCCGAAGAGCTCGCGCAGCCGGTCGGCCTCTTGGCCGGTGCCGAGCACCCGGACGGAGCCGGGCGACGGTGCCGTCGCCGGAGGAACCTCGCGCCAGGTGGGCAGTTGCAGCGGCTCGGTGGCGCTCGGCTCGTCCTGCCGCGGGCCCACGGCCGTCAGCCCGCGGCGTGCGGGCTCGACGTAGAGTCGGCGCCGCTCATAGGGATAGGTCGGCAGCGCGACACGACGCACGACGGGACCGGTGAGCTCAGCCAGATCGACGCCCGCACCGCACGCCCACAGCACGCCGGCGGCCTCGAGGAAGGCGTCCCGGCCGTCACCGTCGTCCTCGGCGAAGGCCGAGACGACCGCGGTCGTCCGGTCGGCGCCGACGGCACGCGCCGCCCACGGCACCGTCGAGCCCGGGCCGCAGGAGAGCACGATGCACGGGCCGTCGCCCATCGCGGCGTCCAGCGCATCGGAGAACCGCACCGTACGACGCAGATGCTCGCCCCAGCGGGCAGGATCACTCCACTCGGCATCACCGACCCGTTCGCCGTCGAGTGTGGAATACAGGTCGATCGCAGGCGTGCGAGGAGTGAGGGTGGACGCCAGCGCATCGAGCTCGGGGCGCACCGCATCGACGAGGTGCGAGTGGGCGGCGACGTCGATCCCCACGACCGTCGCCCGTGTGCCGCCCCGGGTCAGCTCCTTCGCGAAAGCGTCGACGGCCGCGGCCGGTCCGGCCACGACGCAGGAGCCGGGCCCGTTGACGGCCGCGAGGTCGACGTCCCGGTGATCCTCCGACAACCTCGTGACCGCGGGCTCGTCGAGAGCCACGGCGAGCATCCGCCCCGGGGCGGTCCAGCCCATCGCCGTCGAGCGCGTCACCACGAGCGCGGCGGCGTCGTCGAGGCTCAGTCCCCCACTCGCCACGGCTGCGGCGTACTCGCCCACGCTGTGACCGACGACCGCATCGGGACGGACACCGAGGTCGATGAGGCGAAGGGCCGTCGCGACCTCCGCCGCGAACAGTGCCGGCAGGCCGACGGCCGGATCCGGCACGGGATCATCGGAGGACCGGTCGGTCAGCAGTTCCAGGAGTGCGGGGCCACCGGCTTTCTCGACGGCCTCGGTGGCCTCGACGAGGTGCGCGTACAGGGACGGGTCGGCGTGGGTCGCGTCGCGCAGCATGCCTCGCCGTTGAGCGCCCGCACCCGGGAACGCCAGCACGAGACGGGCGTCCGCAGCCGTGTGTGCACTCGACGCCACGGCCCCACCGGACTCGTCGACGACCGCGATGGCGCGATGCGGCATCTCTGCGCGGCCATGGGCCAGCGTGGCGGCGACATCGGCGACCGTAGCGCGGTCGTCAGCGCGCAGGCGCCGTGCCTCGGCGAGGGTGGCGTCACGCCAGGTGATGGCCGCCGAGGGGGTTGCGGCGCTCAGCGCGACGAGCTCGGAGCCGCGCGGCATCCGGCCCGGCGCCCGGCGTTGGGGCGGCTGCTCCACAATGAGGTGGCAATTGACGCCGCCGATGCCGAAGGAGCTGACACCCGCCCGGCGCGTGGTGCCGCCGTTCCAGGATCGGGCCGTCTCCGGCAGGTAGAACGCCGAGCCGTCGAGCTCGGCGACGGGATCGGCGTGCGGCGTCGGGAAGATCTCCCCGTCGCGCACCGCTAGCACGGCCTTGATCAGTCCGGCGACCCCCGCGGCGGAGGACGTGTGCCCGATATTTCCCTTCACCGAGCCGAGCGCGCACCACGGCGTCGCGGCGGCGCCCCATACCTCGCGCAGCGCGGCGATCTCGATGCGGTCTCCCAGCGCCGTCGCGGTTCCGTGCCCTTCGAGGAGGCCGATATCGGCGGGTTCCAGATCGGCGACCGCGAAGGCCTGTTCGATCGCAGCGACCTGGCCGGCCACGGTAGGAGCCGTGAAGCCGACCTTGCCGGCACCGTCGTTGGTGACGGCGCTGCCGCGGATCACCGCGTGGATCGGGTCGCCGTCAGCCAGCGCGTCCTCGAGCCGGCGCAGCACGACGCACCCGGCGCCGTCGGCGAACACCGTCCCGGAGGCGCCTCGCGAGAAGGAGCGCGTGTGGCCGTCGGTGCTGAAGGGCCCGTCGGGCACGGCGACGTAGCCCTCGGGCGGAGGCACCTGCAGGGAGACTCCTCCCGCCAGCGCGGTGTCGCACTCGTCGGCGAGCAGCGCCTGGACGGCGGTGTGCACGGCGACCAGCGAGGTCGCGCACGTCGCGCCGACGGCCATCGACGGGCCGTCGAGGCCGAGCAGGTGGGCGGCGCGCAGCGGCAGGTAGTCGGCGACATTGGCGGTGTGCAGGTGCAGGCTGGCGACAGGGTCAGCGCCTCCGGTGGCGTCGAAACGGCCGGCGAGATTGTGGGCGAGGTAGCCCGACAGGCCGGCCCCGGCGTAGACGCCGACCACGCCACGCGTGTCACCGGCACCATGTCCGGCGCGATCGAGCGCGTCGCGGGCGCATTCGAGGAAGACTCGATGCTGCGGGTCCATCACCTCGGCATCGGTCTCACCGAGGCCGAGGGCGGCCGGATCGGTGTCCAGGGCCGTGTCCACCCGTCCCACGACGGGCACCAACGGCGCTGCGGCATCGGTGCGACGCAGTCCCTCGCGGCCTGCAGCCAGGAGATCCTGGAACTCGTCCACATCGGCGGCGCCGGGGAACCGGCACGACATCGCGACGATGGCGACCTCGGTCATCGCGCCGCCTCCGTCCGCGGGCGGTGGGCGACGAGCACGAACTGCGCCATCGGATCGAGCGGGTGGTCCCGGCTGGGCTCGAGACTCACCGGCTCGAGGCCCGCGGCCCGCGTGGCATCCAGCCACTCGTTGCTCCGGAGCAGGATCCGGCCGTCGTGGCGGCGCTGGTCGCACGGCAGCTCATCAGGACGATCCGCCGCGGGCGACATCAACAGATACATCGAAAGCAGCAGAGGGTGGTGCTCCCGGCCGGTCTCGACCATGACCAGGTGACCGCCCGGCCGCAGCAACCGGGCCACCCGATCGAGGGTGGCGACGGCGTCGACACCGTTGTGCAGCACATTCGCCGCCACCACCACGTCGATGCTCTCCGGCTCGCGTCCCTGTTTCGCGCAGTCCTCGTGCAGGTCGTAGTGGGAGGCATCGAAAGCACCTCGGTCCGCCCAGCGGCGGCGGGCCTCGGCAAGGAAGTACTCGCTCACATCGGTGAAGTCGTAGTGCACCGAGCGGGGTAGCCGCTCGAGGATCGGCTGCGTCGTGGCGCCAGTGCCGGCCCCGATCTCCAGAACCCGTCCCCGCTCGGGCGCGAGCTCCGCGACCCGGTCGGCGGTGAGGGCGTTGACGAGGGCGCTGGCCGCATTGCCCGCGTAGATCTCGTCCGTCGTCCGGGGATCGGCGAAGAGCAGACTCTGCACGGTCAGCTCGTCGCGCAACAGCGCCGGCAACTGGTCGGCGCACGCACGGTAGAAGTCGCGCAGGGCGGGACCGCAGCAGTGGCGCACCGCGGCGGTGTCCTCGAAGGCCCGCCCCACCTCGGAGGCCTCCGGCACCCGCACGGCGTGGAGACGGTGGGCATGCGGGTCGAATGCGCTCAGTCCGGAACCAGCGAGCACCCGTGCCCACCGGTCAATGATCCGGCGGTGCCGATCGGCCACGCCGAGCGCATCGCCGATCTCCCTTGTGGTGAGCGAACGTCCCGCGGTCAGGCCGGCCTCAACCGCGAGGAACCGGGCCAGCGTCAGTTCCGCCCAGCGGTCCAGCCGGTCCATCTCATCGAGCACGACCGGCGCCTCTGGGGATGCGGTGACGTTCATCGGGGCTCCTCCCAACGGGATCTACATAGATATGAATATCATTCCCATTATGAGTCTCACCCACCTCCCCCTTCCCGAAGGAGTCAGCTGGGAGGAGACAGCGCCGATACGGGCGGCAGTGCATCCCACCGAGGCACCAGCCGTGGCCCGCGCCGTGCCGTCGCGGCGCGCCGAATTCGCCTCCGCCCGCGCGTGCGCACGGAAGGCTCTCCGGCGGTTGCGGACCGAGTGGGGGTCGATCGAGATCCCCCGTCGGGATGACGGCGCGCCAGACTGGCCCGACGGGGTCGTCGGCGCCATCTCGCACTGCGACGGATTGCATGCCGCAGCGGTCGCCTTCACGGAGACGACCGTGGCCCTCGGCCTCGACGTGGAGCCGGCGCTGGCGCTCCCCACATCGGTGACCGGGCTGGTACTGAACGATGCCGAACGGCGCTCACTGCTCGCGGCCGGTGCGATCGACACCGTCGGGTTCAGCTTGAAGGAGGCGCTGTTCAAGGCATGGTGGCCGCGCACCGGCGTCTGGCTGGACTTCACCGATGCCGAGGTGGAGGCGTTCCCCGATGGAACGGCGCACATGCGAGTCCGGCGTTCCCACCCGCACTGGCCTCACGATGGGGCGCGACTGCGCTGGCATGTCGACCACCGGCACATCCGCACCATCGCCTGGCTGCCGGGGACGATGACATCTCACTGGACATCCGGACCATGACCCATTTATGTTATGCGCATAACAGAATCTGTCGACATGTCGGGAGAGGGCCGGCCGTGACACCACCGCGGAAGGGGCGACCGCCCAAGGTGACCGAGACCCGGATCGTGGAGGCGGTGCTGGCCGAGGGTTTCGCGGGACTCACCGTCCCGGCGGTGGCCGCGCGCCTCGATGTGAGCACCATGACGCTGTACCGCCACGTGCCCACGCGCGCCCGGCTGCTGGCGATGGCCTGGGATCACGTCCTGGACGCCCACACCTGGCCAGACCGGGATCTGCCGTGGCGCGGACTCCTGCGGACCTACGCCGTCACACTCTGGGACCTGCTCGCCCGACACCCCGGCGTGGTCACCGAGATGTCGACGGCGATCCTCCCGGCGCGCATGGCGGACCTCTTCGACGATCTCGCCGTCGCCCTCGTCCACCAAGGCTTCACGGCCGACAAAGCCCTGCTTGCGGTCGACACCGTCATCGACCTGACCCTGGATCACCGCCGCGGCGTCGAAACCCTCGCCCAGCCTGTCGAGGGCACCACGGGAAGCCTGCGCGACCAGGTCAGCACGCTCTGGCAGCCGGGCGATCAGACCGCCGGGTCCCAGGTGCCCGCCCGGCAAGCGGTGCGACGGGCGATGAGCGAGGCGATCGCCGCCGATCCGAGGATCTGGTTCGGCCACAAACTCGATCTCGTCCTCGACGGCATCGCCGCCGGCCGACCGGCCGACGAGGACACCACTGACACCGGAGAGAGACCTGCACCATGACCACTACCCCCACACCGGCTCCCGCTCCGCAGATCAGGCTCGTGCTGATGGCGACGTTCCTGGCCTTCCTGGCGCAGATGACGCTGAACCCGATCATCGCGCCTCTCTCACGCGAGATCGATATGCCAGAGTGGCAGGTCGGGGTCACCATCAGCACGGCTGCCGTGATGGTCGTGCTCACTGCCCAACAGTGGGGGCGTCGCTCTCAGTCGCTGGGCCGCAAGCGGGTGCTGGTGGCGGCATTGGCCCTCGGAACGCTCACGACGACGGCCTTCGCCCTCGTCTCCCGGCTCGGCATGACCGGCGCGGTGAGCGGCGCGACGCTGTTCATCCTGTTCATCCTCCTGCGCGGGATCGGCTTCGGCACCGCGATCGCCGCCGTCCAGCCGACGGCCCAGGCCTATATCGCCGACGTGACCGATGACGAGAGGACGCGCGTCAAGGGCATGGCGGGGGTCGGAGCGGTTCAGGGCATCGCCATGGTCGCCGGCTCCGTCGTCGGCGGCCTGCTCGCCGCCTTCGGCCTGCTGACCCCGCTCATCGCGGTCCCGGTCCTCCTCGGCCTCGGCCTGGTCCTGATCGCTTCTCGCCTGGAGCCCGAGCCCCGCACCACGCTGATCGAGAGACCGGCGCTCGTGCGGCCGACCGACCCACGGGTATGGCCCTTCCTGATCGCCGGATTCGGCATGTTCACCGCGCTGGGGTTCATCCAGATCATCACCGGGTTCATCGTCCAGGACCGTCTCGACCTCGACGCCCAGACCGCGGGAGTCCTCACCGGAGCCGCGCTGCTCGCGGCCGGGGTGGGCATGATCCTCGCCCAGGCGGTCGTCGTGCCGAGATCCGGCTGGGGACCGGCGACGCTCCTGCGCGTCGGCGGGGCCGTCGCACTGCTCGGCTTCGTCGTCCTGATCCCCGATGCCGGCCCGGTGGCCCTGTTCGGATCGCTCGCGCTCATCGGGCTGGGGCTGGGCACCGCGATGCCCGGCTACACCGCCGGCCCCACCCTGCTGGTCTCCCGTGAGGAGCAGGGTGGTCTGGCCGGCCTGATCGCGGCGAACATGGGTCTGACCTTCGTCATCGCGCCCACCGCGGGCACGGTCCTCTACGGCGTCTGGGCACCCCTTCCGGTCATCGTCGGGGCCGCCGTCATGGCCGTCGTCACGGGCTTCGTCCTGTCCCATCCCCGATTCCGGCGCATCCCTGCTGCCCCGGCAGAGCGACCATCGGCGGGTGGCTCTCCCGCCGATCAGGAGTCACCATCATGAAGACCCTCCTCCTCGGCGCGCAAGGTGCTGTCGGCACCGTGATCGCCCGTCCGGCGGGAGGGAGCTCAGCGAACCCGATCTCGGCTTGACGAGCACGGACGGCGACCTCACCATCTGGCCGAGGCCCTCTCCGCCTGGCCCCCCGCCGTCGTCCATCGGGAGATCCGATGGGGCTCATAGCCCGTACTCCCGGCGTTCATGTCGGCTTCACCCGCGGAGACGTCACGGGTCATCCTCCCGTGTTCGCTGCTTCCTACCGTGTCGGACGTACACGGTTCATGACGTGCGTGGCGCATGCACGAGAAGGAGAGCATCTCCATGATGAAGTCGAAGCGCGGTCTGATCACTGCCGCAGCCGGTGTCCTGTTGACGTTGTCGGCCGCGGGCTGCGGCGCTCAGGCATCCGACGACGACACCGGGGACTCGACGGACACGATCCGGCTGGGTCTGGCCCCCGCGGAGGACTCCGCGACGGTGCTCACGAAGTTCACCCCCTTCATCGACTACCTGAGCGAGACGACGGGGCTGGAGATCGAACCCTACGTGGGCGCCGACTACACGGCGGTGATCGAGGCCCTCAACTCCGGGCACCTGGACGTCGCCTGGTTCGGTCCCTCGGAGTACACGCTGGCGACCGATACGGTCGACGGGGGTGTCGAGGCCTTCGCCTCGGCGGTCCAGGCCGAGGGCACCGAGACCTACCGGACCAGCTTCCTGGTGCGGGCCGACTCGGGCATCGAGGACGTGGAGGACTTCGAGGGACGGACGGTGGCGTTCACCGATCCCGCGTCGACCTCCGGACATATCTTCGGGCGCTACGCACTGGAGGAGGAGGGTCACGACCCCGAGGAGCTGTTCTCCCAGATCATCTACTCCGGCAGCCACGACGCCTCACTGCTCTCCTTGGTCAACGGCCAGGTCGATGTCGCCGCGATCTCCAGCCGGCTGCTGCCCGAGTTCATCGAGAGCGGCATGGCCGAGGAGGACGATATCGAGATCGTCTTCGAATCCGAGGAGATCCCGGCCGACCCCATCACCTACCGCGAGGATCTGCCACAGGACGTGAAGGACGCGCTGTCCTCGGCATTGCTGAGCGGCGACCCCGAGATCGCCGATAGCCTCGACGGCACCGGCTTCGGAGGATTCGCCGAGGCGGACGACAGCGCCTACGACATCGTCCGACGGGCCTACGAGGCCGCCGGCATGGAGCCCGAGCTGTGACCGCCGCGATCACCTTCGAGGATGTGCACCAGAGCTATCGCGGGCCCGACCAGGCCGTGCTGCGCGGCGTGGATCTGACCATCGAGGAAGGCGACTTCTGCATCATCCTCGGTCGCAGCGGCATGGGGAAGTCGACGCTGCTGCGCTGCGTCAACGGACTGGTCCAGCCCTATCAGGGCACGGTCACGGTGGCCGGACGGCAGGTGTCGCGACACAAGTCGACGTTGCGCGGGATCCGTCGTCGGACCGGGGTCATCTTCCAGGGCTATAACCTGGTGAATCGGCTCACGGCCCTGCAGAACGTGCTGTGCGGCATGCTCCCCGATCTTCCCGGCTATCGGGCGCTGCTGGGCGCCTTCACCGCCGCGGAGATCGAGCGTGGACTGGCACTGCTCCGCGATGTCGGTCTCGAGAACCGAGCCGATCAGCGCGTCGACCAGCTCAGCGGCGGACAGAAGCAGCGTGTCGGGATCGCCCGGGTGCTGGCCCAGGAGCCCACCATCATCCTGGCCGACGAACCGGTCGCGAGCCTCGACCCGGTGACCTCCGAGGACATCCTCTCGCGGCTCAGGTCGATCAGCCGGGAGAAGGGCATCACGGTCGTCATCAGCCTGCACCAGATCGAGTACGCCCGTTCCTACGGCGAGCGGATCATCGCCCTCCTCGACGGGAGGCTCGCCATCGACACCCGCGGGAGCGAGCTCTCGCCCGAGCACATCGACCGCATCTACGGCCTCAGCCCGGAGAGAGCACGAGGATGACCATGACACATGAGCCGACCACGGCGGAGCGACCCGGCGGGGTCCGCGGCATCGACCGGGGCCGCCGCAGGGCGACCTGGACGCGGGACATCACCATCGCGATCGCCGTGCTGGCGATCCTCGGCTGGGCCGCGAACGATCTCTCCCTGAGCCCGGACAGGTTCGTCCAGGGCATTCCGAGCCTGATCGACTTCCTGGCCAAGATGTTCCCGCCGGACTTCTCGGTGATCCCCGGTCTGCTGAGCGCCATCGTGACCACCCTCTCGGTTGCGCTGTGGGGAACCACCCTCGCCGTGGTCATCAGCCTGTTCCTGGCCCTCGGCGCGGCCCGGAACCTGTTCGGCAGCAACCGGCTGATCTACGGCTTCTCCCGGTTCATCCTCAGCGTGCTCCGATCGCTGCCGGACCTGGTGTGGGCGCTGATCTTCGTGGCCGCGGTCGGCCTGGGCCCGTTCCCTGGCGTGCTGGCGCTGACGGTCTACTCCTGCGGCGAGCTCGGCAAGCTCCATGCCGAGGCCATCGAGAATATCGACCCCGGTCCGACGGAGGCGCTGGAGTCGACCGGCGCGGGAGCCTTCACGACGATCCGCTGGGCAATCGTGCCGCAGGTGATGCCCGAGGTCGTCACGTACAGCCTCTATCGGCTCGAGTCGAATGTCCGGCACGCCTTCATCCTCGGCATGGTCGGGGCAGGCGGGCTGGGCTTCGAACTGCAGGTCGCGATGAAGCTGTTCAAGTATCAGGAGGTCTCGGCGATCATCATCCTGATCATCCTCACGGTGGCGACGATCGACTTCATCTCATCGCGGATCCGCGCCCGCATCATCTGACCCCATGGCCGGCGTATTCAGTCTGAACCGGGTGCGGGCATTCCTCGCGATCGTCGATCACGGCAGCCTGTCGGCGGCCGCGCGTGCACTCGGGGTCTCCCAGTCCACCGTGTCGTCCCATCTGCAGCGGCTGGAGGGCGAGGTCGGAGCAGTGCTCGTCGACCGAAGCGCCCGGACCTCGCAGCTGACCGAGGCCGGTGAGACCTTCCGCGGCTATGCGCGTCGACTGCTGGACCTGGCCGACGAGGCGATCGACCAGGTCGCCCGGGTGCGCCTGGCACCCGTCGCCGGAACGCTCTGCGTCGGCGGCACGACCACGGTCACCGAGCGTCTGCTCCCGGCCCTGCTCGCCTCCTTCGTCGACCGGTACCCCGGTGTCGACGTCGACCTCCAGGTGGACAACTCGGCGGCCGTCATCCAACGGGTGTCCGAGGGATCGCTGCCCCTCGCGGTGGTCGCCGCCGAGTGCACCCGACCGCATCTGTCGGTGACGCGGATCGGCTGCGAGCCGCAGGTGGTCATCGTCGCCGGCAACCATCCGCTCGCCGGCCAGCAGGTGGAGCCGCGGCTATTGCGCGGCAGCCGGTTCCTGGTCCGCGAGGAAGGATCGACGACCCGGGGGTACCAACTCGAGCTGGTACGCCACTGGCGGGTCCCGGACGCACAGCAGAGCACGGTCGCGAGCACCGTGGCCATCATCGGCGCCGTCGCCCAGGGCATGGGCATCTCCTGTCTGCCGCGGGCCGCGGCGGAGGATGCGCTGGCGCTGGGGCGGGTGGCGGAGATCCGCTTCGATCCCCCTCCGCCGGAACGACCGATCCATCTCATCCGCTTGGCGGACCGGCCGCTGACATTGCTGGAAGAACTGTTCATCGAACGTCTGAAAGAGGAAGGAACCCCGTGAACGCCATCATCGTGAACGATCGCTCCTATGCCGTCCCCGACCACCCGGTCGTCGTGATCACGGTCGACGGAGGAGACCCGCGCTACTTCCGCGACGCCCTCGAACGCGGGATCATGCCGCGTCTGCGGAAACTGCTGGACGACGAGGGGAGCTTCGGGGTCGGCATGTCGGAGATCCCGAGCCTCACGAATCCCAACAATCTCTCCATCGTCACCGGTGTGGCCCCGGCGCTGCATGGCATCCCAGGGAACTACTGCCGGCTGCCCGACGGATCCCTCGAACTGCTCAACGATCCGAAGTACCTGCGGGCACCGAGCATCCACGCCGCCTTCCAGAGCGCGGGCATCCCGACGCTGACCGTCACGGCCAAGGACAAGCTCCGGCTGCTGCTCGCCCACGGCGGTGTCCCGAGTGTCAGCGTCGAGCGGGCCGCCGGGGCAGGTATCCCCCAGTACGGCATCGACGATGTCGAGACACTCATCGGCAGCCCGGCGCCCGGCGTCTACGACCCGCTGGCCAGCCACTACGCGATGCGGATCGGCCTGGCGGCGCTGCGGGCGCACCCCGAGCTGCGACTGATCTACGTGTCGCTCACCGATCGCGTCCAGCACGCCGCCGCGCCCGGCGACGAGCTCTCCGATCTGTTCTTCAGCGAGTTCGACGCCCTCCTCGGGGAGTACCTGGAGGAGGGCTGCACCGTGGCGATCACCGCCGACCACGGCATGAACGCCAAGCACGATGACCGGGGAGAGCCGCGGGTCCACTATCTGCTGGACATCCTCGCCGAGCGCGGAGTGCCGGTGCACGAGGTCGTCCTCCCGATCACCGACCCTTATGTCAAGCATCACGGAGCGCTGGGCGGTTTCGCCTGGCTCCACCTGGACCCGGAGCAGGCCGTCAGGGCCAAGGAGGTGCTCGGCGGGCTGTCCGGGATCGAGGAGATCTGGGACCGGGAGGAGGCGGCGACCGTCTACGAGCTGCCGGTCGACCGCATCGGCGATCTGGCGGTGACGGCTGCTGCCGATACCGCTCTCGGACGTAGCCGCGAGGACCACGACCTGAGTCAGCTCCACGGAAATCTGCGCTCACACGGTGGTCGCCACGAGCAGCTGGTCCCGTTGATCCTGAGCCACCCGGTCGTCGGCCCGCTGGCCACCCGCTTCGAGGCCGGAACGCTGCGCAATCGCGACATCCACGATCTGGCCCTCAACCGTGCGTCCGGAGAAGGCTGAGACCCGAGGACTACTGTGCCGGGACGGCAGGACTCCCGAGCCCACATGCGTCGCCTCGGGAGTCCTGCTCGATCGTCGTCATGGTCCCTGGTCGAACTCGTCTCTGCGGATGGTCGCGGGAGGCAGGTGCGCCCGGGTCGGCGCCGGGTCCGCCTCCCGGCGGACGCTCACCATGCAGGTCTGCGCCGAGGACCCCTGAGCCAATCGCGACGTCCCGATATCGGAGGTGAGCACATTGGGATTGCCCTGGAGGCAGGTCGACCCCGGCTCCCCCGGACGCTCGGGATCCCACCATCCTCCCGTGGCCATCAACGCGACCCGTCGGTGCAGGCCGTCGACGAGTCGCGCGACGGCCAGACAGGAACCGCGCACATTCGAGATCCGAACGGTGTCCCCGTCGGCGATGCCGAGCCCAGCGGCGGTCTGCGGATGCAGTCGGATGATCTCTCGCCCATCGGCCTTGTGGCGCATGCTGGCCGCGGCGAAATCCAGTTGGCTGTGGATCTTGCCCTTCGGCTGATGTGAGAGCAGGTGCAGCATCGAGTCATCGAGATCCGCCCTTCCGATCCACTCCTGCGGCTCCTGCCAGGAGGCGTAGCCGGGACACTCCTCGTATCCGAACGACGCCACCGTCTCGGAGTAGATCTCGATCCGGCCCGAAGGCGTGCTCAGCGGGTGCCGAGCCGGGTCGGCGCGCAGGTCGGCGATGGCATCGGCCTCGGGCGGGACGGACAGCGGAACCTGCACGCCCTCGGACTCCCAGAACTCTTCGAAAGGCGGCAGCTCCACGCCCCGCCTCGCCACTCGGCGTGTGGTCTCGTCGTAGAGACGCTCGATCCACTGCCTCTCGGTGAGTCCCTCGTCGAAGTCCTGCCGGCGGCCGCGACGCTCCGCCACTTGGGAGAAGGCCTCGAAGTCGGTCGGCAGCCCGTCCGGCGGATCGACCACGCGGTGGAGCGGCAGAAGCATCGTGTCCCGGCCCCCGGCGATGATGTCGTCTCTCTCCAGGGTCGTCGCCACCGGTATGACGATGTCGGCGTGCCGGGCGACCGGCGTCCACCAGGAGTCATGGACGACGACGGTCTCGGGGACATTCCATGCCCTCAGGAGCTTGTTCAGGTCCTGGTGGTGGTGGAACGGGTTGCCTCCCGCCCAGTACACCAGCCGCACATCCGGATAGGTCAGGCGCTGCCCGTTGAACTCCAGCGTCCCCCCGGGCGACAGCAGCATGTCCGAGATCCGGGCGACGGGGATGAAGCTGTCCACGCGATTGCGGACCTGCGGGAAGCTGGCGGCCCCCATCGATCCGCGATGGAGCCCGATCCCGTGCGTGGCGCTGAGACCGGCGGCGAAACCACCACCGGGGCGGCCCATCGACCCCGTCATCGCCGCCAGGGTCACCGCCGCCCAATAGACCTGCTCGCCGTGCTGGGCCCGCTGCATCGACCACGTCACCGAGACGACCGAGCGGACCGCCGACGCGTCATCGGCCAGCCCGGTGATCACCCCGCTCGGTACCCCGCAGATCTCCTCAGCCCATCCCGGTGTCTTCTCGACTCCGTCCAGCTCGCCGAGCACATAGTCGCGGAAGTTCTCGTAGCCCACGCAGCACCTGGCCAAAAAGTCGGCGTCCTCACGCCCGCTGGTCATCAGCCGATGCGCCATGCCCAGCATCAAGGCGGTGTCGGTTCCGGGCCTGATGGGGATCCACTCCGCCCGCAGCGACTCGTCGAGGTCGTCCTCGACCGGGCTGATGCAGACGAAGCGCACACCGGCCTCCGCGCAGGCTCGCTGCGCGTCCCTCGCCCGATGGTGCTTCAATCCCCCTTGGTTCACCAAGGTGTTCTTCAACGGCGATCCCCCGAAGGCGATGACAAGCTCGGCGTGCTCGGCGATCGCGGACCACTGCGGATTCCCGTCGAACATCGCCATACCTGAACCGCCGATGACATGCGGGAGCACGACCTCCTGGGCGCCGACGCTGTAGCTGTGGCGAGAAGCCGTGTACCCGCCGTCGACGGCCAGGAAGCGATGGATCTGGCTCTGCGCGTGGTGGAACCGTCCAGCACTGGACCAGCCATAGGAGCCGCCGAAGACCGCAGCATCCCCGTGCTGCTCGCGGACGCGCGTCAGCTCGGCGGCGATCGCGTCATAGGCCTCCTCCCAGGAGACTTCGACGAAGGCTTCGCCGCCGCGCCTCGGCGTGCTTCCCGTCGGGCCGTGCCGGAGCCACCCCTCACGGATATGCGGACGCGTGATCCGCAGCTCATGGTCGATCACCTCGTGCAGGCCGGCGGACGCCGCTGCACCGTCGGGATCATCGGGCAGGTTCCGCGTCTCCACCGGGCGGCCGTCCTCGAGCACCACCTCGAAGGTCCCCAGGTGGGTACTCGTTCGTCTCGTTTCCATGGGTCTCACCCGATCCCGGTTGCAGGAACCTGGCTCACAATTCGCTCGTCAGCAGGATGCCGCCGTCGACCGCCACGGACTGGCCGGTGACCCAGTCGGCATCGCGGGACAGCAGATGGACGACGGAGGCCGCGATATCCCGCGGATCTCCGATACGGCCCATCGGGTAGGTGGCGACGATCTCGGACTCTCGCCCCTTGAAACGTGGCGAGGCCATCTGAGTGCGGACCAATGCCGGCGCGACCGCGTTGACCCGGATCCGGGGAGCGAGCTCGATCGCCAGCTGACGCGTGAGGTGTTCGAGCATCGCCTTAGTGGCCGAGTAGGCCCCGATGCGCTGGGATGATGTCGTCCGTCCCAGACCCGAGGTGATGTTGACGACCGCCCCGCCCTCGGACATGGCCCTCGTGGCGACCTCGGCGATCCACCCGAGCGGTCCGAAGCAGTTCGTCCGGACGATGGCCTGGAACTCATCCTCGGCGATCTCTGTCAGCGGTCCCCGGGACCCGATCGCACCGACATTGTTCACCAGCAGATCGATGCGCCCGAAGCGATCCAGCGCCAGGCTCACGGTCTGAGCGCGAGCGACGGGGTCCTCGGTGTTTCCGCCGACCGCCAGGACCCGCTCCACGCCGAGCTGAACCTCGGCCTCCTCCAGCGCTTGAGGATCGCGGCCGGTGATCACCACGCGGCTGCCCTCATCTACGAGCCGCCGCGCGATGGCGAGCCCGATGCCGCGGGAACCACCGGTGACGATGGCGACCAGGCCGTCGAAGCGACCGAGCCGTCCAGCGACCGGTCCGGAAGGCGCGGTCACCGGACGGCCGGCCTTGAGATCGACGTGGCTCACGTCAGCCCGCCGTCATGTCGTTCCAGCGTTGCACGACGAGGTCCTGGTTCTCCTTCATGTAGTCCACATCGGTCACCGCCTCGTTACCCTTCACCGCCTCCTCATTAGCCGACGAGACGAATCGACGGTACTTCTCGGGAACCTCCGGTCCAGAGTCCTTCGCCGCGGACCGGTAGGCCATGTGCTGATAGAAGGGCGCCTGCGTCTCGGGATCGGCCAACCATGCCAAGAACTCCTGCTGCGACTCCGGGCTCTGGCTGTGCTTCACCGCGACCACATTCGTCCAGGTCTGATAGATCCCGTCCCAGACGATCTCGAGATTCGGATTCTGCCGCGCACCGGTCTCCACGCGTCCGGTGAAGCACAGGCACATCGCGAAGTCGCCATTGGCCAGCCGCTCCGTCTCCTGGGCGAGATCGGAGTGGAGCTCGAGATCAGCCCCCAGCCGATCAATGGCGCTCTCGGCGCGATCGAAGTCGAGTGGGAAGATCTCGTCCTTGTCGACTCCGTCGGCGAGCAGCAGTGCCGGGAGGGTAGTGATGTAGTCATAGGCGATCCGCTTGCCGGGGAACCGCTCGGTATCCATGAAATCGGCGATCGAGGTCGGGACGTCATCGCCGGTGAACATTTCGGAGTTGTACGTCAACACCACCGACTGGGGGTACACCGGAACGCCGCACTCGTCATTCACGAACTTCGGGTCCATGCCCGCCATGTCGATATCGGGATCGCGCTCCTCGAACAACGTGCCGCACTCCTTGGCGCTGGTCCCCGGATCCACGGTCACGAGATCCCAGGTCGTCTTGCCCGCATCGACCATCGCCTTGACCTTGGCCGCCTCGAAGGGCGAGTCCACCCGGTACTCCACCCCCGTGGCCTCCGAGAAGGGTTTCAACCAGCCCTCCTCGGCGGCGTTCACCGCCTCGCCCCCGTAGTTGACGAAGACCAGGCTCTGAGCATCCTCGGACGTATCTGAGGACGCGCCGCTGCCGCATGCCGTCGCCAGGGTGACGGAGGCCAGCGCGAGGACGATCCCGATTCGTTTCATCAGATTCTCCTTGTGTTCGGGTGCGCTCATTCTGGTGAGAGTGGCCGCCCTCCGACGGGCCAGCGCCAAGCTGATAGACGCGTGGGGGATGTCACACGCCGGTGCCCGGTGTCGGTCCGCCGGTTGCGTCGAGCACCAGGGAAGCCGTGCCGACCGCCGCCGAACCATGTCCGCGGCTCACCGCCAACTCCAGCACTCGCTCGGCCTCAGCCAGCATCGACGGGTCGAGGCCGCACTGGCGAGTCAGCGCCACGAGATCGGCGACACCGTCCGCGAGTCTCTCAAGGGTCAGTCGCTCACTGGAGGACTCGGTCGGCCCGGCATCCGTCAGCGACTCCCTGACTCCCTCCTGCACGATGGGATGCAGCAGATCGATCTCGGCGAAGGCCGTGGCCAGCGGGACTCCATGTCGTCTCGCGACCTCCATCGCCAGAACCGTCGTCACCGATGTGGCAACATAGTAGGTCCGGATCGCCGCGGCCAGCCCGCTTACCGAGCCGATATCGCTGCCGAGCGGCGCCGCACCGCCGAGTGCCTCGGTCGCGGCCCGGGCGTCGCACATCGCCTGCTCGCTCCCCGCGTAGAAGATCCGACTGTGTGGAGTCCCGACCGCATCGGGATAGGTGCCGATCTGCCCCTCGACGAACTGCGCGCCCCGATCGCGCAGGTGATCGGCCAGCCGACGCGACTCGTCGGCAGAGCCGGCGGTCAGCATGACGACCGTACGACCCTGAAGGTCCGCTCCGTCGAGCAGTTCGTAGACGAGCACATGATCGGCGACGCACACGACGACGATCTCGGACTCCTCCACGGCACTCGCTGGCGATACGGCGCACCACGCACCCTCAGCCTCAAGCACGCGGCTCTTGGCCTCGCTCCTGTTCCACACCGTCACCCGCAGGTCAGCGGCAAGAAGCGCTCGCGCAAGCGCGGTGCCCATGTTCCCCAGGCCGATGACCGCGACATTCCTCTTCGACATTCCTTTACCGCCTTCCGTCGTGACCGACATAATCCTTCGCCGCCCGGTTCCGGGCGGGGCCGGACCGATCTCGATGCGTAGCGGTTGCTAGGGCAACCGCAGTGCATCGTTAACCGTCTCGGAAGCGGGACTCTCACGGGCGCGAGGGAGCTTCGCTACGCCGACCGGCTCGCCGCCTCGAGGTCGATCGCCGCCGAGGTCAGTCCACGTTCGCGCACGGCGCCCTTGGCGATGCGCTCCGACGGCGTCTTCGGGAGCTCGTCCACGATCTCCACATAGCGCGGCAGCGCGAACCGCGGCAGGTCTGCCGCCATGTACTCCCGCAATCGTGCGGGATCGAGTGGCTCAGCGCCGGACGGGACGACCAGCAGCGCCACATCCTCCTCCCCGAGGTCAGAGGGCACTCCGATCGCCGCGGCCTCGAGCACCGCAGCATGTCGCGCCGCGGTCTCCTCGACCTCCCAGGCGGAGACGTTCTCGCCTCGACGGCGGATCGAGTCCTTGTTCCTCCCCACGTACTCCAACGCCCCCGTCGGCAACTCGCGGATGAGGTCACCGGTGTGGAACCACAGACCCCTCCAGGCACGGACGGTCTCCTGATCCTTGCGCCAGTAACCGAGCATGTGCAGATTCGGGCCGTCGGGGCGGACGATGAGCTCCCCCACGGCACCCGGCTCGACCGGCACATCCTGGTCGTCGACGATCCTGACGTCGACCCAGGGAAGCGGTCTGCCCACGGTCCCCGGTTCCCTCGATGCCGGCGATTGCCCGGCGATCAGTGCGAACTCGGTCAACCCATATCCCTCGAGGGCGACGACATTGAAACGATCCTCGAACTCGTGGTGAAGCGTGGGCGGGGTAGCCGATCCGACCCCGATACGCCGCTTCGGCGGCCGATCGGCCCGCTCGGGCTGTTTCATCAGCAGATGGACCATGGTCCCGACGTAGAAGAACACATCGGCATCGTGTCGGAGGACCTCGTCCCAGAACCGGCTCGCGCTGAACCGTTCGCCCATCACGCTCTCACCGCGTAGCCGCAGGGCATCGACCAGAGAGGACCGGGCGTCGATATGGCAGAGGGGCTGTGCGCAATAGAAGCGTTGCCCCGTGCTCAACTCGAAACCCTCGATATGGGCTTCGGCCAGCGACGAGCAATAGCCCTGCGCCAGCATGACCCCCTTCGACGGACCCGTGGTCCCTGAGGAGTACATGATCGTGCCCAGAACCCCGGCATCCGGCAGGACGATGTCGTCAGAATCATCTGCCGCCTGCTCGGCCAGCTCGTCGAAGCGCACCGAGCTCTTCCCCACCCCGGAATCGTCTCCCTCGCCGATGATCACGGCGAGAGGGACCGGTGCGGCGATGGCCGCGCCGACGATCGCCAACGTCTCCCCCGTCCCGACGACGACCGTCGGCTCCAGGTCCTCGACTAGATACCGCAGGAAGGCCCCGGCCGCCTCAACCGACACGGGGGCGTCGACGGCGCCCAACGCGTGGACGGCGAACCACATGACCACAGACTCGATGCGATTGGGGGCGATGATCACGACCCGATCCCCCGCGGCGACACCGTGGGAGCGCAAACCCCTCGCGGTCATCTCGACGTGCTCGTAGACCTCGGCATAGGTGTAGGTCCTCGAACCGACGGTCAAGAACCGCCGGTCAGGCATCTCTCGGCTCGCATCGCGCAGATCGCGCACCGGCGTCAGGCTCGGATCAAACTGCATCACCATGGGTCACACCATCCTCGGTGAGCCCGGCCTGCCGGGACCGATTCGGCCGCTTCACGCCCGATCAGGGGATTACCCGCCCCGCCAGGAAACAGATGTGCGCCCCGAGACGATGTCTCGGGGCGCACATGGATGGCGACCTCAGCCGGAGGTGATGCGGTTCCACTCCTCGAGCATCGCGTCCATATTGTCCGACCAGTAGGCGAAGTCATAGGGATAACGGACATTGATCTTGTCCTCGTTGAAGTCCGGCAGCCACCGCTCGAACTCCTCGGAGACGTCGACTCCGCCGCCTTCCAGGCTGTCCTTCGTAGTGGGGCTGTACGCCAGGTGCTTCGAGAATCCGGCTTGCCCCTTCTTTGTAGCCAGGAACTGAAGGAACTCGAAGGCAGCATCCTTGTTTTTCGACCCCTTGACCACATAGGCGCCGTCCCAGGCGAGATAGGTCTTGTCCCAGACAATACCCAGCTTCTCCTGCACCTCCTCCGGAGCCGAGGCGAAGCGGCCCAGATAGCACAAGCACATGGAGAAGTCGCCCGACTCGACAGTGTCGGAGACCTGTGCCAGCGTCTCCTTGAGATCGAGATCACCGCCGAGGCCGTTGAGAATCCCCTCGACCCGCGCCCAGTCCACCGGGAAGATCTCCTCCGGACCCGCACCGTCGGCGGCGAGCAGCGGCTCGACCGTTCCCGTCGGATAGTTCCAGAGGACCCGCTTGCCCGGGTAGTTCTTAGTGTCGAGGAAGTCCGCCGTCTCGGTCGGGGGATTGTCGCCGTACGTGTCCTTGTTGTAGATCAGCCCGACGGCCTGCACGATGATCGGCACCGAACAGTCGTCGGTGATGTACTGCGGATCGATCTCCCCCATGTCGAAGTCCTCGGGCAGCTCCTCGAACAACGTGCCGCAGTTGCTCATGCCGACGCCGATGTCGTTGTCCACCACATCCCAGGTGACCTGACCGCTCTCGACCATCGCCCTGATCTTCGCGTTGTCGGTCGGACTGTCGGTCACGAAGGAAGCGCCGGTCTCCTCGGCGAATGGTTCCAGCCAGCCCTTGGTCGCGGCCTCCGTCGCCTGCCCACCCCAGTTGACGAAGACGAACTTGTCACCGTCGAGCTGCTGATCATCCGATCCACCCCCCGCCCCGCCGCCGCAGGCGGCCGTCGCCAGTCCGAGACAGGTCGCGGCGATCACTACGCGGATCGCGCTCTTTCGTTTCATAGGGGCTCCAATCGAGAGGGCGCGTGTCGTGCGGGTGGGGATCGCGCCGGTGAGGTGCTACGAAACTACGGCGATCGACATCGTCCATCCGCCTCTCGAAGCTGTTGCCACCCGCCTGGGGGAGGTCCCACCGAAACGCAGCCGGCCTCCGCGTCATCGCGGAGGCCGGCTGCCGGTGAGTTCGGCCGTCAATCCGTCGACACCAGCCGAGCCTGTCCCATCGACCAGGTGACGACGACGGAGTCGCCGGGCTTGTGATCGTGCACACTGGACATCTCATCGGCGATGAACTCCTGGCCGAGAGCCGAGAGCACGATCCGGCGACGCCCGCCGAGGTAGATGACCTCGGTGACCTCGGCGGGGGTCGTCTTGCCGTCGTGGTCCACGGGAGACTCGCGATCGACGGGACGGACGACCAGATCCTCGGGGCGGATCATGATCGCCGCCTCGGATCCCGGCGCGGCACCGCGAGGATCCATCACCTCGAAGGCCCGGTCGCCGACCCGCAGGGCGTGACGATCCCCGCGGCTCTCGAGTGTTCCGTGGATGACATTGGAGTCCCCCAGGAACTGTGCGGCGAAGAGCGTCTCCGGATGCTCGTAGAGCTCCTGCGAGGTGGCCACCTGTTCGAGATGCCCCTCGTTGAAGACCGCGATCCGGTCCGACATCACCAATGCCTCGTCCTGGTCGTGGGTGACGAACACGAAGGTCACGCCGACCTCGCGGTGGATGCGCTTGATCTCGAGCTGCAATCCCTCCCGCAGCCTCTTGTCGAGCGCACCGAGGGGCTCATCGAGCAGCAGCAGCTTAGGCCCGAAGACCAGCGCCCGCGCCAGGGCCACACGCTGCTGCTGACCCCCGGAGAGCTGCCTCGGATAGCGATCGGCCAGGTGAGACAGGCCGACGATCTCGAGCACCTCGTCCACCTTCTTGGCCATCTCCCGCTTCGGCACGCGACGCTGCCTGAGCGGGAAGGCCACATTCGAGGAGACCTTCATGTGCGGGAAGAGGGAGTAGTTCTGGAAGACCACCCCGATATCCCGCTTCCACGGTGGTACCCCGGTGATCGATCGGCCATCGAGATCGATCGTGCCCTCATCGGGCTCGATGAAGCCGGCGATCGCATTGAGGGTCGTGGTCTTCCCAGAGCCGCTGGGACCGAGGAAGGTGATGAACTCGCCCGGAGCGACCGAGAGGTCGACACCGGCCAATGCCGTGACATCGCCATAGCGCTTGGTCAGACCCGAGATCTCGAGCGCGACACCGTGTTGGGACATGTCGACTACCGCCTGTTCCTTGAAACCGTGATGACACCGAGCACCACCATGAAGAACCCGGTCGTGGCCAGAAGCATCGTCGATGCGGCCGCGATCGTCGGGTCGATATCGGCAGTGACGCTCTGGAAGATCTGAATGGGAAGAGTGCGCGCGAAGGGTCCCGATAGGAAGAGCGACACGATCGCCTCGTCGAAGGACGTCAAGAAGGCGAACAGTGCTCCTGTGAGAATGCCTGGCGCGATGAGGGGCAGCGTGATCTGCCGGAAGGCGGCCCACCGATTCGCGCCCAGACTCCACGCCGCGGTCACCAGTGCCTTGTCGAGGCCGTTGAGCGAAGCCGATACGGCCACCACCACGAAGGGCAATGCGAGCACGGTGTGGGCGAGCACGAAGCCCCAGAACCCCTGGGTCAGGCCGAAGTTCAAGAACACATAGTAGATACCGACCGCGGTGATCACGCCAGGCACGATCATCGGCGCGAGCATGAAGCCGTTCGCGGGTCCGCGCCACGCGCCACGACCAGTCGACAGTGCCACCGCCGCCGCGGTCCCCAGCACCGTCGCCAGGACGGCCACGGCGAGCCCCACGCGGACGGAGAGCAGTGCCGACTCGTACCAATTGGGGTCAGTGAAGAAGTTCTCGTACCACTGGGTCGACCATCCCTCCGGAGGGAACCGGAAGCTCTTCTCGGAGGTGAAACTCAGCGGCACGACAATGAGGGTCGGGCCCATCAACAGCACGCCGACGAGTCCGCAGAAGCCGACCAGGAGGACGCGCGACGAGCTCCATTTGAAGGTGTTCACAGATCCAACCCCGTCTCGAAGGAACGCCGATACCGTCGGGTCACCAGCCCCACCAGTCCGAGGACGACGAAGGTGATGATCAAGACGACGAAGGCGATGGCGCTCCCCCGTCCGAAGGCGAGCAGTTCGCTGACCTGGGTCACGATCTGCTGGGCCACCAGGCTGTTGCGCGGGCTGCCGAGCAGCGCCGGGGTGAAGTAGAACCCGAGGGTCAGGATGAACACGATCGAGGTGCCGGCGAGGATCCCTGGCACCGCGAGCGGCAGATACACCTTGACGAACGCGACAGCTGGCCGGGCACCGAGACTGTGAGCGGCGGTGAGAAGACTCCGGTCGATCCCCGAGAGAGCTGCATACAACGGCAGGATCAGAAAGGGCAGGAGGACCTGCGTGGCTCCGATGGTGACGCCCACCGTATTGCCCAGGAGACGCAGATCGTCGATACCGATGGCGTGGAGCAGGCTCTGAACCGGTCCGGAGTCGCGGAGCAGGATCACCCAGGCGAAGGTCCGGACCACCAGATTCGACCAGAAGGGCAGAAGCACCACCCCGACCATCAGCAGACGCATACGCGGACCGACGATGGTCATGAGATAGGCATAGGGGAATCCGAGGATCAAGCACATCAGCGTGACCCATCCCGCGACCGCGAAGGTCCGCCTCAGGATCGTCATCTGGGTGTCGGTGCCAAGGAACCACAGATAGTTACCGAAGACTCCCGAGGTCGATCCCACGAAATCGGTGAAGCTCAGCCGGAACATCTGCAGCAGCGGATACGCGAAGCAGACCGCCAGCAGCAGCAGCGGCAACCAGATCAGCAGTGTCGTCGGGCGGCGTGACAGCCGTCGGACGATGGAGGGCCGACCGCGCGCGGTCTGTGCATCTGGCGACTCATCCGTCGCGGTCACTGAGACTGACATAGCACGCTCCTCGACTCCCTCCGCTGCAACCATTCGGACCGAGCGGCACACCTCGTCGGCGGTCCTGCCGGTGCACGTCAATCTAGGGAGAAGGCGAGGGAGCTCATAGCCCGATCCGAGGACAGGACCCACCTGGGGGATGGCCCGGACCGGCGCCCTCAGGTCCTGAACTATACCCGGGTGGGGGACGCTGCCGACTACGTTTTTTCACTAGGCTCGCCGAATGGTCAGCACTCCCCGAGCCGTCGGATCGGCCGCTCTCATCGATGAGGAAAGCCCCGCGCGGGAACGGATCCTGGCCGCGGCCACACGTTTCTTCCGGCAGTTCGGTTATGAGGGCACATCGATCACGAAGATCGCCAAGGAAGCGGGCATGACGCCAGCCAATATCTACTGGCACTTCCCCTCGAAGCTCGACCTCCTCCGCGAGGTCCTCCACGCGGTCTATCTGAACTCCTATGCCGACCTCGCCGCCGCGGTCGGCGACGGCACCGCCGAGGAACGTCTGGCCGACTATGTACAGGCCTATGCGGCCATGCAGCTGACCTCGCCCGACGCCCGGAGCAATTTCGGTTACGCGAGCCTCGCCTCCTCGCTGAGCCTTGAGGACCAGCGAGAGCTGATCCAGACCGGCAAGCCTTATGTCAATCTGCTGAGAGAGATCCTTCAGCAGGGAGTCGACGAGGGTTCCTTCGTGATCGAGAATCTGGCGGTCACCTCCTTCGCCATTTCGAATATGTGCGAATACGTTTTCACCTGGTTCCGCGACCACGGGCGCCTCGACGCGGAACAGGTGGGCGCGTACTACGCCGAGCTCGCGCTGCGCATGACCACCGAGAGATGACTCTGCCGGGCTCGGCTCGCGGGGGAGCCGAACGCACTCCCCCGATCGGGCTCGATCCCCGCCGGAATCCCTGATCTCGCCTCTCTCTGCGATGTGCTGACGTCATCCCCGACCGGCGGCCGATGGTCGCATCACTGCGCGGGGCACCGCACACCGAAGGAGAGCACCCATGAAGATCATCGTCGTCGGCGGCGCCGGGGACATGGGACAGGTGGCCTGCGAGACCGTGGCCATCGACCCCGTCGTCACCCAGCTCATCATCGCCGATCGAGATATCGATCGCGCCCAGACACTGGCCGACAAGATCGGCTCGAAGGCCTCCGCCGTCTCGCTCGACATCACCGACAAGGACTCTCTGCTGGACGCGGTCTCGAAGGCCGATATCGTCCTCAACACCGTGGGCCCGTTCTATCTCTACGGCCCCCCGGTACTCGAGGCCGCGATCGCGGCCGGGAAGCACTATGCCGATATCGCCGATGATTGGGAGCCCACCCTGGCGATGCTCGACCTCGACGAGGCCGCACGTGATGCTGGCATCACGGCGGTCATCGGCATCGGCGCTTCCCCGGGTATCTCGAATCTGCTCGCCTCGGCTGCCCATGCCGAGCTGGACGCGGTCGAGAGCCTCCATACCGTCTGGCGAGGCGGCTCCGGCGTTCCCCCGGTGCCGGCGACTCCGGAGGAGGCGCAGCCGAGTGCCGCGATCGACCACTGGATCCACAACCTCGCCGAGCCGATCCGTCTGTGGCGCGATGGCCGCTATGAGATGGCGGAGGCCTTGGAGACCTTCGAGATCGTCTATCCCGGGATCGGACCGGGCCAGGTGTGGACGTGCGGGCACCCCGAGCCGATCACGCTCCCCCGTGCCTTCCCCGACATCACCAACTCCTACAACATCATGTTCGCCCGGCCCGGTCTGATCGAGGCGGCTCGGGCCGTGCGCGATCGCGTACGCGATGGCGAGATCGATGTCGCACAGGGCAGCAAGGAGTTCCTCCTGTCCCCAGGTCGCCGCTGGCCGGAGGCCGGTGAGATCCCGGCGTTCCCCGGTGTCTTCGCCTATGCCGAGGGCACCAAGGACGGCGCTGCGACGCGAGTCGCGGTGACGACCAATGTCCTTCCCGAGGGAGAAATGGGCGAGATCACCTGCGTTCCTCTCGCAATCGCGGCCGGCATGCTCGCGCGCGGCGAGGCTCTGAACACGGGCGTGCATGCTCCCGAAGGGGCACTCGATCCGAACATCTTCTTCGAGCGGCTGGAGCCCTTCGCGGCCGACCTGGACGGCAAGCCCCGGCTCGAGGTGTCCATCGAGGCGATGTGAGGCGGGACGTCGCCTGCTGATGCCGCGACGCCGATGCCCCGTGCAGGCCGGTCCCTTCGTGGACTCCTGCACGGGGCACTGTCGTGTCAGGGCGGGTCGGCGAAGGGCATGGCCAGACGACGATGGGCGAGCGCCGTGGTAAGCGCCACCGACAGCGTGACCAGGGCCAGACCGATGAACTGCAGCGCCACCAGCTGCTCGGCCAGGAGCCACGATCCGACCACCACGGCGAAGAGCGGTTGAGCGCAGTCGATGAGCGAGGTCGTGCTGGCGCCGAGGCGGACCAAGCCGAGGTAGTAGGTCGCCACGGCCGCTGTGAGCATCCCGGCCTGGACCAGCAGCATCAGCCACGCCGACGCGGCCGTCGGAAGACCCAGGGTTCCGCTGAGCATCCCGTACCCCGCCGTCGCGAGGCCCACGCCGACCGACACCTGACCGCCCACCCGCAGCGGCGGCAGGTCGGCGACGAGATCCCCCGCGACCACCACGTACAGCGCATAGAAGACCGCCGCCACGAAGACCAGGACGATGCCGATCCCATCGACCATCGCGCCCGAGACCGGATTCGTGAGGGCGACGATGCCGGCAAGCGCCATGAACGCGAGCCCGAGCTCCCGTGGCGAGGGCAGCCGTCCTCCGCGGATGGCGACCAGAAACAGGACGATCGTCGGGTAGATGTAGCCTAGGGCGACCGCCAGGGAGGTCTCGATGTAGTCGAAGGCCGTGTAGAAGAGCATCAGCTGAGGGGCATAGAGCAGCACGCCGACGATGAGTCCGGCGTTGCGACGACGCCACCGGTAGCTGCGCAGGACGGGTCGAGCCCGTCCGCGTCGCACGCGGTCGACGAGCATCGACAGCGCGAAGAGCATCGCTCCGGCAAGCAGCCCCCGATACGTCAGCACATCGACCAAGGGCATGTCGTCACGGAGGAAGGTGACGACGGCGGGGATGGAGCCGAAGATCGCCGTCGAGATCATCACGAGGGCGACCCCCGTCCAGGTGTCCCGCGCCCCGCTCATGGCCTACGACCGCATTCCGGGCACCGAACCACATCCCGCGTACTCGCTGACGGAGGATGTGCATCCGTGGTCGCCACGACTACCACAGACACATATCCCACGTCGGTGACGGCGGAGCGTACGGTCCTCGGCTCAGCGGCGGACCGGCGCGCCACGCGCCGCACCGGCACGCGCCCAACGCTTCTGCAGGATCTCGTCGGCCGCACGCTCCCCGGAGCGAGCCGCACCTTCCATCGCGGTCGCCCATCGCGCACCGGTCGCCTCCCCCGCGAAATGGATGCCGCCGACCGGCGCCGCCATCACGACCCGGCGTGCGACACCTCCCGCCTGGGAGCTCACGACTCCTCCGAAGAACTCTTCCCGCGTCCAGTTCTGCACGATGCCGCCGATGCGTACCGGGATCAGACCGGCGGCCGCCTCGACCTGCCGGTCGAGCAGCGAGAGCGCAGCCTCATGATCGTCGAGGAGACCGTCGCCGGTGTCCGGCATCGTGCCCAGCACCGTCACCGTGTCCTCGCCGGTGCGCTTGAGCCAGAACATCGCCGCGGTGGTGTCGGTCAGCACCGACGGCCCTGCTGCGTCCCAGATCCGCTGACCGTCTCGATACTGGCCGACGATCTTCCCCCCTTGGGTCATCGGCGATTGCAGGAGCGCTTCGCGCTTCCACTCCGGGAGGACCGGTTCGAAGCCGATCCTCCGAGTCGCCTGGACGGAGGCGGTCACGACGACGTCGTCGGCCGTGAACTCCCCGTGATCGGTCGTGAGCCGGTATCCGCCTCTGACCCGTGAGATCAGCCGAACGGGCTCCGAGTAACGGATGTCGAGCCCCTCGGCGGCACGGTGCGCGATGACATCCGTGCTGCCGTCGAGCAGCCAGCACAGCCGGCCGATGTCGCCGGGGTGCACGTGCCAGGACGAGGTGACAGCCGGCCGCTGTACCGGATTGAAACCCGTCTGCATCGTGTACGCCGCGAATGCGGCCGGGGAGAGTCCGACGCGCCGCCCCCAGGCGACGACCGTCTCCGCTGATCCGGGTGGGGACACCGTCAGCGCTTCAGCGACCTCAGCCGCCAGCGTCTCGCGTTCCGCCTCGCCCACCGCTTTGCCGTCCACCACGACATTGCCGAGCAGGATCGATGCACCGCTGTAGCGCCCGCCGGGCCCCTTCGGGTACATCGAGACCTCGGCGGACAGCTTGATGTCGTTCTCGAGGCAGAAGGCCAGGAGCCGGTCCTGCCCACGGTCCAACCAGGAGGCGCCGAGATCGGCGACGGCACCGTAGCGCAATGACTCACGGTCGCCTCGCGTACGGCCTCCGAGATACTCGGTCGCTTCGAGCAGGAAGACATCCTCTCCGGCGGCCGCGAGCCGACGGGCCGCGAAGAGGCCGGCGATGCCCGCTCCGATGATGGCTGTGGTCATGACAGCGAAAGCCTTTCGGTCACATGATCGGTGTGGAAGACCCCGGCAGTGCGCACCACCTCATCGGCGGCGCGGAGTCCGGATCTGACGGCCCCTTCGAGCGTCCCGGCCATCGGGCCGTCGGTGTAGTCGCCCGCGAAGTGGAGCCCGGGTTCCTCACCGCCGAGGATCGCTGCCACGGTGGCTCGTGTTCCCTCTGCAGGGGCGACGGTCACACCGAGGGCGAGTGGATCGGCCCACCAGTTCTTGATCTCGCCGCGGAGCCGGGTGACCGGACCGCCGACGATGCGCTCCACAAGTTCGTCTAGGACGGCGTAGGCGACCTCCGGATCGGTCATGAGCCCTCGCTCCGCCCCGGCGAAGAAGGACGTGACGATCGCGGGCGAGCCGGGCTGATAGGCGACGCTCACCCACGCGGCGTCGATCACCCCATCGGTGCAGACCAAAGATCCGAATCCCTCGCGGACGGCGTCCCCCTCGGCATACTGGGCGATCACCTTGCCAGCCATCGCGGGAAGCAGGGAGGTGACGGTGGTGATCCGCTCATCGGAGAGCGGCGGATCGAAGCCAATGGTCGAGACCGCGTAGGGGCCGACCGCGCAGATGACCTCCCGCGCCGGGAACCACGCACCGGAGGCCGTGGTGACACGCGCGGTGCGCCCGCGCTCGACCCGGACGACGGGGTCGCCGAGCCGGATGTCCAGCTCCAGGGCGAGGGCGTGGAGGAGTGAATTCGTCCCCCCGCGGACACGCTGGAAGGTGCCTCCGTGTGCGCCGACGATAAAATGGACATCGCAATCCCACGGATCGAGCTGGGCGAAGAACCTGGCCAGCGCGCGGGAGACCGAGGCGGCGTCATCGGATAACCGTGCACGCCGGATCCACTGCTCGACGATCTCACCGGGGTGTGGCACGTAGGTCTGCGCGGCGGTGCGCAGCTCCGCACCGATCTCATCGCATTCCTCTCGGCTGAGCACCCGTTCTCCCACGACGAAGCGGGCGACCCGCAGGTACGCCTCCATCAGCGTCGCGTCGCCCTCCTGCGGCGAGCCGTAGACCTGCGGCTCGCCCAGTTCGACACCGACCTGCGAGCACAGGGCCCGGAGGGCGTGATAGCTGGTATCGATGAGCTCGCCGCCGAGGTCGGCATATTGTCCGCCCTCCCACTCCTGGACGGATTGGATGGCGCGTCCGCCGAGCCGTTCGGAGGCCTCGAGAACGATCACCTCTCGCCCCTCCTGTCGCAGTCTCCACGCCGCGGTCAGGCCCGCGAGTCCAGCTCCGATCACGATCACGGGCGTCTCCTCGAGGAACTGCACCGCGCCACCTCCGTTGTCGAGTAGTGAGTGAGGGACGAGCCCTCCCACGGTCATTCAAGACCCTCCACCGCCGGGTCCCCGCCACCTCGCGGCGGACGAGACCCGGATGGGGGATTCGAGTCGCACGCCGCGCCATGCGCCGCTCCGACGGAGACCACCGCCCAGGTGGGTGCATCTTCGCCACGAGAGTCGTGTTCCGGTCCGCTCTCGATCGAGACTCGCGGTGAGCGCCGTTCAGGCGTCTCCAACGGAGTGAACCTCGGAAGGACCACATCGGCCATGACTACAGGCACCACCCCTACTGACGACGAATTCGATCTCTCCGGACGCCGAGCACTCGTGACCGGTGCGAGCCGGGGAATCGGACGGGCCATCGCCACCGCCTTCGCCCGTCGCGGAGCCGCGGTGCTCGGTGTGGCGCGCAACGCCGACAGCCTCGCCGAGACCAAAGCCTCCGCCGACGGTCTCCCGGGCAGCATCGACGTGCTCGTTGCCGACCTGCGTTCGCCCGATTCGATCAGCCAGGCCGTCGAGGAGGCCAATACCCGCCTGGGCGGTCTCGACATCCTCGTCAACAATGCGGCCGACGACCACGAGTCGCGGATCGAGGACACCGACCTGTCCACCTGGCAGCGCGTACTCGAGCTCAACCTGCAGTCCTGCTTCCTACTGACCCAGGCCGCCTCGCCCTACCTCAAGGCCGACGGAGGCGGGAAGGTCATCAACCTCTCGTCCATGCTCGGCACGGTCGCGGTCCGCGAGGATGTCGCGTACATCAGCGCTAAGCACGGCCTCATCGGCCTGACTCGCGCCACGGCTCTGGAATGGGCCCGCAAGAACGTCCAGGTCAACGCCCTCGCCCCCGGCTTCGTCGAGACCGAGATGCTCGCGCCGTCGCTCGCTGATCCGGACATCGCCGCCTATATGCGGCGGACCACCCCGGCCGGCCGCGTGGCGCAGCCCGAGGAGATCGCCTCCGCCGCTGTCTTCCTGGCGTCGCGAGGCTCGGACTTCATGACCGGCCAGACCCTGGTCGTCGACGGCGGCTACACCGCTCAGTAACCACCACCGCAAAGGACCCATCAGACATGACCATCGAACGCGTCAAGCCCGAGGGCCTCGCCCCGGCGCACGGCTACGCGCACGCCACCATCGCCACCGGCACGAGGCTGGTCCACGTCGGCGGGCAGATCGCCAACGACATCGACGGTGCCATCCCCTCCCCCGGCGATCATCGAGCGCAGGCCGAGCTCGCCCTGCGCAATCTCGTCACCGCGCTCGAGGCGGCAGGTGGCCAGCCCAGCGATCTCGCCAACATCACCGTCTACATCGTCGGCCTCGATCCCCGTACGCAGGAGGAGACCTTCGCCGGCTACGGTGCGGCGGCCGCCGAGCTCAAGGTCCGCTCCACCGGATTCGCCGTCATCGGCGTCGCGGCACTCGGACACCCCGATGCGCTGATCGAGCTCACCGCGACGGCTGTGCTCGACTAGCGAGGAGGTAGGCAGGGGCGTCCATCGTGGGGGCGCCCCCGCCGCTTCATCGGATATCGGGCGCGCCCGCATCCGATGTCCCCCGTATCGAAGGAGACGACCATGGCCGATGCCCACCGTCTGAGCGACGCTCCGTTGCTCTGCGACCTGCTGGACCGGCCGATTCCCGTGCACGTGTCGACCGTCAGCCCGCTCGGACATCCGCAGGCGAGCCTCGTATGGACCGAGCGGAGAGGTGACGAGCTCGCCATGTTCTTCGAGGAGTCGTCGATCAAAGCCCGGAACATCCGGCAGAATCCGCGAGTCTCGGTCATCGTGGTGGACGGCGAGACCCGCATCGGTCCCGGGGTGCCCGTCTATGCACAGCTGTCGGGTCTGGCACGCGTGGTGAGCTCCGAGCCGGATCTCCCCGACCGGATGGCGCGCGCCTACGGATCTCCCGAGGGATACTCCTACGGCAGCGGGCCGTTCATCACGGTTCTCATCGACATCCGGCACATCTCCGGGCTGGGCCCGCTCGGCCGCGGAACGCTGGGTGGGTGGGCCCCGAAGGACCGATGCCCCAAGACTTCCGCGGCGGACCACCCACCCGGGTAGAGCTCCGCCTCGCGAAGGTCCGGGGACCCGCCTCTCGCCCTAGCATTCGTTCCATGACTGCTTCACGGGCACGGGACCGGTTCACCTTCCCCGAGCGGTACGAGTCCTGGTGGTCGACCAGCTACGAGGTTCCACCGTCGAGCATCGACGCGTACGGGCACATGACCGCCGTGCACTATCCGACCGTGTTCGAGCAGGCAGCGACCCTGCTCCTCATCGACATCATCGGTCCGGACCTCCCCGACTATGTGATGGCGGCGCTCGACGTTTCCTATCGCCACGAGGTCCTCCTGGAGAGCTCTCCTCTCCGCCTGTATCTACGCCCGACGATCATCGGAACGACGACCTGCACCCTCGAGATCGTGCTCACCGACTCCAAGGGCACGCCATGTGCCGTGGCGCATATCCGCTACGTGGCCTGGGACCGGACGGCCCGGACGAAGGCACCGCTCAGCGAGTCTGATCGCGCCGCTCTGGAAGGCCTGCGCGAGACCTTCCGCTGAGGCCCGGATCCCACTGCGGATCTCCCGCCACCCATCCGGGTGCAGTTGTCCGCCGAGGAGCACGGCATCAGTCGGTCGGCTCCTACCGTCGATTCGACCGAGTGAGCGGCTGAACACCGCCACATGACGAAGAAAGACGGGAGAACTCGATGTCCGACAAGAAGCTGCGGGTCATCGCAGTCGGTGGCGCCGGATCGATGGGGCGGTGGGCCGTGCGCACGATCGCCACGCTCGGCACCGCCGAGGTGCTGACCATCGCCGACATCGACGTGGAACGAGCCGAGCGGACCGCTCAATCGGTCGGCGGACCGTGCCAGGCGATGGCGCTCGACGCGACGGACGCCGAGGCCCTGCGGAGAGCCTTCGCCGATCACGATGTCGTGGTGAACACGATGGGACCGTTCGCCTCGTTCATGGGTCCGATCCTCGAGGCCGCCATCGACAGCGACTGCCACTATCTCGACATCAACGACGACTGGCAGCCCACCATCACCGCCTTCGATCTGGACGAGCGCGCCCGCGCCAAGGGGCTGCACATCGTCATCGGCCTCGGCGGCAGCCCCGGCGTCACCAATCTGTGCGCCGTCATGGCCGTCGAGCGCCTCGACACCGTCGAGGAACTCTATACCGGATGGAAGGTCAGCGCCGCGACGATCGTCGACGAACCGGATTTCCCCGCGCCGAAAGCATCGGCCGCCGCCGACCACTGGGTCCACCAGTGCAGCGAACCGATCCGTGCATGGGAGGACGGCGGACTCGCCGATGTCCAGCCCGTGCAACCGGTCGAGGTGGACTTCCCCGGTATCGGCCCCGTGGTCGCCTACACCATGGGCCACCCGGAACCCATCACACTGCCCCGCACGTTCCCGCAGCTGAAGCGGTCCCTTAACCTCCAGTCGGGGCCGTCGTGGCTACTCGACGGGCTGCGGGACATCGGCCGCCGCGTGGGAGCGGGTGAGATCTCGCTGCACGAGGGTGTCGAGCAGGTGGGATCACTCCCGAGGCCGAAGGAGAAGGGCCCGCGCGACCCGCTCCCCATCGAGTGGAGCCTCGCCATCGGCACCAAGGGCGGAGAGCGCCGGTCCGTCGCAGTCTTCCCCACCCGCTTCCACCCGGCGCGGATGGGGGGGAACACGGGAGTCCCGGTCGGGATCGGGGTCGAGTTGCTCCGGCGCGGATCGCTCCTCGACACGGGGGTGCATGCGCCCGAGTCCGTCATCCCGGCGCGGGAGTTCTTCGACCTGCTCGCTCCTTTGACCGATGAGAGCCTCCAGGGGATGGACGATCTCATCGCGGTCGTCGAAGCCTGACGAGCCGACACGACGCACACCGGCCCCGCCCTCGGACGTGAGAGCGGGGCCGGTGTGCGTCCGACCTTCGTCACACGGCCTGCATCCAGTGCAGGAGCGCGCGGCCCGTCTGCGACGGATCGAGGAAGAACTCGGCCCATCCGCCGTGATCGTCGTTCTCTCCGACGGTTCGCATCCCCGAGGCGGTGACGAGCTCGCGACACACGCCGATCTCCTCGGTCTCCAGCGAGACGTGGTGAAGTCCACCTCCGGCCTTCGCGAGGAACCTCGTGATGGGGGTGGGCGCCTCCGACCGCGGGGAGACGACTTCGAATCGAAGACCGGGGCCGATCGGAACCCAGGTCGCTAGGACGTCCAAGGGCTCGTCCTCGACCTCGAACTCGACCTCTCCTCCGAGGCCCTCCACCAGGTTCCTGACCAGCCGGACATGGTCGTCCTTAGTCGTCACGATGCCGATGTGATGCAGTGCGGCCACGTCGGCGATCGAGGTTGTCGGGTGTGTCATCGCGGAGACCTCCTCGAGGGATCGTCGATGGTCTCGGACATGATCTGCGGATGTCGTGGGTTCACGTCGCCAGCCTGCTGCCGAGACGATCGGTACTCAATCCCCCATCTGTCCCCTCAACGCCTATGCCCATTCGGGTGCAGATCACTCGGCGCGGCACTGAACCTGCCCAGCCTCTCCTACGGTCGGCGGATGACTGTTCCGTTCATGCCGATCCCCGCCGACCATGCGCGCTGGTGGAGCACGACGATGCCCGTCTGGAGGACATCGGTCGACGTACTCGGCCACATGACCGCGGCTCACTACGCAGCGATCTACGAGGAGGTGTCAATGGAGTTCTTCAGCGCGATCACCGGCCAGGAGGATCCGAGCTATGTCAACGCGCAGACGACCATCGACTACCGCCGCGAGGTCCTCCACCGGCTTTCGCCCATCGAGATCCGGGTGGCGATCACCCGGATGGATGACTCAAGCTTCGAGATGACGATGGTGTTGCTGAACCGCGAACAGAGCGTGTGCAGCATGGCTCGTAACCACTATGTCGCCTGGGATCGCTTCGAGCGGGGCCGGCGGAGTCTCACTGCATCGGAGTATCGGGCGTTGCAGGAGCATCTGGCCATCCAGCAAGAGTGACCCGGCCCGGGGCTGACCTATTCTATTGTGTTGAATGAATGATCATTTAGCCGCTTGCCTTCCTTTGCCCGTCAGCGATGCGGCCGACGACACCCACGACGCCCCCCGAGGAGCACCGATGGCCGCCCGACCCAAGACGCCGCGAGGGATGAGAACCCAGGATCGCCTCCTCGCGGCCGCCATCGAGAGCTTCTCCGCCAAGGGCTTCCACGGAGCATCCACCCGGGACATCGCGCGAGCCGCTGGCATCTCCCCCACGGCTCTGTACGTGCATCACGCGTCCAAAGAGGAGCTGCTGTTCGAGCTCGCCTACGACGGACATCGGGTGGCTCTCGGCGTCGTCGAGCAGGCCCTCGGGACCGGTGGGACGGTCACGGCTCGACTGCACCGCGTGGTCCACGACTTCGCCGTGCACCACGCGGAGTTCCATGAGCTGTCGCGGGTCGTCAACTACGAGCTGGCCGCCCTGGCGGTCCATCACCGCGCCGAGGTCCTCTCCCTGCGCCGGAGAATCTCGGTGCTGCTGCGCGAGCTGATCGACGAAGGCGCGGACTCAGGGGTCTTCACGGTCCTCGACCGGCGGATGAGCGTCGCAGCCATCGAGTCGCTGATCGTGGACATCGGCCGGTGGTACCACGACGACGGGCTTGAGCCGGCATTGATCGCCGCGGCGTATGCCGACATGGCCCTTCGCCTCGTGGGTGCCGAGCAGCACGACTGACAACCGGGCCGGTCAGGCGACGAGACCGAGCGCTTGGGCACGGCTCGCCGCCTGCGCCCGGTTCTTCACACCCAGCTTCCGGTACACGGTGCTGGTGTGCTGCTTGACGGTGTGACGGGATAGATGCAGCCGGGCCGCCACCTCGGGATTGCTGAGCCCCGAGACCAGATGCTGCAGAACGTCCATCTCACGCTTGGAGAGTGCCACGACGTCGTCCAGTTCCGACATCGCTTTCGGGAACACCTTCTCACCCTCCGCGACCCGCTTGACCGCGGTGACGATCGCGGCGGCCGGCATGCCCTTGCGAATGAAGCCGACGGCCCCGTGCGCCTGCGCGAGGGAGGTCGAGACACGGCCCTCGGAGGACATGAGCACCACCCGCACATGCGGCATGCGCGCCAAGAGCTCCCGGCAGAGGTCCAGGCCCGATTGTCCGCGGACGGACATCGACACGAGGATGAGCTGCGGCATCGCCCTCCGCGCCACCTCCACGGCCATCTCGGCCGAACTAGCCCCCAGACACATCGTGACCCAGGACTCCCGCGCCAGGAGCGCACGCAGACCGGCTTGAACGAGTTCGTGGTCATCGACGACCAGGACCCGCTGCGGTCGGCACGCGGTGTCGGGGTGGGACAGTTCGGGTCGCTCCGAGCACGTCGAGATCCTGCTCTCAGCATCGATCGCTGACATCATCGCCGTTGCCATCATGGCACCTCCGGTCTCTTAAATGAGCGTTTAGTTGGGACAGTAACTGAACGCTCATTTAATGACAAGAGTCACACCGACGAATTTTCATTCCTGAAACACGAGAGCTCGTTCCGGTCCGTGGGCAGGACGAGCCGCCCCGTCCCAGGAGGGGCGGGGCGGCCCAGTTCTGCTGGAAAGACAGCGGCGGGGCACTACGGAAGCGCTGAGCCGACAGGGTCACCCAGCGGCGACAGACCTCGACAGCCCGACGTCGATCACTCGGTGCAGCCCCGGCGACAGGTTCTGCGCCGCGGTCATCACGTGCAGCATCCGCTCGACGGTCGCCGGGTAGGGGTCGTCGCTGAACTCACCGTCGAGCTCCAGCTCGAGGATGCTCAACGAGGATCGCTCGACCCGCAGCCGGAAGGGCCGCTCCCCTCGAACCAGGTCGTCGTCCACACTCACCTCCCAGCGCAGTTCGATCTCACGCGAGTCCGTCGTGACGATCCGACAGACCTGGGAGAACCCGGTCGCGACCCCGGCCGACAGGACCTCGTCATGCAGCTCGATGTCACGGGCCGAGGTCGTGGAGACCCGTTGCTCGGTGATCTGCTCGATACCGAGTCCGAGGGCGTCGACGAGCAGATGGGCCGAAACGCGCAGCGGGTACGGCAGATCGCCGTCCAGTGTCTCCGGTGGCTCGCCGATGCTCAACGCATGGCGCGTGTCTTTCGGCCACGAGGACGCATCCGAGGGCTTGGCCGCGGTCGCGCGGTCCCATACCGCCGCGATGGGCAGGACCAGACCGGGAAGCACGTCGAAGAAGAATCCCGGCTGCGCACCGGCGGCGACGATATGCACACCGTGCTTCCGGGCGATCCGGTCCATCTCGCGGCCATGATCGCGCATCTGACCTGCCGGATCGAAGAGGCCCGAACTCGTCACGAAGCTGAGACCGCGACTCGCACACGCGACCGCCGCGGCCACCAGTGCGTCACCCAGTTCGTGATGTGCGTGGACGACCGCCGCGCCCGGATGCGCCTCCGCCACGGCGTCCAGGTCATCGAAAATCGGGACATCGCCGGGCAACGAGAGCCCCGAGGAGCGTGCCCGCCGCGACACGGCTCCGACCAGCTCGATATCGGGGGCCCGGAGGCCCGCCTCCACGGCCTCCCAGCCGAGCTTGCCGAGCCCCCACACCACGGCCTTCATCGGCCACCTCCTCGAGGCCGTGATCGTCCCCGTCGACGCTTCTGCAGGATCTCATCGGCTGCTCTACGCCCCGATCTCACGGCCGCCTCCATCGTGCCCGTCCGCTCCCCTGTCGCCTCACCGGCGAAGTGCAGACCGCCGACCGGTGCCGCGAGAACGGCCCGTCGCTCGAATCCGCCCGTGTCGAGGCTGACCACGCCACCGACGAATTCCTCTGTCGTCCAGTCGTGGACCAGCCCGGCGATCCGGTCGGGTGGCGAACCGGTCAGCGCCTCGATCTGCCGATCCAGGACCTGCAGCGCCGCTGCGTGCTGGGTGAGCATGCCGTCGCCTCCGTCGGTCATCACGCCCATCGCGATCAGGGTGTCCTCGGGCCCGCGCTTGAACCAGAACCTGCCCACCGGACTGTCGGTCATCGCGCCCTGGCCCGCGGCATCGACAAGCCGATCCGCATCGGCATATTGAGCGATGATCTTGCCGCCCTGCGACATCGGCGTCGTCAGGAGAGCTTCCGTCTTCCACTCCGGCAGCACGGGGTCGAAGCCGATGCGGCGCGTCGCCTGCACCGAACTGGTCACTACCACGTACTGAGCCGAGAAGGAGTCGTCGTCGGTGTGGATGGTGTACCCGACGGGCTCCTTGTCGACCCACCGCACCGGCGAGCCGAAGACGAGGTTCAGGCCCCCCGCCGCGGCGCGGGCGATGGAATCGGCACCGTCCGCGAGCATCCAGCGCGCCTGTGCGGCATCGCCCGGATGGACGTGCCAGGACGACACCAGCTCTCGGCGAGCCTGGGGGGCGAGGGATCCCTGCATGGCGTAGGCATCGCGCGCCCGTGGGCTGAGTCCGACTCGACGGCTCCAGGCAAGCAGGGTCTCGACACGCTCCGGCGGGTCCTGTTCGAGCGCCATCTGGACCTCGTCGGCAAGATCCCACCGCTCCGCATCGACGAGGGCCCGCCCTCCGCTGACGATCCTGCCCCGGAGCGCCGAGGCCCCGGTGGAGAAACCGCGGGGATCGCGTGGGAGCAGCCGCACCTGCGGAGTGAGGCGGAGGTCCTGCCGGACGCAGAACTCCAGCAGCGTGTCTTGGCCGATGTCGACGAAGGAGGCGCCGGCATCGGCGATTTGGTCGTGGTGAAGCCGCCCGCGGACCCCGCGCGTGCGCCCACCGAGATGATCCGTGGCCTCGAGCACGATGACCTCCTCGCCGGCGTCGTGGAGCGCACGGGCGGCGAAGAGACCGGCGAGGCCGGCCCCGATCACGATGGTGGTCATCGGGTCGTCAGCCTTTCTTCGATGTCATCGGCGGAGAAGCTCGTCGGCACCCTGAGGATCTCGTCCGCGGCACGGATCCCGGATCGGACGGCACCTTCGAGGGTTCCGAAGAGCTGCTCCGAGGTGTAGTCGCCGGCGATATGGGTGTCGTGCTCGATACCGCTCATCACCGCGGCGATCCGCGGCCGGGAGTGTTCGCTGGGGTTGACCGTGATGCTCATGAACCGCGGGTCGGCCCACCAGTTGTGGACATCGCCGTGCAGCCGCGTGACGGGGTGGCCGACCGCCGTGGCGACAAGGTCGTCCAGGAGTCGCATCGCCTCACCCTCATCAGCCAGGACGTGGCGATGGACGCCGGCGAGGAAGCCGATGACGACGGCCGGCCCTGACGGAGCATCGGGCCAGCACGTCCACGCCGCGCAGATCTCGTCGTCGGTGTAGACGATGGCGTTCAGCGCCTCCCGCACGGCATCGCCCTCGGCATACTGTGCGGCGACCTTGCCGCCCATGGCGGGGAGCAGGGAGAGGACGGTCGACGTCTTCGCCTCCTCGAGCGGCGGGTCGAAGCCGATCCCCGACAGGGCGTAGGGATTGGTGGCCACCACGACCCGTGCACCGTGGAAGATCCTGCCATCGGAGGTCTCCACCTCCGCTCCGTTTCCTCGGCGGATCCGGACGACCTCGTGGCCGAGTCGCACATCGAGATCCATCGCGAGGCGATCGGCCAGGCTTTGGGTGCCTCCGCTGATACGACGGATATCGGTCATCGCCGGTCCAATGAGGTAGTGGACGTCGTGGTCCCAGGTGTCCTGGCAGGTGAGCATCCGGGCAACGCCCCGAAATGCGGTGCGATCGACACCATCCAGCCCAGCGCGGCGCACCCACTGTTCGACGATCTCGTGGGGTGCCGGCGGATGCGCCTCGACCGCCGCGCGGATCCGTGCCGCGGAGGCGATCAGCTCGCGGCGGTCGACCAGCGTGCCCTGATGGATGAAGTTCCCCGCCCGGACCATGCCCTCGACGACGGACAGGTCATCGGGCTCGGGCTCCGCGATCACATTCGGCGGGGAGATCTCGACACCGAGTTCCTCGCATACGGCGCGCAGAGCGTGGAATGCCGGGAAGATAAGCTCTCCGCCGTAGTTGGCGAACTGCCCGTCGACCCATCCGTCTCGGCTGGTCATGGTTCGACCGCCGATCCGGTCCGACCCTTCCAGCACCACGACCGGCATGCCGGTTTCCTGCAGTCGCCATGCGGTCACCAGTCCGGCAAGACCGGCGCCGACGACGATCGTCGCCTCGTCATCGATGGTTCGCAACATCGTCCCTCTCGTTCGCGGCTGTCAACCCCCATGACACCTTCTGGGGAGGCCGGGCTCCAACGGAGCGCGGTCACGCTGCCCGGACGGGGGATGGTCGTTGCCTTCGGCCTGGGAGTCCGGTCGCGTGAGGATCACCGAACCCAGACCCGGTCGACGACGGGTGAGGTCCAGGTGTCAGTGTCTGCTCTAAGGTCAGGCGCAGCATCGCACGTTCGGAGCCGGCAGCTCTATGAAGGCGTGGATCTCGAGGAAGGCGTGGATCTCGAGCAGGCCGACGTCGATGACGACGTTGCGTGAAGCGGGCAGCCGGTCGTCGAGGAATCGCAACGCGGCAGCCAGGTTGACCACGCCCCCGGGTGCGTCGTCCACGGCCACGGCACGGCGTGAGGATAGCCCGGTGTGCTCAGCGATCCGGGCGGCGAAGGAGCTGGGTACATGGCCAGCGTCGGTGAGCATTTCGCGAATGAGGCCCGCTGTGCTCGTCACGTCACCAGTGACAGGTGCCTCCACGGCGAGGTGACGCCCATGGGTACGTCCGTCGAAGTCGACGTGGATGACGGCTTTGTCCGCGAAGAGTCGCCCGCTGTCCGTCGTGTTGGGGTTCAACGAGGCGCCGAAGACCGCGAGGCAGTCGGCTTCGGAGATCGCTTCGGCCCCCAAGGCGGTGAGGCGAGGTTCCCGCACACCCATGTCTGACCGATGCCCTCGGAGGAGATGCGTGCTCTGCAGACTGGTCGCCACCGGTCGCCTGGAGCTGGCCAGGATGCCCATCGCCACATCGAGCTGCGCGGCATCAAGTACCGGCATCTGCGCGACGCTCTCCGTTGGCAGTGTCCTCGGCATGTCGGCAGGCCGAGACCAGACGCTCCGCTGCCGCGTCGGCCGAGGGCACCCACGTCATCGTGAGTCAGTCATCCTCAGTCGCCTATCGTGATATCGAGGTGACGTCCTCCTTCGCGAAGCAACGACATTCTTTACCCGCTCGGGTGGGTGCGATCGGCCCCTCGTCGCGCGGGCCGGTCGTGGTTCCTCTGGCCCAACCCGGTCCCCCACCCGGGTGTGGACACCTGGCGTGGCCTTCCCATCGGGGGCGATACCCATCACACTCGCGAGATGACTTCTCACGCCGAGGCGCTGGCGAGGCTCACAGCACCGGGAGCTCCCTTCGAGATGGTCGACCTGAGGCGCTCCGATGGAACAGTCGAGCAGGTCTTCGTCCAGGCACCTGGGTCGCTGCGTGAGTTCTTCGCCCAGGCACGTACCGCCGGTGACGCGACGGCGCTCGTCTACGGGGACGAGCGCCTGTCATTCCGCGAGCTGTTCGCCGGTGCCGACGCCTTCGCGGTCGCCCTCGTGGAGCGGTACGGCATCCGTCCCGGCGATCGGGTGGCCGTCGCGATGCGGAACTGTCCCGAGTGGGTCATGTCGTTCATCGCGATCACCTCGGTGGGAGGGATCTGCGTCTCGCTGAACAGCTGGTGGACCGGCGGCGAGTTGGCCTACGGGATCGAGGACAGCGCACCGTCGCTGCTCATCGCCGACCAGCCGCGGGCGGAGCTCATCGGCGAGCTGACCGCGACGCGCGGCATCCCGGTCGTGATCGTGCGCGGGTCGGCCGCACAGGAACACTTCTCCACCTGGACCGACGTCCTGCGGCCCGGGCCGCTTCCCGCTGTCGACATCGCGCCCGATGACGACGCGACCTTGCTCTATACGTCCGGCACGACAGGTCGACCCAAGGGCGCCGTGTCGACCCATCGAGCGGTCATCCATGCCGTCTGGGGAGCCGCGGCGATGGAGACCGTGGACGCCCTCATGCTCGGGGACGCCGAGCCGGCGGAACCCCCGGCGGCGCTCCTGGGGATCCCGCTGTTCCACGTCACCGGCTGCGTCTCAGTCATGCTCGGCGCCCTGAACAGCGGGATGAAACTGGTCGTCATGCGACGCTGGGACCCTGAGGAGGCCCTCCGCATGATCGAGTCCGAGCGGCTGAGCGTGTTCATCGGGGTTCCGACTCAGACCTTCGACCTGGTGAACCACCCGCGATTCGACGAGTTCGACACCTCGTCCCTGCGGTGGATCGGTGGCGGCGGAGCCACAACCCCACCCGCGCTGCTCACGCAGATCCGCGAACAATTCGACCGCGCCGCACCCGCCTTCGGCTACGGCATGACCGAGACGAACGCGCTGGGGCCGGCGATCTCCGGCGACGAAGCCCATGCCTTCCCCGAGAGCACCGGCAGGGTCGCGCCGCCGATGCAGGTCGCGATCCACGATCCGACGACCTTGGAGCCCCTCCCGGTAGGCGACCGGGGCGAGATCTGGTTGCGCGGCCCATCGCTCTTCCGCGGCTACTGGAACCGGCCCGATGCGACAGCGGCGACCCTCCACGAGGGCTGGTTGCGCACCGGGGACATCGGCCATCTCGATGCCGACGGTCGCGTGTTCATCGACGATCGCCTGAAGGACATGATCGTGCGCGGCGGAGAGAACGTGTACTCCGCCGAGGTCGAGGCCGCGCTCTACGAGCACCCGGACGTGCTCGAAGCCGCCGTATGCGGCATCCCGCATCGTCGCCTGGGCGAGCAGGTGGCCGCGGTCATCGTCGTCCGTCCGGGGAGCACGCTCGACCAGGATGGTCTCGTTGCCTTCGTGTCGCCGCATCTGGCGGCCTTCAAGATTCCGTCGGTCATCGAGATACGAACCGAAGGGCTCCCCCGCAACCCGTCCGGCAAGTTCATCAAGACCGAACTGCGGGCGCAGCTGCGGTCGACGTGACCGGCGAGCACGAGCATCCCCCAATCGGGCCGGAACTCGCGGCGAGCAGGGAATCATCGGTCTCCATCCCTACGGTGTGATGAACCTCATAGTCCGGAGCTCGGGCGCCGACAGTGCCCGCGCCTCACCCATGGGAGACCCATGAAGCAGAAGAAGTTGATCCAGGCAACTGCCCTAGTCTCGTGTATCGCCCTGCTCACTGCCGCCTGCGGGGGCAGCGACGACGCCGGCGGCGACCAAAGCTCGGGCGGGTCCGATCTGAGCGGAGAGCAGTTCGTCTTCGTCAATTGGGGCGGCTCCTCGATGCAAGCCGCCGAGCAGGGCTGGCTGGAGCCCTTCGCCGAGCAGACCGGCGTGAAGTGGACGACCGACAGCCCGACAGACAATGCCAAGATCAAGGCGATGGTCGAGGGCGGCAAAGTCACGTGGGATGTCGTCGACAATGACGTCGCAGTCGGTGCCTCGAACTGCGGAACCCTGTTCGAGAAGCGACCCGCCGATATCGACATGAGCGACATCGATCCCCAGTACGTCACTGACGACTGCGGTGTCCCGATCATGATCCAGGCCGTCGGCCTGATGTACAACAAGGAGCTCTTCGGTGATGACCCTCCGACGGCCATCACCGACTTCATGGACACCGAGAGGTTCCCCGGCAAACGCGTCCTGTGGAACTATCCGACCAGCACGGCCGAACCACTCCTCGCCGCCGACGGCGTCGCGACGGAGGACATCTATCCGATCGACTGGACGAGAGTCGAGAATGCCATGGGGAGCCTGGGCGGTGACCTCGTTCTGCAAGACACCTTGTCGCAGGTGGGTGAGACCATCCAGACGGGCGACTATGCCATGAGCCTCTTCTACTTCGGCCGAGCCGCCGTCCTACCGGAAGCCGCGCGGGAAAATATCGGCATCGTCTGGGATACGACGTATTTTGCCTGGGACGCCGCGTATATGGTCAAGGATTCGCAGAACACCGAAGCGGCCAGCGAGTTCCTCCGGTTCCTCGCGACGAAGGACGGCCAGGCGGGATTCAGCAAGCACGCCGCCTATGGCCCGGCGACGGTGGGCGGCCTCCAGGAATCGGGGATCGAGGTCCCCGAGGCCTTCGAGCCGTGGATGCCCGACTTCAATGAGGACAAGATCCGAGAACGCATCAACTACGACGTGGACTATTGGACCGAGAATGTCGACGAAGCCCTCCAGGAGTGGACGCGGATCACCTCCGGCTGACCGCCGAGGTGAACGAGCACTGCCGCCGGATCGACACCGGCGGCAGTGCCCACGGCTCCAGCCGACCACCACGCTCGCTCGGGTGGGGATCAGCGACGCTCTGGGGCGAGATCGCTCACTCGGTCGCTCAGACCTCGCTCGCGGAGCAGCGCCTTCGCGACCCGCTCGGACGGGGTCTTGGGCAGGTCGGTCGTCAGCTCCACGAAACGCGGAAGCGCATAGCGCGGCAAGTCCTCGGCCATGAGATCGCGCAGTTCCCGCGGGTCGACGGTCGCGTCCATTCGAGGGATCACGAAGAGCGCCACGTCCTCATCGCCCACGGCGGCGGGTACTCCGATCGCCGCCGCCTCGAGCACATTGGGGTGCTTCAGCGCCGCGCGCTCGACCTCCCATGCCGACACATTCTCGCCACGTCGACGGATGGAGTCCTTCAGCCGGCCGACGTACTGGAAGGTCCCGTCCTCGAGTCGGCGCATCAGGTCCCCCGTGTGGAACCACAGTCCCTGCCAGGCCTCCACGGTGGCCTCCGGACGGCCCCAGTACCCCTGCATGTGGGCGAATGGCAAGCGCGGACGGGCGAGGAGCTGGCCCGTGGTGCCGTCGGGAACCGGCTGGTCGCGCTCGTCGACGACACGGAGTTCGACGGTGGGTAGCTCGCTCCCCACATTGCCGGGGTGGCGCTCCCCCGGACGCTGGCAGGTCATCGCGTACAGCTCGGTCATCCCATAGCCCTCGATGAGTTCGACCTCGAAGCGCTCCGAGAAGGCGGCGTGGATGTCGGTCGGGATCGCCGAACCCAGACCCAGCCGCCGACGGGAGGGGGCGGCTGACGGCGTCTGCTTGAAGATCAGGTGCAGCATCGCCCCGATGAAGATGAACACATCCGCGTCGTGATGCTCGACATCGGCCCAGTACCCGGATGCACTGAATCGCCGTTTCAACACCAGCTTGCCGCGGCGACGCAGGGTGTCAAGGACGATGATGCGGGGATCGATGTGGCACAGCGGCTGCGTGCAATAGAAGATGGGGCGCTCGGGCAGCTGATAGATCTCGTCATAGGCCCGCGTCGTCTGCGCATAGTAGCCGTGGGCATGCATGACGCCCTTCGGCGGCCCGGTCGATCCCGAGGAGAACATGACGGTCGCGGTGGTCGAGAGATCGGGGATCTCCGGCAGGTGTGGTTCGCCCTCGAGCGTGATCATGTCGTCGAACCGGACGATCCGTCGGTCGGCCGAGTCCTCGCTCGATCCGTCGACGATGATCAGCTCGACCGACTCGGCCGGTGCCGCGGCGAGGAGGCGTTCGAGGAGATCGTCGGTCGTCAGCACTGCGCGGGGGGCGACCTCGCTCACCACGTGCGCGAGCGACGCGCCGGTCGACTCCACAGCCACAGGGACATCGATCGCGCCGATCCGCTGGGTCCCGAGCCAGCCGCACACTGCGGCCAGGCCATTGGGCAGGAAGACCAGCACCCGGTCCCCCGCGACGATCCCAGCGTCGAGGAGGTTGGCCGCGAATCGGTCGACGACCGCTCGTACATCGCGGTAGCTGACATCCACGTCGTCGAAGACGAGAAAAACAGCATCGCCCACGTCCGCTGATGCGTCGTAGAGTTCAGTCAGGACGCTCTTCGGCAGTTCGCTCCTCATGGTCTCCATCTTCGTCTCAAAACATTTTCTCGTCCATGAATGTGCACGGAAATCCCCCGGCCGGGGAGGATCGACGCCCGAACGGCAAGGAGCCGGGGAGCATCGAGGCACCAACCGTACGACGTGTCCGAGGCCTCCACCGTCATCTCCGGGTCCGGCTCCCCCGGCCGGGGGATGATGCCCGGACGGCCGCGATCGAAACGGACCCGGCATGGCCGCGATGGCGACGAATCACCGTACGATGACGTCATGACCTCTCCGCGCCCGGATATCGCGGACGCCTCCCGCGATGGCCTCCAAGACGGCTCTGCCCGTGAGCGCATCCTGACGTCAGCGACGCGCCTCTTCCAAGAGTTCGGATACGAGGGAACCTCGATGACGCGCATCGCCCGCGCGGCATCGATGACTCCGGCAGCTATCTATTGGCACTTTCCATCCAAACAGGATGTGCTCGCCGAGGTCCTGAGTTCGCTGTACCGCCGCACCTACGACGTGCTCTCGGGAGCGATCCCGGAAGCCGATGCCGTGACCCGGATGCAGGCGTATATTCGCGCTTATGTCGAGATCCAGCTGACCGAGTTGGGCGATCACTCCAATTTCGGCTACGCCAATCTCGCCTCGTCGCTATCGCCGGAGGGCCAGGCCGCCCTCAACCAGTTCGGCCGCCCCTATCTGACCCTGCTCCGCGACATCCTCGCGCAGGGCGTCGAGGAGAAGACCTTCCGGATCGACGACATCGGTGTGACCTCCTTCGCCATCGCGACGATGTGCGAGTACGTCTTCACCTGGTTCCGCGAGCACGGCCGACTGACGCTCACGCAGGTGGCCGACCACTATGCGGAGCTGGCGCTGCGCATGGCCGGACACCCAGGCTAAGGTCGCCGAACCCCGAACTTCAGCCGTCGTCTGGTCATCACCGCCCCAATCACCCTCGAGCAGTGGATGCCCACCGAGGGGTCCACCGTTCCTGGGTCAACGAACTCACAGCCCACCGCACCACCGGCGCAGGTCACGGCGGGGTAGGTGGAGTACAGCCACGGCTGCCCACTCATCGAGGTCGATGGGATCTCGCTGGCCGCCGAGCTAGCAAACTGCTGCCCGGTGACGCGGTCACTGGGATCGAGGTCGCTGGCACCAGCACCCGCACGGCATCGATGAACGTCAACCGTGGGCCTTCCGCGGCGAGGCGACACCTCAGCAGTTGAACTCCCAAGCCGACCTCATCTGACCGCGAAACACGACAGTCTCTCGCTCGGCTTCGAAGGGGCTTCGGCGCGCTGACCGCCACTCGCGCCTAGGGACGAACCTGGCGCCGGTAATGACTCGGGGTGATGCCGTGCGCCACGGTGAAGGCTCGGGTGAAACCCGAGAATCGCGCGTATCCGACGCGGCGGGCCACGGTGCTCGGGGCATCGCCCGAAGCGAGCAATGCGCGTGCATGAGTCATGCGTAGCTCGGCACGCCACACCGGGAATGTGCTGCCGGTCTCTCGAAAGAACGCTCTTCGCAGCTCCGTCAGGCCGACACCGAGCATGGCGGCCCAGTCGCCTAAGTCTCGCGAGTCGCTCGGGTCGCGAGTGAGGGCGTCGATGACCCGGCGGGCGGGTTGCGAACCATCCCCCGCCGTCGAAGGCACGTGCCGCTGAAAGCTCGAGACGACCGCATGAGGGTCATAGCCGGCCGGACGCAGGCAGGTGAGGTTGGCGACCACATTGGACAGAAGGAAGTCCTCGGCCTCGGCGGGCAGGTGAATCACCTGTGGGGCGCGATCCGGCGGTCGCGAGTAGCCCGGCCGATGCCCCAAGGGAAGCAGGAGCGAACCTTCCGGAGCGGTGACGTGATTGCGCAGACCGGCGGGCAAGAGCATCGCATCGCCTTGCTGAAGGGTCCGCGAGGTATCGGCGATCTCGATGCGCGCCGTCCCTCGGTAGACCCAGACCACGACGTGGAAGTAGTTCACCCGTGGCCAGGTTTCGCTGGCGGGCAAGGGATGTCGGGGAACCGATGGCGGCATAGTCCCCCGGCCGGAGTGGTTCTCCTCCGGTCTGGTGAGGGTATCGACGCCTTCCATGAACCCCTCATCGGCTGAAGCCGTCGTCACATCGCTGTTCGCTGCGGTCGCACGTTGCCTGCGGTACTGACGCGGGCTGAGCCCGGCCTGCTGGCTGAAGGCTCGACTGAAACTGCTGAGCGTGCCGTAACCGCACCGTCGCGCTGTTTCAGCGACGCTGTGGCCGGAGCCGAGCAAGGCGGCCGCCGCTGCGATCCTGAGCCGGTTCCGCCATGCTCGGAAGGTTAGCCCCGTCTCGGACGTGAACTGCCGCTGCAGCGTGCGGGTGCTGATGCCTTCCCGGAGCGCAAACTCACCCAAGCCCAGCGGATGGCCGGGGTCACGCAGAAGCTCACGCGCAACCCCGCACGCGGCGGGGGAACGCGGTGACCTGGGCCATGCGATCACGGCGCTCTCAGCATCTCCCGGCTCGGGCGAGCCGGAGATCAGGTCGAGCAGTCCCGCCGAGTACGAGGTCGTTCCACGCAAGTAGCCCGCCGAACGAGCGAAATGGTAGGTGAGCCATTCGTCCCAGCCCATGGGCAGCGTCGTGGTCTTCACCCTCGCCAGGGCATCGGGCAGCTCGGACACCGGGGCCACGATCGGGATTGCCACGGTGCCCGGATCAGTCCGAACGGTCATCGGCAGGCCCGGTGGCACCCAGATGATGCGGCCCGCAGGAAGCGAGTAGTCGAGTCCCGCGATATCCACCTGCGCGCTGCCAGTACGTGTCCAGAGAAGAACCGCGTCCCCATCGCCGGCGACCGGTTCCGCACGGGCTGCAGGCACCGCCGGCACGACACCACTCGCAAGTAGCGTGTGCCATCCCACATCAGCGGATCCTTCATGGCAAGAATTTGTCATCTCGTGCACACCATAGCCGGTAAGGAGAGGCTAACTTTGTTCGAGGTTCGGGGACGCCATCGGGCGCCACGGACCACGCATGCCGATGCTTCGGCGGCCACCCGATCGTCATCTCGTATCCGCGAAGGAGGGGTACCTGTGCCTGCCCGCAGTCGGCCTACGACCGTCTACCCGATCGCCATCCGTGAGGTCGAGGTCGCCCGGACCGTCGACCTCACCCCTGGCCTTCGTCGGATCACCTTGACCGGCACCCAGTTGCAGTCATTCACCGATGCTCAGCAGCGCACGTGGCCGGCCTTCACGAGTACCGGCTTCGACGACGACATCCGGTTGATCTTCCCCTACCCGGGTGAGCAGGAACCGGTCATGCCGATCTTGCACGACGGTGGAATCAAACTACCTGAAGGCCGCAGGCCCATCTGGCGGGTCTATACCGTACGCCGGTATGACCCGGTCAGCGGCGAACTGGATGTCGAATTCGTCAAGCACGGCGTGGGCATCGCCACCACGTGGGCCTATCGGGCCAAGCAGGGTGATCGGGTGCACATCGCCGGGCCATCGGTCTCGCGGGGGCTGCCGACGGACATGGACCAGCTGCTGCTGGTCGGCGATGAGACAGCGCTGCCGGCGATCGCACGCCTGCTCGAAGAGGCCCCCGAGGGCCTGCGCGCGGATGTTCTCATCGAGATCGCCCGCAGCGAGCATCGCCTTGAGCTGAAGGAGCATCCGGGCGTGAGAACGACGTGGCTCGTCCGCGATGCAGACGCCGAGTCCTGTTCGCTGATCGATGCGGTGCGCCAGGCCACCGAAGCGCCGGGCTGGAGGGGTGAGACGACGACCGCGTGGTTGGCTGGCGAGCAGTCCGTCGTGCGCGAGCTACGGCGACTGCTGCTCGCCGCGGGCGTGGACAAGCGTCAGATCGACTTCACCGGGTACTGGAAACGCGGAGAGGTCGCGACGCTGGAAACCGACCCGGAAGTAACCGACGAAGCACGCAACGAGGACGCCTTCGCGACGTTCCACGATCAGGCCGAGATCCTGCCTTCCCTGGCGATCAGAGTTGCCGCCACCATCGGGCTGGGCGAATTGATCGCCGAGGGCATCGACGATCCGGACCGGCTTGCCAGGCGGACCGCGACCGACGCCCGCGCCTTGGGCAAGCTGCTGCGCTATCTGGCCGCGATCGGCCTGCTCGAAGGTCGTCGAGACAACGGGGGCACGCCGCACTACTCACTGACCCACACCGGTCACTACCTGACCGAAGAACTGGCGCTGGAGGTTCTGCACCGTGACGGCGTCTACGCGCGGCAGGCCTTGGCTCTCTTCGGGCTCGAGCACTCCGTACGCACGGGTCAAGCCGCCTACGCCACCGTCACCGGACGCGAGTACGCCGATCTGCGCGCCGATCCCGACTATGCTTCGCGACTGCTGGAGCAGACCGCGCAGTACGCCGACTATGTCGTCGCGCCCCTGATCGAAGCCAGCGCCTTGCACGACATCAGACACCTCGTCATCCACGCCGACGCCGCCGTACCAGCTGCTGCGGCGATCATCGACCGACACCCCGATACCTCCGTCACCATCATCACGCCACCGTCAGACGCCGCGTGGACAGGGGCCGAGATGAGCCGCCGCATTCCCGACCCGCGCCTGCGGCAACGAGTCGAGATCCTGGTGCAGACGATCGCCGAGCCCGTTCCCGCCGCCGACGCGATCCTCTTCGGCACGGTCCTCGCCGCCTTCCATGATCCCGAGGCGGTCCACATATTGCGCCGATCGGCGCAGTACCTCAGCGACGACGGGCGCATCCTGCTACTCGAAGACACCATCCACGACACCGAACTCGACGAGCATCACGCCGAGGCCGACCTTCTCGACCTCACCCTCCACGGCACGGGCAGGCGCACCGATGCCGAACTGGAAGCCATCATCGTCGCGGCCGGACTGCGCACCGCCACCACGGAAACCATCGGCTGGGGTCATACCCTGCGCACTCTGGCCCCCGCATGACTATCTCTCCCCAGCGGTATCCGGCCGCCATCAACCAACAGCAAAGGACGACATGAGAACCCCCACCCACATCCGATCCCTCGTCGCCTCCGCGCTCACGGGAGCGCTTCTACTCTCTGCGTGCGGAGGTGACGCCGACTCCGACGACGGTTCGGCCTCGGAGCCCGGCTCCTCGGACACGGCCTTCCCCGCGACCGTCGAGGGCATCTACGGCGATGTCACCATCGAGGAACGCCCCGAACGGGTCGTGGCCCTGAACCCGCACCACGCTGAGATGCTCGATGCGCTCGGTGTCCAGCCGGTCGCGGTCGGGGCCGACGAGCAGCAGATCGAGGCCACCACGCCGTGGCTGGTGGACGTGTTCGAGACTGTTGATGGTTCCCTCTTCGAGAACAATGAGACCAATCTGGAGCAGGTGGCCAGCTACGATCCAGACTTGATCGTGGGCTATGGCTCGTACCAGTTGCTGGAGGAGATCTACGGACAGGCTCAGGACATCGCGACCACATTCCCCGGGTTGGCCGAGGGGGCGCCCAACCCGCCATGGCAGGAGACGCTGCGTGCGCTGGCGATGTTGACCGGAACCGATGCCGAGCCGGTGATCGATGAGGTCGACGCGGCCTGCGAAGAAGCACGCGAGGCCATTCCGCAGTGGCAGGGACGCACCTACCAGCTCGTCGGCACGGTCGCAGAGAACATCAAGTGGGGCAACGGCACGGCTCTGGAGTGCTTCGGTCTGGTACCCGCCGGCAACCAGAACAACGACAATGACGGCAGTGGGATCTCCTATGAGAACCTCGACGAATTGGACGCCGACGTCCTCGTGATCTGGGACGCCGTCGATCGTGAGGAACAGATCACCGCCGACCCACGCTATGCCTCCTTGCCGTCCGTGGCCAATGAATCGGTCGTGTGGCTGCCGGCCGCTTCGCCGATCGCCTATGCGACCAACTCCGTCGGCGGACCTCGCACCTTCGAGTTCCTGATCGACGAGCTTCTCCCATCGCTGGAAAGCACGACGCCTGCGTCGTGACGACCTCTCGTCTCGCGCGCCGGCCCACACCCCCGCGCGTCGCACTGCCTGCCTCCGAGGGGCGGGTAGTGCGACGTCGGGTATGGGGCGCGGTGACGTTCACCGGTCTTCTGGCGTGCGCTGCCGTGTTGAGCCTGGCGGTGGGGGCGAAGGCGATCTCGCTACCGGAGTTGTGGGACGTGCTGCGCGGGACGGGAGGTGAGGGAGCCACATATGTCGTCTCGGAGCTGCGTCTACCGCGGACGATCACCGGGCTGGCCGTCGGGGCGGCACTAGGGACTGCAGGGGCGTTGATCCAGGCTTTCAGCCGTAATCCACTCGCGGACCCGGGGATCCTCGGAGTAAACGCCGGGGCGGCGTTCTTCGTGGTTCTCGGCATCGGCTATTTCGGTGCGACCTCGATCGATGGATACCTGTGGTTCGCGCTGGTGGGAGCTCTGGCCACGACATTGGTGGTCTACACGATCGGCACCGCCGGCCGGGGAGGCGCCGATCCGGTACGACTCGTCCTCGGAGGTGTCGCGATCGCGGCCGTACTGACCGGGATCACCACGGCGCTGATGCTCTTGGACCCCTCCACATTCGACGCCATGCGGTCATGGAATGCCGGAAGCTTGACCGGCCGTGGGATGGACGTCATCAGCACGGTCGCACCGTTCTTGGTCGTCGGGGCACTCATGGCGGCACTGGTCGCGAGCCCGCTCAATGCCGTCGCGCTCGGCGACGAGCTCGCGACGGGCTTGGGTGCGAGCGTGCACCGGACCCGGCTGGGGGCGGTGTTCGCGGTGACGCTGCTGGCCGGCAGCGCCACCGCGGTCGCGGGGCCGATCGGTTTCCTCGGGCTGATGGCCCCCCACATCGCCCGATGGATCACCGGGCCCAGTCAGCCGTGGATCATCGTCTACTCCGCGCTCATCGCTCCCGTCATCCTCCTGACATCCGATGTGATCGCGCGGGTGATCCTTCCATCCGGCGAGGTGCCGGTCGGGGTGCTGACTGCATTCGTCGGCGCGCCGGTGCTCATCGCCCTGGTGCGCAGGCCGAAGGCCAGCGGCCTGTGAACAGCCCAGCATCGATGATCGACTTCGGGCGCCGGACCTGGCGTATACGCCGTGGACCAGTCGCGGTCCACGGGGCCCTGCGGACGGTAGTCGTCTGCCTCGGTCTGCTGCTGGTCACTTGCGCGGTAGGTGTGGCCGGAGTCGTGACCGGCGATCTCGACTTCACCATCGCGGAGGTGTGGAGAGCACTGCGCGACCCGGATGCGGGCTTCGACCGCGTCGTCATCCTGGAGTGGCGCGTGCCTCGCGTGACCGCCGCGATCGTCTTCGGTGCCGCGCTCGGCGCCTCCGGTGCCGTCTTCCAGGCCCTGACCCGCAATCCACTGGCGAGTCCCGATGTCATCGGTCTCTCGGCGGGCTCCCACACGGGGGGACTCGTGGCGATCATCCTGCTCGGCGGCACCTACTCCGCCATCGCCGGTGGCGCGCTCATCGGTGGAGTACTCACTGCGGTAGCCATCTATCTGCTCGCCTACCGCCGGGGTGTGCAGGGCTTCCGGCTCATCGTGGTCGGCATCGGTGTATCCGCCATGCTGACCGCCGCGAACACCTATCTGATCTTGCGTGCCGAGCTCGACCTCGCGATGAGTGCAGCAGCCTGGGGAGCCGGGTCGCTCAACGGCACCAATTGGGAACAGGTACTGATCGGTGGCGGCGTTATCGTCGTGCTCCTGACGGTGCTCACCGTATTCGCTCCGGCACTGAGTCAGCTCGGTCTCGGCGACGAGGCGGCAGCGGCCTCGGGGGTCACGGTGGAACGCACGAGGCTGACTCTGGTGGTTCTCGGTGTCGCTCCAGTCGCGGTGGTGACTGCTGCCGCGGGTCCCATCGCATTCGTCGCCCTCGCTGCTCCGCAGATCGCCCGTCGGCTCGCTCGAACCGCAGGGGTGACCATCACCCCGGCCGCGTTCACCGGAGCTTTTCTCCTCCTTGCCGCCGACTACGCAGCCCAGCACCTTCTACCCGTCACCTTGCCGGTCGGGCTGGTCACCGTCGTCATCGGCGGTGGCTACCTGGTCTGGCTGCTCGTTGCCGAGGCACGGCGACGTCTGTGAAAGGAAGACGAAACATGCCCCCTGAGTCGGACCCTCGCCCACCGGGCGCCGCCGGCAGCCCTGCCGTGAATACCGCCGCTCGCCGCGGCCGCCTTTGTGTCGAGGACGCGACCATCGGCTACGACAAGCGCATCATCATCGAGAACCTCTCGGTCCAGATCCCCGATCACTCGTTCACGGTGATCGTGGGACCCAATGCATGCGGCAAATCCACTCTGCTGCGCGGCCTGTCGCGTCTCCTCAAACCCAGCGACGGACAGGTGGTCCTGGACGGAGCGGACATCCACTCCTATAAGGCCAAGGAGGTCGCTCGTCGGATCGGGCTGTTGCCGCAGAACTCGATCGCGCCCGACGGTATCACCGTCGCCGATCTGGTGGCCCGAGGGCGGTTCCCCCACCAGGGACTGCTTCGGCAGTGGACCGAGAAGGACGAACAGGCCGTGGCCGAGGCGATGGAGGCCACGGGCGTCACGGATCTATCGGGGCGTCTCGTCGACGAATTGTCGGGCGGTCAGCGCCAGCGTGTGTGGGTGTCGATGGCATTGGCGCAGCGGACCGACATCCTGCTACTCGATGAGCCGACCACGTTCCTCGACATCACCCACCAGATCGAGCTTCTCGAGCTGTTCACCGATCTCCATCTGGCCGGACGGACCCTCGTGGCGGTCTTGCACGACCTCAACCACGCCGCGCGGTATGGAACACATCTGATCGCGATGAAGAACGGTGCCATCGTTGCACAAGGTCCGCCAGCCGATATCGTGACCGCCGACCTGGTCGAGGAGGTCTTCGACCTCACGTGCGTCGTGGTACCTGACCCCGTTTCGGGCTCGCCATCGGTGGCACCCCTCGGACGGATCCGGTGAGCATGTCCGCGGCGCTATCAGCGATTGATATCGGCGATCCTGGCCGGGTTTCCGGTAGATGATCCGGTGACGAACCCGAGCCGGTTGACCCCTTTGCGCGGCGAGCGTACCTGCCCGGGTGCGTAGGGCCGTCGCGAGTAACCCGAGCCGGTCCACCGGGCGCGTCTTGATCGTGCGCACCGCGCGGCCGTTGATGACCGTGAGCCACTGGCTGAACCGGGTGTTGAAGTCAGCCGGGGACTCGACCTCGCGGCTGAGCACGAAGGATGTCTCGTCGTTACGGCCTTATTCTCCGTTGTCGAAAAACACGCCCGCCAGCAGCGAGACGACTGTCGGCGACGTGCCCGACAGAGAAGATGCGTATCGCTCTGGAATCATCGAGGATTCTCAGGCCACCATCGTCTCCGGCACGTCGGAACGCATGGAGGCACCCGCCCCAGCGAGGCATCGCGGCACCAACGCTCCTCGTCTCGCGCGAGGCAAGCACCGAGATCAGCGCCAGGACAGACAAATCGTTACTCGCGAGCACGCACGTCCAACACCGCAAACTTCAGATGTCGACCCATGCGCACCCCGCTCGACCGCTACCGTCGATGAGCACCCGGACCACACGCCCGAAACAGGAAGGTTCGCGCGAGGGCGCTGAAATCCCCAAAAAAACCGGCCCGGGGAACCTTGATTTCCCGGGCCCTGATTCGTAGCGGGGGCAGGATTTGAACCTGCGACCTCTGGCTCGAACAGGCGTTCGTCCGGTTGCTACTGATCGTCTTCGGTCGGCTTGGGTTGCCACGAGCTACACGGCGACCGGCTGGCAGCCGATGGGTCGAGTCTACCGGTTGCTGGTGGTTGTCTCGGCCTTGATCGGGATCAACGTGGTGGGTTTCCGATGGCCTCAGCCGTCAACGGGCTCGAGCGCGTCTCGGAGTGAGATGCGCGCGGCCTCAAGGTCGAAGACGGCCGGGTGCCAGCCGAGCGGGAGCCATTCCTTTGCGTGCTGGGCGTTCTCGAACTGCTCGGGCAGCAAGGTCTTGTCGTACCCACTCTCGACCCATCGGGCGACGCCGTCGTAGCCCCATGGGCCGCCGACATCCTCGGGCGGGCAAGCCCGGCGGCCGGTGACGAGTTCGATGTCTTCGGGAGGCTCGGGAAGGACGGCTTCGACCTTGACGACGTGCTCCCAACCGTCACCGAAGTCGTAGTCGTACCAGAGCCTGACCCCTTTCGCGGCCACCACCTGGTCGAGGCGGACGTCGTCCTCCAAGACTCCTTCGTCCCCTTCGGACAGGTCGAACTCGGTGATGAAGTGCGGCGAGTAGGGGTCGTTGCCCGTGCGGAACCGGTGCAGGTGGCTGTTGGTCCACCCCATCGCTTCGTTGAGTACGGCGTGCACGCAGTCGAGGGTCAGGTCGCCGGGCAAAATCAGGCGGCGCCAGATCGGTGGCTTCACACCGAGCAGGTCGATCCGGACCTGGAATCCCCGCACTTTGTGCGGTTTGCGCAGCAGGGTCGGCGGCTTGGGCTGGCTCAGCTCGAAGAACATGTCGATGGGGTCTCGACCCAGCAGGCTGTCGAGGAGTTCGCGTTGTTCGGCCGGCGACATGGAAGACACCAGCCGGAGTACGGCGTCCTGGGTCTCGTCAGTGGGCACGACACGAGTCAAGCACAGCGGGGAATCACATGCGACCAGGCTGAGGAGCATTGCTCTCAGCGGGCTGCGTCGAGGATCTCGGCTCGCAGTTGCCGGAGCTCCGCGAGAGGCCCTTCCCTGCCAGCGACAGCGAGTGTCGCTTCGGCCTGATCGAGGGCGGCAAGCACGCCCTCGACATCGACGCCATCAAGCGTGCGTTGCGCGTCCGCTGCGTCGAGCAGCTCATCCGCACCCGCCGAGGTCGGCGACTCGATGCGGGCGATCTCTGCGGCGTTGGCGTCGTACAGGGTGATCGCGGTCAGGACGTCGGCTTCGGCGACGGCTCGCAGGGACGACGGCAGAGCGTTGTAGGCCCGATCGTGAGCCTCACGCAAGGTGTAGCGGCCGTGCCCAGCATCGGCGATCTGCCCAGCATAGCGGCGGAAGATCCGCTGCCGGGAGACGAACTCGTGGACGGCCATGACGTGGAGCTCCGGCGCGTAGCCGTGACCGATGGCATGGCGGGCTGACCCGAGGGTGACATCGGGGTTGCGCAGCGTGCCTTCGAGCACGATGTGGCTGCGGACCGTGATCGCGTGGTCGATCGACATCTCGACCCAGCGGGCGCTGTCCCGGTCGGTGTAGAACGCCGCGTTCTCGTCGTCGGTCTCCAACAGGTCGGCGTACGCCGGGTGATAGCCGCGGAACTCGTCACCGATGATGACCGCGACGCTGTCTGCTCCGCTCTGGAGGAGAAGGGCGTCGATGACCTTCTGCTGGCTGGCGGACTTGCCGGCTCCAGGCTGGCCGCCGAAGAAGTGCACGGTGGGCTGGTCGACGCCGACGAGGTGCGCGAAGCGCCGGCCCGCGATGGCGACGTCGAAGATCCTCCGGCTCACGCCGGGGTCGAGAAGGTGAAACTCGGAATCGCGTTCGGTCACGAGGCCACGGCGCCGGTGGCGTCGTGGGAGTGCATGGCGCGAAGTGCACGGACGAACTTGGCGGCCAGGGCAACACTGTCGGCGTTGTCCGGCCGCAGCACGGAACGAGCGGACTCCAACTCATCGATCACACTGAGGTAGGCCGCTGCGGCCGGGGTGTCGAGCCCGTGCTCGTGGGCGCGGGCGAACTGCCAGGCAATCTCGTTGGTGATGGCCTCGCTGACAACCTCGAAGTCGATACCGACGGCGTACGTCGGCGAGAACTGCAACCGGCTCATGTCCGTCCTTTCCTCACCTCTGATTCTCGCACGCCAGGCCTGAACCGCCCGGAACCTCACCGTGATTCGGCGATCCGCGTGGCCTGCTCACCACGCATCACTCTCACGCTGCGCATCGAGCCAATCGCGGACATCCGACAATGCGAACCGCAGATGCTTGCCGAGCTTGAAGGCTCGCGGCGCCTTGCCGGACAGCCGCCAGTCGTAGATGGTCTGCACGGGGACCCCGAGGTACCCGGCGAGTTCCTCGACCCCGATCAGGGGCTCCAGCCCCAGTTCTGTGGTATTCATGGCAGGCAGGTGCTCAAGCCGTACCGAACAGCCCGGAAGCGACCGGATCGAACGGCGCTGCACCTGCGCGGGGAGCGCGGCGCACCTGCTCAATGTGATGGGTAAACGATGGGATCGCATGTCGCCCCCAAAGCGAAAGTCCAGGGCAACCATGGGCTGACCTGGACTTTCTTCGTAGCGGGGGCAGGATTTGAACCTGCGACCTCTGGGTTATGAGCCCAGCGAGCTACCGAACTGCTCCACCCCGCGTTGCTGAAGACAACTCTACAGGACCGCCTCAACGTCCCAGCGCCGGGGTGGGGCCTTGTCAGACCCTCGTTCAGTAGTCTCGACACATGAGCGAGGAACGCGCGATCACGGCACTGGAGAAGGCCGGAATCGACTACACCGTCACCCGCCACGGGCCAGTCGGATCACTCGCCGAAGCCGCCCGCGCCCGCGGGGTCGAGCCCCGATCGATCATCAAGACCCTCGTGATCCGCCGGTCCGATGACGACTTCCTGTTCGTGCTCGTCCCCGGTGATCGACAGATCAGCTGGCCCAAGCTGCGCTCGCTCCTCGGCGTCTCACGACTCTCGATGCCCGACAAGGACATCGCCCGCGACGCGACCGGCTACGAGCGGGGCACCATCACCCCGTTCGGTTCCATCCGCCCGTGGCCGGTCATCGCGGACGAGCACGTGACCGGCACGGTGTCGATCGGCGCCGGTGCCCACGGGGTCGCTGCCACCGTGGACGCCGGCGCGATGATCGACATGCTCGGCGCTCAGGTCGCCGACGTCACCGAACCGCTCTGACGCCGACGCGCTACCCGGTCGCGCAGTCGCTCGACGAGCAGATACAGCACCGGCACCAGCACCAGCGTCAGCAAGGTCGACGTCACCAAACCACCGATCACCACGATCGCCAACGGCTGGGAGATGAAGGCGCTGCCGCCGGTCAAGCCGAAGGCCATCGGGGTCAGGGCACCGATCGTCGCCAGCGAGGTCATGAGGATCGGACGTAGACGGTGCCGTGCGCCCTCCTCCACCGCCGCCCGCGCGTCGAGTCCACGCTCGCGATACTGATTGACGAGGTCGATCAGCACGATCGCATTCGTCACGACGATGCCGATCAGCATCAGCATCCCGATGAGCGAGGGCACGCCCAAGGGGATGCCGGTCGCCACGAGCAGGCCGATGGACCCGGTCGCCGCGAACGGGATCGAGACGAGCAGGATGAGCGGTTGGACCAGAGAGCGGAACGTGCCCACCATGATCAGATAGACGATCAGAACAGCGAGCAACAGCGCCAGCCCGAGTTGTGCGAAGGCCTCGTCCTGATCGGCTGCCACGCCGCCGATCGTCGCCTCGGCGCCCCCGGGGAGATCCAGCCCGTCGACCGCCGACTGGAGGGCCGAGGTCACCGAGCCGAGATCATCGCTTTCCGGCGTCGTCGACACGGTGATCGAGCGATCCCCGTTCAGGCGCGTCACCGTCGTCGGGACCAGCACCTCCTCGACGATCGCGATCTGCCCGAGCGTGACACCGTCCGCCAGCGGAGTTTGACGCAGCGCATCGATCCCCTGGGGCGCCTCCCCCAAGGCGAGCACGGCATCGCGGCGCTCACCGTCGAGGACCACCGTGCCGAGCGGCACAGGCTGCAGCGCGCTCGCCACGATGCCGGCCAGCGCCGACTCGTCGAGCCCTGCCTGCGCGGCGGCGGCCTGATCGAGGGTCACCGACACGATCGGCTGCTCCCCCGATGCATTCGACGTGACATCCTGGGCGCCGTCGATGTCCTGGACGGCCTCCAGCACCTGGTTGCCCGCTTCTTCGAGTGCCTCCGGGTCATCGGCCGTGACCACGACGTCCAGACTCGACCCGAAGCCACCACTGGTATCGAGGTTCACCCGGCCGACATCCTCGAGGCCGTCGATCGCATCACGGATCCGGCCCTGCACCGCCTCCTGATCGGCGTCCTCATCCGTGGTCACCGAGAACGAGGCATCGCTCGATCCGGCGATCGCCATGATGCCCTCGCCGCTGCCGACAGTCGTCTGCACCGTCTCCACCCCGTCGACCCCGGCCAACGCCTCCTCGACCTTGGTCGCCGCCTCATCCTGTCGCGCCAACGAGGCACCGGAGTCGAGCTCCTGCGTGATCGCGACCGTGTTCTCGCCCGTATCTCCGAGGAAGTTCGTCTTCATCAACGGGCTCAGCGCCACAGTGCCCGCGAGGATCGCCAGAGCGACGACGAGGGTGATAACCGGATGCGCATTCGTGCGGTGCAGCACCGGGAGGTAGAGCCGCTGCAGGAATCCGTCGCGCTCCTCATCCTCGATCTCCTCCATCGTCTTCGGCTGCTCGACCGGCTTGAGGAACCAACCCGCGATGACCGGCACGATCGTCAGCGCGACCACGAGCGAGGCGAGCAGGGCGAGCGAGACGGTCAACGCGAAGGGCCGGAACAACTCGCCCACCTGACCGCCCACCACGGCGATCGGCAGGAACACGGCCGCCGTGGCGAGGGTGGCCGACGTGATCGCCCCGGCCACCTCCTTCACTCCGGTCACGATCGCCTCGGCCTTCGCCGTGCCATAGGACAGGTGACGTTTGATGTTCTCGATGACGACGATCGAGTCGTCCACCACACGGCCGATCGCCACGGTCAGCGCGCCGAGGGTGAGGATATTGAGCGAGTAGCCGCCGACATACAGCCCGATGAAGGCCAACAGCAGCGACAACGGGATCGAGACCGCCGTGACGAGGGTCGAGCGCAGCGACAACAGGAAGATCAAGATGACCACGATCGCGAACACCAGGCCGAGCGCGCCCTCGACCGTGAGATCCTCGACGGATTTCTCGATGAACGGCGCCTGATCGAAGACCACGTCGATACTCGCCCCGTTGCCCACGGCGCTCTCGAGATCACCGAAGACGTCCTGCACCTGGTGCGAGATGTCGACCGTATTGCCGTCCGGGGTCTTGGTGATGCCGATCGAGATGCTCGGGCGGCCGTCGGTGCGCGAGATCGAGGAGGCCGCGGCATCGTCGATCAACACGTCCGCGACCTGTCCAAGGGCGGTCGGCTGCTGCGCACCCACCATCGGCAGTGCCGTGAGGTCCTCGACGCCGCCGAACTGGGTGCCGACCTGCACCGTCAGCGTCGAGTCACCCTCGGTGAGCGTGCCGGCCGGCACCAGTCCCCCGTTGTTCTCCAATGTGGTCCCGATCGACTGCGTGTCCAACCCCGCCGCCGCGAGCGCCGCCTGATCCGGGACGATCCGCACCTGCTGTGTCGGAGCTCCCGAAACCGTCACCTCCCGCACGCCGTCCAGATCGGACAGGACGGGCACGACCTCGTCCTGGACACTGGCCGACAGCGTCGCCAGATCATCATCGCTCGCGACGGACAGCTGGATCACCGGGAAATCGTCGACGCTCCCAGCGAAGACCTCGGGTGTCACGTCGTCGGGGAGACCGGCCGCCGGGCCGTTCAGGCGGTTGGTGAGGTCCTGACGCGCCTGTCCGAGATCCGTGCCGTAGTCGAGCTCGACCAGCACGGTCGAGACACCACTGCTGGACGTGGCATTGGTACCGGCCACGCCGCTGATCGCGCGGACGGCCGTCTCCACCGGCTCGGTGATCTGCTGGTCGACCACCTCGGGAGAGGAACCCGGATCGGTCGTCACGACCGCCATCACCGGGAGCTCCAAGGACGGGATAAGCTCCAACTTGAGGCTCGTGAGCGATACGAAACCGAAGATCGCTACGATGACGGTCGACAGGCCCACGAAGGCGCGATTGCGCAGACTGAACCGAGCGAGAGAAGACACGGAACTCCTAAACTAGTTAGCGTTAGGCTAACTATAACAGGAGCGATCAATGACTGAGCGCGACGACCTGGTAAGTACGCTGGCCGCCGACCAGTTCGCGGTCGCGATGTTCCTGCTTCGTCGCGAGGACACCGACCGCGGCATCCCGAGCCAACAGCTCAACACCCTCTTCGTGATCCGGGCCCTTGGGAGCCCCACCGCCCAGGACATCGCCGTCAGACTCGGTGTCAGTGCCGCGACCGTCTCGGGCCTGCTGCGTCGGCTGTCCGATCGCGGCTACATCGAACGACGCGTCTCCCCCGCCGACGGACGCGCGCGGATCCTCGTGGTGACGGACGAGGGTGAGCGTCTCCTGCAGGAGACGCTCACCCTCGCGCACGATGCCAATCGCGACCTGTTCGATCGACTCGACCTCGACGACCTTCGGGCGCTCGTGCGTGGCACCGGCGCGCTACGCCGCGTCGCCGATGAGCTC
>NZ_MIJB01000078.1 GCF_002174305.1 Aeromicrobium sp. PE09-221 | reverse complement strand
TGCTCATGTGCTTTTAGTGGCTGCTCCTGCTTTGTGTCGTTGTCCCTTCCAGCAGCTAACGGATGAAGCTGCCAGCATCGTGCCTGATGGGTGTCGGTCAACCTCGTCTCTTCTGCATCTTGACGCTCACATACACGCATCGCTTCTGAGCAGCGCGAATAAAATCCACAACCCGCAGGTGGCGCAATTAAATCAGGAGGAGTTCCTTCGATCGGAATTAATGGTTCATTTTTCGGTTGATTCAGTCTGGGAACAGCAGCGAGCAATCCCCTTGTATAAGGATGCCGTGGATGATGGAACAGTTCAAACTTGGTTCCTATCTCTACCACTTTACCTGCATACATCACTACAACCCGATCACATAAGTCTGCTACCACCCCAAGATCATGCGTAATTAACAGGATGGACATGCCCATCTGCTGTTGAATTTCTTTTAGCAATTGCAAAATTTGAGCCTGAATGGTCACATCAAGTGCTGTTGTCGGCTCATCGGCGATCAGCAAGGAAGGATGACAAGCTAATGCCATCGCAATCATGACGCGCTGACGCATTCCACCGGAAAATTCATGCGGATATTGCTTCAATCGTGTGTCTGGATTTGGTATGCCAACGAAATGAAGCAGTTCCTTCGCTCGTAGACGTGCCGCCCGTTTACTCACATTCAGATGCCGTGTCATCACTTCCGTCATTTGTGTTCCTACACTTAACGTGGGATGAAGTGAAGTCATCGGGTCCTGGAATATCATCGCGATCTCTCTCCCGCGAATACGTTCCATCTGCCGGTTGGTCAAAGTGAGCAAATCTGTACCTTTAAAATGGATGGAGCCGTTTTGAATAACGGCTGGCGGTGTTGCAAGCAAACGCATAATCGACTGAGCTGTCACACTTTTGCCGCAGCCCGATTCTCCGACGATTGCAACCGTCTCACCTTTGCCTATTGTAAAATGAACCGCTCGAACTGCCTGCACTTCCCCGCCGCGAGCACGAAAAGCCACTTGCAAATCATTCACTTCCAGTAGTGGAACCACGAACATCTCCTCCTTCTTCTTATCGCTTCATCTTCGGATCACGTGCATCACGCACGCCGTCCCCAAACAAGTTAAACGCCAGCATCGTACAGCTAATGAACTGTGCCGGGAACAGCCTCCGCCACGGCTACACCCGCCATGCATTCCACGCTTGTTCCCTCATAGAGCCCCATGCAGCAGCAGGCGCCCTGTCCCTTATACACCTCTC
>NZ_MIJB01000077.1 GCF_002174305.1 Aeromicrobium sp. PE09-221 | reverse complement strand
CTGCGTGCCGCAGGCCCCAGCGGGTCTTGTCCACGCCGGGCCGGCCCGGGAGGGTGCTCGCGCACCGTCGACACGACAGAGTGGAGTAGCTAGTGACCGAATCGCCCACGCCGTACGTTCTCGACGCGGACACGATGACCGGGGGCATGCGTCCTATCCGGCAGGCCGTCCTGGCGATCGGGTCGAACCTGGGTGATCGTGCCGGCCGCCTGCAGGGCGCCGTCTCGGCACTCGAGGACACCCCGGAGGTCACGGTCGTGGCGATCTCGTCCGTGTATGAGACCGAGCCGGTGGGGGCCCCTGAGGAGTCCGGCAAGTTCCTCAATGCCGTCGTGCTGATCGACACGACCCTCACCGTGCACACGCTCCTCGATCGCGAGCGCGCGGTCGAGGAGCGTGTGCACGGTGAGGGTCGTGTCGATCAGCACGACGGCATTGAGGAACTTGCCGGACTCCTCAGGGGCCCCCACCGGCTCGGTCTCATACACGGACGAGATCGCCACGACCGTGACCTCCGGGGTGTCCTCGAGTGCCGAGACGGCGCCCTGCAGGCGGCCGGCACGATCACCCAGGTTCGACCCGATCGCCAGGACGGCCTGCCGGATAGGACGCATGCCCCCGGTCATCGTGTCCGCGTCGAGAACGTACGGCGTGGGCGATTCGGTCACTAGCTACTCCACTCTGTCGTGTCGACGGTGCGCGAGCACCGTGCCGGGCCGGCCCCGCGTGGCC
>NZ_MIJB01000076.1 GCF_002174305.1 Aeromicrobium sp. PE09-221 | reverse complement strand
GGTGGGTTGCCGCCGCTGGTCTTACGGTGTGCGTCGGAGTGGTCGGGCTCGTCGCCGCGCTCATGGTCCGGCCGCGCAGGACGTGGATCAGGGCGAAGGCCACGACCGGAGATGACGGCCGGTCGCTTACAGTGGTGGACGTCGCCGCGCTCGATCGCGTGCCGCGTGACGAGCTACCGGACGATCTCGATGAGTTCCTCGCCAGCCTGCGCGAGGAGCTCGGCGAGACGACTTCCGCACAGGAGAACCGGACATGACCCTAGAGCAATACGCCCAGATCTCGAACTACACGACCTTCGCTGCCACGTGCGTGCTGGGGCTCGCCCTGCTGGCGTACGTCGCCGAGTGGGCGTTCGCCCGCAAGGTCGAAGCGAACGCCCACTCGGCGACGTACGCCAGCAGGGCGAGCCCCAGCACGCACGTGGCAGCGAAGGTCGTGTAGTTCGAGATCTGGGCGTATTGCTCTAGGGTCATGTCCGGTTCTCCTGTGCGGAAGTCGTCTCGCCGAGCTCCTCGCGCAGGCTGGCGAGGAACTCATCGAGATCGTCCGGTAGCTCGTCACGCGGCACGCGATCGAGCGCGGCGACGTCCACCACTGTAAGCGACCGGCCGTCATCTCCGGTCGTGGCCTTCTACCTGATCTGACGTCTTGCGACGCACGGGTCCTTATCGCACCGACGGCAGCCCGACGACTCCGACGCTGACGCCGACCAGCGGCAGCACCCACCCGGGCCTCCAAAGGCACA
>NZ_MIJB01000075.1 GCF_002174305.1 Aeromicrobium sp. PE09-221 | reverse complement strand
GTGGGTGTTGGGTGGTGTGGGGGAGGTGGTCGTGTGGCGGTTGGTGGGTGAGTGGCGTGGGTGACTGCGGTGTGCGGTGGTGGGGTGGGGTGGCGGGGGGGTGGGGTGGGTGCGGGTGTGTGGGGGGGGGCTGGGTGGGGGTGGGGTGCGGGGGGCGGGTGGGTGGCTTGGGGTTGGGTCGGGTGGGTGGGGGGGGTGGGTGGGTGGGGGTTGTGGGGGGGTGGGGGTGGGGTGGTGGTTTTGGGGGTGGTGCGTGTGGTGTGGGGGGGGTGCGGGAGTGGGTGTTGTGGGGGGGGTGCGTGGGGGCGGTGGCCCGTGTCTGGTGGGGGGTGGCGCAGGGGTTCGTCGCGGTGCAGGGCGGGGGGGCGGTGCCGGTCACCATGGGCGGGGGGGCGGGCGGGGGGGGCCGGGCGGGCGAGGCCGGGGGCAGGGTGCGGGGCCGGCGCGCCCCACCCCGCGGGCCCTCGCCCGCCTCCCCCACTCCCCTCTCCCCCTGCGCGCCGCTCCCTCCCCCCCCGCCGCCCCGCCCCTCCCCCCCCCCGCCCTCCCTCTCCCCCTCCTCCCCCCCGCCGCCCCGCCGCTCGCCGCGCCCCCACCGCCGCCCCCCCCCCCCCCCACCTCCCTCCCCGCCCTCCCCGCCCTGCCCCCCCACGCCCTCACTCTCTCCCTCCTGCCCCCGCCCCACCCCCCCCCTCCCCCCCTCCCCCACATCCCCCCCCCCCCACTCCACCCCTCCCCTCCCCTCTCGCCCGGCCCCCCCCCCCCCCCGCCGCCCCCCTCCCCCCGCCCCCTCCGCTCCCCCCGCCCCCCCCCACACCCCCCCCACCCCCCCCCCCACCCCCCCCCCCCCCCCTTCCTCGCCCCCGCCCCTCCCGCCCCACACCGCCCACCGCCACCCCCCCCCCTGCCCCTCCCCCCCCCTCCCCGTCCCTCCCACCCACCCCCGCCACCGCACCCCCACCACCCCCCCCCCACCACCCCACTCACAGTCCGCC
>NZ_MIJB01000074.1 GCF_002174305.1 Aeromicrobium sp. PE09-221 | reverse complement strand
GCATAAATTGCCTATATATTTATTTTAAAAAAAGTGCATTAAGCTATTGCACTTTTTTTTTTTGTTGTTCTTTACAAAAAATAGGTGTTAAAAAAAATTAACACAGGTGTTAAAAAAAATTAACACCCCGAACACTTTAAACCCTTGTAACTACTGGTTTTTTTTATTTTCCCTATCTCACTCTATATATAGGAGCTAAAAGTTCCGCAAGGAACAGGTAGTATTTTTGAAAAAACACTCAAAAATCTCCACCTTTTTCGCTTTGCTACATCCTTGCAAAACTTTTTTCGGCTCGAATTTGGATGGCACCAAGCCGACACATCCAAAAGCAACTATCTAGGATCATCGGCTTGAATTTGCTATTATACGAGCCGAACCGCTAGTGCTTTCGCATGATAATTTCACTTTAATTATGTGAATGATACGTAATACGTGGGGGTTCGTCCCCACACGACGAACCAGCCTCTACTCCAAAAGTCAACAAACCTTTTTCTTTATAAATAATGAAAAACGATATGTTAAGGTTATCCTAAAGGATAGCTTTAACATATCGTTTTTGGCCTACTAGGGTGAGGCTACACCAATTTTTTGGTCCTAACTAAGGTATAGGTACTTCAAAATTTAATCATCATTCTTTTGATTTATGTTGTTACGAAGATGAATGAGTAAGAACTCCGCTGAGTGTGAATCTGTTCTTTTAGTTTATATTATTGCGAAGGTGAACAGAAAAAAACTTCGCTGAATTTCAGTTTTATTGTACTACAAGATTAGTTTTTGTGCATTTTTAGAGGTACACAAAACGTACTACAATTGATTTAAACGTACACAAAGAGTACCACAAACAGGGGGAAGTAGGACCCAAAACGTACCACAAGGTTTAAAAACGCGTCCCAGTTTTTGTGATCCGTTTTGGGGTCTTTTTTTACGCATACAAAACGCATATTCTCACATACAAAACACATACAAACAGCCGAAAAACGCATACAGGACGCATACAAACTAAAAAAAAGCGTCCCACAATTCACAAATCAGAAACCCAATAGGCTTAGCCTATTTCACCACTTTTTTTATAAAGTGGGATTCGGTTTCCTTATGCTCTTTTTTATTGATTTATTAGCATACAGTGAAAAGGAGAATTTTGTTTAGTTGTTTGTTTAATTTAGTTAGTTAATTTT
>NZ_MIJB01000008.1 GCF_002174305.1 Aeromicrobium sp. PE09-221 | reverse complement strand
CCCGTGGCCGTAGGCTTCCATCCCGCCGGCTCCGCCCCCAACCACTCCGTGCAGGGCGGTACCCCCAGCTCCTGTTCGCCCCGGCGCCTGCGTTCCAGCAGCGAGGGGAAGAACGATCCGGCACGCAGCTGCGGGATCCGCAGATCCACCTGACCGGCCGTCGTGGTGACCGTCTTCGGCCGCGTCCCGTTACGGTGCGTGGTCCGATCAACAGAGCGTTCGAACGGGGCCGCGCCGATCACCGCAGCCGCCTCGGCATCAATCAACTCCTGATAGAGCTTCTCGGTCGCGACACGGACCCGATCAGTCACATCGGTTGAGCGAAGTTCCCCGAGTAGCTCGAGGAGGGCAGACTGGCCAAGAGCCATCGTGCGTTGTGTCCCATCTGTGAGTTCCTTGGTCGGTTCTCACTGACCATCGCACGATGGCTCACCTCATCGAGGCCAAGACCGAGAACCACATCACCCCACGGGACGCCACCTGATCGCGGAACCGTCGCGGTCTCCAGGGAAGGCGGGGGACACCGCCGCAAGTGACTAGGATCCCTCCTCCGCTGTGATCGGACAGAGCTATTCCTTGGAGCTATCCGGGGGTGAAGGCAGGGGTGAAGTCTGCCGTCTCTGCGCCGAATGCCTCGTGCTGGCAAGAAAAATCACTCTCAGGCATCTGAAGCAGCGATGCCTGCTGTGGTCCGCCATGGCACATCGTCGGCCCCGTGCAAGGAGAGCACCAGTGACGTCCCCCCCTCGGTACAGACCGGAACACCAACGACGGCGCCAACACGGGAGTTGGCCGCGCCGTGCACTCATCCTCATCATGGCGATGCTTGTCGCCGTGATGGGTGGCATCAGTGCCGCCAGCGCCGTTCAATCCACCACCCCGCCGGCCCCGAACCCTTCGCTGCCGGACACCTGCGAGCTGGACCTGGCGATGCAGCTCGACCTGTCCACCTCGGTCAATGGCGGCCAGGTCACGCAGATGAAGCAGGAGATCGCCGAGCTGGCCGAGACGCTGGAGGGCTACCCCGTCCGACTGGCGCTCTACAACTTCGGCACGACATCGCCGGTCAGCAGCCAGCCGCTGCCCTTGACTGAGCTGAACGCCGCAGGCGTGCAGACGATCGGGAACTACCTGGACGGTCTCGACCGGTCGGGAACCCAGTACACGAACTGGGACGCCGCCTTCCAGGTGGTGCGCAACTCTGCGGAACAGTACGACGGGCTTCTCCTCGTCACCGACGGTGACCCGACCCGCTACGGGTACCCGACTACGCAGGGCAGTGGAGCGTCGACGACCACACAGATGATCACCGCTGCGGTCGAAAGCGCCAACGCGCTCAAGGCTGATGGCACGCGCATCATCGGCATCGGTCTGACCGACAACATCAACGACATGAACCGCTTCCGCGAGCACATGTCGCAGGTGACGGGTCCGGTCAGCGGAAGCGACTACTACGAGTCCGGTTTCAACGGACTGCAGACGACGCTCGTCGATATCGTCAACCAGAACTGTGCGACCCTCGACCTTCAGAAGGACGCGGCGCTCGCCGATGGCGACCTCGGTGTCGCCGGCGACACGATCGAATACGACTTCACGATCACCAACACGGGGATCGTGACGCTTACCGGTATTGACCTCGACGACCCCAAGCCGGGTCTGTCGGACATCGTGTTCGGTGACTGGCCGGGTGAGGCTGGTGTGCTGGAGCCGGGTCAGTCGGTCACCGCGACGGCGACCTATGAGCTGACGGATGCTGACATCGCCGCCGGTGAGGTCGACAACCTCGCCACCGTCACCGGACAGCCCCCCGCGGGGTCACGAGTCTCCGACGAGGATCCCGCGAATGTGGTGTTGCCCGAGCTCGCCCCCGCGATCGATGTGGTGAAGTCCGGTGCGTTGGCTGATGGTGCTGAGGGTCGTGCTGGTGATGAGGTCGAGTACACGTTCACGGTGACGAACACGGGCAATCTGACGTTGACCGATGTGACTTTGGATGATCCGTTGCCGGGTCTGTCGGAGATCGTGTTCGGTGACTGGCCGGGTGAGGCTGGTGTGCTGGAGCCGGGTGAGTCGGTGACGGCGACGGCCACTTACACGCTGACTCAGGCCGATGTGAATGCCGGTGGTGTGGACAACACGGTGACCGCGACGGGTACGCCCCCGACCGGTGATCCGGTCAACGACGACGATGACGAGCGGGTCGACGTTCCGTCTGCCGCTGCCATTGATGTGGTGAAGTCCGGTGCGTTGGCTGATGGTGCTGAGGGTCGTGCTGGTGATGAGGTCGAGTACACGTTCACGGTGACGAACACGGGTAACGTGACGTTGACCGATGTGACTTTGGATGATCCGTTGCCGGGTCTGTCGGAGATCGTGTTCGGTGACTGGCCGGGTGATGCTGGTGTGCTGGAGCCGGGTGAGTCGGTGACCGCTACGGCCACCTACACGCTGACTCAGGCCGATGTGAATGCCGGTGGTGTGGACAACACGGTGACCGCGACGGGTATGCCCCCGACCGGCGATCCGGTCAACGACGACGATGACGAGCGGGTCGACGTTCCGTCTGCCGCTGCCATTGATGTGGTGAAGTCCGGTGCGTTGGCTGATGGTGCTGAGGGTCGGGCCGGTGATGAGGTCGAGTACACCTTCGAGGTGACGAACACGGGTAACGTGACGTTGACCGATGTGACGCTGGATGATCCGTTGCCGGGTCTGTCGGACATCGTGTTCGGTGACTGGCCGGGTGATGCTGGTGTGCTGGAGCCGGGTGAGTCGGTGACCGCTACGGCCACCTACACGCTGACTCAGGCCGATGTGAATGCCGGTGACGTCGAGAACACCGTGACGGCCGAGGGTACGCCTCCGACCGGTGATCCCGTCGACAATGAGGACATCGAGATCATCGAGATCACTCCTGGTCCGAGCATCGATGTGGTGAAGTCGGGTGCGTTGGCCGATGGTGCGCTGGGTCGTGCTGGTGATGAGGTCGAGTACACGTTCACGGTGACGAACACGGGTAACGTGACGTTGACTGATGTGACGCTGGATGATCCGTTGCCGGGTCTGTCGGACATCGTGTTCGGTGACTGGCCGGGTGATGCTGGTGTGCTGGAGCCGGGTGAGTCGGTGACCGCTACGGCCACCTATGAGCTGACTCAGGCCGATGTGAATGCCGGTGACGTCGAGAACACCGTGACGGCCGAGGGTACGCCTCCGACCGGTGATCCCGTCGACAATGAGGACATCGAGATCATCGAGGTCCCCTCGGCCCCTGCGATCGAGATCCTCAAGAGCGGCAACCTCGCTGATGGTGCTGAGGGTCGGGCCGGTGATGAGGTCGAGTACACGTTCACGGTGACGAACACGGGCAACGTGACGTTGACTGATGTGACGCTGGATGATCCGTTGCCGGGTCTGTCGGACATCGTGTTCGGTGACTGGCCGGGTGATGCTGGTGTGCTGGAGCCGGGTGAGTCGGTGACCGCTACGGCCACCTATGAGCTGACCCAGGCCGATGTCGACAACGGTGACGTGGAGAACACGGCGACCACGACGGGTACGCCTCCGACCGGCGAGCCGCCGACGGATGACGACACCGAGATCGTCGAGGTGCCGTCGGATCCCTCGATCAATCTGGTCAAGACCGGAGGCCTCGCGGCCGATGCGACGGGTGTCCCCGGCGACACGGTCGAGTACACCTTCGAGGCGACCAATACCGGCAACGTGACCCTGCGCGATGTCGTCATCGTCGACGAGCTGGAGGGTCTCTCGGAGATCAGCTACACCTGGCCGGGTGAGCCCGGTGTGCTCGCCCCTGGTGAGAAGGTGACGGCGACCGCCACCTACACGCTGACTCAGGCCGATGTCGACAACGGCGGCGTCGAGAACGTCGCCACGGCGACGGGTACGCCGCCGACCGGCCCGCCGCCGACGGATGACGACACCGAGATCGTGGAGGTCCCGGAGCTGGGTGCCATCGAGCTGGTCAAGACCGGAGCGCTGGCCGACGGTGCCGAAGGGCGCCCCGGTGACCGCGTGGACTACACGTTCACCATCACCAATGCGGGCAATGTCACGCTGACCGATGTCACGCTGGTCGACGAGCTCGAGGGTCTGTCCGATATCCAGTTCGGCGAATGGCCGACGACTCCGGGAGTGCTGCACTACGGCGAGTCGGTGACGGCAACGGCGACGTACACGCTCACGCAGGCCGATATCGACGCGGGCAAGGTGGACAACACCGCGACCACGACCGGTATCACGCCGACGGATCAGACCGTGACCGATGATGACGATGCGACTGTCCCGGTGACTCAGGGGCCTGCGATCGAACTCGTCAAGACCGGTGGACTCGACCGCGGTGCGGTCTCGGTGGCGGGTGACACGATCACCTACCAGTTCGAGGCGACCAATACGGGCAACGTGACGTTGCACGATGTCGTCATCGAGGACGAGCTGGAGGGTCTCTCCGAGATCACTTACAGCTGGCCCGGCGAACCCGGGGTCCTCGCTCCGGGCGAGTCGGTGACGGCCACGGCGACGTATCAGGTGACGCAGGCCGACGTCGATGCGGGCAATGTGCACAACCTCGCCACGGCGACCGGTACGCCGCCCAGCGGCCCGCCGGTCGACAACGAGGACGAGCACGACCAGCCTCTGCCGCAGTCTTCGTCGATCGACCTGGTGAAGACGGGCAAGATCGACGGTGACCGTATCGTCTACACCTTCACGGTCACCAACACTGGTTCGGTGACGCTGAAGGACGTGTCGATCACCGACCGCCTGGAAGGTCTGTCGAAGCTGACCTACAGCTGGCCGGGTGAACCGGGTGTGTTGGCTCCGGGTGAGAAGGCCACCGCTACGGCGACCTACTCGCCGACCGCGGAGGACCGTGAGCGTGGCCACGTCGACAACCATGCGACGGCTACCGGCACACCGCCGAACGGCGACGCGGTCGACGCCGAGGACGATGCACGTGTCCTGGTCGGCGATCTGCCGGAGACCGGCGCCTCCAACGGGCTCATCTGGCTCGTTGCGGCGGGTGTTCTCACGCTGGCAGGAGGCGGTGCGTTGATCGCACAGCGAGCGCGTCGGCGCTGAAAGACCCCCACGGCGCGGGCTTAGCTCCCGAGGCGTCCGCGCCGTGGGCCCTTCACATGAACCGAGCATGTGAGGGAGGGGCGACCGCCGCGGTGGATCCATCCGTCCACCGCGGCGGTCGCTGCGTGGGACGGTGGCGACGGTCTGCCAGACGGGAACGTTCTAATCTGGCCACATGTGGCGTCATGACCTGCAGTGCCTCGAGCGCGCCGAGCGCGCGCGGGTGCTGTCCGGGCCTGCGCCGGTCGTCGCGATCGTGGGACCCGAGGGAGCGGGCAAGACGACGCTCCTCGCCGCCTGGGCCCACGATCGGACGGAAGCGCGGTGGTTCGATCCCGGACAGGTCGATCCCCCGGCGGGGACGGTCCTCCTCGCGGACGAGGCGGACAACCTGAGCGCCGAGGACTGGAAGCTGCTGATGGCGGCCGCCGCGTCGGTGCCGCGTGTGCGGATCAGAGTGGCGGCACGGTCGGTGTCGGTGCTGCCCGATGAATGGTCCGCCGAGATCATGTCGCCCTATTTCGACAAGAACGAGGTGGCACTCTGCCTACAGGCCCTCGCTTCGGCCGCCGATCCGCGTACGGTCTTCGCGCTGACCGGGGGCCATCCGGCTTCGGTCATCGAGATGGCACGGAGCGGCGCGACGGCGCCCCGGCAATTGGCCGCGGCGCTGTCCTCGGGCACCACGGCGCAGCTCCCCGCGGCGCTCGCCGACCTCGCGTTTCCCGATCATCTCAGCAAGCAGGTCGTCATCGCGCTGGGCCATGACGTGGACGTGATCGACGAGATGGAACGGGCCGGATGGGGCGGGTGGATCCGAGGGACACGGCCGATGCTCTTCTCGTTGACGCCGCGACATCGGGCCTCCACGAAACGGGGCGCCCCGATACCGGCCGCGCGTCGCCGGGAACTGCATCGGAGAGCCGCCGAGACATTGCTCGCCGAGGGGGCGAATTTCCCGGCGCTGGTCGAGGCCCTGCACGCCGATCGGCTCGACCTCGCCGATGCGGCCCTCAAGAGGGCGGGGCTTCCCCTGCTGACGGCCCACGGATATGAGCTGCTGTTGCTGCTCGAACCGATCCCGGCCCTCAGGCTGCGGCATCACCCGGCCCTGGCGATGGCACTCGCGTTGGCCTACAACGCCCGGGAGAGGACCCGCCTGAAGGCCATCGAGATGGTGGGCATCGCGCTTGCCGGGGCCCGTCTCGGCTCACGATCACCGGCCGATCGTGCACTCATGAGAACGGTCGAGAGCGTCGGACTGCGGATCACCGGCACCGCCGACGGTGGTCTCCGGGCAGCACGCGCAGCAGCCAGGATGCTGGCGGAACTGCCGGTGGAGGATCGCGAGGGGCTGGGATCCCTGGAACCCGACCTGCACACCCATATCGCGATCAGCCTGCTCTATGGCGGAGCCGCGGATGAAGCGGCGACGGAGTTCGAGCACGCGTGGAGCGTCCACGCCCGGGCCGGTGTCCAGCTCCAGGTGATCGGCGGTCGCGCGATCATCAGTGCCCTGGACGGTCGGATGACGGACGCGGGGACTCGTACGGCCGAGGCGGGGTCGCGGTCCTGGCCACCTGAGTTCATCGACGGTTACGCGGGCAGTCTGCTGCGAATCGCGCAGGCGATCGAGGCGGTGGAGCGTTTCGACTTCGTCTCGGCACGCGAACGGATCCATGCAGTGTGGCCCCATGCCGAGACCATCGAGCATTGGTCGTTGCTCATCCACGTACGAGCCCTCGTGGACATCGGGACCGGCGATGCCGAAGCAGGCCTCGAGCGATTCCGGGAGATGAGGGCGCGGCGGAGCGCTCGCCGGGGAGCGACCGCAGCGACCCAGCGCCGGCTCGATGTGACGGATAACCTCCTGGCGCTGGCGACCGGCGATCTCATGGCGGCCTCGTCCCTGCGTCCCACCGCCCGCGACCGGTCCGATGTGGTGCTGGCGGCGGCTCGCGTCGCGTTGCTGACGGGAGACTACGAGCGGGCCGCGCGTCTCGTGGCCCGCTGCGAGGTGCACACCCCGATCGATCGGTTGACGCGAGCCACCCTCGAGATGATGCTGGCTCGCCGCCTCGGGCGTGAGGACGCGGCCCTCGCCGCAGGGCGACGCGCCCGCGCGCTGGTGGACTCCTTCGGAGTGCGCTCGCCGTTGCTCTTCGTGCCCAGACAGGATCGGGACCTCCTCGGCGCGAGTGGTCTGTCGGACGTTCCCGTCGTGCTGCAAAGGGACCGTGTCAGTCCGTTGCCGTTGACCGCCCGCGAGAAGGTGGTGCTGCGAGAACTCATCGCGACACCCAGTGCGCACACCATCGCGGCGCAACTGCAGGTCTCGGTCAACACGGTCAAGTCACAGCGTCGGTCGCTCTATCGCAAGCTCGGAGCCACGTCTCGGGAGGAGGCCGTCGCCGCGGCGATCGCTCACGGCGTACTCGACGCCTGAACCGAAACACGCGAGATGCAGAGGGTGGAGAGCGCGACCCCGGTGATCGCCAGCACGAAGAGCATCCCGTAGGCGTTCCCCGTCAGGACGAGGGTGAGTCCGGCGATCGCCGGCGCCAGTGTCTGCGGCACGATCGATGCCAGGCCGAGGACACCGAGGTCGCGTCCGTGATCTCCGCTGGAGGGCAGCACGTCCAACATCAAGGCGAGGTCCGCCGTCAGGTAGAGGCCACGCCCCGCTCCGGCCACGACCGCATAGAGGACGAGACCCCCGAGGCCGGGCCATACGAGCGCGCAGACGAGTCCGGTCGCGATGACAGCGGTTGCCCCGAGAACCCACCTGACGCGGTGCTGGCGGACGCGGCGTCCGGCGATCACCGCTCCGGCGACCACGGCGGCGATGTGCGCCCCGACGAGGAGAGTCACGAGTCGGCCTGCCTCCTCGGCATCCCGATCGGTCCGGTCCATGACGATGTACAGCAGGTACCCCATGACGAGCTGATGTCCGAGGACGAGGAGGAAGCGTCCGGCGAACACCAACCGGAAGTCGCGGTCGGCCCAGGCCAGCCGGGGTGCGCGGGTCGTGCGCGGTGCCGGGGTGCGGTGCTCAGGATTCATCACGACGAAGCCGGTCATCACCACGACCAGGACGATCCCCAGTGTGGTATAAGCGGCGCCGATCTGGGCGACGGCCATGCCGGCAGCGCCGGCGCCGATGGCGAGTCCAAGGGCGGCGCCGCCGCCGTAGAAGGCCGACACGCGTGGTCGATGCGGCTCCGGCACCCGGTCGGCCATCACAGCGTCGAGGGGTGCTTCCACGACATTGAGCAACGGCTGCACGATCAACCAGCCGAGGGCGATCATCAGCACCGACTGCGCCTGTCCGAGCGCGAGCAGTGCTGCGGCCGAGCCGATCGCCCCCGCCAGGATCCACGGTGCCCGCGGTCCCCACCGCGACTGTGTGCGGTCCGAGAGCGCTCCCGCCCACGGATGGATCACCATCGTCAGCAGGGAGGACGCCGCCATGACGACGGCCAGGTGGATCTCCTTGTTCCCGGGGGAGGCGACAGCGATCTGAGCGGGGACGAGAACACCTGCCACGGCGGCGTACATCGCGTTGAGGGCGAGGCTGGCGAGTAACAGCGACCACGGGAACCGGCGGTTCATCGCCCGCAGTATCTCGCACGGGGCAACTGGACAGCTCGAAGGCCCCCTCCCGTCCTCAACCGAGTCGCGGCTGAGAGGGCGGCGGTAATCTGGATGAGCAGACATGGGCGTCAGCAAACTATGACAAGGAACGGGCCTTTCCTCGTCATGGCTTGACATGGCATCGGCAACCCCGAACGCGATGGAATGTGACGGCAACGACAACAGGAGGTCCGCAGGTGCCCACAGACAGCCACATCCGGATCGGTATCGACACCGGAGGCACGTTCACCGACGTCGTCGCCTTCGACGAGTCGACCGGGACGATGGTCACGACGAAGACACCGTCGACGCCCAGCGACCCCGCCGAGGGATTCCTCGCCGGCGTCTCCAAGGTGCTCGACCTGATGGGCGAGCAGGGCACCGCGCTCAGCGCGATCAGCCACGGCACCACCGTCGCCACGAACCAGCTCCTGGAGGGCAAGGTCGAGCAGCTCGGCTTCATCACCAATGCCGGCTACGAGTCGGTCCTGGAGATCGCCCGCCAGTCGGTGCCGGATGGCTACGGCAACTCCTACTTCTGGGTCAAGCCGGACCGCATCGTCTCGCGTGAGTACGTCAAGGGCGTCGAGGGACGTCTGGACTTCGAGGGCAATGAGATCCGCCCGCTCGACGAGGACGGCGCCCGTCGCGTGGCGCGCTGGTTCCGCGACCAGGGCATCGACACCCTCGGCGTCTGCCTCCTGCACGCCTACGCGAATCCCGCGCATGAGCAGCGACTGCTCGAGATCATCGCCGAGGAGCACCCCGAGGCCGTCGTCTCGGTCTCCTCGGAGGTGCTGCGCGAGTACCGCGAGTACGAGCGCTCGATGACGACCCTCGTCGACGCGGCCGTCAAGCCCAAGCTCTCCCGCTATATCAACAACATCGTGCGTCGCCTCGAGGAGATCGGCGAGAACATCCCGTTCTACGTCATGAAGTCCAATGGCGGCGTGCTCAGCGCCGGCGAGGTCGTGCACCAGCCCATCACCACGGTGCTGTCCGGTCCCGCGGCCGGCGCTCTCGGCGCCGCGATGGTCGGCAAGATCGCCGGCTTCGACCGCATCCTCACCTGTGACGGCGGCGGCACCTCCACCGATGTCTCGGTGGTCATCGACGGCGAGCCCACCCTCACCACCGAGGGCTCGGTCGGCGCCTTCCCGAGCAAGATCCCGATGATCGACGTCGTGACCGTCGGTGCCGGCGGCGGCTCGATCGCCTGGCTGTCCAATGAGGGCACCCTCAAGGTCGGCCCACACTCGGCCGGCGCCGATCCGGGCCCGGTCTGTTACGCCCGCGGCGGCCAGGACGTCACCATCACCGACGCCCACGTCGTACTGGGACGCATCCCCGCGCACCTGCTCGGCGGTGAGATCGGTCTCGACGCCGACGGAGCCCGCAAGGCCCTCGAGGAGCTCGCCGGCGAGCTCGGCATGTCCGTCGAGGAGTGCGCCACCGGCATCCTGGAGATCTCCGCCTGGAACCAGGCCAATGCGCTCCGCCAGGTGACCGTCAAGCGCGGCCTCGACGTCCGCGACTTCACACTGACCACCTTCGGCGGCTCCGGCTCGCTGCTGCTGTGCCGCCTGATGGACATCCTGGACATCAAGACGACGCTGGTGCCGCTCAATCCCGGCAACCTCTCGGCCTTCGGCCTGCTGACCGTGGACGTCAAGAACGACTACGTCCAGACGCAGGTCAGCCTGCACGACAAGCTCGACATCGAGGGCACCGGCCGTCTCTACGAGAAGCTCACCGAACAGGCCGCCGAGGCGCTCAGCGGTGAAGGCTTCCCCGTCGAGACCCATCAGTTCCAGCGCACGGCTGACCTGCGCTACTTCGGCCAGGCATTCGAGGTCCGCGTCGCGGTCGACGACGGTCCCTTCGATGCGGCGGCCGCGGCGGCCGTCGCGGAGCGCTTCCATGACGAGCACCGCGCGCTCTACGGTTACGACTTCCGGGGCAACGACGAGCAGCAGGTCGAGTGGGTCAACCTGCGCGTCTCGGGCATCGGCCCGATCGAGCGTCCGCAGGTCCGTGCCGAGGAGGTCGTCGAGAACCCGGCTATCGCCGAGGCCTCGCGCCGCCCGGTGTGCTTCGATCCCGAGGCCGGCTCGGTGGACACTCCTGTCTACTGGCGCCCCGATCTGACCCCGGGCACCGAGCTCGTCGGTCCGGCCATCATCGAGGAGTTCGGCTCCACGGTGCCCCTGCACCCGGGCTTCACCGCTCGCATCGACGCCTACCGCAACATCATCGTGACTCGTGAAGGAGCCGACTCGTGACGACGACCCCAGAGACCACCTCGCGCCGCGCGCCGACGCAGTTCCCCTTCGAGTCGCTGACCGCCGATGCCGGCGCGAGCGCCGACCCGGTGCTCGTCGAGATCGTCCAGGGCAGCCTCGCCTCGGTCGAGATGGAGGTCGAGACCGCCATCGGCCGCACCTCCCGCTCGCCGATGATCCGCGACGCGCACGACTTCCGCGCGGGCATCCACGACCGCAAGATGCGCAAGCTGACCGGCCGCTCGTACAGCGCCCTCGTGCACCCCGTCGCGCGGGACTTCCCGCTCGAGGAGATGGTGCCCGGGGACGTCTTCTTCCACAACGACGTCTACGAGTCCGAGGGGGGCATCGGCCACCTCCCGGACCTCTGCGTCACCGTCCCGGTCTTCCACGCCAACCCCGAGACCGGCAAGCCCGAGGTCGTCGCCTTCGTGCAGGCATTCGGCCACCACGACGACATCGGCGGTGCCGTGCCGGGCTCGATGCCCAGCAATGCCACCTCGGTGTACGAGGAGGGCCTGGCGGTCCCGCCGATCAAGCTCTGGGATGCCGGCGTGCCGGTGCGCTCGGCGCTGCGCATCATGACCCGCAACTCGCGGACCCCCGAGGCTCTCGCGGCCGACCTGGACGCCGAGTGCTCCGCCTGCCTGATGGGTGCCCAGCGCCTGGGCGAGCTCTTCGACCGCTACGGCCGTGACTCGGTCGAGGCCGCCTTCGATGCGATCATCGACAACTCCACGCGCACCTACCGCCGTGAGATCCTGTCGAAGATCCCCGTGGGCACCTGGGTCTGGGAGGACTACGCCGAGCACGACGGCGTCGAGGAGCCGAAGCTGCACACGCAGCGGATCACCCTCACCCGCACGCCAGCCGACGATCCCGAGGGCGAGCGACTGATCCTCGACTTCGCCGGCACGTCGCCGCAGGCCAAGGGGCCGATCAACCACTGTGGCGACTACTCCGACGGCGTCTTCCTCAAGAAGTGGCTCGCGCCGATCCTGCGCAACCTGGCGGACACGCCCGAGCGCATGGCCGAGCTGGACGTCAACGAGGGCATCGTGCCGCTCATCGAGATGCGGTTCCCGCCCAAGGGCACGCTGCTGACACCGGAGTTTCCGGCTCCCACGAATGCCCGCACCTTCGTCATCCTGCGTCTGCTGGGCGTGCTCGCCGGTGTCATCGCCAAGGCGGTCGACGGCCGTATGCCCGCCGACCAGGAGACGATCCGGTACACCGGGGTCTACGGCGAGGACATGGAGGGCCGCTCGTACCTCATGCGCGAGGTGCTCGGCGGCGGCGCGGGAGGCCGTTACTACGCCGATGGCGAGGACACGATCCACGTCGTGCCGGACTCGCGGAACCTCCCGACCGAGTTCACCGAGTCGCGTTTCCCGTTCATCGTGGAGAGCCTCGGCCTGGCCAAGGACTCGGGCGGTGCGGGCGAGTTCCGCGGCGGTCTCGGCTACGAGAAGCGCATCCGGATGCTCAAGGACGCCAACTTCATGTCGATCGCCGACCGCTCGATCCTCGCCTGCTGGGGCGTCAAGGGCGGCAAGGCCGGCGCGCCGTTCCGTGTCGTCGTCAACCCGGGCACGCCGGAGGAGCGCGAGATCGACGCGCTCGCGGATGCCGAGCCCATCAAGGCCGGTGAGACGATCTGCATCCAGACCACCGGTGGCGGCGGCTGGGGAGATCCTCTGGATCGCGACCCGGAACTGGTGGCTCGCGATGTCCGCTGGGACAAGGTCTCGGAGCGTTCGGCGTTCGAGGACTACGGCGTCGTGCTGACCGGCGCGGTGGAGAGCGATGACCTCGCGGTCGACGCCGAGGCCACCAAGGCGGAGCGGGAGAATCGTCGTGCGGCGCGCGGCGAGGAGCCCTTCTTCGACCGCGGACCGGGCTACGCCCGACTGAGCGGTGGCGCGACCGTCGCCGACGTCGACTGGGTCTGATCCCACCAACCCGTTGAGTGTGACGTTCGGACGCCGAATCCGCTGGATCGAACGTCCAAACGTCACACTCAACGGGTTTTGAGGTGAAGGGGAAATGACATGACAGAACGAGGCGAGCGGATCGCGATCGTGGGGGGCCGGGGCAAGACCGGCCGTGCGGTCGCGGCGGCACTCGGTGCCGAGGGTGTCGAGACCGTGCCGGTGGGTCGCGCCGAGTTGACGGATCCCGTGGCGGCTTTGCGGGGGAGCGATGCGGTCTATCTCATCGCGCCGAATCTCCACCCCGATGAGCCGTCCTTCGTCGCGGACATCCTGGAGGCGACGGCGACGGCGGGTGTGACGCGGCTGGGCTACCACTCGGTGTGCGCCCCCTATGTCCCCTCGATGCCGCATCACCTCGCGAAGGCGGCCAGCGAGGATCTGGTCCGGCGCAGCGGTCTGGAGTGGACGATCCTCGAGCCCTGCGCCTATGTCGACAACTTCCTGCCCGGTTTGCGCAACGCCTCGCCTCGTCTCGAGGTGCCCTATGACGTGGACCGGCCCTTCGGCCTCGTCGGGCTGGAGGACGTGGGTGCGGTCGCAGCGCATGTGCTGCTCGACCCCTCCCACATCGGGGCAACCTATGAGGTCGGCGGCCGGAGCCTGGTGACGGTCCGCGACGTGGCGGCTGCCGCCCGGCGGGTCCTCGGCACGGAGGTCGAACTGGCTGTCACCTCGCCGGACGAGTGGGCTGCCGGGCCCGGGGCGTCCCTCGACCCGCGTGAGCGCGACTGGCTGCATGCGATGTTCAGCTACTACGAGCACCATGGACTGCCGTGCGGGTCGGCGACCGTCCCGGCGGTCCTCGGCCGTCCCGCGCACGACCTTGACACGCTCCTGCGCCACGCCCTCCTCTGAGTCTCACCCCGGGAAAACCAGGGCTTCCCACACTCCTCAATTAATACTATTATAGTATTCAGGAGGAGATCATCATGCCAACCACCACCAACGGGACGCTCGGCGGGCTACGTGTGCTCGACGCCACGCAGATGCTCGCCGGCCCCATCGCCGCGATGCGGCTCGGAGACCTGGGCGCCGACGTCATCAAGATCGAGCCACCCGCCACCGGGGAGTTCAACCGCACCCATGGCTACGCCGGGGTCGAGATGGAGGGTCAGCGAACCACCTTCCTCGGCCTCAACCGGAACAAGCGCAGCCTCGCCATCGACCTGAAGTCCGACGAGGGACGCGAGCTCTTCTACGGTCTCGTCGCCACGGCCGATGTCTTCATCCAGAACTTCCGCGTCGGCGCGGTCGAGCGCCTCCGCATCGACTACGAGACGCTTCGGGCCATCAATCCCCGTCTCGTCTACGCCTCGATCAGCGGCTATGGCCCCGACGGCCCCGGTGCGGGCCGGCCGGGCCAGGACCTCGTATTGCAGGGCTATTCCGGCTCCATGTGGTTCGTCGGCGCGGACGACGACCCTCCCGTACCTGGCGGGATCCCCGCCATCGACGCGATGACCGGCTATCAGACGGCCATCGGTGTCCTCGCCGCCCTGCGCGGCAGGGACTTCAGCGGCGAGGGGCAGCACGTCGAGGTCGACATGCTGTCGGTGGTGATGGACGCGCAGGTCCAGGAGCTCGTCACCTATCTGAACACCGGGGCCGTGCCGCGTCGCGGTCGCGAGCCCTCGGCCCACGCATGGATCGGCGCGCCCTATGGCGTCTACCGCACGCGCGACGGCTGGCTCACGCTCGCCATGTGCCCGATCGACGTGCTCGGCACGGCGCTGGACTGCCCTGAGCTCCAGCGTTACACCCGCCACGAGGACGCCCAGGAGCACGCCGACGAGATCTTCGCGACCATCCGGCCGCTCTTCGCCGCCAAGACGACCGACGAGTGGATCACCCACCTCGACACCTTCAACATCTGGAGCGGCCCCGTCAATGACTACCCGGCCCTGGAGAAGGACCCCCAGGTGGTGGCGCGCGGCCTGATCACCGAGATGGACCATCCCACCCTCGGCCCGGTGCGCACGGTCGCGCCACCCATCAACCTGTCCAGGGACCCCGCGTCGATCCGCACCGCGCCGCCGCTGCTCGGTGCCGACACCCGCGAGATCCTCACCGAGATCGGCACATCCGATACCGACATCGATCGCCTGGCCGCCGCCGGCGTCGTCCGCATCGAGGAGACCAACGCATGAACACCGCATCCGGCGCCTTCATCGCCTACGAGGTCGCCGACCACATCGCCACCATCACCCTGAACCGTCCCGACAAGCTCAACGCGATGTCGGTCGCGATGGACCGGAGGCTCAACGAGCTCGTCTACGAGATCAACAACGACGACGAGGTCCGCGTCGTGATCCTCACCGGCGCCGGCGATCGGGCGTTCTGCGTCGGCAGCGACATCGGCGATCTCGAGGGGTACGGAACCAGCTGGCAGTACCGTAATCGCTTCGACCGCAACCTCGACTACGCCATCGGCGTGTGGAAGATCCGCAAGCCCGTCATCACCGCCGCGCACGGCTACTGCATCGGCGGTGGCCTGGAGATGTTCTGCGCTTCGGACATCCGTTACGCCACCCGTGACGCCAGCTTCGGGGCGGGGGAGATCCGGTGGGGCTGGCACGGCGGATCGGGCGCGACCCAGTTCCTGACCCGGGTCGTCGGGCCGGGCCACGCCAGCGAGATCCTCATGACCGGGCGGCGCTTCGCCGCCGACCGCGCCGAGCGGATGGGCCTCGCCAACGAGCTCTTCGACACCAGGGAGGAGGCGCTCGCCGCCGCCCGCGACACCGCCGTCGAGATCGCGGCCAAGTCGCCCATCCCGATCGAGGCGGTCAAGAAGCTCGTCCGCGTCGCGCAGAGCGCCAGCATCGAGGTCGGCCTGGCCTACGAGAACGACCTGTTCACGTACGAGATGCGCAGTGAGGATGCCGCCGAGGGTCGCGCCGCCTTCGCCGAGAAGCGGGATCCGGTGTTCCGTGGCCGATGACATCGAAGGGCTCGCCCGCGCGGCGAGCCGTACGCTTCCCGCCCTCGCCTACGAGGCATGGCACTTCGGTGACTCGATCGCCTTCGAGGCGATGCTGGCCGCGGCCGATCGCCTCGACGAGCCCCAACTGCGCGGATTCGTCCACGGCTTCGTCCGCGCCTGGGACGCTCGTCGCGAGGGTTACCGGGAGACCGATTGCACCGCTCCGGGACTGGCCATGTGCGAGTTGTCGATGCGCACCGGCGACGAGAGGCTCCTCGGTGCCGCGACCGGCCTGGCCGAGCGCCTGACGGCACGGGCGAGGGTCGACGGGGTCTTCGCCACCTGGGAGCAGTCGCCCCTGCGGCGGCCCTATGGTCCTTCGCCGCTGCCGGAGGAGCAGGAGGGGCTGCTCGAGGCGCCGGGTCGCGGCGTCTTCGTCGACTGCCTGCACTTCGATCCGCCGTTCTTCGCGGCGTTGTCGCGGGCCAGCGGCGATCGTGGCTGGGCCGATCTCGCGGTCGAGCAGGCCGAGGGCTATGTCCGGCTGCTCCAGAATCCCGCGACAGATCTGTTCGACCACTTCTTCCTCGAGCGGACGGGGCAGACCTATGCTCCCGGCTGGGGCCGTGGCCAGGGATGGGCCCTCCTCGGCCTGCTCGATGTGATCGAACAGCTCGGGGACTCCGCGACCGGCGTGCTGCGGGACGCCTCCCGGCGGCTCGTGCTTGCCATGGTGCGGCGGCAGCAGCCCGACGGCAGCTGGCATGCCGTGGCGGGCGACCCGCGTTCCGGCAGCGAGTCGTCGACGGCAGCCTTCATGGCGGTCGGATTCCGCCGTGCTCGCGACCTGGGTATCGTCACCGCCGACCAGGTCGATCCCGCCATCCGGAGCGCCCGCGAGGCGACGATCCGTGGCACCAGCGCTGAAGGCGTGCTGGACGATGTCACGGCGGCCGTGTGGGCCTGCACGCTGCTCGCCCACTATTACTCGGTGCCGAAGGCGCCCCTGACCCCCTGGGGCCAGGGATCGATGGTCCTGGCACTGCTCGACGCCCTCGCGGAGACGGACCGCTAAGGCCGACTTCTGGCCACTTGTGGCCCGTTTGCCATGTCGGAAACGGGCCACAAGTGGCCACATCTCGGCCGGAGGCCTGCTCGGTCAGGAGGTGGCGCTCGCCACGGCCGTCTCCCGGTCGATCCGGTCCCCGGTCCGCGGATCGAACCAGCTGGCCGTCGACAGATCGAACTCGACCCCGATCCGGTCGCCCACCGACACCGGCAGCTCCGCGGGCGCCTTGGCGAAGTGCGTGGTGCGCAGGGACTCGGCGCTCAGCAGGGCGTCCTGCGTGACGTCGTGGAAACGGAAGCCGACGACGGTCTCGCCACCGAGTCGTTCCACGGCCGAGACCTGGGCGGCGAGCCCTCTCTCCTGCGACGGATCCACCGTGATCTTCTCCGGGCGCACCCCGAGGTGGTACGTACCGTCGGTCAAGGTCGCACCCGTCGTGACGGTCGGCTGATCGTTCTCGTCGAGCCGCACGCGCCCGTCCTGCACCGTGACGGGAACGAGGTTCATGGCCGGCGAGCCGATGAACCTCGCCACGAACTCGTTGGCGGGACGCTCGTAGATCTCGGCCGGCGTCCCGATCTGCTGGACCTCTCCCCGATCGAGCACCACGATGCGCGTGGCCATCGTCATCGCCTCGACCTGATCGTGCGTGACGTAGACGAAGGTCTTGCCGACCCTCTGGTACAGCGCGGTGATCTCGCTGCGCATCTGGGTGCGCAGCTTGGCGTCGAGATTGGACAGCGGCTCGTCGAGCAGATAGACGGACGGCTCGCGGACCAGCGCGCGTGCGACCGCGACGCGCTGTCGCTGGCCGCCGGAGAGTGCCTTGGGCCGGCGCTCCAGATAGTCCGTGAGCTCCAGCATCTCGGCGACCTGCGCCACCTTCTCGGCCACCTCGGGCATCCCCGCGAGGCGCCGCCGCATCACCATGTTGACCAGTGGGATGTGATACCAGCCCTTGAACCGGTCCATGATCAACGGGAAGGCGATGTTCTCCCGCACCGTCATGTGCGGATACAGCGCATAGGACTGGAAAACGAAGGCGATATTGCGCTCGCGTGGCTCCAGATCGTTCACGCGCTCGTCGTCGAAGGTCAGCTCACCGGAGGTGATGTCGGTCAGGCCGGCGATCATGCGCAGCATGGTCGACTTGCCGCACCCGGACGGGCCGAGCAGCACCAGGAACTCGTTGTCGCCGATCTCGGCATCGAACTCGCCGATGACGGTGTTGGAGCCGAAGGCCTTGTGCACCTTGTCGAAACGGATACGAGGCATGGGTCAACCCTTCACTGCGCCGGCGGTGAGCCCGCTGACGATCTGACGTTGGACGATGAGGAAGAACACGATGGCGGGCAATGTGAACAGGAAGGCCGCGGTCATGACGCTCGACAGCGGCGTCGAATACTGTCCGACGAAGGACGCGAGCCCCACGGACGCCGGCCATTTCTCGGAGTCGGCGATGAATGTGTTCGCGAAGAGGAACTCATTCCAGCCGTCGAAGAAGTTGATGACGGCGGCCGCCGCGATGCTGGGCACGATGAGCGGCAGCACGATCATCGTGAGCTGTCCCCAGCGTGGACAGCCGTCGACACGCGCCGACTCCTCGATCTTGAAGGGGATCGCGTCGATCGCGTTCTTGAGGATGAAGACCGCGACGGGCATCGTGAACGCCACATTGGCCAGGACGAGTCCGTGCAGCTCGTTGAGCAGCCCCAGCGTGCTGAACAGCGCGAAGAGCGGCACGACGAGCAGGGCCTCGGGCAGCATCTGGGTCGCGAAGAGGAAGAAGGCCGAGACGCCCTTGCCATAGAACTTGAACCGGCTCAGCGCGTAGGCGGCGAGCACGGCGAGCGCCAGGCTCAGCAGAGTGGTGCCGAAGGCGATGACGGCCGAGTTGCCCAGCCAGCGAAGGATCGGCACGTCCGACAGCACCGAGGGGATGTCGGCGATCCGGCCCACCGTCGGCCACCAGGACTGTCCTGTGCGATACAGCTCGCTGTCGGTGGACAACGCCGTGTTGATCATCCAATAGATCGGGAAGGCCGCGAAGACGACCAGGACCGCGAGCGATGTGAAGGAGAACGCCCGCCCCACGATGCGTGCCATCATGCCGCCGCCTCCTTTCGTGATTCCCGCCGCTCGACGCCGAAGAACACCAGCGTCACCAGGATGGACAGGACGAGTCCCAGCACGCCGATGGTCGCCGCGACACCGAGGTCCTGGTCGCTGAACGCGCGGCGGTAGATATTGATGACCAGGGTGTTGGTGCGCTCGACTGGGCCGCCGCCGGTCAGCAGATAGATGATCTCGAACCGGCGGATCGACCAGATGGTCATCAGGAGAGCGACGATTCGCAGCGTGGGGGCCAGGTGCGGCAGGACGATCGCCCGGAAGGTGCTCATCGGTCCGGCGCCGTCGATCTTGGCGGCCTCGTAGAGCTCCTCGGGCACCGACTGGAGGGCGGCCAGCATGACGAGCATGACGAAGGGGAAGACCTTCCACACCGTTGCCAGCACGACCGAGAACATGCCCCACTGGGGATCGGTGAGCCATCCGGTCTGCCCGATGCCCAGCACTCCGAGGGAGTTGTTGAGGACGCCCCCGGACTGGTTGTAGATCCACACGTAGACGAGAGCGACGGCCACGGTGGGCATCGCATAAGGGAAGGTCATCACGGCCCGGATCCCGGCTCGGCCGCGGAACGGTCGGTTGATGAAGACGGCGGCGGCGGTGCCGAGGAGCACAGCGAAGACGACGGTCGCGGCGGTGTAGATCAGAGTCGCCAGGAGCGAGTTCCAGAATTGCCCGCTCGACATCAGGTTCGTGTAGTTCTCCGCACCGACGAAGTCACCTCCCGCGGGGTTCACCAGCTTGGTGTCGGTCAGGCTGAGCTGGATCCCTCGGAACAGGGGGAAGAGCAGCAGCACCACCAGATAGCCGACCGCCGGAGCGATCAACAGATAGGCCGTGAACGAGTTGCGCCACCGTCGTCGGCGGCGCGGCGCTGTATCCGGCGCCGTGGCGTGGGACCTGGAGACCGTCGTCACCATAGGTCGCTCCTTCGTGAGTGCCGGGGGTGCCTCCGGTGAGAGGCACCCCCGTGATGGTCGTGAGACGTCAGTTCGATGACGCGTCTTGCTGTGCCTGCTCGAGCGCATCAGCCGGGTCGGCGCCCTGCGTGATGACCTTCTCGACTGCCTGCATCACGGACTGCATGATCGTCTTCGTATCGGTCTCGAAGCCCTCGATGAGCGTGCTCTTGGTCTCCGGGTTGACGTCGATGAAGGTCTGGGCCCACGGATGCTCCTGCGAGAACTCGTCGGTCAGCGGCACATCGGTCGCCAGCGAGCTCGCACCCAGCGGGGGGCGGATGGCCTCCTGCCCCTCCTCGCTGACGAACCAGCGCACGAAGTCCTTCGCGAGCGCTTTGACATCGCTGTTGGCGTTCACCGCCAGGACGATCTTCTGGTGCTGGCCCGGTTCGTCGAACGGCAGCGGCCCCGAGACGATGTCGGTGCCCGTGATCGCGCCGTCGCTCGTGAACGACAGCGCGGCGCCGCTGTTGTCGATGATGAACCCGAGCTGGTTCTCCTTGAACTTCGTGCGGAATGTCGATGCGTCGTCGCCCACCGGCACGATGCCCGAGTCGATGACCTGCTGGTACTGCTCGACACCCGCGACGTTCTCCGGGGAGTCGATCGTCAGTTCCTCACCGTCCGACCAGGATCCGCCGTTGCCATAGGGCCAAGCGTTGAAATCGAGATACCACCCGTCGAACTCGCCCATCTGATGACGGATCCCCAGTCCGGCGGCCCCCGTCTGCTGCACGGCCTCGCCGGCGTCGATCAGCTCGTCCACCGTCGTCGGCAGCTCGTCGATGCCCGCCTGCTCCATGACGTTCTTGTTGCCCAGTAGGGCATACGCGACCTGTTCCCAGGTGACCCCGAGCTGCTCGCCGTCGACGACGAGGTCGTCATTGGTGCTGTTGAGGTCGGCGTCCTCGATGACGTCATCGAGTGGCTCGAGCAGTCCCGCCTCGGCCAGCGTCGCGAACTGCGCGTCCTGGATGACGAAGACGTCCGGTCCGCCACCGGCGCCCAGCTCGGTGTTGAGCTTGTCGGCGTACTGGGCGAACGGCGTCTCGGAGCGCTCCATGGTCACCGCGTCGTTCTCGGTGGCATAGCCGCTGACCGCCTCCCAGAGGTCGTCGCCGCGACCCGGCTCCAGGAACTGGTAGTTGGCGATGGTGAGCGTGCCGCCCTCGTCGACATCGGGACCCTCGTCCTCGGAGCCGCCTGAGGAGCAGGCGCTCAGCAGCAGAGCACCGATGGCGAGGGGGGTCGCGGTGACGGCGAGGCGCCGGCCGCGTCGCAGGTTGAACATGGCGGATCTCCTTGTTGCGTTATGTGCAATGCCAATCCATAAAGAACTGTGATGGCGCGCCGTGACCGAAGGTGTGGTGGCATCTCGCCGAGACATCCACCTACCCACGTGACGTACGCCACTGGTATCTTGGCAGCGTGATCTGAAAGATGCAAGAGTATTGCATCGTATGCAACGAGCGAGGGGACCTATGGCTGAGCGGATCGATGCGTTCTGCGTGGGCGAGACCATGGTGATGGTGACGCCCGCCGACGGTTCCGGGCTCCGTCCTGGTGCGGCGTGCCTCCTACACGGGGGCGGTGCCGAGTCCAATGTCGCGGCACACCTAGCGGTGCTCGGGCACCATGCCGCCTGGGCTGGGGCCCTGGGTGTCGATCCGCTCGGCGACCTCATCGTCGACGAGCTGGTCTCGGCCGGGGTGGACACCTCCGACGTGATCCGCGATCCGGCACACCGCACCGGTGTGTACTTCAAGGACCCCTCGCCGCAGGGCACGACGGTGTACTACTACCGAGACGCCAGCGCGGCCGCGGCGATGTCGGGTCAGACGGTCCTGGCGTGGTCGGAACGCCGGCCGCGGATCGTGCATGTCAGTGGCATCACCGCGGCGCTGTCGCCCGGTTGTCTGGAGTTGCTGCACCGCATCGTCGTCGACCGGATCTTCGGCACGGCGCTCGTCAGCTTCGATGTGAACTTCCGGCCCAGTCTCTGGCCCGACCGCCAGGAGGCCGCAGCTCGTCTCCACGAGCTCGCCCGTGCGAGCGATGTCGTGTTCGTCGGGCGAGACGAGGCCGAGGTGCTCTGGCGGACCGGGACCGCCGAGGAGGTCCGGGCGCTGCTGCCCGATGTACCCGATCTCGTCGTCAAGGACGGTGGGAGCACCGTCGTCGAGTTCTCCGGGGGGCAGGTGACCAGCAGCCGAGCGCCCCGCGTCGAGGTCGTCGAGCCGGTCGGTGCCGGGGATGCCTTCGCCGCTGGCTGGCTCGCGGGCGTCCTCCGGGGGCTCGACCCGGTCCGTCGCCTGCGACTCGGTCATCTCGTCGCCTCACGGGTGCTCAGCTCACCGAGCGATGCCGCCGTGCTGCCGGGGGAGTCCGAGATCGCCGACATGATCGAGGCCGATCCTGCACAATGGCCGATGCCGTCGCCAACTCCCACGAGGTAGACCCGTGTCTCAGACCGTCAGCCGTGCGATCACGATCATGAAGTTCATCGCCCCCGAGCCCCGGTCGCTGGGCGAGGTCGCCCAACGACTCGATGTGCACAAGAGCACGGCGTTGCGCCTCCTGCAGACCCTCGAGCACGGCGGATTCGCCCGGCAGCTCTCCGACGGCCGCTACACCGTCGGCTTCGCCATCATCCCCCTGGCTCAGCATGCCCTCGACCAGATCGACGTCCGGAGCATCGCCCATACGCATCTGCAGCGCCTGGCGGCACAGGAGGGGCACACGGTGCACCTCGCTCAGCTCATCGGCGACGAGATCATCTACGTCGACAAGGTCGAGGGCTCGGGAACCGTCGCGATGGGGTCGCGGATCGGCCTGCCCGCCGAGGGCCACACGGCGGGCGTCGCGAAGGTGATCCTGGCGCATCTGGACGACCTGACGCTCGAGAAGGTCATCGGTCAGCTGAGCTTTCGCCGCTACACCTCGTCCACCATCGTCACGCCCGGCGCCTTCCAGCACGAGCTCGAGAGGATACGGCGGCGGGGCTGGGCGGAGGACGACGGCGAGAAGGAGGACTACATCAACTGTGTGGCGCTCCCGGTGCCCGACGCCTCAGGGCAGGTCCGTCTCGGTATGTCGGTCACCGCATTGCGCGTCAAGGCCCCGCTGGCGGAGTTGAGGGAGCGTATCCCGGAGTTCCGCCGGGTCGCCGCGGCGATATCCCGCGATCTCGGATGGAAAGGAGACGACCATGTCGTCCGTCGATGAGTTCTTCAGCCATCACCTCGACCGTTATCCGGTGATGGCGATCTTCCGCGGGCGGCCACCCGCGGAGACGCTCGACCTCTGCCGCGCCGCGTGGTCGACGGGCGTCGACCTGATCGAGGTCCCGGTGCAGGGCCCCGAAGCGCGGGAGAGCTTCCGTGCCGCGGTGCGGCTGGGAGCATCCGAGGGCAAGCATGTCGGCGCTGGGACCGTGCTGAGCGTCGAACAGCTCGAGGCCGTGTCCGCCGACGGCGCCGCGTTCACGGTCGCGCCCGGGTTCGACGCCGAGGTCGTCTCCCGGGCGAGGGAGCTCGGCGTTCCCCATCTGCCCGGGGTCGCGACCGCGACGGAGATCGACCGGGCCCTGCGTGCCGGCTGCCGGTGGCTCAAGGCGTTTCCCGCGGCGCAGCTCGGAGTCGGCTGGGCCGGGGCGCAGGGCGGGCCGTTCCCCGATGCGGCCTTCGTCGCCACCGGCGGCATCGACGCCGAGAACGCCGCCGATTTCCTCACCGCCGGCTACCGCGCCGTGGCGGTCGGGTCGGCGTTCACCAGCACATCGGGCATCGAGCGGCTGTCGGCCGCCCTATCGAAATGGAGTCGTCTGTGAAGATCGAACGCATCGAGACCTTTCTCGTCCCGCCTCGCTGGCTCTTCGTCCGCGTCGAGACCGACACGGGGATCGTCGGATGGGGTGAGCCGGTCATCGAAGGGCAGGCGGAGATCGTCCGTACAGCCGTCGAGGTGCTCTCCGAGCGGCTCATCGGCGCGGATCCCCGACGGATCGAGGACCTCTGGCAGGTCATGATGAAGTCGGGCTTCTACCGGGGAGGACCGATCCTCTCCAGCGCGGTCGCGGGAATCGACCAGGCCCTGTGGGACATCGCGGGCAAATCCCTGGGCGTCCCCGTGCATCAGCTCCTCGGCGGTCATGTGCGAGACCGGATACGGGTCTACGGATGGGTCGGCGGCGACGAGCCCGACCAGGTGGCGGACAACATCCGCGAGCAGGTCGACGCGGGCCTCACCGCCGTGAAGATGAATGCCAGCGGGCGGATGCCGCGTGTGGCGACCGTGAAGGAGATCGACGGCGTCGTCGAGCGGGTCGCGGCGGCACGGGAGGTGTTGGGCGACGAACGCGATGTCGCCGTCGACTTCCACGGCCGGTTCACTCTCGCCAACAGCCGGCGGGTGGCGCCGCTGCTCGAACAGTTCCGGCCGTTCTTCCTCGAGGAGCCGGTGGTGCCGGAGAACTCGCATGTGATCGGATCCCTCACGGCAGCGACGTCCACGCCCGTCGCGACCGGCGAGCGGCTGTTCTCGCGACAGGAGTTCCTCCCGGTCTTCCAGGCCGGGATCGCGGTCGCCCAGCCGGACCTCTCACATGCGGGAGGCATCACCGAGGTGCGCAAGATCGCGTCCCTCGCGGAGGTCTTCGATGTCCAGCTCGCGCCCCACTGCCCGCTCGGTCCGCTCGCGCTGGCGTCATGCCTGCAGGTGGGCTTCGCGACGCCCAACTACCTGATCCAGGAGCAGAGCATCGGCATCCACTACAACCAGGGTGCGGAGGTATTGGACTATGTGCTCGACACCGCGCCGCTGCGATTCATCGACGGGCATATCGAACGCCTCACCGGGCCGGGGCTCGGCGTCGAGATCGACGAGGCGGCGGTACGGGCGGCCGATCGCACCGGACATGCGTGGCGTTCGCCCGCCTGGCGCTACCCCGACGGCGCCCTCGCCGAATGGTGAGGTGCGGGCCGATGCTCGGCCTAGACTGAGCAGATGGCCTCTCGTATCGCCCGTGGACTCCACGGCCAGGTCCTCAACGTCGTCGGCGAGCGCATCGTGGACGGGACATGGGCACCCGGCACGGTGATCGAGGTCGATGCGCTGGAGGCCGAGTTCGAGGTCTCCCGCACCACGGTCCGCGAGGTCCTGAAATCGTTGACGGACAAAGGGCTGGTCGATGCCAGGCCCCGGCTCGGCACCTATGTCCTGGATCACGCCCACTGGAACTACCTCGATCCCGATGTCATGGCCTGGCGTGCTCGCGAGCCGCTCGACGCGTCCTTCGTCAGGAGTCTCAACGAGGTCCGCGCGGTCCTCGAACCCGGGGCGGCGCGACTCGCGGCAGCGGCGCGCTCGGAGCAAGACGTCGTCACCCTGCGCGAGGCGTTCGCCGAGCTGGAACGGTCGGCCGAGGGCGACCCAGCGCATATCGCCGAGGTCGACGTGAGGCTTCACCGCGCGATCCTCGCGGCGACCCACAACGAGCTGCTGTTCCAGTTCGAGGTGGTGCTGGAGCCGGCGCTGCGCAGTCGCAACCGTGCGGCACTATGGCACGTGCACGACCTCACCTTCGTGAGCCTGCATCGCGCGGTCGTCGAGGCCATCGTGGCCGGGGACGGCGCCCGGGCCGAGCAGGCGATGAGCGCGCTGCTGACCGAAGCCGCGGAGGATATCGGCCAGGTCCTCGATCCCTTGAGCTGAGCGCGCCGGCGGGACCGGGCGCGGGAGGTCTGGCGCTGGCGTTGGGCGGCGGGGGCTCCCCGGGGTGAGACGCCGCTCACCCCCTCTTGTCACTCCTTGCCCGAATCTGGCGAAATGATCGGACTTTGTTGACCATGCATGCCAATGGGATGCTCCCCTAGCCTCATTGCATGCGCATCGTGATCGCCCTCGGGGGCAATGCCATGACGTCCAGCGACGGCAGTGCCCGTCCTGAGGATCAGCGTGACGCGATCCGTCTGGCCGCCCGTCCCATCGCCGATCTGGTGGCCGCCGGACACGAGGTCCTCCTCACCCACGGCAACGGACCCCAGGTCGGCAACCTGCTGACCAAGAACGAGCTCACCGCCTCGCAGGTGCCGCCGGTGCCGCTCGACTGGTGCGGTGCCCAGACCCAGGCGACCATCGGCATGCTCATGCTCAACGCACTCGATGCCGAGCTGGCCGAGCGCGGTGTGGACCGCCGCTGCGCCGCCGTCGTCTCGCGCACCCTCGTCGACATCGACGATCCGCGCTTCGCCCACCCCACCAAGCCGATCGGCCGCTACCTCACCGCCGAGGACGCCCAGCCCCTCATCGAGTCCGGCCAAGAGTTCGTCGAGGTGCCTGGACGAGGCTGGCGCCGGGTCGTCGCGTCCCCCGCGCCCGTGCGCTGCCTCGACGGGGCCACCGCCGAGACTCTGATGGAGGCCGGCTATGTCGTCGTGTGCTCCGGCGGCGGTGGCATCCCCACCGTCCAGGACCGCAACGGCAATTACCGCGGCGTCGACGCGGTCATCGACAAGGATCTCACCGCCTCGCTCATCGCCCAGGAGCTCAAGGCCGACCTGCTGATCATCGCCACCGATGTGGACGCGGTCGTCGCCGACTGGGGCACCGACTACGCCAAGCCGGTCGGAGAGGTCACCGCGGTCGAGATGCGCTCGATCGCCGCGGACCAGGATTTCGCCGCCGGGTCGATGGGCCCCAAGGTCGAGGCCGTCACGGCATTCGCCGAGAGCGGTACCGGAACCGGCGTCATCACATCGCTGGCGCGCATCGGCGCGGCGGCCGAAGGTCAGATCGGAACGCGGGTCGTCCCGGTCTGATGAACCACAACCCCCAGTAAGACCCACCCCTCAGGAAAGGAAGCGCCATATGCCCTCAGCAATCGAGGTTCGCAAGGTCCCGATCCACTCTGTCGCCGACGCCAGCGAGCTCGCCAAGCTCATCGACGACGGCATCATGGAGGCCGACCGCGTCATCGCCATCATCGGCAAGACCGAGGGCAATGGCGGGGTCAACGACTACACCCGCATCATCGCCGACCGGGCCTTCCGCGAGGTCATCGCGGAGAAGGGTTCGCGGCCGATGGAAGAGGTCCGCCAGATCCCCATCGTGTGGTCCGGCGGCACCGACGGTGTCATCAGCCCCCACGCCACGGTCTTCGCGACCCTCCCCGAGGACAAGGCTCCCAAGACCGATGAGCCGCGCCTCAGCGTCGGCTTCGCGATGAGTGAGCAGCTGCTGCCCGAGGAGATCGGCCGCACGCCGATGATCGAGAAGGTCGCCGACGCCGTCAAGGTCGCCATGGAGCGTGCCGGCATCACCGATCCGGCCGATGTCCACTACGTCCAGACCAAGACGCCGCTGCTCACCATCCACACCATCCGCGACGCCAAGAGCCGCGGCAAGACGGTCTGGACCGAGCACACGCACGAGTCGATGGACCTGTCGAATGGCGTCACCGCCCTCGGCATCGCCGTCGCACTCGGCGAGATCGACATGCCCACCGATGAGGATGTCATGCACAACCGCGAGCTGTACTCGGCCGTCGCCTCGTGCTCCTCGGGTGTCGAGCTCGACCAGGCGCAGGTCGTCGTGGTCGGCAACGCCCGCGGCGTCGGTGGCCGCTACCGCATCGGCCACTCGGTCATGGAGGATGCGCTCGATCAGGACGGCATCTGGAATGCCATCCGCGATGCCGGCCTCGAGCTTCCCGAGCGTCCGCACCACACCGACCTCGACGGTCGTCTGGTCAACGTGTTCCTCAAGTGCGAGGCGAGCCAGGACGGCGAGGTTCGGGGACGTCGCAACGCCATGCTCGACGACTCCGATGTGCACTGGCACCGTCAGATCAAGGCGGCCGTGGGTGGCGTGACCGCCGCGGTCACCGGTGATCCGGCGGTCTTCGTTTCCGTCTCGGCCGCGCATCAGGGCCCCGAGGGCGGCGGCCCCGTCGCCGCGATCGTCGACATGGGCGACCAGTGACGAACGAGCAGGACACCGCGGTCCAGGGCCCGCTGGCGGGGACTCTGGTCCTCGACATGACGCGGGCCCTGGCCGGGCCGCATGCGGCCATGATGCTGGGCGACCTCGGCGCACGCGTCATCAAGATCGAGACCCCCACCGGCGACGACAGTCGCGGGTGGGGGCCTCCCTTCCTCGGGGAGGGCGAGGAGCGCGAGTCGACGTATTTCATGTCGGCGAACCGCAACAAGGAGTCGATCACCCTCAATCTGAAGACCGATGAGGACAAGGAGATCCTTCGTCGGCTAGTCAAGCGCGCCGATGTGCTCATGGAGAACTTCCGGGTGGGCGTGCTCGATCGATTGGGTTTCAGCGTCGAGGAGCTGCACCGGCTCAACCCGGGTCTGGTGATCCTCTCGATCACCGGCTTCGGCCACGACGGTCCGGAGGCGAGCCGCGCGGGCTACGACCAGATCGCGCAGGGTGAGGCCGGTCTGATGAGCATCACGGGCAGTGAGGAGCCGACCAAGGTTGGTGTCCCGATCGCCGATCTGCTCGCGGGCATGAACGGTGCGTACGGCACGGTCGCGGCGCTCTACGAGCGTGAGCGCACCGGACGCGGCCGGGTCGTCCGCACCTCGCTCATCGCGAGTGTCGTGGGCGTGCACGCCTTCCAGGGCACGCGCTGGACGGTCGCGGGGGAGGTCCCGGGCCTCTCCGGCGCGCACCACCCGTCGATCGCCCCGTACGGCCTCTTCCACACGCAGACGGCACCCATCCAGCTGTCCTGCGGTTCGGAGTCGCTGTGGACGGCCTTCGCGGCAGCGCTCGACCTCGACGCGAACGATCCGCGGTTCGCCACCAACGGCGACCGCGTCGCTCATCGGGACGAGCTGATCGCGATCATCGAGGAGAAGTTCGCGACGGCGCCGGCCGAGCACTGGCTGGAGCTGCTGTCCGCGGCGGGTCTCCCGTCCGGCAAGGTGCGCACCATCGATGAGGTCTACGAGTGGGAGCAGGCCCGCTCGCAGGGCCTCGTCATCGAGGTCGACCACGCCACCAAGGGACGGCTGACACTACCCGGACCGGTCATCCGCCTGGACGACCAGCCGTACGCGGGTTCGCGTGAGACGAATATCGCGCCGCCCACGCTCGGGCAGCACAACGAGTCGGTCCGTCGCTGGCTGGACGAGACCGAGGAGTGACCCGAACTCCGGCGGTCGAGTCGTGCCCTCACCTACTCGACCGCCGGGGTGCCGACCCCGCACTGTCCGCTCGTGATGCTCCGGGCTGGCGCGTGGTGGGAGAATGGAGGGTGATGGGAGACGTCACCGGACTGCTGCTGGCCGCCGGCGCCGGGCGGCGCATGGGCGGTCCCAAGGCGCTGCTGCGCCGCGAGGACGGCACACCCTGGGTCGTGGCGGCGCGTCAGAGCCTCCTCGACGGCGGCCTCGATGATGTCGTCGTCGTGCTCGGCGCGGCGGCCGATGAAGCGCACGCCCTGCTGGGCGACGTACGCACGGTGGTAGCCGAAGACTGGGAGCGGGGCATGGGCGCCTCGCTCGAGGCCGGCCTCCGCGCACTCGCGACCGATTCCGCTCAGCTCGCCCTCGTCCACCTCGTCGATCTGCCCGATGTCGGCGCCGACGTGGTGCACCGCATCCTCTCGTACGCCGACGGCCCCGGCACGCTGGTCCGAGCCGTGTTCGCCGGGGCTCCCGGCCACCCCGTGCTGATCGGTCGCGACCACTGGCCGGCGATCGCCGCCGGCGCTGACGGAGAGGGCGCCCGGGCGTACCTGGCCGCCCACGACGCGGTAACGGTCGAATGCGGCGATCTCGCCAGCGGAACCGACCGCGACCGGCCCCAGGACCTCGATCCCAGGAGGGACATATGACCCACGTCGACAGCGCGCAGGCATTCGCGGACCGGCTCGGCTCGGTCGGCTACATCGCGGACGAGGGACTGGCCACCGTCGGCTATCTGGCCCTGAGGATGCAGCGGCCGTTGCTGCTGGAGGGCGAGCCTGGCACCGGGAAGACTGCGCTCGCGGGGGCGCTTGCCGAGTCATTCGGCCTCCCCCTCATCCGGCTGCAGTGCTATGAGGGCATCGACTCCCGACAGGCGCTGTACGACTGGGACTTCCCGCGGCAGATCCTGCACTTGCGGGCGCTCGAGGCGGCGGATGCCGCCGATGACGTCCGAGCCGTCGAGGACTCCCTCTACGAGGAGCGCTTCCTGCTGCCGCGACCGGTGGTGCGGGCCCTGCGCGAGGCCCCCGCGGTGCTGCTGATCGATGAGATCGACCGAGCCGATGATGAGTTCGAGGCCCTGCTGCTCGAGGTGCTGTCGACCTATCAGGTATCCATCCCCGAGCTCGGCACCATCTCCGCGAGCGAGCCTCCGATCGTGGTCCTGACCTCCAATCGCACCCGTGAACTACATGACGCGCTCAAGCGGCGCTGTCTCTATCACTGGCTCGACCATCCGGACCTCGAGCAGGAGATCGCCATCGTGCGGACCCGTCTGCCGGAGGCCGGTGAGGTGCTCGCCGAGCGGATGGTCGAGCTCGTGCAGAAGCTGCGCGCCGACGGCGGCCTGGTCCGTCCACCCGGTGTGGCCGAGACCCTCGACTGGGTCCGCGCGATCCAGGCCCTCGGTCTGCGGGAGCCGGAGCTCGGAGCGCTGGCGGCGACCGTGGGCGCCGTCTGCAAGCAGCGCGAGGATGCCGGGCGTGTCCAGTCCCTCGTCCGGGCGGCATTCGGCGATGACTAGCCTGCTGCACGATCCCGCCCCCGATGCGCCGGTCGCCGAGCTCATCGGGTTCGTGCATGCGCTGCGGTCGGCGGGGGTCGGCGCCTGGGCCGCGGAGGACTTCCTCGCCGCCACCGCGCTGCTCGATCTCGGCCGCTCGGATGATGTCTACTGGGCGGGACGGGCGACGCTGTGCGGATCGCCCGGGGACGTCCCCCTCTATGACGAGGTGTTCGGCTCCTGGTTCCGTGTCCCGGCACCGGGGGCGGGCCATGCCCCGCCCTTCGAGCTCACGGCCTCGCGTCCGCGCTCGCGCACCGGCGTGGATGCCGGGGATCGGAGCCAGGAGGATGAAGAGCTGGCTCCTGCGGCGGCCTCGGCGGCCGAGCGGCTGGCCCACCGCGACATCGCCGAGCTGGACGCGGCCGAGTCGCAAGAGGTCGCGGCGGCCTTCACCGCGTTACGGGCGCGGCCTCCGATGCGTACCACGCGGCGCCACCGGCCGTCGCGTCGCGGCGATATCGACATGGGTCGCAGCGCACGCGAGCAGCTGCGCCATGGTGGCGAGCCCGCGCTGCTGCGCTACCACGAGCGGGCCCCCAGGCCGCGCCGCGTGGTCTGGCTCATCGACGTCTCCGGCTCGATGAAGGTCTACGCCGACAGCTACCTGCGCCTCGCGCATCGTGGTTTCGCGGCCGCCCCTCGCACGACGGAGGTCTTCACCTTCGGCACGCGATTGACGCGGGTGACCCCCGCCTTCGCCCATCCGGATGCGGAGACCGCGTTGCGCACGGCCGGCGAGATCGTGCCGGATTGGTCGGGCGGTACCCGGCTGGGCGAGATGATGTACGCCTTCTGCGACCGCTGGGGCCAGCGGGGGCCGGCACGTGGAGCGGTCGTCGTGGTCTGCAGCGACGGCTGGGAGCGCGGGGATCCGGCGCTGCTCGGCGAGCAGATGGCTCGGCTCCGGCGGATCGCCCATCGCATCGTGTGGGTCAACCCGCACCGCGAGAAGCCGGACTACGCCCCGGTGCAGTCGGGCATCGTGAGTGTCCTGCCGTCGATCGACGAGCTCATCGGCGGGCATTCCTTCGCGACCTTGGCACACGTGCTCGACATGGTGGCGGAACAGTGAGCGGCAGACGGTGGGGGATGAAGGGAGGAACGGACGATGCGTGATGTGCTGGAGCCATTGATCGACGCTTGGGAGAGCGGCGACCGGATCGGGCTTGGGACGGTGATCGGAACGCAACGGTCCGCGCCCCGCCCCCCGGGTGCCGCGATGCTGGTGCTGGGAGACGGGTCGGTCGTCGGCTCGGTGTCGGGCGGCTGTGTCGAGGGTGACGTGTACGAGCTCGCTCAGCGGGTCGTCGCCGAGGACGCCCCGGAGCTGCGGCGCTACGGCTACTCCGATGACGAGGCCTTCGCCGTCGGATTGACCTGCGGCGGCATCGTCGATGTCTTCGTCGAGCCGGTCGACCGGGAGACCTTCCCCGAACTCGGCGTCGTCGCCGAGGACGTGCGGACCGGTCGCCCGGTCGCGGTGGCCACGGTCATCGAGCATCCCGATGCCTCCTGGGTCGGGCGGCACCTCGTGCTGCGCACCGATGAGGTGCTGGGCGGGCTGGGCTCGCAGCGCGCCGATCATGCGGTCGCGGACGATGCGCGTGGCCTGCTGGCGGTCGGACGCTCGCAAGTGCTGGAGTTCGGGCCCGATGGCGAACGGATGGACACGGGGATGAAGGTCTTCGTCAACGCCTTCCAGCCGCGGCCGCGGATGATCGTCTTCGGGGCGATCGACTATGCCGCGGCGGTGGCTCGGCAGGCCGATCTGCTCGGCTATCGGGTCACGGTCTGCGATGCACGGCCGGTGTTCGCCACACCCGAGAGGTTCCCGGCGGCCGACGAGGTCGTGGTGTCCTGGCCGCACCGGTATCTCGGGCAGGAGGTAGAGGCCGGACGCATCGACCAGCGCACGGTCATCTGCGTGCTGACCCACGATCCCAAGTTCGATGTCCCGGTACTGGACCTGGCACTGCGGCTGGAGGGAGATCAGCGGCCCTTCTACATCGGGGCGATGGGCTCACGGCGCACGCACGACGAACGGCTCGAGAGATTGCGGGAGGCGGGTCTCGATGAAGAGCGGCTGCGCCGCCTGCACAGTCCGATCGGCCTGGATCTGCGTGGTCGGACTCCCGAGGAGACCGCGGTGGCGGTCGCGGCGGAGCTGGTGGCCTTGCGGTGGGGCGGCACCGGTCGCCCCCTCCACGAGACCGACACCGCCATCCACGCGGACTGAGCCCGGCCCGAGGTGCGCTGACCCTCGTCTTCCCCGGTCGGATTGCACCACTCGGCGGACCGGGTAGGTGGACGAGGATGTGGCCGGGTTGGAAAGCGGTGTGTGGTAAACGATGAAGTGACGGATAGTTGTTGACAGCGCACCGCGATGCCTTCACGCCGGATCGCGGTGAGTGATCAACCAGCGAGCACGAGGACGAGTGGTTGACCACTCACCGCCCCAGGTCAGCGGGTGAGCTGACGCAGCTGAGCCGCGATCTCGGCGGCCATCGCGCGGGCGAAATCCTCGGCCGGCTCGCCGGGCACCTCGGCGACGAGCGCCTGCACCGTCCCCTCGGCGAGGAGATGGGCCGAGGACACCTTCTGCTGCTCGGCCATCTGCGGAGCATGGTCGATATCGCGGTGGACGATCGCGCTCGCACCCTCGGGCGGGAGCGGCGACAGCCAGGCGTTCTCGGCCGCGATGGTGATATCAGCCGGCAGCATCGCGAGAGCGCCACCCCCGCAGCCCTGACCGAGGATCACGCTCACGGTCGGCACCTTCAGCGAGGACTGCATCGCGATACAGCGGGCGATTTCGCCGGCGATCGCCCCCTCCTCGGCTTCTTTCGACAGCGCCGCGCCCGGCGTATCGATCACCGAGACCAACGGAAGACCGAGCTGTTCGGCCAGGGACATGCCGCGGCGCGCCTCGCGCAGCGCCGCCGGCCCCATCGGATGCTCCTTGGTCTGCCGCTTGCGGTCCTGCCCGATGACGACGCACGGCACCCCGTCGAGGCGCGTGAGCGCCAGCATCATCGCCGAGTCGCGCTGTCCGTCCTGCGTGCCGCGCAGGGGCACGATGATGTCGCTGCCGTAGCGGATCAGCTCGCGCACCCCGGCGCGATCCGGCTGGCGGGTGATCTGGATCGACTCCCAGGCCGATCGCTCGCCGACCACGGGGGCGGTTCGCCGCTCCTGCGTGGACTCGACGGGACCGTCGGTGAGCAGCGCGAGGGTCTGATCGAGGATCGCGCTGAGATCCTCGTGCGGCACGACCGCATCGATGATGCCGTGTTCGGCGAGGTTCTCACTGGTCTGCACGCCGGACGGGAAGGGCTCGCCGTAGAGCGCCTCGTAGACCTTCGGTCCGAGGAATCCGAGCAGCGCGCCGGGCTCGCCCACGGTCATGTGCGCGAGCGATCCCCATGAGGCGAACACGCCGCCCGTGGTCGGGTGACGCAGGTGGGCGAGGTAGGGGAGACCGGCGGCACGATGGTCGCCGATCGCGCGGGAGATCTCGATCATGTGCACGAAGGCCGTGGTGCCCTCCTGCATGCGGGTGCCGCCCGAACAGGTGGATGCGACGAGGGGGAGGCCCTCCGCGGTCGCCCGGCGGACAGCCGCCGTGATGCGTCGCGCGGCGGCGACGCCGATCGATCCGGCAAGGAAGCCGAACTCATTGGCGATGACGGCGATCGGGCGCCCGTGGACCGTGGCGCGGCCGGTGATCACCGACTCGTCGGTTCCCGCCCGTTCGGCGGCCCGCTCAAGGGTGGCGCGATACTCGGCGTCCACACCGGTCAGGTCGACGGGCTCGTCCCAGGAGGTGAAGGAACCCTCGTCCAGGACGAGGTCGAGCAGGTCGTACACCGGCATGATGGTGGGCTTGCGCTCGCTCATGACGGTACGTTACCGAGGATTTCAGGGTGATCTGGCCGAGAAGCGCGTCTGAGCACGATTTGGTCAGAAATCGCTTGGAAGTCAAGGGAGAAATGTCACGACTCGACCTGGACGCCAGCGGATATCGGCGATGGATTCCGGCCTGCGGATCCTGCTCCCACCTGGGGCGGTGAGTAGGCGTCCGTTCGTGGTCGCCGCCGGTGCGCTGGCGTCCGTTCGGGCCTGCGGAATGGACGCTACCTCACCGCCCCTCGCGACGTGGTTGATGGCTCACCGCCCCTCGGTGCGTGGCGAGCACACGGGTCCCGAGGGCGAAAGCACGACGCGGAGGGACGGTCGATACCGTCCCTCCGCGTCGTGGTGCGGGTAGTGCTCAGCGGCGCGAGCGGGTCCTCTCGGCGAGCGCCGACAGCGCTGCCGGGAAGATATTCGCCGGAGGCGTCACCAGGCCGGCGCCGACCTGACCGACCCCGGCCACGCGCCCGGCCATGCCGGTGTTGATCTGCGGAAGGATGCCGGTCCGGCAGACCCGCGAGACGTCGATGCCGGTCGGTGTGCCCATGAAGTCGAGCACCGGGATCGACCAGCGCGGGTTCTCGCCGATCGTGATCTCACGCATGCGGCGCGAGGTCGCCAGCGCATCGGGCACCGAGCCGCCCACGAAACGGACGATCGCCGGCGCCGTCGCCATCGCGAAGCCGCCGATGCCGGCCGTCTCCGTGATCGCCGAGTCGCCGATATCGGGGTTGGCATCGTCCGGCCCGTAGTCGCCCAGGTAGAGGCCCTCGGCGACCTGCGCCGGACCAGTGAACCACTGGTCACCGGTGCCGGCGGTCTGGATGCCGAACTCCGTGCCGTTGCGCGCCATCGCGACCACCATCGTCGAGCCGTCGATGCCCCGCGCCGCATCCAGGGCGAGCTTGCAGGCGGGCATCGCGATATTGAGGAAGAAGTGGTCGTTGCCGCCGACGAAGGAGAACACCTCGGCGATGTCCTTGGCATCGGCACCGGACTGCGCGAGCGCGGGGGCGATATCGCGCAGCAGCATCAGCGTCCCGGCGCGGTTGCGGTTGTGCGCCTCATCGCCCATCTGCAGCATCTGCGTGAGGATCCCGGTCGCGTCGATCGGACCGGTCGCCCGGACCGCCTGGCCGAGCAGCGGGCCGAGGACATCGGACATCCAGCGCAGCCGCTGCAGAACCTCGGGGGAGTAGGCGCCGTAGCGCAACACCTTGCCGAGGCCCTCATTGAGCGTGCAGTACGTGCGGCGACCGTCGGTCTGGTCCTCCAGCACCCACATCCACATCGACGGCGACACGACGCCGGCCATCGGCCCGACCGCGCTGCGGTGGTGGCAGGGCTCCAGGGAGACCGAGTCGCCGGACTCGAAGAGCGCGATCGCGTCCTCCGGATCGTCGACGAGGCCCTCGAGTGCCGCCGCGCCCTGCAGGGCACCGCGCATCGGGCCGGAGGCGTTCTCCCACTTCAGCGGCGGTCCCGCGTGCAGGAACTGGCCGCGTTCGAGGCCGAGCAGCTCGCTGGCCGGCGCCACGTCGACGACCATCGCCTGGGTCGAGGTCATCGCCTCGACCGCGCGGCGGTTGGCGTCGAGGCGCAGCGGATCGGTGGCGACCGCGGCCAGATCGTCCTCAGTGCCGTCCATCGGGGGGCGCCAGTCGACGCGGTTCACGGCGACGGCCTGGGCGTCGAGCGCGTCGGCGAAGAGGCCGACGCCGCTCGTGACGACTCCGTCGGAGGGTCGGTGGGTGCTCGTCATCGTGCGGCTCCGATCAGCGAAAGGGCCCGGCGGGTCGCCTGGGCATTGGACAAGAACACTTCGGCGCCGGCCGCGGCGAGGGCCTCGGCCTGGCGACCGGTCTGCTGGGGGTCGTCCTGGGTGCCGACACAGGCGACGACCACGGCCAGCTCGCGGCCGGCCGCCTTCGCGGTCTCGACCGCTGACGAGATCGCCGGCGCCAGTGAACCGGCCGGATCGTCCTCGGCGCCATGTCCGAGCACCACATCGAGCAACACGACGGAGGCATCGCCGTCACGAGCGGTGCGCGCCAGGTCCTCCAGACGGAGGGTCGGGTCGATCATCGGATGGGCGCGACCCGCCGTCATGCCGTCATCGCCGAAGTCGATCATGACGGTGCCGTCGGCGCGCCGATCGGCTCCGAGCTCCAGTCGCGGCTCCAGCGGGATATTGCTGTAGACGTCTCCGACAGCCTCAGCGGCGATGAGCATCGCCTCGTCGCAGAGCGTGCCGCCGACGAAGAGGCCGCGCAGGCGTCCTCCGTCGACCTGTGCCGTCTCACCGTGATGGGGCCATTCGGGCACGGGGCGGCCGAGGGTCTCCAGCACGGCCTCGGCTGCGCTGGTCAGGTCCGGCTGGCCGGAGCCGAGGAGCGCGAACTGGACGGGTGTCGTCAGCGTCGCGGCGTACTCGCGCAGTTCCTCGGCGACCTTCGCCGCCGGAGGCTTGGAGACGACGACGATCAGCTCGGTCGAGGCGTCCTCGTCGAGACGGCGCATGGCCTCGCGGGTGGACAGCGCGGAGACGGCCTCGCTGAGGTCGCGGCCCCCGACGCCGAGTGCCGCGCTGATGCCGACGCCTGCGTGGTCGAGCAGGCACAACAGCTGCTGGCAGCCGGTGCCCGAGGCAGCGACGATGCCGACGGGTCCGGGGCGCACGGCATTCGCGAAGCCGAGTCCGATACCGTCGATGACCGCCGTGCCGCAGTCCGGGCCCATGACGAGCAGGCCGCGTTCGGTGGCCAGCTGCTTGAGGGCGATCTCGTGCTCGATCGGGACATTGTCGCTGAAGATCATGACGTCGCGACCCGCGTCGAGGGCGTCGGCCGCCTCGACCGCGGCGGAGGCGCCGGGCACCGACACGAGGGCCAGGCCGGCGTCGGTCCGGTCGAAGGCCGACAAGGTGGTGCGCGGGGGCTCGATCTCGCTGGACGCGCCATCATCGCCTCGCCGCGAGGCGCGGGTGAGGGCCGCGTCGACTGCCTCCAAGGCGGCCGGCAGTGAGCTCTCGTCGTTGAGCCGCACCGCCACGATCATGTCGTTCGGTGTGGACTCGGGCAGCGTGAAGCCCATCTGAGCGATGACATCGCGGTTCAGGTCGGTAGCCATCGCGACCTGGGCCGCGGTGACACCCTCGACGGCGGCGACATCCTTGCTCACTTGCAGCAAGGCCACCGAGTCGGCATACGCGCCGCGGCGTAGCTCGACGTGCTCGAAGCCGGTCGTGGTCATGGGCAACTCCTCGTGACGTGTGGGGCAGAATCGTGTGATTCGGTGGCCGATTTCGACCATCGGTCGGAAGCAGCGGGCGTGGCGGTGGAGAGGTGCTCCAGGGCCAGGGTCAGGCCGAGGACGAGGCCGGCACCGGAGGTGTGACCGATGCGCAGCATGGTCGCGGCGGCGTCGGCGGGCTCGACCCGCGATGGTGCCGACCGCAGGGATGCGAGCAACCGCGCGAACTCGGGGATGACGAAGCCCTCGAGGGCGCAGCGGATGAGGGTCGCGGACAACGAGGTGGTGCGGGTGAGCAGCGGGGCGTCGATGGCCCTCCGCATCGGACTCTCCTCCAGGCGCCTGGCGGCGGCCATCGTGGCGACCCAGCCGCAGAGGACATCGTCACCGAGAGGGGTCAGGCCGCTGCCCAGCCCCACGAGGGCCAGGGGGGCCGCGGGGTCGGCGGCGCGCAAACCGGCGAGTGCATCGGAGGGCAGCTCGGCCGCGATGGGGATGGGCACCACGTCGCCGAGACGCTCGCGTGCCGATCCCGCCGAGGCGGGATCGAGGGCCGGCACGTGCTGGTCGACCGTACGGCTGATGCGGACCTCGCCGCCGGCGAAGACCAGCCGTCCGTCGCCCACCGTGACCGCCGATCCCTCGCCGGTGAGCGCCTGCAGCGAGGGGAGCGTGGTCTGGGCCGCACAGGGCACGCGTACTCCCGCGACACCGACGACCGCGAGGACATCTGTGCCGTCGTCGAGATAGACGGCGTGGCCCCCGCGGTGGACGATCTCGGCCGGACGACTCGGGCGGGCGATCCGCTCGCGGACCCACGTGGTGGCCGCGGCGGCCACCGAGCTCCGCTCGCTCATGCCGCCACCGCCTGGATGAGGAGCAGGGTAGGCGGGCGGCGGCATGAGGTGATCCTCATCGTTCGCTCGCTCCGCTCGCTCATGGATCTCCCAGGGTAGAAATGAGGCGTCTTTCGGACCCTAGTCGGTGCTGTTACGCTGAGCCGATGTCAGAAGTTGCCAAGGATCAGCCCAGAGCTACCCAGACTTTGATGAAACATGCCTATCGCGTCCCCCTGCGTGAGGTGCTCAAGGTGGATGCACTCGCTGGAACGACGGTCCTAGCGGGCAGCCGCGGGCTGGATCGCGTGGTCACGCGCCTCAACGTCATGGAGGTGCCCGACATCGTCGAATGGGTGCGACCGCACGCCCTCCTGGTCACGAGCGGCTACCCGCTGGTCGACCTCGACGCGCACGATGACGAACGGCACTCGCGCTTCGTCGACCTGGTACGCCGACTCGACGAGCTGGACGTCGCCGCTCTCGGCATCAAGGTCGGGCGTTTCCTGACCGATGTGCCCGACGAGGTCTTGGAGTTCGCTGACAAGCGGGGCTTCCCGATCCTGGGGTTGGCGCCGCACGCGGCCTTCGACGACCTGCTGGAGGAGGTGCACGTCCGCCTCACTGATGTCCAGGCGGATGTCCTGCACCGCACCGATGCCCTGCACGCCGCCCTGGAGGGCCTTGTGCTCGAAGGGGCGGGACTGCAGGATGTCGCGAGCAGGATCGCCGACGTGCTCGGCATCGGCGTCCTCATCACCTCGATCGACGGGCGCGAGAAGGTCGGGGCCATCGATGACCGGATGCGCCAGGCTCTGCACGATGCCGAGCTCTTCGATCCCACCGGGCGATTCCGGGTGGAGCGCCCGCGCCTCCAGCCGATGGATCTCGGCGACGGACAGGTGCTCGTGCAGCCGATCGTGGCGGGGAGCAGCGATCTGGCGCGTCTCGTGGCCTATCACCCCACCCGCAAGATCGCCCAGGACGATCTCAATGCCCTCCAGCGTGCCTCGACGGTCGCCGCGCTGCTGGTGACGCAGCAGCAGGCACTGAACGCGGTCGAGAGCAAGTACCGGGGTGACTTCCTGCGCGATGTGCTGGCCGGGCGCGCCGGGGATGTCGAGCATGTGCTCGACCATGCCTCGACCCTCGGCTGGCGGATCGACTTCCCGGCGATCGTGGTGACCGCCGAGCTCGACCCGCCGCTCGATGCGTCCGAGCGTCCGCCGGCCCGGGTGCGCCGATCCTGGCAGGAGCGGTTCTTCGCCGCCTGGGAGCAGGTGCTCGGCGGTTATGTGCCGATGGCGCCCACCGCGGACTTCTCCGAGGAGGTGGTGACCATCGTCCCGGCTCCGGAGAGCCTGCGCGACGACCCGGAGGCCGCGGTCGCGGCGCTGCGGGAGCTGGTCGCGCGGCTGGTGCGCGCGGTCGCGGGGGATCGCGGCGGTGGACGACGGCCCTTCTCGGTCGGCACGAGTCGTCTCGTGCACGGTGTCGAAGGGTTCCCCGATGCCTATCAGCAGGCGCGACGGGCGACGGAGGTCGGCCGACGCTTCACCGGAGGCAGCAGCACCTTCCACTTCGACGACCTCGGCGTGCACCGGCTGATCGGCCTGATCCCGGACCGCAGCGAGTTGACCGGTTTCGCGCAGGATGTGCTCGGCGAACTCAATGACGAGACCCCGGACGCCGAGGAGCTCCGCGAGACCTTGCGCGTGCTGTTGGAGAACAATCTCAACGTGGCCGAGGCCTCGCGCGTGCAGTTCGTGCACTACAACACGATGCGCTACCGGATCGGCAAGCTCGAGCAGATCCTCGGGCCCTTCACGGGGGACGCGAATCTACGGCTGAACCTGGCGGTCGCGCTGCAGGTACGTGAGATCAAGCGCTGAACACCCACGAGCAGGGACAGCCCGGTGATTCGGCCCGGTGTCGCAGGCGTTACCGCCAGATGACATCGCCGGTCGGTAACACGATGCGGCGCGAGAAGGGGACAATCAAGTGACAGTGATCGGGGCGATTGTTCGGCACATGTCGCTCATGAGGTCCTGTGATGCAGCGCACTAGGATCGCTCAATCGGGGCTTCACCGGGTGGTATCGACGGGTGTGAGGAGAACACATGTCGGGCATGTTCAGTTGGAAGGTCGTCTACGACGGCAAAACGCCGCCGCCGGGCAAGGCGGTCGGGCCACATGAGCGGATGAGCTGGGGCCGCACCGCGGGTATCGGCGTCCAGCACGTCGTCGCCATGTTCGGCGCGACCTTCGTCTTCCCGGTCGTCATGGGGCTCGACCCGAACCTCGCGATCCTCTTCTCGGGCATCTGCACGATGCTCTTCCTGGTCATCGTCAAGAACTGGGTGCCGAGCTATCTCGGAACCTCCGCGGCCTTCGTGGGCGCGGTCGCCGCGATCCGCGGCCAGGGCGGCGACTCGGCCGATGTCACCGGCGCGATCATGGTCGCCGGTCTGGTGCTGTTGGCCGTCGGCATCGGCGTGCACTTCGCCGGCCCGGGCATGCTCAAGAGGGTGCTGCCGCCCGCCGTCACCGGCGCGGTGGTCATGCTCATCGGCTTCAACCTCGCTCCCGTCGTGGCGGGCATCTACTGGCCCGAGGATCAGTGGGTCGCGCTCGCGACCGCTGCCTTCCTCATGCTGGGCGCGGTCCTGCTGCCCGGCTTCTGGGCGCGCATCGCCGTCTTCCTGAGCCTGGTCTTCGGCTTCCTGCTGTCGTGGGTCCTCGATATGACCGCGGGACCGGTCACGTCGGGTGTCAGCGGTGAGACCGCCGACCGCGTCGACTTCAGCGGCATCGGCGATGCCGCCTGGTTCGGCCTGCCGAGCGGCACCCTGGCCGACGGCGTCTCCGCAGTGCACGGGCCCAGCTTCTCGCTGACATTCACGCTGCTCGTCCTCCCGGGCGTCATCGCCCTCATCGCCGAGAACACCGGTCACGTCCGCGGCATCGCCGACATGACCGGACACGACCTGGACCCCTACATGGGCCGCGCCCTTGGTGCGGACGGCCTCGCCACCGCGCTGGCGAGCTCCTTCGGCGGGTCACCGACCACGACGTATGCCGAGAACATGGGCGTTATGTCCGCGACGCGGATCTACTCGACGGCGGCCTACTGGTTCGCCGCGGCCTTCGCGATCATCCTCGGCCTGTGCCCCAAGTTCGGTGTGATCATCAACGCCATCCCTGGCGGCGTGCTGGGCGGCGTGACGGTCGTCCTGTACGGCATGATCGGTCTCATCGGCGCCAAGATCTGGGTGGACAACGGAGTCAACTTCGGCAACCCGGTCAACATGGTGCCGTTGGCCGCCGGTCTGGTGGCCGGTATCGGTGACGTGACTTTGAATATCACCGACGATTTCCAGCTCAGCGGTATCGCCTTCGGCACCCTGCTGCTGGTGATCATGTACCACCTGGTCAAGGGCAAGGAAAAGGCCCTCGAGAACAGCGACGACGACAAGACGGATCCGACGTTCACGTGAAACCTGCCGCATTCACCTTCCAGCGACCCACCGAGCTCTCCGAGGCCCTCGCGGCGTATGCCGCGAACCCCGGGGCGAAGATCCTCGCGGGAGGACAGAGCCTCATCCCGTTGATGTCGATGCGGCTGACCACCGTGTCCGAGCTCATCGACATCAACGGCATCGGGGAACTCTCCTTCATCGAGGCGAGCGAGGCGGGGGTGCGCTTCGGCGCCCTCGCCCGCCACGCCGAGCTCCACGCGCACGAGGAGGCGCGCCGAGTCCAGCCCATGCTGCACGCGGCGCTCAGCCACGTCGCACACGCCACCATCCGCAATCGCGGAACCACCGTGGGCTCGATCGTCCATGCCGATGCCTCGGGTGAGATGCCGGTCGTCCTCACCCTGCTCGGTGGCACCCTCACGGTGGCGTCGACGGAGGGACGGCGCGAGATCGCCGCGGACGATCTCTTCATCGGTCCCCTCGAGACGGCGCTCGAGAGCGGCGAGATCGCGGTCGAGGCCTTCGTCCCCGCGCTCCCGGCGCGGCACGGCATCGCCTTCGACGAGATCGCCCGCCGCCACGGGGACTACGCCCTCTGCGGTCTCGGCGTGGTCCTCGGCCTCACCGAGGACGGGGGGATCGAGAGCGTCCGCGCCGGATACATCTCGGTCACCGAGACGCCGATCGTCGTCGACCTCACCGAGTGCTTCCCCGACGGCATCGATGCCTCATCGCTGGTCGCCGCCGGTGAGAAGGCGCTCGAACAGCTCGAGCCCGAGGGCGACATCCATGCCAGCGCGGAGTACCGGGCGCAACTCGCCCGGACGCTCACGGCACGCGTGATCACCGCGGCGCACGCCGATGCGAAGGCCCGACTCTTCCAGGAGGTGACCGCATGACCATGTCCCCCACCACCGCCGAACCCGTAGAGACGATCCGCCTGCGGGTGAACGGTGTCACGCACGAGGCCCAGGTGCCGCCGCGCCGGCTCCTCAGCGATGCCCTCCGCCACGACCTCGGCCTCACCGGCACACACGTCGGCTGCGAGCACGGGGTCTGCGGCGCCTGCACGATCCTCGTCGACGGTCAGCCGATGCGTTCGTGCCTGATGTTCGCCGTCTCCGCGCAGGACTACGAGCTCACCACCGTCGAGGGACTCACCCGCCCCGATGGCTCGCTCGGCCCGGTCCAGCAGGCCTTCAAGGACTGTCACGGCCTGCAGTGCGGATTCTGCACGCCCGGCTTCATCACCACGATCACCGCCGGCATCGCCGAGAACCCCGATCCGGACCGCGCCGAGGCCCGCGACATGATCTCGGGCAATCTGTGTCGCTGCACCGGTTACCAGAATATCGTCGCCTCGGTGCTCCGCGCCGCGGAGATCCAGCGCGAGGACGCCCAGAACGGGGACGGGGAGGAGCAGGGCCGATGACCACCAAGATGATGGGCGAGCCGGTCGCCCGCGTCGAGGACGATCGGCTCGTCACCGGCCGGGGCCGCTACGCCGATGACCTCGCCCCCGAGGCCCTGGAGATGGCGGTGCTGCGCAGCCCGCATGCCCACGCGCGCATCGTCTCCATCGATGTCGACGCGGTGCTCGATGTCGCCGGCGTGCACGCCGTCTACACCTACGAGGACCTCGAGGGTGCGCTGGCCGAGCCGCTGCCGCTGCTCATCCCGCACCCCAATCTGACCCACGGCCGTACGCAGTACGCGCTCGCCAAGGACGAGGTCAACTACGTCGGGGAGGCGATCGCGATCGTCATCGCCGACAACCGCTATCTCGCCGAGGACGCCGTCGGCCTGATCGAGGTGCAGTACGAGTTCCTGCCCCCGGTCGTCGGCATCGACGCCGCGCGTGCCGCTGAGAATCTCGTGCACGACGATGTGCCGGGCAATGTGGCCGCCACGATGGAGCAGTCCTTCGGCGACCCCGAGGCCGATATCGGCGGCGCCCCGCACCGGCTGACCTTCGACCTCGAGATCGAGCGCAGCGCCTGCATGCCGATGGAGGGACGCGGCACCGTCGCACGCTGGGATCCCGATCTGAAGCGCATGAGCGTCTGGTCGTCGACGCAGACGTCCACCGGCGTCCGTGCCGCGGTGGCCACCAAGCTCGGACTGGATCTGAGCCAGGTCGATGTCATCACGCCCGATGTGGGCGGTGGCTTCGGAGTCAAGATCGTGCATCCGTGGCCCGAAGAAGTCCTGGTGCCCATGGCCGCCAAGGTCCTCGGACGTCCGGTCAAGTTCACCGAGGACCGTCGGGAGCACTTCATCTCCTCGGCCCATGAGCGCGGTCAGCAGCAGCACATCGATGTCGGTTTCGATGACGATGGACGCATCCTCGGGCTGTCGGTGCAGTTCTGGCACGACAACGGCGCCTACACGCCCTACGGCCTGATCGTGCCGATCATCACCTCGACCCAGCTGATCGGCCCCTACAAGCTCCCCAGCTACCGCGTGGTGTTCCAGAGCCTGTACACCAATACGGTCATCGTGACGCCGTACCGCGGTGCCGGACGTCCGCAGGGCGTCTTCGCGATGGAGCGGACGATGGACGCCATCGCCGCCTACCTCGGCAAGGACCGCACCGAGGTGCGCGAGGTCAACTTCATTCAGCCCGATGAGTTCCCCTACGCCCACGGCGAGCTATCCTTCCAGGACGGTCGGCCGCTCATCTACGACTCGGGCAACTATCCCGAGATGATGCGCAAGGCCAAAGCCCTCGTCGACTGGGACGAGTTCGAGAAGGTGCGCGATGAAGCACGTGCCGAGGGCCGTAAGGTCGGCATCGGTATCGCCTGTTACGTCGAAGGCACCGGCGTCGGCCCCTATGAGGGCGGCCACGTGCAGATCGAGACGAGCGGCAAGGTCAAGGTCTCGACCGGCCTCACGACGCAGGGCCAGGGACATGAGACCGCGTTCGCGCAGATCGTGGCCGATGAGCTCGGCGTGCGCTTCGAGGACATCCAGGTCGTCACCGGGGACACGCGGCGCTCGCCGTACTCGGTGGGCACGTTCGCATCGCGCGCCGCCGTCATGAGCGGATCGGCTGTCGCCTTGGCGGCCCGTGCGGCGAAGGCCAAGGCCCTGCGCCTCGCGGCCGATGCCCTGGAGGTCGACGTCGACGACCTCGAGATCGTCGACGGCATCGTGCGGGTCAAGGGCGCGCCGGCGAGCCAGATCGCCCTCGGCACGCTCGCGGTGCTCTCGAATCCGTTGCGCTATGCCTTCGACGAGGCGTCCCGTGCGGCCACCCAGTTCGCGGTCGGCGATCCTACCAAGCCACCGGTCGCCGAGGACGACGAGCCGGGTCTGGAGGGCAAGGACTACTACTCGCCGATGCGCTCGACCTTCGCCAGCGGCATCCACATCGTGATCGTCGAGACCGACCCGGAGACCGCGGAGGTCTCGATCCTCAAGTACGCGGTCGTCCACGACTGTGGCACGCTCATCAACCCGCGGATCGTCGAGGGGCAGGTGCACGGTGGAGTGGCACAGGGTGTCGGCGGTGCGCTCTATGAGCGCATGGCTTATGACGAGACCGGCCAGCTGCAGAATGCCTCATTCATGGACTTCCTCATGCCCTATGTGACGGAGGTCCCCGAGAGCATCGAGATCGACCATCTCGAGACACCGTCGCCGCTGAATCCGCTGGGACTCAAAGGCGCGGGTGAGGCCGGGGTCATCCCGGGGGCAGCCGCGTTCGCGTCCGCCATCGAGGATGCAGAGAATTTCACGATCACCTCGATGCCGATCTCGCCTTCGGAGCTGTATGCCCTGCGGCTCTCGAAGGCCACTGACACAGCGACCGAAAGGACGAACACATGAAGGTAGCGGGAACCGCCACGCTGGACGCAGGAGTCGAGAAGGTGTGGGACGCCCTGCTCTCGCCCGAGGTGCTCGTCCGCACGATCCCCGGGTGCGAGCGTCTGGAGGAGACCGGTGAGAACAGTTACTCCGCGGTGATCACGGCGGGTGTGGCCTCCATCAAGGGCACGTACAAGGGAGCCGTCCAGCTCTCGGATCTCAAGCCGCACGAATCGCTGCGTATGCACGCCGAGGGCTCGGGCGCGCCCGGCACCATCTCGGTCGATGTCGACGTGCGCTTCGAGCCGGCCGAGGACGGCAAGACGCAGATCAGCTACGAGGCGGATGCGATCGTCGGCGGCATGATCGGCGGCGTGGGTCAGCGGATGCTCACCTCGGTCAGCAAGCGGATGGCCAAGGAGTTCTTCGGATCGGTCAACAAGGTGCTGGCCGGTGAGCCGGTCGGCGCTGCTGCTGCCGCTCCGGAGGCCGCCGCCACGGCCGAGAGCCAGCCTGCCGCCGCGACGACCACCGCCGCACAGCCGGTGGCCGCGGGACTTGTGACGGCGGCTCCGGCGGCGAGCCCGGATGCCTTCCTCAAGGGTGTCGTGACCGGTGCCGCGATCGCCCTCCTGGGCGTCGCGGTGGGCGCGATCGCTGCCCGCCGCCGCTGACGGATTCACCCGCCTCGGGAGTCCGGCTGCGGTCGGCACTCCCCTCATCCCGCGAGTGGTGCATATTCGCCCTCGGAACGCCGTTTCCGGGGCGGATGTGCACCACTCGCGGACGGATTTGCACCACTCGCGGAGAGCTGGGCTCCTGCGGGGAGGTGTCCCCACACTCGCGGGCCTCATCGAGGACGCGGATCGAAGGAGACGAGATGACGAGCGCTGAGATCGACCACTACTCGACCGCGCGGGAGATGCGCGATGCGGTACGCGCCAAGCGGATCTCCGCCCGTGAGCTGCTCGACCTGCACCTCGAGCGCATCGATGCCACGAATGACACGATCAATGCCATCGTGAGCCTCGACCCCGAGCGTGCCCGCGAGGAGGCCGCCCGCGCCGACGAGCAGCTCGCGCGCGGCGAGGACGTCGGTCCCCTGCACGGCCTGCCCTTCGCCTTCAAGGACACCCATGCGGTCGGTGGATGGCGGAGCACCTCAGGCTCGGTGCTGCGTGCCGATCACATCCCGGAGCACGACGAGCTCGTCGTCGAGCGCGTGCGGAAGGCTGGAGCCGTCACGGTCGGCAAGACCAATGTCCCCGAGTGGGCGGCCGGATCGCATACCTTCAACCCGATCTTCGGCACCACCGTGAATCCCTACGATCCGACCCGGTCGGCCGGCGGGTCGAGCGGAGGCTCGGCCGCGGCCCTCGCGAGCGGCATGGTGCCGCTGGCCGATGGCAGCGACATGGGCGGATCGTTGCGCAATCCCGCCTCCTTCTGCAATGTCGTCGGTCTGCGCCCGTCCTTCGCTCGCGTGCCGCAGTGGCCGACCGGCAATGCCTGGGAGACCACCTCGGTGCAGGGCCCGATGGCCCGCAATGTTGACGATCTCGCCCTGCTGCTCTCGGTGCAGGCCGGGCCCGATGGCCGCTCGCCGGTGGGCCAGGAGACTCCCGGGTCGGCCTTCGAGAAGGTCCAGCGGATCGGGCTCGCCGGTCTGAAGGTCGCCGTCTCGGTGGACCTCGACGGTGCCTTCGAGGTCGACCATCAGGTGCGCGAGGTCGTGGAGGCGCAGGCCCGTGCGCTCTCGGATGCCGGTGCCCAAGTCCTTGAGCGCGCTCCCTCGCTCAGCGAGGCCGAGGACACCTTCCGGACGCTGCGCGCCTGGCACTTCCAGGCCAGCTACGGGGCGATGCTCGCCGAGCATCCCGACAGCTTCAAGGCCTCGCTCGCCGATAACATCCGCCTCGGTGCCGACCTTACTGGTGCCGATGTCGCCCGGGCCTATCATCAGCGCACCGAGCTCTCCCTGCGGATGCGCGAGTTCTTCACGGAGGTCGACGTGCTCGTCATGCCGGTCAGCCAGGTGCCGCCGTTCAGCGCGGATCAGGAGTACCCCGCCGAGATCAACGGACAGGCGCAGCAGACCTATCTGGACTGGATGCGGTCGGCGTACTTCATCACGGTCACCGGGTGTCCGGGGTTATCGATCCCGGCAGGCTTCACCCGTGAGGGATGGCCGGTCGGCATCCAGCTGGTCACCGCCCCGAATACCGAGCGACGTCTGTTGGAGATCGGGCGCGCGGTGGAGGAGATGACCGGCGCCTCGGCACGCCGCCCTTCCCTCGGCTGACTCCACTCAGAGGGCGGTGAGTAGGCGTCCTCCTGCTTGTGCCAGCGGCGGCGGGCCAATCCCTTCGTCCTGCGTGGGGCATCTGGAATAGCTGGCCCGGGTGGCCACGGCTCGATCAGCGGTCGATCACTATGCCCCGCCTGTCCCCCGGGTCCTCCGGTCCTCCGGCGAGGTTAACGGTCAGGCGTCGGCCCAGCCACACCGGCGGTCAGGAGCGCGCCCGACCAGACGGAGTTTTCAGGTGCCCTCACAGCGCTTGGTCAGCTAAGGAACCATGGATGAAGATCTCATGTCCGCCGTCGCCGGGCAGGCGGACGTCGTGATGGACGTATCGGTTCACCGCCGCGGATAGTAGGGTGAACGGCAACTTCTACACGCCTCTTGTGAGAACCAATAGATTGCCGGGGGTCATCATTGGTATGAAAGCTTCTGCGATACTTCGGCTTGAGGGTGTTTCGTAATGAAGCGCCTCGCTGCCGGCATGATAGTCGGCCTAGTCTTGTGGCTGTCACCCGCGGCTCTAGCAGTTTCTTTAGCCACTCCCTCTAGCTTCTGCTTCGAGAATCACGCGTTCTCATCCCTGTTCATTCCTAACAGGGATGGATACACGCAAAATATGATCGGCGACTTTTCACTGCGGGCGAACTATCTGACTCAGAGGGTGACCTGTGAGTGGGTCGCCTACCCTGACTACGCCGAAAAATTCAATGCCCCGAGTGGATCTTTCGAGCTCTCGCCGGGACCAGTGCCCTATGTCGGGGCGGCTGTTACCTTCAGTTGCGTCCTTGCTGCTCTGGTGCGGTGGAAACGCCACACCAGAGCAGCAAGTCAGTAGCACCAGTCAGCCTGCTCCGCAAGCGTACTCCTCGGGCGCGGTCATGGATGCGCTGTAATAGTAGTGACACCCGGGTGCCGTAAATTCCCGCGACCTGTTCGCGATGAGCGAACCCTGAGTGAACCCGTTGGGAGGTTCACGCAGGACGTTGAGGCCGACGCAACCGGTGTGCACTGCACAGTATCTTCGCAATCGTTTGATACTAGCTGGTATCCCGACGCAACCTTATTTGACTATTGCAATCCACGAGGCATGTAGACGGTAGTAATGAAACCCCGAGACTCTGAATGTCCCGGCAACAATAGCGGAGCATCTTGCGGATAGGCGATACCAACGCCGGTTGATTTGCGATCGCAGGGATCAGAATGCAGATTATGGTCCAGGTAGGCACCATAGACATCGGGCACCAGTGTCTGGTCTAGCGTAGCTATCGACCAAGCAAGGAAGTTCCCGTTCAAATCTATCGAGAAATTGGGGTTCGATCCGCTCCAGAAAAAGTTCTCATTCGAATCATATAAACACAGTGGTCGTTGCCAGATGCCACCAGGGTTCAAATCCGGATCGTTATTCGAGTAAGTGTTGAGCTCCGCTTCCAAGACCCAATCGTCCGGGAAGTCTTCAGGCCGCCTCTCAGCGGTCGAATTCCACTGAAGCCACATGGTTACTGAGTGCGCAGTCTCAGGCTCTCCATTCTCATCTACAAAACCGTTTCTGGCGACCACCTCCGAGCTCGGAGGAGCCCAACCCTCTGGGTCACTCGCAAGCCGGGCGATGTTCCCCCGCCGGCGGGTTGGCGTTCGTCTCTCGAGCCAGAACGTCACGTGTACGCTCCCAGAGATCTCCGCGAGAGATAGTGGCCTTCGGTTCATACGGCTCGAAGTCAGCTGATTTTTTGACGACGGCTTGGTCCGCAGCGCTTCGTTTGGCCACACGGTCGTCATCGCGTACGAGAGCATGCGTGATTGCTGGAAGATAGCCGTGGTCCGCCAAGACCGACTCCCTGACGAGGCTCATTTCCTCCCCGGGGCCGAAGACCTCGCCGTATACGCCGGGCCCGGCATATCTGAAGCCAACCACGGTCCCCGCGGAACTTAGCGTCGAGGCGTCGTCCCAACTGATCTGGTGCGGCAACTCGATACTCTCGTAGCCGGGGCCAGCCGTGACCTCCGTTTGTTGTGGATTCGAGGTGGCGGTGGAGACTCCCTGAGAGGTGAGGAGTAAAGCCAGCGCGGCGCTGACGGCAATCAGTGGTTTTTCAAGATTCCCCCTTGGTTAAAGTTGATCATCGCATCCGGTAATACGGACGTCGATGCCCGCTTGATGTTGGGCTAGTCCCGCTGCGCCCTCATCTGAGCGAGATATCATCGTGCAAGCCGCTTCTGCGCGGTGAAGGTCAGCAGCTACTACGACGCCCAGCAGAACGTACGGACTCGCCTCCCGGTGTCACCGGGAAATCCAACACGGCGACCTCTCAGACCTCGATCGGCGGGCTTGACGTCTGAGCCTTCCGCGAATGGCCGGCAGCTCACCGCCGGGAACGGTAGAGGAGGCTACGTCACCGCTCCTTTCCGTGGGTGAGGGGTGCGGGTGGCAGGAATGCGATGCGAGTGCCCGGGGTTGATCATCGATATGAGCGCTGCCCTGTTCGAGCCCATCACCGTCCGATCTGTCACCGCCCGCAATCGCATCTGGCTGGCGCCGATGTGTCAGTACTCGTGCTTCGCGCGCGACGGCGTGCCGACCGACTGGCATCTGGTCCATCTCGGCTCGCACGCGATCGGGGGTTTCGGTCTCCTCATCAGCGAGGCCACCGCCGTGGTGCCGGAGGGCCGCATCAGCCCTGAGGACACCGGACTCTGGAACGGCGAGCAGACAGCCGCATGGAGCCGGATCGTCGACTTCGTTCACCAGCAGGGAGCAGCGATCGGCATTCAGCTCGCGCACGCTGGGCGGAAGGCCTCCACCTACGCCCCGTTCGCCGACGAGAGCGGTACGGTTCCACCTGAGTCCGGCGGCTGGCAGACGGTGGCTCCCTCGGCGAGCGCCTACCCGGGACTCGCGGCGCCCCGCGCGCTGACCCACGACGAGGTCGCCGCCCTTCCAGCATCGTTCGCCGCCGCTGCGACGCGCGCCGATGCGGCTGGTTTCGATCTGATCGAGATCCATGCCGCCCACGGCTATCTGCTGCACCAGTTCCTGTCGCCGCTGTCCAACCAGCGCGAGGACGAGTACGGCGGTGACTTCGGCGGGCGCACGCGTCTCGTGCGGGAGGTCGTGACGGCCGTGCGTGAGGTGTGGCCGGAGGACAAGCCGTTGGCGATCCGCTTCTCGGGAACGGACTGGCTCGAGGGCGGATGGACGATCGAGGAGACGGCGCGGTTGTCGGCCGAACTGCGCGAGCTGGGCGTCGACATCGTCGACGTGTCGTCCGGAGCGCTGCTCCCGGCGGACATCCCGGTCGGGCCGGGCTATCAGGTGCCTCTCGCTCAGGAGGTGCGCCGCGTCTCGGGGCTCGTGACCGGGGCCGTGGGCCTGATCACCGAACCGGGGCAGGCCGAGAAGATCATCGAGGGCGGCGAGGCGGATCTCGTGCTGCTGGCCCGAGCGGCGCTCCGCGATCCTGCGTGGCCGCTGCGCGCGGCGCACGAGCTCGGCGTCAGTCGCGAGGACGCGCCCTACGCCCCGCAGTACGAGCGCGGCGCCTGGCGCTGAAGAACCCGTTGAGTGTGACGTTTGGACGGCTGATTCGCTCGGATCGCCGTCCAAACGTCCCACTCAACGGGTTGGGGGTCTCAGCGCTGGAGATCACCGGCATCGGAGCCCAGCGTCACCTTGACATCCTCCTGCTCGCCGTCGCGCTGGATGGTCAGCGTGACCTCGTCGCCGGGCTGGTAACTGCGGACCGTGGCGATGAGGGCCTGGTTGGTCGCGACCGGATGACCGTTGACCGCGGTGACGATATCGCCCTCGCGCAGACCCGCCTCGTCACCGGGGCCACCGGACTCCACCTCGGCCACACGCGCGCCGATGCCGGTGATCTGGTCGTCACCCGTCGCGCTCTGCACCGTGATGCCGATCCGAGCGTGCTCGACCGTCTTGCCGTCGAGGATCTGCGCGCTGACATTGCGCGCGAGATCACTCGGGATCGCGAAGCCGAGTCCGATCGAGCCGCCTTCCACGCCGCCGGAGGAACGGATCGCCGAGTTGATGCCGATCACGCGGCCCTCGAGGTCGACCAGGGGACCACCGGAGTTGCCCGGGTTGATCGCGGCATCGGTCTGGATCGCGGGGAAGGTCGTGAGCGTGTCCGAGCTGCTGCTCTGGTCGCCGGGGGAGACGGGTCGGTTCAGCGCGGAGACGATGCCCTGCGTGACGGTGGACTCGAGGCCGAAGGGCGAGCCGATCGCGACGACCTCCTGGCCGACCCGCACCTCGGAGGAGTTCCCGAACTGGGCGGCCTCCAGGCCTGAGACGTCCTCGGCCTGAATGACCGCGATGTCGGTGGCCGGATCGGTGCCGATGATGGTCGCGCGCGCATTGGTGCCGTCATCGAAGCCCACCGTGAGCGTGCCCCCGTCCGCGGCTGCTTCGACGACGTGGTTGTTCGTCATGATCTTGCCATCGGAGCTGATGATGACCCCCGAGCCGGAGCCGCCTTCGCCGCCACCGGAGAAGTTGATCTGCACGACGGACGGCATGATCTTCTGGGCGACCTGCTCGACGGTGCCTGCCGGCAGGTCCGAGGAGGCCGGGGCGTCGATCGAGGTGCCGGTGCTCGTCGAGGTCGAGCTGCCGCCATCGGAGACCTGATTGCCGAGGACCCCGCCGGTGAAGCCGGCGATGAGCGCCAGTGCGACGACGCCGATCGCCGCCGCGATGGGCCGGCCCCGCCGCGGACGTCCCGCGGGCGGGACCTGACCGGAGTCCGGGGGAGTCGGGCCGTGGGGCGGAGGAGGCGTCGCCAGCACCGAGGTGTGCTCGGCGGACCCGTGGCCGGGGGCGGCGGAAGGGCCGGGCGCACCCGTGGCGCCAGCGCGTGAGGCGCTCGGATCGGAGCCGGAGGGTCCCGTATCGGCGGGCCCCGCGGCGGTCTGCTCCGAACCGGGGCGAGGGACCCCCGGCCCGGGTGCCGACGGGTGGGGTGCGTGTGCTTCGCGGGTCTCGTCGGGAGTCGGGGTGGGCGAGCCGGAGGCCGGACCCATCGGGATCGGGCCCCGCTCCTCGGTGAGGTCCTCACCGGCCCCGCCGGCCGGCGGATGCGGATGACGCTGCGCGGGCGGCGTGTACGGACGCTCGGCGAAGGGATCGTGCGAATCGGTCATGTCAAGACATTCTCTCGCATTGCTGAGACGGTGATGAAAGGTCGGTGTGAGCGGGCGAAGACCTCCACTGTGTCAGGACCGGCCGGACGGCGCGAGCGGGAGATGCAGCGTGAAGGTCGATCCGGCGCCGAGGGTCGAGGCCACTTCGACGCGCCCGCCGTGTCGCTCTGCCGCCCGCTGGACGATCGACAGCCCGAGTCCCGAGCCGGGCAGCGCGCGGGCTGCCTTCGACCGGTAGAAGCGCTGGAAGACGTGCGGCAGATCCTCCTCGGCGATCCCGGGACCTTCGTCGCGGATGGAGAGGACGCCGTCGGTCAGGCGGACCGTGATGGTGCCGTCACGGGGACTCCATTTCGCCGCATTGTCGAGGAGATTGGTGACGGCGCGTTCGAGGGACTGGCTCTCCCCGACCACCTGGGAGCCGTCGAGCGCGACATCCCAGGTGACGCTCGGAGCGCGCAGCCGGACACGGGCCAGAGACTGCTCCACGATGTCGTCGAGGGCGAGTGGCTCGGGGTCGCGGTGCAGGGGTTCGTCGCGGGCGAGCTCCACGAGATCGCCGATCAGCGAGGTGAGCTCGTCGAGCTGAGCACGCACATCATCCATCAGCTCGCGCTGCGCCTCGGCGTCGAGCCGGCGATCAGGGTCGCTGGTGACCTGGCGCAGCAGCTCGATATTGGTGCGCAGGCTGGTGAGCGGGGTGCGAAGCTCATGGCCGGCGTCGGCGATGAGCTGTCGTTCTCGGGTCTGCGATTCGCCGAGGGCCCGAAGCATCGTATTGAACGAACGGGTCAGCCGAGCGAGCTCGTCGTTGCGGGTGCCCCACACGTCGATGGGCTCCATCTCGCCGGTCGAGGCGATGCGCTCGGTGGCGGCGGTGAGACGCCGCACCGGTCGCAGGCCGTTGCTCGCGACCGCCCAGCCGGCCATCGCGGACATCGCGACGCCCGCAGCGCTCGCCAGCACCAGCACCACCGCGAGCCGGTCGAGGGCGCGCTGCGTGGACTCCATCGACTGGGCGAGGACGAAGGCCTGCCCCGGCTGGGTCTGGATCGAGACGATGCGGAACGGCTCACCGCCGGCGTCCACGGTGCGCGCGGACTGCGACCGGGTGCCGAGCGCGACCTCCTGCTCGGGGATGCCATACGGCACGCTGCTGACCTTCTGGGTGAGCAGATCCCCGCCGTTCACGAAGACCACGCGGATGCCCATCGCATTGAGCATCTGCTGCACCGACCCGGCATTGGTGGAGTTGAGCGAAGAAGCGGTGACCCCGGCGTCGACGGCGTCATTGGCCCGCTTGACGAGGGTCTGGTCCACCGAGCCGATGAACTCCGAGCGCACGGTGACGTAGAAGACCGCGCTGACCACCGACAGGACCAGCGCCACGGCCACGGTCGTCAGGATGGTGACGCGTGCCGCCAGTGAAATACGCGAGGTGACGGGGCTGAGGGCATCGTGCAGCCAGTCGAGGAAGCGGTCGACGATCCCCTTCGGCCGGTCGGTTTCCCCGCCGACCTCCTTCACGGAGCCGCCACCCTGAGGGTGGTGGCTCACGGTGGCGTCTCCCGCAGCACATAGCCGACACCGCGGACGGTGTGCAGCAGACGGTCCTCTCCCTCGGCCTCGAGCTTGCGCCGGACATAGCCGACGTAGACCTCCAAGGAGTTGGCGCTGGTGGGGAAGTCGAATCCCCACACCTCCTCCAGGATGAACGAGCGTTCCAGGACCCGCTTGGGGCGCTGCATGAACAGTTCGAGCAAGGCGAACTCGGTGCGCGTCAGGGAGATGTGGCGCCCGCTGCGGACGACCTCGCGGGTATTGGGGTCGAGGCTGAGGTCGGCGAAGTGCAGGACCGGCTCGTCCTCGTCCTGGGTGCCGGCGGGGCGGACGGACCGCCGTAGCAGCGCCCGCAGGCGGGCGAGGAGCTCCTCCAGCGCGAAGGGCTTGGTGAGATAGTCGTCGGCGCCCGCGTCGAGACCGTCGACACGATCCGTGACGGCGTCGCGGGCGGTGAGCACGAGGATCGGCACGTCGTTGCCGGCCGAGCGGAGCGCCCGGGTCGCCTCCAGGCCGTCGAGGCGCGGCATCATCACGTCCATGATGATCGCATCGGGCTGGACCTGGGGGACGCGGGCGAGGGCCTCGGCGCCGTCGGCGGCGAGATCAACCGTGTAGCCGTTGAACTCCAGGGACCGTCGCAGGGAGTCACGGACGGCGCGATCGTCGTCCACCACCAGGATGCGCATGCTCCCAGTGTGCCGTGAACGCCTGAGATCCGTCTGAAGGAGCACGGTGGGCCGCCGCCGTGGCCGAGGTCCGGAGGGGGTTGCTCTCCCGCCCTCATCGATTCGCTTCTTGCCGGTATCGGCCCCGGAGCGGAGGGGAAAGCTCCGGTCTCCGGGGTCGTGTCATCAGAAAGTTACGCGGCAGGTCTTGCGCAGCCGGGGGTGAGAGGCCTTATGGTTACTACCAATTTGGTCCCTACCATTTCTGAGGAACGTCATGCGATCTCTACAACGGAGGCTCACCGCCACCATCGCCGCTGCTCCGGTTGCAGTCGTTCTCGCCGCCTGTGGGGGCAGCGGCGACGATGACACCACCACCCTGTCGCTCTCCCACTGGGGCGGTATCTGGGAAGAAGGCGTGACCGCCATCGAACCCGGCCTCAGCGAGGCCACGGGCATCACTATCCGGGGTGCGGCCGATGGACAGAACGGCTTGACCAAGATCCAACAGTTGCCGACCGCCTACGATGCGGCTCTTCTCACCGCCGACAAGGCGGCTGTCGGGCTGCAGGACGGAACCTTGCAGCCGATCGACACCAGCCGCATCGAGAACCTGGACGCCATCCCCGACGCCGTGCTCGACGGCCTCATGGTCGACGGTGAGCTTGCGGCGGTGCCGATCAGCTACGGCGCACAGGGCATCCTCTACCGCGAGGATCTCCTAGGTAAGAAGCTCACATCGTGGGCCGATCTGTGGGACCCGGATCTGGAGAACAATCTCGCGATCGGCGCTCTGCCCAGCGTGGCGGGCGTCTTCGTCCTCCAGGCCGGTGGCGAGGCATTCGGCGAGGGCCCCGAGGATCTGGAGGCTGGCTGGGAGGCGATGGAGCGACTCAGGCCCAATATCCAGTATCAGTACACGCTGTCATCGGATCCGCTGAGCAAGCTGGCCGATGGGAGCCTGCTGGCCACCGTCACGTTCGCCGACCTCGGCGTCGATCTCGCCGACTCGGGTGTCACCACGCTGATCCCCGAGGAGGGCACGAATTGGAGCGTCCAGCCGGTGGGGATCCCTGCCGAGGCCGAGAATGTCGATGCGGCCTACGACTTCATCAATTACATGCTGAGTGACGAGGCGCAGTCGGCATGGGTGGAGGCGACCCACGTCGCTCCGGCCAGCCAGGTCGCCGAGCTGCCTACGGAGATCAGCGACCAGTTGCTCGAGACCGACGACGTCGCCGCGCGGCTGTGGCCCATCGACTGGCTTCAGATCGGCACCGAGATCCAGGACTGGACAGTCCGCTGGCAGGAGCTCTTCTCGTGACATCTGCCACCCCACGCGTCGCGGGCCGGGTCCGTCGGGGCCCGACCCGCGTCGGGAGCACCACCTCCGTCAGCTGGGCTCTGCCAGCGGCACTCTTGGCGCCGATGGCCCTCTTCGTCCTCGGCTTGTTCGTCCTGCCGTTCGTCATGGTGGTCACGACGGCGTTCACCGATGCCGCGACCGACAGCTGGTCGCTCACGAACTTCCAGGAGTTCTTCAGCCGCTCCGTCGGCTGGACCGCACTCCGCAACACCCTGATCATCGGTGTCGGCACCACGGTCGTCGCGGCTGCCGTCGCTGTCCCCTATGCGTATGGGATGGTCCGTCATCCGCGGTGGCGGGCACTCTTCATCGCGGTGCTCTTCGCGCCGCTGCTCATCAACGGCGTGGTCCGCGTCTTCGGCTACCAGCTGCTGGCGCGATTCGTGGATCGAGTCTGGCCGTGGGGAGACCTGCCGTTGCTGTACTCGCTGACGGGCGTCGTGATCTCACTGGTGGTCTTCATGTTCCCTCAGATGACGGTCGCCGTCTTCGCGAGCCTGGATCGCATGGACCGTCGACTGGTCGACGCGGCGCAGACCCTTGGTGCCGGCAACTGGCAGGTCTTCCGGACCGTGGTCCTACCGGCGGCACGTCCGGGGATCGTGGCCGGGTCGATCATCACCTTCGGCGCGTCGGCCGGCTCCTACCTGGCGCCGGCGATGGTCGGCGGCGGCCGCGTCCCCGCCATGCCGACGCTGATCTACGGGTCGGTGAGCGGGGCCGGGAGTTGGAACTTCGGTGCCGCTGTGGCGGTGGTGCTGATGGCCATCATCCTTCCGCTGATGATCTTGTCGCTCGCGCAATCGACCCGGAGGTCTGTCCCATGAGTCGTCGCGTGCCCTATGCCAACCTGCTCATCGCGATCGTGCTGCTGGCTCCGCTCGCGGCGGTCATCGCGACCTCGCTCAATGCCGGCAACTATGCGGTGTTCCCGCCCAAGGGGTTCTCGCTCGATTGGTTCTCCGAAGCCCTGGGCAACACCAGGTTCCTCGATGCGCTTCGTCTGAGCTTCGTCGTCGCGGTGGCCAGCACGGTGATCTCGATCGTCGTCGGCTTCCTCGCCGCGTATGCGATGACGCGCTACGAGTACCGCGGACAACGGCTCTCTCAGATCACTGCCCTCGGTCCGCTGACCGTGCCCGAGATCGTCGTCGGCCTCAGCGTGTTCGTCTTCGTCGCGTTGCGGTTGCAGCAGGCGCCGAGTATTCCCGCCCTCGTCCTGGGCCACTGTGTCGTCGGCATCCCCATCGGCCTGCAGGTCATCGTGGCCACGATGGCGTCACAGGATGTCGCCCTCGAGCAGGCGGCCGAGACCTTGGGCGCATCGAGTTGGCGGGTCTTCCGCACCATCACCTTGCCCTTGGCGACACCGGGCCTCATCGGGGCATCGCTGCTGGTCTTCATCTTCTCGTTCGACAACATCAGCATCTCGCTGTTCCTCATGCCGCCGGGCGAGTCGACCCTTCCCGTCGTGATGTACCAGTACCTGGACTTCAGGCCCGATCCCTCGATCGCCGCGATGTCGACGCTGCTGGTCGCCCTCGGTCTGATCGTCTTCTTCGTCCTGCACCGCATCGGTGCGCTGAAACACCTGACCGGCAGCGGCCTGCGCTGACCTCTGGAGACACCTATGAGCACTTCATTCGTCCACCTGCGTGGACTGACCACCGAGTACGGCAACGGGGCGGGCATTCGGGACATCGACCTCGAGATCCGCCGCGGAGAGATGCTGGTCCTCCTCGGCCCCAGCGGCTGCGGCAAGACCACGCTGCTGCGGACCATCGCGGGCCTCGCCGCGCCCGACTCCGGCACCGTCATGGTCGACGGTGACGACATCACGTCGCTTAAGGCGGCTCAGCGGGACATGGGCATGGTCTTCCAGACCTGGGCGCTCTTCCCGCACCTCACCGTCGCGCAGAACGTCGCCTACGGCCTGAAGACCCGCCGCCAGGCCAAGAGCGAGATCACCAAAGCGATCGGCGAGGCGCTCGAGCTGGTCCAGCTGGCGCATCTCGCCGACCGCAAGCCCGGCCAGCTCAGCGGCGGCCAGCAGCAGCGCGTGGCACTCGCTCGCGCGATCGTGATCAATCCGCGCGTGCTGCTCCTCGACGAGCCGTTGTCGGCGCTCGATCGGCGCATCCGCATGGAGCTGCGGTCGGATCTGCGCCGACTACAACAGGAGCTCGGTGTCACGGGCGTTTACGTCACCCACGATCACGGCGAGGCGTTAGCGCTCGGCGACCGGGTCGCCGTGATGAACGAGGGACGCATCGTGGAGATCGCCGCGCCTCGTGAGCTGTTCGTCCGTCCCCGGCACCGATTCACGGCGCACTTCCTCGATGCCGGCACCATCGTGGATGTCGACGGAAGCGAGCCGGGCGGAGCATTGCACACCCCGCTGGGCAGCATCGCGCCGCTCGCGTCGGCGGGCGAGATAGCAGCGATCTGCATTCCGGCCGATGCGATCGCCCTCGAGGTCGACGGGCCTGGCATCCCGGGCACCGTCGTAGACCTCGACTACGAACAGTCGAGCCTCACGGTATCGGTCCAACTGAGCGGCAGCGGCATCCTCGTCAAGAGCGCGCAACCGTTGTCACGCGAGCTGTACTCCGGCCAGCCGATCCACGTCGTCGCCGATCTCGAACGCGCCGTTCCCCTCGCCAGCTGAAAGAAGAGACCCATGAACGACCTCCTCCTGCGCAACGCCCTCGTCCACGACCCGTTCACGTCCACGTCGCGCGAGACCCATGTCGTGATCGACGCCGGCATGATCGTCAGCCTCGATGCCTCCGATACGACCCCCGCCCGCCACGTACTGGACGTCGAGGGAGCGCACGTCCTCCCCGGCCTCATCGACCTGCACACGCACTATTACCGATGGTCCACGCCGCTGGGATACGATCCGCGGCGTTACAGCTTCCGGGACGGTGTGACGACCATCGTGGACGCCGGGAGCGCGGGCGCATTGACCTTGCCCGGGCTCGTGCAGACCGCGCGAGGCATCGGCCGGGGAAATCTCTTCGCCTTCGTCAACCTCTCCACGATCGGGATCATCCACAACGAGGTGGGTGAGCTTCACGATCTGCGGACCGCCGATGTCGACCTGCTCGCGGAGGCCGTCGAGAAGCACCGTGACTTCGTCGTCGGCATCAAGCTGCGCCTCTCCCGGTGGGTCAACGGCGAGGACCCGGACAACGCACGCGAGGCGCTGCAGCGCGCTCTCGCGGCCGGTGACCGGACCGGCGTCCCGCTCATGGTGCACGTCTTCGATCCGAGCCTCGCGCTCATCGAGATCCTCGATGCCCTGCGGCCGGGCGACATCGTCACACACGTGTTCTCCCGGTCGCGCGAGTCCGTGGTGGCGAGCCAGGAGAACTGGGACGCGCTGCTCCGCGCCCGAGCCCGCGGGGTGGTGCTCGACGTGGGCTGCGGGCGTGGGGGGCTCGACTTCAGCGTCGGTCGCGAGGCCATCGCTCGTGGCCTGTACCCCGATACGATCTCCAGCGATCTCACCGAGGTCACGGCCGACGGACCCGTGTTCGGGCTCACCGCGACGATGTCGAAGATGCTGGCGATCGGCATGCCCTTCGAGGAGGTCCTGCGCGCGGTGACCGCCAACCCGGCTGCGGTCCTTCGACGGCCGGAGCTCGCCGAGCTGCGCGAGGGCGCTGTGGCCAATCTAGCGGTCCTGGCGGTGGAGCGAGGCTCCTACGAGTTCGAACAGCTGCAGTTCCTCGAACAGGTCGTCGAGACCGTGACCCACGATCAGTCGGTCCGCGCCCTCGCCACGGTCCTCGAAGGTCGCGTGGTCGTCGGCGACGCGCGGCTTTCAGCGCAGGAGGTCTGATGTCCGTCTCCCCGCTCACGGTGCTGAGCGCCGATGACGTCCGGGAATCGGGAGTGCTCGGGCCGGCCGTCGCCGTCGACCTGATGCGTCGGACCTTGGCCGCGAAACGGGCAGGCAGTGCTTTCGACAGCCCGTTGTCGACCTTGGCCGTGGGTGAACCGGGGCATCGATTCGTCGCTCACCCGGCATCCCTTGAGGACATCGTCGGGGTCAAGTGGATCGGCGCCAACCCGGAGAATCTCCGCCATGGTCGGCCGCGGGCATCGGCCTCGGTTCTGCTGAGCGACCGCCAGGACGGTCGCTCGCGCGCGGTCGTCGAGGCGACCTCCATCAGTACAGTCCGCACCGCGGCGGTCGGCGCTCTGGCGATCGAGTCGCTGGTGCCGACGTCCGCTCCGGTCTCCCTCGGGGTGGTGGGGGCGGGTGTATCGGCACAGGCGCTCGTGGAGACCGTGATCGCCCTGCACCCCACCCTGGTCGAGACCGTGGCGGTCTTCGACGTGGATGAGAAGGCTGCCGACCGTCTGGTCCAGACGCTTCGCGGTCACGGCGTGGGCGCGAACGTCGCCGCGTCGGTCGAGCGGGCGGTCGTCTCCCACGAGATCGTGGTGCTGGCGACGAGCGATGCGGTGACCCCCTACGTCACACCGGAGATGGTGGTGGGGGTCCGCCTCGTGATCGGGATATCGCTCAATGATCTGACGGAGGCCGCGGTTCGAACGAGCGAACGCTGGGTGACCACGGATCGACAGCTTCTGTCCTATGATCTGTCTTCGACAGCACGCGCCGTCAGGGCGGGAGCGGTGTCGGCGGATCGGATCGAGCTTCTCGAGGATCTGATCCCCGATTCTCCTCCTGGCCACCGGCCGGAGCGAGAACGGATCGTCTTCGACTTGTGGGGGCTGGGAATGTTCGACGTCGCGTTGGCCGCGGCAGCATGGCGGCGACAGGAGCGTGATCATGGCCGATGATGACGCTTCGTCCTCCCGCGAGCAGACTCCCCAGATCTCGACGCCGAGCACGGCGGACCTGTCTCACATCGCCGCGTCCCCACGCCCCGGGCGGGGTGCCGGCTCAGCGACCCAGGCGGCTCACATGGAGCTCACCGGGCTACTGGCGGCACTCATCAACTCCGGCGAGCTGGCCCCGGGGGTCCGACTCCCGGCGGAGCGCGACATGTGCAAGCAGTTCGGTGTCAGCCGGACCACGGTCCGGCATGTGCTCGACCGGCTCGAGCGACAGAATCTGATCACGAGGCACGTCGGCCGCGGCACCTTCGTGGCCGAGCCGAAGACGGTCCACACCATGTCGATGCCCGAGAGCATGGTGACATCGGCGGAAGAGGCGTCGACGTATCGGGAGGTCTACCGTGACATGCACGTCCCGAACGACCGGATGCGTGAGCTGATGACGGTGGACGAGGACGAAGAGGTCTCCCGGACCGCACGCGTCCGGTTCGTCGGCGGGCGTTCGGTGTCGGTCGAGGTGGTGCATCTGCCGACAGCCGTCGGTGGCGCCGTGGACGACGAGCTGCTGGCCACGGGTCCGCTGGGTGTTGCGCTCGCCGCGGCAGGAGTCGAGGTAGCGCGAGCCCGTCAGCGCTACGACCCGGTGTTGTCCGCACCGTGGGAGTCCGACCTGCTTGACGTCCCGCCTGGCACTCCGCTGATGCTGGTGACGCGGCGTAGCTGGGATCATGAGGACCGGGTGGTGGAGTACACCCTGGAGTACCACCGGGCTGACCGTAACAGCTTCCTCATCGAGGTCACGGCCTTATAGGGTCCGGGGCGCTCAGCGGGCGACGCGGACCTCGACACCCGCGGCATCGAGCGCGGCTCCCAGATCGCCGCCGGGCTCGACATCGGTGACGAGCCCGGCGAGCTGATCGAGGTTCGCGACATGCACGGGGGCCACCACTCGGTGCTTCGATCCATCGGCCAGCACCCATGAGCGCGCGGAGAGCGCCAGCATCCGCTGGCGGAGCCGGGCCTCCTCGTAGTGGAAGTCGGTCAGGCCGTCCACGGCGTCGACGCCGCCGGATCCGAGGAAGGCGATATCAGGCCGGAAGTCGCCGAGGAACTGGTCGGCCCGGCCTCCGGAGACCGCCAGATCGCCCGGCCGCACCCGCCCGCCGAGGACGACGACCTCGCAGGAGAGGCGCTCGCAGGCGAGGGTGGCGGCGGGCAGCGAGCCGGTCAACAGCAGACCCTGGAAGGAGGGAGCCATGGCGGCGACGACCTGGAGCGCCGTCGTGCCGACATCGATGATGATGGTGGCGTCGTCGGCGATCAGCTCGGCGGCGGCCCGGCCGATCCGGGCCTTCTCATCGCGGCCGCTGGCACTGCGCTCGCCATAGCTGCCCTCTGCCCGGGGATGGTGACCGGCCGCGACCGCGCCACCGCGCACCCGGACCAGCGTGCCCCGCGACTCGAGCGCGGCGAGGTCGCGCCGCACGGTCTCGATGGAGACCCCCAGGACGTCGACGAGGTCCACGGTGCGCACGAACTCCCGGGCCGCGAGCTGCTGCTCGATGATGCCCCACCGCTCGGCGGGGATGGCCAGTTGCGTCACCGTGGACCTCCTCGAATCGTCCGGTCGATGAGGCTCCGCTAGCGGACGAGCGTAACGAGGATGGCTCGACTCGACCGTCCGCGGAACCTGTCCAGAACCCTAGTGCTCCTTGGGCTCGGCATCGAGCACGGCATCGATCGACTCCATGTCGGGCATCGTGAGCCCGGAGACGCCCTTGCGGGCGAGCAGAACCGCGAAGTAGACGGCGCCGATCAGCACCATCACACCGACATATGCCCAGGACTTGGCGAAGGATGCATCGCGGAAGATCAGCAGCTCCCACACCAGCCAGACGACCGCGACCACCAGCACCGGGACCTCCCAACGCCCGAGGCTGAACCCACGGGTCGGCGGCAGCTCCTTGCGCTTGACGATGTACAGCGCCACGGTCGACGCGTAGATGATCGCCGGCAGCAGCGTGGCCGCGGAGAAGAGCGCGAACAGGGCGTCGGTGGAGAAGGCGAACACCGCGAGCACGGTCTGCCCGACCGCGAACATCATGAAGGTCGCGTTCATGGGGGTGCCGCGCGAGCGCGAGATGCGGTGGAATGCCTGCCAGCCTGGGAACCGTTCGTCCCGCGACATCGCCCAGATGAGCCGCGAGCCGCTCAGCGTGATGACCAGGCCGCAGGAGAAGATCGAGATGACCACCAGTACCAGCAGCGCCTTGCCGAGGAACGAGCCCAGCACGCCCTGGATGATATCGGCGATCGGCGTCGCGGATCCGGCGAGCGCGACGGGGTCTCCCGCCAGGCCGGTCACCGCGATGAGGAAGAGGAAGCCGATGATGCCGAGGGTCAGGACCGCCCGGTACATCGCCCTCGGGACGACATTCGCGGGATCGCGGGTCTCCTCGGCCAGATTCGCGGCCGATTCGAAGCCGACGATCGTGAAAGCCCCGAGGAGGAAGCCCATCGCCCACGGTCCGGCCTCGGTGAGCCCGCCGAGCGAGAAGTAGCCCTCGGCGGGCACATCGCCGCGGCTGAACAGGGTGCTCCACTCGAACTGGCCGGTGGTGAAGCCCACGGCGAAGAGCAGGACGACCAGGCCGATCATGCCGATCAGCTGGATGGTGACCGCACCATTGTTGACCCGCTGCGTCGCCCGCGTGGACATCGAGACGAGGGCGGCCTGCAGGGTGATGACGACGGCGGTGATGATCCAGGCATTGGCCTGCGTGCCCACATAGCCGAACAGCACCGGCAGGATCGTCGAGGCGATCGTGTAGTCCACGGCCACCACGACCACGCCGAGGAAGGTGAACGAGATCCACCCCATGATCCAGCCCAGCACAGGATTGGCCAGGCGCGAGACCCATTGATAGGCGTAGCCGGTGACCGGGACCCGTGCGGCCAGCGCGCCGAAGATCAGCGCCACGGCGAGCTGGCCGATGACCACGATCGGCCACGTCCAGATGCCCATCGGCCCGGAGGTCGCGAGGACCGATCCGTAGGCCGTGAAGATGCCCGTCGCGATCGACACGAAGCCGAAGGCCACGGCGAACAGTGTGAAGGGACTCAGATCCTTGGCGAGCGTCTGCTCATAGTGTCCGGCGGGCGCATCCGTCCCGAGGTGGTCATTGCTCATCGGTGTTCCTTGTCTTGCGAGAGGTGGAGGCGGACGTCGCCGCCGGTCGGGGCGATGCCGTTCAGGACGTCCCAGGGGATCCTGAAGACCCGGCCCGGGGATGCCGGCCAGGGAAGACGGCGGCGGGTGACGACGCTGTCACCCTGTGTGACCGTCACGTGCGGGAAGCGCACGAGATCGTCGACCCAGGTCTCGATGCGTCCGCGGGCGGGGACGCCCGCGGATAGGTCGATCAAGCCCGGGGATACCCAGCGGAAGGACGCGTCGCCGAGCAGCCGCAGGCCACCCGCGGCGGCTGTCGTCCCACCGAGATAGCGCAGCACGGCATCCGCGACGTGCGTGCCGCCGAGGGCCGCGATGTCCGCCGTGTCGACCGGATGCACGACATTGCCCGCGGCGAAGACGCCCTCACGGCGGGTACGGCCGGCCGCATCGACCAGCGGCCCCTTGGTATCGGGTGCCAGCTCGATGCCCGCCGAGCGCACGAGCTCGTGGTCGGGGATCCAGTCCCCGGTGAAGACCACCGTGTCGCAGTCGAGCACGCGCCGGTCGCCGGTCGCCAGGTCCTCGACCTCGACCCCCTCGACGCGTCGCCGGCCCAGGACACGCGTGACGCGGTGTCCCGTCACCAGAGCGGGTCGGAACAGGAGCCGCCCACCCAGGTTGAACACGCCGTAGGACTCGGGACGGTCGTAGCGCGTGACCATCGCTGCGGGCGTGCACCCGGCCTCCTTGAGGGTCATCGCGGCCGACCACGAGACGAGCTCGCCTCCGACGATGACGGCTTGCTTGCCGACGCTGCCGTGATGCAGATGGACGCGGTTCTGCAGCTCACCGGTGGTGTAGACGCCCGCCGGACGCGACCCGGGGATCATCCGCGCGGGTCGTGGGCGCTCGCGCGCACCGGTCGCGACGATGATGGCGTCGGCGGACACGATCTCACGGCCCCGAGGGCTCGTCAGATAGAGCGATCGCTCATCACGCCAGGAGGTAGCCATCGTGCCGGTGAGGATCTCCGCACCGGTCTCGGTCGCCTCGGACACCAGCCGGCGCGCGTATGTGGGACCGCTGATGAACCGGCGACGGTCGCGGATGCCGTAGCCCAAATGGTCAGAATGCCGGGGGATGCCTCCGGCCTCGCGCTCTCGCTCCAGCACGAGGACGCGACCGACACCCTGACGGCGCAGCGCTGTGGCGGCGCTCAGCCCAGAGGGACCACCGCCGATGACCACGACATCGGCACGGTATTCGCCGCTCATCGGACCATCTCCTCGATCGTGGCGTCCACGGCCGCGCCGCAGTAGAAGCCCTGGCAGCGCCCGTTCGTGGCCCGCGTGCGGCGGCTGACGCCGGAACGGTCCACCGCCGGCACCGTCGCGCAGAGCGCGTCGCGGATCTCCCCGAAGCTCACCCGCTCGCAGAAGCACACCAGCTCGCCATAGGCCGGATCGCGGCGGATGACCTCGTCTCGCTCGTAGGGCCGGGGCCGTGCCTCGCCGATATTCGGCATCCGCGGGGGCTCAGCGAGGGAGGCGCGCTGATGCAGCTCGACACCGGCGTCGGTGAGCAGGCCCTCGATGTGCTCGGCGATGGCCATCGAGGCTGTGAGGCCGGTCGACCGGATACCACCGACCAGCAGATAGCGCTGCGAGGGATCGGGCTCGATCAGATAGTCACCGTGATCGATCGCGGCCCGTAGACCGGCGTAGGCGGTCGTGACCTCCTCCTCGAAGAGTGCCGGCATGAGCCGCTCGCCCTTCTCGTGCAGGAAGGCGAAGCCGTTCTCGGAGGTGCCGGTGGCCGTCTTGTCGTGCAGATCCTCGGCAGTGGGGCCGAGCATGACATTGCCGTACACAGTGGGACTCACCAGCACGCCCTTGCCGAGCTTGCTCGGGACGGGCAGGACGATCTTGTCGACCAGCGGTCGGGCGAGCTTGTCGAAGACGAGCAGTTCGCCGCGTCGCGGCGTGACGGTGAAGCGGTCGAAGCCGAGGGCACGATCGAGCACATCTGCGCCGAGCCCCGCGGCGTTGATGAGCCAGCGGGTCGTGACGTCACCGCGGCTGGTGTGCACGACCGTGGACTCGTCACCGACGGTGACGCCGGTGACCTCGCGTCCGAGCAGCAGCGCGGCCCCGTTGTCGACGGCCTCGGTGGCGTAGGCGATCGACGGTGTCCAGGGGCAGATGATCGTCTCACCCGGCACCGTCAGGCCACCGAGGGCACCGGGACCCAGATGCGGCAGGGCCGCGTAGACGGCGGTGGCGTCGATGATCTCGCAGGCGTCGTAGCCGTTCTGCTCCGCCTTCTCGCGCAGCGCGGGCAGATTCTCGAGCTCCTCGTCGGTCCAGGCGACGAGGAGGGCACCGGTGCGTTCCATCGGAATGCCCGTCCGCTCGGCGTAGTCACCCAGCAGCGCATAGCCGCGGCTGACCAGCCGGGACTCGAGGGTCCCGGGCTTGGCATCGAAGCCGGTGTGCAGGATGGCGGTGTTCGCCTTGCTCGTGCCCTCGCCGACATCGTGGGCCGCGTCGACGATCGCGATGTCCAGCTCATAACGGCTCAGCGCGCGGGCGATAGCCGTGCCGACGACGCCGGCGCCGACGATGGTGACGTCATACCCACTCATGCCGCCACCGCCTGAAGAAGAAGCACCATAGGCTGATGGCGGCATGAGGTGAGCCCCATGGTTCGCTCGCTGCGCTCGCTCATGCCGCCACCGCCTGAAGAAGAAGCACCATAGGCTGATGGCGGCATGAGGTGAGCCCCATGGTTCGCTCGCTGCGCTCGCTCACGAGACGTCCTTTCCCGTGAGGTC
>NZ_MIJB01000073.1 GCF_002174305.1 Aeromicrobium sp. PE09-221 | reverse complement strand
GTACTGGCGGCGCCTTGCCGGCGGGCGAGGCGGCTGTCGTGGAACCCCCGGGCTTCGCCGGGGGGGAGGGCGGCGGGGCGGGTTTTTCACCCTCCCCCCCCTTGTGGGGACCCTTGGGGCTTCGGGGGGGGGGGGAAATTTCCGGGCGGGGGGGTTGGACGGGCGGATAACCGCTCGCGGGCCTTAAGGCCGGCCGTGTAGGGGGGTGCGGGGGTCGGGTCGCGGGCCGCTACCGCCGCGCCCCCCCCCGCCGCGCCCCGCCGCCGCCGTCCCCCCCCCCCCGCGCCCCCCCCCCGCCCGTCGCTCACGCCCTCCCCGCCCACCGGCCCCCCGCGCCCCGCCCGCGCGCGCCCCCCCCCGCCGGCCCCGCCCCGCCCCACACCACCCCCCCGCCCCACGCCCCCCGCCGCCCCCACCCCCCCCGCCCCCCCCCCCCCACCCCCCCCCGCCCGCCCCGTCCCCCCCCTCTCCACCCCCCCCCCCCCCCCGCCCCCCCCGCCCCCCACCACCC
>NZ_MIJB01000072.1 GCF_002174305.1 Aeromicrobium sp. PE09-221 | reverse complement strand
GAGCGAGAGGGTCTTGCAGTCTCCGAGACGACACACGCCGGGTCGGTGAGTTTTGCGCCCATAAGCGGCGACAGATCTCGGCGTACGTCCTGCCACCGACCTACGCTCATTCGTCGATGGAAGCGTGCCATTGACGGATCGGTCGGAGCGGGGGTCTCGCGGCCGGCTGCCTGGATTGAACCTGCGACCCCCTGACGAGTCCGAGCTCCGTACGAGCCAAGACGGTGGGTACCGAGAACCGCGGAAATCCCTCCAATGGTAGGGATGATCCCTTCGGGTCACTTCCGACGATACCCGACTACCTGCAACGAGAACTGGGCCAATCAGGCCACAAAGCGGCCAGTATGGGACGCGCTTCGTTCGATCCAGTCGAGTCGTGTCCCAACTGAGTACGAGCAAACCGATGCCCCCCTCTACGCGCACCGAGCGGTAGACGGCGTTCCTAGGTCACGCCATCTGTCACTGCGTAGATGCGGCCACGGCGAACCAGATTCACGGACCCCGGATACGATGTCCCATAGTAGACCGAGAGTTGGTGAGCGATGGGCCCGCTGGAGACATCCGTGATGCAACGCCTGTGGGCTGTCGAGCAGCCCCAGACCGTACGCGAGGTCCAGGAGTTCATCGCGGCCGACCGGACCATTGCCTATACGACAGTCATGACGCCCATCCTCCACA
>NZ_MIJB01000071.1 GCF_002174305.1 Aeromicrobium sp. PE09-221 | reverse complement strand
CTATCTGGGCCTGAATCACCCACCGGCGCACCGACTCCTTCCCGACGTTCTCCCGCCGGGCGACGGCCTCGGCTGCGGCGGTCAGCGATGGATACTCCGGCAAGTGCTCCAGCACCATCCGGACACAGCGCTCGCGCACCTTCGGATCGATCTTCTTCGGCATGACATGCATCCTTCCAACTCAAAAGGACGCGGCATCAAACCTGGGGCACTTCAAGCTTTCGGATCATTTGGGCTATGACAAGGGCGATCCGGAAGCAGCGTTGCATCCGAACTCGCGTAACGGCTCATATCCGAAGACCGTCGCCTCGCAGGTCGGTGAGATCGATCTGGCGATCCCTCGTGACCGCGACGGCAGCTATGTGCCGCGTCTCGTCCCGGTCGGTTCGCGGCGTCTCGGTGGTCTGGACGAGATGATCGTTTCGCTCTATGCCGGCGGGATGACGCTGCGGGACATCGAGCATCACCTCGTCTCGACGATTGGGGTTGAGACCAGCTACGAGACGATCAGCAAGATCGTCGATGAGATCGGTGAGGCCGTGCTCGCGTGGCAGCGCCGACCGCTTGAGATGTTCTATCCGGTCATCTACCTGGACGCGATCGTGGTCAAGGTCCGAGACGGCGGCCACGTCAGGAACAAAGCCGCTCACATCGCCGTCGGCGTCGACATGGACGGCGTCAAGCACGTGCTGGGAATCTGGGTCCAAGCGGTCGAAGGAGCAAAGTTCTGGGCCACCGTCTGCGCCGAGCTCGCCAACCGCGGCATCCGCGACGTGCTGATCGTCTGTTGCGACGGGCTCACCGGATTCCCCGAAGCGATCGAGGCCACCTGGCCTGAATCGACCGTCCAGACCTGCGTGGTCCATCTCATCCGCACCGCGATGCGATTCGTGAACTGGGGCCAGCGAAAAGCCGTCGCAGCAGCGTTGAAGCCGATCTACACCGCCGCCGACGTTGACGCCGCCAGGGCAGCGTTGGAGGCGTTCGCAGCATCGCCGCTGGGCAAGGCGAACCCGCACGCAGTCGCGGCGTTCGAGAACGCATGGGAACGGTTCACGCCGTTCCTGGCGTTCCCGCCCGAGGTCCGCAGGGTCATCTACACAACCAATGCGATCGAGTCGCTGAACTACCAGCTGCGCAAGGTCACCAAGAACCGCGGACACTTCCCCAACGACGCTGCCGTGGTGTGAAGCGCCCCAGGTTTTTTG
>NZ_MIJB01000070.1 GCF_002174305.1 Aeromicrobium sp. PE09-221 | reverse complement strand
TACCAGAGGCGTCACTGTGCCCTCCGCCACCCGTGCAGCGCTCACGAGCGCCATCAGCAGTACATCATGGACAGCCGATGCCCGCGGTCCGAGCGGGGATGAACCCTCACTCTCGTACAAAGATCGCGATCGGACCGCCGACTTTTCGGATGATCATCCGAGTTTTCCACTTTTTCCTCCGAGCCGGTGGCTCAGATCGGCGACACGTGCTGCACTGGACGATGTCGGGTCACTCCTCCCTCATGACTCGGCCCGTGAATCGCGGAGTGGCCAGTTACTCCCTCCCACTCCCTACCGGCCCCCCCGCGCTCTTCAGCAGCTGCTTGCGCGTCGGCTGGTGGCCCGGCGAGAATGTGAGGCCCGGCACGTTGAGCAAGGGAGATCATGAGCGCCGCATCACGTCGTCGAGCCGATGGCGCGTCCTCATGACCGCGCTCCGCGAGGACGGCAATCTCCGCGGACTCGCTCGCACCTTCGTTCCCCTCTTCCGCCCTCGAATACCCGAGCTCGTCACGCGGATCACGAGTGAGATCCAAGCGGGGGTGCCGGCCTTCGCGGGTCCCTCGCAGGGACGACGCCCCCGGCTCCTCATGGTGGCGGTCAACGGACCGGTCAGCCACTTCCCCGCTCTGGCTCCCGCCCACGTGTGCCCTGCCCCCCCCCTCCACCACCCCCTCCCCCAACCTGGCACCGCCCCGCCCCCCCCCTGCCCCACCCCCCCCCCCC
>NZ_MIJB01000069.1 GCF_002174305.1 Aeromicrobium sp. PE09-221 | reverse complement strand
GGGGGGGGTGGGCCCGGTGTGTGCGGTGGTGGCGCTCTGCCGGCCGGGGTGTTGTGGGGGGGGGGTGGGGCGACCGCGGCGTCAGTCGGGGTGGGGTGGGTCTCGTTCATCGTGTTGGCGTTCTGGTTCGGGTCGTCGATCGTGAGGGTGACGATCCCATCGGCCACGTCGTAGCGGACCGCATCAGTACTGGTCATGCCCATATCTCCTGTAAAGCCTGTGGAATTCGGTCCGGCGCTCAGATGCGCTCGACGATGGTGGCGATGCCCATGCCGCCGCCGATGCACAGCGTGGCCATGCCGTAGCGCTTCTGACGGCGCTCCAGCTCGTCGACCAAGGTGCCGAGGATCATCGCGCCTGTCGCGCCGAGCGGGTGGCCCATCGCGATGGCGCCGCCGTGGCGATGAAGCTCATGCGCGATCTCGGCGACTACCCGCACGAGCAGACCAATGTCAACGGCGGCGCCATCGCGATGGGCCACCCGCTCGGCGCGACAGGCGCGATGATCCTCGGCACCTTGGTCGACGAGCTGGAGCGCCGTCAGAAGCGCTACGGCATGGCCACGCTGTGCATCGGCGGCGGCATGGGCATCGCCACCATCGTCGAGCGCATCTGAGCGCCGGACCGAATTCCACAGGCTTTACAGGAGATATGGGCATGACCAGTACTGATGCGGTCCGCTACGACGTGGCCGATGGGATCGTCACCCTCACGATCGACGACCCGAACCAGAACGCCAACACGATGAACGAGACCCACCGCCCCCCGCTGGAGGCCCCGGCCGACCGCCCCGCCCCCACCACCCCC
>NZ_MIJB01000068.1 GCF_002174305.1 Aeromicrobium sp. PE09-221 | reverse complement strand
CCTATCAGAGTGCAGGGTTGATGGCGTCGCGGACGAGAGCGACATGCCCGTCTGTGGGAGGCAGGGCAAGGAGTACAGCCACCTGTGCCGCATCGGTGCGCGGCGCTTCGTCGACGCCCGGACGTCCGACTGCGTCACGGTCGACATGTACGACCAGTCCGGCTCGCTGCACTGCTGCTACTACTACTTCGCCGTCGCCACGTCCCGCCTGAGGTGGCTGGTTCACGCACAAGATCTGAGCGCTCGAGCGAATTGACCCGGAAGGGTCACGACCCCCGTCCCCGGCGGTCCTAGATTGAAATTGCGAGATATTCCGCATGGGGACGGGGGAAACCTCGGGCAAGGAGAGAGCACAGCGATGTACAGCGTTCATAAATTGCTCTGGGACATTCGCCGGGATCCCTCCGTCAAGGACCGTTATATGCGTGATTCCGGCAAGGTTCTCGACGAATACGGGATCGAGGACGAGTTCCGGGATCACTTGCAGAAGCTTGATTTCAAGTCCATGTACGAAAAGGGCATCAATCCTTATCTCTTGTATTTCTGCGCGATCCAGCTCGAAGTCGATCGTGCCGAATACTACGCGCGGATTCGTGGGGAGAAATGACAATGGCTAACACCGGGAAGATCGTCGGGGCGTTCGCTGCCTCGCACTCGCCGGGCATCACCGGATGGCCCGAACGGGCCGAACCCGCGCAGCAGA
>NZ_MIJB01000067.1 GCF_002174305.1 Aeromicrobium sp. PE09-221 | reverse complement strand
CGCGGAGCAGTCGCAGGCTCTGCGGCAACCCCCAGGGGTCGTCGGGCGCGCCCACCCCGGCTGCGCGCAGCGCGTGAAGGGCGATCGGTGCCTCCCCGACGACGTCCGCCTGGAACTGATGCGCCGGGCCGTTGCCGATTCGTACGGGCCGAGAACCCCCGTAGCCGCGGAGGTGGTCGAGCTCCGACTCGGTGAGCTCTCGCTCTCCGGCTAGTCCATACATGATTCGGACGTCATCAGCGTCGCCGGCAACGGCGCGCAACAGCCAATCGCGCCAGAGTTTCGCTCCGCTGGTCAGGCCGTGGGCGACGGCGACCTCGATGGTGAACGCAGCGTCCCTGAGCCAGACATAGCGATAGTCCCAGTTGCGGGCACCCCCGAAGCTCTCGGGCAGCGAGGCGGTGGGAGCGGCGACGATCCCACCCGTGTCCAGGTGGGTGAGTGCCCGCAGGACGAGGAGCGATCGCCACACCAGCGGCCGGTGTTCGGTGCGCACTTCGCACTGCGATACCCATTGCGTCCAGAACTCGACGGTCTCGGCCAGTGCGCGGTCCGCATCGGGCGGTTCGGGCGGTTCCTGATAGGCGGGAAACCAGCTGAGATCCCAATCCAGTCGCTCACCCGCGGTGAGATCGAAGCTCCCTGTCAAGCGTGGGGCGCGTCGGCCGGCCGTATCGTCGGCTCCGTCTGCGCCCGTCTCGTCGGCCCCAGTCCACGGCGGCCCGGTGATCAGAATCCCGTTGGTCCCGGCCCTCGCCCGCAGGGCTTGCGCGGCGCGGTTGCCCTCGCACCGCCGCACCCCGCGCGTGGCCCCGGCGTCATCGCACCGCAACCGTCCCCCCGCCTCCTACCACCACCTATCGCAGCCCGCAA
>NZ_MIJB01000066.1 GCF_002174305.1 Aeromicrobium sp. PE09-221 | reverse complement strand
ACGTTGAGGAAGTCCAGGTAGAAGGCGTGTTCCCACATGTCGAGCTGGGAGATCGGGATCAGCGTCGCGGGGATATTGGACTGCTGGCCATAGACCTGGACGATCACCAGACGCTGTCCGAGGGTGTCCCAGGCGGCGATGGCCCACCCCGATCCCTGGATGCCGCGGGCGACCTGCTCGAACTGGGCCCCGGAGGGGTGGAGTGGGCGGGAGTTGGCCTCGGTCGCGGGTGCGGGCTGGCGGGTGGGCTTGTCGCCACCGTCCGGGGACAGGTTCTTCCAGAAGATCGAGTGGTTGATGTGGCCGCCGAGGTTGAACGCCAGGTTCTTCTCCAGCATGTTCACGGTGTCGAACTTCTCGTTCGCGCGGGCCTCTTCGAGCTTCTCCAGCGCGGTGTTCAGGCCGTTGACGTAGTTCTGATGGTGCTTGTCGTGATGCAGCTCCATGATCTTGCCCGAGATATGCGGGTCCAACGCCCCGTAATCATAGGGCAGATCCGGCAAAGTGTACTCAGCCACGCGTCCTCCTTCTATCGCGCGAGCCTCGGCGGCTCGCGTCAGAGCGTTATGGGGGAAGTAACACCCTCAGTCTCTCAGTCCTTCCCCGACTCGCAAGACCGGGATCACCCGGCGGCGCGTGCGGACCGCGCAAGGCCCGATACCCTAGGCTGTTCTGCAGACATCGGCGAGCTGACGAAGGAGGTCGGGTGACCGAGCGCAGTAGCGAACGGATATTCACCGTTCCCAACCTCTTGAGCTTCGTGCGGATCGCCCTGGTCCCGGTCTTCCTGTGGCTGGTGCTCGGGCCGCAGTGGGATGTCGCGGCGCTGGCGGTGCTCGTCGTCTCGGGCATCACGGACTATCTCGACGGCAAGATCGCCCTTTCTCTCGAGCCGACCTCTCGCATGAAGGCGATACTCGACCCCGTCTCTGCCCGGGTCTACATGCTCGCGGCCGTCGTAGGCCTCGGCCCGCGCGCCATCCTCCCGTGCAGGTTGGCGACCACCCTGCCGCTATGCCATGTGCTGCCGTTCTCGCTGATCCCGTTCCTGCGCACCCGCGGCTACAGCTCTCTCCCCGGCCACTTCCTAGCCCACGCGGCGCCGG
>NZ_MIJB01000007.1 GCF_002174305.1 Aeromicrobium sp. PE09-221 | reverse complement strand
TACCAGCATGAGGAGCCTCATGGGTCGCTCGCTGCGCTCGCTCATGCTGACACCGCCCGAAAAGAGCCACGATAGGCCGATACCAGCATGAGGAGCCTCATGGGTCGCTCGCTGCGCTCGCTCATGGACTCCAGCGTAACGACCCCGCTCGCCCTGCAACCGGACGCGAGGAGTTCAATGGCACCGATGTCCACCTCCCGCGGTCGCGTCCTTGTCGGCGCCTCGATCATCCTGCTCGCCCTGAATCTGCGCGTCGCCGTCGGCAGCGCCGGCGTGGTCATGAGCTCGCTGCAGGAGGATCTCGGCCTCTCCCCCACCGCGGCCGGGTTGCTGACCACCCTGCCGATGGTCTGCTTCGCGGTCTTCGGCCTCGCGACGGACAGCATCGTGCGCCGGATCGGGCTGCACCGCACCACGATCCTCGCCCTCGTCGCGATCGCTGTCGGGCTCGCGCTCCGAGCCTTCGCCGACGGACCGGCGCTTTTCTTCGCGATGTCCTTCCTGGCGCTCTCCGGAGCGGCCCTCGGCAATGTCTCCCTCCCGCCCCTCGTGAAGGTCCACTTCCCCGACCGCATCGCCTTGATGAGCGCGCTCTTCGGTGCGGCCCTCATGGGCAGCGGCACGATCTCATCCCTGATCTCCGTCCCGGTCTCGCAGGGACCGGGAGGCTGGCGCCTGGCCATCGGCATGTGGGCGGCACTCACCGTCGTCACGCTGCTGCCCTGGCTCACCCTCATCGGACACGATGTCAAGACGAAGATCGGCGGAGCAGGCGGTCTCCCGGCTTCCGCAGTGATCCGCTCACCTCTCACCTGGGCGATGCTGCTGTGCTTCGGCGCCCAGTCCGGCGGCGCCTACGCCCAGTTCGGGTGGTTCGCGCAGATCCTCGCGGACGGAGGCGTCGACGCGACCACCGCGGGCCTGATGCTGAGCCTGCTGATGGCCGTGGGCATGCCGATGACGCTCGCCCTTCCCTGGCTCATCCGACGCTGGGGCCAGACCCCGCTTCTGCCGTTATGCTTCGGCGGCGTCACGACTATGGGCTGGCTCGGCGTCCTGGTGGCTCCCAGCCAGGGGCCCGCGGCATGGGCGGTGCTGCTGGGGCTGGGCGGCGGTGCCTTCACCTGGGTGCTCGCGATGATCGGCTATCGCACGAGGACAGCGGCGGGCACGAGCACCTTGTCGGCGATGACCCAGGGGCCGGGCTACCTGGTCGGCGCCGTCTCCCCCTTCCTCACGGGGGTCCTGCACGACCTGACGGGGAGCTGGAATGCCTCGTTGATCATGCTCGCATGCACCGGCGTGATCATCGCCATCGCCGGAACCTACATCGCCCGTTCCGGCCCCCTCGAGTCACGGATCTAAGCGTGTCGCCGCACAGATGACGATGCATTGCGGCTGTTATGACGACCCGAATGCATCATCATCGGTCCTCTGCGGGCCCAGCCTGAGCTCGAGGGCTCAGACAACCGACAGCGGGAGGAGCTTCTGGCCCGTGGGGCCGATCTGGATGTCCAGGTCCATCTGGGGACAGACACCGCAGTCGAAGCACGGGGTCCAACGGCAGTCCTCGACCTCGACGGCACCGTCGGGATCGATCGCGTCCTGCCAGTCCTCCCACAGCCACTCACGGTCGAGGCCGGAGTCCAGATGATCCCACGGCAGCACCTCGTCGTAGTCGCGCTCACGGGTGGTGAACCAGTCGAGATCGACACCGAGCGGTACAAGCTGCTCGGCCGCCTTCTCCGCCCAGCGGTCGTAGCTGAAGTGCTCACTCCAGCCGTCGAAGCGACCACCGTCGCGCCACACCGCCTCGATGACCCTCCCCACGCGGCGGTCGCCGCGCGAGAGCAGTCCCTCGATCGTGCCCGGCTTGCCGTCGTGATAGCGGAAACCGATGGCTCGTCCGAAGCGCTTGTCGCTCTGAACCGATGCACGCAGCTTGCGGAGCCGCTCGTCGGTGGTCTCGTGATCGAGCTGCGAGGCCCACTGGAAGGGCGTGTGCGGCTTGGGCACGAAGCCGCCGATCGACACCGTGCAACGGATGTCCTTGCGGCCCGATACCTCACGGCCGGTCTCGATCACGCGCTTGGCGAGCTCACCGATCTGCAGGACGTCCTCATCGGTCTCAGTCGGCAGGCCGCACATGAAGTACAGCTTCACCTGGCGCCAGCCGTGTGAGTAGGCCGCGGCGACGGTACGGATGAGGTCCTCCTCCGACACCATCTTGTTGATGACCTTGCGCAGCCGTTCGCTGCCGCCCTCGGGAGCGAAGGTCAGACCCGAGCGACGACCGCCCCGGCTGAACTCGTTGGCGAGGGTGATGTTGAAGGCGTCGACGCGCGTCGACGGCAGGGAGAGCGAGGTATTGGTGCCCTCGTAGCGGTCACCGAGCTGCTGCGCGACATCACCGATCTCCGAATGGTCCGCACTCGACAGGCTGAGCAGCCCGACCTCCTCGAAGCCCGACTGCTTGAGCCCGTTGTCGACCATCTGACCTATCGTCTGCAGCGACCGCTCGCGTACCGGACGCGTGATCATCCCGGCCTGGCAGAAGCGGCAGCCGCGGGTGCAGCCACGGAAGATCTCGACGCTGAACCGCTCGTGCACCGTTTCAGCCAACGGCACGAGCGGCTTCTTCGGGTAAGGCCAGTCGTCGAGGTCCATCAGGGTGTGCTTGGCGACCGTCCAGGGGATGCCCTCGCGGTTGGGGGCGATCTTCTCGATACGACCGTCGGGCAGGTAGCCGACGTCGTAGAACTTGGGGACATAGACGCCGCCGGAGGCCGCGAGACGGGCGAGCAGTTCGTCACGTCCGCCGGGCCGGCCCTCGTCCTTCCACTCGCCGATGACCTCGCTGATCGCGAGCACGACCTCCTCGCCGTCGCCGAGGACGGCCGCATCGACGAAATCGGCGATGGGCTCGGGATTGAAGGCGCTGTGACCGCCGGCGAGGACGACCGGATCGGCGTCGGTGCGGTCGACCGCGTGCAACGGGATGCCCGCGAGGTCGAGCGCGGTGAGCAGATTGGTGTAACCGAGCTCCGTGGCGAAGCTGACGCCGAGGATGTCGAAGGCCGCGATCGGACGGTGGGCGTCAACCGTGAACTGCGGGATACCGTTCTCGCGCATGACCCGCTCCATGTCGGGCATCACCGCATACGTGCGCTCGGCGAGGATGTCGTCGCGCTCGTTGAGGACCTCGTAGAGGATCTGGACGCCCTGATTGGGCAGCCCGACCTCATAGGCGTCCGGGTACATGAGCGCCCAGCGGACGCGGGCGGCGTCCCAGTCCTTGACGGTCGAGTTGAGCTCGCCCCCGATGTACTGGATGGGCTTGCTCACCGACGGCAGGAGGGGTTCCAGTCGTGGGAAGACGGACTCGACGGACATGCCTTCCAGGGTAGGCGGTGAGCCCACGGCCGTGAAATCCCCCGGCCTCTCGCACCGTGTGGTGGCGAGCCGTCATCAATGTCATGGCGGTGGTGGGGGTTGATGACATACCGCCGAGCCGTCCCGCACGGCAGCGCCGCCGCTAGGCTCGTGCCGTGAGACGACGCCAGCGCCCACCTCAGCCGTTCGCCGTCAGCTACGTGCCCATCGCCGCCGACGGATCCCTCGACCAGTGCCTGACGATCACCAACAACACCGAGGTCTCGGTCATGCCCACCTTGCGCTTCCGTCCGCACAATATGTACGGCATTGAACTCCCCCACGTCACCACACGAGGCGTCAACGGCTCCCACGCCGGATGTGCCGTGCTGCCGGCCGGTGGGTCTCTGCGCGACATCCTGCGCTTCGACGGTCAGGGCGCCGACCAGGTCCGTCACGTGCAGGTCGAGCTGGCCGGTGCCGAGGAGATCGACCACCCCGCTCTGGAACACGAGGTCACGGCCGTGATGATCGACCTGGACCAGAAGGCCACTGCCGACCCGGATCAGTTCTGGGGCATCGGCATCGTCAACGCCAATCCCTTCGGCGTGACGCTGCGGATCTCGCTGGTGGCGCTGGAGGAGCGTGTTCGTCGCGATCAGCCCCGGCAGGTCGCGGAGGCGGTGACCCTGCAGGAGGACGTCGACATGGCCTCGGAGTCGAACCACATCGTCTGGCTACCCGACGAGGTGCGCGGTCAGTTCCACGATGTCGTCCACCACCTCGTGCCTCCGACCTACGCCTGACCACGGGCCGGCCCGTGCCGACGCAGGATCGACGCAAGATGTGATTTCGCGGTCGCTATAGGAGCCGCAGAGTCACATCCTCCGTCCCACCCCCGACAGAGGATGTGATTCCAGGGTTGCCAGGGCGACCGCGGAGTCACATCCTCGGTTGTCCACAGCCGCGACATCGGCCGGTGGTCAGATCGACCCGGAGCCGACAGGCTTCGTCCATGGAGAGTGTGTTGCCGGCAAGCGAAGCGAACCGCCGTTGGGGACGAGCGAAGGTCCGGCATCTCATCGACTCGGGTCGCTGGCAACGGCCATGGGCTCGAGTCGTGGTGACGCATAACGGTCCGCTCGATCGCCGCGAGCGGATCGCCGCCACCTGGCTCGCAGCACCACCGGGCTCCGTCGTCTCCGGTCTCACCGGGCTGGAACTCGATGGTTTGAGGGGATTCGAGGACTCTCGCGTCTTCTTGACGCTCCCCCAGGGACGTCGGCCCACCGCGCTGCCTCCGAGCGAGTTGCACTGGAGCACCTGCCTGGAACTCGGGGTGGACGTTCACGTGGCCAGGACCCCGCGCCGCACGATCATCGCCCGCAGTCTGGTCGACGCCGCCAGTTGGAGCGCCCATCAACGTCATGCTCGAGTACTCATCATCGCCGCGTTCCAGCAGGGGCTCGTGCAGGCCGATGCCGTGACAGCGGCGCTGGAGCGACGCGGCACCTGCCGGCATCGGGCGCTGATCGTCGAGTCGGTCCTCGATGCTCTCGGCGGCATCCAGTCGCTACCGGAGCGGGACTTCACATGGATCTGGCGAGTCCTCGGCCTCCCCCCGCCGACCAGACAGCAACGGCTCAAAGGCGCGGACGGCCAGTATTACCTCGACGCCTACTGGCGTGAACTCGATCTCGCGGTGGAGATCCACGGCGCTCCCCATCGCGCGGTGAACCGTTGGGACGCCGATGTGGTCCGCGCCAACGAGGTCGCCATCACAGGCAGCCGCGTGTTGGTGTTCACGTCATTCGCGATCCGGCGCGAACGGGCCGTCGTGGCCGACCAGCTGCTGCGGATGGCACGCCGGTGCGGATGGACCGGTCAAGCGCCGACCCGCGAGGAGTTCCTCGCCCTCGACGCCCTCGAACGCCGACCAGCCGCCTGACCGTTTCTTGCCTCGCCACCGGAGGATGTGACTCGATGGTTGCCATAGGAGCCGCAGAGTCACATCCTTCGTCGCCTCGCGTCCCCCGACCGCATCGCCGGACGCGAGGTCAGAGATTCGGGAACCAGAGGGCGATTTCGCGAGCCGCGGACTCCTCCGAGTCCGAGGCATGCACCAGATTCTCTCGATTCGAGAGCGACAGATCGCCGCGGATCGTGCCCGGCGCCGCGACGCGACCATCGGTCGCCCCGTTCAACGCGCGTACCACCGAGATCGCCTCGTCACCCTCGAGCACGAGCGCGACCAGCGGGCCGGACACCGCGAACTCGCGCAGCGGTGGGTACCAGGCCTGATCGACATGCTCGGCATAGTGCGTATCGGCCATCTGCGCATCGATCGAACGCTGCTCCATCGCCACGAGCCTCAGCCCCTTGGCTTCGTATCGCGAGAGGACTTCACCCACCAGACCACGCCGAACCGCGTCGGGCTTGATGAGTACGAGGGTGCGCTGTGTCATGCCCCGAACCTATCGTCAGGCCCACGAGTCCAGGAGCCCGGACCCGACCGGAGGGTCAGAGATCCGCCGCGAGAATCGCCTCGACATAGGCCGCCGAGCGGTCCGATCCGATGATCCCGGGGGCCATCTTGTTCATCACATACGAGAGCGTGAGGCCGCGGTCGAGGAACATGATCGTCATCGAACCACCCCAGCCTCCCCAGAAACACGTGCGCTCGTCGGGGATATACGGCACGCTAGCGGGCTCGGGCAGTGCGAACCCGATGCCGAAACGCAACGGCACGCCGAGCACCAGATCGACATTGCGCGCCTGCTCCTCGAAGATCCGATCGATCGTCGCCGGCGACAACAGCGTGACACCGTCCACCGCTCCGCCGAGCGTGATCGTCGAGAACGTCCGGGCCAAGGCACGGGCATTGGTGTGTCCGTTGAGCGCGCCCATGTCCGCGCGACGCCATGCCGTCGTGTTGGCGGCGGAGGCATCGGCCACCGGGCCGGTGAAGGTCTTCACCACGGGCGAATCGGAATCCATGCTCTCGAGATCGAAGGGCAGCGGCGGCGGGGGCACGATCTCCGCGATGCGGTCATCGTCTTCGGGCCGCGCCCCGATCTGCAGGTCGACCCCGAGCGGGGCGGCGATCTCCTCCGCGACGAACTGCTTGAGCATGCGGCCGTCGGTGCGGCGGATCACCTCGCCGAGCAGATGACCCTGATTATTGGCGTGGTAGCCCGAGGCCGTGCCCGGCTCCCACCAGGGCGCCTGCGCGGCAAGACGCGATGTCGCCGTGTCCCAGTCGTACATATCGGTCACCACGAAAGGCGGCTCCCATCCGGAGACACCCGAGGTGTGCGACATCAGCTGTCGGACCGTGACGGCGTCCTTCCCGTTCTGCGCGAACTCCGGCCAGTACCGCGCGACCGGCGCATCGAGGTCGATCAGTCCGCGATCCACGCACATCAGGACAGCCAGGGCGGTGATCTCCTTGGTCGTGGACCAGACATTCACGATCGTGTCGCGCTCCCACGGCAGCGTCCGTGCGGCATCGCGGTGACCGCCCCAGAGGTCGACGACGGTCTCACCGTCCAGATTCACCGCGATCGCCGCGCCGAGCTCGTCACCGGAGTCGAGCTGCTCGGAGAACACACGCCGGACGCGCTCGAAGCGTTCGTCCTGGAAGCCATCCACAGTCATGAGCGCTCTCCTTCGGTGATCCGGCGCGGAGTCCGGCGACGGTGATCCACATCACTGTCAGGAAGCAGACTAGCGGCCCGCGTCCGCAGACACGATGGTTAATCTGGACGCCTCTTCTCTTGCCGGAGGACCGCATGAGCACCTCGCCCTGGTGGCGCGACGCCGTGATCTACCAGATCTATCCCCGATCCTTCGCCGATGCCGACGGGGACGGGATCGGCGACCTACCTGGCATCACGTCCCGTCTGGAACATCTGCGAGACCTCGGGGTCGATGCCGTCTGGCTGTCCCCCTTCTATGTCTCACCGCAGAACGACGGCGGTTACGATGTCGCGGACTTCCGTGATGTCGACCCGCTGTTCGGCACGCTCGCAGACATCGATGCGCTGCTGGACCGTGCTCACCGGCTCGGACTGCGGGTGATCGTCGACCTCGTACCCAATCACTCCTCCAGCGAGCATGCGTGGTTCCGTGCCGCGCTCGCCGCCGCGCCCGGCAGTCCCGAGCGGGCCCGGTACGTCTTCCGCGACGGCCGCGGCGAGCAGGGAGAACGACCGCCGAACAACTGGGTCAGCAACTTCGGCGGCCCGGCCTGGACGCGCGTCACCGAGCCCGACGGCCGGCCCGGCCAGTACTACCTGCATCTCTTCGACTCGTCCCAGCCGGACTTCGACTGGACGAATGGCGAAGTGCATGAGGAGTTCGAGAGCATCCTGCGATTCTGGCTCGACCGGGGCGTCGACGGTTTCCGGGTGGATGTCGCCCACGGCCTGGTGAAGGCCGAGGGGCTGCCCGATGCGGATCTATCGATCGACCCCCATGTCGACACCACGACGCTGCTGCCGATGTGGGATCAGCCCGGCGTCCACGACATCTACCGACGCTGGCGGAGCATCGTCGACGAGTACTCCGAGGACCTCGTGGATGTCTGGGGAGACGATGCCGACCGCGTGCTCTGCGCGGAGGCCTGGGTGCAACCCTCTGCGGCGCTGTCACGGTACGTACGTCCCGATGAGCTGCACCAGTCCTTCAACTTCGGCTATCTCATGACCCCCTGGATCGCCGCGGACCTGCGGTACTCGATAGCGGACTCGCTCGAGGCGACGGAGACGGTCGGCGCCCCTCAGACCTGGGTGCTCTCGAACCACGATGTCGTCCGGCATGCCTCGCGCTTCGGCTATCCCCAGCGGCCAGGACTCGCCCGGATGCCCGGCATCGGCGCCGACGACCCCCAACCCGATACCGAGCTCGGGCTGCGCCGCGCACGCGCCGCGACCGCCCTGATGCTCGCGCTGCCCGGGTCGGCGTACCTGTACCAGGGCGAGGAGCTCGGGCTCCCCGAGGTGACACGCCTGCCCGATGACGCCCGCCAGGACCCCTCCTGGGAACGCTCCGGCCACACCGATCGCGGCCGCGACGGCTGCCGCGTTCCCCTCCCCTGGTCCGCGGACGCGCCGTCCTTCGGTTTCGGCCCCGGCGACGATTCCTGGCTGCCCCAGCCGGACGAGTTCGGCCCCCTCGCCGTCGATCGGCAGGACGGCACCGAGGGGTCGACGCTGGAGCTCTACCGGAAGCTCCTGTTACTGCGTCGGAGCCGAGCGATGGGTCGCGGCGGGCTCTCCTGGATCGACGGACAGGGCGACGACGTCGTGGCCTTCCAGATCAGCTCCGGGGAACTCGACACGGTGGTCATCGCGAATCTCGGTGCCGCCGATCTTCCCTTGCCCGATCACCTCACTGTCCTCGTATCCAGCGGCACGCACGACGGCGACCGGGTCCCTCCCGACACCACGGTCTGGGCCCGCCGCGCCCACGGCACCTGAGGAGTTGCGGCTCTGCGAGTTCTCTCCTAAGTTGAGAATCCGCTGTGGCGCCGGTCACAGGATCACGGGTGACGGTTCACGGACGACCTAAGGGGCGATTCGATGGGACGCAGGATATGAGGCGTAAGGGGGCCGTACTCCGCCGAACGCTGGGGGCCGCGGCCTGCGCGACCCTCGCGGCATCGCTCCTCGCCGCCTGCGGCGGAGACAGCGGCACGCCGACGCTCACGTGGTACATCAATCCCGATGGGCAGGAGACCCTGACCCAGCTCGCCGAGGACTGCAGCACCGACGACTACGACATCCAGATCCGGGCACTGCCGTCGAGCGCCACCGACCAGCGCACCCAGCTCGCGCGCCGCCTCGCCGCGGGTGACTCCTCGATGGACCTCATGAGCCTCGACCCGGTGTTCGTGCCCGAGTTCGCCAATGCCGAGTGGATCCTCCCCTTCGAGGACGATCTCGCCGATCAAGCTCTGGAGGACGTGCTCGCCGGCCCCGCCGACATCGTCCAGTGGAACGACCAGGTCGTCGCCGTCCCACAGTGGGCGAACACGCAGGTGCTCTGGTACCGCAAGTCGCTGGCAGAGGCGGCCGGGCTCGACATGTCTCAACCCGTCACGTGGGATCAGGTCATCGATGCCGCGGCCGACCAGGGCGGCACCGTCGGGGTCCAGGCCAACCGCTATGAGGCCTATGTCGTGTGGATCAACGCGATGATCCAGGGCGCGGGAGGCGATATCCTCGACCCGGACACCGTGGAGGACGGCCGCGACGCCACGGTCACCATCGACTCCCAGGCCGGCAAGGACGCGGCGGCCGTCATCCAGAAGCTCGTCGACTCGGGCGCGGCCCAGCCGGACCTCAGCACCTCCAATGAGGGCACCAGCCTGGGACGGATGTTCCCCGCCGAGGGCCCCGGCTCGTTCATGGTCAACTGGACCTTCGTCTACTCCAACTACCAGGGACTCGTCGGCCAGCCCGGCGGTCCGGCCGATGACGAGGCCTTCGAGGACCTCGGATGGGCGCGCTACCCGCAGACCGTCGAGGGCGAGGAGTCCAAGCCCCCGATCGGCGGCATCGAGATCGGCGTCGGGGCCTTCACCGAATACCCCGATTTCGCGCAGGAGGCGGCGCTCTGCGTCGCCAGTCCCGAGGCCCAGACCGCTCTGGCGGTCAACGACGGCTTCGCACCCACCCGCGAGTCCGTCTACGACACGCCAGAACTGGCCGAAGCCTTCCCCGCAGACCTGCTGGAGCTCTTCCGGGAGAGTATCGATGAGGCGGGGCCGCGCCCCAAGAGCGCCTTCTACAGTCAGATCTCCAATGCGATCCAGTCTCGCTGGCACCCGCCGTCGAGCGTCAATCCCGACACCACACCTGAGCGTTCCGCCGCCTTCTTGAAGGCGGTCCTGCGAGGGGAGGCTCTACTGTGACCACCACCGCCGAAACCGCGACGAAGCCGAGACGCGAGGCTCGCACCTCGGACAAGTCCCGGGCCGAGAATCGCCTCGCGATCAAGCTCGTCGCCCCGGCCATCGCCCTCATGCTGCTCGTCACGGCGTTCCCGATGCTGCGGGCGCTGTACCTCTCCATGTTCGACTACACCCTCACGGCGCCGGACGACCGGACCTTCGTGGGCTTTCAGAACTACCTCACCGCGCTGAGCGATCAGCTGTTCTGGCGCGACACCGCCAACACCGTGTTCATCATGGTGGTCACGGTCTTCTTCGAGCTGGTGATCGGTTTCGCCTTCGCCATGGTGATGCACAAGCTGATCTTCGCCCGCGGCCTCGTCCGGACCTCCATCCTCATCCCCTACGGCATCATCACCGTCGTCTCGGGCTTCGCCTGGCAGTTCGCCTTCTCCAATACCAACGGCTTCGTCAACAGCTGGATCCCGTTCATGAACCCCGACTTCAACTGGTTCGGGGACTACTGGTCCGCGATGGCAGCCATCATGGTCTCGGAGATCTGGAAGACCACGCCCTTCATGGCCCTGCTGCTGCTCGCGGGACTGGCCCAGGTGCCCGAGGACATGCTGGAGGCCGCCAAGGTGGACGGTGCGACCTGGTGGCAGCGGCTGTGGCGCGTGATCCTGCCGAACATGCGGGCGGCGATCATGGTCGCCGTGCTCTTCCGGGCCCTGGACGCCTACCGCATCTTCGACAACATCTTCGTCATGACCAACGGCGCCCAGGGGACGGAGTCGATCTCCTTCCTCACCTACCGCCAGGTGATCGAGCAGTTCCAGCTCGGCATCGGATCGGCGCTCTCGGTCCTGTTGTTCCTCTCGGTGCTGGTGGTCGCCTTCGGCATCGTCAAGCTCTTCCGCGTCGATCTGTCGGCCGCCAGGCAGGGGTGAGCATCATGCGCAACGACACGCTCAGCCGAATCGGGACCGCGGTCGGTCTCATCCTCATCCTCGTCTGGTGCCTACTGCCGGTGGCGTGGATCATCTCGCTGTCCTTCAAGAGCCAGGAGGCCGTCACCAACGGCAGTCCCGGTTTCTTCCCCAGCAGCGGCGGTGGCGCCGGGTGGCAGAACTATGTCGATGTCGTCAAGGACGACCAGTTCCGCCAGGCGATCTTCAACTCCATCGGCATCTGCCTCATCGCCACGCTGCTCTCGGTCGTCATCGCGACGCTCACGGCGTATGCCGTGGCGCGACTGGAGTTCAAGGGCAAGAAGTTCGTCCTGACCACCGCCCTCGTGATCGCGATGTTCCCGGTGGTGTCCCTCGTCGGCCCGCTGTTCGACATGTGGCGCACGCTCGGCATCTACGACACGTGGATCGGCCTGATCATCCCCTATATGTCGTTCACACTGCCGCTCGCGATCTGGACCCTCTCGGCCTTCTTCCGCGAGATCCCCTGGGAGATGGAGCAGGCCGCACAGGTCGACGGTGCGACCGCCTGGCAGGCCTTCCGGCGGGTCATCGTCCCGCTGGCGGCGCCCGGCGTGTTCACCGCTGCGATCCTGACCTTCTTCTTCGCTTGGAATGACTTCGTCTTCGGCATCTCGCTCACCTCCACCGAGCGGGCCCGTCCCATCCCGGCGGCGTTGTCCTTCTTCGTCGGCGACGATCCGTTCAACCGGCCGGCATCGCTGCTGGCCGCCGGCGCCGTCGTCGCGACGGTGCCCATCGTCCTCCTGGTCCTGTTTTTCCAGCGCAAGATCGTCGCCGGTCTCACCGCCGGCGCAGTGAAGGGTTGAGCTCATGGCAGCCATCGAGATGAAGAACATCGTCAAGAAGTACGGAGACGGCTACCCGGCCGTCAACGACGTGAGCATCGATGTCGCGGACGGCGAGTTCGTGATCCTGGTCGGGCCCTCAGGCTGCGGCAAGTCGACGCTGCTGCGGATGATCGTGGGACTGGAGGACATCACCTCGGGGGACATGCTCATCGACGGCGAGCGGGTCAACGATCTCGCTCCCCGCGATCGCAATCTCTCGATGGTGTTCCAGAACTACGCGCTGTACCCGCATCTGACGGTCTACGAGAACATCGCCTTCCCGCTGCGTCTCGCCAAGCTCGACAGCAAGGAGATCGACGAGAAGGTCCGCGAGGCCAGCCGCACGCTCGACCTCGACGAACATCTGGACCGCAAGCCCGCCAATCTGTCGGGCGGCCAGCGTCAGCGCGTGGCGATGGGTCGCGCGATCGTGCGCGATGCCAAGGCCTTCCTCTTCGACGAGCCGCTGTCCAATCTCGATGCGAAGCTGCGTGGGCAGATGCGCACCGAGATCTCCCGGCTGCAGAAGCGGCTCGGCATCACCACGGTCTACGTGACCCATGACCAGACCGAGGCGATGACCCTCGGCGATCGGGTCGCGGTCATGAAGAAGGGTGTACTGCAGCAGCTCGCCTCCCCTCGCGAGCTCTACGAACAACCGGCCAATCTCTTCGTCGCCGGCTTCATCGGCTCGCCGCCCATGAACTTCCTGCCGGCCACCGTGGAGGGCGATCAGATCACTCTGCCCTTCGGCACCTTCCCGCTCCCGGCCGACAAGGCCGAACGCACGGCGGGCAAGGGGCTGTTGATGGCCGGCATCCGTCCTGAGCACTTCGAGGATGCAGCGGTGCAGGCCGATGTCGATGAGGCACGGACCTTCGACGCCCACATCGACGTCCGCGAGTGGCTCGGCGACCAGCAGTACGCCTACGTGCCCTACGATGCCGAGCCGGAAGTCCAGGACCAGTTGCGCGAGTTGGCCCGCGAGGCCGACAGCGACTCGTTGCGCACGCAGCTGGTCGTGTCGCTGGACTCGGCGAGCCAGGTCCGCGAGGACGACGAGGCGAAGCTCTCGATCGACACCGACAAGATCCACATCTTCGACCCCTCCACCGGAGAGAACCTCACCGTCGGCCTGTGACGGGAACCCGTTGAGTGTGACGTTTGGACGGCAAAGACGTCGTTTTTGCCGTCCAAACGTCACACTCAACGGGGACGGCGGCGGGAGTTGCCGCGGACGGCTTCCATGACCTCGTTGCTCCACTCGTGCTCACGGATGAGGCGATAACGTTCACAGGCGACCCGCAGATATGCCGCCGCCGGGCGTTCGTCGGGTCCGCGCACCCCGGCCTCCTCGATCATCTCCAGCACCGGCACGAACTCCTCGGCGTACCAGCGCTCCGCCATGGTCTTCTTGTCCATATAGGCGCCCTCGGCGTGCATCGTGCGGGTTGCCCACGCCTCGACCGTCTCGGCGATGACGCCGTAGTCGGTCGGCTCGTCGACCGCCACCGCGGCGCGCGCCTCACCCGTGAACGGCACGCGTTCGAGCATGATCCGGCGCCAGTGCTTGCGCTCCAGGTCATCTCGCCCGTCGATACCGACCGGCCGCAGGAAGGTGTCGATCGCGGTCACCCGGGCCTCGATCACCTTGAGACCCATGCTGCGCGCAACCGAGACACGGTGGTGACCGTCGCGCACGAAGTAGTAGTCCCCCACCTGGTAGACGTCGATCGGGGGGATCTCCTCACCCGTCCGACTGGCCCGGGCCAGGCGCTCCCAACGCTGCCTGCTGCGGGCCGAGGTCGGCCGGAACCGGCGATCGAAGTCGCGCATACGGTCCACGGAGCCGACGATCGCATCGAGCGGGATGACCTTCGTGCCGGCGTAATGCTCGGCCCGGCGGCCCAGAGCCGAGACCACATCGTCGAAGGACATCGTCTGGGTGGTGTCGGAGTCACCGCGCATCCGCGCCGCGAGCGATGACAGGACCTGATGCCGACGGGCGCGCATGAAGTCGCTCTCGGCGTCGACGCGGGGGGAACCCGAACTGCTCACCATGAGAATCTCCTCGTCAGGCGCTGCGTCGTCTCTCGGTGGCGGCGGGATCGGCCGCGCGCGGCTCGACCTCCAGCACCGTCCAGGGGATGACATTGCGCACGGTGGTGCCCCCGACCTGCCGGTCGGGCTTGCTCATGCCGTACGGATGGATATGACCGTGCAGGTGCCAGGTGGGGACGAGGGCCTCGAGCAGATCGTGCAGTGCCTCGATGCCCCGATGCGCCGGATCGGACTCGTCCCCGAGGCCCGCCGGCGGTGCGTGGGTCAGCAGGATGTCGACCGGACCGCCGGCTGACGCGGCGAGCTGCCGAGCCCGGGTCCGGTACTGCTCCTGCGTGTACTGATGCGGGCCGTCGTTGTAGCGGACCGAACCGCCGAGTCCCGCGATGCGTAGTCCCGCGATCTCGAGGACCTGGTCATCGGCCGGTAGGAAACCCGCCGGGGCGTCCTCGCCGTCGATCGGATCGTGGTTGCCCGGCACGAAGGCCGCCGGCACCTGCAGAGCCGCAGCGAGCATGGCGAGGTAGTCCCACGGAAGATCGCCCGCCGAGAGCAGCAGATCGACGCCGAGCCGCAGCGCTCGCGGGCGTGCGGCAGACACCTCTTCATCGGCGACGACGAGCACGCGGACCATGGTCCGACATTACTCTCGCTCGCCCCGGGCGTCCCCCGAAGATGTGCCGGTGTGGTCGTCCCAGCAACCGTCGAAGCACATCGTGCGTCGGTCAGCCGTGCTCGGCCCAGCGGGCGCGATCGCTTTCGATCCGGCGTCCCATCCAGATCGCCGTGCCCCACAGCGCCGCGAACATCAGACCCACGAGGAACATGACGGGGGTGATGAACCCGAGGGCGATCGCCGCGCCCTGGATGGCGTGTCCCAGCCACTCACCCACGGGCGTTCGCAGCAGGCCCGCGGCGAGCAGACACCCCAGCGCGAGGCCCACGCCGATCGCGATGCCGAGGACAGGATCGAGGTCCTCGACCATGATCATGACCGGCGCCGAGAGTCCGAGGACGATCGACTCGAAGCAGAGCACCGCCATGGCCAGATGCTTCACGGCCGCTCCTCCCCCGCCACCCCGAGCAGCGTGCGCGCCTCACCCACGGTGACGACTGATCCGGTGATCAGGACGCCGCCGCTGCCGACGGCGTCCTCATATCCCTCGGCGGACTCGGCGCGGGCGATGCCCTCCTCGACCGCGGCGTCGAGTCGCGGGGCGTAGGAGACGCGCTCCCCACCGAAGATGTCCGCCGCGACCTGGGCGAGCTCGACGGCCGGTAACGAACGATCCGAGGAGTTCTCGGTGACGACGATGTGGGCCAGGACCGGTTCGAGCTGACGCAGCATCTCCTCGACATCCTTGTCGCCCATCATCGCGACGACGCCGACGAGCGGGCTGAAGCTGAACTCCTCCTGCACCGCGCGCAACATCGTCTCGACACCGTGCGGATTGTGGGCGGCGTCGAGGAGCACGGCAGGGCCACGACGCACGATCTCCAGTCGGCCCGGCGAGCGGACCTCACCGAAGGCCTGGCGGATCAGATCGGGATCGAGCTCCTTGGCCCCCGTGAACGTCTCGACCGCCGCGAGGGCGAGCGCGGCATTGCGAGCCTGGTGCTCGCCGTGCAGCGGCAGCAGGAGGTCCTCATAACGGCCGCTGAGGCCGAGTAGCGTGAACTGCTGGCCGCCCACGGCCGGGACCCGACTCTCGACACCGAAGTCGATGCCCTCGCGCACGACCGGCGCGCCCACCTCCAGTGCTCGGCGCATGAGCACGTCGAGCACCTCGGGCTGCTGTCCGGCAAGCACCACCTGTCCACCGGGCTTGATGATGCCGGCCTTCTCCACCGCGATCTGCTCGGGCGAGTCACCGAGGTAGCGCGCATGATCGACCCCGATGGGAGTCACGACGGCGACGCGCGCATCGGCGACGCTCGTAGCATCCCAGCTGCCACCCATCCCGACCTCGACGATCGCGGCATCGACCGGGGCATCGGCGAAGGCGGCATAGGCCATCGCGACCATCATCTCGAAGAACGAGAGGGGGTGCTCCTGCTCGTCGTCCACGAGCCGTGCGAAAGGCACGACATCCTCATAGGCTCGCACGAACTCGTCATCGGTCAACGGATCGCCGTCGATGCTGATGCGCTCGGTGATCGACTGCAGGTGAGGGCTGGTGAACCGGCCGGTGCGGAGGCCGAACGCCCGCACCAGCGCGTCGATCATGCGACTGGTGGTGCTCTTGCCGTTGGTGCCGGTCAGCTGGATCAGGGGGGTGGCGTCCTGCGGACTGCCGAGCAGCTCGCATATCGCGCGGATACGGTCCAACGACGGCTCGAGCTTGGTCTCGGGCCAGCGGGCGAGCAGCTCCGCCTCGACCTCGCGCAGGGTGGGATTCATCCCCTCCAGCCTATCTCCCGCTCCGACGCTCCCTTCGCGAGAACCGCGGGCGGTGCGGTTACGCCCACTCGCGGACACGATTGCGCCTGTCGGCAGGCCGACGCGGGGTGACCCGCGATGGCGGCACTTCCGTAGACTGGGCGACTGTGAACACCGTCCCGGAGAAGCCCGTCCTCGAAGGTCTCGAAGCCAAGTGGTCCCAGGCGTGGGAGGAGCGCGGCACCTACCGCTTCGACCGCACCAAGACGCGTGACGAGATCTACTCGATCGACACGCCCCCGCCCACCGTCTCGGGGTCCCTGCACGTCGGGCACGTGTTCAGCTACACGCACACCGATGTCGTCGCGCGCTTCCAGCGCATGCGCGGCAAAGAGGTGTTCTACCCGATGGGCTGGGACGACAACGGCCTGCCCACCGAGCGACGCGTGCAGAACTACTACGGCGTGCGCTGCGATCCGTCGCTGCCCTACGACCCGGAGTTCACTCCCCCGGCCAAGCCGGACCCCAAGAAGCAGATCCCGATCAGCCGGCGCAACTTCATCGAGCTGTGCAATGAGCTCGTGCACGAGGACGAGAAGGTCTTCGAGCAGCTCTGGCGCACGCTCGGCCTCTCGGTCGACTGGACCCAGACCTACACGACGATCGGCGCTGAGGCGCAGACCGTGAGCCAGCGCGCCTTCCTGCGCAATGTGGCGCGCGACGAGGCATACAGCCAGGATGCGCCCACCCTGTGGGACGTGACCTTCCAGACCGCGGTGGCCCAGGCCGAGCTGGAGGCCCGCGAGTACCCCGGCCACTACTACCGCGTGGCCTACCAGCACGCCGACGGTCCCGTCCACATCGAGACCACGCGTCCCGAGCTCACCGCAGCGGCCGTCGCGCTGATCGCCCACCCCGACGACGAGCGCTACCAGCACCTGTTCGGCGGCACCGTGACCTCGCCGCTCTTCGGCGTCGAGGTGCCGGTCATCGCCGACACCGCCGCGGACCCCGAGAAGGGCTCGGGCATCGTGCACTGCTGCACCTTCGGCGATCTCACCGATGTGCAGTGGTGGCGTCAGTTCCAGCTGCCCAACCGCACGGTGATCGGCCGCGACGGCCGGTTCCTGCGTGAGACCCCCGAGTGGATCGCCGCCGACAGCGGCCGCGCGCTCTATGAGGAGCTCGCGGGCAAGACCGTCTTCTCCGCGCGCGAGCTCACCGTGAAGGCGCTCCAGGAGTCCGGCGACCTCGACGGCGAGCCGAAGCCCACGCAGCGCATGGCGAACTTCTACGAGAAGGGCGACAAGCCGCTCGAGATCGTCTCCACGCGCCAGTGGTACCTCAAGAACGGCGGCCGCGACAGCGAACTGGCGCAGGCGCTCATCAAGCGCGGTGACGAGATCACCTTCGTGCCGGCCTACATGCAGTCGCGGCTCACCAACTGGATCGAGGGGCTCAACGGAGACTGGCTGGTCAGCCGCCAGCGCTTCTTCGGCATTCCCTTCCCGGTCTGGTACCGGTTGGACGCCGATGGCGAGCCGGACTACGAGGACCCGATCTTCGCGACAGAGGCCGAGCTGCCGGTCGATCCCGCCTCGCAGCCGCCCGCCGGGTTCGAGGAGTCGCAGCGCGGCGTGCCGGGCGGCTTCATCGCCGACCCCGATGTGCTCGACACCTGGGCCACCTCCTCGCTCACCCCAGAACTGGTCTGCGGCTGGGAGCGGGACAACGACCTCTTCGAGCGCACTTTCCCGATGGACGTCCGCCCGCAGGGGCACGACATCATCCGGACCTGGCTGTTCAGCTCGCTGGTGCGCGCGCACCAGGAGTTCGGCACCGTGCCCTGGAAGTACGCGACGCTCTCGGGCTTCGTGGTCGACCCGGATCGCAAGAAGATGAGCAAGTCCAAGGGCAATGTCGTGGTGCCCGACGAGATCATCGACAAGTTCGGCGCCGATGCGGTCCGCTGGCGCGCGGCCGGAGCGCGCCCGGGCGCGGACTCGCCCTTCGATGAGGCGCAGATGAAGGTCGGCCGCCGCCTGGCGATGAAGGTGCTCAATGCGAGCAAGTTCGTGCTCGCGGCCGAGGACGCCTACGGCCTCGGTGCGGACGCGTCCTTCCTCGACCCGGCCAAGGTCACCGAGCCGCTCGACCGCGCACTGCTGACCGGACTCCAGTCGGTGGTATGCGAGGCGACCGAGCACTTCGAGTCCTTTGACTACACCTCTGCTCTCGAGGTCACCGAGAAGTTCTTCTGGGACTTCTGTGACGACTACCTGGAGCTGGTCAAGGAGAGGGCACGACGCGACGATGCCGCAGGCGAGTCGGCCAAGGCCGCCTTCGTGCTGGCGCTCTCGACGCAGCTGCGGCTGCTCGCACCGTTCCTGCCGTATGTGACCGAGGAGGTCTGGTCCTGGTGGCGGGAGGGCTCGATCCACCGTGCCGCCTGGCCGACCGTCGAGGCCGATCTCGCGGGCGAGACCCAGGACGCCGGGCTGCTGACGGTGGCGGCACAGGCGCTCGCGGGCATCCGCGGAGCCAAGTCGACCGCCAAGGTCAGCCAGCGCACCGAGGTCACGGCCGTGACCATCGCCGGGCGCGCCGCGGACCTGGACACCCTCGGCCTGGCGCTCGACGATGTGAAGGCGGCGGGCCGGGTGACCGGTGACGTCACCACCATCTCCGATGACTCCGCCTCCGAGCTGACCGTCGAGGCCATACTCGCGGACTAGAACAGGTCAGCCGGTGATCGCGCGGGCGGCGTCGCGGGCGGACTCGGGGGTGCTCGCGGCCAGGGCGGCCTCGGCGGCCTGCTGACACTGTTCGAAGGTCACCGTGGAGAGCTTCGCCCCCACCAACGGAGCGGCGGTGCCGGCCGAGGACAGCGACGTGATCCCGAGCCCCGTCAGCACACAGGCGAGCAGCGGATCGGCCGCGGCCTCGCCGCACACGCCCACGGGTTTGCCCGCCTCCTGGCCCGCACGTGCCGCGATGGCCATGAGCTCGAGCAGCGCGGGCTGCCACGGATCGTTGAGCGCAGCCAAGGACGGCGTCATGCGGTCTGCGGCGAAGGTGTACTGGGCGAGATCATTGGTGCCGATCGACAAGAAGTCGACATGCCGCAGCAGACGATCGGCGTGGAGCGCGGCGCTGGGGATCTCGATCATGACCCCCGGGACCAGGCCGACCGAGCGGGCACGCGATGCGAACCAGGCGGCCTCGTCCTCGGTCGCGACCATCGGAGCCATGACCCACACCGGTCCCTCGGCGTCCCCGGCTGCCTGGGCGATCGCCTCCAGTTGACGGTCGAGCAGTCCCTCATCGCGCTGTCCGAGCCGCATCCCACGCACACCGAGTGCCGGATTGGGTTCGTCGGGAATGGTCGCGAAGGCCACCGGCTTGTCCGAGCCGGCGTCGAGGGTCCGCACGACGACCTTGCGCGACCCCAGCGCCGTCAGCACAGGCCGGTAGATGTCGGCCTGCTCCTGCACACTCGGCTCGGTCTCACGATCGAGGAAGCACAGCTCGGTGCGGAACAGGCCCACCCCCTCGACCGGCTTCTCGGCGACCGCTCGCGCCGAAGCACCGTCCTGCACGTTAGCGAGGATCTCGACGCGGTGACCGTCGGAGGTGGCACCCGGACCCGTCCACGAGGCGGCGGCCTCGCCGACCCTGCGCGCGGCCTCCGTGCGGTCCACGACCATCTGCGGGTCCGGCTCGACCACGATGTCGCCGGTCGCACCGTCGACGAGGACCGGGACGCCCACCTCGACATCGTCGAGTCCTTCCACTCCGACCACGCACGGGATCCCGAGCTGTCGCGAGATGATCGAGGTGTGGCTGGTCGGTCCGCCGAGGGAGGTCGCGATCGCTACGACGAGCGCCGGATCGAGGCCGGCGGTGTCCGCCGGAGCGAGGTCATCGGCCAGCAGCACGGCCGGCTCGGCCGGCGCCGGGATGCCCGGCTCGGGCTGACCGGAGAGCTCGGCGACGATGCGATCGCGCACATCGCGCAAGTCGGTGACCCGCTCGGCCATCAGCCCACCGGCAGATCTGAACATGGCAGCGAGATCGTCGACCGCTCCGTCGATCGCGGCGTATAGGCCATTGGCCTCGCCGAGACGCTTCTGCACCAGGGCGACGAGGCCACGGTCGCGAGCGATCCCGGCGGTCGCCGTCAGCACCTCCGACGCGGCGCCGCTGGCCCGGCCGGCACGCTCCTGGAGTCGTTCGGCGACGACCTCGGCGGCTGCGGCGAACCTCTCGCTGCCTTCGGAGACATCGATCTGAGGATCCTCGGCGGGGACGCTGGGGCGGGGCATGGGACGGACGACCGGACCGCTGCCGACGCCCGGCACGACAGCGGTTCCGTGCAACGTGATCTGGGCCATGCACTGAGCCTACCGACAGACAGTCAGTCGCGAGGTAGGCGACCCGTGGGCTAATATCCACACAAAACCACGATGATCCTCACGATCGGTCACCCAGGGAGGTGCCATGTACGCCGCTGAACGCCAGGCGATGCTCGCCGGACGTCTGCTGCGTGATGGGCGTCTCGTGGTGGTCGAGCTGGCGGCAGAGTTCGGGGTCTCCGGAGAGACGGTGCGCCGCGACCTGGCCGTCCTCGAACGCGAAGGACTCGCGCAACGCGTCCACGGCGGAGCGGTGCCGGCACGCTCGCTGCTCGGTGAAACCGCGCTTGCCCAGCGTGAGACGCAATATCAGCAGGAGAAGAAGCGGATCGCCCAGGTGGCCCTCGACTTCGTCCCCGATGGCGGCAGCATCGGCTTCGACGCCGGCAGCTCCGTCGAACAGCTGGTCGACGCGCTGCCGACTGATGCGGTGGCGACCGTGCTCACCCACGCCGTCCCGATCGCGGCGAAGCTCACCTCCCTCGAGACCGCCGACATCCATGTGATCGGCGGGCGTATCCGCGGTATCACCGGAGCCGCGGTGGGACAGCACGCGGTCGAGGCCTACCGTCACACGCGCCTCGACGTGGCCTTCGTCGGCACCAACGGCATCAGCGAATCCCATGGCTTCAGCACGCACGATGCGGACGAGGCGGCCGTCAAACGTGCGCTCGTCGGTGCTGCTCGGCGCGTGGTGATGCTGGCCGACTCCAGTAAACTCGGCGCGGAACCGATCTTCACGTTCGCCGACTTGGCAGACGTCGACGTCCTCGTGACCGACTCCGGCGCGAACGATGACGCCCTCGCGCCCCTGCGCGAGGCAGGAATCGAGGTGCTCCGCGCATGATCGTGACCCTGACGCCGAATCCGAGCGTCGACCGGACCATCCAGTTGGCGTCCCCGCTCTGTCGAGGGGGTGTCATTCGCTCCCGCACGACGCACGACGATCCCGGCGGCAAGGGCGTCAACGTCGCCCAGGTCGTGCGCGCGGCCGGTGTGCGGACGCTCGCTGTGCTTCCCGGCGACGACGACGATCCGCTGATGCGCCGACTGCGCGAGAAGGGCCTGCCTCACGAGTCGGTGCCGCTGGGATCGGCGCTGCGTATCAATATCACCCTGGCCGAGGACGACGGCACCACGACCAAGATCAACGAGCCCGGTCCCGAGCTGGCACCGCACGTCCGCGACCGGCTCGCCGCCGCGCTCGCCACCGCCAGCGTCGACGCCTCGTGGGCGGCCCTCTGCGGTTCGCTGCCTCCCGGGACCCCGGCGGATTGGTACGGCGAGCTCGCGGAACGGCTCGAGGCTCCCGTCGCCCTGGACACCTCAGGTGCCGCGCTCGCGTCCGCCGTCGAACGGGCTCCCGCATCGCTCGCCCTCATCAAGCCCAATTCCGACGAGCTGGGCGAACTGCTGGGCGTCCCGGCTTCGGAGTTCGAGGGCGATCCCGCACAGGCCGGCGAGCGGGCACGTCCGCTCCTCGAACGAGGACTGGGCGCGATCCTGCTGACCCTCGGCGCGCAGGGGGCACTCCTGCTGAGTCGCGAGGGCATCTGGTCGGCGGAAGCCCCGCGCATCACCGCCCGCAGCACGGTCGGAGCCGGCGACTCCTCGCTGGCGGGATACCTGCTTGGATCGATACGCGGTGCCGACCCGGGCGAGTGCCTGGCCCTCGCGGTCGCCTACGGCAGCGCCGCGGCCTCTCTGCCCGGCTCTCAGATGCCCACGCCCGAGGATCTGCTCGATCTGCCCGCCGTCCGCCGCGTGGCCTGACCTGAGCCGTCAGCGGGCGCGGAAGGTGATGCCGGCGGCGATCAGGCGGTCGATGAGCGGACGACCCATGGCGACCGCGGTGGTCAGCTGACCCGATGCCTCCGGCACGTCGTCGAAGGCCAGGCACATCGCCGACTCCGCGAGCATCTTGGCCGTCTCGTCGTATCCGGGGTCGCCGCCGGAGACCTCCGTCTCGACGTGCTCGCCTCCGCCCTCGCCCACCAGGGTCAGGGTGAACCAGGACGATGCCCGTCGCTCCTGGCTCGGCCCGTCCCCCGCCTTCTGTGCCTTCAGCAGCAGCCGGCGGGTCGGCCCGAACTGGGCGCCGAGCACCGCGGCCCCCAGCCCGAGCCCGGCGGCGATCGCCATGCGCGCCGTGTGGAAGTGCGCGAAGTGCTCATAGCGGAAATCAGGTCCATAGACCTCGAGCGCTCGCGCCGACCGCAGGACGACCTGGGGGTCGATCGTCGGCAGCGGCACGGCGTAGCCGCGGACCCCCGAGGCACGTCCGGGTCTGCCGCCACCGCGCACGCGGCGGCCCTCCGGCCGCCGCTCGTGCTTACGGCGTTCGGCGGCAACGCGCTCGGCGAGGGCGAGTTGAGAGAACTGCGTGACGGCCGAGTGGTAGGTGCCGCCGGAGAACGAGGCATTCGCGCGGATATAGCCCTTGACGGTGATCGGGACATCCACGGGCAGCCGTTCGACGAGGTCCAGGACGCCAAGGTCATAGGGCACCGAGTCGAAACCGCAGGCATGGATCAGCCGAGCACCTGTGCTACGGGCGATCTCGTGGTACTTCAACCACATCGCGTCGACGAAGCCCGGCTCGCCGGTCAGGTCGAGATAGCCGATCCCCGCCTCGGCGGCGGCCTTGACCGCGGGCTCGCCGTACTGCAGATAGGGGCCCACCGTAGAGACGAGCACACGCGTCCCCGCCGCCATCCGCTGCATGCTCGTCTGATCGCCGTGGTCGGCCACGACGACCTCGGGGACGACTCCGCCCTCGGAGGCGACGCGGTCGGCGATCGCCTGGAGCCTGTCCGCGGAACGGCCGGCGACGGCCCAACGAGCGTCGGCAGGGAGATGCTGCGCGAGGTAGTCGGCCGTCAGGCCTCCGGTGAAGCCGGTCGCGCCGAAGAGGGTGAGGTCGACAGGGGTCATCGACACAGCCTAGCGGCCGATAGGTCGGCGTACCGAACAGTCAGCTGGCTTTCTTGTTGACCTCGTCGTGGGTGAGGACGGTGGGCACCGCATCGCTGGTGACCGTGTCGGCAGTGACGATCACCTTGGCGACATCCTCACGGGCGGGGATGTCGTACATGATCGGCTGCAGCACGGCCTCGATGATCGAGCGCAGACCACGCGCCCCGGTATCGCGGGCGAGGGCGAGATCCGCCATCGCCTCGCAGGCCTCGTCGGTGAACTCGAGCTCGACATCGTCGATATCGAAGAGGCGCGCATACTGCTTGGTCAGCGCGTTCTTGGGCTCGGTGAGGATCGAGACGAGGGCCGCGCGATCGAGCTTGTCGACCGCCGCGATGACCGGCAGGCGACCGATGAACTCCGGGATGAGGCCGAACTTCAGCAGATCCTCCGGAAGCACCGAGGAGTAGAGCTTCTCAGCCGCAGGCGCGGCATCCTCCTCGACCGGTGCGATATTGAAGCCCAGGCCCTGCTTGCCGCTGCGTTGTTCGATGATCTCCTCGAGGCCGGCGAAAGCACCGCCCACGATGAACAGCACATTGGTGGTGTCGATCTGGATGAACTCCTGGTGGGGGTGCTTGCGTCCCCCCTGCGGCGGCACGGAGGCCGTGGTGCCCTCGAGGATCTTCAGCAGGGCCTGCTGCACTCCCTCACCGGAGACATCGCGGGTGATCGAGGGGTTCTCGCTCTTGCGCGAGATCTTATCGATCTCGTCGATGTAGATGATGCCCGTCTCGGCCTTCTTGACGTCGTAGTCGGCGGCCTGGATGAGCTTCAAGAGGATGTTCTCGACATCCTCACCCACATAGCCCGCCTCGGTCAGCGCGGTGGCGTCGGCGATCGCGAAGGGGACATTGAGCATCCGCGCGAGGGTCTGCGCCAGGTAGGTCTTGCCGCAACCGGTGGGACCGACCATGAGGATATTGGACTTGGCCAGCTCCACGCCCTCGCCGGCATTCATCCGGCCGGAGGCCTGGGCCTGGACCCGCTTGTAGTGGTTGTAGACCGCGACCGCCAGGGACCGCTTCGCGCGGTCCTGGCCGATGACGTAGCCGCCCAGGAAGTCGAAGATCTCGTGGGGCTTGGGCAGTTCGCCGAGGCTGACCTCGACGCTCTCGCTGAGCTCCTCCTCGATGATCTCATTGCAGAGGTCGATGCACTCATCGCAGATGTAGACGCCGGGCCCGGCGATGAGCTTCTTGACCTGCTTCTGGCTCTTACCGCAGAACGAGCATTTGAGGAGGTCGGCGGTCTCGCCAATGCGTGCCATCAGGCGCTTCCTTTCGAGTGAGCCGCGGCGCGGCCCCCGGCGGCGTCATCGTCCGCAGCGGATCGTCGTGGATTGGTCCACGATAACCGCGACTCGGACGAGAGTGCAGACGTCGCCGGGGCGGGTCGTGCCGTGTCGCAACGACGACGGGGTCAGAATCCCGGCGTCTTGAGGGTGTCGAGCACCTGGTCGATGATCCCGTATTCCTTGGCCTCAGCGGCCGTGAGGATCTTGTCGCGCTCGACATCGCGGCTGACCTCCTCGGGTGTCTTGCCCGAGGCCTCCGCGATCATGTTCTCCAAGAGCGAACGCATGCGCAGGATCTCATTGGCCTGGATCTCCAGGTCCGAGATCTGTCCGCCCGTGCCCTCGGTGTAGGGCTGGTGGATGAGTACCCGGCTGTTGGGGAGCGCGAAACGCTTGCCCGGCGTGCCGGCGGCCAGCAGCACAGCGGCGGCCGAGGCCGCCTGGCCCGTGCAGAAGGTCTGCACATCGGGCTTGATGTAGCGCATCGTGTCGTAGATCGCCGTGAGCGCCGTGAACGAGCCACCGGGGCTGTTGATGTAGATGCTGACATCGCGGTCGGGGTCCATCGACTGCAGGCACAGCAGCTGCGCAGTGAGGGCGTTCGAGACGTCATCGGTGATCGGTGTGCCGAGGAAGATGATGCGCTCCTCGAACAGCTTGGCGAAGGGATCGACGCGCCGGAACCCGTAGGACGTGCGCTCCTCCCACTGCGGGATGTAGTAGCTCATCGGCGGACATCTCCTGCGGTCGAGACGACGTGGTCGATCAGGCCGTACTCCTTGGCCTGCTCGGGGGTGAACCAGCGGTCGCGGTCGGAGTCCAGCTCGATCTGCTCGACCGACTGACCCGAGTGCTGCGACTGCAGCTCGTTGAGCTGCTTCTTCAGCAGGATCGACTGCTCGGCCTGGATGCGGATATCCGACGCTGAGCCGCCGATGCCGCCCGAGGGCTGGTGCATCATGATGCGGGTGTGCGGAAGCGCGTAGCGCTTGCCCGGGGTGCCCGCGGCGAGCAGGAATTGACCCATCGACGCGGCCAGGCCCATGCCGAGCGTGACGACATCGTTGGAGACGTACTGCATGGTGTCGTACATCGCCATGCCGGCGTCCACGGAGCCACCGGGGCTGTTGATGTAGAAGAGGATGTCGGCGTCCGGGTCCTCGGCATTGAGCAGCAGCATCTGAGCGCAGATCGCGTTGGCGTTCTGGTCGCGGACCTCCGCGCCGAGGAACACGATGCGTTCCTTCAGCAGGCGGTTGTAGATGTGGCCGTCAAGATCCGAAGGGCCGACCTCAGCGGACAACTGGGGAGTCATCGGAGTGTTCACGTCACCGACCCTAGACGGCGCCGGGGCTGAAGACACGCAACCGGCGTCCCTGTTCGCTGTCGGCAGATCGCGTCCGCGCGAGCCGCTCGCGGCTCGGGTGCGGGATAGCCCACCGCCCACGCGAGGGATGCGGGACAACTCACCGCTCGACGGCGCGAGCCAGCCCCTCAAGGGTGTCGACCATGTCCCGGGCGAGGGCGCGGTCGTGTGCCGGAGCCCCGCCGAGGCCGATACCGGCGATGATGATGCTGAGCCAGGCCGACCGGCCGCCGCTGAGGTCGCGACGCAGCCGCACCGCCGTGCCGCCGTCGACCGGCTCGAGGTCATAGGTCCACCATGCCGCCGGGCCGAAGACATAGAAGCAGAGCCGTCGCCGCGGGACGACCCGCACGTAGCGGCTCACCGTCGGCCAGACGAACCAGCCGCTGCGGTTCAGGTTGAGGCTCCAGGTGCCACGGCGCAGTCGCCGAGGCACGAAGACCTGTGCGACGGTCTCCCGGCTCAGCTCACGCATCCGCGCGGCGTCGACGAGCACCGACCAGACCTGCGCCGGGCCGGCGGCGATCGTACGCTCGGCCTCCAGCGGCGCGACAGCCGGCCTTCTCAGCGGGCTCATCGGGCCTCCGCAGCGTCCTTGATCCGTCGCAGCGTCTGGTGGATGCCACTCTGCAGGCCGTCCTCGAAGCGCTCGGTGCCGCCGAGTACCCGTCGAGTCAGCAGATTGGACACGTCGCTGACCCCCTTCGGGGTCGTGCGGCTCTCCGTCAGCCGCGTGCCCTCGGGCGTGGCCTCCAGCTCGAAGGTCCAGCGGGTCCTGTTCTCGCGCACGACGAACTGGAGTCGCTGCTCCGGCACGAACTCCGTCACGATGGATCGCGTCGGCCAGACGAGGGGTCCCTGGCGGTTGATGTTGATCGTCGAGGTGCCGCGCTGGACGACACCGCCCTTGATGAACATCTTGCGGCACTGCGGGCTCCACTCACCCATCCGGCGCAGGTCGCTGACCACGGCCCAGACCTCGGCCGGAGTGGCCGCGATGTCGATGCTGGCGCCGATGTAACTCTTGTTCACCATGCGCCGGAGACTACCCGGTCGGGAGCGCCCGAGGCGAGCGATATCGGGAATTGAGCCACTCCACGAGCCAGGCGCCGACCCGGGGGTGGTGCAGGAGGGCGAAGTGGTGGGCACTGGGCAGGTACTCCAACCGTGCTCCCTGGACCACCTCGCCGGAACGCGCGCTCCCGTGCGCGGACGAGAGCTGCACCAGCAGATCGCCCAGGACGAGGCTGACGACGTGTCCCCTGCGAGCGCCGAGCGTGGCGGCGACGAAGTGATAGTCGGCGTGCGGCAAGGGCGCGGCCGCGATGCGGTCGAGTCCCCAGCGGGCGGTCAGATCCTGTCCCTGCCATTCATCGATCGAGATGTACCCGTGCCGCAGGTCGACGATGCCCTCCGAGCGGGCCTGCAGGATCTCGCCGAACGCACTGGACTCCGGCCATAAGGCGAGGACCCGGGCTCCGAGATGGGCCGCCTTCTCCAGCGCCGCACCGGTGTGCGGCGTGCCGAGGCAGACGATGTCGCGCACCAGCCCCGTCCACTCGCGCTGCGCGGCGATGGCATGGTTCGTCGCCGCACGCACGACCAGCCCGCCCATCGAATGTCCGACGAGGCTGATCCTCGTGACCCGCGTGGGCCAGGCGGCGACCACGGCGTCGACGAGGGTGTCCAGATGCTTGCCGTTCTCGGAAATGTGCAGACCGGAGTTGTAACGGATGACGACCGGCGTGCCATCGGTGTCGCGACGGATGCGTTCGACGTGGCTCTCCCCTGCCCCCGCCCGCCAGGACTCGTCGTCCTCGCAGAGACCGTGGACGAAGATCACCAGATGCCCGGTGGCATCGGGATACGCCCGGCTCAACGACCACGGCGTCGCGGGGACATCGCGTCCGTTCGAGCGCAGTTGCATCGTGATGGCATGCGGATCATCCACGGCTCGGAGCTCGTCGCCGATCAGGCCGTTCACGACGGACTGCAACCGGCGTCCGTAGCGGGTCGCCTCCACCGGCCGCCCCAGACCCCGCCGCGACAGCGATCGAGCGCCTCCGCCGACGGCTCTCAGGGCACCGGAGATCGTCCCGTAGACCGCGTCGCTGGCGGCATCATGCGCCCGCTCGACGCGCCGCCCGCCGAAGGGTCGTGTGGGAGCGAACGCGCGGCGCGCCACGGCCCGGTGGGTATCGCGCACCGTGCCGAGGACCAAACGATCGCCATAGGTCAGCACCAGCGCGGCGATATCGGTGGTGCGAGCCGGGGTCGTGGGCATGACCCCAGTCTGCCTCGGGGGACCCGGTGTGTCGAAATGTCGTGACCGATGCCTAGGTCCTGGCGTGTGGGGCGCCCGTACGTAGTGGTTGATGACTCACCGGCATGGTGCAGTGCTCGGTACGCGAACAGGCGCTGTGCCGATGATCGGCACAGCGCCTGTCAGCCTGGGAGAACGGAGCTCAGTTCGACCGCTGCTCAGCCTCGGTCTCGGCCTCGTTCTCGTCGGCGAGCGAGCCGTCGGCGCGCAGACGGGCGAGATCCAGCTCGTTGCCGGACTTGTCCTTCACGGTCGCGCCCTCGACGAGCGAGGCGAGCGCCTTGCCGCGCATGACCTCGCCGATCATCTCGGGGACGTGGTTGTGCTCCATGATGTGCTGGACGAACTGGTTCGGGTCCTGACCGGACTCCTGCGCTCGCCGCATGATGTGCTGGCTCAGCTCCTGATCGTCGATGTCGAACTCGTTGTCCTCGACGACCTGGTCGAGGACGAACTGGGCGGCGATCGAGTCGCGGACACCGCGCTCGAGCTCGGCCTCGAACTCCTCCTCGGTCTGGCCCTGGTCCTCCAGGTAGCCCTCGAAGGTCAGGCCGGCGAACTGCAGCTGCTGCTTGATCTGGTCGCGGCGCGCGGTGACCTCGGTCTCGACGAGGCTGTCGGGCAGCGGCACCTCGATCTGGTCGAGGATCTTCTCCAGGACGAGGTCGCGGGCCTCGGCGGCCTGCTCCATCCGCTTGCCGCGGGTGAGGCGCTCGACGAGATCGGCGCGCAGCTCCTCGACGGTGTCGAACTCCGAGGCCATCTGCACGAACTCCTCGTCGACCTCGGGGAGATGCTGCTCCTTGACCTCCGTCAACGTGACCGTGACGTCGACCTCCTCACCGGCGAGCTCGCCGCCGACCAGTTGGGTGGAGAAGGTCGCGCTGGCGCCCTTCTCCAGGCCGATGAGCGCCTCGTCGAGGCCCTCGATCATGGTCGCCTTGCCCACCTGATAGGGCAGACCGCTGGCCTGCGCCTCCTCGATGAGGGTGCCGTCCTTCTGTGCCGCGGAGAGGTCGATGGTGACCGAGTCGCCGTCCGCGGCGGGACGCTCGACCTCGGTGTACGTGGCGAAGCGCTCGCGCAGCGCCTCGAGCTGCTCGTCGACATCGGCGTCGGTGACCTCGGCGTCCTCGACCTCGAGCTCGATGCCCTTGAGGTCCGGCAACTCGACCGACGGACGGATGTCGACCTCGGCGGTGACCTCGATGTCCGAGCCGTCGTCGAACTTGGCGAGGTCGATCTCAGGCTGCCCGAGGGGCTGGAGCGTCTGCTCCTGCAGCGCCTCGTTGTACCAGCCGGGGAGCGCGGAGTTCAGCGCCTCGTCGAGGACGGCGGCGCGACCCACGCGCTGGTCGATGACCGGGGCGGGGACCTTGCCCTTGCGGAAGCCGGGCACCGTGATCTGCGAGCCGATGGACCTGTACGCCTTGTCGAGGTGGGACTTGAACTCCTCGAACGGCACCTCGATGGTGAGCTTGACCCGCGTCGGGCTCAGCGTTTCGGTGCTGCTCTTCACGTTGTTGACTCCTGAGTTGATCGAAAGCATGGGGGCAGCGCGGCGCGGGGCTCGCGCAAGCCGCACTCCAGTCTAGGGGGAACGGCATCACCGGCAGAATCCGCCCTCCGGCGGCGGAGCGCCGGTATGCTGCGCAACATGGCGGGCTTTCGCGTCCAGACCCTCAGCGCGCGCTCGGCGGAGGCACTGTTCGATGCGGCCCTGGACATCCATGCCCACACCGCCTCGCAGTCCCGGTCCCGCGAGCGCGTGGTCTCCGGGCCGGCGTCCGGGCGGCTGGGCCTCGGCGACCGGGTGACCTGGCAGGCTCGGCATTTCGGCCTGTGGTGGACGATGACGGCTGCCGTGACCGAGGTGGAGGAGCCCACCCGCTTCGTCGACGAGCAGGTCTTCGGTCCCTTCGCCCGGTTTCGACACGAGCATCGCTTCGAGACGGTCGACGGCGGCACGCTGATGACCGACACGATCGAGTTCGCGGCCCCCTTCGGTCTCCTGGGCCGGATGGTGGCCGTCCTCGTTCTGCGTCCCTATCTGCGCCGCCTGATCCTCCAGCGCGGCGAGTTCCTGGCACGCGGATGAGGGGGTCCGGCGGTCGCCGGACCCCCTCCTCGCTCACGCGCGCTTGCGGCGCCCCTGGGCGAGGGCGCCGAGCGCCAGACCCACGATCAGGCCTCCGAGGCCGAGGACGAGGGCCGTCGCATTGCCCCCGTCGTCGCTGAGCTCGGGACGACCCGAGATACTCGCGGCCGAGAAGTCCGGCACGTCGCCAGGATCGCCGTACTCACCCTGCCGATCGAGCGTGGAGCCGTCGGCCCAGCCGCCCCCGAGATCGCAGTTCATCCGATCCCGCGAGCTCGCGATATCGCCGTGCGCCCCGAGCACCATCGACTGCGATCGCGCCGATCCGGTGGTTCCCTCGGGAACGTCGATATCCGGCGCCCGGAGGCCGCCGTCCTCCCTCGACCGGGCGAGGATGTCGTCGAGCAGGTGGTTGCCCAGCGCGAGGCCGTCGAGTGCGTTGTCGGTCGTGTAGTCGGTCAGGACGGCCGACGGATCGTCGCCGTCCTCGACGAGACCCGCCGCCTCCTCCTGGACATCGGACCACTCGTCCAGTGCCCCGGCCTCGAAGCCCTCGAAGGCCGCGGTGACCTCACCGAGGTACTCGTCCGGGCGCGCACACGTGGCGTACATGAGCCGCTTGTAGGTCTGGGTCGCGTACTCCGTCGCCTCCTGTTCGGCGAAAGCCGGATCGAGGTAGGTGCCGCTCGCCTCGGCCGTCAGGTAGCGGTGCTGGGTCAGCTCCTCGGGCAGCGACTCGGTGCCGATCGCGATGGGCGTGTACGGGGCCGTGACGGCCGACGTGGGGGCGAGCCAGAGGGTCGCGAGACGCGGGTCGGCGAGATCCGATCGCAGCTCCGCGACCTGTCCGTAGCCGGAGCGGTCATCGGACCAGCGCGGATCGCGCACGAGACGCATCATGTCCTGCAGCGACACGGGGGCGAGCTCCTGGAGCTCGGCCTCGAGCGAGATCGGATTCCGGTAGGGCGCCGGGTCCTCGGGGTCGGCCACTTCGCCGACCTCGAAGGGATCGGTCGGGAAGGGCTGCTGGTAGACCTCCTGCAGGTCGAAGAGGTCATCGGTCTGCGCGTCGTACCAGCCCTGCTCCTCGGCGAAGGAGACCAGGTTGCTCGATCCGAGGTAGTCGGGGTCGTCACCCTCGACGGCCTCGGTCGGGAACTCCTGGATGTAGCCCGGGTAGGACACCCGGACCTCGTCGGGTCCGAGACGCTCGGCCGCCCAGAGGCCCTCGCCGCCGGAGTACTCGATGAAGATCCAGCCCTCGTCCTCGTCGGCGAACATGTGCGAGTTGCCGCCGTACGTGCTGTAGCCGTGCTCGTCGATGAGCTCGCCGAGGATCTCAACCGCCTCGCGGGCCGTGCTGGCACGCTCCATCGCGAAGCGCGAGAGGTCCGAGTACTGGGGTCCGGTCTGGTCCTCGGGGGTCATGTCCCAGAGCTCCTCACGAGAGTTGGACCAGACATCGCGGGCGGCGACATTCTTCTCGTTGAGTCCGCCGTTCATCAGCGGCGCCGGCAGGCCGGTGAACTCCGAGTAGTTCGAGGTGATGTAGCCGAAGGTGTGCTCGACCTGCGGGATCTCGGTCAGCTCACCGGGCATGTCGGCATCCTCGGTGACGCCGACGGTCACCGTGGAGCCCTCTGGATGGTCCTGGGCCGGGACGACCTCGACCCAATGGCTGGAGGGCTCGTGGCCGAAGCCGCCGATGAGCGGGTGGCCGTCCTCGGTGAGGTCCTTGCCGACATAGAAGGCGATCGACTTGTCGGGTCCGAGCTCCGGGCGTTCGCCGGGGACATCGGCGGCGGCGGGCAACGCGGTGACCGCCACCGTGGCCACGACACCGGTCGCGAGGGCGCACGCCAGTCGGCGTCGTCGAGCGTGATGGGAGGGGGCTGGTGAGGGGAACACATCTCTCCTGGATCGAGGTGATGGACAGCCCGGCGCACAGCCCGCCGGGCTCGCTTCGATCGTAGGAAGGCCTGGACCCGACGGAGTCCATCACCGGCAGGGTCCCGCGCGAGGGTCGACGGGTTATTCGCGCGGGCGCGAGTAACAGAACCTCGCCGAGCGATCGGACGCCGTTCCCGGCACGATGGAGTGATGCGTCCGGATCGGCGCTCGTATCGCCACCCCGACATGTGGCCGTTCGGATGGATCGGTTCGCCCTGGTTCACGCTGCCGGTCATGACGCTCACCTTCGGCTGTTTCGCCTGGGGCATTGCGGGAGGGCCGTGGCCAGCCGCGGCGATCACGCCCGCACTCGTCATCGCGCTCTCCCTCGCCGTGCTGGCTCTGCCCACCGGGGAGACCGGCTACCGGCGCTTGCTGCGCAGCCCGCTGGTCTCGCCCGGCGCTTCCCGGACACGAGCGCTGAGGAGCGCTCGCACTGTTCAATTCCCGCCGGGGGAACTCTCGACGTCCGTCCATATCGTCCCGGCCGTCACGTCCCTAGCCTCGATGCGACACGATGACGAAGGACGACCATGGCTGACCCCCTGCTGCAACCACTGCGGCTCAACTCCATCACCCTCAAGAACCGGATCTTCAGTTCGGCCCACGCTCCCGCCGGATATGTCGGCGAAGGAGGCGTCCCTGGCGAGCGCTATGCGCTCTACCAGGAGGAGAAGGCGCGCGGCGGCATCGGCCTGACCATGTTCGGCGGGTCGAGCGCGGTCTCGCTCGACTCACTCAGTCATTTCGGCTCGATCAACGCGGGCTCCGATGCGGTCCTGCCGTTCTACGCCGATGTCGCCGAACGGGTGCATCGCCACGACTCACATGTCATGGTACAGATCACGCACATCGGCCGCCGGGGCGACGACCATTCGGGGCACTGGCTGCCGACCGTCGGCCCGTCTGCCATCCGTGAGCGAGCCCACCGGAGCTACCCGAAGGCGATGGAAGACTTCGACTTCCCCCGCATCCTCGAGGACTACGCAGCCGCCGCGCTGCGAGCCAAGCGAGGCGGCCTGGACGGCGTCGAGATCGCCGGCCTCGCCGGACACCTCGTCGACCAGTTCCTCGCGCCCCGGTCCAACCAGCGCGACGACATGTACGGCGGCTCCCTGGAGAACCGCGCGCGTTTCGTGCTGGAGATCGTCCACGCAGTGCGCGAGGCCGTGGGATCGGATTTCGTCGTCGGCATCCGACTCCCCGGTGACGAGGGCGTCAACGGCGGCATCGGCCCGGGCGAGGCCGTCGACATCGCCCGCATGCTGACCGCCACCGGCGCGCTCGACTACATCTCGACGGTCTATGGCGCGGGCTTCACCCATCGTGAGCTCGCCGATGTCATGCCCCCCTTCGGGCGCGAACTCGGGGCCCATCTGCCGGTCGCCTCCCGCATCAAGGAGGCGGTCGACGTGCCGGTCTTCCATGCCGGCCGCATCGCCGATCTCGCCACCGCCCGGCACGCGCTGCGCGAGGACCTGATCGACCTGGTGGGCATGACCCGCGCGCATATCGCCGACCCGCACATCGTCCGCAAGATCGAACGCCGAGAGGAGGATCGCATCCGCCCGTGCGTCGGAGCCAGCTACTGCCTCAACGGTGTCGACACGCTGTGCCTGCACAACCCGTCGACCGGCCGTGAGGCGACCATCCCCCAGTTGGTGAGCCCGACCGCCGGTCCGCGTCGCAAGGTGGTCGTGGTCGGCGGTGGCCCCGGCGGCCTCGAAGCCGCACGGGTGAGCGCGGAGCGGGGCCACGATGTCGTCCTCTTCGAGGCCGCCTCGCAGGTGGGCGGTCAAGTGTTGACGATGTCCCGCCCCCACCGTCAGTCCGAGAAGCGCTCGATCTCCGAGTGGCTCGCCGCCGAGGCGAGGTTCGCGGGTGCGGAACTGCGCACCGGTCGGTACGCGGAAGCGGATGACGTGCTGGCGGAGTCACCCGATGTGGTCATCGTCGCGACCGGGGGCCTACCGGACACCGAGCTTCCCGAAGGTGGAGAACGCTTCGTGGTCTCGACGGCCGATGTACTCAACAGGCCGGCGCCGACCGGGAAGGACGTCATCGTCTACGACGCTCACGGTGGAGAGCAGGCCGCCACCACCGCCGAATATCTCGCCGAAGCCGGCAACCGCGTCCGCATGCTCACCATCGACGATGAGATCGGCCACGACATCACCCATACGGTGCGCCCGGACTATCTGCGCATCCTGACGAGCAACGGGGTCGTGACCGAGAGCTATCAAGAACTTCTCGAGGTGCGCCGGTCGGGCGGCCGATTGGAGGCCCGTCTCCGCCACACCTACAACGACATCGAGTCCACCCGGGAGGCCGATCTCGTGGTCGTCGAACAGGGGACGATCCCGATCGACGAGGTCTACGCCGAGCTCCGCACGAAGTCGGCGAACCGGGGCCAGATCGACCTGATGGCGATGGCCGACGCTTCCCCACAGCCCGTGCCCGACCCAGGTGGCGGCTTCAGTCTCTTCCGCATCGGCGATGCCGTGGCGCACCGCGGGGTCCACGCTGCCATCTACGACGCCCGCAGACTCTGCATGGGGCTCTGACCGGATCACCCGCGCGACATGAAGCGGGCCCGGACCGCACAATCGCGGTCCGGGCCCTTTCGCGCAAGCGAGGATGCTGGGCGGTCCCTACTCGGGGAGCACCACCGACTCCGACGAGATGCCGGCGCCGGTCAGCAGCTCCTCGAGCGTGCCCGAGGTCTGCATCTCGGCGACCACGGTGTTGACCGCATCCAGCAGATCCGTGGCGCCCTTGCGGATCAGCACGCCGGTCGCGGGCTCGTTGACCGTCATCTCGATCCGGTCGTCGGCCTCGATGACCTCATTCTCCAGACCCTCGGGGTTACCGTCGCTGTCCATGTAGTACGCGACCGCACCTTCGGTGAACAGCCCGGCGTCGAGACGTCCGGCCTTCAGGTCGTCGTAGACCGCCTGCTCGGACTCATACAGCCGAAGGGCATCGGCGCCCAGGATCTGCTGGACATCATCGACCCACAGATAGCCCGTCGTGGTGCCGACTCGTTTGCCCTCCAGCTCGTCGACGGTGCTCCATCCATCGGCGGACACCACCGACAACAGCGATAGATACACCGGATCGGAGACCTCGAACTTCTCCTGACGCTCCTCGTTGATCGTCCACGAACCGGCGCTGAGGTCGGCTCGTCCGGACTCCAACGCCGAGGTGATCGCCGGGAAGGACGTCACCTGCAGGTCGAGTTCGAGACACAGCTGCTCAGCGATCTCGGTCAACAGCTCGCCGTCGATGCCGGTCGGCTTGCCGCCCTGGGCACCGATATAGGGCGGGAATTCCGCGACGGCCGCGGTCAGAACGCCCTCCTCGACGGTCTCGACCTCCGCGATCGGCTCGCAGTCCGAGGCGACAGTGGACTCGGCATCCGAGCCACAGGCGGACAGGAAGCCCGCGCTGAGTGCGAGCACCGCGCTCGAGGCGAGCAGTCGTGGGGTGATGGTCATCTTTTCTCCTTGTAGGACAGTGAAGCGATCAGAACGGGAGCACCTGAGGGGCTCGGTCACGTCGCACCAGGTGCATGAGCCCTGAGGCGGCGATGGCGACCGTCGCGTAGAGCACGCCGGCCAAGACGAAGACCCCGAGATAGTTGAAGGTGACCGAGCCGATCGCGTAGGACCGCGACAGCAGCTCAGGGATGCCGATCGCGAAGCCCACGGAGGTGTACTGAAAGATCAGCACGCTGAAAGAGATGATCGGCAGCCGCACCGCTCGCAGTGCCTGCGGCAGGACGATGTGGCGCAGCTCCTGGAAGCCGGTCAGCCCGAGACTGCGTGCGGCCTCGCGGTGTCCGCGCGCGACCCCGAGGAGGCCCGCCCGGAAGATCTCGCTGGTGTAGGCGGCAGCGCTCACCACGAGCGAGACGACCAGAGCCGTCTCCGCGGCGAGGCTCAATCCGGCGCCGGGAAGTCCGAAGTAGACGAAGTAGACGAGCAGCAACATCGGGATGCCGCGGAAGACCTCGACCACGACCAAGGTCGCCCAACGCACCACCGCCAACGAGGAGGTGGCCATCAGACCGAGCAACAGCCCGCAGGGCAGACCGAGCACGATCGAGATCAGCGCGAGCCAGGCGCTCGTGCGCAAGCCGCCCAATAAGGTCGGCAGATGGTCGGTGACGAACTCCATCACATCGCGCTCCTCGTCCGCATCCGACGATCGATGGTGCGTGCGGCAGCCGCGATCGGCAGGCTCAGCAGCAGATAGACCGCACCGGCGACCGCGAAGGTCGCCAGTCCCGGTTGGCCGCTCTGGGTGAGCGTGCGGGCCTGGAAGGCGATGTCGCTCACGCCGATGACAGCCGCGAATGCGGACTCCTTGAGCAGACCGATCGCGTAGGTCGCCGAGGGGGCGAGGGCGATCGTCACCCCCTGGGGCGCGATGACCCGCCAGAAGAGCTGTCGGCGGGTCAGCCCGAGGGAGACCGCCGCCTCCCACTGGCCGAGGGGCACGTGCAGGAGCGCCGCGCGGTAGTTCTCGGCGATGTAGGCCGTCGCCACGACCGTCAAGGCCACCGTGGCGGCGATGAGCGGATCGGTCCCGATGAGATCGGCCAGTCCATAGAAGATCAACAGCATCCAGGCCACGACCGGCACCCCACGGCAGATCTCCACATAGGCGGTACCGATCCAGCGCAGCGCTCTGATCCGCGAGACCCGCATCAGCGCCACCGGGAATCCCAGGATCATCCCGCCGAGGAAAGCGATGACGGTGAGGCCGACCGTGTACCCGATACCCGCGCCGATCGCTTCGAGGACCCGACCCCAGTCGAGCTGGTTCATCGGTCGAACACCGCGTTGAGGAAGCGAGCAGTGACCTCGTGCTGCGGATCGCTGAACATCGTCGCGGGGTCACCTTGTTCGACGAGGGACCCGCCCGCGAGCATCGCCACTCGGTCCGCCACCCGCCGCGCGAAGCCCATCTCATGGGTCACGACGACCATCGTGGTGCCGAGGTCGGCGAGTTCGCGCATCACGCGCAGAACCTCGACGCTGACCTCCGGGTCCAGGGCCGAGGTCGGCTCATCGAAGAGCATCACCACGGGGTCGAGGGCGAGAGCACGAGCGATCGCGATCCGCTGTTGCTGCCCGCCCGAGCACTGTGTCGGTCGCGCCGATGCCTTCTCCCTCAGCCCGACACGATCCAGCAGCTGCAATGCTCGCTGTTCAGCGTCCTCCGAGGAACGACCGAGGACGAGTTCCTGGGCCAGAGTGATGTTACGGAGTACCGAGAGATGGGGAAAGAGATGGAAACCTTGGAAGACCATGCCGGTCTTGCGACGCACAGCGAGCAACTCGGACTTGGTGGGTGCACTCGGGGCGGCGGCTGTCGGAACCCCCTCGAGCTCGATGACGCCCTCGTCGGGGATCTCCAGGTAGTTGACGCAGCGCAGCAGCGTGCTCTTGCCGGCACCGCTGGGACCGATCAGCGCGACGACGTCCCCGGCGTTGACATCGAGGGTGATGCCGTCGAGGACGGTGTGCTCACCGTAGGACTTGCGGAGGCCGTCGATCCTCACCAGCGGCTGGTCGCCCTCGGTTGGGGCCATCGTCTTGCTCTCCTCGGGTCGTCACAGCAGGGCTAGTCGATGGTAGGAAGCCCAGGACACCGCTGGCGTGAGGCTCCTGTACAGAATCTCTTCGACCGATGTCACACAGGTGTCCAATCGCGTCGGGTTGGGACGGCAGCTATGACGAAGGAGGCGCGACCGAGGCCAAAGGATCGGCGGCGAGCCCGTCGATGATCCGTTTGACGGTGAGCCCCACCTCGAGGGTGAGACGGTCCTGACCGTCCTTCAAGCTCAGACCGGAGATGGTCTCAGCGCGCTGCAATCGGTAGTAGACGGTGCCCCGACTGATCGATAGTGCCCGGCACGTCTCGGCGACATTGGCTCCGGTGGCGAAGTAGATCTCCAGCGTCTCGGCGAGGAAGGCCGAGTCATCGAACAGACTCGCCACACCCGGGTCCAGGGTCTCGGGAAGGTAACGGTCGGGGATGCTGAGCACCATCCGCAGGGCGCCCAGACGGTCCCACCGGGCAATGTCCTCGAATCGCGGCAGATAGAGCGCCGCCCGGGCCGCCAGCCGTGCTTGCCGGAAGGCGGTGTCGACCGCGACGAGGCTGTCCGCCTTCCCACCGATCCCCACGACTGCCGAACCGCGTCCGCCGAGCTGCCGGTTGGTCACATCCCTCACGTGTTCGGCGGTGCGCGCCACGGCCTCAGTGCCGATGCTGCCTGGGCCGAACAGGAGGACGGCGCGACGCCCGTCGACATAGCGCCACACCTCGCCGCTTCCGCTCCCCGGAAACGGCCCGTCCAGCAGATCGGCGGGAAGCAGGAGCTCAGGTTCGGCAGCACGCACCGCGACGACGGCGACCATGACCGGACCGGGCCGATAACCGGCGGTCTCGTATAAGTGAGCCGCGGTGTCATGCAGGGCACCACGATTGCCGGTGACGAGCTGGCGGACGCTGTCCGCCCGATCCCGAAGCCAGCTGGCGCGCCGGTAGAGGTACTCCCCCACGCGTCCGGCCTCGCTCATGAGTTCGGCGGCATCCGCATGGGTCAGCCGTTCGTCATCGTCGATGATCCAGATGTAACCCTGCGTGCGATCCTTCCAGCGGGCGGGGATGATCCAGCGTGCCGTGATCCCCGCCTCGGGATCGGCATCCGTGCGCACGGGTCCGGTCGCATCGGGCACGACGCCGCGCTCGGCGAAGTACTGCTGCGATGTACGCGGGGCGACGCGGCCGATGAGCGATTCGCGACGCACCCAGTCCACATCCAGCGGATGAGGCCCCGCAGCCAGGGTGTCGAAAGACAGGTCGGAGATGCCGACCGGCACGTCCAGACGAACGGTCAGCTCGTCGGAGATCTCGTGAAGCAGCGACATCCCGCCTCCTTCGCCACGAAGAGGGGCTCTCGCCCTTCGCCGTGTCGACCCACGGCGAAGGGTACGCAAACGTCGGGATGACAGGATTTGAACCTGCGACCCTCCGCTCCCAAAGCGGATGCGCTACCAAGCTGCGCTACATCCCGGCGGCGCTCAGCGAGCACCGGCTTCACAGCCTATCGCCCCTGACACTTCGTGAAGCAGGTGGCTATGAGGGCGCGTGGCACGATCGAGGAGTGACCGATGCCGTCGACCATGTCGCCGAGACCCTGCTACGCCGCGAACCTGCCTGCGGCCGCACCCGCGTGGTGGCGATCGACGGCCGCAGTGGCGCGGGCAAGACCGAGTTCGCGCATCGGCTCGCCGATCGCCTCGATGCTCCGGTGTTCCCCCTCGAGGAGATCTATCCGGGGTGGCACGGGCTGGAACCGGCGGTGCCGATGCTCCGCGACGTCCTTGCGGCCCTCGCCGTCGACGAGCTCGGCAGGGCGCATCGCTGGGACTGGATCCACGATCGCAGAGGTGTGCCGCTCACCATCGCCCCGGGCCCGCTGCTCATCGTCGACGGCGTCGGCTCGGGTTCCGCGGCGATCCGTCCGTTCCTCAGCCTGCTGGTCTGGCTGGAGGCCGACGAGGCCACACGTCGCCACCGCGCGCTCGCCCGCGACGGAGAGACGTATCGCCCCTGGTGGTCCGTCTGGGCCGAGCAGGAGAGGCGCCATCTCGGCCGCGAGCACACCCCGGCCGCCGCCGACATCCTCGTCCGCACGGACTGACCGCGGCGCCGGGATGGTTCGACCTTGGCGCTCTTGGGCACGCTGCGGAGGAACGGGTCCTCTCGTCCCGCGTCGCAGCAACCCTCACGGTGAGCTTCGTCGGCGGTGGCTGTGAAGAGGTCCATGACCCCTCGGTCGATATATCGGGCGCGCTCCTCGACACGAACTAACGGCCAGCACCGACATCGCGAGGCCATCGCCGGTTCGGCGAATCCGGTGGCTGCGGTTGCCGAGAGCGGGCTGCGTACCGATGCTCTGGTCGTCTATGGCAGAATGAACGCGCTGCCTCAGCAGCGCGCGGAAGTAGCTCAATTGGCTAGAGTCTCTGCCTTCCAAGCAGAATGTTGCGGGTTCGAGTCCCGTCTTCCGCTCCGCCGGCTCCCGGACCCAAGGGTTCGGGAGCCTTTTCGTGTCGTACCCATCCTGGAGATCCGCGGGTGAGCACCACCGGCCCCGAGTGAGTGGGTGGGGGCGGTCGGCGGTCACTCCTCCACCCGATCCCGTACACCGCGGGCATTACTCTCGCGTCGCCGGGTCGGTCTCCATCCCCCGACGATGTCACGCGCGCTACCGCCGGTTCTCTCGTCGATAGCGCAGGTAGAGGGCCGCCAGGAGGACGGCGTTCAGGCCCAGCAGGACCGAGAAGGCTACCAGCGCGATCGTCATAGTCCTCCCTTTTCGGCCGAGACATCGAGGATGACACCGATATGTCCGTCCTCGAGCCGAAAGCGCGGAACTCACCCCTGCTTCACCCCTCCACAGCGCGGCTGCTTGCCTCAGCGGCTGATCGCTGCCACGCTGCGGAGTCATGTCCGATCCCCTCCCAGGCCCCGCACCCCATGCGCCAACCGGCTTCATCGACCTGACCTTGCAGGGCTCGGCCGTCACCGCGACCCCGGTGACCCCGTCGGTCCGCATCAACGGCTACCCCACGCGCGTGTCCTACGGAACCAATCGCATCGCGATGCCTCCGGGACGCGCCTTCATCGAGGTCGACTGCCAGTGGATGCTCACCTACGGCAGAGCCAGCATCGACGTGGAGGTCCCCGAGCACGGAGCGGTCCCGGTCTTCTATGCCCCGCCCTACCACCAGTTCACCCGCGGGGCGATCGGCCATCAGCCGCAGAAGCGACGGGGGCTCGCCGGCGTCTTCGGCATCATCGGGGCGATCGTCCTCGTGCTCACCCTGCTGGTGCTGATCGCCGTCCTCTGATGCGAGCGATCAGCGCGCGTCCAGACGTTCGACCATGAGCAGCGCGCGATCGTCATCGCCGGTCGGCACGCGGTCCAGCACACGTCCCGCAGCTCCTTGGAAGCCTTGGCGGATGGCCGCCCTGGCGGTGTCCTGGAGCCAGGCGATGCCACCGGCGATATCGCGATCGCGGGTCTCGACCACGCCATCGGTGTAGAGCATCAGCGCCTCACCCGGCTCGAGCACGCCCTCGCTGGGCGAGAACTCCGGTCGTGACGTGACGCCCAGCGCCATGCCCGTCGCCTCGTCCACCCGCCAGAGATTGGTCCGCGAGCACCATCTCAGCGCGGGCGGATGTCCCGCGTTGACGATCGAGTAACGACCCGTCGCGAGGTCGATGATGACATAGGCGGCCGTCGCGAAGCCGTCATTCCAGCGCTGACGCAGGAGGTAGTCGTTCGCCGCGGCCACGAGGCCCAGCGGGGGAAGCGAGCCGATGAGCCCGCCGAGGGCCCCGGCGACCTGCAATGACTTGGTACCGGCCGCGACGCCCTTGCCCCAGAGATCGACGAGGATGAGCTCGAGCCGACGTCCATCGGGAGACAGATCAGCGACGACGAAATCGCCGGCATAGCTGGTACCACTCGCCGAGCGGATCTGCTGCTCGGCGCGCCACCCCGCCGGCAACTCTGGGACATCGCCTTGGGCATGGAGACGGTCACGCAGCTCCGCCAGCATGTGCTGCCCCAAGGGAGCAGGGACTTCACTGCGGTTGATTCGCGCCATGTACAGCTGGAGGAGGGCGACCAGGACGATGATCGCCACCGTCGCGACCCGCCCGGTGGCGAAGCCCGAGCGTCCCGTCTCCATCGCCGCGGCGGCGACGGCGCCGATGAGCGCCACCGCCGTGAGAGTAGCGAGCGGTTTCCACCTCAGCAGCAACCCACCGACCACGATCGGCACGAGGAAGGTCACCGCCGGAAACACGTGATACCAGGCGACAGAGGCGAAGAAGATCAGTACGGTCGCCACGATGAGCAGCGAGAGCACCCCCGACTGGCCCTGGCCGCTACCGAGGCGCCATGCCGCAATCCGGTCGTCTAGGCGGCGAACCGATGCCCACCACGTCCCCTCGATCTTGCCCACGCACGAACTCTATCCGGCGACCCGTGTCACCGGGACGGATCAACGCGTCCAGCGATCCAGATCGGCGGACAGCTCGGAGAAGACGGCCTCGTTGAGACCGAAGACGACCTTGACTTCGTCGAGGATGCGCTGCCGCTCCGCGCCATCCAAGGGCAGTGCGTCCAGACGCGCCCGGTAGGCGTCCTTATAGGGCTTGGGCTTGGCGATCGCGTCGAACGCGTAGAACTCCACTCCGGTGGTGGTCTCGAGCCCATAAGCGCGTCCCAGGATCCGACCGATGGCCTGACCGCCGGAGAGGTCTCCGAGGTACCGCGTGTAGTGATGGGCGACGAAGAGGCCGCCCCACGATGACGACGCCTCGATGCGCTCGACATAGCGTTGCGTCGCCGGAGACTCGAGCGCGATCTCGCGCCAGTCGGGCCCGGCCCAGTGATCCAGATCCGCCGCGAGGGCTGCACTGCGCTCCAGGGCCGGATCGATCACGGCACTCGCGATCGGATCGCCGTCGAGTCGTCGGGCGACCGACTCGAGCGCCGTGTAGACACGCTGGAGACGCAACAGGTAGGCGGTGTAGCCCTCCGGGCTGATCCGACCTTCCAGCATGACCGACATGAAGGACGATCCCTCGGCCGAGGTGTGCTCGGCCTTCGAGCCGTCGCGCAACAGGGTAGAGAGCGGTTCGGTTGCGGTGAGGGTCATGGCGTCTCCGGAGTTGTCGAGCGATTAAGTGACACTACGTCATATTAATCTGACATCTCGTCATGTCAATAGCGACAGCGTGTCAGCTTCCCCACGATTCTATGGTATGCCTAACCTCAGCGCCAGGCCCAGCGGTTCAACGCGCGCCGACGGCGCGCAGCACGAAGGCCGCGGCCACCTCGGCGTCGACCGAGGGACCCACCTGGAGGGTCGCGTGGATGAGCGCGATGGTGGTATCGACGTCCTCCACCTGGAAGACGCCGGCCGCCATTCCCTGATGCAACAGCGCGCGCACCGCTCGCTCCACGAGCCGCACGTGCTTGCGGATCTCGACCATCGAGTCGGCCGAGAGCACTCCGTAAAGCGCCGGACCGAGACCGAAGTGCAGGGACTGTCGCATCCTCAGGTGATGCTCGACGTAGATGCGCAGCCCAGCTACTGGATCCTCGACACCGTCGAGGGCCTCATCGAGCTCCTCGAGATAGCGATCGGTCTCATCGGCCGCGAAGGCCAGGACGATCGACTCCTTGTCGGGGAAGTGGTTGTAGATCGCCGTCCGGCTCACTCCCGCCGCGCTCGCGATCTCCGCCAGCGTCACCTGATCGTAGGGACGATCGGCCACCAACTCGGCGAAGGCCTCGAAGACCTGCCGGCGCACGCGAGCACGATGCTCCGTGAGGGTACGTCCTTGGATCTTCGGCATGCTGGCAATCTACCGCGCGAGGTCACCCGCGGGCGGGAGCCTCCGATCGAGGACACCCGCCCGCGGGCCCGGACGACCGGTCAGCGCCTCCGCTCGCGCCGCAGGAGCGAACCGCCCAATAGCGTCATGGTCGCCAGAGCGATCCCCAGCAACGTCGCCTGGCCACCGGTGGACGGAAGCGATCCGGCGCCCGTTCCCTTCCCCGTCGGTGCCGGAGCGCCACCGGGCCCGCCGGGGGCGTCACCGGGGCTGCCCGGCCCGGCGGGATCACCCGCGTCGCCGGGATCGCCGGGTTCCTGGGGCTCTTCAACCGGGGCATCGACCACCCGATAGACCAACTCATCGGTCGTCTCGTTGCCGGCGATATCCGCGGCGAAGGACGGGATACGGAACTCCCCGAGCTGATCGGTCGGAAGCGCCATCCCGCCCACCAGCGGCGAGTCGCAACTGTCGAGTCCCGAACCGCCGCCATCAGAGCAGACGGCCTCGACGACGACCGCCGAATCCCGCTCCACCGTCAGCGGGCGGTCACCCGCGGGGAGACCCTCGTAGCCGATCTCGGGCGGTGTGCGGTCGATCTGCACGTCGAAGCGCACCGGTTCCCCGGACCCGCCTTCGGCGTCCTCGGCCCAGTACCGCAGCACCGAGGCGCCCTCGGCGCTGACCGTCACGACCGTCTCCCGCTCCGCCGAACCGCTGCCGCTCTGGGCACCCTCGAGTTCCCAGTGCACCGTGGCAGCCCCGGTTTCCGGGAGCGTCCGCAGCGTGATGCGCACCTCGTCATTCCACCAGTCGCGATGGGTCGGGCGATCGGGCTGAGCGCTGGCTGCCGGCACCCCCGGCGGCACCACCGTGTAGGCCGCGACGGCCCGGGTCAGATTGCCAGCCCGGTCGGTAGCCGTCACGACGAGCTCGAATGTCCCGATCTCATCGGTCGGCAGCGGCGCGCCGTTGGGCATCGAACCAACGCAGGTGTCGACCCCGGAGTGCTCATCGGTGCACGCGAAGACCGCGGTCAGTCCCGCACCCTGCTCGACCCGCGCGCCATCGATCGACGGATCAACCGTGACCCGTGGACCGGCCTTGTCCAGGCGAACCTCCCGCGTACGTTCGCCGGTCCGATTGCCCGCGACGTCGGCCGCCCGGTACCCGATCGTCGTGACACCGTTACCGGTCACCGGGACATCGACTCGCGAACCGTTCGCCCGCACCCACGGACCGTCGTCGACCCGGTGCTCCAGCCAGGCGACACCGCTGCCGGCATCGCTGGCCGCGATCGAGACCGTCACGTCCCGTCGGAACCAGCCTCGCGCATTTGACGCGGCTGGCTCGGTGGTGAGCTCCAGTGCCGGGGCCGTCGTGTCATCGGTGGACACCACCAACGTTCCGGCTCTCGTGAGCTCCGCACCTGCTCCGTTGCGAGCGATGACCTCGAACCCCCTGCTGCCCACCTCGGAGGCGTCGATCCGCTCCCCCGGCATCAGCTCCACACCGTCGTCGAACCGCAGCAGACAGGAATCGACCCCCGATTCCGCGTCGACGCAGCTGAACTCCGCCGACACGTCCGCGCCACGGGACGTCTGCCCGCTGTGGAGCACTCCGGCGAGCTCGATGGCCGGCTGGGTGTCGTCGATCGACACCGTCAACTCCCCTCGCTCGCCTCGCTGGCCCTGCTCGTCCTCGGCCCAATAGGTCAGCCGCGTGACACCAGGGGTGTTGATCGGCACGGTGGCGAGCTCGTCCGCGGCCCCCTCGCCCGTGGAGACACCCCCGAGCGACCAATGGACCGTGCGGGCACTGCCACCCGCGACCAGATCCACCTCGACATCACCGTCCCACCAGCCACCGGGACCGGGACTGGTGAGCGGTGTCGCGGTGACCTCCGGCAGCTCGACATCATCGCCCACGACGGTGTAGACGGCCCGGGCGACGCGAACATTGCCCGCGTGATCGGTGCCCGTCACGCTGAGCGCGTGGGAGCCGAGCGTGTCGGTGGGCACTGCCGTACCGTGCGGTGTCGATCCGACGCAGTTCTCGACACCGGAGACCTCGTCCGTGCAGTCGAACGAGGCGGTCACCATCGCTCCCTGCCACACCACGCGACCATCGAGACCCGAATCGATGACGACCCGCGGCGCGACCGTATCGACGTCGATCTGGCGAGGATGGTCCATCGTGACATTGCCCGCCTGGTCGGCGGCCCGGAAGAGGATCCGGTTCTCGCCCTCGGTGTCGACCGTGAACCGTGCCTCGTCCTCGGGCACGCGCACCCAGGCGCCGTCACCGACCCGGTATTCGATCCATGCCACGCCGGTCTGCGCATCGGCCGCGCTGACCACCGCGTTCACGGCGCTGTTGTGCCAGCCTTGGGCATTCGGTGCCGGCTCCGTTTGCAGCACGACGATCGGCGGCACGCGGTCGCCGACCACCTCGAGATGCCCTTTCGTCGTGGTCTCCAGCCCAGCGCCGTTGACCGCGATCACCTCATAGTCGAGCCTGCCCGCTGCCGAGGTATCGATCGGCTGACCGGACTCCCGGGGCTCGCCGTTGCCGAACCGGATCAGGCAGCTCTCGACCTCGGAGACGGAGTCGTGGCAGCTGAAGTCCGCCGTCGCCGGCTCTCCCTGGTTGACCCGGGCGCGGCTCAGCGCGCCGTTGAGGGCCGTCTCGGGCGCGGTGGTGTCGACGCGCACCGTACGGTTGACCGGCTCGGAGACATTGCCCCAACTGTCCATCGCCCAGCCCAGCACCTCGTGCACACCATCGGAGTCGATGATCACGAAGCCGTGATTTCCGGCGGCCTCACCGGTGTCGTCGTCACCCACCTTGTACCGGACCCAGTCGACCCCGTCGGGATCGAGGGCGAAGAAATCGGCGCGGACGCTCTGGGTGTACCAGCCGCGCGGATTCGGCTCCCTCGACAGACTGAAGAGCACCTGCGGCGGCTCAGCACCGCCGACCACCCGGCCGCCGCTGGCCGTGCGATATTCGACTCCGTCCACGACCGCCACGACACCGACCACGTAGCTGCCGTCCGGCACATTGCCGTTGCGGTAGGTATACGTACCGTCCCGGTTATCGCTCATCTCGAAGGGATACTGCCTGCCGTCCGAGTCGCCGATCGTGCCGCTCACCTGAGCGCCGGTCACGGGCGTGCCATCGGCACGGACCAGCCGGGTGGTGACCCCGAGCCACCGTTGGTCCCCGGTGACCTGCGCGCTGATCTGCACCGGGCCTACGTCGTCGGCGAAGATCTCGTAACTGATGTCGACGGTCTCGTTGCTCCGGTTGCGGATGTCGAGACGATAGCTGCCGGTGACCGGAGGAGCACTCGGGATGAAGGTGGTGAGACGCCCCGGTGGCGCCCAGGGTGAAGACTGACCGCTCACACTGACGATCCGCGCCTGCACATCGGTGCTCCTGGCCGCGATGAGCGCATGGATCCGCGTCGCGTTCTCCACGGTGAACCAGTGGCTGCGGGTCACCCCCGGCGGAATGCCCTCAGCGACGAGCTCGGCCGAGTTATCGGTCTCTGCCGAGGGCTCGTCATCGGTTGGGCCGGCGTCCGGTTTCTGCCCCATCTCGGCTTCGGCCGTCGGCTCGGGCTCCGGCTCAGGTGCGGGATCGGGCTCCGGCTTGGGCTTGGGATCGGGCCCCGGCTCGGATGCGGGATCGGGCCCCGGCTCGGATGCGGGATCGGGCCCCGGCTCGGATGCGGGATCGGCCGGCTCCTCGAGCACGGGCTCTGGTTCCGGCGCCGGTTCAGCTTCCCATTCCTCGATGACGTCGGCGGCGGGCACCTCGGTCTGCAGCTCGGGAATCTGCTCACCCGCCACGGCGGGCAGCAGGCCGCTGCCCATGAGCAACGCGACCAGCACCAGGCCGGTCGTCGCGGCGAAGCGATACCGTCCGCGTTCTCGATGCCGACGATGTCTCACTGCTCTTCTCCTTCGCTCTCATCTCCGCCGACGAAGGCAATCACGAAGCCACCATCGCTCTCGCGGATCTGGAACCCGATCGCCTCCCCGCTGCCGTCCAGCGAGTCGTATCCGGTGCCGTTCTCCGCACCGTCCACACGGACGACCTCGTAGTCCCCGGCCAGCTCCCGCTCGTAGTACGCCAGCACCTCCTCGATGGGGGCGGCCGTCACATACGAGGCGGTCTCGACCGAACCTCCATCGGCGGTGACGCACAGTGTGGAACCACCCGGCGCCGCCGGCCAGCCATCCGGCAGTGCCTCGATATCGTCCAGGCTCCCTCCGGCAGCGGCGTAGGCATAGGCCTCCCGGCACTCTGCGGGCACCTCGACGCCGTCGGCGGTGTCCTCGACCACAACCTCGTCACGGTCCTCTTCAGCCGTGTCATCCGCCGGTGAAGAGCACGCCGTCAGTGCCAGCAGCACGCTGACTCCACCGACCCAGGCGGTCGCGCGACCACGCCTCATCGATCCGATCCCCCGATGATGACCCGGCTGCGGCCCACGGCCAGCCAGATACCCGCGATGACCAACCAGATCTGGATCAGCGTGCCCGGGATTCCCGGCACACCCATGGCCAGCATGAGGGCGGTGAGCCCCACCGCGAAGACCGCGCTGACAGCACCGAGGACTCGCGAGACCAGACGTTCGGCGAAGGCCATCCAGACCACCGCGAAGGCTGACACGAGCACACCGAACCACGGGAGATAAGCCCCGAAATCGGTCAGGATGTAGTAGATGAACAGGCCTTCGTCGTCATAGAGACCCGACTCCGGGCCGAGATAGTTGGCCAGGGCGCCCTTCCAGGCGTATCCGAGCAGAGCCGCGCCGGCGGTCGCCGTCGCTCCGAGCGTGACGACGCGGGCCGCTGCCGAGTCGTAGCGGCTCTCGACCGAGCGACGCCAGCACGCACAGAAGACCAGAAGCGCGGCGACAGACGCCAGCCCGGCCGTCCAGCCCATCCGGCCCGTGACGACATCGAGCGTCGACATGTCGGCCGCGGTGACGAGATAGTCCTCGCCCTTCTTCCATGCCTCGGTCTCGGCCGGCGGCCGGACATCGAAGACGATGGTGCCGATCCAGCCGAGGGCGCCGGCCAGGCTCGCCCAGAGAGGCCAGAGGGTGATGCGGCGACGTGGGGGTTCATCGGGCCCGATGCCGCGGCCGACGGCCGCGCTCGGGGATGCTGAGGTAGTGGACATGGACTCGCTTCTTTCGTGTTATGCGGCTGATTCCGCGACACGTCCACCCTCTGCGGCCCGGCGTCCCGCCTCCTAGATGGCGATGTCCTGAATCTGCCCGGGACATCGGACCCCGGTCTGGACCGACGATCGTTAGCTGCCGAAGCCCGACTCGCGCGCCAGCACGATCAGCGAGCTGCGGTCGGGCACGTCGAGCTTCGTGATGATGCCGTAGACGTAGTTGCGCACCGTCTTGTTGGTGAGCACGAGGGTCCGCGCGATCGAACCGTTGTCAAGGCCCCGCGCCACCAGATGAAGCACCTCGCGTTCGCGTTCGGTGAGCTCGGGAAAAGGCCGCTGGGCAGTAGGAGCCCCTCGCATGAAGGCCACGGCGCGCGCCGCCACGTCCCCACCGAACAGCACGTCCCCGTCGGCCACCGCCCTGATCGCCCGCTCGACCTCGCCGGGCGAGGCGACCTTCAGGAGATACCCGCGCGCGCCCGCCGACATCGCGGCGAACAAGGACTGATCATCGCCGAGCATCGTGAGCACGAGAACGGCGATCTCGGGCTGTCGACGGACCACTGACCGGGTGGCATCGATACCGCTCTGTCCATCGCCCAGATCGAGATCCATCAGCACCACCGCCGGACGCGTGCGCTCGACCACCTCGATCGCCTCGGCGACGGAGGAGGCCGAACCGACCACGCGGACCCCTTCCAAGGTCTCCAGCAAGGAGGTGATGCCCCGCCGGAACAGGGGATGGTCGTCGACCACCACCACCTCGATCACCCGCGGTTCACTCATCAGCACACCTCCGTGTCGGCCACGGGTCGTCGCGCCGGAATGACGGCGGTGATCCGGGTGCCGGGGTCGGCCGACCGGACCTGGAGCTCGCCGCCCAGCTCCGCGGCCCGCTCGGACATCGATCTCATCCCCACACCGGGCACCGCGTCGGCCGCGACCCCGCTCCCGTCGTCGGTGACCGTCACCGTGATCTCCTCGGACCGCCACGCGATCAGCACGTCGATCCTGCTGGGCCCACCGTGCCGGGCGGCATTGGCCAGAGCTTCGGCCGTGATGAAGTACAACGCCCGCTGGACCTCGACCGGGAGCGGACCCGTCTCAGCGACCTCCGACCGCACGCGGAGCCGCTCGGAGTCGAAACGAGCCGCCAGTTCACGGACTGCCACCTCGAGCGACGTGCCCGTCACCGGGGAGAGGATGACCTCGTCGACGAGGGTGCGGACATCGCGGATCCGGCGATCCAGGTCCTCGGCCAGCTCGGCGAGCAGCTCACCGGCTTTCTCGGGTCGCCGGGCGGCGAGGTTCTCGGCGGCCGCCAGCCCGAAGCCGATCCCGGCCAGGGAAGGACCGAGACCGTCATGAAGCTCGCGCCTGACCGATCGTCGTTCGTTCGCACGCGATGCCACGAGGTCGGCGCGGGCCCGCTCCAGGGAGCCATGGGACTCCGCCAACCGGACGGCGACCGCGAACAGGCCCGCGACATCGGAGAGCACCGAGAGGCTGCGCCGGTCCAGCCGCTGGCCTTCCACCGGCCACACGAGCAGCACCCCGATCGGCTCGGAGGGGTTCCCGAGCTCGATCCTGGCCGGCGCACCCGCAGGACGTCCCGTGGAGGCGCTCAGCGCCGAGGCCCTCGAGGTGACCTCGACGGCTCCGAGCCTCAGCACACGGCGCAACGCCTCGCACAGCTCTCGCAACCCGGCGGCCCCCGCCTCGATCTCTCCCAGCCGGTCTCCGAGCCGTGTCAGCAACGCCTCGGGGTCGGCCCCCTCGCCGTAGATGAGCTGGTCGATACGTCGCTGCAACCAGCGGCGCATCGGCTGGATCGCCACCGCGATCACCAGCGGCGCCAGGAACCACAACCCGCCCGCCCCGGGAATCCATCGCGGCGCCACCACCACGATCAACAGGTAGAGCGAGACACCGGCGATACTCGACAGTGCCCACAGCGTCACCCGGCTCACGACGAGCTCTATCCCCCAGAGCCGCTGTCCGAGGACGACCACGAGGATCGCCGCGGGATAGAGGACCTGGCCCACGACGGGGGCGATGAGACCGAACTCCACCACCCAGGCAGGAGGCGCGAGCCCGGCGGGAACCACCAGAGCGAGATAGGACAGCGTCAGGAAGGAGTGCCCGAGGGTCAGCCAGCCGAGCCCGGTGCGGGCACGTCCGGTCGCTCCCCGCCACCGCCGTGCGAGCAGCAGACATACCAGGAAGGACTCACCGACGATGACCACGGTCAGCACCGTGTAGATATCCGAGAGTCGAGCCTGGAGCCAGGGGATGTCGATCGCGAAGGGATTCACCGGCACGGGCACGCTCTGCTGGATCAGGCTGGCGGCGAAGGTGACCGCCGCCGCCGCGACACACGAGCCGATGAGCAACCGACGTCCCGTCGTGAGCCGGTCGTCGGTGATGAGCAACGGCAGCACGGCGGTCATGAACGTCCCCGGTACATAGCCCCAGCCGGCGGCGAAGGCGAAGAATCCCCAGAGCGGAAGGCCGGGATGCTCTGCTCCGAGCGAACCCCACTGCACGCCGAAGGTGGCGATCCCCGAGCCCACGGCATGCACCGCGAGGATGACGCCCACCGGATGCGGACGGCGGGCGAGGATCAGGGCGCTCACCGGACCGTACACGAGCGCGACAGTCACTCCGATGCTGCCGAAGACCGCCCGGACTTCCGGCGGTGCCTGCGAGAGGAAGACCCCCGGTAGCGGCTCCGATCCGGTGTCGGCGAACCAGCCCAGTGCGAGAGCAGCGATAGCGAAACCCCATGAGACGACCCACACCGCGGCCGCACAGACCTTCCGGGGGCTCATCGCGGCACCGCCACGGTGAGCGCCTCGCCCTCGGTGGTCACCGTGGCGCCGAGCTCGGTGGCGTGGACACCGAGGGCGCCGAGCAGCGACTCTCGGGCACTCGCCGCGGCCTCATCCCCGGTGAGCCCGATACGGAGCCATGCGTGCTCCTCGGACGGCCGGACCTGCAGCTCCACGGCGATCGAGGAGTCGAGCCGTCGTGAGTGCGATACCGCCTCGGCGGCCAGCAGATAACAGACGAGCTGCGTCTTCGACTCCAGGGTGTCGGTGCCGGCCGCCGAGACGACGACCGTCTGCCGGCCATCGGTGAACTGGGCGGCCAGTTCGCGCAATGCGCCGTCGAGGTCGCCGGCATCGAGGGCGGCCGGAAGCATGCTGCGCGCCAGGCGCCGTATCGCCTCCGCCTGGTCGGCCACGTCGTCGCGCACCGCGGCGATCCGTCGTCGCGCCTCCCCCGGCTCAGTGCCGAGATATCGGCGCGCGGCGGTGATCGAGTAGGCGATGCCGGCGAGCGCGGGAGCCAGCTCGTCACGCAACTCCCGCCGCAGCAGCCGTCGCTCCTCCGCACGCACCCGGATCGTGCGATAACGGGTGGCCGCCACCTCGTGGTTGACCTGTGCCAACAGCACCGCGACACCGAGAAGGGGTCCGATGCGATGGAGCAGCGGCATCACCACATCGTCGAGCACCATCGGATCCGGACCGGTCAACGTGATCGCCCCGACGCTCCGCCCGTCGACCACCAGTTCCTGGCACAGCCGGTAGCCGTCCTCACCCGCCGGGAGGGACGAGTGTCCGTCATGGGCCGGGGTGATGGTCACCGACGAGAGCCCCCAGACCTCGCGCAGCGACTCGGCGAGCGTGGCGACCCCCGCCTCCTCATCGGCCCCGGCGATGCGTTCGCCGAGCAGACCGAACACCGCACGCACGTCGGTGCCGTCGCCGTAGTACATCCGGCCGGTTCGTCGACGGACGAGCCCGATCATCGAACTGAAGACGAGTGCCAGAGCCGCGGCGGCGCACGCACCGGCGAGCGCCGGAGACATCCCGGACGCCACGGCGATCACGCCGACCAGGAGGTAGAGGCTGATCGCGAAGGCGAGCGACTGCACCCAGACCATCGTGGTGAACAGCGGACCGGCTGGCCGAGAGCGGCGGCCCGAGCCGGCGGCCAGCGCGACGATCCCCACCGGAAGCAATCCCTGAGCCAGTACGAATCCGGCGTCTCCCACCACCGTCGCCGCACTAGGACCATCCACGAAGATCCTCGCGTAGCTCAGGGCGAGCAGCATTGCACCCGCACCGGACCAAGCAAGCGCTTCACGCCGACGTTCCGAATACCGCCGCCATTCGGTCGCCAGCGTGGCCCCGGCGGCGAGGAAGCTGCCGAGGGCGAGGAACAGCGGCAACACCACGATCTCGAGTGACACCGGGTCCGCCCGTCCGACCGTCCAGATCCCGAGGTCGAGCGCGATCGCCGCCACCCCGGCGCCGACGCCGAGGCGGCGTGCCCGTGGATGATGCCGGACCAGGAGCCACGGCAGGATCGCCAGCGCGGCGATCTCCGGCTGACGCGCCACGATGGCCACCATCTGGATGTCGACCACGGTGGCATCGATTTGGCCCAGAAGAATCGCGAAGGCGAGCAGGCCGCTGGTGACCGCGAGTCCGCCCAGGATGAGCGCGACATCGCGCCGTCCCGCACCGAGCGCGATCGCGGCTACCGGACCGTAGACGATCGCGGTGACGACCAGCCGGAGGGTCGGGGACCAGTCTTGCTGGGCCACCACTGCGGTCGCGACGGCCGCGATGGCCGGCAGCCAGGCCGCGACGATGAGCGCCACGGGCACGGTGCTGACCGCCCGAGGGATCGATCGTGCAGGGGTCACGTGCTCAGTATCACGACGATTCCGCCCCAGCGGCAGAGGCAGATGTCCTCAATCTCGTGCTCACGTCCGCATCGGTGGGGACGGATGATGATGCGTTGCGGTCGCTCTGACAGCCACCACGCATCGCCGCCGGTGCAGACCTTCTCGGAACTCGATGCATCCGGGTCGCCCTGGCGACCCCGATGCATCACCATCCGTCCCCCGCCGGCGCGCGGGTATCAGGGCTGACAGCCGGGACACCAGAACAGGTTCCGGGCCCCTACGACGCGGGTCAGCACCGGCTCACCGCAGATCCAGCACGGCTGGCCGTCGCGGCGATAGACATAGACCTCGCCGCCATGATCGTCCTGGCGCGGGGGGCGCCCCATCGCCTCGGGCTCGTGCTCGGGCCGTACGGTGTCGATCCGGCCGGTCCGTACGCCCTCGCGCATGAGGAGCACGAGATCGGCCCAGATCGCCTCGAGGACGGGCACCGGAAGTTCCCGGCCAGGCGTGAAGGGGTCGATCCCGTGCCGGAAGAGCACCTCCGCGCGGTACACATTGCCGACCCCTGCGATCACCGACTGGTCCATCAGCAGGGTCGCGATCGCCGCGCGCGACCGCAGGACCCGCGCGATGAAGGCGCCCGCATCGGCGTCATCGCGCAACGGATCGGGACCGAGGCGATCGAGGATGGTCTCGACCTCGGCAGGGGTGAGCAGCTCGCAGGCGGTCGGACCGCGCAGATCGGCCGTCGTCGTCCCATCGCTCACCCGCCAACGCACCTGTCCGATGACCTCGGGAACCCCGGCGGCGATGCGGAACGAGCCGTAGAGCCCCAGATGGATGTGGACCTGCTCGGCGACATCTCCGAAGTCGACGAAGAGGTGCTTGCCCCACGCCTCGGCATGATCGAGGAGACGACCGTCCAGCGCCGAGGCACCGGCGAAGCGGCCCTGCGGAGATCCCGACGAGATCGTATGGCCGCCGAACGCCTCTGTGAGCTCCCCGGCGAGCCGGTGGAGTGTGTGTCCCTCAGGCAAACGCGCCGGTCTCCTCGTAGCGCGAGAGCAGATCGATGCGTCGCTGGTGCCGGTCGGCCTCGCTCCACGGCGTCGCGAGGAAGGCCGCGACGATCGCCTCGACCTCCTCGACGCTGTGCTGCCGCGCGCCGATACCGATGATCTGGGCGTTGTTGTGCTGACGCGCCAGTTCTGCGGTCTCCACGCTCCACGCGAGGGCCGCGCGGGCGCCCTTGACCTTGTTGGCGGCGATCTGCTCTCCATTGCCCGAGCCCCCGATGACGAGGCCGAGCGAGCCCGGATCGGCGACGGTCGCCTCGGCGGCAGCCACGCAGAACGGCGGATAGTCGTCCTCGGCGTCGTACTCGAAGGCGCCGTGGTCCACCGGCTCGTGGCCGTTCTCCGTCAACCAGGCGATCAGATGGGTCTTGAGTTCGAAGCCGGCGTGATCCGCCGCGAGGTGAACGCGCATAGCCCCAGTATCCCAACCCGCCTTCCAGCCGAAGGAGTCGCCCACTCACCGGTCTCGAGCATCCCGACGGCGGCGGCCGACCACGGTGGAGGTAGGCCATCAACCCCATCCGGGTCGCGATGACGTCGATGGTCCACCTCCAGCGGGAGCGAAAGGTTGACGAGCTACCGCCACCGGGGACGCGGTCAGTCGAAGATCGGGTCGCGCGTGCGCGTGCGCTTGAGCTCGAAGAAGCCCTCGTAGCCGGCGAGCAGACGCGCACCGTCCCACACCTTGCCGGCCTCCTCACCCTTCGGCGCCGGGCTCAAGACCGGACCGAAGAAGGCCGTTCCCGCGATCGCGATGACCGGCGTGCCGACTTCCTCACCCACCAATCCGATGCCCTCCGCATGCGATGCGCGGATGGCATCGTCGTACTGCGGATCATCGGCGGCATCGGCGAGCGATGCGGGAAGTCCGACCTCCTCCAATGCCTCGACGAAGACCTCGCGATCGTAGTCACGACCGCCGGGATGACGCCGGTTTCCGAGTGCCGTGTAGAGGTCTCGCAGGATATCCGGTCCCGCATGGTCGGCCGCCGCCTGGCACACGCGCACCGGGCCCATCGCGGTCTTGAGCATCTCGCGGTAGTCCTCCGGGATGTCCTTGTCCTCATTGAGCACGGCGAGGCTCATGATGCGGAATCGCGTGCGAACATCGCGGACCTGCTCCACCTCCAGCATCCACCGCGATGTCATCCACGCCCACGGGCACAACGGGTCGAACCAGAAGTCGACGGTCTCAGGTGAATTGCTCATACCGTAGTGCAACCATCGGCACCACCTTCGGCATTCCCACGGTTCTCACACTCGTGACGACCCCCTCGTGCGACGAGCTCCGATCCGGAAGGCCAGGCCGCCGACGCCGCACTCGGGTCCGCCGGTTCGGCCGATCCCGGCGCACTGCGGCGCTTCGAGCGCATCGCCCACGACCTCAGCTTCGCGATCGCCCGCTCGTGCGGGCCGGCCACGTCGGCGGCTCCAGCCGGCTGCTCGGCGGTGTCCTCCGGCCGCCCGCGGGAGCGACAGCGGGCCTGCATGGGGTCGACGAGTCGGCGAGGACGCACGGCAGATGCCGGCCGTTGCGCACCTATGAGGCGACGCCGACGCGGTCTCACCTCACCGGCAACGGGTGCCCGGCTCGCATCTCGTCCACGAGCGAGCCGACCACCGCGTCGAGTCGTCCGTCGTGGGCCGCGGCGACGCGACGCTGCCGTTCGTACGAGGGGCCGTACCGCACGATCTCTTCGACGTGGCCGAGCTCGTCGGTACAGCCGAGCCGCTCCGCGACCGGGGCGAGCCTCTCGACCAGGCGAGCCAGGTCGGCCGTGACGAGATCCTCGTTGGCGTGCTGGTCGAGGATGAGCCAGGAGTCCATGCCGTACCGCGCGGAGCGCCACTTGTTCTCCTGCGCGAACCACGGCGGCAGATCGGGCAGCTCCCGACCGGCGTCGAGCTCGCCGGAGAAGTACTCCACGAGGCAGTGCGTGAGCGCCGAGGTGGCGAGCAGCTCCCGCATCGTCGGGATGCCGTCGCACACCCGCACCTCGAGCGTCCCGAACTTCGGCGACGGGCGCAGGTCCCAGCGGATCTCATCGAAGATGTCGATGACGCCCGTCGTGGTGAGGTCCTGGACATAGTGCTCCAGCTCGGCCCACTCACGGAAGTGGAAGGGCAACCCCGCGGTGGGCAGTTGCTGGAACATGAGCGCACGATTGGAGGCGTACCCGGTCTCCTTGCCGCCCCAGAACGGTGACGACGCGCTGAGGGCCTGCAGATGGCCGTAGTAGGCGAGCATCGCGTTGCTGATGGGCAGGACCTTGTCGCGGTCCTCGATGCCGACGTGCACGTGGACGCCGTAGATGAGCATCTGTCGGCCCCACCACTGAGTACGGTCGATGAGCGTCTGATAGCGCTCCTTATCGGTGACGCGCTGGTTGTCCCAGCGGGCGAAGGGGTGGGTGCCCGCGCTCATGAGCTCGACGCGCAGCGGATCGGTGACCGCGCGGATCTCATCGATCGCACGCTGCAGGTCGCGCCCCGCCTCCGCGACCGTGCGGCGGACATCGGAGACCACCTCGACCGTGTTGAGCAGGAGCTCCTGCCGGACGTTGGGGTGTTCTCCCCCGCCGGCCGGAGCCACCGCGTCGAGCACGGTCTGCGCCACCTGGCGCAGGTCACCGGAGTCGGCGTCGACGAGAGCGAGCTCCCACTCGATGCCCACGCTCGACCGCTCGGACGCGGCGAAGGGAATGTCCATACGTCCATCCTGCCCCACGAGGGACCTCAGGCCGATCCGAGCGACATGCATGAGACCCGCCGTCAGGTCCGGTCATGAGTGGTACGAGCGACGGCCGACGACGCGATCACCCGTAGAGGCCAGGGTCGATGACCGGATGAGCACCGACGAGCGGGGTGTGCCCCTGCTGTGGCGTCTCGCCAGTGGCCGGGTCGCCGACGGCGGACCGCGGCGCTGACATCCGGGCGTCCGTCGCGGCTCACGCCGTGTGATGAGCCGGTGGGGGGTTCGTGAAAGAGTGAACTCATGCCCGGAACCAACCTGACGCGCAACGAGGCCGCCGAGCGCGCGGCCGTCGTCTCCACCGACTCCTACGTCGTCGAGCTCGACCTCACCACCGGTCCGGAGCGCTTCGGCTCCGTCACGACGCTGCGCTTCGGCGCGGTGCCCGGATCGTCCTCGTTCGTGGACCTGGTGGGGGCCGAGGTCTCGGCAGTGACCCTCAACGGCACGTCGCTCGATCCCGCCACGTACGCCGACAGCCGCATTCCCCTGCCGGATCTGCGCGCCGAGAACGAACTGCGCGTCGAGGCGACCTGCGCCTACTCGCACTCCGGCGAGGGACTCCACCGCTTCGTCGACCCGACGGACGACCGCGTCTACCTCTACACGCAGTTCGAGGTGCCGGACGCCCGGCGCGTCTTCGCCACCTTCGAGCAGCCGGACCTGAAGGCCGAGTTCACCTTCCACGTGACCGCTCCCGCGCACTGGCAGGTCGTCAGCAACTCCCCCACCCCGGGGCCCGAGCCCGTCCGCGAGGGCGTCGCCGTCTGGCACTTCGAGCCGACAGCGCGCATGTCCACCTACATCACGGCCCTCGTCGCCGGCGAGTACCACGTCGTACGTGACACGTACGCCGGCGAGTACGGCGAGATCCCGCTCGGTGTCTTCTGCCGGCAGTCCCTCGTCGAGCACCTCGATGCCGACGACATCGTCGAGATCACGAAGCAGGGCTTCGCCTTCTTCGAGCGCGTCTTCGCGATGGGCTACCCCTTCGGCAAGTACGACCAGCTCTTCGTTCCCGAGTACAACATGGGCGCGATGGAGAACGCCGGCTGCGTGACCTTCCGCGACGAGCTGATCTTCCGCAGCCGACAGACTGTCGCCGCCTACGAACAGCGCGCCAACACGATCCTGCACGAGATGGCCCACATGTGGTTCGGCGATCTCGTGACGATGAAGTGGTGGGACGACCTGTGGCTCAACGAGTCCTTCGCCGAGTTCGCCTCCCACCACGCCCAGGTCAACGCCACGCGCTTCGCCGATGCCTGGACGGGTTTCACCAATGCCCGCAAGAACTGGGCCTACCGGCAGGATCAGCTGCCCTCGACGCATCCGATCGCCGCCGACAACTACGACCTGCACGCCGTCGAGGCCAACTTCGACGGCATCACCTATGCCAAGGGGGCGTCGGCCCTCAAGCAGCTGGTCGCCTGGGTGGGCGAAGAGGACTTCTTCGCCGGCCTGCGCGCCTACTTCACCAAGCATGCCTACGGCAACACGGAACTGCGCGATCTACTCGTCGAGCTGGAGACGGCATCTGGACGAGAGCTGGACTCGTGGGCGGCCGAGTGGCTGCAGACCTCGGGCGTCAACACCCTGCGCGCCCGCTTCGAGACCGATGACGAGGGCCGGTTCACCTCGTTCGCGGTCGAGCAGTCCGCACATCCGGACTTCCCGACACTACGCCGTCACCGCATCGGGATCGGACTGTATGACGAGGTGGACGGCGCCATCGTGCGCACGGACGCGGTCGAGGTCGACATCGCGGGCGAGCTCACTGACATCCCCGAGCTCGTCGGCAGGCAGCAGCCGGATCTCGTGCTGCTGAACGATGCCGACCTCACCTATGCCAAGATCCGCCTCGACGAGCGGTCCTTCGCGACCCTGCTCGGCGGCATCGGGGCGATCGAGGACTCGCTGGCCCGAGCACTCTGCTGGGGCGCGGCATGGGACATGACCCGCGACGCCGAGCTCGGCTCAGCCGACTTCATACGGCTGGTGTTGTCCGGTGTGGGAACCGAGGGCGATCTGACCGCGGTGGGGTCACTGCTGCGCCAGGGAACGACGGCGGTCTCGTCCTTCACCTCCGATGCCCGGCGCGATGAGCTGTCACGCACCTGGGAGGAGGGGTTGTGGGAGCTGCTCACCTCGGCGGAGCCCGGCACGGACCACCAGCTCGCCCTCGCTCGCGCGCTCGCCGCCGCGGCCAGCACTCCGGACCGCGTGCGAGAGATCCTGCAGGACGGCGTCGACGGGCTCACGGTCGACACCGATCTGCGTTGGACCCTGGTGACCTCGCTCGCCCGCCTCGGAGCACTCGACGAGACCGCTATCGCCGCGGAGATCGACCGGGATCCGACCAATGCCGGCCGCGAGCGCGGTGCCGGTGCGCTGGCGATCCGCCCGGTGCCCGAGGCCAAGGAGACCGCCTGGCAGAAGGTCGCGATCGATCCGGCCACCCCGAACGAGACGCGGCGGAGCATCGCGGCGTCCTTCCAGGTGCACGGGCAGGGCGAGCTGTTGGCTCCCTATGTCGAGCGCTACCTGGAGATGGCCGAGACGATCATCGACGAGCAGGGGGTGTGGATCGGTCAGATCGCGCTGATCTACCTGTTCCCGTTTGCCGATCCCTCGCAGGACACGCTCGATCGCGTCGATGCGTGGCTCGCCGACAATCAGGCGCCCGCCGCGGCACTGCGGTACGTCAAGGAGGGCCGCGACGACCTCGCCCGCGCCCTGCGTGCCCGCGCGGTCAACTGAGCGAGCTCGCTGGGCGAAGCCCCGACCGATGATGATGCGTTGCGGTTGTCCTGGCAGCCGCAACGCATCATCGTTCGTCCCCAACTCCGCTGCGACACGAGTCGTGGGAATGCAGAAGGCCCCCGCCGCCGGCGGGGGCCTTCCTCATGGAGCGGGTCAGTGGTCCGCGTCGACCTTCTCGAGCTCCGTGGACGGAGCCGGGGGGACGTAGTTGTTGCGGGCGGTCGCGGCGGCGAAGATCCAGATGACCACGAACAGCGCCAGTGGGACACCCGCGAATATGCCGACGACGTACAGCGTACTGAGCGGCTCGTCCTGTTCCCAGGTGTAAGGGGCGGTCGAGGCGGCCGCCGGTCCGGCAGTCGCGATGAGGACGGCGGCCACAGCGGCCACAAGGGTCGTGAAGGCGCGGACGAGGCTCATGGGCCCTATCGTATCGGCCGGTACGTTGGGAGCCATGCCTGACCTCGACTTCCTCGACGAACCATGGTTTCACCGCTTCGTCGAAGTGCCGCTGCGGGCGATCATCATCATCGCCTTCGCGCTGGTTCTGCGCTGGGTGGCCAATCGGCTGATCGACCGGCTGATCAGCCAAGCGGCCAAAGGAGCGATGCCCAATGCGATCGCTCAGACGAAGGCCGGCGCCAAGATCGCCGAGCGCGGGGAGCCCGCTGCCCAGCGGCGACGTCAGCGCGCCGAAGCAACCGGATCGCTGCTCAAGAGCGTCGCGACCGGCATCATCCTCACCATCGCGGTCGTCACCATCCTGGCGAGCTTCGGCATCCCCGTCGCACCTCTCTTGACGAGCGCCGGCATCGTCGGCGTCGCACTCGGCTTCGGCGCACAGACCCTCGTGAAGGACTTCCTCGCGGGCATTTCGATGATGTTGGAGGACCAGTACGGGGTCGGCGATGTCGTGGACCTCGGCGAGGCCGCCGGGACGGTGGAGTCCGTGGGCCTGCGCGTCACACGACTGCGTGATGTTGACGGCACCGTCTGGTACGTGCGCAACGGCGAGATCCTGCGCGTGGGCAATTCGAGCCAGAACTGGGCTCGCACGGTCCTGGACATCACCGTCGCCTATGAGTCCGATCTGGACGAGGCGCAACGCATCCTGCACGATGTGGCCAACGAGATGTATGCCGAGAAGGCCTTCGAGGGCGTGATCCTCGAGCCCCCCGAGGTGTGGGGTGTCGAGCGCTTCGACAAGGACGGCGTCGTCATCCGCGTCGTGCTGAAGACCGCTCCACTCGAGCAGTGGGGTGTCGCTCGCGCCATGCGCCAGCGCGTCAAGCACCGCTTCGACGCGGCGGGCATCCGGATCCCGGTCACGATGGTTCCACCTGGAGGTTACTGATGAGCGAGCGAACGATCAGCACGGCTTCATACCGGTACCGGCCTAGCGCGCTTCTCCCACGGGCGGTGCGGGCATGAGCGACGAGGACAACTTCTATGAGGCCATCGGCGGGCGCGCCACGATCGAGCGCATCGTGAAGGTGTTCTACGCGGGAGTCGCCGAGGACGAGGTGCTGCGCCCGATGTATCCCGAGGAGGACCTCGGCCCGGCGGCGGAGCGGTTCACCATGTTCCTGGAGCAGTATTGGGGCGGCCCGACGACCTATTCCGAGCAGCGCGGACACCCCCGCCTTCGTATGCGGCACGCTCCGTTCGCGGTGAACTCCGAGGCCCGCGATCGTTGGTTGCGGCACTTCCGCGAGGGACTGGACGCCGTCGACCTCGATCCCGAGCACGACGCGCGCTTCTGGGGCTACGCCCAGCACGCCGCCCAGTTCATGATCAACACCCCGGACTGAGACCTCCCTTGCGTGTGACCGCTGCGCCGACCGCACGGCTCATCGGCCAGGGTCGTGCCGCGGGTCGGTCACCAGCTCAACGACCAGCGGCCGCCGGCCCCTATCGGCGACGAGATCGGGTATCGCCCCGAGCTCGTCGAGTGAAGTGATGCGCACCGCGCGACAGCCCATCGCCTCGGCGATGCGCGTGAAGTCCGCGCCCGGTAGCAGGGACAGCGACGGATCGAGCCCCGCATCGTCGAGATAGCGGTACTCCATCCCATAGGCGCCGTCGTTGCAGACGAGGACGACGAGCGGCACGCGGTGGCGCACTGCCGTCACCAACTCGTGGATGCTCATCAGTCCCCCGCCGTCGCCCACGACCGCCACAGCGAGTCGGTCCGGTTCGGCGACGGCGGCACCGATGGCGGTCGCCAGACCGAGCCCGATCGACGCGAAGTTCAGGGTATGCACGAAGTGCCCCGGTCGTCCCACCCCGAGGTATTTCCAGGTCGGATAGATGAACCGGCCGGTATCCGACACCACCAGACGGTCGGCTGGCAGCAGGTCGTCGAGCTGGAGCATCGCCAATCGCAGGTCGATGCGACCATCGCCGCTGCGATCGATGAGCGCCGCGCGCGGGTCGTACTCGGCGATCCGGGCGAGCATCCTCTCGTCGCGATAGCCGGAGAACTCGATCTCGTTGGCGGCCAGCGTGTCGTGGAGGAGGTGCGCGGCCTGGGCCGCGTCGGCGAGGATCGGGACATCGCCCGACCCGGTGATCCGCTCGGGGTCGTCATCGCAGCGGATGACCGTCGCGCCGTCGAGGAGCCCGCCCCCGGCCGTCGTGAACCGGTTGAGACCGGCGCCGAAGGCGATGATGCAATCGGCCCGGCTGATCACCTCGGTGGCGATATCGGACCCCAGCGTGCCCATGACCCCGAGCTCTGCCGGATGTCCGGCGAACAGGCCCTTCGCCAACAGCGTCGTGGCCAGCGGCGCGGATATCAGGTCCGCCAATCGGGCGATCGCGGGCCCAGCCCCCGACAACACGGCCCCGCGCCCGGCCAGGATGACGGGGCGCCGGGCGGTCGCGAGAATGCCGAGCACGCGGTCGAGCTGGTCGGCATCAACCGTCGGGGACTCCGCGAGCAAGATCGGGTCCGCCGGGTCCTCGTCGGTCGAGGACTGATCGAGGAGGTCGACGGGAATGTCCACCACCACGGGACGGCGGCTCCGGTGCGTGAGAGCGGCCGCCTCCGCGATCAGGTATCGCGCCGACCTCCGCGCATCCAGCCGGAGGAAACCGGCTCCGGCCAGGTCGGCCAGGCCCTCGATGTCGAAGCGCTGGAAGTGTTCCTCGTCCGACGGCGTGGACCCCGTGAGCAGCACGAGCGAGCTGCGGGCCCGCACCGCTTCGGTGAGCGCGGTCAGGGCATTGGTCAGACCCGGCCCATGGGTCAACGAGGCGAAGCCCACACGCCCGGAGATCCGGGACCAGCCGTCGGCCATCCCGACGGCCCCGGCCTCGTGGACGGCACCGAGGAATCGGCCGCCATGCTCATTGACATAGCGATCGATGATCCGCATGTTGGCATCGCCGATGAGCCCGAACACCGGGCCCCGCTGATCGGCGATCGCGGCTGCGACCGCCTCGTGCACCGTCTCCATGGCTCTCATGTCTCGGCTCACCCGAGGTCGCCATGATCACGGGGCACGATGAGACAGTCCACCGCGACGGCGCCCTGCCCCTCCGGCAGCACGATCAGCGGATTGATCTCGACCGCCTCGACCTGTTCGCCGTAGGCGGCGACGAGACCTGCGAAGGCGACCACGTTCTCGATCAGCGCCGCTCTGTCGTAGCGCGGACCGCCCCGGTAGCCGTCGAGCAGGGTCGCCAGCGGGCCGTGGTCGATCAGCCAGGCCACCTCCTCGGGGCCGAGCGGCAACGGCCAGCTGGGCACCTCCCCGATCAGCTCGACGAGGACGCCGCCGGGAGCCAGCGAGAGGGTCAGCCCCACCTGGGGATCGCGCACCACGCCGAGGAGGCACTCCAGCCCCGGTCCCGCGACCATCTCCTGGACGAGCACACCGTCGATCACGGCATCGGGAACCTGCGAGGATGCGGCCGCCAGGATCTCCTCGGTCGCCTGGACGACCTCGTCCCGAGAGCTCAGTCCCACGCGCACACCGCCGACATCGGTCTTGTGCGCGATATCGGCCGACTCGATCTTGAGCACGCACGGGAAGCCGAGCTCCTCGGCCAGCTCGCCGGCCCGCTCGGCGGTATCGGCCAGGGCGAAGCGCGGCACCCGCACGCCGGCATCGACCAGCTGCATCAACGAGGAACGGCCGCCGAGATCGCGTGGGAGCTCTCTTCGCTCAGGCGCGGGTTGAAGGCTCGGGGGGCGATGGTCGGAGTCCGCGTGCCAGGACGACCAGCGGGCGATCGCGGCCAGCGACGACCGAGCGCCGCTCAGCAGCGGCACGCCGGCCTCATCCAGGGTCGCTCGCACCACCGGGTCGACGGGTCCCGCCGTGAGGCTCATGGCCAGCGGAACGGCATCCGTCGAGGTGGCGAATCGCGCCAGGGTGGTGGCCTGGCGGCGATACAGACCGCGTTGCGCCTCACCCGCCGCGCCGACATTCAACACGAAGCAGACCGCACCCACCGACGGATCCCGGCCCGAGCGCACCAGCACATCGTGGAGCAGTTCGGGATCGTCGGCGGCCGTTCCCGTGGCATCGAGCGGATTGGAGACCACGCCGAAATCGGGGAGGACCGCGCTGAGAGCCGCCGACGTCTCCGCCGTGAAGTCCGGCAACTCCAGCCCGACATCCTCGGCGAGATCGGCTAGCAGGCCCGACCCTCCGCCGGAGATGGAGAGCAGCGCGGTCCCGCCGCCGGTCGGCCTACCGGTGGCGGAGAAGAGCAGGAGCGTCTCACGGAACTCGTCCATGTCATCGACCTGCACCGCGCCGATCGAACGGAGCAGGCCGGCCAGAGCGCCCCCGCTGCCCGAGATCGCTCCCGTGTGCGCGAGCGCCGCGCCGCGGCTCCGGGCGGACTTGCCGGTTGCCAGGACGACCACCGGCTTGCCGGCGTCGCGGGCGCGTTCGCAGGCGCGCGAGAAGGCCTCAGTGTCTCGCAACCCTTCGAGGAAGACGCCGATGGTGGTCGTCGCGGGGTCGGCGGCGTACCACGCGATGTAGTCGGCGACGCCCAGCCCGATCTCATTGCCGGTCGTCACCAGCGCCGAGAGGCCGAGACCACGTCCGAGGGCGGAATCGGTGATCGAGTGGGTCAGCGCGCCCGACTGCATGATCAGGGCGACTCCCCCGCGGTCGAGGGGATCCACGATCGACCCGGAGTAGGCGGCGATCCCCGCGGAGAAGTCCGCGAGGCCGTAGCAGTTCGGTCCCACCAGCAGCAGTCCAGACGAGTCCACCAGCTTCTCCAGCTCCTCCCGGCGATGCCGGCCGACGCCGCCATCGCCGAAACCGCTGGCCAGCATGATCGCAGCCGGGATGCCTGCCGCGGCGACATCGCGCATCACCTCGAGCGACGCATCCGCGGCAACGGCCACGACGACCACGTCGATGTCGTCCGGCAGGTCGTCCACCGACGGGACGCACGGGATCTCGCCGATCGACTCGTAACCGGGGTTGACCGCGAACAGCCGTCCCTCGTAGCCGAAGCGCTGGAGATTGGCGAGCACCAGCGTGCCCCGGCTGCGCCGCCGCGAGGCACCGACGACGGCGATGCCCCGCGGCCGCATCACGGCGGTGAGATCACGCGACACGTGACTTGTCCTGCTTCCGCCGGAGCCACTCACCGGCGACGAAGGGCTCGTGCAGCGGCTGCTCGCCCTCGGGGACACAGGTGGGGATGGCCTCGATGACGGCATCGTAGTTCGGGTTCTGGAAGAACGGGATGGACTGACGCCGTGTCGAGGTGCGCACGTTCGCCGCGGGGTTCACGACCCGGTGCACGGTCGACACCCACCGGTTATTGGTCCAGTGGGACATCATGTCGCCGATGTTGACCACATAGGCGCCGCTCATATGCGGGACGTCGACCCACTCGCCCTCATGATCCAAGACCTGCAGTCCGCCGGGAGCATCCTCCGTGAGGAGCAACGTCAGCGTGCCGTAGTCGGTGTGCGCCCCGGCCCGCAGCTGACCCGGCAGCGGCGCGGTGTCCTGTGCGGGATAGTTGATCGCCCGCAGGTAGTCGACACTGCGGTCCATCGTCTTCTCGAAGTAGTCGTGCGGCAGGTCCAGCGCCCCGGCGAAGATGCGCATCATCGTGCTCGCCAGGGACTCCATCGCCCGGTAGTACTCGGTCCAGGTCTCGCGGAAGGACTCGGGGCGCTCCGGCCAGGTGAGCGGGCGGAAGAAGTACCGGCCCATCTCGTTCTCGGTGTAGTAGTCGTCATCGGGCGTGTCCGGGCGCCGGATGTCGAAGACCTCCTTGAGGTCCGGCGGTGTCTCCTCCTCGCGCGTGGCGGCGAGGTTCTCCTTCAGCGGGGGGACATAGCCCATCGTCTTGCCCGGGTCCGAGGCCGAGAGTCGCTTCTCCTCCTCGGGGAGGTCGAAGAACGCCTTGGAGACCGCGCGCATGCGCTCGATGAGCTCGGCGGAGACGCCATGGCCCTCGACCACGAGGAATCCGATGTTCTCGCAGGCATCCTTGACGGCGGTCTCGACCGCGCGGCTGGCCGCGGGATCGTCGCCTTCGAACGGCGATATGTCGATGATCGGGACGGTGATGTTCTTCATCTCTTTTCTCCTGTCAGATTCATTGCCCTCGGGTGGATGACCTCATCGGCTCCTCGGGCCGAAGGGCTCGGGGCGGAACTTGTCGTCGCGGGCCTTGAGGAATCCGCGGATGCCGTCCTTACGCTGCTGATCGAACAGCTCCTCGCGCTCGGGACCGTGCGACGAGTGCGCGATGGCCGAGAGAACGGCGTTGAGCTTCATCCCGCTGCCCACCCCGGCCGATTCGAGGCCCATCATGGTGATGGCCTTGTTCAGCCGGATCGCAGCGGCCGGGACCATGGCGATGCGCTCGGCGAGCGCGCGGGTCGTGGCCATCAGCTCGTCCGCCGGGACCACCTCGTTGACGATCCCGAGACGGTAGGCCTCCTGGGCGTCGAAGTGATCGCCGGTGAGGCCGTAGCGGTTCGCCGCCTTCCAGCCCGCCAGCGCGGCGAACAGGAAGGTGGTATTGGAGATGTGGCGCACCTCCGGCTGGCCGAACACGGCGTTGTCGGCGGCGATGGTGATGTCGCAGGCCAGCTGATACCAGAAGCCGCCGCCCAGCGCCCAGCCGTTGACGGCGGCGATCACCGGGATGTCCAGCTTCCAGATGTGCATCAGCTTGTCGGCCGCCGCACGATCGCTGTTCCACCAGAACTTGATGTAGTCGCCGACGGCCTTATTGGTCGGATCCATGGGCCGGCCGTCTGGTCCCTCCGAGCCGATGTCGTAGCCAGCACTGAAGGCGGTGGTGCCGGCACCGGTCAGGATCGCCACCTGCACCTCTGGGTCCGCGTCGGCCACGTCGAGTGCGGCGTGCAGCTCCGCTTCGAGTTCGGGCGTGATCGAGTTCATCGCCTCCGCCCGGTCGATCATGATCGTCGCCACTCGGTTCTTGACGCTGTAGTCGATATGGGTGAAGTCGCTCACTGTCACTTGGCCTTTCCATGATGTTCCGGTCGGTTGACCGGCGGTTGAATGGGATCGTGCGGGTGATCGCTGGGCACGGCGCGGGGTCGACGGGTCAGGTCCATGGCAGCGGCCTCTCGAGCGTCTCCCCGGCCAGCGAGATCACGGCATCGAAGTCCACGTCGAACACGACGCGGTGGACCGGACGGGGGTCGTCTGGTCGCACGTGCACGCCGGCGAGATAGCGCTCGCCCTCGGGGGTCTCGAAGGTCTCCATCACCCGTTCGACCGCACCCAGCATCAGCTCCGGGTACAGCAGGCAGGCGGCCGCGAGACTGTCGTTGATGCCCATCACCCGTGCCCCGCCCGGCTGCGGATAGGAACGCGTGTAGAAGTCCGCGTAGTACTCGCTGATCCGCGCGATGAGCCGTGCGGGCTCATGGCCCGTGCGCTCCGCGATCCCGGTGAAGTACTGCTCGGGCACGAGACACTGCCGGGTCACATAGGGCCCGCACCAGGTCATCGGTCCGGGGGTGTCGGCCACGATCCGCGCCGCGGTGAAGTCGAAGGCGACATTGGGATCGCGCGAGATCCGGAACCGCCGGTCGGCCCACGGCTCGGTGTCGCCGTGCAGCGCCGGCCCCAGGCTCCCGACGATCGTGACGCTCGCCAGCCGGTCCATCAAGCGGGGATCCTGCTGCAGCGCCCGCGCGAGATTCGTCAGCGGACCCAGCGCCAGGTAGTGGATCTGCCCCGGATGACGTTCGACGAGGTCCGACAGCACGGAGACCGCATCCGGCTCACCCGGCACCGGCTCGGCGGGGCGCAGGCCCGTATTGCCGAACCCGTCTTCACCGTGGATGCCGCCCGAGAGCCGCAACTCCTGTCCCAACGGCGCGTCGCTGCCCCGGTAGACCGGGATGTCCGGGCGAGCACAGGTGTCGAGGACATAGCGCGCGTTGTCGGCCGCCCGGTCCGCGTGGCAGTTACCGAACACGCTGCCCACGGCCAGGACCTCGACCTCGGGGGCGGCCGCGAGCAGCATCAGCGCGAGGGCATCGTCCACCCCGGTGTCGCTGTCGACGAAGACCTTCCTGGTCATGCGTGCGTTCCCGTCGTCACCGCGCGGACCGCCCGCTGCCCCAGGCGCGGACGAAGGCCCCGGTCAGCTCGGCGCTCACGGGCCGCGCCATATCGGACTCGTCCTTCGAGCCGTAGCCGAAGACCGCACCGTCCGCGACCCGGGCGTACTCCTCTCCCACGGCCGCCGTCATGCCGCTTCCCAGCACCACCGGGGCATCGGGGAAGGCCTCCTTGATGATCTCGACCCGCGAGAGGCTCGGGGGCATGCTGGAGTCGTCGCCGGCCAGGATGATGGCATCGGCACCGCCGCGGTCGAGCATGTCGCCGGCGATGACGGGGACGGGCCGCTCCACCAGCGGTGCCGCATGCTTGGTGAGCAGATCGGCCATGATCAGCACGTCATCCGCGCCGATCGCCCGGCGATAGCGGGTCACCAGGTGGGCCGCACCGTTGATGATGCCCTGATCGGTCACCATGGCATCGGTCAGGATGTTGAGGCGGATGAAGTCCGCCCCCGAGGCGGCCGCGACGCCGAGCGAGGCCTTCCAGGAGTTCCGCAGCACATTGATGCCCACCGGTACGCCCGCCTGCCGGACGACCTCCCTCGCGCACACCGCCATCGCGGCGACAGTCTCCGGCTCGGTCGTCTCCGGGTAGTAGGGGGCATCGTGCAGGTTCTCGACGATGAGGGCATCGACACCGCCGTCGACCATCGTCGCGACATCGCGCAGCGCGTGCTCGACCACGGCATCGAGGCTTCCTCCGAAGCCGGGAGATCCCGGCAGCGCCTGGAGGTGGATCATTCCGAGGACCGGTGAGGTCCCGCCGAACACGCGATCGAATCGTTCTCTGCGGTTTCTGGACATACTGTTCCCTTCACGTTGTCATTCGAGAGCACCGTCTGGCGCGGCGCCCGGGCGAGTGGTCGGCGCTACCAGACCCCTCCGCAGTAATCCGGGGCGGCGAAGACGCCACCCTGGTAGATCGATGCGGGGCCCTCCGGGGTGGCCTCGACACGGTCGGCCCAGGCCTCGGCATCGTCGAGCGGCCGATAGCCGATCGCCTCCTCCGCCACGGCGGGATCCCACCATGAGCGACGGTTGGCCGAGACCCCGTAGACCACCGCGAAGGTGACGCCCTCGGCGAGGATCGCCGCCCGCAGGAGCCGGACACCGTCGGGTTCGCTGAGCCATACGCTCAGGTGCCGGGTGTCCTCGGGGCGGGGTCGGAACGCCCCGATGCGCAGGCAGACGATCTCGGTCCCCCACTTGTCGCGGTAGAGCCGGCAGAGGGCCTCGCCGAAGGCCTTGCTCACGCCGTAGTAGGAATCGGGACGCACGGGGTCCTCGGGCCCTATCGGCTCGCCGGCGCGGTAGAGGCCCGTGATGTGGTGCGAGCTGGCGTAGACGACGCGGCGCACACCCGCCCGGCGAGCCGCCTCCAGCACGCAGTAGGTGCCATGGATATTGGAGGCCAGGATCTCCTCCCATTCGCCCTCGTCGGCCTTGCCGGCCATGTGGACCACGACGTCGACGCCGTCCATGGCCTCGGTGAGCCGTTCGAGATCGTCCAACTCGCCGAGGACGACGCTCTCGCCCGCGTACAGCGAGTCGACGGGGCTGCGCGAGTACAGCACCACCCGCTCGAACTCTCCGGCGAGCGCCGGGCGGATCACCTGGTTCATCCGGCCGTTCGGGCCGGTGATGAGGATGGATGTCATCGATCGCTCCCTTCGAGGACCTCGGTCAGCCTCGACAGCTCCAGGCCGAGCACCGAGGAGCTCTCGGACTCGGTCACGTAGAGGCGACCATCTGGATGGAGGCAGAGATTGGTGACCGCCAGGCCGCGGGGTGACCGCAGGGCCATCGCGGGCGCGCCGGTCCGGTCGTAGACCGCCACCATGCCGCGGCCGAGGTGCGCGACGAGGAAGCTCCCGCGGGGGCCGCGGGCCATGCCATCGGGGCCGATGCCGCCCGAGAGCTGGATGAACCGGCCGACGCGCCCCGGCTCGTCCCCGTGCAGGGGCACCCGCCAGATCGCGTTGTCGCGGGTCATCGCGACGTACAGCATGTCGTCGTGCTCGTCCACGAGGAGCCCATTGGGGCTCGGCAGTCCGCCGATGACTGTGGAGACGGGGCCATCGGCATCGCATCGCCGGACGCTCCCGCAGGGATCGTGGAGTCCGGAGTCGCCCTGATCGGTGACATAGGCGGCCCCGCGCCGATCCACGACCACGTCGTTGAGGCCGATGAAGCCGTGCACCGCGGCATCGGCCAGGACGCGCGCTTCAGGGGTCGCGGCGGCCGGATCGTCCACGACCCGCAGGCCCTGCTGGTAGTCGGCGATCAGCAGAGAACCGTCGGACCGGAGGGCCAGACCGTTCGGCTCTCCCCCGCATTCGAGCAGCACGCTGAACTCCCCGGCCGCGGAGAGGTGGAGCAGCCGCCCCCAGGCGACGTCGACGAGATAGAGACCGCCGTCCGGCGCGGGCACCGGGCCCTCGAGGAAGGCCCGCGGCGCCAGGACACCCCGCCGCGCGCGGAGCCATCCCGGGTGCCCATCGGTCACCTGTAGCGACGGCGGCACCTCGGCCACGACATCGAGGGTGGCGACGGGCACGGGCTGGACGATCATGCGCGCTCTCCGGCTCCGACCACGTCGTTGACCAGCGGCTCGAGATGATCGACCCGGGCCTCCATCCGGTCGCCCGGTGCGATCACCGCGGCACCCGGCGTGCCGGTCGAGATGAGGTCGCCGGGCAGGAACGGCATCATGTCGGCGTGGAACCGCAGGATCTCCTCGGGTGAGTGCATCATGTTGTCGACGGTGTTGCGCCGGACGATTTCGCCATTGCGCACCGTGGCCACCTCGATATCGCCGAGCCGGCCCTCCCCGATCAGCTCATCGGGGGTCACGACCTCCGGACCGAAGGAGAAGAAGGTCTCGAAGTTCTTGGACCTGGTCAGATACCGCGGATTGAGCTGCAGGATGTCCTCGGCGGTCTGGTCGAGGACGACGCAGAAGCCGAAGAGGCTGTCCAAAGCATCTCGTCGATCGATGCCGCGGATGCGCCGGCCGATGACGAGGCCGAGCTCGGCCTCGGAGGTCGTGCGCTCGCTCTGCGAGGGAACCACGATCGGCTCCCCCGGGCCGATGACCGTGTGCGCGCCCTTCATGAACGACGCCGGCTGGGCGGGGCTGTCCGCGCTGAGGTCGGCGGCATGGTCCCGGTAGTTCAGGCCGATGCCCCAGATCTTGCCGGTCGGGCGATACGGCATGGTGTAGACCGCCGCCGCCCGTTCCACGAACTGCTCACCGGCGAGCGACTCACCCGCTTGCGCCAGGTTCGCCAGGTTCTCGCGACTCGGTTCCTCCGCGATGAGGCGGAGCAGATCACCGCGCAGGCGGGGGTCAATGTGGTGCAGCGGCGCCCAGCGGTCTCCTGAGCACAGCACCGCCGCCTGCTCAGTGCCGTCCAGCCTCAAGGTCGCGAATCGCATGGCGTCAGGACCACTGATCCGTCGCGACGTCTTCGACGACCTCGGGCAGGAAGTCGAATCCGAGTCCCGGCTCCGTCGGCAACGCGAGGCGACCTCCCGGCAGCACGGTGAGCTGGCGGGACACGAGCCGACGGAAGTTGAGGACCTGGTCGTCGGGGAAGTACTCGACATACTGACCGTTGGCGATCGAGGCCACCACGTGGATGTGCAGGTCGTGGAACCAGTGCGGGCACATCGTCACGCCGAATGAGGCGGCCGAGTCGGCTATGCGCTGGAACTCGGTGATCCCCCCGCAGACGGCCGCATCGGTCTGCAGGATCGCGGCACCGCCGCGCTCCAGCAGTTCCAGGTGCCTCCATCGGCCGTACTCGATCTCGCCGGTCGCCACGGTGATCGGTGTCCGTTGCGCCAGCATCGCGTGACTGCGGATGTCATCCGGGCCGAAGGGCTCCTCGATCCAGAAGGGATTGTACGGCTCCAGTAATCGCAGGGCCTCGAGCGCGGTCGGCACATCGCTCCACGCATTGTTGGCATCGAGCATCACGCGGACATCCGGGCCGACCGCATCGCGAACCGCCGCGAGCCGCTCAGCATCGTGCTGGGGGGTGACGCCGACCCGGCCGACCTTGAGCTTGACCGCCCCGAAGCCCGCATCGACGTACCCCCGCATCTCGGCGGCCAGGTCATCGGGAGTCTTGCCCTCGAGGTAGTAACCCCCGCTGGCATAGGCGGGAACGCTGTCCTCGATCGTGGTCGCGCCGAGGTACTGCCACAGAGGCTTGTCAGCGGTGCGTGCCGCGAGGTCCCACAGCGCGATGTCGACGGCGCTCAGCGCGCGGGAGACCGACCCGGCCCGGCCGTGCAGCAGGGTCTCGGCGTAGATCTCGTTCCATAGCGCTCGATGTCGGTCCGCTCGTTGGCCGACCACCAACGGCGCGATGAGCTCGCGCACAGCATGCGAGACGACCGAGCCGCCGAAGTTGCCGGCGTAACAGAAGCCGATGCCGGTCCGTCCGTCGTCGTCGGTGACGCGGACGAGCGCGTAGTACCGGACATCTACCGAACGCCGGGCCATCGCCGTCGCCTTCGCCAACGGAATCGCTACCGTCCGCGCCTCCACTGACCTGATTCGTGTCATTCCCGCTCCTCCAGGTGTTCTCACAGTTGCACTGCAGAGATTCGGCCTCTGCTGTGTCGATCTCGTCGACCGCTCAGGGCAACGAGGCGGTCATCCCACCGTCGACGAGGATCGACTGTCCCGTCACATAGCTCGCCTCGGGTGAGGCCAGGAAGCCCACCACCGCGCCGAATTCGTCCGGCTTGCCGTAACGCCCCATCGGGATCGTGCTCTCCGAGACGCGTCGGATCTCGGCCACGTCGAGGCCGCGACGCTGGGCCGCGGCCAGGTCGAGGGACCGGACCCGGTCGGTGTCGACCCGGCCCGGCGCCACCACGTTCACGGTGATGTTGTCCGGCGCATAGGTCACGGCCAGATCCTTGGCCAATCCCGCCAACGCCGGACGCATGGCATTCGACAGCGTCAGATTGGCGATCGGACGCCGGATACTCGAGGACCCGATCAGCACGATGCGACCGCCGCCCAGCGACCGCATGTCGGGGAGCACGAGCCGCACGGCCCGCACGAAGCTCATGAGGGTCAGGTCGTAGGCGACATTCCACTCGTCATCGCTCAGATCTTCGAAGCCGCCGGCCGGGGGTCCGCCGGCATTGGCCACCAGCACCCCGATGGGTCCCAGCTCATTCCGCGCCTCCTTGACCGCGGATGCCAGCTCCGCGCCGTCGCTGACATCGGCCGCGAGGCCGATGGTCCGGGCATCTCCGGGCAGCGCCGCGATCGCCGCTTCGAGTCCTTCGGCCGAACGTCCGCAGATCGCCACCGGGTGTCCGGCCGACGAGAGCGAGGCCGCACTGGCGAAGCCGAGCCCGCGACTGCCGGCGAGCACGAATGCCGCTGGGTTCTCCTTCATTTCGAACCTCCATACGATATTCCATATACTAGATGTGAGCGTGATCCACGTCAACGTCCGTCGCGGCCTCAGGGAGTCGAGGTCTCCTGAGCCCCGACGAGGGCGACCACGTTGCCGAAGACCTCCTCGCCGCGTCCCATCTGCTCGTGGACTCGTGGCAGTTCCTCGAAGGCGACGGTCCTCCCTAGGCACGGATCGATCCGCCCGGCACGCACCAACTCGTTGTAGGCGATCGCCTGCTGGTCATTCGTGCCATGGCTGCCCTGGAGGCGCTTCTGCCGCGTCCAGTGGTAACGCAGATCGACCATCGCATCGAAACCCGTGGTGCCGGCGCAGATCACCACCATGCCGCCGGGCTCGCACACCATCACGCTCGTCGGCACGGTCGCGGCGCCCGGGTGCTCGAAGACGATGGCCGGGTCCCGGCGCTCACCCACGATCTCCCAGATCCGCTTGCCGAAGGCCCGGGCCGACTTCAGCCACCCTGCCTGCCCTTCGGCGTCATCGATACGCGGAGGAATTCCCCAATGGTCGAAATCGCGTCGGTTGATGAAGCCGATGGCACCGCGCTCGACCGCATAGGCACCGCGCTCGTCATCGGAGACGACCGCTACCGGCCGCGCACCCGCCAGCCGGGCGAGTTGGATCGCCTGGGTACCGAGTCCCCCCGAGCCTCCCCACACCAGCACGACATCGCCTTGGGCGACCTCATTGCCCGCCCATCCGTGCAACATCCGGTAGGCGGTCGTACCGACGAGGGTCGGAGCGGCCGCCTCGGCCCAGGACAGATGGTCGGCCTTGGCGAGGACCTGATGTGCCTGGACCCGGGCGAACTGCGCGAAGGAGCCGTAGTTGGTGTCGTAGCCCCAGATCCGCGCGGATGGGGCGACCATCGGGTCGCGGCCCCTCGCGATCCACGGGTCGTCGACGTCCCAGTAGCCCGGGTGGATGATGACCTCGCTGCCGACCGAGATGCCGTCGACCCCTTCGCCGACGGCGTAGACGATGCCGGAGGCATCGGAGCCGCCGATATGGAAGTCCTCGGGCTCACCGCCGCGTTGCCGCAAGGCGATCACGTCGACGGGGTAGCCGCGGGCGGCCCACACGTTGTTGTAGTTCACGCCTGCCGCCATCACGGCGATCAGCACCTCACCCGGCCCGATCCTCGGAACCGGGATGTCCTCCTCCACGACGAAGGCCGACGTCGGCGAGCCGAAGCGGTCCTGGCGCACCACGAGCGCGGTCATTGTCTCGGGGATCTCGCCCGCCGGTGGCAGGGTCCCGAGCGGGACGCCACCCTCGAAGGTGCTCACCTCTCGACGCAACGCGTCATCCACGGTCTACTCCATTCTCTCGTTGGGGGCGTCGACGACTCGACGACTCGTGGGCTCGGCCCGGCCCGCGGCGATCTCGTCCCAGAAGTGGCAGGCCACGGCTCGCGAGCCTCCGATGGACCGCAGCTCCGGTTCCTCCGCAGCGCAGAGATCCCTCGCGAAGGGGCATCGGGTGCGGAAGCGGCAGCCCGACGGGGGTGACGACGGGCTCGGTGCCTCTCCCCCCGACTCGGACTCCGGTGGCTCGATATCGGGATCGGGCTCCAGCACCGCCGACAAGAGCAGCTGCGAGTACGGGTGCCGGGGGGCCTCGAAGAACTCCTCGCTGCGGCCCACCTCGACGATCTTGCCCAGGTACATCACCGCGACCCGATCGGCGATGTGGCGCACCACACCGAGGTTGTGGGAGACGAAGAGATAGGTCAGTCCCATGCTGTCGCGCAGATCCGCCAGCAGATTGAGCACTTGGGCCTGGATGCTGACGTCGAGCGCGGAGACCGCTTCGTCGCAGACGATGAACCGCGGCCTGAGCGCGAGTGCCCGCGCGATGCCGACACGTTGTCGCTGTCCACCCGATAACTCGTGCGGGAAGCGTTTGCCGAAGGCGGGATCGAGCCCGACACGCTCCAGGAGCTCGGCGACCTGTGCACGGCGTTCCGTCCGATCGCCGATCCCGTGCACGATCAGTGGTTCGAGGACCGTCTGCGAGATGGTCATGCGCGGATTGAGACTGGTATAGGGGTCCTGCAGGATGATCTGGAAGTCCCGGCGCGCACTGCGGAGCCGCCGGCCCTTGAGCCCGGTGAGATCGGCCCCCGCGAACTGGATGGTGCCCGCGGTCGGGGACTCCAACCGCAGCAGCGTCCGGGCCAAGGTGCTCTTGCCGCAGCCTGACTCGCCGACGAGGCCGAGAGTCTCCCCCTCCATGACGCCCAGTGAGACTCCCGCAACGGCCTGGACCGCATGGGCGCCGCGACCATATCGCTTCTCCAGGTCATGGCAGCTGAGCAACGGCGAGGAGAGGATGGATCCCGCCGTCCAGTGCTCCGCGACGGTCGGCACCTGGCTCGAATGCTCACGCATCGCCCACCACTCCCTCTCGCGGCACGACCCGTCCGTCATCGGAGATCGCGAAGTGACAGGCCGCACGGTGCTGGGGCTCGCCGCCGACCTCCGCCAGAGCAGGACGCTCGGTCGCACAGCGCGAGACGGCGAATCGGCACCGGTCCCGGAACGAGCAGCCCATCTCGTCGCCACCAGGACGTGGTGGCAGTCCCGGTATCGAAGGGAGCCGTTCGGTCCGAGGTCCTTTGACACCCGGGATCGACTCGAGCAGACCGAGCGTGTAGGGGTGCTGGGGATGACCGAGCACCTGTCGGGCGGAGCCCGACTCGACCACGCGCCCGGCGTACATGACCGCGATCCTGTCGGCGAGGGAGGCGATGACGCCCACGTCGTGGCTGATGATCACGACCGAGACCCCACGCTCCCTGGTGCGCTGGCGCAGGAGCGCGAGCACATCGGCCTGCACCGTGACGTCGAGAGCGGTCGTCGGCTCGTCGGCGATGATGAGCTCCGGTTCGCAGGACAGCGCGATGGCGATCATGACGCGCTGCCGCATCCCCCCGGAGAGCTCATGCGGGTACGCGCGTAGACGACGGGCCGCATCGGGGATACGGACGAGGCGCAGCAGTTCCAGTGCCCGCTCCTTGGCCTCCGCCGACGTCAAGGAAGTGTGGGCACGGAGGGTCTCGACCATCTGCCGCTGTATAGACCGGACCGGATTGAGAGAGGTCATCGGATCCTGGAAGATCACCCCGATCTTGCTGCCCCGGATCTGCCGCAGCTCTCGCTCTTTGAGCGTCAGCAGGTCTCGGCCGTCGAAGATCGCCCGGCCCTGAGCCACACGGCCTCCCTGGTAGGGCATGAGCCCCAGCACGGACGCCATGCTGACGCTCTTGCCCGAGCCGGACTCCCCCACCACCCCCAGCACCTCTCCGCGTCGTACCGATAGCGACACATCGTGCGTGACCGGTACCCATCGGTTACCGCCGGCCCGGAACTCCGCCCGCAGGTCTTGGACGTCGAGGAGGAACTCGCTCCCCTCCTGAACCGGTGGCGTGCTGACCGTGGTCGTCATTTCTCAGCTCCTTGCACTTCGTCGGCTCCCGACGCGACATCGAGGACATCACGTAGACGATCACCGAGGATGTTGACGGCGAGGACGAACAACACGATGGCCACGCCCGGGAAAAGACTCACCCACCAGCCGACGGCCAGCAGGTCGCGGCCCTCGTTGACCATCGCGCCCCATTCGGCCGCGGGAGGCTTGACGCCGACACCCAGAAAGCTCAAAGCCGCTGCCGTCAGGACGGCATAGGCGAGATACAGCGTCGCCAGCACGACGACGGGTCCCAGGATGTTGGGTGTGATGTGACGCAACAGCAGTCGCGCGCGGCTGCACCCGACGGCTCGTGCCGCCAGCACATACTCCTCGACGGCAGCGCGCATCGTCGCGGCGCGCGTCACGCGGGCGAAGGTCGGGGTGCCAGAGACTCCGACGGCGATGATCACCGTGGCGATCCCCGGTCCCAGCAGAGCCGCCATCACGATCGCGAGGATCAAGCCAGGGAAGGCCAGCAGGATGTCCATCAACCGCATCAACACCGCATCGGACCAGCCGCGGACGAATCCGGCGACCAGGCCGACGGTGCAACCGACGAGCACGGCGAGGCTCACAGCGCCCACCGAGACGAAGAGGGTCAAGCGCGCCCCGGACAGGATACGGCTGAAGATATCTCGCCCCAGCTGGTCCGTGCCGAGCCAGTGCGCTCCAGAGGGCCCCTGGAGACTCGCCGCGGCATCGGTCGCGGCGGGATCGTACGGGGCGATCCAGGGGCCGAGAACTGCCGCGATCACCAGCAGCAGGATGACCAGGCCAGCGATGAAGGCCACGGGATCGGCGAAGAAGTGCTTCACCTGACGCCAGGCGTCCCGGCATCGATCGCGTGCACCGCGGGCTACGACCGCGGGCTCCACCGCGTCACCACTGGCGACGGCTGCGATCTCGGACTTCTCCGACAGCGTCCGCTCACCGGAGGCACTCATGCCGCCTCCCTGATTCTCGGATCCAGCAGTCCATAGGTGGCATCGACGATGAGATTGACCAGGACATAGATGACGGCGAGGAAGAGCACCGTGCCGCGGATGACGGGGACGTCCTTGTCCAGCACCGCGTCGATCAACAGGGATCCGACCCCGGGTCTCGAGAAGACCACCTCGACGACCACCGTGCTGCCCAGCAGATAGCCCAGCTGAAGACCGAGCAGCGTCACGATCGGGATGATCGCATTGCGCAGCGCATGCACCCAGAGGATCTTCGGCTCGCCGATACCGCGGGCCCGTGCCGTCATGATGTACTGCGCATGCGTCACTTCGAGCATGCTCGACCGCGTCAGCCGCGCGATGGCCGCGGCCGAGCGCAGTCCGAGGATCGTCGCCGGAAGGATCAGGAACTCGATTCCACCCGCCCCGAAGACCGGGAACCACCCGAGCCAACTGGCGAAGACCATGATCGCGACGATCGCCATCCAGAACTCCGGCATGGACAGCCAGAGCAGCGAGCCGAACATGCTCACCCGGTCCGGCCAGCGTCCGTGGAAGAGGCTGGCGATGACGCCGGTGCTGATCCCCACTAGGGCCGCGATGAGCAGCGCCATGCCCGTCAGCTCCAAGGTGTTCGGCAGGGCCTCCAGGATGAGGCCCGTCACCTCATGCCCTTGATGGATGGAGCGGCCCAGGTCTCCGGTCAACGCGGCCCCGACGAAGCTCACGTACTGCATCGGCAACGGATCGTCGAGACCGAACTCCTCGCGGATCTGCTGGATCTGCTCCGAGGCCACGTCACCCTCGACACCGCTGACCAGCAGCAGCACCGGGTCGCCGGGCATCAAGTACAGCAGCCCGAAAGTGAGCATCGAGACGCCGAGCATCACGGGGATGACCGACACGAGGCGGGCACCGAGGAAGCGCATGAGAGGCATGGATTCCCTATCGCTTGCGGTGGGCGGGGGTGTCCGGGGGGAACCGACGGCTCAGTTGCCCGGCCAGCTCTGCTGGAGGTTCTCGCTCACCCAGACGTCGTGGAAGTAGACATAGGTGCCACGACGCTCCGGCATGATCCCGTGGACCCCCGAGGCGACGGCGATATTGGCATTGAATGACAGGAGCGGGAGATAGGAGACGTAGTCGCCCACGATGGACTGCACCTGGTCGAAGTCCTCACGCCGCTGTTCGTCGTCGAGGGATTGGACTGCCGATTCGAGCAGACTGTCCACCTCGGGGATACTCGTGCGGGTTTCATTGCTGGTGCCGTTCGGCGGGATGAAGCGCGAGTGGTAGAGCGAGTAGAGCAGGTCCGGCATGCCGTTGGTCCAGCCGATCGGGTTACCCCAGGCCAGGTCGTAGTTGTCCTCGCCCTGGATGACGGCGCTCGCTTCGGCGGGTGACACCACGTCGACATTCAGTTCGATCCCGATGTCCTTGAGTTGGGACTGGATCAGTGTCATGGTCCGTTGCATCTGGGTGGAGGTCGTCGCATCGAGGCTGAGCTCCACGCCGTCCTTGGAACGGATTCCCCCCGGGCCCTCCTGCCAACCGGCCTCGTCGAGCACCTCGGCAGCCGCATCCGGATCGAAGTCCGGGAAGCGAGCCTCCTCATTGACCCAATCGCCCATGCGCTCTTCCAGCAGGAAGTAGGCAGGCTCGTGCTTGCTGTCATAGACGGCCGAGTTGAGTGCCTCTCGGTCGATCGCGAGGGAGATGGCCTGGCGGACCTCGACCTCGCCGGCCGGACCGGGCGATGAGGTGTCGAAGGTCAGCCCACCCGGCTGGCCGTTCTTCTGGATCTCGACGACCTCGAACTGGTCATTGCCTTCAAAGCTCTCCTGGGAGAGAGGCGGAACGCCCATGATCGCGTTCACCTGGCCCGACTGCAGGGCCGCGGTCCGCGTCGAGTCCTCGGGTACGTACGTGAAGGTGAGCCGCTCGACCGAGGGTGCCGAACCGGCCGTCTCGGTGAAGGGCGGTCCCCAGGCGTAGTCGGGATTACGTTCGACCGTGAGATGCCCGTCGCGCTGCCACTCCACGAAGGTGAACGGTCCGCTCCCCATCGGTTCCTCGGCGAATCCCTCGTCCCCGACCTCCTCGACGTAGTGCTTCGGCACGATCGACAGGAAGTTGCGGGCGACATTGGCCAGGAAGGCGGCCTGCGGTTGCTCGAGCCGGACCACCACCGTGTGATCGTCGACCGCCTCGGCGGACTCGAAGGCCGACATGCTGGCGGCGGCGAAGGCGCTCTCGGGCATGTACTGAGGGTCCACGACCCGCTCGAAGGTGAAGGCGACATCCTCGGCGGTGAGCGGCTCGCCGTCCCAGAAGGTCACATCGTCGCGCAGTTGGAAGGTGTATTCCAGGCCATCATCGCTCACGTCCCACGATTCGGCGATCCACGGCATGATCTCGCCGCTCTCTGGTTCCTGCGAGACGAGCTGGTCGAACATGGTCATGCTGATCGTGTGGGCGTAGATCCTGTTGCCGCCGACATTGGGGTCGAGCGAGTTCATGTCGAACGACTCGGTGGTCGGCAGGGCGATAGACACCTCGCCGCCGTCGACCCGCTCGGCATCGGACTCTCCTCCGCCCTCAGTGCCCCCGCATCCGGCGAGCAGAGCCAAGGTGACTCCGATACCGACGGCCTTCATGCTTCGACGCATACGCCTTCATCCTCTTCGTGAATCCAACTGACGGTTCATCTCGCGGGGCCGTTCCCCGCAGTCCTGCCCGAGATTCCAGCCATAGCCACCGATCGCGATGGCATAGTGGATGCGGTATATGCTACACAGCATCGCGTATCTGTCAACGCTGCATGGGTGCCCGCTTCGAGCCCGATGCCCTAGCTCGACCGGTGCGGGCTACCAGGATCCCGCCGTGACATGACGGCGGCGCTACCACCGTGTGACGCCACCGGTCCGCGCAGAAAGCGCGAGGGGCGGTGGCCGCGGCCACCGCCCCTCGCGCTCTTTACTGCCGGTCAGATGCTGTCGGCGAATGCCCTCAGCACACGGTCTCGGACGGTGTCGATGTGCTGGCGCATCAGCGAACCCGCGGTATCGGCGTCCCCACGCTCGACCGCCTCGACCACGTCGAGATGGTTCTCAGCACACTCCAGCGAGAAGGGCGCGTCGGGCACGTCGCGCTGCCGCAGGGCGCTCGTGAGGTCATAGACATCACGAGTGAACCGTGCGAGGAGATGATTCTGGGTGGCCTGCGAGAGCGTGAGGTGGAAGTTCTGATCGCCGGCCTTGAATCCCGAACGGTCGTGACCCTCGACGGCCGCCTTCGCCTCCTCGGCGTGCAGCCGGGCCTGAGCCACGAGCATGGCGTCACCGCGTTCGGCCGCGGCACGGGCGACCTGGACCTCCAGGCCCGCCCGCACCTCGTAGGCAGAGATGATCGCATCCTTGGACGCCGTCACCACCTGCTGGCCGCCACCCGGCCCGCCCGAGCGGATGAGTCCCACGTACTCCAGTCGAAGAAGCGCTTCACGGACGGGGGTCTTGCTGACTCCGAGCTCACGAGCGAGGCCCGCCTCGGTGAGACGCTGCCCCTCGGCGAAGCGGTTCGCGACGATCGCGTCACGTACCGCCGCGTAGACCCGATCAGTCAGGCTGAGTGGTCGGTCGCTGATCTTGTCGAGCACGCTCATCGGGTCTTCCTTTTGACGAATGGCTGCACGGCACCCGGTGCCGCCGTGGCGGTGGAAACCTGCCGCACAAAAGTACGATACACGGTATCTGACAGCCCCGCGTCCGATCTCCACGGGAGGGGACAGACGCGAACCCGTGTCCTGCGTCGGAGGTTCGTTGCCGCGAGGCGTCGTCGGAGTGGATGCTCCGCAAGGCGGCGGAGCGAGGCTCCCCCAAGCACTCCGCTGCACACTCTCCAGCGGTGATGAACTTCGCCGCAAGACACTAGGTCCGCAGGCCCGCGGCGATACCCGCTCGTTCCGCCTCCGAGAGCGGGCGAGAACGCTGGGTGGCGGGATCGAAGCCGACGAGCACGGCGAGCGACGAGACGGCCACCGCGCGGTTCACGATCAACTGCGCGCCGATCGCATAGGAGGATGTACCGAGACGGTCTACCCAGAGCCTCGACTCGACCTCGTCGTCACCCCTGATGGGTCGGAGGAAGTCGACGGAGACCGTCGCGAGGACGACTCCCCCGGGCCCGGAAGGCATGAGCGTGGCTATGTACGGGATGCGGGTCTCCTGCAGGAGCTCGAAGATCCTGGGCGCCGAGACAGTCCCGTCGCAATCGAGATCGGAGGGTCGCAGCATGCATGGCAACTCGGCGACACTCGTGGCGGGCTCGACCTCGCCAGGAATGTCGAAGGACGATCTGACCGTAGCGAAGACCCGCCCACTCCCCTGGACCCCGATGCACTGGACGAGCGAGTTCTCACGGACCTGCGTGACAACCTCGACCGGACGCCGGCTCAACTGGATCGGACGGCTGAACTCGACGACGACGGACCCGCGCTGGCGGCGCTCCAGGACCCGGTCCGCCATCAGCGCGTGCTCGGCCTGTGCTGCGTACTCGAGATAGACGACATTGTTGACGTGGTTCAGCGAGTCGATGTCGGCCCATCGCATCGGGATCTCATGGCGGTACTCCTTCACGCCGCCGATCCTGTCAGAGATCCGTCAGGCGCTGAGCGTGGCGTCGATCTCGGCGACCGGATCACCTTCCTGGACGATCTGTCCCTCGGTGACCAGGATCCGGCTCACATGTCCCGCGGCGGGCGCGACGACGGGGATCTCCATCTTCATGGTCTCCAGGATCGCGACGGTGTCGCCGATCCCGACCGGATCGCCCTCGCGCGCCACGATCTTCCAGACATTGCCGACGATATCGGCGCGTGCGGGGACGGTCACCGCTCGCCCTCCCCGTGCGTGAGCATCCGCAGGGCCTGGGTCATCCGGTCACGTGTCTCCTCCGGGACGATCACATCGTCGACGATGCCCGCCTCGGCAGCGACATAGGGGCGCGCCACGTTCTCGCGATACTCCGCAGCGAGCTCGTCACGCAGTGCGATCGGATCGTCGGCGGCAGCGAGCGCGCGTCGATGCAGCAGAGCCACGGCACCGCCCGGTCCCATGACGGCGATCTCGGCACTCGACCAGGCCCAGGTCATGTCTGCCCCGAGCGACTTGGCGCCCATCGCGATGTACGCACCGCCGTAGGCCTTGCGCACCACCACGGTGAGCTTGGGCGAGTCGGCGTCGACGTACGCCTTGAGGACCTTGGCGCCATGCGTGATGATGCCACGGCCTTCCTCGACCGTGCCCGGAAGGAAGCCCGGGACGTCGACGAAGGTGAGGACCGGCACACCGAAGCGGCCGCAGAACTCCACGAAGCGAGCGAGCTTGACCGAGCTCTTAGCGTCGAGGATGCCGCCCCGACAGGCCGGCTGGTTGGCGACCACGCCGACCGGGCGGCCGTCGAGACGACCGAACAGCGTGAGGATGCTGCCGGCATGGCCGGGCATGAGCTCGAGGCGGGCGCCGTTGTCGAGCACGCCGTCGACGAGCTGGTTCATGTCGAAGACCACCGAGGCCTTGGCCGGCACGAGCTCGGGCAGCGCCTCGGCGGCGCGCGGGTTGGCCGGCACGGCGCCCCCGACCTGCTGGGCGCCCCCGGCGTGCGAGGGCAGGAAGGACAGCAGCAGGCGCGCCGACTCGAGTGCCTCGATCTCGGACGCGACCTCGAGGTGGGCGACACCGCTGGTCTCGGTGTGCAGCCGCGAGCCACCGATCTCGTCGGCCGTCGCGTCCTCACCCGTGGCGGCCTTGACGATGTCGGGGCCGGTCAGGAACATGTGCCCCTGACCCTTGACCATGATCGTCCAGTCGGTGAGAGCCGGCGAGTACGCGGCGGCACCGGCACAGGGACCGAGGATGAGCGAGATCTGCGGGATCCGGCGCTGCGCGTCGACATTGAGCGCGAAGATGCCACCGCAGCCGTGGAGCGCGAGGATGCCATCGGGCACACGGGCGCCGCCGGAGTCGTTGATGTAGACGATCGGGAAGCCGCGGTCGATCGCCAACCGCTGGGCGGCCATGATCGTCTCGGCCATGACCTCGCCGATCGCGCCGGAGGCGACCGCGGCATCGTGCGAGGCGACCACGACGGGACGGCCGTCGACAAGCCCCCAGCCGGTGACGACACCGCTGCCGCCCCCGTGAGCCGACCGCATCGGAGTGGTCTCGTTGAACGTGCCGTCGTCGAAAAACAGCTCGACGCGTTCGCGGGCGGTGTGCACCCGCTTGCCGCGGGGCTCGACGCGCGCGAAGCGCTCGGTCCGGCGGCGTGCGAGGGTCGCGCGGTGGTCGGCCACCTGCTCGATGTCGGTCACAACGACTCCTAAAACGTGAGGGTTTCCTCAACTATAGGGCAAACATGAGGGATTCCTCATCTTCCCGGCGAACCCGACATGTGATGTCCCACACCTGGTGCAGGTGCTAGAGTGCCAACTAAGCAAGCGCTTAGCAATCGCTTTTCCCGGTGGTCGAGTGCGACCGAGGGACGAGATACGCCACTCGTCCCTCGCGGCTACTCGATCACCGATCAGCGGCAGCTCTGCCTGCGAAACCTCGCATCATCGTCTTCCGACGGAAAGGGATCATCGTGTCCGAGACTCGTACCGCCATCGTCACCGGAGCCGCGCGCGGCATCGGACGAGGCGTCGCCCAGCGCCTCGCCGCCGACGGCCTCCAGGTGGCAGTCCTCGACCTGGACGAGGCCGCCTGCGCCGAGACCGTCGAGTCCATCACCTCCGCGGGCGGCAAGGCCATCGCCGTCGGCGCGAATGTCGCCGATGCCGACAGCGTCGAGTCCGCCGTGGAGCGCGTCACCTCCGAGCTGGGTGCCCCCACGGTGCTGATCAACAATGCCGGCATCATCCGCGACAACCTGCTGTTCAAAATGACCGTCGACGACTGGGATGCCGTCATGGGCGTCCATCTACGCGGCGCGTTCAACATGACCAAGGCCGTGCAGAAGCACATGACCGAGGCGAGCTTCGGCCGTATCGTCAACCTGTCGAGCACATCGGCCCTCGGCAACCGCGGACAGGCCAACTATTCCGCCGCCAAGGCCGGCATCCAGGGCTTCACCAAGACCCTCGCCATCGAACTCGGCAAGTTCGGCGTGACCGCCAATGCGATCGCTCCGGGCTTCATCCAGACCGATATGACCGCCGCGACGGCGGAGCGCATCGGCGTCGCCTTCGACGACTTCATCAAGTTCAGCGCCGAGCAGATCCCGGTCCAGCGCGTCGGCCAGCCCGAGGACATCGCCCACACGGCGTCCTTCCTCGTCAGCGAGGGCGCGGGCTTCGTCTCGGGCCAGGTCATCTACGTCGCCGGCGGGCCGAAGGACTGACATGACCGAGGGCCTCGACACAGGAGCGCTCGCCCGGTGGATCGACGCCGAACGGCCCGGGGTGTTAGACACCTCCGGGCCGCTCACGGCCACGCTCATCACCGGCGGCAAGTCCAACCTGACCTACCGCGTCAGTGACGGTGCCCGGGAGATCATCGCCCGCCGGCCACCGCTCGGCCATGTGCTGGCGACCGCACACGACATGTCGCGCGAGTACAAGGTCATGCGCGCCCTTGCCGACACCGCGGTGCCGGTGCCCGCCACCTACGGCCTGTGCGAGGACGACTCCGTCATCGGAGCGCCGTTCTATCTGATGGAGAGCGTCGCGGGCACGCCCTACCAGCGCGCCGATCAGCTGAGCGCATTGGGCGAGGAGCGCACTCGCGCGATCTCCGAGCATCTCGTCGACACCCTCGCAGCCCTGCACGAGGTCGACTACGCGGCGGTGGGACTCGAGGACTTCGGCCGCCCCGACGGCTACCTCGAACGCCAGGTGCGGCGCTGGAAGAAGCAGCTCGAGGCCTCACGGAGCCGGGAGATCGACGGCATCGACGAGCTGTATGCCCGACTGGAGCGGTCCATCCCGCAGTCCGGTGACGGCACGATCGTGCACGGCGACTACCGGCTCGACAACGCACTGGTCGACGACACCGATCACATCACGGCGGTGCTGGACTGGGAGATGAGCACGCTCGGCGATCCGCTGACCGATGTGGCGCTGATGGTGGCGTACCAGAATCTCGCGCTGCACGACAGCGGCGCTTCGCCCGCCTCGGTCACCGACGCGCCCAAGGCCCCCGGCTATCTGTCGGTCGATGCGGTCATCGACCGGTACGCCACGACCTCGGGACGTGATCTGAGCGAGCTCGGCTTCCACCTCGGATTGGCCTACTTCAAGCTGGCGGTCATCCTCGAGGGCATCTACTACCGCTACATCCACGGGCAGACGCTCGGCGAGGGCTTCGACCACATCGGCGACTCGATCTTCCCGCTCGTACAGCACGGCCTCGACGCCACAACGTGATCGGCCGGCCGCCGGGGGATCGTCACGAGGACGATTCCGCCGGCGGCTGGATCGATGCTGTCGCACCACAGAACCGACTTCGGACTCCGGTTCTGTACCCTAGAGACGTGACCGCGCAGATTCTCGAGCCCCGGAGGCGCCCCACCCAGGAGCGCAGCCAGCTCAAGTTCGACCATCTGCTACAGGTGTCGCGCGAACTCCTGCTGGATGTCGGTTTCGAGTCCTTCACCTGTGAAGAGGTGGCCCAGCGCGCCGGGCTCCCCATCGGCACCCTCTACCAGTTCTTCCAGAACAAGTACGTCATCGTCTGCGAGCTCGACCGCCAGAATGCCGTTGCGGTCCGCGAGGAGCTGGGGCGCCTGACTGCGGCGCTTCCCACCCTGGACTGGCTGGTGCTGCTCAATCGGCTCGTCGACCACATGGCCAGGCTCTGGATGGAGGATCCCTCGCGGAGGGCTGTCTGGATGGCGATGCAGTCCACCCCCGCCACCCGCGCCACCGCCGCCGTCACCGAGCGTGAGCTGGCCTCCGAGGTCGCCTACGCGCTCGGCCCACTCACCCCGGGCACACCGCGCGAACGCCGCCAGATCATGGCCGAGGTGCTGGTCTACGTCGCCTACTCGATGCTCAACTTCTCGGTCCGCGACGGTCAGGAGCACACCGAGGCCGTCATCGAGCTCAAGCGCCTGCTGAGCGCCTACCTGCTCGCCTCGCAGCCCCACACCTGACGAACGCGCCGGTACCGCCCCGGGTGCAGCTTGCCGCCGGGCGGGGACCGATGATGATGCGTTGGGGTTGTCATAGCAGCCGTAACGCATCGCCATCCGTCCCCGTCTCGATCACGACCGGCGCTGCGGGCGTTCGGTGCCACGGCGGGTCCGGCTGTGCTCGGAGCGGCGGCGGTCGGCCTCCCGCCACCGCGTCGACCATGCTTCGATCCGCAGAAGTCTGTCCTGTCCCGGCGAGCGGAGCATGTCAGCCGGCCACCGAGAGCAGGCCGAGGCCGAAGGCCGTGAAGATCCCGCCCCACAGCACGACCGCGGCGATCTGCCACACCACGACCTGCCGCCGGGCCAGGCCTACGGTGGTCATGATGAAGGCCGTCAGCGAGATCGCGAGCACCATCGGCGCGAGGAGGCTGGCGATCGGCACTCCCCAGCGGTCGACACGGGCCATGACCTTCTCCTGGCGAGGAGTGCGGGGCTGCTGGCGCTGGCGTTCACGACGCTGCGCGATCCGGCTTCCGAACGCGACCGCGATCAGGACGGCCAGGACATTGCCGAGCACGGCCGCGACGAGGGCGACGGGAGCGGGCAGACCGACGAGCGTGCCCACGAAGGCACCGACATAACTCTCCAGGAAGGGGACCACGCCGATCACCGCGACCACCAGGATCTGCAGGACGAAAGGCAGGGAGTCGAAGCTGGAGGCCAAGGACGACATCATGTCTCTGCTCATATGCTCCACTCTTCCGAAGTCCGCGTCACTCCCCCAGTGGGACGGCGTCACCTCTGCCGATGACATCTGTCATGGGTTCCCCTCACCCGCCGTCCGCCAACTGAGGACGTGCCTCTGTGGCTGCCCCGGCAACCCGCGAGTCGCATCCTCCGTGATCGGGCGACGGAAGATGTGCCTCTGTGGTCGTCATGACAACCACAGAGGCATATCCTCCGTCGCGCTTCGCCCCGCTGGCGACAGACGAGCCGGGAGCGCTAGGAGGAGGGGCGGGTGAGGGTGACGGTGGCGATCGCGTAGTCGCCGTCGTGGGAAAGGGAGACGAAAGCGGAGACATCGCCGGCCGCCTGACGCACCTCACCGTGCAGGATCAGTCGAGGCCGGCCCCAGGCATCGGTGACGACCTCGATCAGATGGTGGATCTCCTCGGCGAGCACCGGGGCACTCCCCCATAGTGACTCCGACCAGGCCTTGACGAAGGCCTCCTTGGCGGCCCAGCGCGCCGCCAAGGACGCGACCTCGGCGGCGCGAGACGCGGAGGCATCGGCAAGGAAGCTCCGCGCATCGCGCCGCTCGCCGGGCGTGAACACCCGGTCGACCCATGATCCGGGACGCTGAACTTGCTCAGCGAACCCCGGAACATGGACGAGGTCGACCCCAGTGCCGATGACGACCCCCATCGCGCATTACCGGCACTGGTAGACACCGTCGGCGCCGAGCCGCGCCTCCGGGTCGATCAACATGGCGGCCTCCCGCTCCCGCGCGCCCGCATCGCCGAGACGGCGACCGGCAGGACGGCGGTAGAGCGGCGATCCGCCGTACATGGCCTCGGTGAGCCGCATCCGTCCCTCGATCTGACGCTGCTCTGCCCGCTCGAGGTACGCCGCACGCTCCTCGGCGGGCAGCGCCTCGACGAAGGCCTGCGCGTGCACGACCGCCAGCAGACCCGCCACATGGCCGAAGCCCAGGCTCGTCAGCAGGCCGGCCTTGAGCGGGCCGGTCGCCAGCGGCTCGCGCAGCCACACCAGGTGCTCGTGCTCGGCGAGGTCGTCCATGACACAGTCCAGGCTGCGGTTCGGCGGCACGATGCCCGCCGAGAGCACCTGGCACAGGCCGATCAGCTGGAAGGCCGCGGCACCGCCCTTGGCATGGCCGGTCAGCGCCTTCTGGCTCATCACGTACAGCGGATTGCCGTCGCTGCGCCCGAGTGCTCCGGCGAGCCGCTCGTGCAGCTCGGACTCGTTGCGCTCGTTGACGCCCGTCGAGGTGTCGTGCTTGCTGAGCACCGCGATATCGTCCGCACCGACACCGAGGCCCGCGAGCGACTTCGCGAGCTGCGAAGAACGACCACCACGGCCCGCGGCGAGGGCACCGAGGCCCGGGGCCGGGATCGAGGTGTGCACGCCGTCGGCGAACGAGGCGGCGTAGGCCAGCACACCGAGGACCGGCAGTCCCAACTCGGCCGCGAGCGTGCCGCGCGCGAGCAGGATCGTGCCGCCGCCCTGCGACTCCACGAATCCGCCGTAGCGACGGTCATTGGCCCGGCTGAAGTAGCGATCCTCCAGTCCCTTGGCCGCCATGGCCGAGGAGTCGGCCGTCGCGGACATGTCGCCGAAGCCCACGATGCCCTCGACCGACAGGTCATCGAAGCCGCCCGCGACTACGAACTCGGCCTTGCCGAGCTTGATCTTGTCCGCGCCCTCCTCAACCGACACGGCCGTGGTGGCGCACGCGGCGACCGGGTGGATCATCGCGCCGTAGCTGCCGACGTACGACTGCACGACGTGCGCCGCGATGACATTCGGCAGCGCTTCCTGCAGGATGTCGTTGGCCTTGGACTCGCCCAGCAGCGTGTCGATGTACAGCGAGTGCATCGAGCTCATGCCGCCCATGCCGGTGCCCTGGGTGTTGGCCACCAGCGTCGGGTGTACCCAACGCAGCAGCTCGGCGGGCGTGAAGCCGTTCGACAGGAACGCGTCGACGGTGCACACGATATTCCAGAGCGCGACCCGGTCCACGGACTCGACCATCTCGGCCGGGATGCCCCAGACCGTCGGGTCGAAGCCGGTGGGGATCTGGCCACCCACGGTGCGCGTCAGCTTCATCGTGCGCGGCACGCGGATCTCGGTGCCCGCCTTGCGGGTGACCGTCCACTCGCCGTCGGCATCCTGGGAGATCAGGGTGCGCTCGGGATCGGCCTCGCGCATCGCTCGCGCCTCAGCCTCACCGGACACCGTGAAGGAGAGATCCTCCTCGAGGTAGACCGAGGTCAGCAGCGGCGCTGCGTTGTCGGTCATCGAGCCGTCGTCGGCGTACCGGCGCACGCCGACCCGCTCGCGCACCACCTCCTCGTAGCGGTCGGCGATGTCCTCCTCGGCCACCGGCTCGCCGCTCTCGGCGTCGTACCAGCCGCGGTTGACGTCATCCCAGGTCAGCAGGCCCGTGGTCCAGGCCAGCTCGAGCACGCCGGCCGCGGACAGCCGGTCGCTGACCTCGACCTCGAAGCGCGTGCGCGCCGAACCGTAGGGGCCGAGCTCGCCCGCGCCGACGATGACGATCATGTCGTCGAGCGAGGTGCTCACCTCCCCCCATGCGGGGGTCTCTACGACATCGAGCTGTGCCGGTGAACTGGGCAGCGCGGCGATGGTGGCCGCCCCCCGGTCCTTGTCCTGCGCGTCGGCGCGGCCGCTCGCGCTCTCCGCGATGGCGGCGAGATCGAGATCGACATCACCGAGCCCGGCGGTCAGGTCGACCTCGACCGGGGCCTGGAGGGCCCGCTCGCGAGCCTCGTCGACGCCGCGAGTCAGCAGCGCCTCGGCCATCTCATCGGTCGACCACGTACGGACGCCGAGCGCCTCGACGGCCTCGACCATCGGGTCGTTGCCGCCCATGAGGCCTGTGCCGCGGACCCAGCCGATGATGGCGTGGGCCAGTGTCGTACGGCCGCTCCACGAGCGCTCCGAGCTCCACTTGGCCACGAGCGCGTCCAGCGCGGCCTTGGCCTCGGCGTAGGCGCCGTCGCCGCCGAACATGCCGCGATTCGGTGAGCCCGGCAGGACGACATGCAGGCGCCGGGTGAGGTCACGGTCCTGCACGTGCTCGGACAGCACGCCCACGAGACGCTCGACCGACCAGAGCAGCACACGCATCTCCAGCTCGGCACGCGGACCGGCATCGGTGGTGTCGCCCATGACACGTCCGGCCGCGAAGGGGAACAACAAGGTCGGGGTCAGCGCCGGCTTGGACACCGTGGTGACACCGGCCGCGGTCTGCGTCTGCTCCGATCCGATCCACGCAGCGAGCGCGTCGATATCGGCGAAGGACGCCATATTGGCCGGGACGACCCACAGGGCCGCGCCCTGGCGGGCATGGTCGCGGTAGAGCCTCTTGAAGAAGCCGAGCTTGCGTCCATCGATGCCCGAGGTGGTCGCGATGACCGTGGCCCCCTCGGCCAGCAGGCCACCGACGACACCCGCGGCGATCGAGCCGCGGCTGGCACCGGTCACCACAGCGACCTCGCCGGCGTAGCGGCCCGGCGTGGTGTCCTCGGCCTCGGCCGCGATCCGCTCGAAACGCGGAGCGAGCCCGTTGCCGGCGTGAGCGGCCCACCAGCGCGCCTGCCGGGCCACCGTCTCGCCGGCACCGACGAAGGAGCCGGTGACATCGGCACCGTGGGCGATCCGCGCAAGATCCTCGCGGGCGCTGGCCCACCGGTCGTCGAGCACGAAGGCCTTCTTCTCATCGAAGGCCGGCGCCGTGGCCTTGACCCAGTCCGATCCGAGTTCGGCCTCGACCCGTTCGAGCACGCGAACAGCCTGCTCATCGGTCTCGACCTCCGTCGGGACCTCACTGAGCCCGAGCTCTTCGAGCACGAGGCGCGCGGACTTGGCCAGCACTCCGTCGCGACCGGTGATCTGGTCGGTGAACTCCGCGAGTGCCTCGGCATCGACCGTGGCGCCACCGCTGCCGCCCGTCGCCGGGAGATCCACGCTCACGCCATAACGTGCGGCCACGGCCTTGACGCTGGCATCGACCGCCGCGTCGACATCGGCGCCGCTGTTCAGCGAACCGAAGGAGCCGAACTCCCCACCGCGCACGCTCGTGCCCTCGCGGGTGGCCATCGCGAGCTCGGCGAGCACGTGCGAGGCCCAGCCGGGTCCGAGCTGCCAGGTGCCGGTGACGCGATCGGTGATCGCGGCCGGCTTCTTGCCCGCCGGGCCCAGGACCTTCTTGAGATGCTCCGAGATGGTCTCGGTGAGCACCGGACCGAAGGCGCTGTAACCGCGAGCGAGGCCCTTGACCTGCTGGCCCAGGGTCACCAGGTCGGCATCGGCCGCACCGTCGATGGCGCCGAGCGACAGCTCCGCACCGAGATCGACAAGCAGCTGGTTGCGGCGGCTCGAGGCCCCGTCGCACAGTGACTCGATGGAGTCGGCGGCACCGATCTGGTCCAACCGCAGCTTGGTCCACCAGGCCACCAGCGTGCGGGTGGCCTCGGCGGCATCGAAGGCGATGTCATCGGGACGCGGCCCGCCGGCCGGCGCTGTCGGGGCGGCCGCCGGAGCCGGGGTCGCCTCCGCGGGTGCTGCCTCCGCTGTCGGCATCGCCTCCAGGGCGTCGTCCTCGACCTCGGGCTGGTCTTCGTCGGTCGCGAAGACGACGGACGCATCACGCTCGATATTGGACACCTCGACGGTCCCGTACTCACTGTCCGGGAGCTTCAGGGTCGACGAGGCCAGGTTGGCGACGGTCGGAGCCGAGCCGACGCCGATCTCGACGAAGCGCTCGACACCGAGCCCACCGCGCTCGACCGGTGTGAACATGAGGTCCTGCGTCTCGATCCAGCGCACGGGGCTGGCGAACTGCCAGGCGAGCAGCTCGATCAGCACACGTCGGCACAGCGCACCGGGCCGCGCGGTCCACTCGTCGAAGTTGGCGAGCACCTCGCGCAGCGGCGCGGAATCGACCAGCTCGGCGATCTCGACGACGAAGTCGCGATCGAGACTGAACGGGCGGGGAACCAGGTTCGGGATGTAGCGGCCGGCGAGGATGGCCGGATCGATGTCGGCGGGCAGCAGCTCGTCGAGCCGGTCCCGGAAGTCCGGGACGCCGCCATGCAGAACCCGCGAGTGGAAGGGCACATCGATGCCCGGCACCAGGATGAAGGCCGCCTTGCCACCGAACTCCTCGCGGCGGCGGGCGATGTCGCGCTCGAGCTCCTCGAGCCCGGCCACCGTGCCCGCGATGGCGTACTGCGAGCCACGCAGGTTGTAGTTGACGATCTGCAGGAACTCGCCGGTCTGCTCGGAGATTCGTTCCACATAGTCCGTGACCTCGTCATCGGCCAGGCCGATCTGGGAGGGACGGATGGCCGCGAGTCGGTAATCGCTGCGTCCCTGCGCATCGCGCGGCACGAGCGTGTGCATGACCGATCCGCGCTGGAACACGACCTCGACGACGGCCTCGAGCGGGATGACACCCGACACGGCCGCGAGGGCGTTGTACTCGCCCACCGAGTGGCCGGCCAGGATCGCGCCCTCGACGAAGGCGCCTGACTCGCGGAGCTCGGCCATCTGGGCCGCGCCCAGCACGGCCATCGCGACCTGCGTGAACTGGGTCAGGTACAGCACACCATCGGGGTGCCGATGCGTGACACCGTGTGCGGTCAGCTCGGTCGGGTTGTCACGGACGACTGTGAGGATCGAGAAGCCGAGGGCAGCGCGGGTGTGCGCGTCGGCACGGTCCCAGATCTCGCGGGCTGCCTTGGAGCGCTGGTATCCGGCCATGCCCATGCCCTGGCTCTGGATGCCCTGGCCGGGGAAGGCGTACGCCGTACGCGGTGCCGCCAGCCGGGCGCTGGCGGCCATCACGACCTCACCGTCGGCGCGGACCGTCACATCGAGGACCTCGGCGCCCGCGTCCAGACCCACGCGATCGGCGCGGATGTCGACCTCGGCACCGGGACGGACCGGCGCCATGAACCGGGTGGTCCAGCCCTCGAGCCGGCGACCGGTCTGCGCCACCACCTGCTGCTGGGCAGCGGCGGAGGTCCACATGCCGTGCACGATCGGCGCGCCCAGGCCGGCCAACCGGGCCGCGGCGACGCTGGTGTGGATCGGGTTGTGGTCGCCGGTGACGGCGGCGAAGGCCCGCAGGTCCGTGGGGGCGGACACGGAGGCGGCCGCACGCTTACGACGCGGGGTGTCGCGGACATCGTCGCCCAGAACGCCTCCGGCACGCGCCGGGTCGGCCAGGTCGCCCTGCCCTGCCCGGCCGCGGATGGCGAAACGCTCGGTGAGCGCCGCGACCTCACCGGAGTCGGTCACGATGTCGACGTCGACCGTCACCACACGTCCGTAGGAGGAGTCGACCACGCCACGCAGGGTCGCGGTGATGGTGAGCTCGGCGTGCTCGCTCGGGATCTCGCCGATCGCGATCGCGTGGTCCAGGTGGACCAGGTCGAGCATGCCCTCGACGACCGGGGTCCCCTCGTCATCGGTGGCGTCGCCGATGACGGCGAACACGGCGGGCCAGACGAGACCGACCAGGACATCGGGTGCCGGATGAGCGCTGGGCTCGACCGGTGCGCCCGAGACGGCCGCGTGATCGGCGCGCAGGTCGGGGGTCCAGGCCGCGGTGAGGCGCGCGACGCCGTCATTCGCCTCCGGGACCGAACCACCGGCCGCACGAGCGGCCAGAGCCCGCATCGCCTGTGCCGCATCGGCCTGGGTCACGACGGGGCTGCTGCCCCAGCAGACGCCGTCCCCGACACGGATCGGGAGGGTCAGACGCTCGCCGCCGGGCAGCGGCACTCGCAACTCGACGAGGGCGGACGAGGCACCGAGCTCGGCCCCCGTCTCGGGGTGCTCGGCGGTATCGGGCCCGGTGACGACCCAGCCGGTGCCGAGCCGGTGCACGGGGTTGCCGACGGTGCGGCCCGCCCAGACGACATCCGGCGAGGCGAGCACCAGCGCGAGCGACTCGGCGATGCCGTCAACCTCGATGCGACGACGACCCGCGACCCGCTCGGGTGCGGAGCCGGCCGCGAGCAGGGCGTCGATGACCTCGTCCTCGAAACGCCGGAGCAGATCGGCGACGGGCTCGTCGACACGGGTGATGCCGGCGACCGAACGCGTGCCTGGGATGATGCAGACCTCGTCGGCGCTGTACCGGGCGTCGTGCGCCTGCCATAGCGAGTCCGAACGCCACCAGCGCCGCACGTCGGCATCGATGACGGGCACGAAGTTGACCGGCTTGCCGGGACGCTTGCACTGCTCGACGAAGAAGGCCTCGTCCGCGGGGTGGAGCACGATGTCCTCGGCCGCGGGATACGCATCCAGCAGCGTCGCGACGGCGGCGAAACCGTCCTCGACATCGGTGGCCGCGGGGAAGCGCGTCGGGATCGGACCGCGATCCTCGTCGGCGAGACGGGCCTCGGCGCGCTGAATCATCGCGTGGAAGCGGTCGCGTAGCGTGACATCGAGCCATGCGGCCTCACCATCGGCCGAGGTGCCCGAGAGCTCGACGAAGCGACGCAGCCACTGGGCGTAGCTCATGTCGCGGACATCGCCGAAGTACGGCTTGGCAGTGCGATCGATCGCCGCGATGATCTCATCGCGGCGCGCGGAGACGGCCTCGGCATCGCCGGCGACCTCGTCGAGGAGGCGGCCCGTGCGCGAGGCGGTGTTGTCGATCTCGTGGATGTCGGCACCGAGCTGGCTGCGGCCGGAGGCCATGCCGCCGGTCGCGGTGCCCGCGCCGACCCAGGCACCGGTGCCGCGGGTGTCGACGAGCAGCTGCTTGACCTCCGGCGAGGTCGTCGCCTCGAGCGTGGCCATCGCGGCGGTGCCGACGAGGACACCGTCGAGCGGCATCGCGGGGAAGCCGTGACGGCGCGACCACTCACCGGTCAGATAGGTCGAGGCGGCCTCGGGGGTGCCGATGCCGCCGCCGACGCACACGACCACATTGGACTGCGCCCGCAGATCGGCGTAAGTGGCCAGGACGAGATCGTCGAGGTCCTCCCAGGAGTGGTGACCACCGGCGCAGCCGCCCTCAATCTGCACGATGACCGGCAGCGGGGCGAGCTCGCGGGCGATCGCGAGGACCTGGCGGATCTGCGCGACGGTGCCGGGCTTGAAGACGACGTGCGCGATGCCGGCCGAGCGCAGATCCTCGACCAGCTCGACGGCCTCGTCGAGCTCGGGGATGCCGGCGGTGACGATGACAGCATCGATCGGGGCGCCGTTGGCGCGGGCGCGCTGCACGAGGCGCTTCTGCCCGAGCTGCAGCTTCCACAGATAGGGATCGAGGAAGAGCGAGTTGAACTGGTACGTGCTGCCGGGGGTCAGCAGCTCGTCGAGCTCGGCGACGCGGTCGGCGAAGATCTCCTCGGTGACCTGGCCGCCTCCGGCGAGCTCGGCCCAGAAGCCGGCATTCGCGGCGGCAGCGACGATCGCGGCATCGACGGTGGTCGGCGTCATGCCCGCGAGCAGGACCGGTGACTTGCCCGTGAGCCGGGTGAAGGCCGTCTCGGCGACGGTGCGTCCGTCGCGCAGGGTGACGAGCCGGGGGGCGAAGGCCGACCAGGGAGTCGGGCGCGCGGGGACGGCCCCCACGGCCGTCAGCTCGCGGTGCCCACGACGTGTGGTGGTCGAGACGATGCCCGCGCCGCGGGGGCGTGTCTCGGCGGCGCTGAGGCGTGCGGCGAGGTCGCCCGGGCCGAGGTCGAGGATCCACTGGGCACCGGCGTCGAGAGCCTGCTCGAGCGAGGTGACCCAGTCGACCGGATCGATGACCGAGCGCTGTGCGAGGTCACGGGCGAGGGTGGCGTCGAGGCCGACCCGACCGGCCCACTCGGCGACCAGGTCGGCCACCTCGACGAGATCGGTGTGGTGGAAGGCGACGCGCGCCGGCAAGGCCTCGATGACCGGCGCGAAGGGGGTTCCGCCGGTGATCTTGCGATCGCGCTCGGACTTCTCCTGGGCGGCGACGGACTCGAGTCGCGAGACCGCACGATCGAGCTCGGCCTGCGGTCCGCAGAGGACGACCGCACGGCGGCCGTTGCGGATACGGCACTCGACTCGGCTGCCCAGATCGGCGACGATCTCCTCGATACGAGCGGGGTCGACATTGCTCACGCTCAGCATCGTCGATCCGAGCAGGCCACGGCGACGACCGACGATCTGGGTGGCCGCGCCGACGAGGCGGGCCACGGCGAGCGCGGTGGTGACGTCGAGGCCGTCGAGCAGATCGGTGACGAGCTGACCCTGCGAGTGGCCGATGACGGCGACCGGTCGGTGGTCAGCGGGATCCAGTCCCTGGCGGCGCAGGGCGGCGAGGGCGGCCACCTGGGTCAGGGCGATGCCCGGCACGGAGGCGGCGGGCTCCTGGAGGGCCTCGGGGGAGGGTACGGCGGCCGCCTCATCGTCCTCGGCCGATTCTCCGACGGCGAGTGCGTCCACCCAGGCGAGTGGCGTGAAGGCGATGCCCGTGCGCGCGAGTTCACCGACGAGGGGCTCGAGGATCCGGTCGACCTCGCTCGTCACGGCGGCCAGATCGGACTCGAGCGCGAAATCGCGCACCAGCTCGGCCAGCGGCGGCAGCCACTCGCCACCCTGTCCGGCGAAAGCGAGGGCGTAGGGGGTCGTCGAGCGGAGCTGGTCCACGAGCCGGATGCCGCTGACGGCATCGGGGCGGGCGGACGTGAGCGCAGGCGTGGGGTCGAGCGTCGTCATAGGAGCCATCGTACGATAAAACATGAGGAACTCCTCATCTTTTATGCGAGGTTCTCCTCATGTTCTTTCTCACATCGAACCCTGGGGGGAGCTAGTGTCCTGCGTCGGAAGCTTGTTGCCGAGAGGCGTCGCTTGAGGGGATGCTCCGCAAGGCGGCGGAGCGCTGGCAGGCTCGGACGCCTTTCGAGCGACGTCAACGCAGCGGAGCGCCGCTCAGAAGGCGGAAAGCGGTGATGAACTTTTTCGGCGCAGGGCACTAGCACCCTCTCGCGGTGGGCGGTGGCCTACGCACGTCTCAGAGCCGTCGAGAGGTGCGCAAACCACCGCCCCACGGGACGAGAGGTGCGCAACCCACCGCCCACCGCTCGGGTGAAGGATCAGACCCCGCCGGTGAGGGTGAGCCCACCGTCGAGGGTGATGTTCTGACCGGTGATCCAGCCCGCATCGTCCGACAGCAGGAAGGCGACCGCGGCCGCGATGTCCTCGGGGATGCCGAGGCGCTTCATCGGATAGGCGGCGGAGACCTCCTCCTCGCGACCCTCGTACAGAGCACCGGCGAACCGGGTCTTGACCACCGCTGGAGAGACCGCGTTGACCCGGACCTTCGGGGCCAGCTCGACCGCAAGCTCCTGCGTCAACCGGATGACCGCGGCCTTGGAGACCCCGTACATGCCGATCATCGGGGAGGGCTTCAGGCCGGCGACCGAGGCGATGTTGACGATCGCCCCGCCGCTCTCGCCGAGCGACGCGGCATAGGCCTTCTGGGCCCACTCCGTCGCTGCCAGGACGTTCACCGCCAGGATCTTGTGCGCCGCCGCGAGGTCGATCTCGATGGTCCGGCCGTACACCGGGTTGATGCCGGTGTTGTTGACCAGCAGGTCGAGCCCGCCGAAGCGGTCGATCGCTGTGGCGATGGCCTCGTCCTGATGCTCGGCGACATCGGCGGCGCCCGCCACGAAGGTCGCCTTGTCCTCACCCAGGTGCGCGACGGCTTCCTTGAGGGCGTCCTCCTTGCGCGCCGTGATGAGCACCTTGGCGCCCTCGGCGACGAGCCGCTCGGCGACACCGAGACCGATGCCCCGGCTGGCGCCGGTGACGATCGCGACCTTGCCGTCGAAGCGTCCCGACATCAGCTGAGCCTCTCCAACACCATGGCCATGCCCATCCCGCCGCCGACGCACATCGACTCCACGCCGAACTGCTTGTCATGCCACTGCAGGGAGTTGATCAGCGTCGACGTGATGCGGGCACCGGTCATACCGAAGGGGTGACCCACGGCGATCGCACCGCCGTTGATGTTGAGCTTCTCGAGCGGGATGCCGAGCTGCTTGGCCGAGCCCCAGGCCTGAACCGCGAAGGCCTCGTTGATCTCGAACAGGTCGATGTCTTCCAGGGACATGTCCGCGTGGCGCAGCGCCGCCGGGATCGCCTCGACCGGACCGAGGCCCATGATCTCGGGTGAAAGACCGGTCACGGCGGTCGAGACGATCCGCGCGAGCGGTGTCAGACCGAGCTCCTTGGCCTTGGTGTCGCTCATGATCACGAGAGCCGCGGCGCCGTCGTTGAGCGGGCAGGCGTTGCCGGCGGTGACGGTGCCGTCGGGACGGAAGACGGGCTTGAGCTTGCTGACGGCCTCCATCGTGACGCCCGCGCGCGGGCCGTCATCGGCGGAGACCACGGTGCCGTCGGGCAGGGTCACAGGCGTGATGTCCTTGGCCCAGAAACCGCTCGCGATGCCCTCCTCGGCCAGATTCTGGCTGCGGACACCGAACTCGTCCTGCTCCTCGCGGCTCATCCCCAGATGCTGGGCCACGTTCTCGGCGGTCTGCCCCATGGCGATGTAGAGGTCCGGGAGGTCGCCGTTCTGGCGCGGATCGGTCCACGTGTCGGCGCCGCCCTCGGCGCGTGCGGCGGTACGAGCGCGAGCCTCGTCGAAGAGCGGGTTCTCGGTACCCGGCACGTCGGCGAACCCATTGCCGAACCGGCTCACGGTCTCGACACCGGCCGAGATGAAGACATCGCCCTCACCGGCCTTGATCGCATGGAAGGCCATCCGCGTGCTCTGCAGCGAGGACGAGCAGTAGCGGTTGACTGAGGTGCCGGGCAGGTGATCCATGCCGGCCAGCACCGAGACCGCGCGGGCGATGTTGTGACCGGCCTCGCCCGCGGGCTGGCCGATACCGCAGATGAGGTCGACGATGTCGCGACGATCGAGTTCGGGCACCTTCGCGAGCGCGGCCTCGACCATCTGGACGGTCAGGTCATCGGGTCGCATGTCCTTGAGCGAACCCTTACCGGCGCGCCCGATCGGCGAACGCGCAGTGGAAACGATGACTGCTTCGGGCATCAGTTGTCCCTTTCTGTGGAGACGGAGTTCTCAGAAACCGAGGTCGCGGCCGATGAGTTCCTTCATGATCTCGTTGGAACCGGCCCAGATCTTGGTCACTCGGGCGTCGCGCCAGGCGCGGGCGACGCGATATTCGTTCATGAAGCCGTACCCGCCGTGCAGCTGCACGCAGTGGTCGAGTACATCGTTCTGCACATCGGCGCTCCACCACTTCGCCTTGGCGGCGTCGATCGCGGTGAGCTGACCCTGGCTGTGCGCGAGCACGGCCTGATCGGTGTACGCCTCGGCGACCTCGATCTTGGTGACGAGCTCAGCGAGCAGGAACTTGTTGTGCTGCAGCGAGCCGATCGACTGCCCGAAGGCCTTGCGATCGTGGCAGTACTGGATGGTCTCGGCGAGGATCTGCTTGGCATGGGCGATATTGGAGACCGCGGCGCCCAGACGTTCCTGGGGCAGCTTCTTCATCATCGAGATGAAGCCGGCTCCGAGCTCGCCGATGACGCGATCATCACCGAGGCGCAGGTCCTCGAAGAACAGTTCGGCCGTGTCGGATTCCTCCTGGCCGACCTTGTCGAGCTTGCGGCCGCGGCTGAAGCCCGCGTCACCGGCCTCGATGCCGAACAGCGTGATACCGCGGGCACCCTTGCTGGGGTCGGTGCGCACAGCGGTCACGATGAGGTCGGCCGAGTAGCCGTTGGTGATGAAGGTCTTGGAGCCGTTGATGACCCACTCGTCGCCGTCGCGGACGGCGGTCGTCTTGAGCCCGGCCAGGTCCGAGCCGCCTGAGGGCTCGGTCATGCCGATCGCGGTGACGATCTCACCGGTGGCGCAGCCGGGGAGCCAGCGCTGCTTCTGCTCCTCGGTGCCGAGGTCGACGATGTAGGGCACGGTGATATCGGCGTGGATGCCGACACAGGACGAGATCGAGGCGTTGAGCTTGCTGAGCTCCTCGGCCCACACGGCATTGAACCGGTAGTCCCGGGCATCGGCGCCGCCGAATTCCTCGGGGATCTCCAGGCCGAGGAAGCCCTCGGCTCCGGCGGCGGTCCAGAAGTCACGAGGGAGGCCTTTGCCGGCCAGGTGCTCCTCGACGTGCGGCTGCACCTTCTTGGCGAGGAAGGCGGCGCACGACTCGCGGAACGCCTCGTGGTCGTCGGTGTAGATGGTTCGCTTCATGGGGCTCTTTCGCAATGGGGTTACTAAGCGCTTGCTTAGCATGCCATCCCTGGGAGATGATGTCCACCATGACCGCTGAAGCCCCCTCGTCGCGCTCCCGCTCGGCCGCGACGCGCGAGCGGCTGATCGAGGCCGCCGTCGAGGCCTTCGCCCAGAAGGGCTTCGCTGCCACCACCACCCGCGACATCGCCTCGCGCGCCGGCATGAGCCCGGCCGCAGTGTACGTCCACCACGCCACCAAGGAAGAGCTCCTCTTCGAGGTGAGCCATCGCGGCCACCGCGCCGCGCTCGCGCGGATCCGCGAGGCGGCCGCCGCGCGCACCGATCCGATCGAGCGGATCGGCCACATGGTGAGCGAATTCAGTCGCTGGCACGCCGTCAACAGCCGGGTCGGACGCATCGTGCAGTACGAGTTCCACGCGCTGATCCCCGAGCACCGGCGGGAGATCGCGGACTACCGTCGCGGCATCGAACGCGAGATGCAGAATGCCCTGGCCGAGGGAGTGACCGCCGGCGTCGTCGACGCCGAGGATCTCAAAGGCACCGCGCTGGCACTGCTGTCGATCAGCATCGACCTCGTGCGCTGGTACTCCCCCGACGGCGCCACCACACCCGACCAGATGGCCGAGCTCCATGCGAGACTCGCCGTCCGGATGGTCGCTCGCCGCTGACCCAGTAGCGGGCGCATGCGCGGCCCGCGGTCGCGCGATCCGTCGACGCGGGGGTGGTGGCGGTGACGGTGACCTACGCACGTCTCGGCCGGGTCGAGAGGTGCGCGGCCCCCGCCAACGGGTCGGGGGGGGTGTGGCATCCTCACGACTCGTCGACGACCAGCCCGGTGGCATAGCTCCCCGTCGCGAAGGCCTCGCTGTCCAGCACCCGGGCCAGATACGGCAGGTTCACGCCCGGCCCCTCGACGGCCGTACGCGCCAAGGCCGTCCGCGTCCGCTCCAGCGCCTCCTCACGCGTGGACCCCCAGCCGATCACCTTGGCCATCAGCGGATCGAAGAACGGGGTTACGGTCGTGCCCTCGCGATAGCCCGCATCGACTCGGATCCCGTCCCCATCGGGCATCTGCCAGCGGGTGATCGCCCCGGGCCTGGGCAGGAAACGCTCAGGGTCCTCGGCGTAGATCCGCAACTCGATCGCGTGTCCGCTCGGGGCCGCGGAGAATCCCTCCGGGATCTCGCTGTCTCCTCGGGCGACCGCGAGCTGCCATGCCACCAGGTCGACCCCGTGGACCGCCTCGGTCACCGGGTGCTCGACCTGCAGGCGTGTATTCATCTCCAGGAAGTAGAACTCCTGTCGATCAAGGTCGTAGATGAACTCCACGGTGCCGGCGTTGCGGTATCCCACGGCCTCGCCGAGCGCCACGGCCCGGCGAGCGATCTGCTCGCGCACCTCCAGGGTGAGGGCGGGCGAAGGGCTCTCCTCGACGACCTTCTGGTGGCGCCGCTGGACCGAGCAATCACGCTCACCGACCGCGATGACCCGGCCGTCCGGCAACCCCATGATCTGCGCCTCGATGTGACGAGACCGCTGGACATAGCGCTCGACGATCATGCGCCCGTCACCGAAGACGGAGACACCGCGACCGGAGACCTGTTCGACCGCCGCCGCCAAGCCGGCCGCCTCGGTCACCACCGCCATCGCGATACCCCCTCCACCGGCCACCGCCTTGACCATCAACGGGAAGCCGATGACCTCGGCGATCTCGCCGGCCTCCTCCAGAGTCTCCACGGGCCCCGACGAGCCCGTGGTCACCGGCACACCGGATTCCTGCGCGATCCGGCGCGCATTGGCCTTGTCGCCCATCGACTCGATGACCTCGGCCGAAGGACCGACGAAGGTCATGCCCGCTTGGGTCACCGCCCGCGCGAAGTCGGGATTCTCCGAGAGGAAGCCGTACCCGGGATGCACCAGCTGCGCCCCCGCTGCCACGGCCGCGGCGACCATCGTCTCCACATCACCGAAGGCCCGCGGCGAGTCCAGCGGCACGCTGATGTCGGCCTCCCTGACATAGGGCAGCCCGGCATCGACCTCCGGGCGAGCGACGGCGCACTTCCACCCAAGTGACCGAGCTGTGCGTTGGATGCGGGCGGCGATCTCACCGCGGTTGGCGATGAACAGCACGCTCATTCCGCCACCACCTGGACGGAGATGTGCTCTCCATTCGTCAATCGAGAGCCCCTGTGATCGACAGACTGGGAGCAAGTCTCGATTCTGCGCACGCCCATGGGTCACTTCCGTTTCGGGTCGAGCAGCCGCTGGATCTCATCGCCGATGATGTTGAAGGCGAAGACGGTGGCCGCGATGGCCAGGCCGGGGATGAAGATCTGCATCGGGGCCTGATCGAGGAAGGTGTAGGAACGGGCGAGCACCGCACCCCACGAGGCATTCGGCGGTTGTACACCGAGCTGCAGGAAGCTCAGGCTGGCCTCCGCGATCAGCGCGAAGCCCATGAGCACCGCGACCTGCACCAGGATCGGCTGGATGATGTTCGGCAGCACGTGCGGCAGGACCATCCGCCGCAGACCCGACGCGCCGAAGGACCGCGCCGCCTCGATATAGGTCTCCGAACGGATAGTCATCGTCTGCGCCCGCGCCAGCCTGATGATCGCCGGCGCGAGGACGACACCGACCGCGATCATCGCATTCGTGATGTTCGGCCCCATCGTGGCCGTGATGCCGATGGCGAGCACGATGGCGGGGAAGGACATGACCGCATCGACGACCCGCATGATGCCCGCATCCAGCCAGCGATTGCCCCACCCGGCCGCGATGCCGATCGGCAGACCGATGACCACCGCTATCGCGACGGCCAGCATCGCGGCGAGGACCGAGACTCGGGTGCCGTGGAGCATCCGGCTGAGCACATCGCGACCGAGATCGTCGGTGCCGAGCGGGTGCGCGCCACTCATCGGCAGCAGGATGTCGTCGAGATTCTGCGCCGTGGGCGAGGACGGTGACAGTACGCCGGCGAAGACCACCACGATGGCTACCACACCCAGGATGGCGTAGCTGGCCCACACCGAGAATCGACCGGCACGACGACGGGCCGTGGTGCCCTGGACACGTGAGGCGATGACGGACATCAGGAGATCCTCGGGTCGAGAAGCCGGTAGGACACGTCGACGATGAGATTCGTCAACAGGATGATCATGGCGGCGACGAACACCACCGCCTGGATCACGCCGTAGTCACGTTGATTGGTCGCTTCGACGGCGAGCGAGCCGATCCCCGACAGGCCGAAGACGGCCTCGACCACGACGGCGCTGCCGATGAGTCGAGAGACCTGGATGCCGAGGATGGTGGCGAAGGGCAGGCTGGAGTTCTTCAGCGCGTGCTTCCAGACGATGCTGACGGTCGGCAGGCCCTTCGCCCGGTGGGTCCGCACGTAGTCGGTGCTGAGGCTCTCCACCATCGCGCTGCGGACCTGCCGGCAGATCTCCGCGCCGCCGACGAGTCCGAGGGCGATGGCCGGGAGCACCAGCCCCCGCAGCGCCTCTACCGGATCCTCGGAGAGACTCGCACCGCCAGGCCCCGGGAACCAGCCGAGGTTGAGGGCGAAGACGATAATGAGCATCATCCCGAGCCAGAAGTTCGGGATCGCGATCCCGAAGGTCGCCGAGGTGGTGAGGAAGCGGTCGAAGCTCGTGTCCACCTTCTGCGCGGACATCACGCCGAGAGGCAGGCCGATCGCGATCGCGACGATCAGCGCGAAGACCATGAGGATCAGCGTGAGCGGCAGCCTCTGCATGATCAGGGCCGAGATCGACTCGCCCGTCTGATAAGAGGTGCCGAGGTCGCCTGTGAGCGCCCCGGAGATCCAGGTGAGGTACTGGGTGACCAGCGAGCCGTCCAGCCCGAGATCCTCACGGATCCGAGCCAGATTCTCCGGTGTCGCGTAGTCTCCGGCGATCGCGACCGCCGGGTCGCCTGGGATCAGCCTTTGGAGCAGGAAGACGATGAGGGTCGCCAGGATCAGGGTCGGGATCGCCGAGAGCACACTCGTGCCGACGACGCGCAGGATCCTCATGACGCCTCCCGGTCTGCCGGCCGCTCAACGCCGTAGAGATCGGCGGTGCGCAGGCACGCCGAGTCGTGACCCTGACTGATCTCGACCAGCTCGGGCACGGTGGTGCGGCACTCCTCGGTCACGTGCGGGCACCGGGTGCTGAACCGGCAGCCTGGTGGCGGCGAGAGTGGACTGGGGATGTCCCCCGAGAGCACGATGCGACGGTGCGATGATGACTGGTGCACGAGCGGCTGCGCCGACAGCAGCGCCTCGCTGTAAGGATGCAGGCTCTGCCCGACGAGCGAGGGCGTGGAGGCCTGCTCCACGATCCGCCCGAGGTACATGACGCAGATCCGGTCCGCGACATGGCTGACGACGCTGAGATCGTGGCTGATGAACAGCACGGTGAGCTCGTACTCGGCCTTGAGGTCCTGCAGGAGATTGAGGATCTCCGCCTGCAGCGCCACGTCCAGAGCGGCAACGGACTCGTCGCAGATCAGCACCTTCGGATCGGTCACCAGCGCTCGGGCGATGTTGACGCGCTGCTTCTGTCCGCCGCTGAGCTGATGGGGATACCGGGTGAGGAACTGAGCCGAGAGACCGACATCCTCAAGCGCATTGACGGCGACCTGCTCCCGCTCGCGCTTCTCGCCCCTGCCCATGACGTCCAGGGGCTCGCGCACGCTCTGCAAGATCGTGCGCCGCGGGTCGAGGGCGCTGTGCGGGTCCTGGAACACCATCTGCACGGACTCCGTGAAGCGCCGGCGCTCCTTGCCGCTGAACGAGGCGACGTCCCGACCCCGCCATCGGACCGTCCCTGCGCTGACGGGCGCCAGACCGACCGCTGCGCGGGCCACCGTGGACTTGCCCGATCCGCTTTCACCGATGAGGCCGAGGGTCTCCCCTTCGATGAGGTCGAGGCTGACCCGGTCGACAGCCGTCACATGACGTCGGCGGCCGACAGGGAAGCGGACCGATACCGATTCGAGGGAGAACAGCGATGGGCTGGTCATCTATCGGCTCCTGTCGCGTGGATCTCGTGGGCTCGCGCACAGCGGACCTCTCGGGTGTCGTCGAAGGGACCGAGCTCGATCGGCTCAGCGCAGATGTCGGCTCGGTGCTGGCAGCGCGGTGCGAAGACACAACCGGTGATGCGCTCCCCCGGCGGTGGCACGCGGCCGGGGATCGTCGCGAGCCTGCGGTCCCGGTGCTCCGGGGAGGGCAGTGCGGCCAGCAACCCCCCGGTGTAGGGGTGCGCGGGGGCGGCCAGGACCTCACCCACCGGTCCCCGTTCGACGATGCGGCCGGCGTACATCGTGATCATCCGATCGCAGGTCTCGGCGACGACACCGAGATCGTGGGTCACGAACAGCACCGACATTCCCCGGTCGGCTGCGATGTCTCTGATCAGCTCGAGCAACTGCGCCTGGATGGTCACGTCGACCGCCGTGGTGGGTTCGTCGGCGATCAGCAGCTCCGGCGCGCACGCCAGGGCGATGGCGATCATCACGCGCTGGCGCATCCCTCCGGACAGCTCATGCGGATACGCCCGCAGCCGCGCCCGGGGGTCCGAGATGCCGACCGCGTCCAGGAGTTCCAGAGCCGCTGCTCGCGCTCGCGCCTTCGACAGCCCCTGGCGCAGACGCAAGGTCTCGATCAGCTGATAGCCGATCGAGAAGACCGGGTCCAGAGCCGTCATGGGCTCCTGGAAGACCATAGCCATGGGCACCTCGACCTGGGGCCGACGCCGGTTGGCGTCGTCCCAGAGCCGCGTGCCGCCGAGTTCGGCCTGCCCTTCGATTCGCGAGGACCGCGGATCGAGCAGACCCATCAGCGCGAGGGAGGTGACGGTCTTGCCGCTGCCGCTCTCCCCGACGAGCCCGACGATCTCGCCGCGGTCGATCGTGAAGCTGACATCGTGCAGAGCCTGCACGCGCTCCTCGCCGTGACCGAAGAACACCTCGAGTCCCTGGACGTTGAGCACCGGCATCGTCACCACCTCCCTCACCTCGGTCAGCCGAAGGACACGCCGAGGAACTTCGGCTTGCCGAGCAGATTGGACTCGAATCCCCGGACGTCATCGCGCAGGCCGATCAGCGAGTCCTGGAAGGCCAGCGGGAAGAACGGGGTGTCCGCGTAGACGGCCTCAGCGGCGGCGTCGAAGCCCGGTTTGCGCTCGGACGGCTCCACCGACTGGTCCGCCTGGGCGAGCGCCTCGTCGATGCCGGGGACGGCCTCGTCGGAGGTGTTGAAGTACCCCTCGGCGGAGAACATCAGGCGATAGGTCATCGCCGGGTCAGGTCGACCGGTCCACTGCGACAGCAGGGCCGGGGCCTTGCGATCGTTGAAGTAATCGTTCGTCGCCTGCACGATCTCGCGCGGGATGATGTTGACGGTGACGCCGATCTCGGCCCACTGCTCCTTGAGGATCTCGGCCACGCGAGTCGTCTGGGAGTCGGCGTTGACGATCATGTCGAAAGACAGCCCCGAGATCCCAGCCTCGGCCAGCAGTCGCTCGGCCTCCTGCGGATCGTGCTCGTAGACCACCGACTCCGGAGGCGCCGCCCAGTAGCCGTCGGGAAGCGCTCCGTGGGCGACGCTGCCACGATCGAAGTAGCCGCTCTTGAGCACGACCTCGCGGTCGACCGCCAAGGACAGCGCCCGGCGGACCTGCGGATCGCCCAGCTCCTCGGAGGCGCGGTTCAGATAGACCTGGTGCAGGTTGACGCGCGGGGACTGATCCAGGCTCACACCGCTCGCGCTCTCCAGCGAGTCCGCATCCGAGGGGGCGATCTCCATCGAGACATCCTGCTGTCCCGATCGCAGCGAGGTCACCCGCGTCTTCGGATCCGGGATGATGTTGAACGTGATCCCCGCGACCCGGTCGACATCGGTGTCCCAGTAGTCGTCGAAGCGCTCGACCTTGAGCGAGTCCCCGCGACGCCACTCCACGAAGGACCATCCACCAGCGCCGACCGGGTGAGTGCTCAAGTCTCCGCCCGCCTCCTCGGCGGCCTTCGGCGAGACCATCATGCCGGCCCGGTCGGCCAGCACCAGCAGGAGCGAGGCATCGGGGTGGTCCAGCAGCAGGGTGACGGTCTGCTCGTCGTCGACGCGGACCTCGCGCACCGCGGCGAGATCCGCCTGGATATTGGAGCCCTCCCCCATCGCCCGATCGAGGTTGTACTTGACGGCCTCGGCGTCCAGCGGCTCGCCATCGTGGAAGGCGACGCCCTCACGCAGCGTCAGACTCAGCTCGGTCGGCGAGACCTGCTCCCACGACTCCGCCAGACCCGGTTCGGCCTCCAGGCCGGAGTCGAAGGACACCAGGGTGTCGTAGATCGGATAGAGCAGCACGTGGTCGGTTCCGGCGTTGCCGCGGATGGGGTCGAGCGACGAGGCATCGGCAGCCGCCGCGACCTTCAGGTCCTTGTCCTGGTCCGAGGAGCCGCCACCGCCACCGCAGGCGGTGAGCGTGGCGAGCAGCGTCGCAGCCACGAACGCTCCCCAGCGAGATCGTCTCATCATGATTGCTGTCCTTCCGTCCACTGCTGACGCAACTTGTATTTCTCGATCTTGTTGGTGGGAGTACGAGGGATCTGCGTCACGGGCACGAAGGCGCGCGGGCGCATGAACTTGGGCATGGCCTCGTGGCAATATGCGACGAGGACCTCGCTGTCGAAGGCATCGGGATCGGCCGGCTCGACGAAGGCGATCACGTCGTCCTCGTCGCCCTCCTCGCTCGGCACGGCGATGACCGCCGCGAGCTGGACCGAGGGGTGCTTGGCGACGATCTCCTCGATGTGGAAACTGGAGATGTTCTCCCCGCGTACCCGGATCCGGTCCCCGAGACGATCGACGTAGATGAAGATGCCGTCCTCCTGCCGGAATGCCGCGTCCCCGGTGTGGAACCACAGATTGCGCCACGCCTTGACCGTCGCCTCGGGTTTCTTCAGGTACTCGTGGTGGATGAGCGCCGGGAGCCGCGGTCTCATCGCGAGCTGGCCGACGACACCGTCGGGGCATACGCGGTCGCGGTCGTCGAGCACGACGATCTCCATGAAGGGGGCCGGCTTGCCCATGATCGCCTTGGGCACGCGCTCCGCCCCGTTCAGGACCGGTAGCCCGTACCGGGCGAAGGCCTCCCGCAGTTCGGCATGGCTCCGTCCTCGATAGAGCTCTACGGGGGTTCCCTCTCCCTCGCGAGTCTGCTCGGTCAGGGTCATCAGGGCCGCGCCGGTCTCCGACTGCCCGAAGCCCGAGGTCACGAAGTCGATGCCGAATCGCTCCGCGAAATCGTGGTGGTTCGCCGGCAGTGGCTGCATGTGGACCTTGTTGAGGGGATTGAGCCGATCCTCACCGCTCGGCTCGGCATTCAGGAGCCAGGGAGTCATGACATCGAGCAGCACGGCGGTCGTGCATCCGGTCGAGCGGATCCTCCGCCAGAAGTCCGAGGGGCTGAACCGGTCCCAGAGGCTGACCGAGGCACCGGTCCACAGTGCACGCACGACATTGAAGTGGGCTCCGCCCACGTGATACATCGGCAGGTCGTTGTAGACGACGTCCTCGGGGGTCAGCATCGCGCGGCCGATCCACGTGTACCCGTTGATCCAGCGATGAGACTGCACGACTCCCTTGGAGGGGCCGGTCGTGCCGGAGGTGTAGATGATATTGGCCGGATCGTCGTAGGCGACCTCGGCCTGCGGGCGCTCGGCCGGTCCGAGGAGCTCGCCGAACTCGCCGCCCAGCCCAGATTCCACCACGAGCACGCGTGGCGGGTGTGCAAGCAGGGACTCCACGGCCCGGACCCGGTCGAGCAACTCGGCGTCGACGATGAGCAGCGCTGCTCCTGTGTCCTCCAGCTGATAGGCGAGCAGGTCCCCCGTGTACTGGAAGTTGACCGGGGCGTAGACGGCTCTCGCCTTCCAGAGTCCGTACATCGTGAGGGTCGAGACGAGGGGCCGGACGGTGAGCACGCTCACGCGATCACCCGGGCCGATCCCCGCCGCGCTGAGCCGGCCGGCGATACGGTCGGTGAGCGCGCCGAACTCGCCGTAGCGCAGGTTCTCACCGGTCTCGCCGTAGTGCACCGCGAGCCGGTCCGGCGTGGCTGCCACATGGTGGTCCAGCGCCGCCACAGCCGTCGGGAAGTCGAACTCGAGGATCTCCTCGAGCTCTGCTGGAGTACGTGTCATCAGGGCCTCGTTCCGAAAGAGGGGGGACCAAGGAGCTCGGGAAGGATGCGGTAGGCGTCGTGCACCCAGCGGGTTAGCAGTTCGCGGCTGCGGCGCGGGTCGACCACGTCGTGTACGCCGTAGCGCTCGGCCGTCCGGAAGGGAGAGCGCAGGGCCTCGAGTCGTTCGCGGATCTCCGCCAACATGGCCTCGGGGTCGTCCGAGGACTCGAGGTCGGCGCGATACGCAGCCTCGATGCCGCCCTCGACCGGGAGCGAACCCCAGTCCCCCGAAGGCCAGGCCCACTGGCGGTTGTAGCGATGGCGGTTGACCTGGCCGGCGCCGCCGACGCCGAAGACCCGGCGCACGATGATCTCCGCCATGGGCACGCGGGCCTGATAGACGGCCGCGACGGCTCGCGCCCCCCGGCGGATCGAGGCGGTCCTCTCGGCCTGCAAGCCGATCATCATGCCGGCCTGGTCCGTAAGACTGACGATCGGCAGATGGAAGGTCTCACAGAGGTCAACGAGCCGGGTGAGCGCGTCGGCACCGTTCGGCGTCATCGTGGCGCCTTTGTAGGGGTCCGTCGCCACCACGCCGACTGGACACCCGTCGAGCCGCGCCAGCCCCGTGTAGACCGAACCCGAGTAGCAGGTGTAGTCGAACACCGAGCCCTCGTCGAACACCGCATCGAGGATCGGGCGGAGGCGATACGGCTGACGCCGATTGCGGGGTACGGCATCGGCCAGGGACTCCGCGTCCCCGGCCGCGGGCCGCCCCTCGATGACGGGCGGGAGCTCGTAGACACTCGACGGGAGGTAGGAGAGGAACCCGCGGATCGCGGCGAGCGCCGACGGCTCGTCCGGCACGATCTGATCGACCGCACCGCTGCGGCGGTGCACCTCGGCACCGCCGAGTTGTTCCTTGTCCAGATCCTCACCCGTCGCATGCCGCACGACCGGAGGCCCCGCGACGAAGAGCTGGGAGGTGCCTTCGATGAGCACGCTGAAGTGGCTCATGACGACGCGCGCTGCCCCGAGTCCGGCCACAGGTCCCATACATGCGGCGATCACGGGCACCAGCGAGAGATTGTCCACGACGGTGTCCCAGCCCGGGTTGGCCGGGACATAGGTATAGCCGGACCGCTCCAGCATCCGTACGCTTCCGCCCCCACCGGTCCCCTCGACGAGACGGATCAGCGGCAGCCGGTACGCAGCGGCCAAGCGCTCGGAGTCGACCTGCTTGGCCATGATCGAGGCATCGGCCGCTCCCCCTCGCACGGTGAAGTCATCGGCGCCGACGACCACACGCCGACCCGAGACGGTGCCGAGGCCGAAGACGAAGTTGGTGGGGACGATGCGCTCTCCCGTCTCGTCCGGGAAGCCGGCGAGGGAGCCGATCTGCTCGAAACTGCCCTCGTCGAGCAGGGCGGTCACCCGCTCGGTCACGGTGCTGCGACCGGCCGCGTGCTGGCGGCGGACCTTCTCGGGCCCCCCGAGTTCGTCGGCCATGGCACGGCGACGCTCGAGCTCGGCGATCTCCGCTGACCAGATCGATGACACTGCGGCACGTCCTCTCGCTGCGATGCGTCCTAAGCGATCGCTTAGGCCGGCGAGAAGTCATGCTAGGTGATGCGCATCACAGAGCGCAAGCCCCCGTACAGAGTGATGCCGACGACCCATTGGACCGCCGGCACCACCTCCACCCCCGCTTAGCCAAGTCGCGCCAGCAACGCCCCCTCTTCGACGATTTCTCCCTGCTTTACCAGTATTTCTTTGACAACGCCCGCACTCCCGGCCAGGACCGGGATCTCCATCTTCATGGACTCGAGGACGATCAGGGCATCACCCGCCGCGACCTCATCGCCCGCCGAGGCATCGATCCGGAACACCGAGGCGGACATCTCCGCTCGCACGTCAGTCATCTTTTCGCTGCCCTTTCGTTCATTGATCACTGAGAAAACTAAGCATACGCTTAGTCTCAGCGATCTCCCAAAGGTCCGCGTGCCGGGCCGGGTGAGCGCATCACACCGGGTCACGACGGGCAAGGAGCCGGTGATCGGCGAGAATGACGGCCATGAGCAGCGACGCGACGCCGACCGCCCCGGCGGCCCTCGAGCTCGAGCCGCAGGCGGTCGAGGTGATCGAACGCTACTGGGCCGAGCGGGCCAGCGGACCTTCCCGCAAGATCCTGATCGGAGCCACGCTCGCCTTCGCCGAACTGGGCTACCACGGAGCCTCCACGCGGGCGATCGCCGCGCGAGCCGAGATGAGCCCGGCGGCGGTGTACATCCACTTCTCGTCGAAGGTCGAGCTCTTCCACCACATCGCCCTCGAGGGTCACAAGACGTCCACCGGGGCCTTCAACGAGCCCGCCGACCTGGTGTCCGACCCCGCCAGCAAGCTGCGGATTGGGGTCGCCTCCTTCGCCACCTTCAATGCCGAGATGAACACGTTCTCGCGCACGATCGAGTACGAGATGCGACTCCACCACGATCGCCGCTTCGCCGACGTCTGGAGGCTACGCCGCGGCGTCGAGGAGCACATGCGCCGCATCCTGCAGGCCGGCGTAGACGAGGGCGTCTTCCGGATCGCCGATATCGAGTGGATGAAGATCCTGCTGCTGTCGAACTGCATCGACATCGCCCGCTGGTACCGTCACGAGTCGCCGCACACCCCATTGGCGCTGGGTTTCCGTTATGCCGACCTGGCGATGTCCCTGGTCGGCGCCACCACCCCTTGACGCTGACGTCAATACCTGCGATACCCTCGGTGTCGTGAGACCGACATCACATCATCACGCCTTCGAGGAGCCGCCGTGACCGACACCCCCACCATTGGGCAGCTCGACGAGCTCGGCATCATCCGCCGCCGGATCGTGCCACCCGAGTTCGAGGACCTCAACGGTCACGTCAATGTCAAGCACCACTACACGCTGCACATGGAGGGCGCCGAGGCCGCCTTCACCGGGGAACTGGGGTTGGATGAGGCGCGCGCCGGACGAGGCGAGGGCACCTTCAGCCTCACCCAGCACATCCGCTTCTCCTCGGAGATTCTGATCGGCCACGACGTCTCGGTGCACTGGCGGGTCCTCGACCGATCGGACAAGATCATCCACGGCATGACGATCCTCGCGGACCGGACGACCGGCAAGGTCGCCAGCACGAGCGAGTTCATCGAGGCCTTCGTCGACCTGACCACCCGGCGTATCACCCCGATGCCCCAGGACCTCGCCCGCCGCCTCGACGAGTTGCTCGATGCCCACCGCCGGATCCCCTGGGAGCTGCCGCTCAGCGAGCCGCTGGCCGCGCGCCGCCGATTGTCCGGAATGCGTCGAGCCCCCGCAGGGTGACCCTGCGGGGGCTCGCTACGTCGCGATTGGGAGGCCTCAGGTCACTCGCCGGACTGGAGGACCGCTTCGGCGACGATCTGCAGCGTGATCTTGTCGCCGATCATCACCTTGTCGCCCTCGAGCGGGATGTTGAAGTCGATGCCGAACTCCTTGCGGCTGATCTCGCCCTTGGCCTCGACGCCCACGCGCGTGCCGCCCCACGGGTCGCCACCCTCACCGAGGAACTCGACCTCGAGCTCGAGCGGCTTGGTCACGCCCTTGATGCTCAGGTCGCCGGTGACGATGAACTCGTCATCGCTCTTCTGCTGCACGCCCGTGCTGACGAAGGTCATCGACGGGTAGCTCTCGACCTCGAAAAAGTCGGCGGAGCGCAGGTGCGCATCACGGTCGGCGGCACCGGTGTTGATCGAGCTGAGATCGACCGAGACCTCGACGCGCGATGCCGTCGGGTCGGCCTCGGTGACGAGGGTGCCCTCGAAGGTCTCGAACTTGCCCCGGACCTTGCTCATGATGTGCCGCACCTGGAAACCGATCTCGGTGTGGGCGGGGTCGAGCTTCCAGGTACCGGGGGTCACGGTGGTGGTCATGCTGTCTCCTTGAAAGAAATCTGGACGCCGAGCTGGCTATGGGTGACACGATACCCATTAGTTGAACTTTCAATCAAGTGTTGTTTCCCGTAAACTGAATCACATGAGCGAGCGCAGCGAGCGAACCATCAGCACCGACGAATGCCGCCGTCGGCCTATCGTGCTCTTCCCCCAGGCGAGAGCGGCATGAGCGAGTCTCCCAGCGTCGACCTCGAACTGACCGAGGTCAACGACACCCCGTGGCTGTCCCGCGAGCAGCAGGAGGTGTGGCGTTCCTTCCTGGGCGGCTCGACCGTGCTCATGGATCAGCTCGACCGCGATCTGCGCCGGGAACATGGTCTCTCGATGTCCGAATACGAGATCCTCGTGCGGCTCTCGGAGGCTCCCGCACGCTCCATCCGGATGGCCGAGCTCGCGGCCCTCGTCGCCCACTCGCGCAGCCGCATCACCCACACGATCGCTCGTCTGGAAAAGGCCGGCATCGTCGGACGAGATCAGTGCAGCACCGACGGCCGCGGCGTCACGGCCACCTTGACCGACCACGGATTCGCCGTGCTCGCCAATGCCGCGCACACCCATGTCCGGGGCGTCCACACCTACCTGCTCGACAACTCCACCCCCGATGAGTTCGCCGCACTCGGCCGCATCATGGAGCGCATCAGCGCCCAGCTCGGCGGCCGCACCTTCTGATCTCGCCCAGACGCCCGTTCAGGTCAGCAGCGCGAGGGTGCGATCGTCGCGCTCGCCGCCATACAGCCGATCGAGCACGGTCGCGAACACGGGTTCGGCAGGTGAGTGATCCCGCACCCCTCCCCTCCGCGCCTGAGCGGTGACTTGCGCACCCCTCAGCACGGCCGAGAGGTGCGTAACCCACCGCCCATTGATCGCCCGAGCTCTCAGTCGCGGGTCAAACGGCGCAAGCGCCGCTGGGGTCACCACAGCTCTCAGTCGCGGGTCAAACGGCGGTGCGTGACGCGGTGGGGGCGGGCGGCCTCGGCACCGAGCCGCTCGATCTTGTTGGCCTCATAGGAGGCGAAGTTGCCCTCGAACCAGAACCAATTGCCCGGCTCCTCGTCAGTGCCCTCCCACGCGAGGATGTGGGTCGCCACGCGGTCCAGGAACCAGCGATCGTGGGAGGTGACCACGGCACAGCCGGGGAAGTCGAGCAGCGCATCTTCCAGAGCCGACAGGGTCTCGACATCCAGGTCATTGGTGGGCTCATCGAGCAGCAGCATGTTGCCGCCCTGCTTCAGTGTCAGGGCGAGGTTCAGGCGATTGCGCTCGCCGCCCGAGAGCACCCCGGCCTTCTTCTGCTGATCCGATCCCTTGAAGCCGAAGGATGCCACATACGCACGGCTGTTCATCTCGAAGTTGGCGACCTTGATGAAGTCCAGGCCCTCCGAGACGACCTCCCACACATTCTTGTTCGGGTCGATATTGGCGCGGGTCTGATCGGCATAGCTGATCTTGACCGTCTGCCCGACGGTGAGCGAGCCGCCATCGGGCTCTTCCGAGCCCGTGATCATCCGGAACAGCGTGGTCTTGCCGACGCCATTGGGACCGACGATGCCGACGATGCCGGCGCGCGGCAGCGAGAAGGAGATGCCATCCCAGAGCGTGCGGCCCTCGAAGCCCTTGGTGAGCCCCTCGGCTTCCAGGACCACATCGCCGAGACGCGGTCCCGGGGGGATGTTGATATCCGTGGTGTCGATCTTGCGTGCCTTCTCGGCCTCCGCGGCGAGCTCCTCGTAGCGAGCGAGACGCGCCTTGCTCTTGGCCTGACGCCCCTTGGCATTGGACCGCACCCACTCGAGTTCCTTCTCGAGCATCTTGGCGCGCTTGGCGTCCTTCTGGCCCTCGATCTTGAGACGTTCCTTCTTGGTCTCCAGATAGGTGGAGTAGTTGCCCTCGTAGCCGTGGATCTGACCGCGGTCGACCTCGGCGATCCACTGGGCGACATTGTCGAGGAAGTACCGGTCGTGGGTCACGGCCAGGACGGCGCCCGGGTAGTTCTTCAGGTGACCCTCGAGCCACTGGACCGACTCGGCATCCAGGTGGTTCGTGGGCTCGTCGAGGAGCAGCAGGTCGGGCTGCTGGAGCAGCAGCTTGCACAGGGCCACTCGACGGCGCTCACCACCGGAGAGGTGGTCGACCAGGGTATCGGGCGGCGGGCAGCGCAAGGCATCCATCGCCTGGTCGAGACGCGAGTCCAACTCCCACGCGTTACTCGCGTCGAGATCGGTCTGCAGATCACCCATCTCGGCGAGGAGGGTGTCGTAGTCGGCATCCGGATCGGCGAGCTCCTCGCTGATCTGGTTGTACCGGTCGAGCTTCCCCTTGATCTCGCCGACGGCCTCCTCGACATTCTCCAGGACCGTCTTGCCCTCGGTCAGCGGAGGCTCCTGCTGGAGCATGCCGACGGTCGCATCCGGGTCGCGGACGAGATCGCCGTTATTGGGCTGCTCGAGTCCGGTCATGAGCTTGAGCAGGGTGGACTTGCCCATGCCATTGGGGCCGACGACGCCGATCTTCGCCCCGTGGAGGAACGAGAGGGTGACATTGTCGAGGACGACCTTGTCGCCGTGGGCCTTGCGGACATTGCGCAGTGTCAGGATGTACTCAGCCATGGTCGTTCCAGCCTAGCGAGCCCCCCGCGATCACGTCCCCCGGCCCGTCACCAACCCGTGAAGTGTGGGGCGGGTCAGCCGATCGCGTCCCGTAGACCGGTGCGGAAGCGCTCATAGGCGGCGAGTTCGGACTCCATCCGACCGACGAGCTCCTCATCGACCACCTGGACCACGACATCGCGCAGGCGCTGCTCCACCTCCCGCTCACGGCGCCGCGCAGAGGCTCGCACCGAGGAGCGGGCCACCAATGTCACCACCAAGCCCCCGACGGCCCCGAGCACGGCGATCCACACGCCGGGCGGCAGCCCGATCAGCCGTGGCCCCGCGCCCACCACACCGACGGCACCCAGCAGGAGCCAGCCGAGCCCGAGGACCAAGGCGGCCAGCAGCACCCACTGCGCCACGGCGACGATCCGCCACCAGCCGGACGTCAGGGACGGACGCAGGTCGACCGCGCGGACGGCGGCATCGATGCGGTTGACCGTACCGCCGCTGCCCGATGCCGCCCGGACCATGGACACCCGCCACGGCTCCGCGGCACCCTGCATGGCCGACTCCGCGGCCTCGCGGATGGCGAGCTCCGCACGGGCCTCCTCGACCGGAGCGGGACGCAGCTCGTTCTCATCGGCGTCCTCCGAGGAGGTCCGCGATCCCCGCGATAGGAGTCTCAGCGGCGGCCACTGTGTCGCGGCGGTCCCCTCTCGCAGATGCGCCGCACCCGCAGCCTCGGCGAGCTGATGGGCGCCGGTGCTCCCGTGCAGGGCGTCGACGAGGCGTTCGCGGTCACCACTCTGCAGGCCCCGCGGCGATGCCGCGCCCCCGGCCCTCTCCAGGCTCTCAGCTGCGGCGCGAGCCTCGGCCGCGAGGCGTGTGGAGGCGGCATCCTTGGCCGCCGTGCGCCGCGCGATCTCGGTCCGCAGCTGGTCGAGTCCGAGGCCCGAACGGGCGGAGGTCGCGATAACCGGCACCCCGGTGAGCCCCTCGCGGTCGAGGAGCCGCCGCAGATCGGTCAGGGCGATCTCGCGATCGGCCTCGCTCAACCGGTCGATCTGGTTCATCACCACGACCGTGGTCTCCCGGTGGCGCGAGAGCGGATGCAGGTAGCGCTCGTGGATCGCCGCATCGGCGTACTTCTGCGGATCCAGCACCCACACGAACAGGTCGGCGAACTCCACCACCCGGTCGACTTCCAGCTGATGCGCGTCTACGACCGAGTCGTGATCGGGCATGTCCAGCAGGACCAGACCGTCGAAGACCGAGTCCGTGTCATCGCCGAGCGGACCCTGGCGAGTGAGCTGATGACGTGGCGGCACACCGATCCAGTCGAGGAGCTCTGAGGCGTCATTCGGGCCCCAGGTGCACGCGAGGGTCCACGAGGTGGTGGGACGCTTGACGCCGACTCCGGCCAGATCGATGCCGCTGAGCGCGTTGAACAGCGACGACTTTCCCGAGCCGGTCGCCCCGCCCAACGCGACGATCGTGTACTCGGCGGAGTTGCGGAGGCGCACCGATGCCCGCGACAACGCATCTCGAGCCGTCTCGAGCTGGTCATCGCGCAGTCGTCCCTCAGCGGCCGCGACGGCGGTCTCCAGGGCCGCGAGCCGGTCCTTCAACGGCGTTCTCACAGGCCCTCCTCGGTGCCTCGGCGGATATCAGCGGCCAGCCGGACGGCATCGGTCCGGTTGGCCAGCCGGCGCAGGTCACGCTGTGCCGATCGCACGGAGCGTGGCTCGGGCACGAGCCGTGTGAAGCGTTCGGCTTCCGCGTCGAACAATGTCTCGACCCGCGCGGCGAGATCCGCGGCGGCTCGGTCGGCCAGCTTACGCGCGGTGTCCTCGCCGACGTGCTCCTGCAGAGCCCGCTGCGCGGCGAAGGCGGTCCCGATGCTCGGCTCGGCTCCGGCCACCGCGCCGAATCCGGCGAAGACCGCGACCATCAGCGCCACACCCTCGGTGCTGACACCGCGCGCGGAGGTCATGACCCCCGACGTCGCCTCGGTAGCGCATTCGACGAGGAGATCGCGCACATGCTGCTGCCACTCGCGGCTCAGCCGTTCGGCCTCGCTCGCGAAGCCCGCGCCCGCACGGCCCAGGTCCTGATGCTCGTCCAGGAGTGCCCTGCCGGCGCGATGCGAGGCCCACGCCCGCACGGCCTCCTCCGCGGCACGCTCAGCACGCTCGACGAGCAGGAATGCGAGGCCACTGCCCAACACGGAATCGACGGCCTCGACATTCCCAGCCGACTCGCCGCGGACCGCCATCTCCTGCCAGCGGGCGAGCACCTCACCGCGCAGCACCGTGCCATCGGTCGCCGACGAGACGGCCTCACCGCAGGCACGCCGGTAGACCGACTCGATATCGGCGGTCAACGCATCGGCGGCCTCGATCTGTTCGTCGAGCTCGTCGGCGAGATCGCGAGCGGTGAAGACATCGTGGCGGATGGCCCCGTGCAAGGTGGCGGCGATGATCGTGCGTCGTCCCACCAGATCGGCGGCCAGATCCTGGAGCCACAGCACGATCTGGCCCACCTCGTCGAAGGGGAGCATCCCCCGGCCGTCGACACGGGACTCGCGGACGGTGAACAGCGGCGAGTCCGAGAGGCCACGAGCGGTCATCATGCGTGCGAGATGGCGACGGACATCGTCGACTCCCTCGGCCGGTGCCCGGTCCAGGACGACCGCGACCGAGGCGCTGCGCTCCGCGGCACGGCGCAGGTAGTCCCACGGCACCTGATCGGCATAGCGAGCCGCCGACGTGACGAATAACCACAGATCGGCGGCGGCCAACAGCTGCTCCGCGAGCTCTCGGTTGCCGGTATCCACCGAGTCGATATCGGGGGCGTCGAGCAGCGCGATACCGGCCGGAACCGTCGGGCTGCTGATCTGCCGCAGCGCGTAGACCTCCTGCACGTGCTCGTCGGTGCGCTTGAGATCGGGGAGCACCCGGTCGGAACCGAACCAGTCCGCATCATCGGGATGGTGCACGAGCACCGGTGTGCGGGTGGTGGGCCGCAGCACGCCCGAGTCGCTGACGTGACGTCCGACGATCGAGTTCACCAACGTGGACTTGCCCGCACCTGTCGAGCCCCCGACGACGACCAGCATCGGGGCGTCGAGGCGCTCGAGCCGCGGGATCACGAAATCCGAGAGCTGATCGGCGATCTCGCGGCGCAGTTTCCTTGCGTGGTCGACACGGGGTGTCGACAATCGCAGCGGGACGGTGCGCACGGCGCCGAGAAGGTCCTCGGTGGCAGTCAGCAGCTCGTCGATGCCGGGTTCGCTGGCCACCCTCAACTCCTAGCGCCTGGACGTGGTGTCATCGTGTCAAGACTATGCGACACCGCGCTCAGCCGGGCGCATTCGCGGCGGAATCGGGCAGCGAACGCGCCTCGTCGACCAGCATGATCGCGATGTCGTCTCGGACCGGGTAGGCCAGTGCACACGCATTGCACACCAGCTCATCCGCGTCGGCGTCCACGAAGAGCGTGGAACGACACTGGGGACACACGAGGATCTCCAGGAGCGCGGGGTCGAGGTTCATGGGTCCAAGCCTAGGGCGTAGCCTCCCGGGCTCGGGGAGGCGCACCACCCCCTCGTGGTCAGGAACGGATCAGCCCGAGCACCTCGTCGCGTACACGCTCCATCGTGGGCGCGTCATCGGCCTCGACATTGAGACGCAGCAGCGGCTCGGTATTGGAGGCTCGGACGTTGAACCACCAGGTGTCAGCGGTCACCGTGAGGCCGTCGAGCTCATCGAGGGCATAACCGTCGTAGCGCTCGCGCAGCATCGCCAGCACGGCCTCCTGGTCCGCCACGGTGCTGTTGATCTCCCCTGACGCCGTGTACCGCTCATAGGACGCCATCAGCGCCGACAACGGCTGGTCGGTCTCGGCGAGCGCCGCCAGCACGTGGAGCGCTGCCACCATGCCCGAATCTGCCAGGTAGAAGTCACGGAAGTAGAAGTGTCCCGAGTGCTCCCCACCGAAGACCGCACCTGTGCGCGCCATCTCCGCCTTGATCAGCGAATGACCGACAGGAGTGCGGACGGGGGTGCCCCCGGACTCGCGCACGATCTCCGGCACGGCCCGCGAGCAGATCACATTGTGCAGGATCGTGGCCCCCGGGTGATCGACGAGATGCCGCGCGGCGATGAGCGCCGTGATCGCCGAGGGCGAGACGGGCTCGCCGCATTCGTCGATCACGAAGCACCGGTCGGCATCGCCGTCGAAGGCGAGCCCGAGATCGGCGCCCTGCTCGCGCACGGCGGCCTGCAGGTCGACGAGCGTGGAGGGATCCAGCGGGTTGGCATCGTGATTCGGGAAGCTGCCGTCGAGTTCGAAGTACAAGGGGCTCAGCTGGATCGCGGGAAGCCCGGCGAAGACCGCGGGCACGGTGTGACCGGCCATGCCGTTGCCGGCATCGGCCACCACGGCCAGGGGCCGGTCCCCGACCGGCACGAGCCGGTGCAGCAGCGCGACGTACTCGGTAAGGAAATCGCGTTCGGTGCGCGCTCCGAGCAGCTCAGCGGGCTCACCGTCCATGCGCTCGCTCGCGAGCTCGGCGATCGCGCGCAGCCCGGTGTCGAAGCCGATTGGGCGGGCCCCCGCCCGACACAGTTTCAGGCCGTTGTACTCGGCCGGGTTGTGGCTGGCCGTCACCATCACGCCGGCGAGGTCGAGCCGCCCGGAGGCCGCGTAGAGCTCATCGGTGGAGGCCAGGCCGATGTCGACGACGTCTCCCCCGCGGGAGCGGATCCCGTCGCCCACGGCCTGCGCCAGCCCCGGGGAGGAGGAGCGCATGTCGTGGGCAATCACAGCCGCGCCGCGGCCGTCACTGATACCGACCTCGTCGGCGAAGGCGCTGCCGAGGGCGCGCGCGACGGACTCGGAGAGCTGTTCGGGTGCCAGTCCGCGCACATCGTAGGCCTTCACGATGGGGGACAGTACGGGATCGATCACGGGTGGTCGGGCCTCACGAGACGCAGGGATGGTCGGGATGACTCGGCCGGCTCCTGGGCGACCGGACGGGAGCCCACCTCTCGCACGGCCTCAGCGAGGGCGACGAGATCGTCGACCGAGGGCTCGGGCGGCTCGGCGCTGGCCGACGCCAGTCGCACCACCTGCCAGCCTTGGGGGGCGGAGAGACGGCTCGCATGCTCGGCGCACAGGTCATAGGAGTGCGGCTCCGCGTAGGTAGCCAGCGGGCCGAGGATGACGACCGAGTCGCCGTAGTCGTAGGTGAGCGTCGCGACGGCGGCCTGTGCGCAGCCTGTGCGCGTGCATCGTCTCGGTCCCACGTCCCGAGGATATCCGGCGGCTCAGACAGCGGGCGATAGGCTCACCGCATGCCCGGCTCCAGCCGTCCCGTCCACGGTCCTCGTCCTGGTCGTCCGCGCGACCGTCGAGGCCGCGGCCCGCGGGGGCCGCTGTCGTTGGCGGGACCTCTCTCCCCGCGTGGCGTGCCTGCCGATCGCACGCCCCGACAGTCCTTCGACCTCATCGTGACCGATGTCCTCGCCAGTCTGCAGCACCAAGAGCCTCCAGCCGCGCCTCCGGTCGAGGTCGTCGTCGAGGAGGCCCCGCTGCTTCCCAGCGACTGGACCGATGCCGTCCCGACGAGCACCATCAACCCGCGTGGTGCAGGCCATCGGATCGTCATCTACCGGCTGCCGATCACCACCCGCGCCCGCACACCCGAGGAGCTGACGCTCCACGTGGTCGAGGTGCTGCTGCACCGACTCGCCGATGCGTGGGACATCTCCCCCGATGATCTCGACCCGCCCAGCTGACCGTCCGCCGCCCGAGCCCCCCGACTCGCTCAAGCCCCCGCGCACCCTGCGAGCCGCCGACAGTTGACCACCCAGCGGGCTGCCGGCCCCTCCACGCAAACCCCGTCCTTCAGATGGACGCCTACTCGACGCTCACGCACCGCCCGGAGCTGGACATGACGAAACCCCCGGGCCCATCGACCCGGGGGCTTCGTTCAGCAGATCAGCGTGCCGAGATCACTTCAGGATCTTGGTGACACGACCGGCGCCGACGGTGCGGCCGCCCTCGCGGATGGCGAAGCGCAGGCCGTCCTCCATGGCGATCGGCTGGATGAGCTGCACCGTCATCTCGGTGTTGTCACCCGGCATGACCATCTCGGTGCCCTCGGGCAGCGTGACGACACCCGTGACATCCGTGGTCCGGAAGTAGAACTGCGGCCGGTAATTGTTGAAGAACGGCGTGTGACGGCCACCCTCGTCCTTGGACAGGATGTACACCTGGCCCTCGAACTCCGTGTGCGGAGTCGTGGTGCCCGGAGCGATCACGACCATGCCACGCTCGACATCCTCGCGCTTGGTGCCGCGAAGGAGCAGACCGACGTTCTCGCCCGCCTGGCCCTCATCGAGGAGCTTGCGGAACATCTCGATGCCGGTGACGGTCGTGGTCTGCTTGTCCTCACGGATGCCGACGATGTCGACCGTGTCGTTGACCTTGACCACACCGCGCTCGATACGGCCCGTGATGACCGTGCCGCGACCGGTGATGGTGAAGACGTCCTCGACGGGCATGAGGAAGGGCTTGTCCGTCTCACGCTCGGGGGTCGGGATGTACTCGTCGACCGCGTTCATGAGCTCGAGGACAGACTCGGCCCACTTCTCGTCACCCTGCAGCGCAGGGTGAGCGGCCACGCGCACGACCGGCACATTGTCACCGTCGAAGTCCTGCTCGCTGAGCAGCTCGCGGACCTCCATCTCGACGAGCTCGAGGATCTCCTCGTCGTCGACCATGTCGCACTTGTTGAGCGCGACGACCATGGCGGGGACGCCGACCTGGCGGGCCAGGAGGACGTGCTCGCGGGTCTGGGGCATCGGGCCGTCGGTGGCCGCGACCACGAGGATCGCACCGTCCATCTGCGCCGCACCGGTGATCATGTTCTTGACGTAGTCGGCGTGACCGGGGCAGTCGACGTGCGCGTAGTGACGGCTCTCCGTCTGGTACTCCACGTGCGCGATCGAGATCGTGATGCCGCGCTGACGCTCTTCGGGCGCCTTGTCGATCATGTCGAACGCGGATGCCTCGTTCAGCTCCGGGTACTTGTCGTGCAGCACCTTGGTGATCGCCGCGGTCAAGGTGGTCTTGCCGTGGTCGATGTGACCGATGGTGCCGATGTTCATGTGCGGCTTGGTCCGCTCGAACTTCGCCTTAGCCACTTGGGGCTCCTCCTGGATTGATTATTGCTATTGAACGCCGTGTGGTCACCCGCGGACGAGTACCTCAGGCCACCTTAATGGATGGTCCGCTGTTACTCGCCGCGGGCCTTCTTGATGATCTCCTCCGCCACGGCCTTCGGAACCTCGGCATAAGAGTCAAACTGCATCGAGTACGAGGCGCGGCCCGAGGTCTTGGACCGCAGGTCGCCGACGTAGCCGAACATCTCGGACAACGGAACCAGGGCCTTGACCAGCTTGGCTCCGCCGTATCCCTCTTCCATGGACTGAACCTGTCCACGACGAGAGTTGATATCGCCGATCACATCGCCCATGTAGTCCTCGGGCGTGGTGACCTCGACCGCGAACATGGGCTCGAGGAGGACCGGGTCAGCCTTGCGGGCGGCCTCCTTGAAGGCCATATTGCCGGCCAGCTTGAACGCGAGCTCGCTGGAGTCGACATCGTGGTAGGCGCCGTCTTCGAGGGTGACCTTGACGTCCACCATCGGGTAGCCGGCGAGCACACCGAACTCCATGGCGCCCTGGGCGCCCTGGTCGACCGAGGGGATGTACTCCTTCGGCACGCGGCCGCCGGTGACCTCGTTGACGAACTCGTAGCCGCCCTCGCCGCCCGCATCGGGCCCATTGGGCGCGACGCCGATGACGACCTTGGCGAACTGACCCGAGCCACCGGTCTGCTTCTTGTGCGTGTAGCTGTGACCGGTGATGGTCTTCTTGATGGTCTCGCGGTACGCGACCTGCGGCTTGCCGACATTCGCCTCGACGCGGAACTCGCGCTTCATGCGGTCCACGAGGATGTCGAGGTGCAGCTCGCCCATGCCGGCGATGATGGTCTGCCCGGTCTCCTCGTCGGTGTGGACCTGGAAGGTCGGGTCCTCCTCCGCGAGCTTCTGGATCGCGACGCCGAGCTTCTCCTGGTCGCTCTTGGTCTTGGGCTCGATGGCGACCTGGATGACGGGATCGGGGAAGGTCATCGACTCGAGCACGATCGGGTGCGCGGAGTCGGCGAGCGTCTCACCGGTGGTGGTGTCCTTGAGGCCCATGACGGCCACGATCTGCCCGGCGCCGACCGACGCGATCTCCTCGCGCTTGTTGGCGTGCATCTGGTAGATCTTGCCGATGCGCTCCTTGCGGCCCTTGGTGACATTGAGCACCTGCGTGCCCGACTCGAGACGACCGGAGTAGACGCGCACGAAGGTCAGCTTGCCCAGGTGCGGGTCGGTGGCGATCTTGAAGGCCAGGCCGGCGAAGGGGGCGTCCTCCGACGGGGGACGCGAGTCCTCGATCGACTCGTCCTTGGCGTCGTGACCCTTGACATCGCCGACATCGATCGGCGAGGGCAGGAAGTCGACGACCGCGTCGAGCAGGGGCTGGACGCCCTTGTTCTTGAAGGCGGTGCCGCACAGCACGGGGTTGAGGGCGGTCGACAGCGTGGCGCGACGGATCGCGGCCTTCAGCTGATCGACGCTGATGTCCTCGCCCTCGAGGTACAGCTCGGCGATCTCGTCGTCGACATCCGCGAGGGTCTCCAGGAGCGCCTCACGGGCCTCGGCGGCACGATCGGCGAGATCGGCCGGGATCTCCTCGATCTCGTAGTCCTCGCCGATGGTCGTCTCGCCGCGCCAGGTGAGGGCGCGCATGCCGACGAGGTCGACGACGCCGATGAAGTCCGCCTCCGCGCCGATCGGCAGCTGCAGGACCAGCGGCGTCGCGCCGAGGCGCTCGCGGATGGTCTTCACGCAGAAATCGAAGGAGGCACCGGTGCGGTCGAGCTTGTTGACGAAGCACATGCGCGGAACGCCGTACTTGTCGGCCTGACGCCAGACGGTCTCGGACTGCGGCTCGACACCGGCGACACCGTCGAACACCGCGACCGCGCCGTCGAGGACGCGCAGCGAGCGCTCGACCTCGACGGTGAAGTCGACGTGCCCGGGGGTGTCGATGATGTTGATCTGGTTGTTCTTCCACCAGCAGGTCGTCGCGGCCGACGTGATGGTGATGCCGCGCTCCTGCTCCTGCTCCATCCAGTCCATGGTGGCGCCACCGTCGTGCACCTCACCGATCTTGTAGGTGATGCCGGTGTAGAAGAGGATGCGCTCGGTCGTGGTCGTCTTACCGGCATCGATGTGCGCCATGATGCCGATATTGCGGACGCGCTTGAGATCAGTGGTGATATCTGTTGCCACGGGTTGGGTGCTTTCCTTGGTTGCGGAGCAGGTGGCCGGTGCGGCGCGGTGGAACCGCACCGGAATGGCGATTACCAGCGGTAGTGGGCGAAGGCCTTGTTGGCGTCGGCCATCTTGTGGGTGTCCTCGCGCTTCTTGACACTGGCGCCGAGGCCGTTGCTGGCGTCCAGGAGCTCGTTCATCAGACGCTCGGACATCGTCTTCTCGCGACGCTCGCCGGAGTACTTGATGATCCAGCGCAGCGCGAGCGTGGTCTGACGGGCCGGACGGACGTCGACGGGGACCTGGTAGGTCGCGCCACCGACGCGACGGCTCTTGACCTCGAGGCTCGGCTTGACGTTGTCGAGCGCGCGCTTGAGGGTGATGACCGGATCGGTGCCGGTCTTCTCGCGGGTGCCCTCGAGCGCTCCGTAGACGATGCGCTGAGCGACCTGCTTCTTGCCGTCCAGGAGGACCTTATTGATCAGCTGGGTGACCAGCTGGCTGCCGTAGACCGGATCGGTCTCGATGGCACGCTTGGGAGCGGGGCCCTTACGAGGCATCAGCTCTTCTCCTTCTTCGCGCCGTAGCGGCTGCGAGCCTGCTTGCGGCCCTTGACGCCCTGGGTGTCGAGCGAGCCGCGGATGATCTTGTAACGAACACCCGGCAGGTCCTTCACACGACCACCGCGCACGAGCACGATGGAGTGCTCCTGGAGGTTGTGGCCCTCACCGGGGATGTAGGCAGTGACCTCGGTTCCGCTGGAGAGACGCACACGAGCAACCTTGCGCAGCGCCGAGTTGGGCTTCTTGGGCGTGGTGGTGTACACGCGGGTGCACACGCCTCGCCGCTGGGGCGAACCCTTGAGAGCTGGCGTGCTGTTCTTGGCCACCTTGGTCTCACGACCCTTGCGGACCAACTGGTTGATCGTGGGCACTACATGCTTCTTTCTGCTGACCGATGTTGTTGCCTGAAAGGGTGACGCGGGCGTTGGTGACACACTTCTTCATCGCCGGGCACACGCGTCGGCCTGATAGGAATCAGGCACAGCGCAATAGCCTACCGGAGGCGATGAGACGGGTCAAAATCGCGGTACCCGTCACCGGATGCCAGTCTACGTGGTCACCCCAATGACCCCAGCGCGCGGGGGCCATTCCCGTGAGCAGACGATATGGTCCGGTCGCCGTTGACTCGTATTCGACGACGGTGGGCCAGCTACCTCAGCGGTCCGGCCTCGGCACTGCCACGCACGTCTCGTGCTCGACTCACATCGCTTCTCCAGCCAGCAGCTCGGCCAGGTGCATGGTGCGGACGTCGGTGAGGTCGTCGATCTGCGTGCGGCAGCTGAACCCGTCGGCGAGCACGATCGCCCCGGCCGGGGCCTCGCGCAGCGCCGGCAACAGCTCGGTCTCGGCCACTGCGACCGACACCTCGTAGTGCCCCTTCTCGACACCGAAATTGCCCGCCAGCCCGCAGCATCCCCCGAGCCGGGTGACCGTCGCGCCCATGCGTTCCAGCAGAGCGAGATCGGGATCGAAGCCGAGGACCGAGGCGTGGTGGCAGTGCGGCTGGACCACGACGGTGCGACCGGTGAGATCGGGCGTCTCCCACTCCTCATCGCGCGAGAGCAGCTCGGCGAGGGTGAACACTCCCCCGGCCACCTCGGCCGCCCGCGGATCGTCCAGCAGCTCCACGGCATCCGATCTCAACACCGCCAGACACGACGGCTCCAGGCCCACGACCGGCACGCCGCCCGCCACGTAGCCGTGCAGCTGCTCCACGGCGCGGCCCACCAGCTCGCGGGCGGTGTCGAGCTGCCCCGTGCTGATCCAGGTGAGACCGCAGCACTGCGGTCGTTCGAGCAGCTCGACCGTGTAGCCCGCCCGCTCCAGCACGTCGACCGCGGCGCGGCCCGAGGCGGTGGAGAAGTACTCGGTGAACGAGTCGGCCCACAGCAGTACCCGCTTGCCACCGGGACCGCCGGTGCGATCACCGAGCTCGCGGGTGAGCGTCCGGGTCGCGAACCGCGGCAGACTCCGCCGCTGGTCGACCCCGGCCAGCCAGCGCGCGAGGTGCACGATCCCCGGCACGCGCAGCGCAAGATTCGTGAGACGGGCGAACGGAGCACCGATCCTCGCCCAGAACGGCAGCCGGCCGAGCAGATAGTGGCTGCGGGGGCGGCGGCGACCTCGATACGTCTGATGCAGCACCTCGGCCTTGTAGGTGGCCATGTCGATGCCAGTAGGACAGTCGCTCAGGCACCCCTTGCAGGACAGGCAGAGGTCGAGGGCCTCATGGACCTCCGGGCTGCTCCAGCCACCGGTCACCTGACGACCGTCAACCATCTCCTGGAGCACCCGAGCACGCCCACGGGTGGAGTCCTTCTCGTCGCGGGTCGCCTGGAAGGACGGGCACATGACACCGCCGCTCGCCTGATTGGCGGCGAGGCACTTGCCGACGCCCGTGCAGCGATGCACCGCCGCACCGAAGCTGCCCTCATCGTGCACGAGGCGCAGGCCGCCCGGTCGCGCGGAGGGCATCCCGAGGTCCCACGTCCGGTGCTGGCCGCGTAGATCGGCGTCGAGTGGCCGCGGGTCGACGAGGACACCGGGATTGAGCAACGAGTCCGGGTCGAAGAGATGCTTGACCTGGCCGAGCAACGCCATCGCCTCGGGCGAGTACATGAGCGGGAGCAGTTCGGATCGGGCCCGACCATCGCCGTGCTCCCCGGAGAAGGAGCCGCCGTGCGAGGCGGCGAGGCGGGCCGCATCGAAGAGGAAGTCACGGAAGACCGCGTGCCCGCCGCCGGCATCGAGATCGAAGTCGATGCGCACGTGGACGCATCCGTCGCCGAAATGCCCGAATGGCACGCCCTGGACGTCGTACTCGCGCATCAACGCCTCGAACTCGCGCAGATACGCGCCGAGATGCTCCGGCGGGACCGCGGCGTCCTCCCAGCCCGAGAGCGCCGGACGGTCCAGCGCGCGTCCTGCGAGCCCCGCGCCCTCCTCGCGGATGCGCCAGAGCACGCCCTGCTCGGCCGGGGACGTGACGTGCCGATGTCCGAGAGCGCTGGCGGCGCGCACGACCTTCGCCCCCCGATCCGCCAGCTCGGTCGGATCGTCTCCGGACAGCTCCACATAGAGATAACCACCGCCGGCCGGCAGCTCCGGCACCGACGAGGGTCCCTTGGCGGCGCGGAACACCTCGACGATCCGAGCGCCCAGCCCCTCGCAAGCTGTCGGCGAGAAGGGCAGCACGGCCGGCGTGTCATCCGCGGCCTCCGCCATCGAGGGATAGGCCAGGACCACGAGATGCCGATGCCGCGGCGTCCGCACGAGGTCGACGGTGGCACCGAGCGTGAGCGTCAGCGTCCCTTCCGTGCCGGCCATGAAGGAACCGGCGTCGAACTGCCGCTCTGGCAGGAGGTGCTCGAGGCTGTAGCCGGAGACCTGACGGCCGAAGCGGCCGAACTCGGTACGGATCGTCGCGAGATCGGTGGCGACCAGATCACGTAGCCGGCTGAGCGTCGGAGAGTCGACCGGCACGTCCCGGCCCGCTTGGAAACGCTCACCGCCGATCGTCAGCAGATCGAGCGCCGCGATGTTGTCCGCGCTCCGGCCGTAGCCGAGGGCCCGATTGCCGCAGGCGTTGTTGGCGATCATCCCCCCGACGGTGCAGCGCGTATGCGTCGAGGGGTCGGGGCCGTAGCGCAGCCCATGGGGGGCCGCCGCCTTCTGGAGGACCGCGTGCACGACCCCCGGCTGCACCTCTGCGGTGCCGGTGGCTGGATCGACCGCCAGGACCCGGTTCATGTGCCGGCTGAAGTCGAGGACGATGCCGGTGCCCACCGCATTGCCGGCGATGGACGTACCCGCTCCACGTGCGGTGATGGGCGTGCCGGTGGCAGCCGCGACCGAGGCGACCGCCATCACCTCGTCGGTGCCGTGAGGTCTGACCACCACGCTGGGCACGACCCGATAGAGCGAGGCGTCCGTGCTGTAGAGCGCGCGGGTGAGCGAGGAGTCGTCGACATCCCTCAGTCCTGCACGCCGCAACTCGGCGGCCACATCGAGAGCGAGCCCAGTCGTCATGAGTAGCATGCTACTCGCTGGACGGGCTCCGGAGCCGTTCGGCCCAGCTCTCGTCGACCTCGCCATCGGACAGCTGGCGCATGAGCAGCGTGCCGGTGCGCACCAGGTGCTCCCGCATCGCTCGCGCCGCCGCGACCGGCTCCCCCTCGCAGACCGCTTCCACGATCGCATCGTGCTCGCCGGCGATGTCCCGCGTGGTACGCGAGCGACCGATCGTGGAAGCGCCACGGACGGCGATCAGATCACGTAGGCGCTCGATCTCGGCGACCACGTGTCGATTACCGACCGCCGACGCGATCACCGCGTGCAGGTGCCGGTCGGCTACCCCGAAGGCCTCGGTATCGCCGGTGTCCGCGAGCGCGTGCAGGCGGAGAGACGCCTCCTTCACCTCGATGAGCAGGCCGTCGGCGGCGGCACCGGCCGCATAGGCCGCCGCAGGGACCTCGATGAGCAACCGCAGCTCGAAGACATCGCGGACGTCCTCAGCGGTCACTCCGCGGATCCGGATTCCGCGGTTCCGCTCCACGGTGACGAGGCCGGCATCGGTCAACCGCAGCACGGCCTCGCGTACCGGGGTGCGGGAGACGCCGAGCTCTCCGGCGAGCTGGTAGACCGAGTGCCGGGTCCCGGCGGCCAGCTCCCCGGACAGGATCGAGGCACGCAGCGTCGCGAAGACCCACTCCGTCGTCGTCTGCCGCACGCTGCTCATCTTCCCACCGCCGGCGCTGACCGAGGCGCGGCGGCTACCAGAGCTCGAGTGACGAGGAGAGGATCGCAGCGGCGGCATCCTCGGTCACGGACTTGGGGGCGGTGGCCAGCAGGCGCTGCTGCTTGAGAGTGCCCTCGACGAGCGCCGGGACATCGTCCGCCCCGAAGCCGATTTCGGACAGTCCGTTGGGGATGCCGACATCGCGCATGATCGAGCGCAGCACCGTGGGCAGGAGTTCGGCGGGGTCATCGGTGCGGACGCCGGGGTCGAGGAGATGAGCTGCTCGCAGGTGCCGGGCCGGGTCGGCATCGAAGGTGAAGGCGAACGCCGCCGGTGCGGTGAGCGAGACAGCCATGCCGTGCGGCACCATCGCGTGATCGGCCTCGTAACCCCGGGGTCGGAATCCCTCGGGCACCTGCCCGGCGATCGGATAGGCATTGGCATGCGGGATGTGCACCCCGGCATTGCCGAACCCCAGTCCGGCGAAGGTCGCTGCGAGCGCCATCTGCTCACGTGCGCGCTCGTCGTCCCCATGGCGCACCGCGGCGCGGAAGGAGTCGGCCATCAGCGTCAGCGACTTCTCGGCCCACAGATCGGCGATCGGATTGGCGCCGCAGTAGGGCACGCGCTCATGGGCTTGCTTGCGCTCATAGGAGGTGTACGGACGGGCCGTGTAGCTCTCGAGGGCGTGGCAGAGGATGTCGAGTCCCGCGGCGGCGGTGACGCCGGACGGCTGGGTCATCGTCAGCTCGGGGTCGACGACCGCGAAGGCCGGACGCAGCCGAGCATGCGAGATGCCGCTCTTGACGTGCTGGCTGACGACATCGAGGACGCAGATGGTGGTGCTCTCGCTGCCGGTGCCCGTGGTGGTCGGGACCGCGATGAGCGGGAGCAGCGGATGCTCCGGGGCACGACCACCGCCGACCGGGGCGTTGACGTAGTCCATCAGCTCGCCGTCATTGGTCAGCAGGAGGTTGACGGCCTTGGCCGTGTCGATGCTGCTGCCCCCGCCGAAGGCGATCACGGCATCGAAGGGCGCCGCGGCGCGGGCGAACTCCACCGCGTCGATGAGGCTCCCGTCCGTGGGCTCGATCCGCGAACGGTCATAGAGGACGGCCTCGCCACCGGACTGCTCGATGCTGCTCACCAGCTCGGCCGGCGTACCGGTCGCGGCGACATGCGGATCGGTCACCACGAGCGCTCGACGCGCCCCGAGCTGGGCGAGGTCATGGGCGATCTCGTGTCGCGCCCCCCGCCCGAACTTCAGCTGAGGCGCTCCGTAGGTGAAGACGGACTCGGGATGATCGGGGGCGAAGCTCGACACAGGTGCTCCTTCGACGACTGCCGGTGTGCCTGCAGGATACGTCCGCGGCAGGAGGTCGCGATGCGCACCTCGCCCGGCGCGCGTCGACGGTTATGCGACACCCCCTAGGCTTGTGCGGAGTCGAACAAGCACGAGCGCGAGGTGGATATGTACCGCAGGCTGACCGTCGCCGCAGGCGTTTTCGCTGCACTGGTGGCGGTGACCGCCTGCGATCCGGGGTCCCCCTCCCCGAACCCGACGGCCTCCGCGTCCTCGAAGGACGATGCGAACGAGGACCGCGTCGAGAGTCACGAGTCCGGACCCGAGAGCCCGATCGTCTACGGCATGGTCGTGCCGCGCGGCGCGGTGCAGCTCGGTCCGCTGGCCCGGGTCCGCAGTGAGGATCTGATCAACACCTACCGCCCTGATCTGGAAGCCGTGCTGGCCGAGAAGGCGGCGGAGGAGGCAGCCGAGGACGAGACCGATCCTCAGGACGAGGAGGCTCCCGAGCAGGAGGCCAGCCCCACTCCGACCCCGACTCCCACCGATGTCCGTCCCGAGCGCGATACCTTCGCCGATTTGGAGGATCCGCCGCGACCCGACAGCGTGATCTCGGTGATGCGCATCGATGAGGACCCGACTACCGTGACCCGTGCGATGCTCGCGCAGATCGCCGCGCTGCTGCCCGATGAGGAGATCGTCACCGACGACCTCAGCGAGTACTGCACCGTTCAGCACGATCGCATCGATCACTGTGCCGTCGACGTCACCGGCACGACGCCGGGCGACCGCGAGGTCCGCGTGCAACTCGATATCGACCCCGGCGATGTGCAGACCCGCACAGGAAACGCGTTCTCCCGGGAGCGTCCGGTGATGGTGCTCGAGGTCTCCTACGTCGGGGATCCTCGCGAGGGCCAGGAGAACACCGAGTCCGAGCAACTCGGCGATCTCCCCTCGATCGACACTCCCGAGGAGTCGGGACTGATCTGGCCCAAGATGGATGTGGACGCCCCAGGCGACGGTCCTCTCATCGGCGAGTGGTCTGCGCCCGAGGACGACACCGTCCTGCTGACCGGCAGCGACCCGGCCTTCGCATTGACCTTCTCGCTGCGTTCCACCGAGGGTGCCGCGGTGGCCCAGGGCTTCATCACCGATACGACCGGTGTCGAGGAGCCCGCACGCGATGTCGTGGCCGATCTCAACGAGGTCATCGCCGTCTACACGGCGCAGGCCCCCGATGGCACCACGGCGCGAGCCGTGCACGTGGTCTCCGCCCGCGGCAACTACGTCTTCCTCTTCGCCGAGCCCCCGGCGCAGTGAGGTCACGCTCGCGGAGCGGACCGATGACGATGCATTGAGGTTGCTATCGCGACCGTAACGCATCGACTTTCGTCGCGGAGCGGACCGATGACGATGCGTTGGAGTCGCCCCGACGACCTCGATGCATCGTCATCGGTCCCCGGCAGCGCGATCACCCGAGGTCAGCGGTAGTCGTCGAGGCGCTCCAGGACGTAGTCGACGACCGGCAGGGTCCACAGCCCGGCGATGTCGTCGATCGGCACCCAGCGGGCCGCCTCGGTCGTGCCGTCGATCTCCATGACCCGCGGCTCGACACCGGGCTCGATCTCGACGGCGTACAGCACATGAACACCGTGGTAGTCCTCGTAGCGGTCGTCACGGCCATGGTCGACGATGTGCAGCGAGTGGATATCGACGAGACGGACCGTGCGCGCCTGCTGAGCCGTCTCCTCGTAGAGCTCGCGTCGTACGGCATCGTCCGGCGGCTCCCCGTGGTCGACTCCCCCGCCGGGGAGGGCCCACGCCGTCGCCGGATAGCCGCGGGCCGAGATCTGGGTGAGCAACAGCTCGCCGGGGTCGCGCAGGACCACCGCATAGGCGCCGAGCCGCTGCGTGCGGTGCGCGTCTCCGACGCCCGTTCCGGTCGTGGAGCCGTCTTCGGAAGTCACCGCTAGAGTCAACCACGATGTCCCCACTGAGTCCTCTCCCGCATGCCGAGCGTTCCGGGCCCCGCGAACGGATCGCCTATCTGGACAACGCGCGGTTCTGGGTCATGCTGCTCGTCGTCATCGGACACTTCCTCACCGATCTCGTCGTCATGGACTCCGCGCGAGGGCTCTACACGTGGATCTATCTCTTCCACATGCCCTTCTTCGTGCTCATCTCCGGCTACACGGCGCGCCACTATGTGGGTGACTTCCGCCAGGTGCGCCGGATCGTCTCGACGCTGATCGTGCCCTATCTGATCGTCGAGACGGCACTGCAGCTGATGACCTGGCACTACGATCGCGACCCCGAGCGGCTGATGATCCTGTCGCCGCAGTGGGTGGGGTGGTTCCTGGCCGCGCTCTTCGTCTGGCGGCTCACGACGCCGATCTGGCGGGCCCTGAAGTACCCGATCACGACCTCGATCATCATCTCGCTCGCGGCGGGGATGATCGAGATCCCCAATACCCTCGCCCTGCACAAGGTGCTGGGCTTCCTGCCCTTCTATGTCATCGGCCTGCACTTCAACCGCGAGCTCTTCCTGCGGTTGACCACGCTGAAGTACCGCGTGATCGGTGTGGTGCTTCTGGTGAGCTCGCTGGTCTTCTGCCTGTCCTTCGCCAGCCACTTGACGGTCTTGAGCCGCTGGCTGCTCTACCGTGTGCGGTACGACGAGCTCGGCGTCTCGATGCTCGAGGGGGCGCTGCTCCGCGGCCTGCTGATCGCCGTCGGGCTCGTGCTGGCGCTGTCGGCACTGGCACTGGTCCCACGGGCGAAGTCCTGGACGACCGATCTCGGCTCGCGCACGCTCTATGCGTACTTGCTGCACGGCTTCGTCATCATCTGGCTGGACCGCCAGTTCGGCCTGTGGGCCACCATCGAGCCCTATGGGGCGGTCGCGGTGCTCGGTTGCGTCGCGGTCGGCGCGGTCCTCGCCATCGTGTTGATGACCAAGCCGGTGGGCTCCCTGTTCCGGCCAATCTTCGAGCCGAAGCTCACCTGGATGTTCCGCGATCCGTCCCAGGACGTGCACCATCCGCAGTCCGACGTGCCGGTGTGGAAACGACCGCGCGATCCCCGGGACGAGCCCCCGCAGCCCCCGCTCATGCGCGTCATCCGCTGAGCCGGGCTCGCTCCACGATCGACGCAGGATGTGCTTCCGTGGTTGCTATGGCAACCACGGAAGCACATCCTGCGTCGCCACCGGCCCCGAGATCTGCGTGGATCACCGCACACCCCAGTGAGTGAACCGGACCGACGATGCGACAGGCCCCCGCCAGCGATGCTGACGGGGGCCTGTCGAGTGT
>NZ_MIJB01000065.1 GCF_002174305.1 Aeromicrobium sp. PE09-221 | reverse complement strand
TCCATGGTGTGGCCGGTGGTTGTGGTGATGGAGTGGCGATCAGGCTCCCTATGAGGTCACGCCCGCCCGGCCAGCACCATGGATGAAGCGACCGCCTCCTGGCGGACGACAGATCAACAGCCAGGACACCCAGACTTCGGGGTCAGTCGTCAGCAAGAGTCAGGCCGCCAGGAGACGATCGACAGTCTCACAGTCGCCCGCGGCGCCGACTCGGCCCATCGAACCGACCATGTCGTGCCGGCGCAGTTCCCGGGCCATGGCGCGGCTTCGAAACTGGCTGCCCCTGTCGGCATGCAAGATGCATCCGGCGACATCGCCGCGGCGGGCGACGGCGTTGCGGAGTGCGTCGACCGCGAGCTTCGAGGTCATCCGGTCGCTGATCGAGTACCCCACGATCCGGTTTGAGAAGACGTCTTTGATCGCGCAGCAGTAAAGCTTGCCTTCGGTCGTCGTGCGGTGCTCGGTGATGTCGGTGAGCCAGACCCGGTTCGGGGCATCGGCCCGGAAGACGCGTTGCACGTGGTCGTCGAACACGGGTGGGCCGGCCTTCTTGCCCTTCCCGCGCCGGCGGCGTTGCGCGGAGGAGAGGATCCCAGCCTGCGAGCACAGCTTCCACGCCGTCCGGCGACTCATCCGCCACCCTGCGCGGCGTGCTTCGTCAGCGAGGTATCGGTAACCGAACGTCGGGTCGTCCTCATGCGCGTCGTGGAGGGCGTTGATCCGATACGCGCGGAGGACGTCCGCGTCGCGGATCGGGTCATTGCGCCACCGGTAGTAGGGCTGTCTTGCGAGCTTCAGGACCCGGCACGACACCGTGACGGGGATCCCCGCCTCGGCGAGCTCGGCAACGAGCGGGTACGTCATTTTGGGGAGCCACCCAGTTTCAGGTTCGCCTGCGACAGATATGCCGCTGCCTTCCTGAGGACTTCGTTCTCCTGCTCGAGGAGACGGTTACGGCGGCGCAGCTCTCGCATCTCGGCGGCCTCGTCTGCCGTCTGACCGGGACGCTTGCCTTCCTCGACATCTGCTTGGCGGAGCCAGTTCTGCAGCGTCGCCTCGCTGACTCCGAAGTCAGTGGCGATCTGCTTGATGGTGACGCCGCTCTCACGGCGGCGGGCGACCGCGACGACGTCTTCGCGGAACTCTCTCGGATAGGGACCGGGCATGATGACATCCTTCCCGCCAGCGCCTCCCGGCACTAACGATCAGTTGTCACCGATCCGTTCCTCACGCCCAGTTCGCCCAGGATGCGGTCTTGTTCTCGTTTGAGGACGGGCAGCGGGATGGCGTCGGCGTAGTGGGCTTGCATGAGCCGGTCTTGTTCGTGTTCGAGCCGGTCTCGGTGAGTGGTGAGGCGTTCGAGTTCGTCGGTCTCGGCGGCCATGAGTCGGTCGAACTCGTGGTGGAGCATCCCGGAGAGGGCGCCCCGCTGGGCGGGGCTGATCTGTACGCGGGTGTAGTAGTCCTCGATCAGTTTCTTGAAGCGCCCCAGGTTTTTTGCCGCTCCTATGCGGGTTGCGGCTCTCGGTTGAGGGTCGCGTAGTGGGCTTGCTCGAACTCCACGGGTGGCACGTTACCGAG
>NZ_MIJB01000064.1 GCF_002174305.1 Aeromicrobium sp. PE09-221 | reverse complement strand
CTCGCCGTCGCAGTGGACGGAGCGCTTGGCGGTTTTGTTGTGCAGAGCCTCGGGGTCCTGCGCCGGCACAGCGCGGTCGGGGGGCAGGACAACGGCGGAGGCTGCCCTGGCGTCAGGGAGCCCCGGACCGGCGTGTCCGGGGTCGTGGTGGTGTTCACCAAGCGCCACGCGGGTGGCAAGGTCGGTGGCGGCTCCTACAGCGCCACCGGAGGGCTGCACGGTGTCGGCGCCTCGGTCGTCAACGCCCTCTCGCAGCGACTCGATGTCGAGGTGGACAAGGGCGGTGCCACCTGGGCGATGTCCTTCCGTCGCGGCACCCCGGGCGTCTTCGACGGCGAGGGCCCCGATGCCCCTTTCAGCGCTGACGACACGCTGCACAAGGTCGGCAAGGTCGCCAAGAAGACCACCGGTACCCGCGTCCGCTACTGGGCCGACCCGCAGATCTTCATCAAGACCGCGGCCTTCTCCTATGACGATCTGGTGGCCCGCGCTCGTCGCGGATGACGATCCGCAGCCCCGGCACGAGGAAGGAGGTCTGCCGAGCGCGGGCCACCAGATCGTCATAGGAGAAGGCCGCGGTCTTGATGAAGATCTGCGGGTCGGCCCAGTAGCGGACGCGGGTACCGGTGGTCTTCTTGGCGACCTTGCCGACCTTGTGCAGCGTGTCGTCAGCGCTGAAAGGGGCATCGGGGCCCTCGCCGTCGAAGACGCCCGGGGTGCCGCGACGGAAGGACATCGCCCAGGTGGCACCGCCCTTGTCCACCTCGACATCGAGTCGCTGCGAGAGGGCGTTGACGACCGAGGCGCCGACACCGTGCAGCCCTCCGGTGGCGTTGTAGGAGCCGCCACCGAACTTGCCACCCCCGTGGAGCTTGGCCAACACCCCCTCGACCCCGGACCGGCCGGTCTGGTGCTACTTGTCGCCCGGCCTCCCCCGGCCGTTGTCCTGCACCCTGCCCGCGCCGTCACGCTGCAGGACCACGCCCATCCGATCCCCCACACCCCCGACTCCTCTGCCGCCTCCGCTGCCCATGACCCCCCACCGGCAGAGTACGCGCCACAGCGTGTCGCACCCCCCGATCTACATACCTCGGCCTCTGCGTACGCCCTCACCG
>NZ_MIJB01000063.1 GCF_002174305.1 Aeromicrobium sp. PE09-221 | reverse complement strand
GCTCGCCGACGCTCCCGCAACGCCGTCGGCCGCCGCGGCGATGTCGCCGGATGCATCTTGCATGCCGACAGGGGCAGCCAGTTTCGAAGCCGCGCCATGGCCCGGGAACTGCGCCGGCACGACATGGTCGGTTCGATGGGCCGAGTCGGCGCCGCGGGCGACTGTGAGACTGTCGATCGTCTCCTGGCGGCCTGACTCTTGCTGACGACTGACCCCGAAGTCTGGGTGTCCTGGCTGTTGATCTGTCGTCCGCCAGGAGGCGCTTCATCCATGGTGCTGGCCGGGCGGGCGTGACCTCATAGGAGCCTGATCGCAACAGTCTCATCACAGTCCCGTCCACCCGACCGGCCAGCGTCACTCACCGGTTGGAAGGGCAAGCACTATGAGCATGCAGCAGGTTCCGTCGCACCGTCGAGTCGTTGTCGGTGTCGACACCCACAAGTACGTCCACGTCGCGGTCGCGATCGATGACCTTGGCACCGTCTTGGATGACCGATCCTTTGTCGCCGATGCTGGCGGCTATGCCCAGTTGATCGACTGGGCGGCCTCGTTCGGCGGGAAACTGATCTTCGGGATCGAAGGCACAGGATCGTATGGCGCAGGCCTGGCTGGCGCGGTCCGCCGCCGCGGGATCGGCGCAATGGAAGTAGTCCGCACCGACCGGCGTGACCGACGGCTGCGCGGGAAGTCCGACACCATCGATGCTGAGAATGCCGCCAAAGCAGTTCTCGCCGGCTTGGCCACTGCGGTCCCGAAGTCCGCCGATGGCGTGGTCGAGATGATCCGGCAGGTCAAGGTCGCCAAGGACATCGCCGTCAAGGCTCGAACGTCAGCGATGATCAGCCTCAAACAGGTCATCGTGAATGCGCCCGACACCCTGCGCCAAGAGCTGCAACCGTTGTCGAAGATGGCGTTGATCAACCGCTGCGCCGGCCTGCGTCCGGGGCGCGTCACCACCGTTGCTGCTGCCACGAAGCACACGCTGCGCGCGATTGCCCGACGTTGGCAGCAACTCAACGCCGAGATCGTCGAGCACGAGAAGATCTTGACCGACCTCACCTCCTCGGCTGCCCCCGAGTTGGCGAAGGCATTCGCCGTCGGTCCTGACACCGCCGCGGAAATGCTCATCGTGGCCGGCGACAACCCCGAACGAGTCCGGTCCGAAGCCGCGTTCGCCAGACTCTGTGGCGTCGCACCAATCCCGGCATCGTCGGGAATGACGACACGGCACCGGCTCAACCGTGGTGGTCACCGCCAGGCCAACGCAGCGCTCTACCGGGTCGTGATCGTGCGGATGCAGCACCACGAACCGACCAAGGCTTACGTCGCCAGAAGGACCGCAGAAGGCAAGACCAAAGCCGAGATCATCCGCTGCCTCAAACGGCTCCTCGCCCGCGAGCTCTGGGCGGCAATGCGCCCCATCCGCGACGCCCGTCAGAGCCTCCCGAACGCTGCTTGACGGATATAGGAGCATCAACGCAGCGATGGAGAGCTTCGTCGCGCTCCTGCAGCACCAACGTCCTCAACCAGCAGCGGTGGACCACCCGCCAGGATCTGCGGCTCGCCATCGTCGT
>NZ_MIJB01000062.1 GCF_002174305.1 Aeromicrobium sp. PE09-221 | reverse complement strand
GATAAGAAGTTAGCATTTCGCCGTCCAGTAGACATTACGACGATCTTTTTGATTGGTGCGGTTTCAGCTTTATATGATCTGGTATTTGCTCCAAGCATCAAGGGATTTTGGATCGTGCTCTTTATTTTACTGCTAATGCCAGGCGTACTTGGCAACCTGCAAACTCGTACAAAAGTGTCGTTGGATATAGAACGATTGTTTCGTGCAGTATGGAGGATCGGATTTGTTATTCTGTTGTTTTTTTATGTACTATTTTCGATTATTGGTGTGATCCAAAGCATCAGTGCAATGTAACCTGCGGTTATCCCCCATTTTCATTTGCATTATTCCTCGACTTCATGATCTCCATCGTCTTCATAGCCGTTCAAATCTTGAAACAGCTTGTTACTTCACCCGTCTCATCATCTTACTTTCCATCATTTGCGACTTTTGACTCATATTTCAACCGAATTTAGGGTAAACCATTTATAGTTGTGGTTGTTGAACCTAACAGGAGGTGAAGTATGCACTTTAGGTTGCGAGTGGGTTCATTGTGGCTACTTATTGCGTTGCTAATCACTTGTGTATCGACAGCGTGCTGCGGAGTCAATGCCAAATGTCAAAGTCAGGACAATAACAAGCCAAACCAAATAGCTGATCAGCAACAACAATTTCGCTTAAATATATTTGCTGAGCCGCCATCGTTGGATCCCGCTGCTGCACAAGATCAAAATTCTTTTACGGTCATTCATGCGATTGGTGAAGGCTTGACGAGAGTGGATCAAGACGGCAATGTGCTCCCAGGAACGGCGGAAAGCTGGGAAGTGTCCGAGGACGGCAAAATGGTTACGTTTAAGCTTCGTGCAGATGCGAAGTGGTCCAACGGTGATCCCGTTACTGCAAATGACTATGAGTATTCTTGGAAAAGAGTGCTGAATCCTAACTTAGAGATGCCGTCACCTTATGCCTATCAACTCTATTATTTAGCGAATGCGGAGCGTTACAATACGAATCAAGGGGCAGATGTGTCTGATGTAGGAGTGCGAGCCGAGGACGATCGAACGCTCATTGTGAAGCTGGAAAACCCAACTCCCTATTTTTTGAAACTAACGGCGTTTTTCACCTACTTTCCCGTGCATAAATCGACAGTTGAAGCGCATCCGGATTGGGCAACAGAAGCAAAATCAATCGTTTCTAACGGTCCGTTCAAAATGAGTGAATGGCGTCATTCAGAGTCTATTACACTTGTGCCAAATGACAGCTATCACAGTCGTGCAGATATTCGATTTAGCCAAGTCCGACTTATGATGATTGAGGACGCTTCAACCGAGCTGAATTTGTATGAAACCGATCAGTTGGATTGGGCGGGGAGACCGCTTGGCGAAATACCGCTCGATCTCATTCCACAATTAAAAGCAGATGAAACAGCGAATTTGCATATCAAGCCGATTGCGAGCTCCTATTATTATGTGTTCAATACGACAGAGCTTCCTGCAAAAAATGTGGAGTTCAGAAAAGCGCTGTCGATGGCGATTGATCGGCAGGCGTTGGTCGACAAAATCACATTAGGTGATCAAGTTCCTGCTTATGGTTTTGTGGCTGGTGTTCGAGGACTATAAAAGCCATATCGCGAAGAAGTGCCGGATGACTATTTCTTTGAAAATGTAGAAGAGGTGAAGAGACTTCTGGCGGAAGGGGTACAAGAGGAAGGGTTAACTACCTTTCCAGCTACATCGCTCATTCACAATTCAGGACAAGGACATGCGAAAGTTGCAACTGCTGTTGTGGATATGTGGCGAAAAAATCTTGGTATTGAAGTAAAAATTGAATCACAGGAGTTTGGCATACTGCTGAACAATCGGACAAGCAAACACTATCAGATCGCTCGTGCAGGCTGGGGAGCTGATTATGATGACCCGATGACGTATATGGACATTTTCACCTCTGCAAGCGGCAACAATGATACAGGGTGGAGTCATCCCGATTATGACCGATTGGTGAAAGAAGCTTATGAGCAGGTCGATCCGGCGAAACGGATGGATAAGCTCATACAAGCAGAGAAAATTTTAATGGATGGAATGGTGATTATGCCTATTTACTACTACACCGCAATTTGGATGAATAAACCTCATATCAAAAATGTGCATATCGATTATAGCGGGAACATTGATTTTAATCGCGGGTATATCGAACGTTAATTATGGAAATAAGTATGGAATAGAGGCAACTGTGCAACATATTCGCAGTTGTCTCTTCTTATGTCCTGTAGAAATGGAAATGCAGTTGTTGCAGGAGGGATCATGTTGGTTAGAACGATATTGGAAAAGATCGCATTTTCATTACTGTCACTTTTCGTATTAGCTTCAGCTACTTTTTTTCTGATGAAGGCGATACCGGGTGATCCGTTTCAAAGCGAAAAGACGATACCTGCCCCGATTAAGAAAAGGATAGAAGCCAAATACGGGTTGGATCAACCGATGATGACGCAATATGTGAAGTATATGGGTAATTTGCTGCAATTGGACTTCGGAACTTCGATGAAACGCCAACATTGGACGGTCAACCGCATCATTCAAGATTCATTTTGATACTCATCTATTCTTGGCGGTGTTTGCATTTTGTTTTCACTCATAGTTGGCATTGGATTGTGCTTGTTCACGGCGTTAAAGCTGTCGCTTATACAAATCTCCGATCCACCTAGACTCATGAGCATCTCATAT
>NZ_MIJB01000061.1 GCF_002174305.1 Aeromicrobium sp. PE09-221 | reverse complement strand
GGGGTGTGTGGGAGACGGGCGGCCTGGTGGGGGGTGTCGCTCTCGTACTGGTGCTGGGCATCCAGATCGGCGCGCTCCCGGCGCTGCTCGACGAGAGCTGGGGCCCGGCGATCGCCGCCGCGCTGATCTGCACCTCCCGCGCCGTCGCAACCATCGGTTGCACCCGTGGGGTGCGGGGGGCGCGCAAGGACGGCCTCGGCGTGACCTATACCGAGACGATCCATCCGGTGGTCACGGCGATCATCTGGACCGTGCTCACCATCGCCCTGTGTCTCGGCGCCTGGGTCCTCGACCTGCCGTGGTGGCGCGGGCTCATCATCGCCGCAGCAGCGCTCCTCGCGACCGGCTGGCTGCTGCGGCGATGATGAGCCCGCGCCACCACGGCAGGTCGACTACCCAGGCGCCCAGCCACACGGCGATCCTGAGCCCGGCCCAGCTGCTCCCCGTGACCACCGCCCGCGCCGCCCCGGTCTACGCCACGCCCAGGCCGCCCATCCGCGCCCCCCGCCCACCACGGCTCCCCCCACCGCCCGCGCCCCCGCCGCCCGTGCACCGCCCCCCGGCAGCACCCGCCCGCCCCGCCCACCCGCCCACCACCCCCGCTCGCGCCCCCACCTCCCCACCCAGCCCCCG
>NZ_MIJB01000060.1 GCF_002174305.1 Aeromicrobium sp. PE09-221 | reverse complement strand
GCTCTGCCAGTTGAGCTAGTGCCCTTGGTGTGTCGCGCGGCGGACGACCTGCGCGCAGGCAGGCCGAACACCGTGTCATCCACAGGTTTGTGCCAGTGTACGGGGTGAGGCCCCACCGAGTCGAACCGGCTCCGCACAGCCCATCGGGCAGCCGGCGGGGAACGTGCCAAGATTGACCGTGATGCGGCCCGCGATCTCCGACCTGCCCAAGGCACACCTGCACCTCCACTTCACCGGTTCGATGCGTCACGGGACGCTGCTCGAGCTGGCCGAGCGCGACGGTGTGAGACTGCCGTCCGCGCTCGGCCAGCTCGAGCAGCGTCCCGTGACGCATCGAACCGGTGAAGTGGAGGTGCAGGTGTGCCTTGGGCAGGTCGGAGATCGCGGGCCGCATCACGGTCAATCTTGGCACGTTCCCCGCCGGCTGCCCGATGGGCTGTGCGGAGCCGGTTCGACTCGGTGGGGCCTCACCCCGTACACTGGCACAAACCTGTGGATGACACGGTGTTCGGCCCGCCCGCCCGCAGGTCGCCCGCCGCCCGACACCCCAAGGGCACCAGCCCAACTGGCAGAGCCTCGGTCTCCAAAACCGAAGGTTGGGGGCTCAAGTCCCCCGTGCACTGCAACGACCAGACGCACGACCGACGCAGGAG
>NZ_MIJB01000059.1 GCF_002174305.1 Aeromicrobium sp. PE09-221 | reverse complement strand
GTACCGGGCGATGTCGCCCGGTACGTGCGGACCGGTCTGGTCATGCTCGACGTCGATGCCGCGCCGCGCTCGGCCTACGTCCCGTTGTTCGAAGAACTCGGGGTGCCCTACGAGGAGTGGGACAGTGCTGAGCTCGCGTCCCGGGTGCCGGGTCTGGACGTCGGGAGGTACTGGCCGCCGCGAAGACTCGACGACCCTCGCTTCTGGCACGACGCGACGCAGACCCTCGGCGGCGTGTTCACACCCGACGCCGGTCACGTCAGCGATCCGCAGCTCGCCGCGCAGAATCTCGCCGCCGCAGCAGTCCGCGAGGGAGCACGGTTCCGATTCCAGAGCACCGTCGCGGCTGTCCACCGGTCAGGAGATCGGGTGAGCGGCGTGGAGCTGGACGACGGTTCGACCATCTGGGCGTCGATCGTCGTCAATGCCGCCGGCCCGTGGTCGGGAGGGCTCAACGAGCTGGCGGGTGTCGGGGGTGACTTCACGGTCAGCGTGCGCCCGATGCGGCCGGAGGGCGCCCAGGGGGTTGCGCCGGGGGGGACCGGTGAGCCGTTCCAACCCCGCCGCCCTGCGGCCGACCTGGCCCGGGGGCCCA
>NZ_MIJB01000006.1 GCF_002174305.1 Aeromicrobium sp. PE09-221 | reverse complement strand
TCCTGACGCCGGAACTGATCCGGATGCGGGTACGGATCCTGACGCCGGTACTGATCCGGATGCGGGTACGGATCCTGACGCCGGAACTGATCCGGATGCGGGTACGGATCCTGATGCGGGAACCGATCCTGACGCTGGTGATCTCTCCATCGACATCAGCCGTCCGGTCCTCGAGCGTCTGCAGACGCAGGTCGGCACGGGTAGTGGCTATGCACCGGGCACGGTGGTGCAGGGCTACATGAACTCGAGCCCTCAGCTCGACCTGGGTACGCAGGTCGCCGACGAGAATGGTGACGTGCGGTTCGAGTGGCAGATCCCGGCTTCGGCCGATCTGGCAGTCCACTCGTTCAGCCTGACGGCTGATGACTACCCGGATCAGTCGATCGACTTCCGTGTGGTCGCCGAATCCGGTGGTAGCGCCGATGGGGGTGGCACCGACGGCGGTGGCACCAGTGCCGGCGGCGGAAAGCTGCCCCGGACCGGTGCCGACGCCGGTGCGCTCCCGCTGAGTGCCATCGCCGCCATGTTCCTCATGGCCGGTGCCGGTGCCCTGGTGGTTTCGCGCCGCCGGAACGGAGTGAGAGAGTAACAAGAGGAGTCGGAGTCATCCGTCTCACCTAGGCCATGTGGGCCCGGCGCATGCCGGGCCCACATGGCCGTCTCCTCGATCGGATCAGGTTGTTCCATGAACAGTGCTTCCCCTTCTCCCCGGCGCCGCAGCCCCTCATCGGAAGTTCGGTCGCCGGTTCGCCGCGCCACAGCGTGGTTCCTGGTGGCGATCGTGCTCGCGCACACGGCGATTATCGCCCTGTGGGTCGGGCCGTCCACCCCGCTGCGCAATGCGGTGGGCGATGACCGTCTCCGCGGCTACGTCATGCCTTTCTTCGATCAGAACTGGCGCATCTTCGCGCCCACCCCACGTCGCGCGGCGGTGACCTTCGAGATTCGCGCGTCCATCGAGGACCCGGAAACTGGAGACACCTCGCCCACGGACTGGATCGATGTCGTCGAACGTGAGGACGACATCATTCGCGGCAACATGACGCCCTCGCGCATGTCCCTCGCCGGCCGGCGCACCGCTAACACCCTCAACTCGGTCATGGCCGAGATGAACGAACGGCAGCGTACCCAGATCGCCGCCAATTACCTGACGACGCCTGTGGCCGATCTCCGCGGTCGTCTCGCCGATATCGAAGGCGGGGCCGGGATCTCCGATGTCGGTCGCTACATGCGTTACGACGAGATCGCCACGAGCCTTGCGACCTACTACGCCTCCACTGTCTGGGAGGGTGAGATCGCCTATGTGCAGTACCGCACGTCCATCCGGTACGTCCCCAGCTTCGATCAGCGCAAGGAACGCGATATCGACGAGGCCGAACGCACCTACTACGAATACGGCTGGCGCTCCACGACTCCACCTGATGCTGACGTGACGCGCATGTTCTCCGCCTACACGGGGGAGGAGAAGCGGTGAGGATGATCATCAGCGCCGGCCTTGACCGCCTCGCCGAGCTGCTGGGCCGCGGCGAGGACTGGGTCCTGGAGAAGAAGCACGCCCTCTACGGACTTGCGGTCAGCAGGATCCTGGTGGGCGTCGCCGCCCTCGGTATCCTGCTCGCGAACTTCGGCCACCGGCATGCGCTCTGGGGAGGGGCGTCGGAGTGGGTCGAGCCGCTGCGGCGCGACTCGTCCTGGGGATTCCTTTACTGGATCTTCGATGGTGGACCGACCCGTTTCACGCTCACCTATCTGCTGCTGATGGCGGTGGCGATCGCCGTGATCGTGGGATGGCGCACCCGTGCCTCCGTCGCCGTGCTGGTCATCGGCCTCGTCGCGTTGGTGGAACGCAACGGACTGGTGGGCGATCAGGGCGACAACATCGCCCGCGTCGGCCTGCTGCTGATGCTCTTCATGGACACCTCCCGGCACTGGTCGCTCGACGCGCGGCGACGTTCCCGGGTCAACGACGCCGATCCGCTGTGGCGGCGATGGTGGAACGGCGGGGCGGTGTTGCCCGAGTGGCTCAGCACGGTGCTGCACAATGTCGCCCTCATCGCGCTGGCGCTGCAGCTGTTCATTCTCTACACCGCCTCGGCCCTGTTCAAGCTGCAGGGCACGTACTGGCAGGACGGGACGGCGATCTATTACCCGTTGGCGTTGCACGAGTTCGGCGTATTCCCGTGGCTGAATACCCTGCTGACGGGCAACGGTCTCGGGGTGATGATCGGGACCTATGTCGGTGTGCTGGTGCAGCTGTACTTCGTGATCGGTCTGCTCCACCCGGTGACGCGTCGCATCGTGCTCATCGGCGTGGTCCTGTTGCACGGCGGTATCGCCGTATTGATGGGTCTGCCGTGGTTCTCGCTCTCGATGCTCGCCTTCGACGCGATCTTCGTCTCTACGGCCACCTTCATCGCGCTCGATCGCTGGCTGAAGCCCCGGTTCGCCAACGGGACCGAAGCTTTGCGCTCGCGGCTGCCCGCCCGCCTGGGTGGCGCCAAGAGGGAGGAGCCCGCCGCTCAGGCGGTCGAGTAGTCCAGCTCGGCGGTGATGCGCACGCCGGAGTCGTGATCGATATTCCAGGTGCGGCAGATGTAGTCGACGATCGTCAGGCCGCGTCCGCTGACGGCGTCATCGGGGACTTCGACCGGCTGCAGATCCGGGGCCCGCCCGGCGTCGTGGACGCTGATGCGGACATAGTCCTCGTGGATGCACCAGGACACCTCGATGCGGCCGTGCGCGTCGGGTCTGCCGTGTTCAACCGCGTTCGCCACGAGCTCGGAGAGGACGAGGACGGCGTCGTCGATGACGGGGGTGCTGAGTCCTGCTTCGGTGAGCTCGGCCTGCATGAGCGCCCGGGCACGCCTCGCGACAGCCGGCGAGCACGCGAGGTGGGCCGTCGTGCACGGGTCGTCGGGGACGTGGATCAGAGGCACGAGAACACGCTACGTCCTTCCGGCCGATCGCGCCGATCACCGTCGTACGACGTCCATACCTCGCGGCACGCGAGGGATCATCCGATGGGTGAGAGCGAACCGGCGAGACCGAACAGGTCCTTGGGGTCGTCTGGTTCGGCCACGAGGTCGATGAAGGTCTCGAAATCTGTTCCCCGGACCGCGTCACGCAGGTAGCGAAGAGCGGAGAAGTCCTCGATCGCGAATCCGACAGAGTCGAAGACCGTGATCTGCTCGTCCGAGACCCGTCCAGACCGGCGTCCGGCGAGGACCTCCCAGATCTCGGTGACCGGATGGGTGGGAGAGAGCTGCTGGATCTCGCCCTCGATCCGTGTCTGCGGCGTGAACTCCACGAAGATGTCACCGCGCTCGAGGATGCGCGGATCGAGTTCGGTCTTGCCGGGGCAGTCCCCGCCGATCGTATTGATGTGCATACCAGGCGTCACGGCCTCGAGGGGCAGGACATCGCCGTGCAGCTTGTCGGCGGTACAGGTCGTGACGACATCGGTCCCGGCCGCGGCGTCTCGTGCGTCCGCAGCGACGACGATGTCGAAGCCGAGGGGGCGCATGTTGCGGACGAACTTGGCCATGGCATCCGGATCGCGGTCCCAGATGCGCACCGTGTCGATGCCCAGGGCCGCCCGGAGCGCCAGGGCCTGGAACTCCGACTGGCTGCCCGTACCGATCATCGACATGCTGCTGGCGCCGGGTCGAGTGAGACATTTGGCCACCAGGCCAGAGGTGGCGGCGGTACGCAGAGCGGTCAGGATGGTCATCTCGGCCATGAAGCTCGGATACCCGTTGTGCGCATCGGCGAGGACGCCGAAGGCCGTCACCGTTTGATAGCCCCGCGCGGGGTTGGAGGGGTGACCGTTCACATACTTGAACGCGTATGTCTCGTGGTCGCTCGTCGGCATGAGCTCGATGACGCCGAAAGGGGTGTGGCTCGCGACGCGAGGACTCTTGTCGAAGACCTGCCAGCGCTGGAAGTCATGCTCGAGGTAATCCATCATCGTGCTGAGTGTCGCCGTCACGTCCGCATGTCGAACCCAGCGGATCATGTCCTGAACGCCGACGAATCGTGTCATCGTGACTCCTTACTCATGGGTGGGGGTGAGCGTCTCCGGTGGTGTCAGGGCATCACAGGTGCCCAGGTAGGCACTCAGCATCGCCTCGGCGACCGCCCGAACAGCGCCATCGGGGGGAAGGAAGGTGGGGGAGTGGAGACGCTCTGTCGACGAGGTCCCCACGAAGAGCATGATCGACGGCCAGCATTCGGCGAAGAAGGCGAAGTCATCGGCGCCGAGGGAGCGCAGCGAACGTGATACCTCGATACCTCGAGCGGTCAGCCGGGCGTTCGTGGCGGCGGCGAGCGCGGGATCGTTCCGGAGCACCGGCTCCCCGACAGTGAGTCGAGTGTCGGCCAGACAGCCGTGTGAGTGCGCGATGTGATCAGCCGTATCGCGGAGCCGGGACTGCAGGAGATCACGGGTGTGGTCGTCGAGCGAGCGGAGTGTGCCCGAGACCCGAGCTGTGCCCGGCACCACATTGGCTGCGTCTCCGGCGGAGAAGGACGAGACGCCGAGCACAGCCGAGGCCATGGGATCTACCCCGCGGCTCACCACTGCCTGGAGCGCCACCACCAGATGTGCTGCAGCGAGCAACGGATCGCGGGTGAGGTGCGGGTAGGCGGCATGTCCGGGCTGTCCCTCTATGACGATCACGAACTCGTCGGAGGAAGCGTTGACTGCGCCCGGCACACAGGCCACGACACCGTCATCCAGGGTGGGCTGGACGTGAACCCCGATCATGGCCTGGCAGTCCTCCTTGACCAAGACACCGTTCGCCGCGATGTCTTGAGCCCCCGAAGGGTAGGTCTCCTCGCGTGGCTGGAGCACGGCCAATAGGGGGAAATCCCCACCGATCTCGTCGATTGCGCGGACGACCGCGACGAGAGCGCTCAGATGGACGTCGTGGCCGCAGGCGTGCATGATCCCGTCGTTGCGAGAAGCCCAGGCGTAGCCGGTGGTCTCCGTCACGGGGAGGGCATCGAGCTCTCCTCGCAGGCCGATCGCCGGCCCGGGGCCGCCGACACGGACGACCGCACCTGTTTCAGCCACCTTGTGGGGTTCGCTGGTCACCCCGAAGGCTGCCAACACCCGGTCACGGGTGATCGACTCCTCCCCGGACAGCTCGGGGTCGCGATGCAGTTCGCGCCGCAGCTCGATCGCCGCGGGCAGGTGACGGTCGAGGGCCTCCCACAGACGTTCACTCATCGTTTCCCCCGTAGACCCGGCGAGCATTGTCGCGTCCGATCAGTCGAGCCGTGTTCAGGGCGTCGTCGAGTGTCCAACCGCCGTGATCCACCCACGACTGGAGGACACGCGACGTCCCCGCGCGCCACAGCAGAGCTCCGAGATAGTGCAGCTCCGGTGGTCCGTAGGCGTCCGATGAGTAGAGCACCTTGGTGAACGGAGCCAGCTCCATGCTTTCGGCGATGATGCGGTGGGAGGCGGCACCGGTGTAGTTGATGGCGAGCCCGACATCGAGATAGACGTGGGGAAACACGTGGGCCAGGTATCCCGCCTCGCGGTGATACGGATAGCAGTGGAGCAGCATGATGTCGGTTCCGGTCGGCTCGATCTGGCGCAGCCAGTCGGTGAGCAGTGCGGGGTTGCAGCGATGCAGATCCAGATCACGATCGCCATATCCGGCATGCAACTGGAGCGGAAGTCCGGTATCGCACGCGGCGTACAGCGCCATGCGCAGGAGCACAGGGTCGGCCAGTCGCGCCGCCGCGCCCGCCTCGACGGCGGCCATCCATCGGCCGGCTGCCACGATGACCTCGCTCTGCGAGGGACGCGCGGGGGTGAAATCGAAACCGTGACGGTACGCGACGACGGACTTCCAGCCTGCGACGGTAGGGGACAGCCGGGACAGCTCGTCGGCGAACGCGGTCATGAAGCCGGTGGCGGTAGTCGATGCCACGAGGTTCTCCGCGATGGTCTCCAGCCGAGCGATCTCGCGGACTCGGCCGGTGGTGGCGGACTCCATCGTCCTCGTGCTCATCAGCAGATCGCCTCCCATTCCGGTGTCCACGAGCCATTCGCCGACGCCGCTCGCGTCGAGCAGGCGATGAGTCAACTCGGGCACAGGCAGCTCCCTTCGGACGGCGAGGTAGTCGTCGGGGCCCGTGACCGCGTCGAGCCCGAGCACAGTGGGGCAGTGCCGCATGATGGCGACACCGAGATGGGAGTCGAACACGCTCGTGCCGGGAGCGGGCGAGTGGTCGGATTCGGTGATCAGGCTCTGCAGGGTCGCGTCATCGACGGCGTGGGCCAGCGGGGCGTGGACGTGGTGATCGACGAGCTCCAGCTCGCGCAGCGCACTCTCGAGGTCAGTGGACATCGGCGATCCTTCGGCAGAGCGCTGCCGGGTCGAGCCCGGCGGTGAGGTCGATCTCGCTCTGCTTCACGGCGATGAACGTCTCCAGCAGATCCTGATCGAACCACGCCGAGACCGTCGTGTCCTCGCGGAGTGCGGTGAGCGCCTCGGGGAGGTCGCGCGGCAGCTCCTCGACGCCGGCGAGGTCCTCCCCGGCGTCCTCGGGCCAGATCTTCGGGTCCTCGTACTCGTGGAGGATGCCGTGGAGACCAGCACGGATCAGCGTGCCGAGCGCGAGCCAAGGATTGGCCGTGGCGTCGCAGGCGCGGAACTCGAGATTGTATTGGCCCGCGATGTCGGTCCCGGGCAGGGTTGGGCAGATGCGAAGCAGGGCCTCGCGGTTGCGCTCGGCCAGAAAGACGCCACCGGCGCTCCACCGATGAGGAGCGAGGCGGAGGAAGGACACCGGGCTGGGGGCGGTCAAGGCGGTGATGGCACGGGCATGGGTGAGCACGCCCGCAGCGAATCGGCGTCCCAGTGCGGAGAGTCCACCGGGCTCCCCGGCGTCGTAGAGACCGGCCTCGCCGGTGGACGGGTCGCGGAGCGAGAGGTGGATGTGCACGCCGTTGCCGCTGCCGTCAGGGTCGGTCAGCGGTGCGAAGGTGGCACGGTGGCCGCGACGTCGGGCAAGGTCCCGGACCAGCTCCCGCAGGAGAATCGCCCGGTCGGCGGCGAGGAGGGCAGGTGTGGGCTCGATGGTGATCTCGAACTGCTGCTCGCCGTACTCGGGAAGCCACGTCTCCGGCGCGAAGCCGTTGAGCTCCAGCAGTGCGACGAGCTCGGAGCCGAATGGGTCGGCGTCGCGGAAGCGCTGCCAGCTGAATGGCGCGCTGGAGCCGAGATCTTCGAGCATGAATTCGTGCTCAAAGGAGGCCACCACCTCCAAGCCCGTCTCGGCGGCGAAGTCCGCGAGGGCGGTGCGGGCGAAGGCGCGCGGACATGACGACCACGGGGTTCCGTCGAGCAGGCACTGGTCCGCGAGGTAGAGGTCGACCGCGGAGTGGTCCTCCCGCGCTGGCAGGTGCGTGCGAGTGCTGGCATCGGGGATGAGGCGCAGGTCGCCGGTGGACCCGAAGACGTTCGGGGCGACGATGCTGCCGAAAGAGGAGATCGCGAGATTGGCCGGCACCCAGCCGACGCCTCGCCGGCCGGCGCTCGTGGCGCGCGAGGCTGGAACCGCGCGGCCGCGGGTCTGTCCGGCCAGGTCGTTCGTGGCGATGAACGTCATCGGCTCGTGATTCATAGTCTTCCCTTCACCAGTGGGCGGCTCGATCATTACACATCCCCCTATCAGGACGCTAGTAGGAATGTGTGTTACATAGATGTTGCTCGCCTACTGTATGTGACGAGTACTGGAACGCCAGGCATTTCGAAGCTCGCTCCCGGATGTGCTGCTGATGTGGGCGGCATGAAAGTTACGAAACGTTCACGCTGAACTATTGCCGGAAGCGCTGTTACAGGCCTAAGGTTCCTAACCACCGGGGACCGCCGAGCCCGTCCGCCCGGTGCGCCGAAGGAAGGAACAGATCATGAAGGTGCGATTCAGGAACCTTGCAGAGGCCGAGCGCCGTGCCAAACGCGCGTTGCCGCGAGCTGTGTGGCTGGCGGTCAAGGCCGGTAACGAGCAAGGCTGGACATTGGACGACAATCTTCGAGCCTTTAACGAGCTCGGATTCTCACCGACGATCTTCGACCGGCCCACGTCCTTCGAGCTGGGTACGCGGATCCTCGGAGTGGATATCGACTTCCCGGTGATGATCTCCCCGGTCGGCGCTCAGGCCATCCATCCCGATGGCGAGGTCGGAGTCGCCCGAGCGGCCGCCCGAGCGGGTACATCGATGGGCCTGAGCTCCTGGGCGGGGCACGATGTCACCGATGTCGTGCGCGCCAATCCCGACACGTTCTTCCAGCTGTACTGGGTGGGCAGCAAGGACGACATCGAGCGCCGGGTGGAGGCGGCTCGTCGGGCGGGTGCCAAAGCGCTCATCGTCACCCTCGACTGGTCGCACACGCCCCGTCGGGACTGGGGCGTTCCTCCGGCGCCGCCGAGCGACCTCGGTCCGCGGACGGTGGCTCGGCTCGCCCCCGAAGCTCTCTCGAGGCCGGCATGGTTGGCCCGCTACCTGAGTCGTGGTTCGATCCCTGACCTGCGTGTCCCCAATCTGTTCGGCGGCGACGGCTCTGTGCCGTACTTCGGTGCGGCCTGGTCGGTCTTCGAAGAGACCGCGCCTCCCACCTGGGAGGACGTCCGATGGCTGCGCGAGCTGTGGGGCGGCCCTTTCATGGTCAAGGGCATCAACACCATCAAGGACGCCAAGCTGGCCGTGGACGTCGGTGCCGATGCGATCTCCGTGTCCAACCACGGAGGCAACAACATCGACGGATCGCCGTCTCCATTGCGATATCTGCCAGACATCGTCGCCGCCGTCGGTGAATCAGTGGATGTCGTCGTCGACGGCGGGGTGCGGCGAGGATCCGATGTCGTCAAGGCCCTCGCACTCGGGGCGAAGGCGGTCTTCGTCGGCCGTGCCTTCCTGTACGGCCTCGCCGCCGGTGGCGAGGAGGGTGTCTATCAGGTGCTCCAGATCCTCAAGAGCGGCATCCGCGAGACCATGTACGGCATCGGGCGTGGTTCCGTCGATGAGTTGTCCCCCGCCGACCTCATGGTCCTGAACCGCGACTTCTTCGTCGCTCCGACGCGCTAGGAGACCTTCAGATGGCACATATCATCGTGGTCGGCGCCGGAAGCGCCGGATGCGTCGTCGCGGCCCGCCTCTCCGAGAGCGGCGAGCATCGCGTCACGTTGCTGGAGTCGGGGCCGGACCTGTTCACCGACGAGACGACCGCGCGGTTGTCATCGTTGAACTGGCTCGAGGCATTGAAGGCGACGGATGCCTTCGCGACGGGCCTGATGGCCACGCGACTGCAGCACGACGAGCCTCGTGAGTATCAGCGTGGCAGGGGCGTGGGCGGGTCCGGGCTCGTCAACGCCATGCTCGCGTTGCCGGGCCTCCCTTCGGACTATGACTCCTGGGCCACCGACTACGGGCTCGACGAGTGGACGTGGTCGGCGGTCGAGCCGTGGTTCGACCGCCTCAAGCAGGACGTCGTCGCCTCATCGGAAGACCAGTACACCCCGATCGATCGGGCGACGGCTGCCGCAGCCAAGGCCTTCGGCCTGCCGACCGATGTCGACACCTACGGACCGCAGGATGGCGGTGGCGCACTGTGGCGGCATGCGGACGAGCGGGGACGTCGCTCGAGCCGAGAGCGCTATCTAGCTGCGGCGCGAGACCGGTCGCAGCTGGTGATCCGTCCCAACAGCGAGGTGAGCCGCATCGACATGGATGGGGACCGTGCGGCCGGCGTCATTCTCACCGACGGAACGGTCCTCGAGGCCGACGAGGTGGTCCTGTGCGCCGGGACGATCGAGACCCCCGCGGTGCTGCTCCGCACTGGCATCGACCGTCGCGGCATCGGACGAGGACTCCAGGATCACCCCGCCGCCTCGGTGTACCTGCGTCTCAAGCCCGCCTACCGTGCCTTCGAGGAGCATCAGCCGTGTATCGGCTCGGTGCTGCGGCTGTCGTCCAGGGATGGCGAGGGCGATCTGCACTTTCTTCCCCTGCACGGTCCGTTGGCACCGACAGTCCCGGAGACCCACGGCGTGCTGATGGCCGCGCTCATGCGGGTCACATCGCGCGGGGAGGTCCGGCTGGACCCGCGGAATCCCGACGGTCCACCGATCACTGCCGAGAACATGCTGTCGACCCCGGAGGACCGGCGGACGATGCGTGAGGCCGTCGAGGTGCTCCAGAAGCTCGTGCGCACCGACCCGTTCACAGAGATTCTCGAGTCGGTCTTCATCGATCCCGAGGGAACGCCATTGTCCGCGCTCGACGACGAGACCGTCTACCAGGCATGGCTCGACCGCTCGGTGGGCGACTACTTCCACGCCGTCGGCACGGCTCGGATGGGCCGAGAGGACGACGAGGACGCCGTCGTCGACCAGCGCGGACGAGTCCACGGCGTGCGGCAGCTGCGGGTCATCGACGCCTCGATCATTCCCGACGTGCCCCGTGCCAACACCCATCTGCCGACCGTGATGGTCGCCGAGCGCCTCAGCGCCGCGCTGCTCGACGACCTCGCCACCGCGACGAACGAAGGAGCACAGCATGCCGCAGCACAGTGACGACCACCCCACCTGGACCAGGGCACGAGCCGTGGTCCCCCGCGGGGTTTCCTCGGGTCACCGGGTCGGGTGGAAGCAGGTCTTCGTCCGCACCTCGGGTGCCTATGTCTGGGACGCCGATGGCCATCGTTACATCGACTATCTGAACGCTTGGGGACCGATCGTCCTCGGGCACAGCGACGAGCGGGTCAATCGTGCCGTGTACGAGGCGGCGTCGACCTGCGATCTGACTGGTGTCGGACCGCAGCCGGGCGAGCCGGAGCTGGCCGAGAAGATCTGCGAGGTGATGCCCAGCGCGGACAAGGTGGCGTTCTGTACCTCGGGCACCGATGCCACGATGCACGCAGTCCACGTGGCACGCGCGGTGACGGGACGGCGCAAGGTGCTCAAGTTCCACGGGTCCTACCACGGGTGGAACGACCACGTGGCCGTCGGCAGCTCGCGCAAGGACCTGACGGCGCAGTCGGTGCTGAACACGCCCAATGGCGGCGGTCTCCATCCCGATGTCGTCGCCGATGTCGTGGTGGTGGAGTGGAACGACCGTGCCGGACTCGAGGCGGCCTTCGCCGATCACGGCTCCGAGATCGCGGTCGCCTTCGCCGAGCCCTATATCCACAGCTTCGGGTGCGTGCCGGCGCAGCCCGGGTTCCTGGAACTGCTCCGCGAGCTGTGTACGCGCCATGGCTCCGTGCTGACCTTCGACGAGGTCAAGACCGGATTCCGCGCGGCGATCGGCGGGTATCAGTCGCTATGCGGTGTGACCCCCGACCTGACGGCCTTCGGCAAGGCCGTCGCGAACGGGTACACGCTCGCCGGCCTCGCGGGGACGGACGACCTGATGGGTCATCTGGGGGCCTATGACCGCGAGCACGCGACGATCGACGGCACCTACAACGCCTCGCCGTACTCGGTGGCGGCCGCCAACGCGACCTTGGCCGTGATGGAGTCCGAGCAGATCCACCAGCGGCTGTGGGACCTCGGCTCGCGGCTGCGCGAGGGCATCGCGAAGGCGATCGTCGACACGGGTGCCCGGGCCGTGGTGGACGGTCTCGGCTCGGAATGGTGCGTCTACTTCCGCGACGAGCTGCCGACCAACTTCCGTGAGGCGATGGAGTCGGATGCCGACGCCTACGGTCGCTACCACGCCTCGCTGCTCTCCCAGGGCATCCTCGAGCCGGCCTTCCCGACCGGCGACCGCCGGCTCAACGCCGCGACCAGTGATGAGGACATCGACCGCACCATCGAGGCGGTGCACGTGGCCCTCACCGCCAGCCGCTAGTCCACGGCGACAGGGCCGAGCGGCCCGTCGTCCCTTCGCAGTCCCCACTCCTCGAGAGGAAATCACGACCCATGCTTTACTCAGTGCGCCCTAAAACACCCTGGAAGGCGGCCGCGGCGGTAGTGGCGACGGCCGCCGTCACCCTGCTCGCGGCCTGCGGCGGCGGATCCGATGACTCGTCGGATGCCGACGAGATCGTCATCGGCTTCGCGACCTCCGAGAGCGGCAACATGGCCCCCTTCGACGTGGAACCCACCCAGGCGGCCATGTTGCGTATCGACCAGATCAACGAGGAGGGGGGAGTCGACGGCAAGACCATCCGGACCGTCACCCGCGATGTGCGCAGCAGCCCCGAGACAGTCGGCACCGCCGCCACCGAGCTCATCGGCGAGGGCGTCGACCTGCTGGTGACACCGTGCGACTTCGATCTGAGCGCACCGGGCGCCAGCGTGGCGCAGAGCGCGGAGGTGCCGGCCATCTCGATCTGCGCGGGCGACCCGAAGATGGCGGACCTGACGACCCTCGGCGACTTCATCTTCTCGGCGAACGCGGGCAGCGATGTTGAGGGCGGGTCGGGTGCCGCGTGGGCGATCGATCAGGGCTGGCAGAGCGCCTATATCCTGCAGGACGAGAGCATCGAGTACACCAAGTCGGCCGGAGCCTACTTCCAGGCGACCTTCGAGGAGCTCGGCGGCGAGGTCGTCGGCTCGGACGCCTTCCCCGGTGGCGACAGCGTCAACATCGCGAGCCAGGCCGCTCGACTGCGCGGCATGTCCCCGCAGCCGGACTTCGTCTACGTGGCGAGCTGGAATCCCGGCGGGGCGACGGCGATCCGGCAGCTGCGCGAGGCGGGCATCGAGATCCCGATCCTCGGGCCGGCGGCCCTCGACGGTCAGGCGCTCCTTGACATCGTCGGCAATGCGAGCGACATCTACTACACCGGCTTCGCCTGCTACAGCTACTGCACGGGCGCGGACTCCTCCGAGCTGGACGACTTCGTCTCGGCCTATGACGAGGAGTACGGCGCCGAGCCCTCGTCGGCCTATGCCGTGCTCGGCTACTCGATGGTCTCGGCGATCGCCGATGCCCTGGCCGGCATCGACGACCTCGACGGTCCCACGGTGCGCGACGCGCTCGCCGAGGGCGAGGCGGTCTCTACGCCGGTCGGTGAGGTCACCTATTTCTCCGAGACGTGCCACAAGATCATCGACTTCCCGATGAGCGTCATCAACGTGTCCGACGGGGCGATGTCCTTCGTGACCCAGCAGCGACTCGAGACGTTGCCCGATCTCGGCGACGGAAACGCCTGCGCCGGGTGACGTGATGGCGACACTCTCCGAGTCACCCTCCGTGCTGTCCATGCGCGACGCCGGTGTTCACTTCGACGGCGTCAAAGCGGTCGACGGCGTCAGCCTCACGGTCTCGCGGGGTGAGGTGCTGGGCCTCATCGGCCCCAATGGGTCGGGCAAGACGACGACGTTGAATCTGCTCAGCGGGATGCTGCGGCCGACCTCCGGGGCGGTGCTGCTCGATGATCGCGATCTCAGCCGGCTGTCGATGCGGCGGCGCGTGCGCGAGGGTGTCGTCCGTACCTACCAGAGCGGCCGGGTGTTCGGTCGTCTCACGGTGTTCGAGAACGTCGAGGTGGCGGGGCTCGGGGTCGGGCTCCGGCGCGGCGCCGCCCGAGACATGGCACGGACCACCCTCGCGCAGCTGGGACTGGAGGACGTCGCCCATCTGACGGCGGACTCGCTGACGGCGGGCCGGATCAGGACCACGGCCATCGCCCGGGCCCTCGCGGCCCAGCCGCGGTTCCTCCTGCTCGACGAGCCCGCGGCCGGTCAGAACGAGTCCGAGGCGGTCCAGCTCATCGAGAGCATCCGCGGGTTCGCGCGCGAGCACAGCATCGGGGTGCTGCTCGTGGAACACGACATGTCGGTGGTGATGGGCACGTGCGATCGGCTGCACGTGCTCGACAGCGGCCGGACGGTCATCGAGGGCGAGCCTCAACGGGTGCGCAAGGACCCCCAGGTGATCGAGATCTACTTCGGGAAACGAGAGTGACATGGACCTGGTGATCGAGGACCTCTACGTCCAGTACGGCTCGTCCGTCATGGCCGTCCAGGGGGCATCGCTCGTGGTGCGCGACGGTGAGCTCGTGGCGCTCATCGGCCAGAACGGCGCCGGCAAGAGCACGCTGATGAAGGCGGTCATGGGCTGGGTGAGCCCGCACGCGGGATCGATCGCGATCGGCGGGACATCGGTGCGGGATCGTGCCTTCTCCCATCTCGATCGCGGCGTGGCCTTCGTGCCGGAGGACCGAGGCATCTTCAGCAGCCTGACCGTCGGGGAGAATCTGCGGCTCGGCGCGGTGCGACGACGCGACAAGAAGGCCGTCGCCGAGGACATCGAGCGCGAGCTGGAGCGTTTCCCCGTGCTGCGCCGGTATTGGGGACGTGGAGCGAGCCTGCTCTCGGGCGGCGAGCAGCAGCAGCTGGCCATCGCGCGAGCGATGATGCTCAATCCGCGATTGCTACTCCTTGACGAGCCCACGCTGGGTCTCGCGCCGATCATCGTCGATCTGATCTTCGACGTTATCGAGCAGCTCCGGGCAGAAGGCGTGACGATCCTGCTGGTCGAGCAGAATGCGGTGCGCTCGATCGAGGTGGCGGATCGTACCTATGTCGTGCAGGCCCCAGGCCGCATCATCGGCTCGGGGACCGCGGCGGAGTTGGGCGCGTCCGCAGCCGTCGTGGACTATCTGGGCTTCGAGCCGACCGACTTGGGGAGGGCCGCATCATGATCGTGGACTACATCGTCTCGGCTCTCGGACTGGGAGCTCTCTACGCACTGCTGACCATCGGCGTGGCGCTGCTCTTCGGCGTACTCGGCCTGATGAACTTCGCCTATGGCGAGATCATCCTCGCTGCAGCATTCGCGTTGTACTTCTTCCGCGACGCACCGTGGCTCTTCGCCGTGGCGATGGCGGTGGTGTTCGCCGTCGCCGTGGCTCTGCTGAGCGAGCGGCTGGCATTCCATCCATTGCGTGGCGCCGATCCGGTGACCCTCATGATCGCCTCATTCGCGGTGAGTCTCGCGCTGCAGAGCGTGGCGCGCATGACGGTCCTGCCCCGCGCGCAAGGTGTGCCCCCGCAGGACTTCCTGGCACAACGGGTCGACATCCTCGGTGCACGGGTGAGCGTGCGGGACCTGGTGACCTTGGTGCTGTGCGGTCTGGTGCTCGTCGCGGTGGCCTATCTGATGGGCCGGACGTCGCTCGGGGTCCAACTGCGTGCCGCCGCGGAGAACTTCCAGATGGCCGAATCACTCGGCGTCAAAGGCAACCGCGTGATCGCGAGCGCCTTCGTGATCGCCGGTGTGCTGGCGGCGGTAGGAGCCGTCGTGCTCGTGACCCGGCAGGGTGCAGTCTCGGCACAGATGGGCCTGCAGCCGATGCTCATCGGGGTGATCGGCGCCGTGCTCGGCGGCATGAGCAGTCTGCGCGGTGCCGCGCTGGGCGGCTTCATCCTCGGTGTCGGCACGGCGACCTTGGAGGCCCTACTGCCGAGCGATCTCATCGCCTTCCGCGATGCGTTCCTGTTCACCGCTCTCATCGGGGTCCTGGTCGTCCGTCCCCAAGGCCTCCTCTCCGGATCGAAGGTGCGTGTCTCATGATGGTTCTGGTACCCGAGCGGGCGCGGACTCCGCTCATCCTTTCGGCGATCGCGGCCTTGGTGGCGGTTCTCGGTGCGGTCGGAGGGCCGACCGTACAGCGGGTCGCGGTGCTGGCACTCGTGTCGATCGTCTTCGTCGCGGGTCTGTCGACCTTCTCGGCGAACTCGGGGATCATGTCCTTCGGTCACGTCGCCTTCATGGCTCTTGGTGCCTACACGGCAGCCTTCCTGACGATCCCGGCTCCGCTGAAGGCAACCTTGTTCACGCAGCTGCCCGAGCCGTTGGCCTTCCTGCGCGATGTGCAGTCGAGTTTCGTGGTCGCGGTCGTGGTCGGCGGTCTCGTCGCCGCGGTGCTGGGCCTGGCGACAGCCCCGGCGATCGCCCGGTTGACGGGTCTGCAGTCGGGGATCGCGACCCTGGCGATCCTGATGGTCGTCTACAACGTGTTGAGCAGCTGGACCTCGGTGACCCGAGGATCGTCGAGCATGATCGGCATACCGCAGGCCACCACTCTGTGGGCGGCACTCGGCTTCGCCGTCGCCGCGATCGCCGTCGCCTGGGCCTATCACTCCTCGCGCAGCGGACTGCAACTGCGGGCTTCGCGCGAGGACTACTGGTCGTCGGTGGCCAGCGGCGTCGCGGTGGGGCGGCATCGTGCGACCGCGTGGGTGCTCAGCGCCTTCCTGTGCGGCGCGGCGGGCGCGTTGTACGCCTGCTTCGTGACGTCGTTCAATGTGAGCGCCTTCTTCCTGTCGGCCACCTTCGGTTTCATCGTGATGGTCGTGCTCGGCGGGTATCTCTCGTTGAGCGGGGCCGTGCTGGGCGCGGCCGTCGTCAGCGTGCTGCAGGAGGTGTTGCGGCGATTCCAGGACGGCCAGTTCACCGGCGGGTCCGCGCTGCCGGCCGGTGTCGCGGATCTGCTGCTGGCGGGTGTGCTGTTGTTCGTCCTGATCAAGTTCCCGCTAGGTCTGATGGGCGCACGGGAGCTGGGGCTGCGACGACGGCGCGCGTCGGTGAAGCAGAAGGAGCCGGTCGAGGCGTAGGGGTCCGCCGATCAGTGGGTGTCGAGTGAGGACTCGATCACCGACAGCCGGCGCACTCCCTGCTCCCCGAGATGGTCGGCCACGGCACCAATCGCCGCCTCGCTGACGGCCATCGCCGCCATGAGGGAGTCGAAGGGCGAGGCGCTGTCGACGCGGCTGGGCAGCACGACCTTGGCGAACTTGGCGATGGGAGAGAGCCAATTGTCGGTGAACAGGCAGATCGTCGCGCCGCGTTCGCTCATCTGACGCGCGAGGCGCAGGCTCACATCGGAATAGCGTCGGTAGTCGTAGACGACGAGCACGGTCGAACTGGTGCTGTCGGCGATCGCGGTGCGCTGGTCGATGTCCTCACTGCGCACGAACTCGACTCCGGCGCGCAGGATCTGCAGGTGCATGGCCGTGTAGTCGGCCAGCACGCGGCTGAACCGGCCACCGGTGATACGCACCTGCCGCGAGGGGTCGGACAGCAGGCGAACGAGGGATTCGAACTCTGAGACCGGAACCTCGTCGAAGGTCGTGCTGAGCATCGATGCGAAGGCCTCGCCGTGGTGGCGCAGACTGCTGGGCTCACCTCGTCCGTGCGTCTTCTCCGGGTACTGCTTGAGCGGCGATCCCAGCTCCCCGTTGAGTTCGTGCACCAGGGCACGTTGGAGCGCGGGGAAGCCGGTGAAGCCGAGCCGGTTGACGAAGCGGATGACGGTGGGAGGGCTGACGCCCGCGATGCCGGCGAGCTCGGCCACCGTGGTCAGTCCGGCGGACGGGTATTGCGCGAGCAGGGCGCGGCCTACGCGGCGTTCGCTGTCGCTGAGAGTGTCCATGCTCGCGTACAGCAGCGATCGAACCGAGCTGTGTCCGTCGGGAATGACCGTCATATTCCGAGCGTAACAACGCCTGGTGCCCTTGGAACGCCTATTACACGATGTTCGAGTGTGCGCCTGGTCTCGCCGGCTCAGGCGAGCCGGTTGAGGATGGTGACGAGATCGTCCTCGGTGTCGGTGCCGATCTTCTCGAAGACGACCTTCATCACCGGGTCGGCGATCTTGGCGATGCCGTGCATCTGGATGTGCGCGTCGTAGGTGATCTCGCTGCCGTCCTCATGGGGCCGTACGGTGATCGTGTCCGTCGCGGTCGCAGTGTCGTTCCTGCCCTCGAAGACGACCCGGTCGTCGGTCAGCTCCTTGAGCTCGTAGACGAGCTCGGTGGAGACTCCCGCGATCTTCGAGCGGTTCTTCCAGCGGCTGCCCGGAGCTATGGGGCCGTCGTCGAGGCGTTCGCACCATTCGGTGCCGGGGTCCCACTCGGGGGCATTCGAGAAGTCCTGGAGGTAGTCGAGCACGCGGTCGGGTGTCGGCTTGACGGTGAAGGTTCGAGAAACAGAGGTCATCTCTCCAGTGTGGGTCCGATCGTCCATCATCGCGCGCGGAGCGCGGTGCGGCCGTAGCGTTGAGGGACCAGACCCGAAGGGATGAGGCGACAGCATGAGTGAGAGCGACGCGAGGACCATCGACGAACTGCTCGACGGTATGCCGATCTGCATGTTCACCACGATCACCGATGAGGGCTCGCCGCGGAGCGTCCCGATGGCGCGACAGGAGACCGAGCTGGATCCGCAGCAGCTGTGGTTCATCACCGCCCGCGACACCGAGCACACCCAGGACCTGCGGGCTCGACCGCATGTGACCCTGTCCTTCAGCTCGTCTGACACCTGGGTCTCGCTGACCGGGCGCGCCGAGGTCGTCGACGATGTCGACAAGCTACGCGAGCTCTGGACCAGCTTCGCTGAGGCGTGGCTGCCCGAGGGCCCCGAGGGAGACAACTCGACATTGCTGCGGGTGACGGTGGATCGAGCGGAGTTCTGGGACACGCCCGGCGGCAGGGTGGCCTCGGTCATCAGCCTCGTCAAGACCAAGCTGACGGGTGACACCTACGATGCCCGGCACGGTGTCGTTAAGCCGAACGACTGATCATGGCTCTCGACAGGTCGAACCTGGGATGCGTCGCGCGGCGCGCCGGTCTCGTGGTGGCGGTAGTGCAGGGCGCTACGGCCGTGGCCGCGCTTCGTCGTGGGCGCCGGGATTATGCCGACGCGGTATGGGGGCCCGGCCTGGCGGCCGTTGCCATCACCAGCGCGGTCAGCGGCAACGGAGACAGGTGGCGGCGGTGGACTCTGGCGGCGGTCACGAGTGCCTGGGCCGTACGGCTGTCGTCGCTGATGGTCGGTCGCCTACGGGACAGCGAAGAGGAGGATCCTCGTTACACCGAGTACCTCGAGGGAGACTCCACTCCGGCGGTGGTCGGCAAGGTCTTCGTCACGCAGGGACTCGCGCAGGTGCTCGTATCCGCCCCGCTCCAGGTCGCGGCGGCGAGCACGCTGCCGCGATCGGCCCGCCGTTCGCTCTTCCCGCTCGGCGTCGCCGTCATGGTGGGCGGCCTGGTGATCGAGACGATCGCCGATCGGCAGAAGGACGCCTATAAGGCGCGCGACGATCAGCACAGGCCCGAGGTTCTCGACACGGGACTCTGGGGGATATCGCGGCATCCCAATTACCTCGGCGATTCGATCGTGTGGGACGGAGCCTGGCTGGCGGCATCGGCTTCAGCACCCGGTGCGTGGACCTGGCCGGCGCCTGCCGCGATGTCCTATTTCCTGATGTACGCCACCGGTGCCAGGCGCACCGAGCAGCGGATGCAGGACCGGCCGGGCTATCGCGACTACCAGCGCCGTGTCCCGTTCTTCTTCCCGCGGCCCCTACAGGTCGGAACGCGGTGGGTCAGGTCCAGAGGTCCACGCGGCCGCCGGCGTGGATGTCGCGCAGCGTCGCCGGTGTGACCTGATCCAGTCCTCGGGCGATGCTCACGCCGGGCAGCTCCGCGACCACGCGGTAGACGTCGTCGGTCGGCGGGACGGCGAGGACCGGCACTCCGGCGGCCACGCCGGCCTGGACGCCAGTGGGTGAGTCCTCGACGACGATGATGTCCGCGGGCTCCAGCCCCAAACGCTCGGTGGCTGTGAGGAAGACCTCCGGGTCGGGCTTGCCGCGCCGCAGCTCGTCGCCGCCGACGACCAGCCTGATGGTGCCGTCGGCGTCCTCCTGCACGAGCTCGGCCAGCCGGCGGAAGCTCTGCGTGCCGATGGCCGCGGCCACGTCGTCGTCACGCAGATCGCAGAGGAGCTCGCGGGCGCCAGGCAGCCACGGCACCGATGTCTCGTAGATCGCCGCCAGTTCGTCGATCATCCGGGCGATCGCCTCGTCGACGGTGAGATCGAGCCCGCGATCGACGATGGCCTGGGTGGTCTCGCGCAGAGGACGGCCGAAGAAGGAGAAGGCGTCGTCGATGGTCCATTCCACGCCACCGCTCGCCGCGACCGAGATCTCCACACGGGCCCAGAGCGGTTCGGAGTCGATGAGCGTGCCGTCGAGATCGAACACCACTCCCGCCAGACTCATCGCAGAACCTCCAGGTAGTGGGCGCACGTGCGGGCCATCGCGTCACGGCCGGGGGCGATATACCGGCGCGGATCGACACCGTCGTGGGCGTCCAGCCACTCGCGGACCGCGCCGGTGAAGGCGATGTTGAGGGCCGTCCCGATGTTGATCTTGCGCATGCCCGCGCGGGCCGCCCGGAGGAGGGTCTCGTCGGGGACGCCGGAGGACCCGTGCAGGACGAGCGGCACGTCGACGCTCGCAGCGATCCGCTCGATGAGGTCTGTATCGAGGCTCGCGGACTGGGTGGTCATCGCGTGCGACGAGCCGACGGCCACCGCCAGAGAGTCCACAGCGGTGTCGGCGACGAATCGTGCAGCCTCCTCGGGATCGGTGCGGACGCCGGGCGCGTGGGCACCGTCCTTGCCCCCGATCTCGCCGAGTTCTGCCTCGACCCAGATGCCATGGTCGGCACCCCAGGTGGCGACACGACGGGTTGCCGCCACATTCTCCTCGTAGTCACGGGTCGCACCGTCGAACATCACCGAGGAGAAGCCGAGGTCGACTGTGCGGAGGGCGAGCTCCTCGTCGGTGATGTGGTCCAGGTGCAGCACGATCGGCGCGCTCGCGGTCTCCGCGACCGCGACCATCGCGGCGGCGATCGCCTCGGGTCGCTCGTGGAAGGCGATGGCGTTCTGCGAGAGCTGCATGACCACGGGAGCACCGGTCTCGTCGGCGGCCGCGGCGATGGCCTCGGCGTGCTCGAGGGTGATCGCATTGAACGCCGCGACGGACGTGCCCGGTGGCAGGCCCCGGAAGAGATCGTGAGCGCTGGAGAGCATGCCGCCAGTCTGCCAGCAAACACAACCTTGCGCAACGTAACCCAAGTTTGTACAATTAAACACACGCAACCACGAGAGCCACGTCACGAGAGGACGGCCGATGCTCGCCGCTGAACGTCAACAGCGCCTGCTGGATGATCTGCGTACTTTCGGGCGCATCACCGCCGCGGACGCCGCGGAGGTGCTCGGCACGTCCACCGAGACCATCCGCAAGGACCTCATCCTGTTGGAGAACCGCGGGCTGCTGCGGCGCGTCCACGGTGGCGCGCTCCACCTCGCGCCGATGACCTTCGAACCCGATGTCGCCACGCGCAACGAGAATGTGGACGAGAAGGAGCGCATCGCCCAGGCCGCAGTAGCCCACATCCCCGAGGGCGGCGCGATCGTCATCGATGCCGGCTCCACGACGCGTGCCTTCGTCGAGCGGATCCCCGACCTGCCGCTGACCGTCTACACCAATGCTCTGGCCATCGCCACGGCCCTCGCCCCGTTGAGCCGGGTGAGCGTGTCGACCTTCGGCGGACTCGTGCGGCCCAGCACCACCGCGCAGGTCGGTCCGATCGCGATGCGCGCGATCGAGAGCATGCACTTCGACATGGCCTTCGTCGGCACCAACGCCATCTCCGCCGCGCACGGGCTGGCTACTCCCGACCCGGATGAGGCGGCCATGAAGGCGGCGCTCATCGCCCATGCCGAGAGTGCGGTGCTGCTCACGGACCACACCAAGTTCGCGCAGCGCTCACTCGTCACCTATGCCGAGGTGACCGACCTGGACATCATCATCACCGGCACAGAGCTCGATGAGACGCATCGCGCCGAGCTCGCCGAGATCGACGTGGAAGTGGAGTTCGCATGATCGTCACCGTCACCCCCTCGCCGGCGATCGACTGGACCGTCGCCACCGACACGTTCGACTTCGATGCCGTCAACCGGGCGCGCAGCTCCACCCGCGAGGCCTCGGGCAAGGGCGTCAACGTCTCCTGGGCGTTGCACCGCGCGGGGGTTCCGACCCGGACGGTGTTCCCCGGTGGGGGACAGACCGGCCGCTTCATGGACGAGGCCTTCGCCGAGGCGGGCCTGCCCTTCGTGAGGGTCGACACCGGCCGTGAGGTCCGCACCAATATCACCCTGATCACGCCCGGGCACTCCACCAAGATCAACGAGCCGGGCGTGCCGCTCGACGGTGATCAGGCGGCGGAGTTCACCAGCGCGGTGCTCGAGGCGGCACGTGACGCGTCGGCGGTGCTGATCTGCGGGAGCCTTCCGCCGTCGATGGGGGCGGGAAAGCTGTATGAGCTCGTCGACCGACTGCTCGGGCTCGGCGTCTATGTCGCGGTGGACACCTCAGGGGAGGCGCTCTCGCTGGCGCTGGCCGCGGGGCCCGATCTGATCAAGCCCAATGTGCATGAACTGGCCGAGCTCGTGGGCCGCGAGATCCGCACCTTCGGAGATGTCGTCGTCGCTGCCCGTGAGGCGATCGATCGTGGTGCCGGCTCGGTGCTCGCGAGCCTCGGCGCCGACGGGGCGATGTACGTCGATCCTCGACGCGCGCTGCTCGCCACCAGTCGAGACATCCCCTTCGTCAACTCCGTCGGTGCGGGTGATGCCTTGTTGTCGGGCTTCATGGCCTCGTCGGCGGATCCCGCCGAGCGTCTGCACACGGCTGTGCTCTGGGCCTCGAGCGCCGTCGCGCACGACTCGACCCTCTTCCCGCTTCGTCCCGAGCTCGCTGCTCGGATAACGGTCGCCGACCTCGTCGATCGTGACACCCCACTGGGGGAGCCCTCGGCTCCTCTGGTGTCCACCGTGTCGTCCGCGTCCGCCGCGAACGACGTCTGAGAAAGGAAACACCATGGCTGGCGAGTTCATCATCGCTGCGACGGGGTGCCCCACCGGTGTGGCACACACGTACATGGCCGAGGCGGCACTCAAGAAGGCCGCGGAGCAACGGGGGATCGAGATCCGTGTGGAGACGCACGGACAGGTGGGGCTCGAGAACGGCTTGACGCCTGAGGAGATCGAGCGTGCCGACGGTGTCATCATCGCCGCGGACAAGGATGTCGATCAGAAGCGTTTCGCCGGCAAGCCGTTGGTCGAGGTCGGGGTCAAGGAGGGCATCCACCACGCCGACGATCTCATCGACCGGGTGCTCGCCAAATCCAAGAGCGCGGTGCCCGTCGGCGCCGGTGGCGGTGTCGAGGACGAGCCCGCCGACGAGAACGACTTCCTCAATGTCCAGGCCATCGACACCTCGGGCGAGGAAGGCTGGCGCAAGGTCGGTCGCGCGGTCTACAAGCACTTGATGAACGGTGTTTCCTACATGCTGCCGTTCGTGGTCGGTGGCGGTGTGCTCGTCGCGGTCTCCTTCCTGTTCGGCATCTACTCGGCCGATCCTTCGTCCGATGAGTACAACCGTTTCGCGGAGATGCTCAACACGGTCGGCGGGACCGGACTGGGACTGATGGTGCCGGTGCTCTCGGCCTTCATCGCGTATTCGATCGCCTCGCGCCCGGGTCTGACGGTCGGGCTCATCACCGGTCTCGTCGCCTCCGACATGGGGACCGGTTTCCTTGGAGGCATCGTCACCGGTTTCATGGCCGGCTACGGCATGCTCCTGCTGGGCAAGGTCTTCGAGAAGATGCCCAAGTCGCTGGTCGGCCTGAAGGCGATCTTCCTGATGCCGGTGCTCGGCACGCTGCTCTTCGGCGGCATCACCTTCTTCATCTCTGCGCCGATGGCGGACATCTCCTCGGGCCTGGAGAACTTCCTCAGCGGTTTCCAGGACGCCAACCCGATCGTGCTGGGCATCGTGCTCGGCGTGATGTGCGCCTTCGACATGGGCGGTCCGGTCAACAAGGCGGCATATGTCACCGGCGTGGCCTTGCTGGGCCAGGGGAATCTCGAGTTCATGGCGGCGGTGTCGGCGGCCTGCATCGCACCGCCGATGATCACGGCGATCGCCGTGACGCTGTTCCCCAAGGGCTTCGAGCCCGGTGAGCGACGCGCGGGCTACGTCAATTACGCGCTCGGCGCCACGCACATCACCGAGGGCGCGATCCCGTTCGCGGCCCGCAACCCGCTCGTGGTGATTCCGATCCTCATGCTCGGCAGCTCGATCGCCGCGGTCCTCACGCTGCTCTGGGGAGTCACATCGCCTGCCCCGCATGGGGGATTCCTGGTGTTGCCGATCGTCGGCAACCCGGTCGGCTGGGTGGTCGCGATCGCGATCGGCTCGGCGATCGCGGGCGTCATCTACGGGTTCTACCGACTCACGCGGGCCCGTAAGTCCGCCGCCACGGCACCGTCCGCGGCCTGAACGACGTCCGCGCCTCCGCACCGATGATGATGCGATACGGCGGTTATGGCAGCCACAACGCATCATCATCGGTTCGTCGGAGGCCGTGACACGACAGGATGGACGAGGAACGTCATCCAGTGCCAGCCACCCCTTACGTCGTGTCAGCAGTACTCAGAAGGAGAATGACCATGGAGATCTTCACTGCGGAGAATGTCCGCATCGGCGGTTCGGCCGGCAGCAAGGGGGATGTGCTGGCGCAGATCGCTGCCTTCGCGGTCGAACGGGGTTACGCCTCCGATGCCGCCGGGGTGGTGGCCGGGCTCGAAGCGCGGGAGACGGAGATGTCGACGGCGCTCATGGACGGCATCGCCATCCCGCACACCAAGCACGCGGCGGTCGAGCATGCGGCGCTGCTGGTGCAGCGATTCGACGGTCCCGTCGACTGGTCCGGCGAGGATGTCTCGGTGACCCTCGCAATGCTCGTCCCGGAGGCAGAGGCCGGCACCACGCACCTGACGTTGCTGGCGCAGGTCTCGCGGGCGCTGATCGACGAGGATCTGCGCGCTGTATTGACCGGCGGCTCGGCGGAGGAGATTTATGCGGAACTGAGCGCCAAGCTCGCGTAACGACGATCCCGGCGGGGTCAGCCGAGGGCTCGCCGGATCTCGGTGAGGAGCGTGGGATAGGGATCGGTGAGGGCCGGCCGGGCCGAGCGGATCTCAGTGTGGATCTGTCGTAGCGGCGCGCCGGCTCGAGCAGTCCACGGATGGTGTTCGAGCCCTGGACGGCGCGCGCGGAGGCGGTGCGGCGCAGAAGGCCGCTCCAACGACGCGGCGCGCGTAGAACGCCTGCCAGGGAGGCGCGGACGTCATGGATCTCGGAGAGCACGAGGCCATCATCGAGATCGATATCGGGAGTTCGGTACAGCGATACCGCGGGTGGCTGCTCGCCTCCGTTGCCGCGCGATAAGGCCGCGGTCGCTCTATCGTGAAGACAGGTCGGGCAGTGGCCTTTCGATATCGACGTGGGGGATCGTGTGAGCTCGGCAGATCAGCATGTCCGTGGCGAGCCGCCGCCGGAGGATCCGCGCAAGCCGGATGACCCGACGGACCTGACCAAGCCCTCCTGGTTCTATATCGCCCGCAAGACCGTACGCGAGTTCTCCAAGGACCAGTGCTTGGATCTCGCGGCGGCCCTTACCTACTACGCGACGCTGTCCCTATTTCCTGCGCTGCTCGCGGTGGTGTCCCTGCTTGGCGTGGTGGGTCAGGCCGAGCGGACGACCGAGGCCGTGCTCGATGTGCTGGGCGATCTGTTGCCGAGCTCGACCGTCGACACGTTGCGTGGTCCGATCGAGACCCTCGCCAACGCCCCGACCGCGGGTCTCGCGTTGATCACCGGCATCCTCGGCGCCCTCTGGACGGCGTCGGGTTATGTCGGTGCCTTCGGCCGGGCCATGAACCGTGTCTACGAGGTCGACGAGGGCCGGCCGATCTGGAAGCTGCGGCCCTGGATGCTCGTGCTCACGGTGGTGATCGTGCTGCTCGTCGGGTCCGCGGGGCTCCTCCTGGCGTTGTCGGGCCCGGTGGCCAGCTCGGTGGGATCGGCGCTCGGCCTCGGAAGCGGAGTGGTGACGGCCTGGAACATCCTCAAGTGGCCGGTCCTGCTCGCGATCGTCGTGGTGATCGTGGCGCTCCTCTACCACTCCACGCCGAATGTCCGGCAGCCGAAGTTCCGTTGGATCAGCATCGGCGCGGTCCTGGCGATCATCACCTGGATCATCGCATCGGCGGGCTTCGCCGTCTATGTCCTGAACTTCTCCAACTACAACAGCACCTACGGCTCCCTCGGCGGCGTCATCGTCTTCCTGTTGTGGCTGTGGATCACCAACCTGGCCCTGCTGTTCGGGGCGGAGTTCGATGCCGAGGTCGAGCGAGGGCGCGAGCTGCAGGCCGGGATCGCCGCCGAGGAGAGCATCCAGCTGCCGCCGCGCGATACCCGGCAGATCGAAAAGGATCAGAAGAAGGACGAGAAGGATCGGGTGCGCGGTCGCCGCCTGCGGCGGCAGGCGCAGCAGCGGGCCGGCGAAGGCGACCGGTCGCGCGGAGACGACCATGACAGGTCCTCGACGACGAAGGAGCGATGAGCGATGAGCGAAGAGCGACCACAAGGGCTGTCGACCGGGGAACTGGTCACCCGGCTGTCGGAGCAGACCTCGCGTCTGGTGCGCGACGAGCTGCGGCTGGCGCAGGCGGAGATGTCGCAGAAGGCCAAGCACGGCGGGATCGGCGCGGGCCTGTTCGGGGCCGGCGGCCTGCTGGCGTTGTTCGGGCTGGGCACGTTGATCGCCGCGGCGGTCCTCGCCCTCGCCCTGGTTCTCCCGGCCTGGGCGGCCGCGCTGATCGTCGCCGCGGTGCTGTTCGTCGCCGCGGGGGTGGCGGCGCTGGTCGGCAAGAAGGAGATCCAGCAGGCCACGCCGACTCCGGAGCGCACGGTAGAGACGGTGAAGGACGACATCGACGAGATCAAGGAGGCGATGCACCATGACAAGTGAGCATCCCGAACCGGAACAGGGCGCGAGCATGGACGATATCGAGGCCGATATCGAGCGCACGCGAGAGGATCTCGGCGAGACGGTCGATGCGTTGACCGATCGGCTGAATGTGAAGGCTCAGGCGAAACGCAAGGCCGAGGAGGCCAAGGCGAAGGCGGCCTCATTCGCGGAGCACGCCAAGGACGCCGGTACCACAGCCGATGGCAGACCCGATCCGAAGGTGCTCGCTGGGGCCGGCGCGGTGGTGGTCCTGGTGGCCGTGGTCGCAGTGCTGATGGGGCGTCGTTCGCGCTGACTCGACAGCCTGAGACTGCGAATGCCCCACCCGGGATGGCGGGTGGGGCATTCGCAGCGGTGGCGATCTGCGGTCAGGCGTCCGTGGTGGCGCTCTCCGCCGGCTCGTCATCGGGAATGCGTGGCTGCCAGGTGAACGCCACGAGGCCGACCACCACGGCGCCGGTGACGGCGACTGCCCACCACGAGCCGAGTAGCGAACTGATCGCGTGAACGATGATCGCGGGCACGATGACATCGGGGACGGTGAAACCGAGGCCGGTCGCTCCCAGTGCGGTCAGGTCGCCGAAGATCTCGAACTTGTAGGCATAGCTGATCATGATCCAACCGACGAAGCCCCAGAGGAAACCACCGGCCCAGGCGCCGCGTCGTCCACCGGTCGCATTGCCGAAGATCGCCGCGGCACCGCACGCGAAGAATGCGACGATCATGCTGGGGATCGGGACCGGCCAGCCGATGGCGGCGAGCACGGCCATGCCGAGTAACTGGCCGATGACACCGGCGACGAGACCGATGACCAGCGCGTTCGGCGCGAAGGGGAAGATCACCGGCACGTCCAACGCGGGCTTCGCCGTCGGGATGAGGCGGCGGGCGATGCCCTGGAAAGCCGGGACGATCTCGGCGATGAGCATCCGCACGCCGTAGAGCATGATCAGCATGCCGGCGGTGAACCCGAGGGCCGCGAGCAGCGTGAAGACCAACCAGTTCTGACCCTCGGAGATCTCCTCGGTGAAGGTTGCGATGCCGATCTGAGAGACCGCGCTGACGGCTGCCACGAAGGCGACGACGAGCATGACCAGTGTGGTCGAGACGGCCACGTCGCGGAAGAAGTTCAGCTTCTGCGGCACCTTGATGTCCTCGGTGCTCTTGCCGGGGTCGCCGATGAGCTTGCCGAGACCGGCGGCGGCGACATTGAGGAGCGTCTGCCCGTGCCCGAAGGCCACGTCGTCGCGTCCGGTGATCCTGCGCATGATCGGCTGTGCGAGAGCCGGGGCGAAGGTCATGTACGCCCCGGAGGTGATCGAGCCCGCGGCGACGGTGGTCGCATCGCCCAGGTCGAGGCTGTGGAACAAGATGGCGAAGGCACCGGCGTTGACCCAGATCATGTGACCCGTGAGGTAGACGTACCGGGCGCGGGTGACCCTGGCGAGCAGCAGGTGGAAGGCGTAGCCGAACAACAGGGTCAGCCCGATCAACATGCCGAGGCGGCCGACGTCCGCGGTCTGTACCGCGCTCACCACCGCTTCGTCGAAGGTGACGAAGGTGGTGACGCGGCCGGTCGGGAGGGCGCGCTCGAACATGGCCTGGATCGGCGTGAGGGCGTTGATGAGGACGGTGATGCCGCCGGCGATGACCAACAGGCTCAGCACCGTCTTGATGGTCCCCGAGACGGTGTCGCCGAGGGGTTTGCGCTGGATGAGCAGGCCGATGAGGGCGATCAGGCCGATGATGATGGCCGGGACCTGGACCAGCTCGACGACAAAGTTCAAGGCTGTCATGAACTTCTCCTGTGGGGTGAGGGGAGGGCGGTGGCCGGGCCACCTGGGGATTAGTCGGCCAGGGACCGAAGAAGCTCGAGAACCTTCGAGCTGACCTCGTCGCGGTCGACGAGGTTGTCGATGAGCACGACGTGCTCGGCGGGCCCGGCCGTCACCTGCGACTCCATGTCGCGGGGGGCGATGACGACATCGGCCTGCATGGACTTGAAGGAGCCGAGGTCGACCGGATCCACGGACGCCTGGACCCCCTCGTCAGCGAGGATGTCGCGGACCTGCATGGCGAGCATCATGCTGGTGCCGAAACCCATGCCGCACACGGTGGCGATCTTCATTGCTGGCTCCTTGAGGGGTTGAGGGCTGGATCGTGATGGTCGCGGAGGATCGCGGCCGCGGTGGTCTCGTCCGGCGCGGAGCGAAGGGCGCCGAGGGTCGCGTCGTCCTGGATGAGTGACACGATGCGTTGCAGGGTCGCCAGGTGGGCATCCTTGTCGATCGCGGCGAAGGCGATGACGAGGTCCACGGGGTCATTCGCCGCGTGGCCGAAGGCGACCGGGGAGGCGAGGGTGACGATCGCGACGCCGGGGGCGAGGACACCGGACTCGGGACGTGCGTGAGGCATCGCGACACCGGGTGCGACCACCATGTACGGGCCGAGATCGCGGACGGCGTCCTGCATGGCCTCGACATACCCCGTGGTGCAGCGTCCGGCATCGACGAGCAGCTGGCCGGCGGCGCGGACGGCATCGGTCCAGTCGGTCGCGGCGATGCGCGTGCCGAGGAGCTCGGGCGAGGGAACCGGGTCGGGCGTCGCGGTCATGGGGGATCCTCTGATGATCAAAACTGATTGAATATGACTATTATGGAACGCTATTGGTCATCTACCTGTCAATGGATGCCTCGGAATTGATGCTCAGGAGCATGAGAATCCGCTGCACTTCGAGGGCCATGGCATCGCGTCCAGCCCCCAGGTAGATGCGCGGGTCGGCTCGCCCTTCATCGACGACAGTCGTGATGGCCCGTGTCATCTGGAGGTTGAGATGGGTAGCGATGTTCACCTTGCGCACCCCCGCGCGCACGGCGCTACGCAGGCCGTCGTCGGGCACGCCGGACGAACCGTGCAGGACGAGTGGGACGGGTACCGCGGCGTGAAGGCGGGCGATCAGGTCATCGTCGAGGCGGGCGTCGCGGGTGACCATCGCGTGGGACGAGCCCACGGCGACGGCGAGGGCGTCGACGCCTGTCGCCTCCACGAAGCGACGAGCGTCACCGGGATCGGTGCGGACTCCGGGAGCGTGGACCCCGTCTTTGCCGCCCACTTCACCCAGCTCGGCTTCTACCGCGATGCCGTGGTCGTGACACCAGGCAGCGATCGCCGCCGTCGTTCGCACGTTCTCGGCGTGGGGCCGAGTGGAGGCATCGAACATCACCGAGTCGAAGCCGAGGTCCACCGCCGCTCGTACGAGCTCGGGGTCGGTCGCGTGGTCGAGGTGCACGCAGACCTCGGTGCTTGACTCCTCGGCGATTCGCAGGCAGGCGAGCCCGACCGGGCCCAGACTCCCGCGGTACGCCACGGTGTTCTCCGACAGCTGGATCACGACGGGTCGATCGGCCGCCTCCGCACCGATCACTATCGCCTCGGCGTGTTCGAGCGTGATGACGTTCATCGCGCCGATGGCTGTTCCCTCGGCGCGGGCTCGTTCCAGCAGCCGAGTCAGGGGTGCCTGGGGCATGGATCTACCTTTCGTCGCCGGGCGTTCGGAGAGGTTCGACCTCCAGGCGTGACTGCCAGGATCGATAGGTGTCGAGATCGATCTCGCCCGCGACCGGTGCGTTGACGGCGGATGCTGACAGTGCGACGGCCTGGATGAGGATGTCGGGCCACGGCTGGGCCTCGCTCAACCCGGCCGCTATCGCGGCCGCGGCGGCGTCACCTGCGCCGGTGGGATTGCCGCTGAGCACCTCGAGTGGGCGCACCCGCCAGGTCTGGGTCCCGGTGCTCGCGAGCATGCCATCGGCACCGAGGGTGACGACGACGGGCGCACCGGTGGTGGTCGCCAGTGTCGCGGCAGCCGCCGAAGCATTCTCAGCGGTGCCGAGCAGCCGGCCCAGCTCCTCGTGGTTCGGTGTGAGGACCGCCGCGGAGCGCTGCGCGGCGATGGCGAGGGGCTCGTCGTCCAGATCGAGGACCGCGGGCACGCCGACATCACGGGCGAGGTGCGCGAGGGTAGTGGGGAGGGTGTTCGCCGCGCCCGCCGGGAGGCTTCCGGAGACGACCAGAGCCTTGGCCTCCTGCAGCAATTCGGTCACGATGCCGAGCAAGCGGGCCTCGGCGCCATCGTGGATCGGGTTCCCGGGCTCCCAGAGGGAGGTCACCTGCTGGTTGTCATGGACGACGAGGGTCTGCCGCACCCGGTCCATAGCGGAGACGAAACGTGTCGTCAGACCTATCGCCTCGAGTTCGTCCGCGAAGTGTCCGTCGGCGAATCCGGTGGCGACGACGGGGCGACCGAGGCGGTGCAGGACACGCGCCACATTCACGCCCTTGCCGCCGGCGCGACGCTCGACGCTCGCCACTCGGTGGACCGAGCCGGGCACGAGATGGGGAATCCGGTAGGTGAGATCGATTGCGGGGTTGCACGTCACGGTGACGATCACGGCAACCACCGCCCTCGACGCATGACGCGGGTGACGCGTGAGTCATCGTCGAGGATGACTAGGTCGGCGCGCGCGGCTCGGGAGATCACGCCGAGTGACGAGCGGGCGCCGATGACCCGGGCCGGTGCCTCCGTGGCAGCCGCCACCACCGTCGCCAGGTCGATTCCGGCATCTCGATGAGCGCGGCGCACCGCATCGGCCACATGGATGGTGCTGCCGGCGATCGACACGACCTGTCCGTCGACGATGAGCCGTGCGACGCCCGATTCGACGCGGACGTCCTGGGAGCCGAGGCGGTAGGTGCCATCGGACATGCCGGCCGCGGCCATCGCATCGCTCACCAGGAGAATGCCGCCGCCAGGGAGTGCCTGGAAGACGAGCCGGGCGATCGAGTCGTCGAGGTGGACGCCGTCGACGATCAGTTCCACGCTGGCATGGCCGTCCGCAGCGGCACCGAGGGACGCGCCGACAGGTCCGGGCTCGCGGTGATGGAGCGGGGGCATTCCGTTGAACAGGTGGGTCGCCAGGCCAGGGTTGTCCTGTGGTGCGCCCCGCCGCAGGATCCGGTCCGTCTGCGCGGCACTGCAAGCGGTGTGCCCCACGGCCGGGATCACCCCGTTCTCGAGGAGAAGGTCGGCCACCGCGTCGGCGCCGGGCAGCTCGGGGGCGAGGGTCATCACCCTGACATGACCGCGACCGGCTCGGACGAGCTCGGCTGTGAGCCCGACATCCGGAGACCGCAGGTGGGTGGGATCCTGGGCTCCGCATCGCTGTGGGCTGAGGAAAGGTCCCTCGAGATAGATCCCGCCGACCTCGTCCCGTTCGGCCGCCTCGGCGGCCGTCTCGACCGCGCGGAGGAGGCGCTCGGCGGCATCGGTGACCAGTCCCGCGAGGACGGTCGTGGAGCCTCGGGCGCGGTGGTGCCGGGCGGCGGTGGTCACCTCGTCGAGGTCTCCGCTGCTGAAGGAGGCGCCTGCCCCGCCGTGACAGTGGATGTCGATGAATCCCGGTGCGACGGTGCCGAGGAACGGCAGCTCGCGATCGGACTCGGCGGTGGCCCGCACATCATCGATCTGCTGACCGTCGATGTAGACCACGGCGTCGTCGAGGACGGAGCCGGGGACGATCACCCGGCCACGGACGGCGTGGGGAGCTGAGCTGGTGGTGGGCGTCATGTCATGAGTCGAGCACAACCGAGCGGCTGAGGTTGCGCGGGTGGTCCGGGTCCAGGCCTCGGCGTAGTGCGATCTCCAGGCTCAAGCGGTGCACCTTGACCAGTTCGGCCATCGGGTCGTCGGTGGATGTCTGGAAGTGGGCACCGGTGGTGGCTACATCCTCGGCGAATCCTTCGACCGGCTCGCCGAAGGCCCAGACCACGCGCCCGGGGGCGCTCACGCTGAGGGGGCCGTGACGGTATTCCATCATCGGGTAGGCCTCGGTCCACTGCTGGGCGGCCTCGCGGAGCTTGAGCGCCGCCTCGTGCGCCAGGCCATTGGTCCAGCCGCGCCCGACGAAGGTGAACTGCTCGGCATCTGACAGCGTGCTCCAGTGAGGCGGCTCGGCATCCAGGGCGGCGCGAGCCTGCTCGACCGCACGGGTGAGGTCGTGGCCCAGTTGGGCACGGAGGAGGGCGAGGGTGCTGGTGGCGAACCGGGTTTGGACGACCGACTGCTCGTCGAACTCGGGAGTCACGATCGCGTCGGCGAGATCCACCACGGGCGAGCCGGGGGTGGCGGTGATGACCGTCGCCGCCGTGGTGCCGCGAATGCTGGAGAGCAGGTCGATGATCTCGGTCGTGGTGCCGGACCGGGTGATCGCGAGCACCCGGTCGTACGCACGATCCAGTCGTGCCTCGGTGGGAGTCCAGGCGTCGGTGATCCCGTGTCCGCTCTCTTCGCGGAGGCTGGCATAGGCCTCGGCCATGTACAACGAGGTGCCGCAGCCGATGACGGCGACGCGCTCGCCGTCCGCGGGGAGGAGGGGGCGATGGCTCGCGATGCTCGCGGCCGCCCGTATCCAGTCGCCGGGCTGCGCGGTGATCTCCGCTTCAAGGTGGGTCTGGTGTGCGGAGACGGTCATGGTTCCTCCTAGGTGACACGGCAGGTGCGATCCGAGCATGCCATGAATGATTGAAGATGATCAAATCGTTGACGTAATGCTCATATATATGCAAAAGTTGTCTGAGTTCCCTGCTCGGTGAAGGAGACCCCATGACCCGCCTCGCGACCACCTATGTCGACGCCGCGATCGAGCTGCTCCAGCGGCTGCGCAATGAGGAGACCGATGCGATCACGGAGGCAGCGCGGGCGATCGGCGCGACACTGCGCGAGGGCGGCCGGCTCTTCGCCTTCGGCTGCTCGCACTCGTCGCTTCCCGTCCAGGACATCGTCTACCGGGCCGGCGGACTGATGCTGGTCAATCCGCTGTACGGCCCCGGCATCGCCGCACTCGATACGAGGCCGACCACGCTGGGCAGCGATATCGAGAAACTGCCGGGTTATGCGAAGGCTTTGCTCGACAACTCACCGCTCACCTCCGGTGACGTCCTCATCGTGGTCTCGGTGTCGGGGCGCAATGCGGTGCCGATCGAGATCGCTCAGCTCGCCTCGGAACGCGGCATCACCGTCATTGCCGTGACCTCGCAGGAGTACACCGATGCCGTGGACTCTCGCCATGTATCGGGCAAGAAGATGAAGGACTTCGCCGACTACGTCCTCGACAACAAGGTGGCGGCCGGTGACGCGGTCCTGTCCCTGCCGGGTGTTCCGCAGCGTTTCTGCGCGTTGTCAGGTGTCACGAGTACAGCGCTGTTGCACGCGTTGGTCGCCGAGACGATCGCCGACCTGGTGGACCACGATGTCGAGCCACCGGTCTTTCTCGCGGCGAATGTCGATGGCGGCAAGGAGTGGAATGCGGAGCATCTCGCGGCGAATGCGGATCGGATCTTCTACCTCTGACCGGGCCGCGGGGAGGGTCGCCCTGATATCTTCGGCAGGCCCGCGGCGATAGGCAGGAGCGACCCATGCGTTACGAACGGCTCAACGAAATGCTGGAACTGTTGGCCGACCGTGGCCATATGAGCGTCGAGGAGCTCTCCGCCGAGCTGGGCGTATCGCCCGCCACGACGCGCCGCGACCTGGATCATCTGGCGTCCCAGCAGCTGCTGATGCGTACCCGCGGTGGCGCGGTCGCCTCGGGTGTGGCCGACCTGCCGATCCGTTACAAGTCGGCGCGACATGCGACCGAGAAGGAGCGCATCGCCGCTCGTGCCTCGGAGCTCGTGTCCCGGGGCATGACGGTGGGCATGAACGGCGGCACCACCATGAGCGAGGTCGCCCGCGCGATCGCGCGTCGCAGCGATCCGGCTGTCGATGATGATGGCGGTGAGGTCACTATCGTCACCAATGCTGTCAATATCGCCAACGAGCTGACGGTGCGCCAGCACATCAAGCTGGTGGTGGTCGGTGGCGTGGCGCGAGCGCAGTCCTATGAGCTCATCGGCCCGCTCGCCCAGGCGACGATCGAGCAGCTGAACCTGGATCTGGTCTTCCTCGGTGTCGACGCGATCTCGGCCGAGGCCGGTGCCACGACTCACCATGAGGGTGAGGCCAGCATCAATGCGGCGCTGGCGGCGCGAGCGCGGCGTGTGGTGGTGGTCGCTGACGGGTCGAAGGTCCGTGAGCAGGCGGCCTTCGTGCGGATCTGCTCGATCGACGCCATCGACGCGCTGGTGACCGATGAGTCCGCCGACCCGGAGGTCATCGCTCAGATCGTCGAGCGTGGTGTCGAGGTGTACCGGACCTGAGGCCGTCAGCCGGTGACGACGCCGCCGGCGGTACGTAGACGATGGAGTGCGGCATGCTCTGTCGGAGTGAGCGTCTCGCCAGTGTCACCGGTACGAGCTCGGTGGTATCGTTGAAGCATGAGTACCACCTTCACTGTCTTGATGGGAGACCGCGGGAGGGTGGTCGTGCCCTCGGATCTGCGTGCCCGTCAGAAGTGGGAGCAAGGGACCCCGCTGCTGTTGATCGAGACGGCACACGGAGTAGTGCTGGCCACTCGGGATCAGGCGAAACGGCTCCTGCGCGATCAACTCGCCGGAGAGAGTCTCGTGGAAGAGTTGATCGCCGATCGTCGAGCGGCGGCCCAGCGAGATGAGGATGGGGTGGCATGACCGTCCTCGACGCTTCCGCGTTGTTGGCCTTTCTCCAGGGTGAGGCAGGCGCCGACGAAGTGGAAAAGGAATTGCCGCGGGGTGTCATCGGGGCGGCGAACTGGTCCGAGGTGGCGCAGAAGGTGATGGCACGTGCCGGCGATTGGGATTTGGCGCGCGGCCTCCTGGAGAGTTACGGGTTGACGGTCGAACCCGTCACCCTCGACGACGCCGAACACGCAGCGCGGCTGTGGCGAGCCGGCTCGGGTCTGTCCCTCGGCGATCGTCTCTGTCTCGCCCTCGGCGACCGCCGGGACGCTCGCGTTCTCACGGCGGATCGTGCCTGGGGGTCTTCGGGGCGGATCGATCAGCTCCGCTCCTGACTGCGTGCAGTCAGGGATCCTCGGCGGGGTGAACGATCACCAGTCCGGTCATAAGGTCGAAGTAGGTCACGGGGGGTGACGCCAGGTTCCGGCCCGGCGATGGTGGGTAGATCTCTATCCGCACGACCGACGGCTCAGCCTCGCCCGTGGTGACTCAGCCGACGGGCCTGTTCAGCGCGGGTTCTTGATCCCGAGCACCTGATGTGAGGTGCAGGCCATCACCAGGGCGATCACCCATCCGATGACGGACCAGCCGAGCAGCAGGTTGAGCCAGAAGATCGCACCGGTATTGGACTTGCCGCGGGTGGCGGCGATGGCCCACGGCAGCATGTAGCCGACGGTCAGGATCGTGACGATCCAGCTGACGACGAACTGCATGGGGCGCGCCCGGCGGTCGGTCACGAAGTCGCGGCTCATGTCTCCAGGATAGGTCCTTTGCGGTCATATCAGCGGTTCGCGCTGGCGGTGGGCCTCGCCGAGGCGTTGGTGAGGGGCTGGGCGAGGCGCGGCGTCGTGGAGGTAGCGCAGCCGACGTACGGTGCTCGCGCCGCGGAGAGGATCCTCGGTGTCGTGACGATGACGCGCGCCCGCTGCACGGCGAGGTGTCGTCGTTGGTCTGGTTGAGCTGTCGGCCAGCACCTCTGCGTCGGCCTCGATTTGTCGACGAGGAGAGAGCCGTGAAACCACCGAGGCGCGGTGACCGATGTACGAGGAATCTCTAGGACACTCGCATCTCGTCACGAGCATGAGAACTCGTCGTCATCGGGACGAAGCACGGCGTCCATAGCCTCGTCAGGATGCGTCGCGGAGGGAGCGGCGCCCCTGACGAGAGGTTCCGATGCATTCTTCATCTCCAGTGCGGTCCGGGAGGGGCCGCGCTCGCATCGCCGCGGCCGCTGCCGGGCTGGTGGCGTTTCCGTTGATCGCCGCCGTGCCGGCGATGGCGCAGTCGACCGCCGACGAGGCCTGGCACGACATGAGCGCCAGCCTCGATCACCTGTCGGCCGAGGCCGCCGAGGCAGGGGTCGACCTCAGCGCGACAGTCACGGATCTCGGCGGCGAGTTCTCGGGTGAGACCTTTCAGATCGGTGGCCAGGAGCCGGTGAAGGCCGCGAGCATCATCAAGCTGCCGTTGCTGGCGGCGTTGATGGACGAGGCCGACCGGGGTCGCTTGAGCCTCGATGAGGTCGTCACCATCGAGGCCGGCAGCAGCAATATCGTGGGCGGTTCGGGGACGCTGCGCGATCGCGAGTTCCCTCTGGACATCAGCATCGCCGAGCTCATGGAGCTGATGGTGCAGGTGTCGGACAACACGGCGACCAATGTGCTCATCGACCGGGCGGGCGGCTTCGACGGAGTCAATGAGTACATCGAGGGCCTGGGGTTCGAGCATCTGTGGCTGGGTCGCAAGATGATCCATCCGGCTTCGCCGCCGCTGCAGGAGAACTGGATCACCAGCGGCGAGGTGAACGAGCTGGTGCGCATGCTCTATGAGCACGAGGTGCTGAGCCCGGAGTCGAGCGAGCACATCATCTCGCTGATGAAGGGTCAGCTGGTCGACACGAAGTTCGGCGCCGTGATCCCGCGCGAGGTGCTGGCGAACAAGACGGGTGAGCTGGCCGATGTGTCACACGACTCGGGCTTGATCCTGGTGCCCGGTCGCGAGGTGGCGCTGACGGTGACCACGTCCTTCGACCCTGCCGTGATCCAGCGTCCGCAGGTCGATGTCTACGTGCAGCGCGCGGCGTCGATCGTGTACGACGCGACGCGCGAGCGGTTGGTGCCGGAGCATCAGCCGACGCCGGAGAACTGGCCGGAACTGACCGCAGTGGTGCAGCCGATCATCGATGAGGCGCGGACGAAGGGCATCGAGATCGGCGTGGCGATCGAGGACCTGTCGGGCTATTACGAGGATCGTCAGCTCTTCCTCGGGGCGCAGGACCGGTTCACGACCGCGAGCACGATCAAGATGTCGCTGGCGGCCGCGGTGATGCATCAGGTGGAGCGAGGACAGCTGTCCCTCGATGATGTCGTGACGATCACGGAGGATGAGCGTTACGGCGGATCGGGGACGTTGAAGGACAACCCGTTCCCGCAGGACGTCAGTGTCGGCAGGATGCTCGACCTGATGGTGACGGTCAGCGACAACACGGCGACGAACAAGCTGGTCGACGTGGTGGGGGGCTTCGAGGCGATCAACACGCTCACGCAGGGCTCGGGTATCCCGCAGCGCGATCTGCATTTCGGCCGCAAGATGTTCGGCCCCGTGGTCCCGCCGGACGGCGACGTGTGGCTGACCCCGCGGGGGATGAACCAGTTGATGGTGCTGTTCTATGACATCGCGTCGGGCCAGCAGGAGATGCCGGAGTTCCTCAGCGCGGAGTCGGCGCAGCACATCGTCGAGCTGATGCTCGCGCAGCAGGTGAAGACCAAGCTCGGCGCGACGGTGCCCGCGGAGGTGCTGGCGCACAAGACGGGTGAGAACGATGTGGTGAGCCACGACGTGGGCATGCTGCTGGTGCCCGGCCAGGAGATGACGCTCTCGGTGTTCTCGCGAGGAGTGGAGGGCTTCGGCGGGGACGTACAGGCCACGGCCAATCCGTATCTCCAGCGGATCGGCGCCGCGGTGTACGCCTATGCGCTGGACACCGGCCCGCAGGAGCCGGAGCCGACGCCGCCGCCCACGGGTGGGACTCCGGACGGGGTGGACCGGGGGGAGACCGATCGTCCGGTCGCGGGTGACCGGGATCTGCCGGACCTCGGCGCGCCCGAGGACTCGATGACCCTCGTGGCGCTGGCGATGATGCTGGTGCTGGCGGGTAGTGGTCTGCTCACCTGGTACCGGCGATCTGCGCTGCTCAGGGAGTGAGAAATGAGATGATGGTGCCCGCCGGGTCCTCGGCCGGTGGGCACCATCATGTCGACTCATCGTGCGACAGTGTCTGCTGCTCCTCGAACTGGTCGAGCGCCTCGGCGGCTAGCGAACGCCCGAGGTCGATCATCATTTCGGCGCGGTGGAAGTCGAGGGTCTTGCAGGCGTCCACCGGGATCTCGATGAGGATGTCGGCGGGGAGCCCGGCCATGCGATAGCGAGCCAGGGCGCTCTGGATGGTCTCGAAGGACAGGGCGGTGACATCGACCTTGCGCAGCCCGGGGGGCAGCCCGTCGGCGAGGGACGATGGATGGGGGTCGGTGTCCACTTCTGCGGAGATCTCGGGCTGTTCGTCGTCGGCCGGATCGGAGTCCCGCCCGGTCAGGCCTGCCAGGGTGCGCCTCAGGCGCTCGCGCCAGGCGACGCTCCGGTCGGGGGCCGACGAGGTGTGGACCGGCGAGGTGAGTTCGCGGCGGTTCCGGGGTGCTAGGAGCGAGACCGCGAGCGTGATATCAGCCGGGACGGCGGTGGTGGGTTCGAGTGGTACCGGGTTCGTCAGACCGCCGTCGACGAGGAGACGGCCGTTGATCATGACCGGCGAGAAGAGTCCAGGGATGGCGATCGAGGCCCGGACGGCCGCTTGCAGTGGTCCTTGCTGGAACCAGACCTCGCGACGGGCACCGAGATCGGTGGCCACAGCGGTGAACGGGATGGGCAGATCCTCGATGACGGCCTCGTCGAAGAACTCAGCCATCCGCTCGAAGAGGCGTTCTGCGGCGATGGCTCCGGGGCCGGACAACCGCAGATCGAAGAGGCGAAGCACGTCGCGCTGGCGCAATCCGCGTGCCCAGTCGGAGAAGTCATCGAGGCGTCCGGCGGCGGTGAGCCCGCCGACCAGGGCACCCATCGAGGTGCCCGCGATGGTGACGATGTCGTAGCGGCGCTCGCGCAACTCCTCGATGACGCCGATATGTGCGTAGCCGCGTGCTCCTCCAGAGCCCAGTGACAGCGCCACCCGACGTCCTTCGCTCATGGTTTTCAGCCTAACGGCGTGACCGATGTCTGAGCGGTCTCACAGCGTTTCAGACCTACCGCCGTTCGGTGATCGCGCTCGCCGATCCTGTCAGGATCGCACCCTTCAGCACCGGGCTGAGCTGCGTACCGGCTTTCTCACAGGCGTGGGGGCGATCGTTACTGCGGGACGACGAATCGCTCGAGGCGCGAGGCGATCTCGGTCGAGGCCTGTCTGGCCAGCGGATCCAGCGCCCGGCGGCCGTCGGCGACCAGCTCGCCGCCGACGTGGACGCCGACGAGGTTCCGCAGTCCGCACGCCAGCACATATGAATCGACCGGATGCCGGATGGGGCCGATATCGGGGGCCGAAGGATCGACCACCAGGAAGTCCCCGTACTTGCCCGGCTCGAGGGAGCCCACACGGTCGGCCACGCCAAGGATCCGCGCTGCACCGAGGGTCTGCATGTGCAGGACCCTCCGCATCGTGATCGCCGTGGCGTCTCGGCGATCGGCGCGCACGCTGTAGGCCGCGAAGCGCATGTTCTGCCATGGGTCGGCCAGGTCGGAGCATGCCTGGTCGTCCAGTCCGAGACCGATCGGCATCCCGGTTGCCTCCAGGGCCGGGATATCGGCGATCCCCGATCCGAGCCGCCCGTTGGCCGTGGCCTGCCAGCTCATCGCGCAACCCGCCGCGGCCGCCCGCGTGATCATGTCGGGAGTCGGATGGACGAAGTGCCCGAAGATGAAGTCCGGCCCCAGCGCACCGGCCTCCTCGTACCAGGTGAACTTGGAGCGCTGGTGCTCGATCGCTTCGGGGGTCTCCAGGAAGTGGGCCTGGTTGATGACGCCGAACTCGTGCATGAGCGCGGCCTCGTGACGTGCAGCGTCGAGGTTCTCCGCCCATTGGACGCCGCCCATGACCGCCGCCCCGAGGGCATAGCGAGGATCTAGGCCGCGCAGGTGCTCGACGGTCTGCGCGAAGCGCTCGCGGATCTCCTCGAAGGTCCCGACATCGGAGTCGGGACGAGTGGCGCCGACGAACCGCAGTCCGGCATCGATCTTGGCGTCGATCTGGCGGAGGACGTGATCGACCGGTCGCAGTGCTGCCGGATCGGTGCGCTGCCGGCGACCGTCGACGATGTCCGACCAGGGCTCTCGGGAGTCGTGGAAGTCGAAGGCGGTGGTGACACCGGCATTGAGGAAATCGAAGGCCCCATGCAATGTGGCCCAGTACATGTCCTCGGGTGTCGCCTGCGCGGTGGCGCCCATCGAGCACCGCGCCCACGCGTAGAGCGGCTCGTCGGCGGCCAGACCCCGCAGTCCGCTGGTGAACAGGTGGCTGTGCGAGGAGACGAAGCCCGGTGCCACATAACACCCGGCCGCGTCGAAGGTGTCGACGGAGCCGGCCGCGGGTGGAGTGCCCTTACCGATGTCCTCGATCATGCCTTCGGTGACGAGCATCCATCCGGACTCAACATAGGCTGGGACGCTCTCATCCTCCGCACAGGTGATGAGCCGGGCATTCGTCACCAGCACGGACGAGGTCCCGCGATGCTGAGGATTCATGCCAGCGCCCCCCCGATGAGACCCCGCCATGCACCGCATCCCATCGGTCGCCCGCTCATGTGGCGTCCCGCAGAGCGGCGACCAGCTCGGCCCAGTCGACCGTGAATCCGAAGCACTGCCGTGTGTTGTAGAGGGTCGCCTGCAGACAGAAGTCCGGCGAGGTCGTCGTCGCAGCTCCCTCGACCATGAGCACGTTGTACCCGAGAGCTGCCGCCTCCATCAGCGTGGCGAGGACGCACTGGTCCGCGTTGACACCGGCGAATAACAGGGTGTCGATGCCGTTCAGGCGCAGGATCGAGTCCAGATCGGTATCGGTGAAACCGCTCATTCGGTACTTGGTCACCGCCATGTCCGCAGGGGCCACGACCAACTCGTCGACGACCCTGGCGCCCCAGCTGCCGGCGGTGAGCACCGCTTCGCTGCGACCGGCACGATCCCCGATGCCCCCGCCGGTGCCGTCGGAGTCGTACACGTGGATGACCCCGGCGGGGAGATTGGCCAGATCCGGGCGGTTGCCCCAGTTCACCCAGGTCACGGGAACGCCGGCGGCCCGTGCGGCCGTCGTCAGCTGGGCACAGGGCTCGATCGCCGCGCGCGCCCCCGCGACGTCGACCCCGATGGAGCCCAGCCAGCCGTCGGGGTGGCAGAAGTCGTTCTGCATGTCGACCACGAGGAGCGCGGTGCGTTCGAGGTCGAGGGTGACGCGCTGCGGCTCGGCCGTCAGAGTGACGGGGCGTGGTTCGGCGTGCACCGGGTGGAGGTCCACGTGATCGCCGGAACGGGCCCAGTGTTGTCGTACGCTCATCGGGATGCTCCTGTGGAAAGGGGTGGCAGAGGGTCCTCGGGAAAGCGGAAGTCACGGATCTCGAGCAGGGCGTCGGCTAGCCGGGATGCGGCCAGGTCGTGCAGAGATCGGCCGATTTCCGCCGTCGCCGTAGTGGGGTCGCCGATGACGCCGGTGGAGCTCACATCGCTGGTGACCCACGCCGGTGAGACGCCGTTCTCCAATGTCAGCATGTCGAGCCTCTCGAATGCCGATGCCGCGGCCTCACCCCCCGGAGCGAATCTATCGGCGTGCACGAGATCGGGGCGCAGATGCAGCATGAGGCTCGTCTCCTCCTGTCCGCCGTGCACCCCGAAACGGTCGGAGGCGCCGGCCTCGCTCGGCTCCACCAGCCGGGACGGGGTGACGGTGAAGACCATCAGCCCGGTCTCGATGCGGATATCGCGGGCCACCATGTCGAGCAGGTGGATCTGCCCACCGTGTCCGTTGACGAAGATCAGACGAGGACACCCGGCGGTCGCCACCGAACGCGCCACGTCCCGGCACACCGCGATCATCGTCGTGGTCGACAACGAGATCGTGCCCGGCCACTCGAGGTGCTCACCGGAGGTGCCATACGAAAGCGTGGGCAGAACCCGGAATCCCGGATCGTCCAGCAACTCGATGGCGCGTTCGGCGGTGCGTTCGGCGATGAGGGCATCGGTGACCAGGGGCAGGTGCGGTCCATGCTGTTCGATGGCGCCGACGGGGCAGATGGCCGTCATGGTGTCGGCGGACCGAGCCAGGTCCGTCGTGGTCACGTCGGCCCAGCGACTCATGCGATCCCGGCCGCGTACCGGGTGAAGATCGTCGCCTTATCGGTCTCATCGAGCAGCGTCGGCGTGCCATTGGTGACGAGCGCCTCGAAACCGTCGGCCATGGACCCTTCGTTGTCGGTGGCCATCACCGTGACGGTGTACAGCCGCTCGGTCGCCGATGTGTTCTGGATGTGGTGCACCGAGCCGGGGGGCAGCACCAGGACGTCGCCCTGGCGCAGCGCGACGGTGTGCTCGTCGCTGACCGCCTGCGCCTCGCCGGAGAGCACGAGGAAGATCTCCACCGAGTCGGGATGGGAGTTGTCCGGTTGGGCACCGCCGGGCTCCCAGATCTCCAGGAAGACGCTGGCTGGTGAGCCATCGGAGGGACCGGCCAGAGGCAGCAGCTTGACCGTGTCATCTGGTGCGATCAGACGTGCCGTGAGGTCCTCGATGTTCTTGACGACGGGTGGCTGAGCCATGAGTGCTCCTCGTGTCCGGGGTAGGGGTGTGGCAACCGTAGGTCCCCAGAGCCTCTGCCGGACAGCCCGGTAACTGATGTGTTACCGATATTTAACGCCGGTGTGATGCCCTCCGCGCCAGAGACACCGTCCTAGGCCTCCTCCCGAGCGCGCCATGCCCGCAGGTCACCGAAAAAAGCCTGTGATGGCGAGCGGAAGACCATCTGGCGGGATGTCACATGAATGTCATCGTCGCGGACGAATGTCTGTTACATCGCAGTCGTACCGTCGGTGGTGACGCTGACGCAGAGCGCGGCGGCCGATGCTGACACCGCCACCGGCTGGCGGGACCGAGCAATGTAAGGAGCACGCCCCCGATGAATATCCCTCAGATGAGCGTCCGCCGACGCGGGAGCCTCACCGTCGCGATCGCGATCGCGACGAGTCTCGTTCTCGCAGCCTGCGGATCGAACGGTGCTGACGACAGCGCATCCGATGACCTCACCGAGGTGACCGTCGTCCTCGGCTGGCTGCCCACGGCGGAGAGCGGCGGTTTCTATGCCGCCCAGCAGCTGGGCTACTACGAGGACGCGGGTCTGGACGTCACGATCGAACCGGGAGGTCCTCAGGTCTCCGGCACGCAGCTCGTCGCCTCGGGCCGGGCGGACTTCGGTGTCACCGGCAGCGGTGCGAACGAGATCGTTCAGGCCAACGACGAGGACATTCCGCTCGTCGCGGTCAACGCGATCTTGCAGGACAGCCTGACCGGCATGATGGTCCACCGGGACACCGGCATCACCTCGCTCGAGGACACGGAGGGCATGACCTGGGTCAACTCGGCCGGTGTCCTCGGCGTCGAATGGGTCAAGAAGGAGTACGGCATCGACTTCGATTCGATGCAGTACAACGGATCGATCGCCAACTTCATCCGCGATGACAACTTGGTACAGCAGGGCATTCTCGCCAATGAGCCGTATGTGGCCCATCAAGAGGGTGTTGACGTGACTTTCATGCCCTTCGCCGATACCGGCTTCAACCCGTACAACGTGGTGACCTATACCACCAAGGACTACCTCGCCGAGAATCGTGACATCGTCGAGAAGTTCGTCGAGGCCAGCAACCAGGGGTGGGTCGACTACATGTCCGACATCGACATCGCCACGCAGATCAACGATCACCTGACGCAGGAGGTCGACAAGGAGCTGTCGCCGGAGCTGACCTGGTTCGAATGGGCGGCCCAGCGGCCGTCGATCGTCGCAGGCGAGGGCGCGCAGAAGATCGGCGCGATGACCGAGGAACGCTGGCAGACACTGATCGATCAGATGATCTCCCTAGGCGTTCTGGACAACGAGGACATCGGTGTCGAGGATGTCGCCGATCTCACGGTCACTCCCGATATCGCGGTGCCCAGTGAGCTCCCCGATGCTCCCGAGGGCTCTTACGAGGAACTGTCCGACTGATGCCACCGGGCCGTGCGGCGGCGGGTCCCGTGCCCGTCGCCGCACTGCCGAGAGAGGAGAGCCCCATGAACACCGTGTCCGTACCGGTGTACGCGCCGACCGCCGGCCCCCGCGAGCCGGTACTCGAGATGCGCGGGGTCGAGAAGGTCTTTCGCAATGGGTATCAGGCGATCACCCCGATCGACCTGAGGGTCGAACGTGGCGAGATCGTCTCGATCGTCGGCCCGTCCGGCTGCGGCAAGACGACCGTCCTGCGCATGGCGGCCGGCCTCAGCGAGGTCACGGCTGGCACGCTGGCCCGCAATGTCGGGGAGCAGGCCTATGTGTTCCAGGATCCGACGCTATTGGCGTGGCGTTCCGTACGCAGCAATGTCGAACTGGTGGCCAAGCTCAAGGGCGTGCCCAAAGCCAGCCGCCGGGCTGCGGCCACCGCGGCGATCGAGACGGTCGGGCTGTCCCAGTTCGCCGATGCGCTCCCGCGTGAACTCTCCGGCGGCATGAAGATGCGCGTCTCACTGGCCCGGGCCATCAGCAGCTCACCGGACATCATGTTCTTCGACGAGCCCTTCGCGGCCCTCGACGAGTTCACCCGGGCCAAGATGGCCGAGGTCCTCCTCGACCTGTGGCGAAGCGAGGGATTCAGCGCATTGTTCATCACCCACTCCATCGAGGAGGCCGTCCAGATCGCCCACCGGGTCGTCGTGATGGCGGCACATCCGGGCCGTGTCGAACAGGTCATCGACTCGCCGAGTCCTCCGCTCCTGGATCCGCACGCCCCGCGAGACGCCGACGCGCTCGCCGATCTGGTCCGCGCGATCAGCGCGCAGCTCGGCTCCCACCACTAGATCTGAGGAGACAGGCATGACCGATGTGATCGAGAGGCCGGCGCCTCAGGCCGCCGGGGAGCGACCGGCCGGCGAGGAGCCACGCGCGGCAGCGACGTCCTATCGCTGGCCGGCGCGGGTCGGTGTCCCAGTGTTGTTCGCGGTCGTAGTGCTCGGAGCCTGGCAGGCGTGGGTCACCCTCGCCGATGTGCCGGCCTATCTCGTCCCAGGGCCGCTAGACATCCTCGTGGCGCTGCGCGACGGGGCCCCGGACCTCGTGGAGCCGACGCTCGTGACGATGCAGGAGGCCTATGGCGGGTTCGCCCTTGCGGCCGTGACCGGCTTCGCGGCAGCGCTGCTGATGGCCCGCTGGAAGTTCTTCGAACTGGGCGGCTATCCGTACCTGGTGATCCTGCAGACCATCCCGATCATCGCCGTCGCCCCGATCTTCGTGGTCTGGTTCGGCGCCGGTGTGGCCACCAACACCTTGGTGGCCGCGATGATCGCGGTATTCCCTGTGGCGGCCAACACCCTTACGGGCCTGAAATCGACCGACCGCAATCTGATCCAGCTGTATCGCATGGCCGGAGCTCCGCCGCGGGTACAGATCTTATCCCTGCGCATCCCGCATGCGTTGCCGGAGATCATGACGGGACTCAAGGTCGCCGCGAGCTCGGCGGCGATCGGTGCGATCGTGGGGGAGTTCGCCGCAGGTGTCGGCGGCGGACAGGGCGGGCTCGGCTATGCGATCACCCGCAGCGCCAATCAGCTGCAGACCGCCGAGTTGTTCGCCTGTGTCGTGCTTGCCAGCGTGGTCGCCTTGTTGTTGTTCGCCGCGGTCACCTTCGTCGAATGGCTGTTATTGCATCGCTGGCACGAGTCGGCGACTCCGGAGGAGGAGTAGTGAGTCCTATCGCGGTCCCGGTGCACGCCGATCGGCCGGTTCCCGGCGGCCTACTCGAGGCATTCTGGGAGTACGACCGGGCTTTGCTCGCCAACGATGTCGAGGTCCTCGACGCGCTGTTCGCCCCAGGCCCGGACACCCTCCGGGCCGATGACGACGGCGTACTGACCGGCCACGACGCCATTGCCGAGTTCCGGGCCGCGCGTACGCAGATCCCGCGCCGCCGGATCACCGCCCTCTGGATGCGTGTGCTGTCCGAATGGCAGGTGTACACCACGGCACGGGTGCGTTCTCCGGGTGGTGCCGAGGGTCTGCAGACCCAGCTGTGGACGCGTTCGGACGGCCGCTGGCATATCGCGGCGGCGCACGTCACGGCTCCGCGGCCGGCCGTCGACCCGACGGTCTGGAGGGTCGCCGGCACTCCCTTGGTCGAGGGCGGCGTCGACGGTCCGCTGCGCGATGAGACGATCGCCGTCAAGGACCTGTTCGCCGTCGCGGGAGTGGTACGCAGCGCAGGGGTCCGGCAGATGCTGGCCGGGCAAGGTCCCGCCGAGGAGCACGCGGCCGCGGTGCGATCACTGCTCGAGGCCGGTGCCGATGTCGCCGGTGTCGCGCATACCGACCAGTTCGCCTTCGGGTTGTCTGGACGGAATGCTGATTTCGGAACGCCCGCCAATCCCGCGGCCCCCGACCGGTTGCCCGGGGGGTCGACGTCCGGCCCGGCGGTCGCGGTGAGCCGTGGCTGGGCCAGTATCGGGCTGGGTACCGACACCGCAGGCTCCATCCGTGTCCCCGCCTCCTATCAGGGGTTGTGGGCGATGCGTCCCACGCACGACACCGTCGACAGCCGTGGCGTCCTTGCGCTCGCGCCGTCCTTCGACACGGTCGGATGGCTGGCTCGTGACGCGGACACGGTGCGCCGGGTGGCCGATGTCCTGCTGCCGCCGGCGACAGCGACCGAAGACGTCACCGGGGTGATCCGCTCACGCAGCGCCGAGGTGACCTGTGAGGAGTCGGTGCGCGCGGTCGTGGACCGTTACGCGATGGCATCCTCGGTGATCGAGGCGCCCGAACTGCCGGATCTGGAGCAATGGACCGCGGCCTTCCGGGTGGTGCAGGCGGCGGAGGCGTGGCGGGAGCACGGGCCGTGGCTGAGCGATCATCCCGATGCGGTGGCTGCCGATGTGGCCGGGCGCTTCGCCTTCGGCCGGGGGGTGGACGCCGAGCAGGAGGCACGTGCCCGCGCGGTTCTGCGTACGGCTCGGGCGCAGCTGATCGGCCTGATCGGCGACGGATGTCTGCTGTTGCCCGCGGTCAGCTCGACGGTGCCGCGTCTCAACACCGACGACGAGTCACTGGAGCGGCACCGGGCCGGAACCCTTCGGTTGACGACCATCGCCTCGATGGCGGGTCTGCCGGCGGTGGCCTTTCCCGCGGGGAGGGTGGGGGGTGCTCCGTTCGGGCTCAGCCTCGTCGGCGGGCCGGGGAGGGAGCACGCGTTGCTGCGCCGCGCCGTCGAACTCGCCACCGCGATCGGCTGAGCCCTCTCACACGTCGAGCTGTCACGCATCGCACCCGCCGGGCGGCTCGCCGGTGTGGTGCGCGCGTGCGTGACAGGTCAACGCCGTTCCGCCGCGCCTCGCGATCAATCGTTGGGCAGCGCCCGGCGCACCATGCCGTACCGCACCCCGTGGGTCGTGTGGACCTCATGGGCGCGATACAAACGGTCCCCGTGCAGCGACACGCCCACGATGGTGATCGCCAGCAGCGGCTGGCGCCTGGGGGCGTCGAGGAGTTCGCGTGCCTGCTCGTCGGGTAGCACGGGAGCCAGAGTCGCGGACTCCCACTCCACCCATTCGCCACGCAGCTGCTGCACGGTGTCGAAGACCGAGTACTCGGGATCGAATTCGATCTCCCGACGGCGCGCCGGCACCACATCCTCGGCGGTGATCAGGGGACGGCCGTTACCCAGCCAGCGTTTGACGACGCGGAAGCACGAGGAGCCCGCGGTGGCGTTCAGGTCGGCCGCCTCCTGGGGGCTCAGGGAGGACCAGTCGGCCGCCACTACGTGGACCTCCACGTCGAACCCGACTGCCTCGAGGCGGGAGGTCAGCTCATAGCTCTGGTCGATCCGGAACGGCACCGAGAGCGCGGCGACATTGGGGAATGTGCCCTGGTGGGCCCGCCGGGCCACCAGGCCCTGGGCCTCCAGATCCACGAGGGCCTCGCGGACCACGGAGCGGCTGACGCCGAGCTCCTTGGCCAGCTCCAACTCCGTCGGCAGAGGGAGGGCGCGATCCGCGGCCGCACGCCAGATGTCGGTCAGACGTCCGCGGACATCGGTGGTCCGTGAGCCGGGTGACGACATCGCACTCCTGAGGGTCGAGAACCGGCACCGCTGCGCCAGCTGGGCCTGAGTCTAACCACGTCTCAACTCCTGGTGGCGCTGCCGGGTCGGCGGCCTGGCCGGGAGGAGATGTCCCTTCGGCGACGGTCGCCTGGGAGCGATACGCAGTCGTCACACAAGGGAAAAACCGGTGTTACGTCGCTGTCCTACGCTCGTGTCACCCACGACGAAGGACGTTCTCGATGATGACAGCAACGACCCTGCCGATGCTCGATGACTGCCCGAAGACGATGCGCGTCGGACCCTGCGGAGGGGTCTTCGCAGACGGCGGCTGTGAGATCAGACCACAGGAGGCGTGCGTCTTCCTCGACGAACGGCGCAGCGACGATTTCGGGCGTGCAGAGCAGGCGCTCCTAGAGGCCACGGGCGAGCGTCCCGAACGTCCCCAGAGCTCGAGCCGTCTGCGCGAGGTGCTGGAGCGGGGGGACTTCGCGACCATCGCGGAGGTGAACGGCGCCGACAGCGCGGACGCGGTCGGCTTCGTGGCAGCGGCGCAGAAGGTCGCCGAGGCGGTCGACATCGTCTCGATCACCGATAATTCCGGTGCCAACATCCACATGGGCAATATCGCCGCCACCGCGCACCTGCGCGCGGCGGGCCTGGACGTCATGCCGACATTCGCCTGCCGCGACCGCAACCGCATGGCGTTGCAGGCCGATCTGCTCGGGGCGGCGAGCCTGGGCGCGCGCAATGCCCTCATCGTGACCGGGAACCACGTGGCTGTCGGTGACTCTCCCGATGCCCGGCCCGTCTTCGATGTCGACAGCCCCCGGCTGCTCGCGATCGCCGATCGCCTGCGCACCGAGGGTCTGCTGGACAACGGCCGCGCGGTGGAGACCGCGCCTGATCTCTACCTCGGTAGTGTCGCGCACCCCTTCGCTCCGCCCTATGCCGAGCGGCCCCAGCATGTAGCGCGCAAGGTCCGCGCCGGCGCGGACTTCATCATCAGCCAGCACATCTTCGACCTGCCGCGCTGGCGTTCTTTCGTCGCCGAGGTCAACGCCCGACGGGGCGCCGAGCGGCCCTTCCACCTGCTCGGCGGCATCGCCATCATGCCCGATGAGACGATCGCCCGACGTGTCAACGCCGGACTGCGCGGCTTCTCGATCCCCGAGGATCTGCTCCTGCGCCTGCGGCAGGCCCGCGACCCTCAGGACGAGGGTCTGGAGATCGCCGCCGAACTGTTGCGTGAGTTGATCGACACCGAGGGGGTGGACGGCGCGTTGATCGCCCCGGTCACCGGCCGGCAGAATGCGCTGACCGCGTCGATCGAGCAGCGGGAGCTCATCGCCGAACTCCGTCACCGTGCGGGCATCCCGGTCGCGGCGCCGCAGCAGGCGGGTAGCCGATGAGCCGGGTCATGTCGGTCACCGGTCCCGTGGACTGTGCGGAGCTCGGCGTGACCATGCCGCATGAGCATCTGATCGGCAATGCCAACACCCAGTGGATCTACCCCGCCCGCGACGATCTCGAGCGGCACACCCAGCCCTACACCGATGCACTGCACGGCCAGGTGCAGGTCGAGCCGTTCTCCTTCCGCTCCGCGATGCAACAGCTCGATCTACAGGTCGCCCGCACCGAGCTCGAGTCCTTCCAGCAGGCCGGCGGACAGACTGTCGTCGACCTGGGCATCCCAGGCTTCGGCCGCGATCCGCAGGCCTTGCGGGCGCTATCGGAACTCACCGGTGCCACGATCGTCATGGGCTGTGGTGAGTACGTCGAGCATTCGCACTCTCCGTATGTCAGACACAGCAGCGCGGAGGTCGTCCGCGACGTGTTGCTCGATGAGATCGAGAACGGCGTGGGAGCCACGGGCGTCCGGCCCGGCATCATCGGCGAGATCGGCACCGGCAATCCCCCGACCGAGGAGGAGTACAAGGTGGTGCGAGGGTCGGCGATGGCGCAGGTGGCGACCGGTCTCGCGCTCAATCTGCACCGCACCATCTTTCCCGACCCGATGGCCACCTTGCCGCTCGTGGACGAGGTGCTGAGCCTCGGCGTGGATCCGGCCAAGCTCGTGGTGAGCCACTGCGACGAACGGCCCGAGGGTGAGTTCGCCCTCGAGCTCGCTCGTCGGGGATGCTGGGTGGAGCTCGACACCTTCGGAATGGAGCAGTGGGCCACCTCGGCCCGTCGCCCCGACGGTTCCTACCCCCGCAGGGCCTTCGACCATGACCGGATCGATCTGCTGCTGGAGCTGCTCGACCAGGGCTACGAGGACCGGATCCTGGTCAGCCACGACATCGCGATGAAGCCGCAGTTCACCCACCACGGCGGCTGGGGGCTGCGTCACCTGCTGGTCAATATCCGGCCCCAACTCTTCGCGCGAGGGGTCGACGAGGACCTATTCCTGCGGCTTGTGCGTGACAATCCGGGGAGGATGCTGGGGGTCTGAGGCTGCTCTCAGATCCGCCAGGAAGAGTCGACCTCGAAGTACACGTCGAGACTGGCCCTGGCCCGCTCCGGATCGGCTCGGGCTAGGGCTACGTAGAGTGCGTCGATGACGGCGAGGTGGACGAGTCGTCCCGATAGTGCCTCGAAGCGGAACATCAGCTCGCGGCCGCTGGCCACGAGGGAGTGGTCGACCTGTTCGGTGAGCCGAGTCCGCGGGAAGCTGGTCAGGGCGATCGTCGTCGCGCCCTGCGCATTGAGCGCTTCGGCGCACCGGATGGAGTCACGGGTCGCGCCGGTGTGGCTGATGAGGAGGCCGACGGCGTCGGCCGATGCGGTCCGGCACCGCAGGTATTTAAGATTGGTCTCCTCCGGAGCGCTCACCGGTAGGCCGATCGCGGCGAACTGGTCACGAGCACTTCGAGCGACATTGAGCGAGGCACCATAACCGATGATGATGATCTCGGAGGCCGATGAGAGTGTGGCCACGGCCTGCTCGAAGGCAGCGGTGTCGACACCGCTGGCAGCGTCCTGGATGACCTGGGCTGAGAACCCCATGACCTTCATCAGGACGTCTCCGGGCGCGTCCCCGGGATCGACATTGTCATAGGCATAGTGCGTCAGTGAGGTCGTCTCACGGGCCAGGGCGATCTTCAGATCCTGGAATCCGCTGAAACCGAGGGCCCGGCAGGTCCGGATCGTGGTCGACTCGCCGGAACCCGCCGCCTCGGCGACCTCCCCGACGGTCATGTGGATCGCCTCGGCCGGATGCGAGAGGACGAAATCGGCCACCCGGGCCTCGCTGGGGGCGAGGCTCCCGATCCGGGCGCGGATGCGCGCGAGCGCGCTCTGGCCGGATGCGGCCGAGCCCTGGGTCGGTCGTGTCACGGTGTCACCTGGCCCGCGGGGGCCGTCACCTTTCGCTGTCGTCACGTTCACATCGTCCACACCTGAAGGGCACGCCGTGGGCCAGCCAGGTGTCGGCTGGGGCGCCGTCGCCCTCCATGTCACCGCGGGCGCCAGCGGCGAGGCAGGCACGAGCCGCTGCCGTGCTGCCTTCAGCCACGGCGGTGGCCGGCGGTTGGCCGCCGCGCATCTCGATGACCGCGCGCGCCGTGAAGGCATCGCCGGCACCGATCGTATCCAGCGGCTCCTGCATGAGGTGGCTGGGCTCGCGGTGCCACGACGACCAGGATCCGCCGTCACGGCTGCGATAGCGTACCCCGGCGGCGCCTTCGGTGATGATCTGCAGTCGCGCATCGGGTGCCGTGGTCTCGAGCGCGGGGAGGAAGTGTTCGAGGTCTTCGCTCGAGACCTTGATGACCTGGGCGTGCCCGGCCAGGGCCCGCATGGCTGCTGTGGTGGACTCGCGCAGACTCGCCTCGAACCAGACGATGCCGTGAGCGGCGGCCGCCAGTTCCGTGCTGAGCGGTGCGGCGACATCGGCGAGCAGTACATCCGCGGTGGAGGCGCGATTCCAGAACGCCGGGGGAAGCTCATCGGGTCGGGGGATCTCCAGCCGGTGGCCGCGGGGTCGGCCACACCGCGGGCAGGTGAACAACAACGATGCTGTTCCGCGGTCGACACCGTCGAGAATCTGGAAGACCCGCGGGCTCAGGTACCCCTCACGGACCACGAGGCCTTCGGTACCCACCCCCCACCGGCGCAGGTCCTCGATGATCATGTCGCCGACCGAGTCCGGTCCGATGAGGGAGACCACGTCGACCTCCCAGCCGGCCGCGGCGAGCCTGACGGCGATATTGGCACCCGAGTTGCCGACGGCTGCGCTGGCGGTGGACGCATCCGTGCTGGTGGCTACGAGATCCATCGAGACGGTGCCGACCACGACGGCCCGCGGGCTCATCGCGCGGCCTCCGCGGCCGGCCTCGTGGCTCTCGTGCCGTCGGCACCGTAGCGCTCGGTCAGCCAGATCTCGAGCAGACCGAGGATCGTATAGGCCAGGACGGATAGCAGGACGATGACGAGAATCCCCGCCCACATCTCGGTATAACGGAAGTTCGCTCGAGCCAGGTTGATGAACGTGCCGATGCCCTCGCCGGTCGCGATGTACTCGGTCAGGATCACGCCGCTGAGTGAGGCGGGTAATGCGAGCTTGGAGGCCGAGATGAGCCCGGGGACGGCGCTGGGAAGACGCACCCATAGGAGCGTGCGCCACGCTCTGCCGCCCAGCACCCGGGTGAGGTCGAGAGCTCCGCGCGATGCCGAACGCATGCCAGCGGTCAGGTTGACGAAACAGGAGAAGAAGGTGATCAGGACGCAGACGCTGACCGTGGTCGCGGGTCCGCGTCCCACCAGCATGATGACCAAGGGGGTGATCACGATGACGGGCATCACGCCGAGGGCGACCGCCAAAGGAGTGATGGCGCGGGAGACTGCGGGATGTGAGGTGACGGCGGCGGCCAGGCCGATGGCGATCAGGATCGCGATCACATAGCCGAGAGTCAGCAGCATGAAGGTGCTGACGAGAGCCGTCCCGAGCGAGGAGAGGCTCTCCGGTGTGCGGAGATATCCCAGAGCCTGAAGGGGGCCGCGCAGGAACTGATTGGTCGGCAGTGCGAGGTAGGCGACCTGCCATAACAGCAGCAGGACGAGGACGGGGCCGAGGCCGGCCGACAGCTCGGTGGCGAGGAGCCGCAGCGGGGCGAAGGCGCGGGGCCGGGGAGTGGAAGTCATCGGGTCAGCTCTTCAGTCCAGGGAAGGAGACGGGTGATCAGCTCGATGGCGAGGAAGGAGGCGGCGCAGACCAGGGTGATCACGACACCGAGTGCATAGGCACGCGGTGCGTTGAGCTGTGCCAGGCTGTTGATCATCAGGACACCGACTCCCCGCGCTCCGCCGAAGTACTCGGCGAGGGTGGTGCCGAGGATCGCGGTCGGGATGGCGATGCGCGCCGCGACCAGCAGTTCGCGCGTGCCGGAGGGGATCTGGACCCGTAGGAAGTACATCGGGCGGCCGCCTCCGAGGACGGCTCGCAGGTCCTCCCACTCGCGATGGCGCGCGGTGAGGCCCTGTACGAGGGCTATGTAGACCGGGAAGACGACCGAGATCGCGGCGAGGGCGATGTGCGGGCCCGGCAGGTCCAGTACGAGGAACAGCAGGGGTGCGATGGCGGCGAGGGGGAGGCAGAAGACGATGGTCAGCTGTCGTGTCAACGGTCGTCGCAGGATGGGTAGGGCGACCGCGATCAAGGCGAAGGCGAAAGCGACGGCGACCCCCCACGCCAAGCCCTGAGCCGCCGAGCCGAGCGTCACGCCCAAGGCCGGCGCGATGATATTCCAGTCCTCCGCGAGGGTGGCCAGCACCTCGATGGGGGTGGGGAGCAGCAGTCCACCCCCCGCGGCGATGCCGGCGTACCACTGCCAGAGCAGGAGGAATGCGAGGACGACGAGCGTCCCGGGCAGGTGATCGCGTAGTCGGCGCGGTAATCCGCCGAGGGTCGAGACGAGCGTCGTCATGCCGCCGGCTCCGCGCTGCGGAGGCTGTCGCTGACTGTCGCGCACAGACGGAAGAACTCCTCGCTGCGCAACAGCTCGGTGCCTCGTGGTCGGGGGAAGGGCACCTCGATGATGTCGACGACCCTGCCCGGGCGAGGACTCATCACGACGATCGCATCACTGAGCAGCACGGCCTCGGCCACCGAGTGGGTGACCATGACGGTCGTGATCCCCTCGTGCATCCAGATGCGCTGGAGTTCCATGTTGAGCTTCTCGCGGAGGAGCTCGTCGAGAGCGCCGAAGGGTTCGTCCAAGAGGAGCAGCTGTGGTCGGGTGACCAGCGCACGTGCGATGGACACGCGCTGGCGCATACCGCCGGACAACTGCGCCGGGCGAGCCTTCTCGAAACCGCGTAGACCGACCAACTCGATCAGATGTCGCACATAGTCGGGATCCTTCGGCAGTCCCGCGGTCTGGAGGGCAAAGGCGATATTGCGTTCGACCGTGCGCCAGGGCAGTAGAGCCGAGTCTTGGAAGGCCATGCCCAGTTCGTGGGCTCTGACGCGCTGCAAGGGTGGCTGCCCGCCCAGTTCGATGGTGCCGGCGGAGGGTGTCTCGAGTGAGGCGAGTGCTCGGAGCAGGGTTGACTTGCCGGAGCCGCTCGACCCGACGAGGGAGACGAAACCCCCGGGCGGAACGGTGAAGGAGATGTCGCGGAGGGCCTCGACGGGCCCCGCCGCGGTGGCGAACGTCTTGCTGACGTTCGCCACCGCGATGTCGATCGTGTGGTCCATGCCGATGTCGTCCTCAGCCCAGGCTGTCCATAGGTGGCAGCTGGCCGAAGTCCGGGTCCTCCTCGTAGATCTCATCCAGCAGGGACATATCGACATAACCCTCCCCGTCGAGGGGCAGGTCGGTTCCGAGGATCGAGTTGAGCGTCTCCATCGACAGAGTCAGCTCGTCGCCGGCCATGTAGCCGATGCCCCGTTCCTCCGTGGTGGGGGAGTAGAAGAGCTCGGCGGCGGCCTTCGCGGTGGCGAGCTCGGTCTCGTAGTCCAGACCGAGCTCTTGTCCGTAGCGCTCGACCGTCAGCTCGGCGGCGGCCTCGGGGTCATTGATCATGTCGAGCTGGCCCTGGAGGTCAGCCTTGAGCAGGCGCTTGATCTGGTCGCGCTTCTGCTCGTCCTCGAGATCCTCACGTCGCACGGTGTAGACGTCGACGTAGTAGCCGTAGCCGAAGTCCTGGAGCAGGAAGGCGTTCGCTTCCATGCCCTGGGCTTCCAGGAGGGCCGGGCCCTCGGTGATGAAGCCGAGGTAGGCGTCGACATCGTCGGCGGCGATGGCCTCGGGTCCGGTGGTGATCGGGACGACCTCGACGGTGGAGGTGTCGATACCTGCTGTGCTGGAGAATTGCTCCCACACTGACTGGGATGTGGCCGAGATGCCGACGCGCTTGCCCTCCAGGTCCGCGGGCTCGGTGATGTCGTCCTCGGCTCGGGAGATGAACGAGAGCGGGCTCTTCTGGTACATCGTGCCGACGACGACATAGTCGCCGTTGTCCTGGTTCAGGGTCGCGGGTTCGGTGAGTCCGGCAAAGGCCGCGAGCGCTTGACCTGAGCTCAGCGCCGCCATGAAGTCGACATTGGGACCGCCTGTGAGGATGTCGACGTCGAGACCGGCTTCCTCGTAGTATCCGTTCTCGTCGGCGAGGTAGGAGCCCGCCCAGGTCGCGTTGGTGATCCAGTTCAACTGGAGTCCCACCTGGTCGGTTCCGCTTGCCGAGTCGTCACCGCTGCCGCCACATGCGGCGAGCCCGGCCAGGAGTGTGACGCTGGCGGCTGCTGTGGCGCCGCGGCGCCACAAGGAAGTGGTCAAAGACATGAGAGGTGCCTTTCATTTCGGGGGATGGGGGAGGAGGGACATGGGGTCGAGGTCGTACAGCAGATCGCCGAAGGTGTTCCGGCTGCCCCACCCGATGTCGATGCCGCGAACTCGGCCGAGAGCTCCGATGATGAACAGCAGGTACACCAGCGAGCCGACCTGTTCGGCCGCGGGAGAGCCGCCGGGCACGGGAAGGCCGGCATGCGGCACGGTGGGGGGCAAGACTGCCAGAGACGAGTCGGCGTAGGTCGTCTCACGCTGTCCGTAGAGTGCGAGGACGCCGACATCGGACAACTGCGGCAGCATCATCTGATAGCGCCCGTGAGCGAAGTTGCGGTACTCCGACATGGTCAGTGAGCCGATCCCGGACTCGGCGAACTTGGAGTCCAGGTCGATTGCCGCGCTCCGGGTATCCGGCCCGTGCAGGAAGATGAGGTTCTGTCGGCTGAGGGGCCCGCGCAGGGTCTCGGTGAGCTCGTCGAGGAAGGAGTCGACGTCCCCGGAGGAGAGGAAGGCCGACAGGTCGGCCGGTACGTCGCCGAGACTCGGATAGGCCTCCGCGAAGGCGCGTGCGAGGACCACCGCCTGGGCGAGGAGCACGTTGACGGCCACCCAGCCGTGCACATCGGGGAGCAATTCGAAGGCGAAGACGGGAACGCTGGTGCCCGACAACAGGTCGGCCCCGTTGGAGCTCGACTTGCCGCAGAAGACGGCCGTGTCGACACCTGTCTGTGGCAGCAGCCGGCAGCAGGCGAGTGAATCGCTGTGACCTCCACTGGCTGTCACCAGCAGCAGGGCGGTGTTGGTGGCCTCACCCAGGAGGTAGAGGTCCATGGGCTCGCGGCTCACGCCGACCTGGCCGGTGGCCCGGTGGTGCAGCGTTGCCGCGAGCTCGGCGATGGCCAGGGAGCCGCCGGCACCGAGGGACACCAGCGGCCGGTCTCCGTGCTCGCGAAGCCATGCGGCGAGTTCGGAGACATCGGCGCGGGCAGCCGCCGCGTACGTCGCGGGAAGGTCGCGCAGCTCGTCGATGTAGTCAACGACGACGAAACGGTCGAAGTCGGTGACGGCTGATGAGGGGTGATGCGATGTCATGATCCTCTTCTGGGTTGTCGGGATTGCCGTGATGAGGCGGTCAGTGCAGGCGGGCGATGATGGTGTCGTTATTGGGGTCGGACGGCGCGCGTTCGACGCGCACGTTCGGAAAGCCCGCCGCGTTCAGGGTTTCGACCCAGGACTCGCATCCCCACATGCCGCCCGGGGCGATCCCCGGTCGACGCATCGCGAGGGGCAGGCAGTGGTAGAGGCCGAAGGCGAGGACGCCGATGGCGTGGGGATCGGTGATGTTGACGGCCATGTCTCGGACGAAGCCGAGCTCGTGCAGGTACAGCACACCGTCTTCGGCGAGGAGAGGCCGTATGCGCCGGAAGAATGTCCCGGGATCGGCGAGGTCGTGGGCGACATTGGCGGCCATCACCAGGTGGAAGGGGGCCTCGAATGTGTTGAGGGGGTCATCACCGTCCTCCACGTCGAGGACGTGGAGGGTGACATTGGTGAGGCCGAGTCGGGCGACACGTTCCCGTGCGATGTCCAGGGAGTCCGGTGACTGGTCGCAGCCGATGAAGGTCGAGGTCGGGTAGCGTTCGGCGAGCAGGCACAGCGCCTGACCGGTTCCGCAGCCGATGTCGAGCACGCGGACTCCGGAGCTGAGCGCCGGGTGGACTCCGAGGAGCGGCACCACCTCGTCGAGTAGTGCGGTGGCGAAGATCGGTCCGCTCTCCGTGGCGAGTACCTCGACGATGCGCCCCTCATAGGCCGACGTCGGTAGACCGCCTCCGGTGCGGGCCGCCTCGACCAGTTCGTCCTCCAGCGCACCGAGCGCGGTGATCTGTGTCGTGATCCTGGACCAGTGTTCGGGGCCGCCTCGAGGTGTCAGCACAGCAGCGTAACCGGGGCGGAGGTGGAAGCGGGTCGGTTCCTGCGGGCCGCTGCAGGTGTGATCGGCGATGCCACCGGCGACGAGGGCCCACACCCACTCCTGGACGTAACGAGCGTTCACGTCCGCAGCTAGGGCGATCTCTTCGGCCGTGCGGGGTGTGCCGTCAGCCATGGCTTCGTGCAGTCCGAGCCGTTCTCCGAAGGACAGCAGGAGGCCCAGCCAGGCGTCGTTCATGATCCGCACGACGTGCTCGGTGGGTGTCATGTCCATGAGGATATGGGGCAAAACTCCATTATGGACATTGTGTGATGGAGTTTTACTCCATCGTTACGTCACGGCAACGCGAGGCCCGCGGATCGGGGGTGGACTGCCGGTACGTGCCTCGAATCGCCGTTTCTTGGGGAGAGCGATCCCTGGGTCAGGCCAGCAGGCCCGGGTGCGCGATGATCTCGTGGCAGGCGATGTCACGCCGCCGGTGGAGACCGGCAGGAACGTCCTCGCGCAGTTCGAGACCCAGATGACCCGATGCCAGTCCGGCCTCCAGGAGGGACGGGAGCTGCTCACCCTCGATCGCCCGGGCGAGCAGCGCGGCCAGGACACCGCTGATATCGCTGCGCACATAACCGATGTCGTGGTCGTGGAGCTTCAGGAAGCCGAATGTCGACGCGCCGAGACGGCGTGCCTCGGCGGCCGCGGCGTCTCCCGCGGCGTCTGCGCTGGTCAGCAGTACCGCGCAGCCGAGGTCCGCCACGAGCTGGCGTCCACTACGGCGCGCGGTATCGACCGCATCGAAGGACGGAAGGTGCACGAGGTGGGTCGTGCCCCCGGTCGCCGCCGCCTCCACCCCGGAACTGAATGCTGCAGCGAGGCGCCGCTGGGTCCGTACGGCAGGTCCGGCGATGAGGCCGACGGGGGCGCCGGCCGCGGCGAGCGCACCGATCTCACCGGCCAGCCTGGCCGCCTCGGCCCACGCCCAGTCGACGACCGTGACCCCCTCCATGCCTTCCAGTTCGACCGGACGGTCACTGAGGATGATGGTCGCGTCCGCGGGTGAGGCGCGGACGAGGGCTTCGTACTGGATGCCATGGGCGAGGATGACATCTGCCTCGGGCAACGCATCGGGCAGGCCGACGATGTAGTCGGTCGTGACCTCCGCGGGCAGGGTGCGGGCGGCCGCTACGGCGGCGTCGGCCCAGCTGCCGTCTCCGGGGGGAACGGGCAGCAGAACGGCGACACGGGTCATGGGTCCTCCGGGGATGTGGGGTCGATTGGTGTCGGTCACGGTGCGGAGGGGGCCCAGTAGCGCTGGCCGGCGGCCGAGCGTTCCCGGTCCATGGCCTCCAGCCGCTGCAGCCCGTTCACCAGGGTGGAGGTGGCGTCCTCGATGCCGGCTCCCACGTGCAGGGTCCGCCCCGAGGGATAGGTGTCGGTGACGCCGAGCACGGCGCCGGTACGTCGGCCGAATAGCGAGCCGAGGGTGACGACGGCGGAGGCCTCGCGGTCGTTGGCGAGTACACCCGCGCGGATCCAGTAGTCCACTGCCTCGGCGTGCCGGGGTTGTAGATAGCCGCCCACCGACGGCCGTCCGTTGCCGAGGATGTCGGAGTCCGTGGAGCGTGTGGTCCCCGCATGCAGGGAAGCTCCCAGGTCTTGACCGGCGCCGACGAAGGCGGTCACGACATCGTACGAGGCCGCGGCCGGATAGGCGGCATCGACATATGTGCGGCTCATGCCGTCCTCGCGCACGACTCCGGTCGAGACCACGACATCCCCCGGGTGCACGAATGGGTGCAGTCCCGCGCCCGTGCCGAAGTAGATGAACACATCGGCCTGCGTATGCTCGAGGAGCTCGACGAGGGCGAGTTCCATCTCCGGGCAACCGCTGCCGGTGGCCACCACGGTGACGCGGCTCTCGCCGAGGGGAGCGGTGCTTGCCTGGAAGAGGCCGGAGGAGCCGGCCGATTCGGCAGGTCCGAAGCGGGAGGCGAGGGTGTCCGCATGGCTGCTGCCCTCGTGGCCGCCGAGCGGATCGCGGACGCTGAGCACGACGTAGCGGCCCACCTTCGAGGGTTCGATACCCGTGAGCGCAGGGCGCCCGTCGATGGACAGCCCTCGTTCGGGCATGACGTCGCGGTAGGGGTATTCCTCGGCGATGCGGCGCCGAACCTTGGTCGCCGCGACGAGGTCGGCATCGTCGATCCCGGCTGGATCGTGGTATCCCGTCATCCGTGCTCTCCTTCGAGGGGTCTGATCTCAACTGTTGCGGCGAGCGTGGTCGCTCGCGACCGGGCGGTGGCGCGATCGGCCGGATGGCCGGTCTGTTCGATGGCGCATGCCGCCGCCCCGGTGGCGATCCGGGCGGCGTCGGCCAACCCGTGGCCGCGGACCCATGCCGCGAGGAATGCGCCGGAGTAGGCATTGCCTCCACCGGTCGGATCGACAGCGGTGACATCGGCGGGGCCGGCGTGCAGGATCTGATCGTCATCGCCGATGATCGATCCGCGAGCACCTCGTCGCAGGACGATCACGCGGGGTCCGAGTGTGCGCAGAGCGGTGATGACGGCCTCGGGGCCGAGGTCGCCGAAGATGGCATGGGCCTCTTGCTCGTTCAACGAGACGATCGTGGTCTGGGCGAGGACATCGCGGGTCCGCTCGTCGAGCCCGGGGGTGCAGAGGGTCGCGGGGAGCTCCCACATGATCGGGGTGCCTGTGTGCTCGGCGTGCTGGAGCAGCGGAGGCCAGAAACCCGGATGGTGGTCACGGAATACGTAATACGCGAGCGGTGAGCGGATCGGCTCGGGGAGATCGGTGAGCATGGCTCGCATACGGACGTGGGCGGTCCAATCCGGTAGCGGCTCCTCCAGGCGCTGTTCGGGTTCGGGATAGCTGATCAGGGTCCTGGAGGTCTGGGCGCCGTCGAGCAGGAGGGCGTCGGTACCGATGCCGAGTCCGATCAGGTCGTCGCGCCATGGATCGAGGTCGTCCCCGACACGTGAGGCCAGCTGGACGGAGTCCGATACGACCGCGGCACCGAAGGCGGCCCAGAATCCCGATCCTCCGAGCGCGACCTGTCCGGAGTCCTTGAACTCGTCGAGGACCAGCCGTGAGATCACGAGGATCTCGGGCCGCGACGTTCGCGGGTCGGGCTGTTGCTCGCGCGGGGCCGTCACGGTGCTCCCTTCGGTGGTATCGAGCGTCGCCTCTCGACCTCGCCGATAATCGTGACCGCCGCGGTCAGCAGGGCGGCCGCGGCGAGACCCACTCCGAGGTGCAGTTGGAGCAGGAGCGCGCCTGTGGCCGCGCCCGCGAGCATGAACAGCACCGCCGCTATGCGGCGCCGAGCGTGGGGGGCGCCTCGGCGGTTGCCGAGGCTGGAGTCGGCGGCCAGACCCGTGATGGTGGAGGTGACCACGACGGTGGTGACGTCTTTCACGGCCAGTTGCCGGGCGGTCGCGGCCTGGAGTCCCATGGCGATGCCGAGGCTGCCGGTGATCGTGGCGGCACCGATCTCGTCGTATCCGGGGGCGATGAGCAACCAGGTCGCGGTGATGGCCAGGAGGGTGGCGACCGAGGTGAAGATCGCGGAGCTCTGAACGGTCCACCCGGCGGGGTTCTGGCGCTGTACCCGACCGGCGACCGTGGCTCCTGCCAGGAACCCGGCGAGGGCCAACGCCGGGCCGAGTACGGGCAGGCCGTCGGCCTGCGCGAGGCCCATGCCGAGGATGACGATATTTCCGGTCATGTTCGCGGTGAAGACGCGATCGAGGCCGAGGAAGCCGATGGCATCGACGACTCCGGCGGAGAAAGTCAGCGCGAGCATTAGAGGGAGGTGCGCGGGTCGGGGGGGAGCACTCATGGTGATGCTAGTATGCACTTGGTCCAACCAAAGTACCAACAAGACCAAGTACGGCTGTATCGCTGCGGACCCGCCGTGGCCGTCATCTGGAGGTGCCTTCATGCAGATCCCACGGATCGAACGGCCGGTCGGCACCATCGGTGGTGTGGTCGGCGCCCACCTGTTGAAGCTCATCGCTACGGAGCTCAAGCCCGGGGATCGGCTCCCTCCGGAGCGCGAGTTGGCCGCGAGCATGGGTGTCTCGCGCACATCGGTCCGTGACGCCCTGGCCGAGTTGCACCAGCGCGGCTTGGTGGATCGGCGGCCCGGGCGCGGTACGACGGTCCTCGCACCGCCGGAGCATGTCGGCGAGTTGGAAGAGAGACTCGCCGAGGAGGCTGCGCGGCATACTGATGCTGCCGAATTGCGGTTGATCGTCGAACCCCAGGTGGCCGCGCTGGCGGCCCGTCGCGCGGGGGAGAGCGACCTTCTCGCGCTGGAGCGGATCCTCGCCGACTCGGCTGGCGAATTGACGGCGGAGACCTCTCTGGAGCTCGATATCCGCTTCCATCTGCAGCTTGCAACCGCGAGTCGCAATCCCTTGCTGGAGCCATTGTGCGCTCTGACCAGTGAGTGGGTGCGCGAGGTGCGGACCTGTTCGCATCGGACCACGGCGGGACGAGAGCGGTCCCTCGAAGGGCACCGCATCATCTACCGGGCGGTGCGGGCAGGGGATGCCGATGCGGCCTGCGAGGCGATGGTCGCGCACCTCGGTGAGGTCGCCGCTCTCGGGTCCGGAATACTCGGGGATGGCCGATGATGTTGCGATCGGGTGAGGGTCCCTGTCCCGGACAGGAGTACCTCCCAGCCCGGCCCCAGGAGCTCTTCTGGGGCCGCCTCCCCTGTGCCGCGGATACCCCTGTGCTGTCGGTACGGGCGGGGACATCGGTCACGGTCGACACGGTCTCGCATGAGGGGATCCTCGAGGACCAGGGCAGCGATCCGGTGGCATTCTTCGGGCGTTCCGGGGTCGCTCCCGACGCTGTCTTGCCGGAGGCTCGTGATCTCGCCTCCGGGCGTTTCGTGCGTCGTGGCGTCCAGGACGGGCCGCATGTGGTGACGGGCCCTGTCGAGGTTCTCGGGGCGCAACCCGGTGATCTGCTGGCGATCACGGTCCTCTCGACCCACCGTCGCGTGCCATACGGCATCGTGTCGAATCGTCATGGCCGTGGGGCTCTGCCCGGTCAGCTGCCCCGGGCGCCGGGCACGTTCAGCGTCTACGCCGAGGTCGAGCAGTCACCTGGTGACGATGGCTCGGCTCCCGCGTTCGCCCGGATGCTGCGGCGGTCGGGCGGTTCGGAGCACGTCCGTATTCCGTTGCGGCCGTTCCTCGGGATCATGGGGGTGGCGGTCCCGGGTGGGGAGCGCCCCCACTCGGTGCCGCCCGGGGCTCACGGCGGCAATATCGATATCAATCTGCTCACCGTCGGCAGCACCCTGTATCTGCCGGTCCGGGTGCCGGGAGCGTTGGCCTATGTCGGTGATCCGCACTTTGCCCAGGGCGACGGGGAGGTGGCGCTGACCGCGATGGAGGCATCGCTGCGTGCGACGCTGCGCTTCGATGTGCTCGCAGCGGGTGAGGCCACGGAGCGTTTCGGTGAGGTGGCTGGGCCTTTGGGGGAGACGGTCGACTTCCTGATCCCGACGGGCCTGGATGAGGACCTCGATGTGGCAGTTCAGAACTGCGTGCGCTCCGCGCTCGGGTTGTTGCAGGTGGCGTACGGGATGGACGAGGCCCATGCGTACGCCTACTTGAGCGCCGCAACGGACTTCGACATCTCTCAAGTCGTGGATCTCGTCAAGGGGGTCCACGCCCGCATCCGTAAGGCGGACTTTCGGTGACCTGCCGAGCAGCGATATCCGTGTTTGGATCGATGGGACGTCCATCGGAGAGGGGAGATCGCTTATGCCCGAGAAGATCGTGTACACCGCGTCCGCCACGTCCACCGGCGATGGCCGCAATGGCCACGTCCGCAGTAGCGACGGTCATATCGACACCGAGGTGCGTACTCCGGCGGAGATGGGGGGCGAGGGCGGTGCGACGAATCCTGAGCAGCTCTTCGCCGCCGGTTATGCCGCGTGCTTCCACTCGGCTTTGAAAGCCAGCAGCAAGCAGCATGGGGTCGACATCGTGGACTCGGCGGTGACCGCCGAGGTGGGTATCGGGCCCAAGGAGGGCGGGGGCTTCGAACTCGCGGTGACGCTGAATGTCGAACTCGGCGGAGGTGTCTCACAGGAGGAGGCGCAGCGTGCCGTGGAGGCCGCACACCAGGTCTGCCCCTACTCGAATGCCACCCGCGGCAATATCGAGGTCACGCTCACAGTCGACATCGCCTAGTCGCGGGTGCGGTGCCGATCACCGCACTGTTATCAGCTTGCTCGATGATGTGGATTCGAATCTTTTGTTTCCCTGAAACCAGGCGTGCGGGGTAGCTTCGCCAGGTCGGTGCTCGACGGAGGGCTTCGACTCAGACGAACTTCGATCCCGGAGACGATCACATGTCGACCAGCGCTGATTCATCCGCCCCTGAGCGATCTACGACGGTGAGCCGAGGGCAGCTCGCCTCGCTGCGGGCCGCCGTCGCCGGCAATGTCCTCGAATGGTTCGACTGGACTCTCTATGCCGTGTTCTCGACCTATATCGCGGCGCACTTCTTCAATGACGATAATCCGTCCTCGGCTTTGCTCTCCACCTTGGCCGTGTTCGCCGTCGGCTTCCTCGCCCGCCCTGTCGGCGGACTGGTGTTCGGACGGATCGCCGATCGGCGCGGTCGCAAGTTCGTGCTGATCGTGACGATCTCGCTGATGTCGCTGGCGAGCCTCGGGATCGCAGTGGCACCCGGATATGAACGCCTCGGTGTATGGGCATCGGTCATCCTGGTGGTCCTGAGGCTGTTGCAGGGCCTCGCGCACGGTGGTGAGTCGGGGGTCGCCTACACCTATGTCTCGGAGATCGCCCCTCCTGCACGACGTGGCCTGTGGTCCAGCTCGGTGTTCTTCGCCGTGACGATGGGCGTCATGTTCGCGACCGCGCTGGGCGCGATCTTCAATGTGGCCCTGGGTGACCAGGCGATGGACGACTGGGGCTGGCGTCTGGCCTTCGTCGTGGGGGCAGTGCTCGGTCTCGGTGTCCTGTGGCTCCGCCGGACAGCGGAGGAGACCAGTGAGTTCGCGCAGGCTGACGAGGAGGAAGAGGTCTCGCCGTCGCTGGCGTTCAAATCCGGTCTCCTGGTGATCATGCTCGCCTGCGGGCACAACTGTGCATACTACGTGTGGGCGACCTTCGCGGCCTCCTTCGCGATCTCGGCTCGTGGCATGGACGCGCAGAGCGCCTTCGTGGCCAGCCTCCTCGCTCAGGCGGTCGCTCTGGTCATGCTGCCGGTGTGGGGACATCTCTCGGACAAGGTCGGTCGGCGTCCGATGATCATCGCGATGGGTGTCGCGGCGATCCTGTTCTACTACCCGCTGTCGTTGCTGATCAGCGATGCGCCGTGGACGCTGTTCGTGGCCCAGGCCGCCGGCATGACGATCTGGGCGATGGGTGCGGCGATGTACCCCGCCTTCAGCTCCGAGTTGTTCCCGACCAAGATCCGGGCTACCAGCGTCGCCTTCGCGACCTCGGTGTCGGTGGCACTGTTCGGTGGCACGGCGCCCTATCTGATGACATGGTTCAGCCAGAACGATGTCGAGTGGGTCTTCTTCGTCTGGGTGGGTGTGCTGTCGTCGATGGCCATCATCGGAGGTGTGCTCGTGCGGGAGACCAAGGGCGTGGACCTCGGAGCGGTGCGGAGCCCGTTCAGAAGGGATCTGACGAAGGATCGGGAGAGCTCATGAGCTGGCAGACCGAGTATCCGCGGAGGGTTCCGGCCCGTCGTCCCGAGGGCCATACGCCGCGAGCGCCGCGGTGGACGTTGAGCTTCGACGAGCCCACGTCATTGCTGACCAGCGACTATCTCGCGATCCAGGTCGACTCCATGGAGGCGGCGGGTGTCGAGGAGTTCCTCGCGGCGGCACGCGCCTCCTGGGGTCAGGACCATGCGCCGGAGTCGTATGAGCTGCTGGCCTTCGTCGACGCGCAGGGTGCCCTCAACCTCGTGTCGCTCGGCTATTGGCGCGATGCGACGGAGCATGCGCGTTGGTGCCTGACGGCGGATCTGCCGCGGTGGTTCGCCGGCCTCGAGCCGAGGACATTGTCGTTCGGGATGTGGCATGAGGTCATCCAGGTGCCGATGGACAGGTTCGAGACGATCTACTCCGATCCGGCGCGGCCCTTCGGGATGGCGGGGTGCCCGGGTACCGAGCGGGTCCCGATGACGACCAACGGGTACTTCGGCGCGGCACGCGACCGTTTCCCGGTCTCGGCCATCGATCGGCTGGAGGCGCCCACACCGCACCGACGCAGGGAGCCGCTGGCTCCCTCGCGAGGTCGGCGGCTGCGGGCGGAGTCCGGGCACAATGCGATCGCGATCCGTTCGGGGCAGTACTGGGAGGAGTCCGAGGGAGATCAGCTCGTGGACTATGAGGAGAATCTGCAGTCGAAGTTGATGACCGGCATGAGATTCCTGCAGGAGCACGCCGATCAGCAGGGGGTGATGTCGCTGCGGATCATGACGAGTCTGGATGTGGAGACATTGCGCCCCCGCCGGGAGACTTCGGTGCTCGGCCACTTCGCGGAGATGGAGTTGCTGGAGCGCTGGGCGGAGGGCCATGAGACCCATGCCGCGATCTACGAGCACGCGATCGAGAAGAAGCGCGAGTACGGTGATGAGCGCTCCGTGGTCACCTGGCATGAGGTGTTCGCGATGGTGGCGTCGACGGCCTATGAGTATGTCAACTGCCACGAGGAGACGGGGATCCTCCCGTATGCGGTCTCGGTGTCGTCGGTGGAGCCATGACCCCGTCCGATGATGTGCCCGTCGAGCTGCGAGGGCACGATCTCAACCTGTTCGTGGTCTTTCTCGCGTTGATCGAGGAGCGGAACGTGACCCGTACGGCGGAACGTCTGCGGATGAGCCAGGCAGCGGTGAGCGCGGCGTTGGCGAGATTGCGGAAGATGCACGACGATCCGCTCTTCGTGCGTGCGTCACACGGGGTGGAGCCGACGGTCAAGGCCTTGCGGCTCGTGGATCCGGTCCGTGAGGGACTGGGACGTCTGCGTGTGGCGATCGCGGGTGAGCCGGTCTTCGACCCGGTTGCCGATCCGATGGAGTTTCGAGTGGCGATGTCCGATGATCTGGAGGCGCTGTTGCTCCCGGCGATGATCCGGGGGGTCACCGCGGCGAGTCCGGGGTCCTCGGTCTTCTGCGTCCAGGCGAATCGCATGACCCTGGTGGATCTGCTGGAGTCGGGGCAGGTCCAGCTGGGTGTTGCGGCCTCGTCGTCGTGGGGGTCGGGTATCCGCAGCTCCACGTTATTCGAGTCCGGCTATGCCTGCGTCTACGACCGTGAAGCTCTCGGACGCGCCGGTGCCCTGACCTTCGAGGAGTATCTGGCGGTCGACCACCTGATGGTGTCGGCCGATGCGACGCGTGGCATCGTCGACGACGTGCTGGCGGAGTCCGGACACCGCCGCCGGCGGGTGGCGTCCACGGCGCACTTCGCGATGGTGCCGTTGCTGCTGTCGGGGCTTGCCGCGGTGGCGACGATCCCCCGACACGCCGCCGAGGTCTTCGCGACTATGTCCGGCCTCGAGGTGACGACGCCGCCCATCGACCTGCCCCGCTTCGGTGTGTCGATGGTGTGGCACGGCAGTGACGACAACGACCCGCGGATCGCGTGGCTCCGGGAGCAAGCCAGGAGCTCGGCCGGATGCATGCGCCCGAACGGTCTCGATCTCCCAGGAGGACCAGCATGACCAGGATCGCCATCGCTCAGCTCGGCTCGGTGGCCTTCGATCCGAAGGCCACCGCGGACAAGGCAGTCGACGCGATCACCGAGGCGGCCGCCGAAGGCGCCCGCGTGGTCGTCTTCCCCGAGGCATTCATCGGCACCTACCCGAAGGGCCTGACCTTCGGCAGCCCGATCGGGCGGCGCACGGAGGAGGGCCGCGACGAGTACCTCCGGTATTGGGAGGGCGCGATCGCTCTCGACGGTCCCGAGATCGCGCAGTTGGCAGAGGCCTGCCGGGCCGCGGGGGTCTTCGTGGTGGTGGGTGTCATCGAGCGGTGGGGGCGGACCCTGTATTGCACGGCGGTCATGATCGATGAGAACGGTGAGCTCGCGGGCCACCATCGCAAGGTGATGCCTACGGGGGCGGAGCGCCTCGTATGGGGCTTCGGTGATGGGTCGACGTTGCCGGTTGTGGATTCTCCGGCTGGCCGGCTCGGCACGGTCATCTGCTGGGAGAACTACATGCCGCTGCTGCGCACGGCGATGTACGGCCAGGGCATCGAGGTCTACTGTGCTCCGACGGCCGATGATCGCGACACCTGGGTGCCGAGCATGCAGCACATCGCACTGGAAGGGCGCTGTTATGTGCTCTCCGCCTGTCAGGTCATGCGGCGCCGTGACTACCCGGACGACTACGATTCCGCGATCGACGCGGCCCCCGATGACCTGATGATGCGCGGTGGCAGTGCGGTCATCGCGCCGACCGGTGAGGTCCTCGCCGGTCCGGTGTTCGGGGAGGAGTGCCTCTTGTACGCCGAAATCGACTCGCGTGAGCTGGTGCGCCAGAGCCTCGACTTCGATGTCGCTGGCCACTATGCGCGGGCCGATATCTTCTCGGTCGAGGTCGATACCCGCCCCCAGCGGGCGGTCCAGCGGGCGGAGGGGACCGCCGGCTGACGAGGTGCTCCGGGGAATTCTGACGGATGGTGTTGCGCTGTGATGGATATGCGTGCTGCGTTCTATGAATCGTACGGTGACGTCGATGTGCTGCAGGTCGGGGAGCTGCCGGACCCTCGGGTGGGTCCGGGGGAGGCCCTCGTGGAGGTGCGTGCGGTGTCCATCAATCCCGTCGACTGGAAGGTCATGGCCGGAGGCTTGGATCCTTTGATGGAGGTCCGGTTCCCGGTGATACCGGGGTGGGATGTCGCGGGTGTCGTGCGAGCCGTCGGTCCCGATACGCCCGAGGTGCAGGTGGGTGACCATGTGCTGGCGTATGGGCGTAAGGACTGGGTCCAGGCGGGCACGTTCGCCGAGCTGGTCTCCGTGCCGGTGCGGGCGATCGCGCACAAGCCGCGCGAGCTGACGTGGCAGCAGGCGGCAGCCCTGCCGCTCGCGGGTCAGACCGCTGCGCGGACGATCCGTGATCGTCTGGACGTGGGTGAGGGAGATGTCGTGCTCGTGCATAACGCGGCCGGTGGTGTGGGGCGCATCGGTGTGCAGCTCGCGCGGGTGCTGGGTGCCAGCACGGTCATCGGGACGGCGTCGGAGCGTCACCATGATCGTCTACGGGAGCTCGGCGTGGTGCCGGTCGTCTACGGTGATGGTCTTGCGGAGCGGGTCCGCGAGATCGCACCGGAGGGTGTCGACGCCGTGGCCGACTTCGTCGGCGGTGTCTATGACGTCACGCGGGCGGTGCTCGCCGGCGGTGGCCGGCACGCGTCGATCGCCGAGCACGATGTGCCGGGCATCGAGGATGAGATCGTCTGGGTGCGCCCCGATGGTGAGCAGCTGCAGTGGCTCGTCGAGCTGGTGGCAACGGGCCGCGTCGAGATCGACATCACCCGCGAGTTCGAGGGGCTGGAGCAGGCCGCCGACGCGCTGCGCGCCAATCAGGAAGGACACGGCGGCGGCAAGGTCGTCCTCCGCATCAGCGAGGACTGAGCGCCGGTCCGGGCGCAGCCAGGCCCGAGGTGGCGGTCCCTGAGTCTCCGCCGAGGCAATCTTTTCATTACTTGATCTGCTAATGTTGTTTTATGAAAACAGCTGGTCCGGTGCTCCTGCCGTTACTGCGCTCTGAGGCGCAGGGGGAGATCATTGCGCGGATCATGCTGGACCCGGAGCAGGAGCGCTCGTTGACGGAGATCGCGCGTGAGGCGGGCGTTACTCCAGCTACGGCGATGCGTGAGGTGGACAGGCTGGTTCGGGCGGGGCTGGTGACTGAGCGGCGAGTGGGCACGGCTCGGCTGGTGCGTGCGGACCAGTCCAATCCCGCATTCCAGCCGTTGGCTGAATTGCTGGCGGTGACGTACGGGCCGGTGGTTGTGGTCGAGCGCTTGCTGTCGGAGGTTCCGGGTATCGAACGGGCTTATGTCTATGGTTCCTATGCCGCTCGACGGGCGGGGGACGAGGGGCGTACGCCACGGGACATCGACGTGCTCGTGGTCGGGCGGGTTCCGCGCGAGGCCTTGTTCGATGTGGCTGAGGAGGCTAGCCGGCGCGTGCGGCGTGAGGTCAATATCCGTCGGATCTCGCCGGAGGTCTGGGGTGAGGAATCAGATCCGTTTGTGGCAACGGTTAAGTCGCGTCCGCTGATCGAATTGGATGTGAGAGGGCATGGCTGAGCCGGGACGGTGGGCCGAAGGCGCCGCGACCATTGTGTCGATGATCGAATCGGGTGAGCTTGAGAGGGTTGCGGCCTCCGAGGTGCACGCGGAGCGATTGTTGACGGAGTCCGAGCGTCATCTGCGGTCTGCTGAGATTGTTGGCCGATGGCGACCCGCCCATGGCCTACGACTCCCTCTATGCGGCGGCCCGCAAGGCGTTGGCGGCCGTTCTGGCGAAGCAGGGACTGCGGGCGACCTCACAGGGCGGGCATCTGGCTGCGCAGCATGCGATTGAAGCCCAGCTCGGAAGGCTGCGTCATGTTGTTGGGGCATTCAACCGCATGCGCATCACGAGACATGAGGCCGACTACCCGATCTTCCTGCGGCAAGCGACATCGTCGAGGCGATGAGGAAACTGGTATCGCCCGTGGGGCCGTTCTGACTTGGCCGCATTCCTATGAACTCATCGGCGAATACGTGCTCGCGAACGAGCGTGTAATCGGCGAGCAGGTATGTGAGTTTGCTTTTCAGCGCGTGTCCCCGGCGAAATGCTCCGCCGCTCGGTGGTCAGCTCCGTGGTCTCTGCCCGCAGCGCCGTGTTCTCGGCTTCGAGTCGGGCGATCCTCTGCCCCGGCGTCTCGTCACCATGATCGTCTGCGGGAGCTCGGCGGCCTATGTTTGAACGACTGCCTTGCGAAAGGTCGACTACGATGCATGCAAAAGGTCGACTGGAGGATATGCAAACAGTAGAATATGGCTATGGCTACCTATCGATCACGAATCGCCGATCGTGAACTCGACGCGCGGCTCGGCTATATCGGTGCCGTCCTGATCGAGGGTCCGAAGGCTTGTGGGAAGACCGCGACGGCTACCCAACACGCCGAGACTGTGTTCCGGCTCGACGAGGATGAGACCGCCCGAAGCTTTGTGAAGCTCGCCCCCGAACGGCTGTTCGGCAATCCCGTTCCGATCCTGTTCGATGAATGGCAGGTCGAGCCGGCGATCTGGAACAAGGTGCGCCGTGAAGTCGACGACCGCGACGGCAAAGGCGTCTTCATCCTGACCGGTTCGGCGACACCCTCGGATGATGCCGCTCGACACTCGGGCTCGGGACGCTTCTCGGTGATGTCGATGCGCCCGATGAGTCTCTTCGAGTCCGGGCACTCCAATGGCGAGATGTCGCTGGCCAAGCTCTTGGACGGTGAGCGGCAGACCGGGTTAGGCACACATATTTCTTTCGATGAGCTCCTCGATCGCATCGTGATCGGCGGGTGGCCGGGGCTCATCGACGCCGACGAGACGAGTGCCCGCCGGTGGTTGCGCGATTACCTCGCGAATATCGTCGAGGTCGACATTCAGAAGCTCGGGTCGCGACGTGATCCGGGCAATCTACGACGACTCTTGGAGTCGCTTGGGCGGTCCGTGGGACAGGCAACCAAGGCGGCTGAGCTTGCCAAGGATGTCGGAGGCGAGGCTGGCCCGATCGCGAAGGAGACGTTGTCGGCCTACGTGAACGCGCTAGAACGTCTGCACCTGATCGAGAACTCCCAGGCCTGGCGTCCGCACATGCGTTCGCGGGCGCGCCTTCGCACTGCGCCAGTCCGGTACTTCGTCGACCCGTCCCTCGGTCCCGCCGCGCTGGGTGTAGGCACGAGGGAGTTGTCCTCCGATCTCAACGTCTTGGGTTTGCACTACGAGGCGCTCGTCATCCGGGACCTTCGTGTCTACGCACAGCTGCTTGATGCGAGGGTCGACGCGTGGCGTGATTCCAATGGCAATGAGATCGATGCCGTCGTCACAGCGGGGTCCGGCAGATGGGCGGCATTCGAGGTCAAGCTCAGCCCCGATGCTGTTGACGAGGCTGCGGCGGCGCTGTTGCGATTCGCGGCGAATATCGACACGTCTCGACACGGCGAGCCGTCCTGCCTGGGTGTCATTACGAGCACCGGCGCAGGCGGTCTACGCGAGGACGGTGTCCACGTCATCCCGATAGGTTGCCTCGGTCCCTGATGCGCGGGCCCTTGTCGCATATCTTGCGTATGTCCGGGTCCAGCTGGGCGGCATAGGAAACGGGGACGCGCGCCGATGGCGGTAAAGCTGTCCTTCCGCGCAGGCGAGGACCGAGACTAGCTCGTACTGGTGCCGGTGAGCCCGGGTGGTGCCGACACTGAATGGGCCTAGCTTCTCGAGCTGCTTCAGGGTGGGCGATGTCTCGCCGCTCAACCGCGCCTCGAAACGGGGAACGCGTTGACGAGCAGGCGGTGATCCCATCCGGCGCATGCGACAGCCCACCGGAGCATATCGGGGAGACCTCGACGCGAGGGGACACGAGGCACCTCCTGGAGTCGATACCGTAACTCTATCCGTGAAAGCCCGCCGGTTGAGCGGTTCGGCTACTTCCATTGGCTGCCGGCGACTCGGCGTCGTGCTGCATCAAGGTGGCCCGGTTCAGCACGTCGCTGTGGCTGCGGCGGGCGGGTCCTTCACGGCCACACCTCGCCGCCGTTCGCCGACACGTCGTCGGCGGATGGCGCGGACCGAGTCGGGTGCGACGCGGATGCTGGTGGAGCTGACGGCGGAGTGCGTGACGATCCGCGAGCAGGGTTATGCGTTCAGCGGTCGTGAGTCCACGGTGGAGTCCTGGTCCGTGGCGGCGCCGGTGTTCCGCAACCGGATCGTGGATGGGTGCGCTGGCGGTCGTCGTTCCGATGCCGCGATCAGAGCAGCGTTACATCAAACAGGTCACTGAGCGTCTCACCAGCGCGGCGGGCCCGCTGACGACTGAGCCGCTCAGTCCGTTCCGTAGATGTCGCGGGTGTAGACCTTGTCGCTGACGTCGGCGAGGTGGGCGGTGCGGCGGTTGGCGATGATGACGTCCGCGCGCTTCTTGAACTCGTCGAGGTCGTTCACGACTTCGGAGTTGAAGAAGAGGTCGTCGTCGAGGGTGGGTTCGTAGACGATGACCTCGACGCCCTTGGCTTTGATGCGTTTCATGACGCCCTGGATGGAGGAGGTCCGGAAGTTGTCCGAGCCCGCCTTCATGACGAGTCGGTAGACGCCGACGGTGGTGGGGTTGCGGCGCAGGATGTCGGCGGCGACGAAGTCCTTGCGGGTGGTGTTGGCGTCGACGATGGCCTGGATGAGGTTCTGGGGGACTTCGTCGTAATTGGCGCGCAGTTGCTTGGTGTCCTTGGGCAGGCAGTAACCGCCGTAGCCGAAGGACGGGTTGTTGTAGTGGCTGCCGATGCGGGGGTCGAGGCCGACGCCTTCGATGATCTGCTGGGTGTTGAGGCCGTGGTGGGCGGCGTAGGTGTCGAGCTCGTTGAAGTAAGCGACGCGCAAGGCCAGGTAGGTGTTGGCGAAGAGCTTGATGGCCTCGGCCTCGGTGGAGTCGGTGAGGAGAACGGGGACGTCCTCGTCGAGGGCGCCTTCGACGAGCAGGTCGGCGAACCGCTGCCCTGCCTCGCTGCGATCGCCTACGACGATCCTCGAGGGGTGGAGGTTGTCGTGGAGAGCCTTGCCTTCGCGCAGGAACTCGGGCGAGAAGATGATCGACGCGCCGGGGTGCTGTTCGCGCAGCGCGGCGGTGTAACCCACCGGGACGGTGGACTTGATGACGAGGTGTGCGCCGGGGTTGATGCGCAGTACGTCGTCGATCACAGCCTCGACGGAGCGAGTGTTGAAGTAGTTGGTCTCGGGGTCGTAGTCGGTCGGTGTCGCGATGATGACGAAGTCGGCGTCGGTGTAGGCCTCGGTTGGATCGAGGGTTGCGGTGAGCTTCAGTGGAATCTCGGCCAGGTAGCGCTCGATGTCCGCATCCTCGATGGGAGACTCACGCCGGTTGACCTGGTCGATTTTCGCCTCGTTGATGTCGACGAGGTATGTCTGGTGTTGCTGCGCGAGCACGATGGCATTCGACAAACCCACATACCCGGAGCCGGCGACGGCGATCTTCATGGTCCAACCGTAGAGGCTCCGTGTGGTCGCGATGAACGAAGAACGCAGAATCTCAGCCGCGGCTCGTGCACTCAGGTGCGCCATCGTGGCTTGGGCCGGGGCGTCCCTTGATCGTAAAGAGACGCTATTTTTGCCGTGGTACTGTGCGTCCTCGCACTGGAGGTGGGTTGTGGCGCGAGCTAGACGGGTTCTGCATGTGACGGAGTGCTACGCGGGTGGTGTGAGCAAGGCCATAGAGACGCTGGTCGCCCTCGCGGGGAATGTCGAGCACCATCTTGTTTGGAGTGGTGACGAATCACCCAGCACCGCGGTCTCGTATCGAAGTATTGAGGGCATGCCAAGGCCGCCCTGGGCTGCTGTGTCGACGGTTCGGCGCGCCGTGAAACGAGTGAGACCAGATATCGTTCATGTTCACTCAAGTTGGGCAGGTCTTTATTCCCGTGTCACCGACTTGGGGGTTCCGGTTCTGTATGAGCCGCATTGTTACAAATTTGACGACGCGACGCAGCCGAAATTTCTCCGTGCCTCCTATCGTCTTGCGGAAAAAATGCTTCTGCGAAGGACCCACTGCACGGTGGTTCTCTCGCCGCATGAAGAGAAGCTCGCGCGGTCACTCGGCCGGGACGTCCCGACCTGGTTTCTCCCCAACGTTGCTTCGGTGCGCCCCACGAGAGGTGAGGCTCTGACCGGATACCGTACCGAACGGAACGTGATGATGATCGGTCGCCTCAGCCGTCAGAAGGACCCCCACTTCTTCGCGGAAATGGTTCACCACGTGCGTGGCGAGTTGGACGATGTTCGTTTTTTGTGGGTTGGCGATGGGGATACTGCAACGCGAAAGCACCTCGAAGAGACGGGAGTCGAGGTAACTGGTTGGCTCTCGAAATCTGAAATGGCCGCTGTGCTGGCTCGCCCATCACTGTATTTCCACACCGCTCGCTACGAGGGATTTCCGCTCAGTATTCTGGATGCCGCGGCCTTTGAACATCCGATCGCTAGCTGTAGTTCCCCGGGAGGTTGTGAACGCGGTCGGCGGGGACGAAGCCTCCGATTCCGGTGTGGGGTCTGTGGTGATTGTAGGAGTGCAACCAGTCGGCGTAGGTCGCTGAGCGGTCCTCGTCAGACAGGTAGATCTGGGCGTATGCCCACTCGTCCATCAGGGTTCGGTTGAAGCGTTCGACCTTGCCGTTGGTTTGGGGCCGGTATGGCCGTGT
>NZ_MIJB01000058.1 GCF_002174305.1 Aeromicrobium sp. PE09-221 | reverse complement strand
AAGCCTCCTCGAAGGCGGCGCCGGCCAGAGCGAAGATCTCCCGTGGTGGGCTCACGTGGGCTCTGACCGGCATCGTGATCGACCACCTCACCGTCTCTCGCGCGGCGGCCGGTCTCGGAGTGTCTTGGCACACCGCGAATAACGCGATCATCGCCGAGGGCAAGCGCCGACTGATCGATGACCCGCACCGGTTCGACGGGGTCACCACGATCGGCGTCGATGAGCACGTCTGGCGGCACACCAGGTTCGGCGACAAGTACGTGACGGTGATCATCGACCTCACCCCGACACGGAACAGGACCGGTCCTGCACGGTTGCTGGACATGGTCGAGGGGCGTTCGAAGGCGGTGTTCAAACAGTGGCTTGCCGGGCGCCCGAAAGAGTGGCGGGAGAAGATCGAGGTGGTCGCGATGGACGGGTTCAGCGGGTTCAAGACCGCCGCCGCGGAAGAGCTTCCCGACGCGGTCCCGGTGATGGATCCGTTCCACGTCGTGAGGCTCGCTGGCGAGGCACTCGACCGGTGCCGGCAACGCGTCCAGCAGGCCACCCTCGGGCATCGTGGTCGCGCCAGCGATCCGCTCTACAAAGCGAGACGCACCCTGCACACCGGGGCGAGCCTGCTCACCGACAAGCAGTCCGCACGCCTGAAGGCGGTATTCGCCATCGAGGAGCACGTCGAGGTTGAAGCGACCTGGGGCGTCTATCAGCGCATGGTCGCCGCGTACCGGGAACCCGACAAGAAGCTCGGCAAGCAGATGATGCAAGCCGTCATCGATGCAGTCAGCAGCGGCGTCCCCGCCGCGCTCGTCGAGATCCGACGCCTCGGACGCACCCTGAAACAACGCGCCGTCGACGTCCTCGCGTTCTTCGACCGACCCGGCACCTCCAACGGCCCGACCGAGGCGATCAACGGACGCCTCGAACACCTCCGCGGCTCCGCCCTCGGCTTCCGCAACCTCACGAACTACATCGCCAGATCACTCCTCGAGAGCGGAGGATTCAGACCCGCGCTACACCCTGGAATGCGATGAGCCAGTTATCCCGCACTTCGAGCGCTGAGGTGCGGGATAACTCACCGCCGAGCGCGTGGCGGCTGCCAGAGCGACCGCCAGCGATCACCGAAGCTGATCGCCGGCCCGTCGTAGCCCACCCGCCTCAGCTCGCGATCGACGGTGTGGACGAGGGCGACCGGTTGACGACGCATCGCCTTGGTGATCTGCAGGTAGTGGATGCCGGCCTGACGAAATCGCGTGTACCGATGTACGTCGCGCTCGATCTGCCTGGGGTCGATGAAATGTTGCTCACCTTCCACCTCGAGAGCGAGCTTCCATTGCTCGAGCCACAGATCGGTCACGCCCAGGAAGCAACCTCCGTCGTACAGGCGAACGTTCATTTCGGGCTCGGGCAGCCCCGCCGCTCTCAGCAGAACCCTGACCTCCGACTCACCCAAGGCCCATGAGTTGTCGTGGAGCCATGGAACGACTCGCAACGCCCCTGAGGAACCGGGTCGCCATTGGTGCAGTAAGGCTGTCTCGCAGATCTCGGCCACCGAGGCGTGCTGATGGCGTAGGAGCCAGTCCCCGACTTGAACCAACCGGCGAACGGGGTGTTGCGCGCACATCTGCACGAAGGCGGCCGCCGGTGTGACACCGGTGTCGTCACACGGAGGCAGCACCTCGGTTCGATGCAGCACGACACCGGGCATCGTCAGATGCAGGTCGCCTGCCACGGTGAAGTGCAGTGGTGCCGGCAACCTGCCGGGGTAGCCGAGAGCCTCGACCCGCGTCGCATGGCTCATCTGTGCCCGTTCGGGAAGCGCGAGGCG
>NZ_MIJB01000057.1 GCF_002174305.1 Aeromicrobium sp. PE09-221 | reverse complement strand
CGCCGCAGCGAAGCCATACCGGCCGGGTGTCCCCCACGTAGCGAGGGGCCCGTGGCGTTGTTCGCCGGCAGCGTCAGGGATCGCCGGACACGGCCTGGGGATCTGAGGGCCAGGGCCCGGCCCTCCACGCGTCCCGGGAAGCCACGCTCAGCCGCCGTGCCGGGTCGCCCGGATCGGCCAGCGTCACGATCCACCCGTGATCCATGACGGGTTCCATACCCAGCAGACCGGAGTAGAACTCGACGGATGCCGGCACATCGGGGACGATGCGTCGCACGGTCATGGGTTCACGACAGAACGGGGAGAGATGGCTGGGGTACTAGGACTCGAACCTAGAACAACTGATTGAGTCCGGCCTCCCGTGCCACTACGTGCTCCGCCCGATTCCTCGCGTCATTCCAAGGATTTCGGACACCCCCAGCATACAACAACTACGGGTAGAAACGTGACAACCCGTGGACCCCGGACGCAAAACGGGACCGAAAAAGGGACCGAACCCGGCCCCGCTAAATGCACCACAGCGAGACCCGAGACAGGACCGCTCCACTGCCCAGGGCATGCCCGTTCACCTTCGCGGTATCGACGAAGGGATGCGGTGATGAACGAGTTGAGCGCGCTAGCCACAGGCGAGCGGTCCGGACGCGTGGCCGGAGCATTCATCGTCGACCCAGGGGACGTCTTGACCGGTCGGGTGCTCGCCCGCGCCGGCGCGGTGGAGACGGTCCGTGCGCTGACGGCAGAAGGCGTGGCCCCTGGGCTGGGCAAGGTCGAGACTTGGCTGTGGCGATCACGTCTACCCCGGCAGGTCGACGCTCGACAGGTCGCGGAGACGATGACACGCGCCGAGCGAGAAGGATTC
>NZ_MIJB01000056.1 GCF_002174305.1 Aeromicrobium sp. PE09-221 | reverse complement strand
GGGGATGAGGGGCGGGCCCCTGCCCGGGGGCGGGGTGGGGGGTGTCGGCCGGGTTCTCGCCTCTCCGGGCGGTGACGAGGGAACGCGCCCCCCCGAGCTGCTCGCCCCGCCGGAGATCGAAGCCCTGCTTCGACGTGCCGAGCGGCTGGTTGCGACCGGCCGGTTCCCGTCACCCGAGGGCGAGATGCCGCCGGTCCCCTGGCCGCCGTTCTGAGGACCTCCAGCGACCCGCACGGTACCGTGATCCGGTGAGCAGCAGGATCTTCATCATGAGCTTCGCGTCCGTCTACCCGCTCTACCTGGCCAAGGTCGAGCGCAAGGGCCGCACGAAGGCCGAGCTCGACGCGGTGATCGAGTGGCTCACCGGATTCGACGACGGCGAACTGCAGCGTCATCTCGATGCGGAGACGACCTTCGAGGAGTTCTTCGCCGATGCCCGACTGACCCCGCACACCACGCCCGTGATGAGCGAGGCGTGCGGGGTCAGTCGGGCATCGGCGAAGAACTCCTCGAAGGTCGTCTCCGCATCGAGATGACGCTGCAGTTCGCCGTCGTCGAATCCGGTGAGCCACTCGATCACCGCGTCGAGCTCGGCCTTCGTGCGGCCCTTGCGCTCGACCTTGGCCAGGTAGAGCGGGTAGACGGACGCGAAGCTCATGATGAAGATCCTGCTGCTCACCGGATCACGGTACCGTGCGGGTCGCTGGAGGTCCTCAGAACGGCGGCCAGGGGACCGGCGGCATCTCGCCCTCGGGTGACGGGAACCGGCCGGTCGCAACCAGCCGCTCGGCACGTCGAAGCAGGGCTTCGCTCTCCGGCCGGGCGCGAAGCCCGTCGGCGCCGGGTTCCCTCGTCACCCGGCCCGTCGCGGCGAGTCCCCGGCCGCCACCCGCACCCGGCCTCGTCTCCCCTCCGTGCCCAGCCCCCAACA
>NZ_MIJB01000055.1 GCF_002174305.1 Aeromicrobium sp. PE09-221 | reverse complement strand
CACCCTCAACTGCGAAGAGCCGCTTTGGCCCGGGGCATCGCGAACATGATCGACGAAGAGCAGTACTGTATCCACATTCTGACCCAGGTCAGTGCGCTCACCCGCTCGCTGCAGGGGGTGGTGACGGGGCTGCTCGATGATCACCTGAAGCACTGTGTGCTCGCTGCCGCCAAGCTTAGCGACGAGGCCGCCCACGAGAAGATTCAGGAGTCCACTGCCGCGGTCAACCGGCTGATCCGATCGTGACTGTGTGAGTCGGCCTCGCGGGTTAGCCTACCGGCACTTCCCGCCGAGCAGAGCTCTCGCGCCGCGCACCCCGGTGCGCTCGGAGCGCGCGGAGCGCGCGGAGCGCCGACAGAATGGCCACAAGGTCAACAATCTCTTGCAGCAGCGCTCCCACCACCGCCGGCAAATAGCCGAATGCGGCGACGAGCATCAAACCGACTGAGATGATGATGCCCATCCAGATCGACTGCAGGGCGATCTGCACCGTGCGCCGCGAGACATAGGCCACATCTGCCACTCGCGCGATGTCGTTCGAGGTGATCACCGCCGCTGCTGACTCGCTCGCGACCGTTGCACCCCTGCCCGCCATCGCAACACCGACATCGGCGGCCGCCAGCACCGGGGCATCATTGATCCCATCGCCGACCATGAGTACGGGTCTCGGCCGCATCGCCTGCACAATCCGCACCTTGGTCTGGGGAGTGGTCTCAGCGTGCACCGTCTGAATGTCGACCGCGTGTGCGACAGACTCCGCGGTCGACGTGATATCACCGGTCACCATCGCGATCTCGGCTACGCCTGCTCGGCGAAGACGGGACACCGTGTCTGCAGACTGCTCACGAATCGGGTCGGACAAGATGATCACTCCGGCGAGCTCGTCACCGACCGATACGTAGACGGCCGTCTCCCCAGCTGAGAGTACGGGTCGATCGATCGGCCCGGTCACCTCTTCGATAAATGAGGGCTTGCCCACTCGCACCGAAGTGCCGTCTGCCAGGGAGGCGAGGACACCGTTTGTTGCCACCTCGTCGGCCGTCACCACTTCGGGAAGCTCAAGTTGCTGTGTGCGTGCCGATGCCACGATCGGATCGGCGAACACGTGCACGGAGTACTGCTCGGCGGCGGCCGCGAGCTGCAGCGTCTCGTCTACGGTGCGAGCAGCAGGGTGAATCTCGACGACGTCGGCTTTACCTTCGGTCAAGGTGCCGGTCTTGTCGAATGCGACTGCACGGACCCGGGCGAGCACCTCTAACACGCCACCGTCTTTGATGATGACGTTGAGCTTTGCTGCGGAACTCATCCCGCCCATGAACGCGACCGGGGTGGCGATGAGCAGCGGGCACGGCGTCGCCACGACGAGCACCTCGGCAAATCGCACCGGATCCCCGCTGAGAAACCACGCGAAGCCCGCAATCAGCAATGACACAATGGTGAACGGCACCGCATAACGGTCGGCGAGTCGCACCATCGGTGCCCGGGAGTCCACGGCCTCCTCGACCAACCGTACGATCGAGGCGTAGTTCGAATCGGCTGCCACCTTCTGCGCGCGCATCGTGAAGCTCGTCGTGCTGTTGACCGTTCCAGAAAGCAGTGGGTCGCCCGCGTGGTAGTTCACCGGGATCGGTTCACCGGTCACGGATGATTCATCAATCGTCGCGTGATTCGATAGGAGCACCCCGTCGACGGGGAGGATCTCTGAGGAGCGCACCAGCAGTTCGTCGCCGACTTTCACCTCTTCGATCGCGATGCGTTCGACCTCACCTGTTACCGGGTGAATTCGACCCGCGAATGCTGGGGCTCGGCTCAACAGTTGGTCGAGTTCTCGGCTCGCGCGGCGAGCGGCGAGGTCTTCGAGTGCTTCCCCTCCGGTGAGCATCAACGCGATGATGAGCCCCGCGACATATTCCTGTACGGCGAGTGTCGCGATCATGGCGATGACCGCAAGAATGTCGAGCCCCCAATGCCCGCGCATCAGATCTTTGAACATGTCGATCGCGGTGATCACGATCACGATACCGAGCACCAAGTATGCGGTGACCCCGAGAGCCATCTCTGCGCCGGTCAGCCAGAGCATAACCCCGGTCGCCAAACCGACGAGCACGAACATCATGAGCTTGCGGTTGCGAAGAAATTCCCCCGTCGATGACATTGCGTGTGACGCTTCCGAGGTACGTGGGGCGATGGTCTGGGCTGGCACGGTGCTGTTCTCAGTCTCTCTTCGAGAGGGTTGAGAGTGCGGTGAGCGCGGTCACATCAGTGATCGTGATCCGCCCCTGTTCCTGTTGTGAGATCACCCCGGTGTCGGTGAGTTTGCGAAGTTGCCGACTGAGGGACTCTGGTGTCGTGGACAGGAGCGAAGCGATGTCCTTCTTTGCGAGCGGCAGCGTCACGTCGATGGCTCCTCGCGGCCCTGGCGTCGCAGGGAGCGAGAGCAGGTAATCGGCGAGACGAGAGCTCACGTTTCCGAAGATGACAGAAGCCAGCCGCGCCTCAGTATCATCCAAGCGCTGACTCACTCCTTGCAGCATGCGCAGCCCGATGCTCGGATGCTTCTCGACGAGACGCCCGAGATCGGCATGACGGAACACGCACAGTTCGGTATGCACGAGCGCTTCTGCTGCGTGATCGGGTCTCGTGCCGGTGAGAAACGCGGATTCTCCGATGAAGTCGCCCGGACCGAGGACCCGGATCACCTGCTCGTGCCCAGCCGCACTTGTACGAGCGATCTTCACCTGACCGGTGTGCACCACCATCAACTGCGACATATCCGAGCCTGCTGTATACGCCTGCTCGACAGCGTCTAATCGGACGGTACGTGCAAATCCCGCAACTTCCACTTGCTGCGCATGTGTGAGCCCTTGAAACAGCGGTACACGGGCCACGCAGAGATCATTTGCTGGATCAGCATCCACATCGGTTGAAACAGCCAACGGCATCCTTCCCTTCCCTTCTAGTATGGCGACTCGTGGCACAACACACGCGCTTCAGCTGAAGCCAGGGGTGGCGCGTGCAGTGATGTACGCGTGTGGCGTCCGCGGGTTCGAGCGCTGCCCGATCACCTCGAACCCGGCGTAGGTGAGGGCTTCGACCATTTTGTTCATCGGCCACCGGTATGCGGCGGCGATCGGATGGTCGAATGCCTCCCGCCGCGGCCCCGCGAAAAAGGACATCAGCAGCGATCCGCCGTCACCCAGCCGAGTGCGCAGTGTTGCGAGCGCGTGTAGGAGCTCTTCTGAGCTCATGTGAATGGTCGAATACCAGGCGAGGATCCCGCCCCAGCGGGTCTCGCAACGGGCGAGATCTTCGATGGAATCGTGATGGAACACAACCGCGGGATGTCTGGCTCGGGCAATCGTGATGAGGCGATCCGATGGCTCGAGCCCTTCCACCGTGTGTCCGAGGCGTGCGAGGTGACCGGTCCAACGCCCGGTACCCGCGCCGACATCGAGAATGGGGCCATCGACTGCCGCGGCCCACGGCTCGATGACCGCACGATCAGGGTCATCCGGTGAGATCTCGGCGCCGAGAATGCCCTCGATATCAACCTCAGGCGACCCGTATGCATCGGCCACCCGGTTTATTGAGGCCACAGGATCAGACGTCCGTGCTGCTGTGAATACGGCGTCCGTCGGTGCCTCAGGCCGCTGGGTCATGGTTCGATGATCACTTTGCCGGCAGTGTGCCCGGCCTCCACCATGGCGACGGCTTCCGCAGCCCGATCGAGACTGTACCGGTCCGTCACCTGCGGGTCGACGAGACCGTACTGGGCGACGCCGGTGACCTTCTCGAGCCCTTCACGCGTGCGCACCACCGCTACGCCACCGAGTTGCTGCACGGTGGTCGGGTCTGCGGTACTGATGATGACGCTCGGGTCTTTGGCGACGACCGCGAGATCACGAAGCGCCTGCCCACCGACCAGGTCGATGAGCACATCAACACCCTCCGGCGCGATGGCACGCACCCGGTCAGCCGCACCCTCCCCGGAGGCAACGAACGTCGCACCGGTCGACTCCACCAGTTCCTGCTTCGCTGCACTGGCCACACCGATGACCGTGAACTTGTGCACATTGCCGATCTGCGCCGCCATCAGCCCGACCCCACCTCCGGCGCCAAGAATCAGCATCGTCTGACCAGGTTCCAGCTCGATCTGATGCGTCACGTCATACGCAGTCGCCCCTGCGACAGGCAGTGCTGCAGCGTCAGCAAAGGAAAGCTCTTTGGGCTTCTGGACGGTTTGTGCCGCATCCAACACCGTGTGCTTCGCGAACGTTCCCTGTCCTTTGGCCGCGAGGCCGAGCACCAGGTCACCGACAGCGAAGTTCTCGACCTCTGCGCCTACGGCGGTGACGACACCGGAGGCCTCTCGGCCCATCGGTGCGGGAAGCGGCCAGTGGGAGCCCATCTGCCCCGCACGGATCTTCCAGTCAGCAGGGTTCACCCCGGCCGCTTTCACTTCGATCGCGAGCTCTCCAGGCCCAGGCGCCGGAGCGGGGCGTTCAACGAGTTCCTGCGTCTCGGGGCCGCCATAGGCGGCGAAGACCAGCGCTTTCGACATTATTGACTTCTCCTCATTCTCCAGGTGAGTGACACTTACTTGGTTGCCTGTGGCCGAGCGTCTTCACCCGAAGCCTCTGCCGCATCAGCGAGTTCCTTCGTGGCATACGCCGCGTCAATTGCGTGCTCCGGAGGTGAATAGACGGTGTAGAGCACCAAAGGCTCATCGCCAGTGTTGCGGAAGTTGTGGCGAGTACCGGCCGGGACAGCGCACAGGTCGCCAGCATCAACGGTGTGCGTCTCGCCGTCAAGGTCGGCCTCTCCGCTGCCCGACACAAAACTCAGCAACTGGTCGGTGGTGTCATGCACCTCGTCGCCGATCTCCCCGCCCACCGGAATCGTCATCGCAACGAGTTGGGAATGCTTTCCCGTCCAGAGCACCTGACGAAAATTCGTGTTTGCTTTCGCGACCTCGTCGATGATGAAGTGCGTCGCCTTCTCGCCGACGCTGAACTGGTTCTCACTCATGTGTGTGGTCCTTTCTCAAGATGGAAGTTCGGATGAACTCTGGGCCGTGGCTGGTTCGACCGGGCGGCCTGTTTCATGTGCGGCTCGGGCGCGTTCACTCCTCGACAACGCAGTGGCTCCTTGGGTGTTGCGCAGCAGGCGCATCGCGTTGAGGATTACGATGAGCACCGATCCCTCGTGCACGAGCATGCCGATAGCCATCGTGACACCCCCTGCGAAGACCCCGACGAGCAGCACGACAACGGTGATGAGCGCGATCCAGATGTTCTGGCGCATGACGTTCACGGTGCGTTTGGCGAGGCTGATTGCTTCGGGCAGTTTCAAGAGGTTGTCGCCCATCAGGGCAATGTCTGCCGTCTCCACGGCCACCGCTGAGCCCGCTGCACCCATGGCAACACCAATGTCGGCGGTCGCGAGGGCCGGGGCGTCGTTCACGCCGTCGCCCACCATCGCGACCGTGTGCCCCTCGCGCTGCAACCGCGCGACAGCGTTGAGCTTGTCCTCGGGTAGCAACGAAGCATGGATCTCATCGATGCCGACCGCCTCACCGATGGCTTCGGCGACAAGGCGCGTATCTCCGGTGAGCATCACCACCTTCTGCACCCCGCTAGCGTGCAAGCGCCTGATCATCTCGGGGGCATCCTCGCGGATCGTATCTGCGACACCGATTACGCCAAGCACGCTCTCATCGACCGCGACAATCATGGGGGTCTTGCCTGCCGCTGCCAGTTTGTTCGCAGCCACAGCCGCCCCCGCGTCGTTCACGATCCCGTACTGTTCGAGCAGCGGCACGTTACCGATGAGTACCCGCTTGCCGTGAGCGTCGGCCACGATCCCCTTGCCCACGACCGGTGTGACCGATCCCGGAAGGCCCTCGGGGGCCACTCCTTCTTCTCGTGCGGTGTCGAGGACCGGGCGGGCAAGTGGGTGCTCGGACCCTGCTTCTGCGGCGGCTGCCCAGCGAAGCACCTCGCGCCGATCCGCTCCAGGATTGAGCACAACGATGTCGGTGAGTACCGGGCGGCCCTCGGTGAGAGTCCCCGTCTTATCGACTGCGACGGCCGAGATCTTGGCCGAGGTTTCGAGGTACTCGCCGCCCTTGATGAGAATCCCGTTGCGGGCCGAGCGGCCGATTCCCGCTACGATCGCCACGGGAATCGAGATGACGAGCGCGCCCGGGCAACCGATCACGAGCAACGTGAGGCCGAGCACTACGTCACCAGAGATGAGGCCCGCCGCAAGCGCGAGTACCATCACCGCGGGCGTGTACCACTTCGAGAATCGGTCGATGAATGCCTGCGTTTTCGCTTTCGCATCCTGCGCTTCTTCGACACGGTGAATGATGCGCGCGAGCGTCGTGTCGGCTCCGATGCCGGTCGCCATGACCTGTATGAATCCGCCCCGCGAGATCGTGCCCGCAAACACGTGATCTGACTTCGTCTTTTCGACCGGGATCGACTCACCCGTGATCGATGCCTCGTCGATCGCTCCAGTGCCTGACACGACCTGCCCGTCGACGGGAACTTTCGCTCCGTTCTTTACTAGCACGATCTCGCCCATGCGCACCTGATGTGCGGCGATCTCGACCTGCTCACCGTCGCGCATCACGACTGCAACGTCGGGGGCCACCGCGACCAACTCAGCGAGCGCTGCACGGGTCTTGTTCATCGTGCCGGCTTCGAGAGCGTGACCGATCGCGAAGAGGAACGTCACGGCGGCAGCTTCCCAGAAGTTGCCGATGAGTGTCGCGCCGATCGCTGCAATCGATACGAGCAGGTCGATACTGATGAACTTTACGAGCAGTGCCCGGACGGCCTTCACGACGATTCCGTACCCCGCGACAATTGCTGCGGCGAGCATGAACGCGTTCGCAAGGGTAAACACATGACCAGAACCGTGGGCGTGTTCGCCAGCGTCGATCCACCATTGCGGACCGACCGTGACGTTCCAGCTGCCGCCGAAGAGCTTTTCGACGCCGAACGACACGAGAATGAGGAGGCCCGAGACAACGGGAATGAACCAGTTGCCATACCGCCACTTACGGAACGCGTTCACGAATGTGCCGCCTTTCGAATTGGTGAACTTAGTGCGTTAGGAGCCGTTTGGCTAGAACGCGGAGGCCTTCGACTTATAGCCGGCCTTATCGACAGCAGCAATGAGATCGTCGACGGAACTTCTTGTCTCATCGTGGTCGATCTCAACGCGACCCGAGGCGAAGTGCACCGTCACGTTCTCGACGCCATCGAGCTTGCCGACCTGCTTCTCGATCTTGGTCACGCACGACGGGCACGAGAAACCCTCGGCGCGCAGCAGAGTGTGGGTGGTGTCAGTAGCGTTCGCCATGATGAGTCCTTTCGCTTCACCCCGAAACGGGGATCGACCAGGAGGTTCCTGGCCTTCACGACCCAGACTATTGTGTTGACAGAGCCTCAGCCTTGACCTAGATCAAGTCGTGCTCGGAGCTCCTCTCTGTGGCTCACCAGCTACTTGGGTGCCGCGAGTCGCTTCTTGGTTGATCTGCTGGGCGCCATGAAGGTCTACAAGACCGAACTGATCCGTCAGCAAGGCCCTGGCGGACGGTCGAGCAGGTCGAGCTTGCGACCCTCGAATACGTGCGGTAGTGGAACCATGAGCGGCTCCACGGGGAACTCGATATGCGTACTCCGATCGAGGTCGAACAGGCGTACTACGCTGAAACCGAGACGCTTCTGTCACCGACCGGCTGACAGGGAAACCGGTCGGAACAAGAACCAGGCCAATTCAGTCGATGATCACCGTCACGTACTTGTCGCCGAACCTGGTGTGCCGCCAGACGTGCTCATCGACGCCGATCGTGGTGACCCCGTCGAACCGGTGCGGGTCATCGATCAGTCGGCGCTTGCCCTCGGCGATGATCGCGTTATTCGCGGTGTGCCAAGACACTCCGAGACCGGCCGCCGCGCGAGAGACGGTGAGGTGGTCGATCACGATGCCGGTCAGAGCCCACGTGAGCCCACCACGGGAGATCTTCGCTCTGGCCGGCGCCGCCTTCGAGGTGTCTTGCCGCCAGGTCCGCCCGCAGTGCTCACACCGGTAGCGGCGCACCCGCACCAGCAGCGTCGTCGGCCGGTGCCCGAACGGCTCATGCGCCAACCGGCGAGTCACCGTGTCGCGAGGCACACCCTCGGCGCCGCACTTGCGGCACCACGGATCCCGCTCGACGATCCGGCACGCGATCACCGCCCGATCCGGCTCGAGGCGCTGTCCAACGGCTTCCAGACCGAGCTCGTCGAGACGGCAGAACGTGGTCAGATCGGGCGCAGCGAAGGTAGCGTTGAGCAACGTCGAGGTCTTTCGGATGGGCAGTGTAGGAACTTCCATCCTGGAAGACCTCGACCCTATCCGGCCGACGGCGCGCTAACCCCGACTACACCCTCAACTGCGAAGAGCCG
>NZ_MIJB01000054.1 GCF_002174305.1 Aeromicrobium sp. PE09-221 | reverse complement strand
TAATAGGCCGAGGGCTTGTCACTCAACACATACTTTTCGAGTTGTTCGCGTCCACTATGAGGTTCCCAGACCATCAACGGCTATTAATTGGATAGTTGGATGGTTGAGAGAGTTACGGCGACCATAGCGAAGGGGAAATACCCGGTCACATTCCGAACCCGGAAGTCAAGCCCTTCAGCGCCGATGGTACTGCACTGGAGACGGTGTGGGAGAGTAGGACGTCGCCGGACAACCACTAGCGCGAGGCCGCCCCGGAACCCTGGGGCGGCCTCGCCGCATTCACGGAACCTTTTACTCACCCTGCGATGAGCCGGTATCCCTCCTAAAATCGTGCCAAGCACGAGGGAGCGGAGGTCAGGGCATCAGCGCAGCGGACACGGCACTGTCGGTGACGGCGAGTGTGGTTCTTCTGTGTACGCTGGCCGGCCTGTGGCGTGCGGGCCGCGGCCCCACCACGCGGGATCGGCTTACCGCCTTCGTTCTCCTCGGCACCACGGGTGCCGCGCTGCTCGCGGTGCTCGGAAGTCTGACCGCCACGGCGGCGTTCCGGGACGCGGCCATCGCCCTCGTGGCGCTGGCGACCGTGGTCGCCCTCGTCTGGATCCAGCGGGCAGACCGATGATTATCCTGATGACGCTGCTCCTCGCTGTGGGAGCGATCTTCATGATCGCGGGAACAGCGGGTCTCCTGCGGTTCCCCGACCTCCCCACCCGGCTGCATGCCGTGGCGAAGGCAGACAATCTCGGTCTCGGCTTCATCATCCTCGGTCTGATCGTCCACACGGTCTCGAACGGTGCAGGCGCCGGTGTCGTGGTGAAACTGCTCCTCATCTGGGCCCTCGCCCTCCTCGGGACCGCGGTCAACAGCCACCTGCTGGCCGTTCGCGAGGATGACGGATGAGTCTCGACATCGGCGTCTTCGACGCGCTGTTGTTGACTGGTGTCCTGCTGGCGGCCGTCGCCGCTGTACTGGTGCCGCGCCGGACCGCATCGGTCGCGGTCTTCCTGGTCTTCGGGTTGCTGCTCGCCCTGCTGTGGGCTCGCCTGGATGCCCCCGATATCGCTCTGGCAGAAGCGGTCCTGGGCGGTGGCGTCACCGGTGCGCTGCTCGTCGACGCCCTCGCCTCGAAGCAGCCGCACGCGCCGCCGCGTCGGCTGTGGACCGTCGTCGTGGGAATCGTCGCCGGTACGATCGCCTTCCTCGCCGCAGCATGCGTGGTCTCTCGACTGTCTGGGCCCACAGGGGAGCTGCCTCGTCTCGTCGACGACCAGATCGCTACGACGGGTGCTGAACATCCGGTCACCGCGGTGCTGCTGAACTTTCGCAGCTTCGACACGCTCCTGGAGATCGCCGTGGTGATGGCCGCGGTCTTCGCGGCGACGGCCGTCAGCGATCGCTCCTGGGCGCGGGAACTTTCGGCATCCGGGGAACTGCGGACCATCGCGATGGCTTTGCTCCCCGTGGTCGCACTGCTGGCCGTGTGGATGCTGATCGCCGGGACCACCCGGCCCGGGGGCGCCTTCCAGGCCGGGGCGATGGTGGGAGCCGGTCTCGTCATCGCGCATCTGACCGGCACGCGGCACGCCTCGACCCGTGGTCGGTGGGGCGAGGCCCTGATCGTGGTGGGCCTCGTGGCCTTCATCCTCCTCGCCTTCTCGACGGCGGTCGCGGGTGAGGGATGGCTCGTGCTGGGTGAGTCCTGGGCTTCGGCGGCGATCCTCGGGATAGAGGCGGTGCTCGCCGTCAGCATCGGAGTCGGCCTGGCGCGGATATTCCTCGCTAATCGGAATGAACCAGGGGAGGCCCGATGACCTTCGTCGATCTCGCCCTTCTCGCTGGTCCCGCCATCATGATGATCGGACTCGTCGGTCATCTGCTCATCGGCGACCTGCTGCGCCGCATCATCGCCCTCAATGTGGCCTCCGGTGGGGTCATGCTGGTGCTGCTGGCGGTCGCGGCGCGCGAGGACGTCCCCGATCCGGTACCGCAGGCACTCGTCCTCACCGGGATCGTCATCATGGCCGCGGTCACCGGTGTGGCGCTCGCCTTGGCACGCCGCGTCGACGCAGTGAGCGACGAGAGCGAGGACCGATGAGATATCCCGCGCTCTTGCCCGCCCTCGTCCTGCTCCCGCTGCTTCTGTCAGCGATGGTGGCCCTGGTGCCGCGCGGACCGCGAAGGCTCGCGGGCGCGGCAGCCTCCTCGATCACCGGGGTGCTCGGGTCCGCTGTCGTCCTGGCGTTGATGATCGACGGTGGCAGCTGGGAGTTCGCCCTCGCCGGTTGGGAGGCTCCACTGGGCATCACCTTGCAGGCAGACGGCACGAGCACTGCATTCCTGGCGCTCATGACCGTGGTCGGTGTGGCGGTGACGGTCTATGCCGCAGCGGAACCGCGCCTCGCCGGGGGTCCGGACTTCTGGCCGCTATGGCTCGTCCTCTGGGCCGGCCTCAACGGTGTGGTCGTCGCCGGAGATCTGTTCAACATCTACGTGATGCTCGAGCTGGTGACCCTCGCAGCGGTCGCGCTGGTGGCCCTCGGCGGTAGGTCGGCCGCCGCCCCCGCGCTGCGCTACCTCTTCGTGGGCGTCGTCGGCTCACTGTTGTTCCTGCTGGCCGTGGCGCTCGTCTACGCAGAGACCGGCACCCTCGATCTGCTGCAGGTCACCGCTGCGCTGGAACCCGGCCCGGTGCTGACCGCCATCGTGGCGCTGACCCTGCTGGGCATGGGAGCGAAGATGGCATTGTTCCCCCTGCATGCCTGGCTGCCGGTCGCCCATCCGGCCGCGCCCGCTGCTGTGAGTGCGGTGCTCTCGGCACTGGTCATCAAGGCCGGAGTGATTGTCCTCTGGCGCATCTGGTTCGGCCTCGCGGACGATGCCACCGCCGTACGGGCTCTGGGCGTGGTGGCAGGTATCGCCGGAGCCGTCGCCGTCTTCTGGGGCGGGGCGATGGCGCTGCGATCGTCCCGGCTGAAGCAGATCATCGCCTACTCCACCGTCGCGCAAGTCGGGTACTTCGCGATCGTGCTGACGCTGGCCGACGGCTCCGCGGCCGGGTGGTCCGGCGGGGTGGTCCTGGTGCTCGCCCACGGTCTGGCCAAGGCCGCGATGTTCCTCGCCGCTGGCACGCTGGCCGTCGCCTACGGCACCGACCGCCTCTCCCACCTTCACGGCGCCATCACCCACACCCCGATGACGGTCGCCGCGCTGGGAATCGCCGGGATCAGCCTCGCCGGCCTGCCGCCGACCTTCGGCTTCGTGGCCAAATGGCAGCTGCTGATGGCCGCGATCGAGCAGGGTGCGTGGTGGTGGATCGGCGTGCTCCTGCTCGGCGGCCTGCTGACCTTCGGCTACACCGCCGCGATGGTGCGGGCCACCTTCAACCGTCCCGGGGACGACGAGGTACCTGCTCCGCACCGGGTACGGAGCGTCCTGGCGGTGGTGCCGTTCACACTCGCGATCGCGTCGGTGGTGTTTGGGGTGTTCTCGGCCGGACTCGTCGATCTGGTCGCCGAGGATCCGACGGTGAGGGGGCACGGATGACCCCGGACGCCCAGGTCGACTACAGCATCGTCCCGCTGTTGATGCTGCTGACCTCGCTGCTGCCGGCGGGGATCATCTTCTGCCTGCGCGAGGATCAGGTGCGGTGGCGTACGACTCTCAATATGGCCGGCGCAGTGGCCAAGGTGGGCTTCGTCGTGGCACTGATCCCGCCGGTCGTGTCCGGTGACAAGCTCCGCGTCTCGATGCCCTGGGTGCCGGGCGTCGACCTCGTCCTCGTCACCGACGCCTTCTCGCTCTTCTTCGTCGCGCTGTCCGCCGGGCTCTGGCTGGTCACTACGATCTACGCGATCGGGTACCTGGAGGGCGCGCCGAACCGCTCGCGCTTCTTCGGTTTCTTCAGCCTGTGTGTGACGGCGACGACCGGTATCGCCCTGGCTGGCAATCTCATCACTTTCCTGCTGTTCTTCGAGATGCTGACACTGGTGACCTATCCGCTGGTGGCGCATCGCGGGACGAAGGACGCACTCGACGGGGCCCGTACCTATCTCGCCTACACCTTGGGCGGCGGTGTCGTCCTGCTGGCGGGCGTCGTCTGGCTCACCGCGCTGGTGGGACCCGTCGAGTTCACCGCCGGCGGGGTGGCGGCGGTCGCCGATCTCGCTGCCGAACGGCCGGGGGAAGCGACGGCGATCGGCGCGCTGCTGCTCATCGGCATGTCCGTCAAGGCGGCCATCGTCCCGCTGCATGGATGGTTGCCGATTGCGATGGTGGCCCCGGCACCGGTCAGCGCCCTGCTCCATGCGGTGGCCGTCGTCAAGGCGGGTGCCTTCGGCATCGTCCGGGTCACGCATGATCTCTTCGGTCTGTCGGTGGCCGGCGAGCTGGGACTGCTGCCGGTCATGGCGGGATTCGCGGGATTCACGATCGTGTACGGGTCGATCCGAGCGCTGGCACAGGATGACCTGAAGAAGCGGCTGGCCTATTCGACGGTCTCGCAGCTCTCCTATGTCGCCCTCGGCGCCGCGCTCGTGTCGCCGCTGGCGACCGCGGGAGCCCTCGTCCATATCGTCCACCAGGGGATGATGAAGATCACCCTCTTCTTCTGTGCCGGACTGTTCGCCGAGGTGCAGGGCATCTCGAAGATCAGCCAGCTCGCCGGTGTCGGTCGCCGGATGCCGCTGACAGGCGCCGCGTTCACGGTGGGGTCGCTCGGCATGATCGGACTGCCGCCGCTTGCCGGATTCGTCTCCAAGTGGCCGCTGGCGCTCGGCGGGTTGGACGCCGGCACCACCTGGGTCCTGCCCGTCCTCATCGCTAGCACCTTGCTCAATGCGGCGTACTTCCTTCCCGTGGTCTACGCCCTCTGGCGGCCCGAACCCGATGACCAGGAGGCCGCCGTGCCGGCTGTCCCGCCTCGGCGTCGTCTGGAAGCGCCCGCCGCGCTTCTGTGGCCGCCGGTGGTGACTGCCGCGATGGTGCTCCTCATGGGTGTAGCCGCCGGCTGGACCTATTCGCCCTGGGGCTTGGCTGAGATCATCGCCGGGGGGAGCTACCGATGATGTGGTGGATCGCTGCCGGTTGGCCGCTGCTCCTGGTCGCCGTGCTGATGGCATCGGGACTGCTGCCGCGGGACGCAGCTGAGCGTCTCCGCGACCGAGGATCGCGCTTCGGCTGGGTGGCCGTGGTGCCGGCCGGCATCCTGTGCGCGACAGCGGGATCCGAGACGGTCACCGTGCCCTGGATGCTGTTCGGCACCTCGGTGGCCCTCGACGCCATCGCGCGTCCCCTGCTCGCGATGGCGGTGGTGCTCTATGGGCTCGCGCTGGCCTTCATCCCGAGGTCGGGCACTGAGCGCCCGGCTCTGCTGTCCGGTCTGGTGATGGTGTGCTTCGTGGCCAATGCGGGTGTCTTCGCCGCAGCCGACCTGATCACCTTCTACCTCTGCTTCACCGTGATGAGCTTCGCCGGCTACGGGTTGGTGGTCCATTCCGGTTCCCGCCCGGCGCGCCGGGCGGGTCGGATCTATCTGGTGATGACGGTGCTCGGCGAAGGTGCCGTCCTGTCGGCGATGGTGCTCATCGCCCGGGCCGGCGGCCTGCGGCTCGGCGAGTCCGCCGCGGCAGTGGCGGGATCGCCGGACCGCGATCTCATCATCGGATTGCTTCTCCTGGGGTTCGGCGTCAAGGCCGGTACCGTGCCGCTGCACGTCTGGCTTCCATTGGCGCACCCCGCGGCGCCCACGCCCGCCAGCGCGGTGCTCTCGGGGGCGATGATCAAGGCGGGCCTCGTGGGCTGGCTGCGATTTCTGCCCTTCGGCGAGAGCGAGATCGGCTGGGGGACCGCCTTCATGGCGCTCGCGCTGCTCGGGGGCTTCCTGGCGGTGCCCGCCGGGCTGCTGCAGGACGACCCGAAGGTCGTCCTCGCGTACAGCAGTATCAGCCAGATGGGCTTCCTGGCCGTCCTCATCGGCGTCGCACTGGCCGTGCCCGAGGCCGCCGGGGCGTGCACGATCGCGGCCGTCGTCTATGCGGTCCACCACGGCCTCGCGAAGGGTGTGCTCTTCCTCGGGGTGCAGATGTGGGATGTCGAACGCTGGCGACGCTGGCCGGTGGCGGTGCTGATGGCCGTCGCCGGGCTCTCGATCATCGGTGCTCCGCTGACGGGCGGCTATGTGGCGAAGTACGGGGCCAAGGAGGCCGTCGGCGCCGCCATGTTCCCGGCCACCGGTGGCGCCTCCCTGGCCGAGGTGCTGCCTTGGGTGGGACTCGGATCGACCTTGTTACTGGCGCGCTTCGCGGTCGTGATGTGGCGTCGCGACCGTGCTCCGTCACCCACACCGATCACCCGGGACATCGCGTGGGCGATCGTCGCCGTGGCGCCTGTGGGCGCGGTGGGTTGGCTCGCCTCCTCGCACGAACCGCTCTCGACCACACCGGACTGGTTCGATCCGGGGACATGGGTGGCGCAGAGCTGGCCGCTGCTGGTCGGCCTCGTCCTCGCGGTAGGGGCGGCACGGATCGCCCGCGGGCCCCGGTGGAAGGACTCGCGTATCGCGCACCCACATGGGGATATCGTCCCGCCCGGTGACGTGGTGACGCTCGAGGAGCGACTCGTCAGCCGGGCGGGGGTGGGACTGCGCGCCGCGCTGCATCGACTCGAAGGCCTGGCGACCGATATCCGCGCGCGTCTCACGCCACCGGTCTCGCTGGTCGCGGCGGTCGCGCGTGCTCAACGCTCGTTCAGCGCCTGGGAGGTCTCCGGCACGGTGCTGCTCGTCCTGATCGCCGCGGCCCTCGGATGGGCAGCGGTGAACGGGGGCGGAGCATGATCGGGTCGCTTGTCGCGCGTGCGACGGTCGCGGCGCTGTTCTGGCTGGCGATCGTGGAGGCAGACGGTTCAGTCCTCGCCTATGGCGTGGTGGCCGTCCCGCTCGCGGTCGCGCTGAGCTATGCCCTCACGGGGAGACCGCGCCGGAGTCGAGGAGGCCGTTGGACACGAGGTCTGGCGGCACTACGACTCGGCGGCTGGCTGCTCGGCCGCTCTGTGCTCGGAGGCGTCGACGTCGCCCGCCGTGCCGTGCGACTGTCGAGTGTCCGCGTCGATCCCTATTGGACGACCTATCGCACGAGTCTGCACACTGAAGGCGCGCGGATCGCGCTCGTGTTCCTCATGAACCTCATCCCCGGTTCGTTGTCGGCGAGCCGTGAGGGAGATCTGATCGAGGTCCACGTCATCGGCACGGATCTCGACATGGAGTCCGGACTGGCGGCGCTCGAAGGCCGTATCGCGCGGGTCGCGGGGGATCCGTCCACAGATGAGGACCACGGCTGAGCCGTCCACAGATCGATCGGACCGTCTGGATCGGCCTTCCGGCGCGCCGGAGAGTGGGGCCATGAGCCAGAGCCCAGAGATCCTCGTCCCTTCCCATGACACCAATGAGGTGCACCTCTCCGGGCGCCTCTCGTCCCCGCCGGTCCTGCGGGTGCTGCCGTCCGGCGATGAGATCGTGACCTTCCGGTTGGTGGTGCGACGCAGCGCCAGGGCGCGTCGCCGTTCGCGGCAGAGCGTCGACAGCTTCGAATGCACGGCGTGGACCGCCGCACTGCGGCGGCGCGCCCTGCGCCTCGCCGCCGGCGATCTCGTCGAGGTCCAGGGTGAGCTGCGGGCCCGCTTCGCGCGCGGACAGCACGGGCTGGTGGGGCGCGTGACGGTCGACCTGCGGAGCGTGACGAGGGCGCCGGTAGCCTCGTCGCCATGACATTGTGCTCGTCCCCGCGACCGCTGACCGAGGACCACGATGCCGTGCTGCTCGACCTCGACGGGGTCGTCTATGTCTCCGACCACGCCGTCCCCGAGGCCGTCGAGGCACTGACCGCGGCGCAGGCATCCGGGGTGGCGCTCGCCTATCTCACGAATAACGCCGCGCGGACCCCGTGGGCGGTGGCCGAGCACCTGCGACGATTGGGCTTGCCGGCCGGGGTCGCGGATGTCGTGACCTCCGCGCAGGCGATCGCCCGCGTGATGGCCGGCGAACTCGACCCGGGAACGCGGGTGCTCGTGTGCGGAGGTGAGGGTCTGCGGGAGGCTGTGGAGGAGGTCGGCCTGGTGCCGGTCTCCTCAGCCGAGGACCAGCCCGGCGCCGTGGTCCAGGGCTACTTCCCGGAGGTCGGCTGGCGTGACCTCGCGGAGGTGGCCTATGCCGTCGAGGACGGCCTGCCCTGGTATGTCAGCAATACCGACCGCACCATCCCGACGGCCCGCGGAATCGCCCCGGGCAATGGCTCCCTGGTGGAGGTCGTGCGAACCGCGGCCTCAGCCGAGCCTCGCTCGGTCGCCGGCAAGCCGTACCGCCCGCTGTTCGAGGTGACGGTGCAGCGCATCGACTCCGAGCGTCCGCTGATGGTGGGGGACCGGCTCGACACGGATATCGCGGGTGCCCGCGCCGCCGGGATCCCGTCCCTCGCCGTGCTCACCGGGGTCAGCAGCATCGCCGATCTCGTCGCGGCCCGGAAGGAGGAGCGTCCCGATTATGTCGCGGCCGATCTGCGGGGGCTCCATGAGGCCCACTCACCGGTCGAGATCGATGGGATGAGCGCCGTCTGCGCCGATGCGGTCGCCCGCTATGTCGATGATCGGATCGAACTGGACCATCCAGCGGCCGATATCGCGAGCCTGCGAGCGGTGGTCGGGCTCGCGTGGCACATCCGGGACACCGGCTCTGCGATTCCGTCCGTGGACAGTGGGACACTGGGCCTATGAGCGAGCGCAGAACCGAGATCTGCTCCCTATCCGTCAACGTCGACCGTGCCAGCTTGACGAGTATCCAGCACATCTCGGTCCACGTCGGGGTGAGGGCATGAGCGAGCGCAGCGAGCGAACGATAAGGGTTATCTCATGCCGG
>NZ_MIJB01000053.1 GCF_002174305.1 Aeromicrobium sp. PE09-221 | reverse complement strand
GGGGGGGGGTGGGCGCGGGGGGGGGGGGGCGGTCTGGGGGGGCCGTGCGCGGCCGGTCGGCTGATGGGGAGCGGCGAGGACGGGACCGGGCGGGCCGAGAGCGTCATGGAGCTGCGCCGGATCAGCCGCGAGCATGGTGCGATCCAGGAGGTCATCGTCCAGAACTTCCGCGCCAAGCCGGACACCGCGATGCGACATGCCGATGACCTCGGTGTGGAGGAGTATCTGGCGGCGATCGCCACGTGCCGGGTCGTGCTCGGTCCGTCGGTGCGATTGCAGGCGCCCCCGAATCTCGTGGAGCTCGATGAGTGCCGTTCGCTGCTGGACGCCGGTATCGACGACTTCGGCGGCATCAGCCCCCTGACCCCCGATCACGTCAACCCCGAACGGCCCTGGCCCCAGCTCGACCGGCTCACCGAGCTGTGCGAGTCCGAGGGCTTCGCGCTACGCGAGCGGCTGACGATCCACCCGCCCTATCTGCGCGAGCCATGGCTCGATCCGCGGTTGCGCGGCCATGTCGACGCGCTCACCGCACCCGACGGCCTCGCCGATCCCGCGGCGCAGGTGATCGGGCGACCGTGGCAGGAGCCGGACGGCGGCTGGACCGACACCGGGCGCACGGACCTGCACACCACGATCGACACCACGGGCCGCACGGCGGACTCGCGGCCGTCCCGGCTGCCCATCTTCCAGCAGCATTGTAGACTACCCTGCGGCTCGCGTACGC
>NZ_MIJB01000052.1 GCF_002174305.1 Aeromicrobium sp. PE09-221 | reverse complement strand
GCATCAAACCTGGGGCGCTTCACCATGACCCGCGGCGCCGACAGCAACCACGCCTACGTCGGCATCGATAGAGAGGATCACGAACACCTCGAACCACCCGTCGACGACCCCGAACGGATGGCCCGCGCCGCACTCTATGGAGTTCTCCAGCACGTCGGCGTCGAACTGTCCGCGCACGAGACCATCACCCTCGAACACGAACGCTGGGGCTCCATCGCTGAACTCGCCGCCGAGTACGAGACCATCGCCCAAGCGGCCCAGCACGATCGGTGGGCCGCCCTGCTGGCGGTGTCCGGCCTCGACTCCGAGCAAGTCGATGATGTACTCGCCTCCGATGCCTATGGCGCGTTGTCTGCTGAGCTACGCCGAGCCGAAGCCAACGGTCACCACCTCGACCGGCTGTTCCCACGTCTGGTCGCCGCCCGCGGATTCGTCGATGCCGCCGACATTGCCTCGGTCCTGCACGCCCGCCTCGCCAAAACCACCGCCCGCCCAGCAGGCTCCGGCCGCACCCGCAAGACACCCCGACTCATCGCCGGCCTCGTTCCACGCGCCGATGGCCCCATGAGCACCGATATGCGCCAGGCCCTCGACGAACGCCACGAGTTGATCGAACAACGTGCCGACGCCGTCCTCGATACCGCTCTCACCGACCGTGAGCCTTGGACGACCCGGTTGGGGGAGAAGCCCACCGGTAAGGGAGAGGCGAAGCAATGGCGGCGTAACGCCCGCATCATCGCCGCCTACCGCGACCGCTACCAGATCACCGCCACCTCGCCTCTCGGTCCCGACCCAGAAACCACCGTCCAGACGATCGACCATGCACGCGCCAAAGCGGCACTGCAACGTGCGCAAACATTCGCCACAAGACAGAACCAAAAGAGCCCTGAGCGACAGCCGGTGAACCGCGATCATGTTGGACCGCAAATGTGAAAGACCAGCGCCGTCCCGGCTCCGGTGACGATGGGGAAAGCGGACAGTGTGACGCGAGCAGTCTCTGGTGTCGGTTCCCCTCAGCGATCGGTCATATCAGGCGCTTCGAGACATGTCGGTGCCGTGCACCGGGCACAACGTGACCGCATCGCCGGTCAGTGCCAGCATCCTCTCGGCTGCCGAGAGCAGATCGATCAGAGCATCAGGATGTTGGAGTGAGTAGACCGAAGCCCGCCCCACTGGCCGTGATGTCACTAGGCCGGCGTCTTTGAGGCAGGCCAGGTGCTTCGACACTGTGCTCTGCGACAGGCCTAGATGCTCCGTCAAATCAACAACGCGATGTTCACCGAGTTGTAGGTGCTGAAGGATCACCAATCGCGACGGGTCGCTGAAGCCGTGGAACAGGCATGCCGCAGCTTTCATCGCGTCGGCTTCACCGATATGTTGTGTCGTTTCAGGGCTAGTGATTCCCATCGTCATATCTCGATGATATTCGATCGAAGTGCTCGATTCCAGGATGCATGCGCTACCCTCGACCACGTCCGTTGTGATCGTGGAGTCTGATGTGATGCCGCGCTCGTTTGACTGATACGGAGACTGGGTGAAGCCGACAGCGCAGCGTCGTGGTGCGGGTCGAGCGACCCCTGACCCTCGTGGCGGTAAGCGAGTCGCCCCGAAGAAGAGGTCCCGATACGGTTTGCGCGTCGTGCCGGCGCTCGCCGGGCTGATGGCGGTGTCGGCGGCCGGCTTTGGCACGGTGACGGTCGATGATGGCCGGGACGACGGAGCGGTGTCTTCCAGTTCGCGTCAGGCGATTGGCCGACCTTATGCCGGTGTGGATGCCGGCAGCACCAACGGCACCGACATCAGCCGGAGCTTCAACCGGCAAGTCTATGAGGAGCAGCGTGCGACTCAGGAAGAACAGCTGGCGATTGTCGCTGAACAACGCCAACAAGTCGAACAAGACGTGGAGTCCTACGCCGAACAAGTCGCTGACCAGTGGGTCATCCCGGTCACCGGCTACCGGCTGACGGCCCAGTTCGGCCAGTCCAGTGGACTGTGGTCCAGCGGGCAACACACAGGCTTGGATCTTGCCGGCCCGTCTGGCACCACTATTGTCGCCGCGGCGAGCGGCACGGTGAAGACCGCCGCATACGACGGTGCCTATGGCAACAAGACGTCGATCGTGTTGGACGACGTTGACCCTGGCAACCAGACTGAGATGTGGTACGCGCACCAGAGCCGAATCGTGGTCGAGCCAGGGCAGAAGGTCAACGCCGGTGACGTGATCGGTTACACCGGAGCAACGGGGAATGTCACAGGCCCGCATCTGCACCTTGAGGTACGGCCAGGGGGTGGGGAGCCCATCAATCCGGAACAGGCACTCCAGGAGCATGGCGTTCGCCCCTAGAGCCCCTTCCGATTTCCACGCCGGTGGACCTTACTTGGCGTAGGAGTGCAGGCCGGAGCCGAAGAGGTTGACGCCGTAGTAGCTGAACAGGAAGGTCACGAAGCCGATGAGGCAGAAGTAGGCGGCGCGGCGGCCCTTCCAGCCGGCGGTGGCGCGGGCGTGCAGGTACCCGGCGTAGACGATCCAGGTGATGAAGGCCCAGACCTCTTTCGGGTCCCAGCCCCAGTAGCGGCCCCAGGCGTAGTGTGCCCAGATCGGGCCGGCGATGAGCGCGCCGAAGGTCCACAGCGGGAACGCCATCGCGTTCACCCGGTACGCCAGTTTGTCCATGACCGCGGCGGCGGGGAACCGGCGGAGCACGGGGCCGACGTTGTCCTTCGATTCCGCCCGGACGCGGATCAGGTAGAGGACGGAGGCGGCCGCGCCGACCAGGAAGAAGGCCCCGGCGAGCATGACGGCGCTGACGTGAATTTCGAACCAGTAGGAGTCGAGCGCGGGCACCAGCGGGCCGGCCGGCACATAGGTGGACAGTGACATGCCGAGTATCACTAGACCGAAGGCGGCGACCACTCCGCCGACCCACTGCACCTGGTACTTCCACACGAGGCCCAGATACGTGATGAGCGCGACCGTCACGCCGGCGAGTCCGAACTCGTACATGTTGCCCAAGGGCACCCGTTCGGCAGCCAGACCCCGGGTAATGACGCTGATGGCGAGCAGCGCTGCGGCGAGGATGGTGAGGGTCACGCCGACACGCGAGAAACGTTCGGTGACTGGTGTCGTGTCTTCTGTTGGTGGGCTGGGTGGCGTCGGCCCGGTCGTCACGAGCTCCTTCTCCTCGTCGGCGACCTTGCGGGCGAACGCCCACTCGGCGGCGTGAGCGACGAACGCGAGTGCGAGGACGCAGGTGGCGGCAACCATCGCATAGTTCGAGATCTGTGCGTACTGTTCGAGGGTCATGTCGGATTCTCCTTGCTTGTGTCGAGTGTGGCCAACGTTTCTTGTAGGTCGGTGAGGAACGATTCGAGGTCGATGGGTGTCTCATCGCGGGGCACGCGATCGAGTACGCCAACACTGACCGAGGTCAGCCTCGCGCCCGTCCCGTCGTTGCGGGTGGTCGCTTTGATCCAGGTGCGTCGCGGCCTAACCATCAATGAGGCCATGAGCCCGATTAGGCCGACGCTTACGCCGGCGAGTGGTAACGATTTTGCTGGGACGTCGGCGATCTGGAGACGAGCGAACCGACGTAGATCGACGAACTCGATGGTGCCGCCGCCGGGCAAGGTCTGCGATTGGCCGGGGCTCAAGCTGATGTTGAGCGGTTCGCCGTTGTCGTCGAGCACTTCGGTCATCTGGTCTTTTTGGAGTGTGTACACCGATTGCGGGGTGCCGTCGTCGAGGCCGAGATCGCCGGTCCACATGCGCAGCCCGATTACTGGATTCACGGCGCCGGGGTACACGGTCCTTGTGGGCGCGTCATCACCGGCCGAGACGGCGGTAGGCATAAAGAATCCCTGGAACCCCAGCTGCTCGGGAGCGGCGTCGGGCACCTTGATGACGCCTTCGGAGAGGTAGCTGCCATCTTGCGGTAAGAAGATAACGGCGTCGTCGAAGACGATCTCGCCTTCAGCGTCGGTCACTCGAATGACGGGGGCGTAACCCTGGCCGATAAGGAAGACGTCACCTCCGTCCAACGACAGCGGACTGTTCACGGAGATCTCGTATCGTTGCGGCTTGTCACCGGGGTTCTCGGTGTAGGTGACGTTGGCTTGGAACCGTTTGGGCGCACCGCGTTGTGGACCCTCGGGTTGGAACTCCGCGATCATGCGATCGACGAGCAGACCGAACGGCGGCAAGGCGTCGGAGTCGTAGAGCGGCCCAGAGTTGAATTCGTCGTACTGGCTGAGCGTATTGGAGAAGCCGTCGCCCTCGGTGACCATGGCGGCTCCGCGGTAACTCCACAACGCTCCGATAGCCACGCCGACCAGGACCACCAGAATGCTGACGTGGAAGACGAGGTTGCCCAGTTCACGCAGGTAGCCCTTTTCGGCGCGTAGCTCAGCCCCGGCGTCCGTCTGTACGACGTCGACCCTCGTCCGCACGAGTGCCCTCCGCCCGGCAGCCATGACCTCATCGACCGAAGCGGTGGTGGTAAAAGTGCCCGATCCGGGCAAGCGGCTGAAGTTGCGCGGCGCTCGCGGGGGACGGGCACGCAGCGCTCTGGCGTAGACGCTGATGCGGGGCACGATGCAGCCGACAAGCGAGAGCATGAGCAGCAGGTAGATGGCGCTGAACCACGGTGAGGAGTACACCGAGAACATGCCGAGGGCGTCGAGGGCTGGCGCGAGAGTTGGATGATCTTGAAAGAAGGCCTGAACTGTCCGTGCGTCAACCCCACGTTGCGGAACCAATGAGCCGGGCACCGCCGCCACAGCGAGCAGGAGCAGCAGGAACAACGCGGTGCGCATTGATGTCAGCTGTCGCCATATCCACCGGGTGAACTCCCGCGGCGTCAGCTCCGAGGCCTGCGTGGAGGGATTCATGGCGAGTCTTTCGATCTAGGTGTGCCGTGGCGATGGAGTGCAATGGGCTGGTGCGCGGCGACGGAACAATTCCAATGCTTCATCGGGTCTCCGCAGTGGTCGAAGAAAGTAGATCGGGCTTGCAGTCCCCGACGCTGTCGTGAGTCATCAGGAGTTGGACGGGCGCAGCCAAATTGCTGCCTCCAGGAGGGGAGAAGCCGAGCACCTGGCTTCACATCACGAGCAACATTGCGATCATGCCGCTGGCCATGATCGTGTGGCACAGCGAATGCAGTCGATGCCCGCGGGCCCGCAGGGTCTGGTAGAGCCACCAGAGCGCTCCCGTCGCGCAGAATGCGACGACCACCCCGTTCATGACGTCGACCCATGTGGTCGCCGCGGCTTCCAGAGTGCCGTGGTCCTGGCTACCCGCCATGTTTGAGGAGTGTTCTGCGGCGCCGCTGGTCATCAGTAGCGGCATCGCCGCGAGCATCCAGACCATCGCGATGTTTAAGACGACGTGCCCGGCTGTATCGACCCAGCTGGCCGTTGCGCGAGAGTCGAGAAAGGCCCACACGAGGGCGAAGGCGAAGACCATGAACACGACGATCTGTAGCCAGCTGCCGACGCTTGGGATGGCGGACCAGATCATCAGAATCATCGCCGCGCTCATCACCGTGTGGTTGATGTCCACTAACTCCGCACTCGTGCGAGCGTCCTCGCCCGCAGCGGCCTGCCTCCGTATCGCGACATAGTTGCCGACGCACACTGACGCGGTGAAAAGGAACGCGACGGTCAGGATGATGTTCAACGGCGGGGAGATCACGCCCACATGTTACTCTACTGATTGTAGAATAAGGTCGGCTGGACGGAGACCCGATCGTTGCTCGTGATCTGGCCGCGGCGTTGCTCCATGTCGGTAGGTCCCACGAAAGGGAGGCTTGATGGCCACCACAGCGGCCTTCGAGGAGGCTAAGCAGTCCGAGGTCCCGGGATCGGTGCGCCGTGAACGCGCCATGGGTCAGAAGATCGTCACGCTGTTGACTACCACCGATCACAAGCTGATCGGCAAGATGTACCTGGCCACCACCTTCGTCTTCTTCATCATCGGCGGCGTGATGGCGCTGATCATGCGTGCTGAGCTGGCCCGACCGGGCACGCAGGTCGTGGGCGACGAGACGTTCAACCAGTTGTTCACGATGCACGGCACCGTGATGCTGCTGATGTTCGCGACGCCGTTGTTCTTCGGCTTCGCGAACTTGGTCGTCCCGATCATGATCGGCGCGCCGGATGTGGCGTTTCCGCGGTTGAACATGTTCAGCTTCTGGATGTTCCTGTTCGGCAGCCTGATCGCGCTGTCGGGGTTCGTCGTGCCGGGCGGGGCGGCGAGCTTCGGCTGGTTCGCCTATATGCCGTTGAGCGACTCGATCAACTCGCCCGGTATGGGCGGCGATCTATGGGTGATGGGCCTGTACATGTCGGGTTTGGGCACGATCCTCGGTGGCGTCAATTTCATCACGACCATCTTCACGATGCGGGCCCCGGGCATGACCATGTTCCGGATGCCGATCATGGTGTGGAACACGCTGGTGACCAGCCTGCTGGTCATCATCGTCTTCCCCGTGCTGGGGGCGGCGCTGTTAGCGATTGCCGCGGACCGGATGCTTGGAGCGCACGTGTTCGATGCGGCGACGGGTGGTCCGATTCTGTATCAGCATCTGTTCTGGTTCTTCGGGCATCCTGAGGTGTATATCATCGCGTTGCCGTTCTTCGGCATCATCACCGAGGTGTTGTCGGTGTTCAGCCGCAAGCCGGTGTTCGGCTATGTCGGGCTGGTGTTCGCGACGCTGGCGATCGCGGCGTTGTCGGTGGCGGTGTGGGCGCATCACATGTTCGTCACCGGCGCGGTGAATCTGACGTTCTTCTCCTTCATGACGTTGTTGATCGGTGTTCCGACGGGGGTGAAGTTCTTTAACTGGATCGGCACGATGTGGGGCGGTTCGGTGTCGTTCCATACGCCGATGATGTTCGCGTTGGGCTTCCTGACCACGTTCCTGTTCGGTGGTTTGACCGGCATCGTGCTGGCTTCTCCACCGCTGGATTTCCAGCTGTCGGACAGCTACTTCGTGGTGGCGCATTTCCATTACGTGGTGTTCGGGACCGTGGTGTTCGCGATGTTCGCGGGCTACTACTACTGGTGGCCCAAGATCACCGGTCGGATGTTGGACGAGAAGCTGGGCAAGATCCATTTCTGGCTGCTGTTCATTGGCTTCCATCTCACCTTCTTGGTGCAGCACTGGTTGGGTGCCGCGGGTATGCCGCGTCGGTACGCCGACTACGGGCCGAACGACGGTTTCACGACGCTCAACGGGATATCGACGATCGGCGCGTTCCTGTTGGGTGCGTCGATGATCCCGTTCATGTACAACGTGTGGAAGTCGCGCAAGGCGCCGCTCGTCGGCGTGGACGATCCGTGGGGCTGGGGCCGCACGCTGGAGTGGGCCACCTCGTCCCCGCCGCCGCGCCACAACTTCACCAAGCTGCCGCGGATCCGCTCCGAGAGCCCGGCGTTCGACCTGCATCACCCCGAGGTGGCGTCGGTCGAGGTGATGGACAACCCCGGAGAGCGGGAGGCGATCGCCGATGCTCCCGATGTGGATGGGCGGGAGGAGGCCCTAGATGACGCGCACCGTGAAAGACCTGATGAGTAGTCAAGGCGAAGGCAATCTCGAAGAACCCGTCTGATCGACCTTAAACGGCCCGGTGCGACGCCAGGATCGCAACCGTGGTGCAGGTTCGATTCTGTTCCGCTTGCCGGAATCTTCCCCAGATTGAGGTAACCAGATGATGCATGCAACCGTCCGTAAGACCATGTTCGCGGCAGTCGTGACAGTCGGCCTGATGGCTGCGTTCGCCGCTCCGCCCGCAATCGCTGATTCTAAAGACGACATCCGGCGTCAGCAGGGTGAGAACGAGCAGCGCCGGTCGCAGGCGCGACAAGATCTTCAGCACTCCACCGCGCGTTTCCAAGAGGCGTCCACCGCCCTAAGTGCGGCGACCAGTCAGCTAAAAAATGCACAGGATGTTCTGGGACAGACTCGCGGTGAACTCGTCGTGGCGCAGTCGCGTGATGCAGAGCTGCGTGAGGAGTTGACTCGTGCCGAGGCCGATCTCAAGGCTGCTGAGGAACGTGTCGACGTCGCCGCGAAAGAGCTGGACGACTCCGAGTCCGTCGTCGAGCAGTTCGCCGTCGATAGCGTTATGGAGGGCGACCGGGGCCTGCGCGCTTTCAGTGGGCTTCTGCGAGGCGAGGCCCCGACGACATTCTCAGAACGTGTCCAGATGAACGAGTCGATCGGCGATGCTCAGATCGCGACCATGCAGGAACTCGATGCGGCTCGGGTGATGGTCGAACTGGAACGTCAACGAGTCCAGGAGTTGCGCGATCAGGTCGCGGCGCAGAAGCGCGAGGCCGAGGCGAACGTGGTCCGAATGCAGGAACTCACGACGCAGGCTGAAACTCAAGCCGCAGAGGTCAGCCAGCTGGTGGAGACGCGGGAAGCCGCGCAGACCGAGGCGAACGTTGCTAAAGCGCAGGATGAAAAGGCGTTGGCCGAGCTCGATGCGGAGCGAGCCGCGCTGGAGGGGCGGATGCAGGCCATCGTTGATGAGGAGTTGCGCAAGGAGCGCGAGCGCCGAGCCCGCGAGGGCGGTGGCGGTGGAGGCGGTGGTGGTGGCCCAGCCCCCGGCGGTGGGGGAGGCGGCGGCAGCGTGTTGGGCTACCCCGTCAACGGTCCGATCACCTCGCCGTACGGGATGCGCCGGCATCCGGTCACCGGCGTGTACAAGCTCCACGACGGCACTGACTTCGGCGCTGGCTGTGGCGTCCCGGTCCGAGCCTCCGCTTCGGGCACCATCGTCGAGCAGTATTACAACTCTGCCTACGGCAACAGGGTCATCATCAACCACGGCGTTATCGGCGGTTCCAACCTCATGACCACCTACAACCACATGTCGGGCTTCGCCGCCAGCCCGGGCCAGTACGTCAACCGCGGCGACGTGATCGGCTACGTCGGCACTACGGGGCTGTCCACTGGCTGCCACATGCACCTGATGGTCCTACAGAACGGTGCGACAACCAATCCGATGTCCTGGCTCTGAGAATGTCGTCCCCCGAGCGCATGTTCGACACAACCCGGCTCCGTGGATGTTGCCTGATTCGACCGTTTATCGCTATCATC
>NZ_MIJB01000051.1 GCF_002174305.1 Aeromicrobium sp. PE09-221 | reverse complement strand
AACCTTGTGCGCCGGGTGGAGCTAAGGGGATTCGAACCCCTGACCTCTTCCATGCCATGGAAGCGCGCTACCAACTGCGCCATAGCCCCGTTGAACCTCGTCAACTCTATCCGATGGGGCCTAGCCGCCCCAACTCGGGGTCCCCTCCGCGTCGAGTGGTGCCATCTCGACCACGAGCGGTGCATATTCGCCCCTGAAACGAGCGGGGAGGGGCGAATATGCACCACTCGGCGACGCGGGAAGATCCGGGGGTACCGTCACGTCTCTTCGTCATCGGACAGCACCGGCTCGGGCAGGCTGCCGGTGTTCCACTCTGCGAGGCGCCACTCCGACCAGTCGCGGTAGCGGCTCTCCTCCAGCACCGACCAATTGCAATTGGCCATGCCTCCGAGCGTCCGCCATGAGCTCTCGGGGAGATCCAGGAAGGAGGAGACACCGGTGCGGATGACGGCACCGTGGGCGACCACCACGAGGGTCTGGCCGCGCCCGAGCGAATCGAGGGTGTCGCGCAGCGCATCGGCGAACCGGTCCCCCGCCTGGCGGTGGGTCTCGCTGCCCGGCACCTTGGTCTCGTCGCCGTCCACCCACGCCTGCATGGCCTCGGGCATCCGGTCCCAGGCCTGCGGCCAGGTCAAGCCCTCACGGGCGCCGAAGTCCATCTCGCGGAACCGGCGATCGAGCTCGACGGGCAGGCCGGCCACCTCTCCCAGCGCCGCGGCCGTGGACGCGGCTCGTTTGAGATCGGAGGACACGATCCTGCTCGGAGCGAGCGCGGCGAGGTAGCCGGCGGCCTCCTTCGCCTGCGCCTGACCGACCTCATCGAGGGGAATATCGCTCTGCCCCTGGACACGTCCCGCGACATTCCAGGCCGTCCGGCCGTGCCGCCAGACGATGACCCGTCGATGAGCCACGTCAGCCCAGCCCCAGATCGACGGTCGGGCAGTCGCTCCACAGGCGCTCGAGGCCGTAGAACTCCCGCTCCTCGGAGTGCTGGATGTGCACGACGATGTCGGCATAGTCCAGCAGGACCCAGCGACCCTCGCGCTCACCCTCCCGACGGACCGGCTTGGCCCCGAGGGACAGCAGCCTCTCCTCCACCGCATCACGGATCGCGGACATCTGCGGCGGATTAGCACCTGTGCAGAGCACGAAGACATCGGTGATGTAGAGCTGTTCGGAGACGTCGAAGGCCACGATCTGAGTGGCCTTGCGATCATCGGCCGCCTCGGCGGCGGCGCGGGCGAGCTCGACGGCACGTTCAGTGGCGGTCATGATGATGAGTCCTCAGGTTGGTACAGGCGGTGTTTGCCGATGTACTGCACGACGCCGTCGGGCACGAGGTACCAGACCGGCTCGCCCTTGTGCACCCGCACGCGACAGTCGGTCGACGAGATCGCCAGCGCGGGGATCTCCACCAGCGTCACCCGATCGTGCGGGAGCCTGCTGATCGTCTCGGCATCCATCTCGTGTCCGGGACGGGTACAGCCGACGAAGTGCGCCAGATCGAAGAGTTCGTCGTGATCGCGCCAGGTCAAGATGGCGGCCATCGCGTCGGCGCCGGTGATGAAGTACAGCTCGTCATCGGGGTGCTGCGCGGCAAGATCACGCAGAGTATCGATGGTGTAGGTCGGGCCGTGCCGGTCGATGTCGACCCGGCTCACCTGAAAGCGTGGATTGGCGGCCGTCGCGATGACCGTCATGAGGTACCGGTCCTCCGCGGGTGACACGTCACGGTCGGCCTTCTGCCATGGCTGACCCGTGGGCACGAAGACGACCTCGTCGAGGTCGAACCAGGACTGCACCTCGCTCGCGGCGACGAGGTGGCCATGGTGGATGGGGTCGAACGTTCCGCCCATCACCCCGATGCGGCGGCGTTCGTCGGCCATCTGGCTCAGGTGTGCTCGCGGCCCTTGCCGAAGGCGACGAGGATCAGCAGCAGGATGAACAGGAACACGAACGCGGCCACGCCCACGAGCGGAGCGGCGATCGCCGGCTCGTGACCGGCCTCCTCGGCGAACTTCAGCAGATCGAGCATGGGGACAATCTACCAGCGGTCACCGGAGGTGACCGTCGCCGGTCACCAGATAGGTGGTCGTCGTCATCTCGCGCAGGCCCATCGGACCGCGAGCGTGCAGCTTCTGGGTGGAGATGCCGATCTCGGCACCGAAGCCGAACTCGCCGCCGTCGGTGAACCGGGTGGAGGCGTTGACCATGACGGCTGCCGAGTCGACACCGCGCGTGAACCGCTGCGCGGAGGCGAGGGACCGCGTGACGATCGCCTCCGTGTGCCCCGACGAGTAGCGCCTGATGTGCTCGATCGCCGTGTCCAACGAGTCGACGACCCGCGCCGAGATCTCCGAGGCGAGGAACTCGGTGGCGTCGTCCTCCTCCGTGACCGGTACGACCGAGGGGTCGACCGCCTGGAACCTGGCATCGCCGCGGATCAATACACCGCGCTCCAGCAGCGCGGCGACGATCTTCGGGACGAACTCGTCCGCAATAGCGGTGTGCACCAGCAGCGACTCCGCCGCATTGCAGACACTCGTGCGCTGGGTCTTGGAGTTGATCACGATATCCAGGGCCATCTCGAGGTCGGCATCGGCATCAACGTATACGTGGACATTGCCAGTGCCGGTCTCGATGACGGGGACGGTGGACTCCTCGACCACAGCGCGGATCAGCCCGGCTCCCCCGCGGGGGATCACCAGATCCACCAACCCACGGGCCTGCATCAGATGGGTCGCCGAGGAGCGATCATCGGACGGGATCGCCTGGACGAGGTCCGCCGGCAGCCCTGTGGCCGTGAGCGCCTCTCGCATGACACGGACGATGGTGCTATTGGATCTCGCGGCATTGCGCGACCCGCGCAGCAGTGAGGCGCTGCCCGCCTTGAGGCAGATCGCCGCCGCATCGGCGGTGACATTGGGCCGTCCCTCGTAGATCATGCCGATGACGCCCATCGGCACGCGGATCTGCCGCAGCTCCAGCCCATTCGCGAGGCTGGAGCCTCGGACCACCTCGCCCACAGGATCGGGGAGGGCCGCAACCTGTCGCACGCCATCGGCGAAGGCTGCGACCCGGTCGGCGTCGAGGGCGAGCCGATCGACGACGTTCTCGGGGGTCCCTTCGTCCCGTGCCGCGGCCACGTCCAGCGCATTCGCTGCGACGATCTCCCCCGTTGAAGCGACGAGGGCATCAGCGATCGCGATCAGCGCGGCATCCTTCTCCGCCGTCGAGGCCTGCGCGAGCACCGTCGCCGCAGATCGCGCGCGGCGCGCCGCGTCGTGGACCAACTGCCTCATGGCGGCAGTCTAGACCAGGGAGTCAGCCTTCGAGCTCGGCCAGGCGCTCCTCGGCATCGGTCAGCTTGTCGCCGTCGACCGCGACGACCCGGTGGAACCAGCTCACGGCCTCGTCACGGCGTCCCGCCGCCAGCAGCGTGTCCGCATAGGCATAGCGGAGACGAGCCACCCAGTCGGCACGGCTCTTGCTCATCAGATTCTCGGCCTCGAGCAACTGCAGTGAAGCCTCCACCTGACCCATGTCTCGCCGTGCACCCGCCACGACGATGGTCAGCTCCGCATTGCCACCCTCGTCGAGCTGGGCGCGGATCTCCGAGGTGTCGTACTCGAGGGCCTTCTGCGGGCGCTTCAACGCACGTTCACAGTCCGCCATCATCGGCGCGTAGATCACGCGGCCCGTGATCCGCCGCGCCGCGCGGAACTCCGCGAGCGCCTCGGACCAGTTGCCGAGGGCATAGGCGGTCTCGCCGGTCGCCTCACGCACGAGCCCGTTCCGCATGGCGCGCGCCCGAGCAGCGAGCGCGTGCTGGTGGGCTAGGGCGGGATCCTCGTGCAGCAGGGAACCGGCCATCACGAGATGCCGGGCGACCTTCTCGGATAGCTTCGGGGGGATGTTCTGCAGCTCCTGGCGGGCGAACCGATCCAGGTCCTTCGCACTCACATCGTCGGGGATGGGAGGGCCGTCGTAGACCTTCTGCGCCTCGGTGCGTTCACGCGGCTCGGGCCGGCGATCGCGCGGGGGCCCGCCCTGTCGACCGCCGCGTCCCTGCGCTGGCTTGCCGTCACGACTGGGCTTGCCGTCGCGCGTCGGCTTGCCGCCCTTGCCTGCCGGGCCGCCCCTGCTTCCGCCAGGGCGTCCGGAGCCGCCCTGCGAGCGCTGGTTGCCGCCGGAGCCTCCGCGGCCCTGGCCCTGACGTGGTCTGTTCGATTCAGCTGCCATAGTAATTCCTTGATACACCCGTGAATGCGGCGAGGCCGCCCCAGGGTTCTGGGGCGGCCTCGCGCTAGTGGTTGTCCGGCGACGTCCTACTCTCCCACACCGTCTCCAGTGCAGTACCATCGGCGCTGAAGGGCTTGACTTCCGGGTTCGGAATGTGACCGGGTATTTCCCCTTCGCTATGGTCGCCGTAACTCTCTCAACCATCCAACTATCCAATTAATAGCCGTTGATGGTCTGGGAACCTCATAGTGGACGCGAACAACTCGAAAAGTATGTGTTGGGTGACAAGCCCTCGGCCTATTA
>NZ_MIJB01000050.1 GCF_002174305.1 Aeromicrobium sp. PE09-221 | reverse complement strand
CTCATGCCGGCGTCGACCTAGCATTTTCTTGTTCGGCGCCGGCATGAGCGAGCGCAGCGAGCGAACGACAAGGGTTATCTCATGCCGGCGTCGACCTAGCATTCTTTTCTTCGAGGCGGTGCCGGCATGAGCGAGCAGGGGGGCGGTCCGGAGGAAATGGTCGGGGAGGTCCTGCGACGGCTCGACGATCTCGATGAGGTCGAGATCGACGAGCACCCGGCGCGCTTCGATGCCGTCCACGACGATCTGCGGCGTGTGCTGCGTGGCGAACCGGTCGCTCCGCCCTCATGAGCGAGCGTAGCGAGCGAACGATGGGGTATCTCATGCCGGTCATCGTCTACCGTGCTTCTTTTCGGGCGGTGGCGGCATGAGCGAGCGTAGCGAGCGAACGATGGGGTATCTCATGCCGGTCATCGTCTACCGTGCTTCTTTTCGGGCGGTGGCGGCATGAGCGAGCGTAGCGAGCGAACGATGGGGTATCTCATGCCGGTCATCGCCTACCGTGCTTCTCTTCAGGCGGTGGCGGCATGAGCCGACGGGTCCGCCTCGATGCCGAGCTCGTGCGCCGGGGTCTGGCCGGCTCTCGTGAGCAGGCCGCCGGTTTGATCGCCGATGGCGTGGTGAGCGTCGCAGGAGCCACGGCGAGCAAGCCCGCGACGCAGATCACCACCGACCAGCCGATCGTGATCGCGGAGGACACGGGCCCCCGTTATGCATCGCGCGGCGCGTACAAGCTGCTCGGCGCGCTTGACGTCTTCGAACCGGCCGGACTGGACGTGCGCGGTCGCCGCGCGCTGGACGCCGGAGCCTCGACCGGAGGGTTCACCGATGTGCTGTTGCGGCGCGGTGTCCATGAGGTCATCGCGGTCGATGTCGGCTACGGCCAACTCGTATGGGCCTTGCAGAGCGATGAACGCGTCCGGGTGCTGGACCGCACCAATGTCCGGGGTCTCACCCGCGAGCAGATCGACGGTCCCGTCGACCTGGTGGTCTCGGACCTGTCCTTCATCTCCCTGACGATCGTCATCCCGGCGCTCACATCGGTCACCGAGTCCGCTGGCGATATCGTCCTGATGATCAAGCCGCAGTTCGAGGTGGGCCGCTCGAATCTCGGCAAGAACGGTGTGGTGCGCGACCCGGCTCTGCATGCCGGAGCGATCATGCAGGTCTGCGAGAGCGCCCAGAACCACGGATGGGGCACCCGGGCGCTGGCACCGAGCCCCCTGCCGGGGCCTGCGGGTAACGTCGAGTACTTCTGCTGGCTGCGTTCGGATGCCCCGCCCCCGGACCTCGCCGACGCGGAGCGGGCCGTCGCTGCCGGACCGCTGTCCCAACGAGGAGGAGCCTCGCGATGAGAAGTGTCCTGATCACCGTGCACGTCGCGCGCCCCGATGCCGCGGCGGTCGCGGCGACCTTCGCTCGCGAGCTTCAGAAGGCCGAGATCGAGGTCCGCATCCTGGACAGCGAATACGACGCGATCGCGGCCCAGGGCGTCGAGGACCTGGTCGTCGTAGCCGCCGGTCCCGGCGCTGCCGCCGGCTGCGATCTCGCGGTCGTCTTCGGTGGCGACGGCACGATCCTCCGGGCGGCGGAGATGTGCCGCGGCACGGGGGCAGCCGTCCTGGGCGTGAACCTCGGGCACGTCGGCTTCCTCGCCGAGGCCGATGTCGAGGACCTCCACGAGATCGCCGAGCGGGTGGTCGCGGCGGACTTCGAGGTCGAGGAGCGGCTCACCGTCGACGTCTCGGTCACCGTGGGAGGCCGCGAGGTCGGTCGCAACTGGGCCCTGAACGAGGCGACGGTCGAGAAGGCCTCGCGCGAACGCATGATCGAGGCCGTCGTGGAGATCGACGGTCGTCCGGTGTCCCGCTGGGGTTGCGACGGCATCGTCTGTGCCACGCCCACCGGCTCGACGGCCTACAACTTCAGCGCGGGAGGGCCCATCGTCTGGCCGGAGGTGGCCGCGCTGCTCATGGTCCCGATCAGCGCGCACGCGCTCTTCGCCCGCCCCCTGGTGGTCTCGCCGGACTCGACGCTCGCTATCGAGATCGTGGGTGAGACCCCGGCCAGCATCCTGTGGTGCGATGGCCGCCGCGCCGCCGAGCTGCCGGTCGGCGCTCGTATCGAGGTACGTCGCGGTGCCGAGCCCGTGCGGCTCGCCCGCCTGCACACCGCTCCCTTCGCCGATCGGCTGGTGCGCAAGTTCGAGCTGCCGGTGGCCGGGTGGCGCGGCGCGGCCGAGCGGCGCCGGGAGGCGATGTCCTGATGTGGAACTACCTGCGGTTGTCGTCCCTGGGCGTGATCGAGGAGGCCGAGCTCGAGCTCGGTCCCGGATTCTCGGTCATCACCGGGGAGACGGGGGCCGGCAAGACCATGGTGGTCACCGCCCTCGGATTGCTGCGCGGCGAGCGCGCGGATTCCGGGCTCGTGCGGGTGGGCGCCGATCGGGCGCGGGTCGAGGCCGGTGTCGGCGTTCCGCCGGGGTCCGTGGCCGCCGGACTCGTCGAGGAGGCCGGTGGCGAGGTCGAGGACGGGGAGATCCTCCTCGGACGGGTGCTGTCCGCTCAGGGCCGTTCGCGTGCGACCGCCGGCGGTGCGACGGTCCCCGCCACTGTCCTCACCCACGTCGCCCGCGAGCTCGTGGCGGTGCACGGGCAGTCCGATCAGCAGCGCCTGGTGCTGGCCGCTCAGCAACGCGATGCCCTCGATCTGTACGCGGGAGCGGAAGCACGCGAGGCGCTGGAGGCCTATCAGGACGTCTATCGCCGCTGGCGCGAGGCGCAGCGTTCGCTGGCGCAGTTGCGCGAGCACGCGGGGGAGCGGCTCCGCGAGCTGGAGATGCTGCAACACGGTCTCGGTGAGATCGAGGAGGTCGATCCGGCTCCCGGCGAGGACGAGGAGCTCGCAGCGGAGGAGGCGCGGCTCGCGCATGCCGAGTCGCTCATCGCGGCGGCGGCCGCCGCCGCGGAGGCGCTCTCCTCCGATGAGGGTGGCGCGGGCGTGATCATCGGCTCGGCGCATCAGCAGCTCGCTCACGCGGGAGGTCACGACGAGCGGCTGGACGGACTGGCCGAACGACTGGCGGGTGCCGGGATCGAGGTGGCCGATATCGCCTCGGAGCTGCAGCACTACGCGGCCGATATCGATCTCGATCCGGCGCGTCTGGCGGCGGTGCAGGAGCGCAGGGCCGCGATCACCGCGCTCGTCCGCCGCTACGGGCCGACCCTCGACGATGTCCTGGACTGGGCGAAGTCCGCCGCCGCGCGAGTGCCCGAGCTCGACGGCGACGACCAGCGGCTCGACCAGCTGGAGGCCGAGATCGCGACGCTCGGACCGCGGGTCGACGAGCTCGCCGAGCGACTGCGCGCGGTGCGGCGGTCCGCGGCCGGCACCTTCGCCGAGCGGGTACAGGCCGAGCTGGCGGAGCTGTCGATGCCCTCGGCCCGCCTCGAGGTGACGGTGGAACCAGCGGAGGAGCCGGCGCCACACGGCGCCGATGTCGTCGAATTCGGCTTTGCCGCCAACTCCGGCACCGCTCCCCGGCCGATGAGCAAGGGAGCGAGCGGGGGTGAGCTCTCACGCCTGATGCTCGCCCTGGAGATCGTCCTCGCCGACGAGCACACCGTGCCGACCCTCGTCTTCGACGAGGTCGATGCCGGGATCGGCGGCAAGGCAGCCGTCGAGGTGGGCCGACGGTTGGCGCGCCTCGCCCGCCACGCGCAGGTCATCGCCGTCACCCACCTCCCGCAGGTCGCGGCCTTCGCCGACGACCACTTCGTCGTCACGAAGTCCGATGACGGTGCCGTGACCGCGAGCAGTGTGCGCCGGCTCACCCTGCAGGAGCGGGTCGACGAGCTTGCCCGGATGCTCGCCGGACTGGATGACTCGCGTGCCGCGCAGGAGCACGCGCGCGAACTCCTCGACCTGGCCGGCCACGCAGTGGCCGAGTAGCGATCCTGGCCCGATCGGGACAGGGCGAGGACAGTGCTGCGCCGTGGCTCGCAGAGCCGCCCTATCGCATCATCGCGTCAGCCTCGACATTCGGGAGGTCACGTCGCGGTGACGACCTCGTCGTGCCTCCGCGATCTGGGGGGCCTGGCGTGTCAGCATGGAAGGCGCTATGGCTCTTCTCAAACGCAATCGCGTGGTCGATCCGGACGCGCCGGGTGTGCGCGGACCGGCGCGCATCGCGCGTCAGTCGTCGGATTTCGCCGGTGTCCGTGCCGGCGATGTCGTGGTCATCGACCTCCCAGATCTGGAGGTCCAGGACGCCGAGGTGCTCGTCGCCCGCGAGGTCGCCGCGGTCGTCAACGCCGCCCCGTCCTCCACCGGCCGGTACCCCAATCTCGGTCCCCAGGTGCTCACCAGCGCCGGAATCCACCTCGTCGACGACGTCGGTGAGGGGTTGTTCGCCCGCCTGCGCAGCGGAGAGCAGCTGCGCGTGGAGGGTTCTTCGGTCTTCCGTGGTGAGGAACTGCTCGCCACCGGCATCGAGATGACCGGCGAGCGCATCTCCGAAGGACTCACCCAGGCGTCGACCGAGCTGTCGAACCGGCTCGACTCGGTGACCGCCAATGCCTCGGACCAGCTGCGTCGTGAGCGGGCGATGCTCTTCGAGGGTGCCCGCATCCCGCGGCTCCAGCAGTCCGGCCGGGGACGCGCCGCGGTCATCGTGGCTGACACCTTCGATGTCGAGGACGACCTCAAGGGCATGCGCCGGTTCATCCGCGACAACGACCCGCTCCTGATCGGCGTCGGCAAGGGCGGTGACGTCATCGCCGGCCTCGGCCTCGTCCCACACGTCGTCATCGGCACGGACGAGCAGCTGACCAACAGCTCGATCGCCAAGGCTCGCGAGGCCGTGGTGGTCTCGCCGGCGGGCCGCCTGGACCATCCCGAGCGGTTCGAGCAGCACGGCACGAATGCCATGGTGTTCGCGGCCAGCGGGGCGAGCGAGGATCTCGCCATCCTGCTCGCCGACCACAATGACGCCGATGTCATCGTGCTGGCCGGCGCCCCGCCGACCCTCGTAGCCCTGCTGGAGCGCGACACCGCCGATGTCGGCAGTGCCTTCGTGGCCCGGCTCAAGGCCGGCACCAAGGTCGTCGACGCGAAGGCCGTACGGTTCTTCGCGGTGCAGCGACTCACCTGGCTCGTGCCATTCCTCCTCTTGCTCGCCGGTGTCGTCGCGGTGATCGCGGCGGTGCTCACCACCCCGGCCGGCCAGGTCTGGTGGACGGAACTGCGTGATCTCGTCGCCAGCGGCATCTCCTGGATCGAAGGACTCTTCTCGTGATCAACCTGCGGTACCACCTCGTCTCCTTAGCGGCCGTGCTCTTCTCGCTCGCCGCCGGCATCGCCATCGGCGCCGGTCTCCTCGACGACGCCGGCGCCAGCATCGCCAGCAATCAGAACCGGCAACAGGACATCTCCCCGGCGGTCGCCGGATTCGATGCCGCCTATGCCGAGAACACCGGTCCGGATCTGATCCGCGACTCATTGAGCGATCAGAGCGTGGTGGTCTTCACCACGCCCGGTGCCCAGGACGCCCAGGTCACCGGCATCGTGGAGAATCTGCAGACCGCCGGAGCCCAGGTCACCGGCCAGGTCGCGTTGACCTCCAAGCTGCTGGCCCCCGCCAACCGTCAGTTCTCCGAGGGGGTTGCCAATCAGTCCGGCGGCGACGCGGTGACCGGTGAGAGCGCCTACCAGCGGATCGGCTCGGCTCTCGCGCGTGCCTATCTCGGCACCGAGACAGCCGAGACCGACCAGGACGCCCGCACGATCCGCTCCGCCTTCGTGCAGGGTGAGCTGCTGGATCAGACCACCGAGCCGGAGCAGACGGCGACCCTCGCGGTGATCGTCACCGGTCCGGCCTCGCCGGACGATGCCGACTACGGCGCGGTCGTGGCTCAGCTGGCGCCCGCCCTGGACGATGCAAGCAGCGGTGTCCTCGTCACCGGGCCGGTCTCCTCCTCGGAGGACCGTGGCATCGTCGGTCGGGTCCGTGCCGCAGACGGCACCCAGGACATCTCCACCTTCGATGTCACCGACTCGGCCACCGGGCGCATCATGGCCGTGGCTGCGCTGGCTCGCGAAGCCGAGGGCAATCCCGGTTCGTGGGGCACCTCGCGCGCCGCGGACGGTCCCATCCCGTAGGGCGCGATCACGACGCACGTGGCGGCGCGCTCCAGGCAGGGAGTCGCTCAGATAGCTACTCGACCACCGAGCCATCCCTCGCTGGTCGAGTAGCTATGTCGGCTAACGGTAGACGATAACCCCCTGTCGCGCCTCGTGAGGTCCGGTGATCGAGCACGTCAGCCGGTCACCGCCTCGACCCTCGGTGGCCCGCGACACGCGTAGCGCGATTCGGTCGCGGGCCGCTTTCTTGCTAGGCTGGAATCCCGTGGAGCTCACACGTCAGGGGTTCTGCACCACCTTCGATCCACGGGAGTCACCTTGGCAGGTAGCGCGGTCACCAAGCACGTATTCGTCACGGGGGGCGTCGCGTCGTCACTGGGCAAGGGGCTGACCGCCTCGAGCCTCGGCCGCCTGCTCAAGTCGCGAGGGTTGCGGGTCACGATGCAGAAGCTCGACCCCTACCTCAATGTCGATCCCGGCACCATGAACCCGTTCCAGCACGGCGAGGTCTTCGTGACCGATGACGGTGCCGAGACCGATCTCGATATCGGCCACTACGAGCGCTTCCTCGATGAGGACCTCGTCGGCCGCGCGAATGTCACCACCGGCCAGGTCTATTCCGAGGTCATCGCCCGTGAACGTCGTGGCGACTACCTCGGCGACACCGTCCAGGTCATCCCGCACATCACCAATGAGATCAAGGACCGCATGCTGTCGATGGGCGGCACCGATGTCGACGTCGTCATCCACGAGATCGGTGGCACCGTCGGCGATATCGAGAGCCAGCCCTTCCTGGAGTCCGCGCGCCAGGTGCGTCACGAGATCGGACGTGGCAATGCCTTCTTCCTGCACGTCTCGCTCGTGCCGTACCTCGCTCCCTCGGGTGAGCTGAAGACCAAGCCGACCCAGCACTCCGTCGCGGCGCTGCGCTCGATCGGCATCCAGCCCGATGCGATCGTGTGCCGCTCGGACCGGCCCATCCCGCAGAGCGTCAAGCGCAAGATCTCGCTGATGTGCGATGTCGACGAGGAGGCCGTCGTGACCGCCAGCGACGCGCCGTCGATCTACGACATCCCGAAGGTCCTGCACAGCGAGGGACTCGATGCCTACGTGGTGCGCCGCCTCGACCTCCCCTTCCGCGATGTCGAGTGGACCGAGTGGGATGAGCTGCTACGCCGTGTGCACGAGCCCTCGGAGGAGGTCACGATCGCCCTGGTCGGCAAGTACATCGACCTGCCCGATGCCTATCTGTCGGTCGCCGAGGCGCTGCGAGCCGGAGGTTTCGCCAAGGACGCGCGCGTGAACCTGCGATGGGTCCCGTCCGATGAGTGCGCCACCGAGGCCGGCGCGGCGCAGCACCTGGGCGATGTCGACGGCATCTGCGTGCCGGGCGGCTTCGGTGTGCGCGGTATCGAGGGCAAGATCGGCGCCCTCACGTACGCGCGAGAACGTGGCATCCCCACATTGGGTCTCTGCCTCGGCCTGCAGTGCATGGTCATCGAATATGCGCGCACGAAGGCCGGGATCATCGACGCGTCGTCCTCGGAGTTCGACCCGCAGACCGAGCATCCGGTCGTGGCCACGATGGCCGAGCAGGAGGCCTTCGTCGAGGGTGAGGGCGATCTCGGCGGCACCATGCGCCTGGGTCTGTACCCGGCCTCGCTCATGCCCGGCAGCATCGTCGCCGAGACCTACGGCAGCGAGCAGATCGGCGAGCGCCACCGGCACCGCTACGAGGTCAGCAATGCCTACCGTGGACAGCTGGAAGACGCCGGACTGGTGTTCAGCGGGACCTCCCCGGACGGCAAGCTGGTCGAGTTCGTGGAGCTGTCGCGCGAGGAGCACCCCTTCTACGTCGCCACGCAGGCGCATCCGGAGCTGCGGTCGCGTCCCACCCGGCCGCATCCGCTGTTCGCCGGGCTCGTCGGTGCCGCGCTCTCACGCCAGCTGGAGATGCGGCTGGCATGAGCGGAGACCAGAACCGGGATGTGCGCCAGATTCGTCAATCCGCGGGGGATCGGGTCGACGATCCGGGAGGAGATCTCGGTACGGGCAGGGCGCATCCTCGATTGCCGGGGATGCTGGCCGAACGAGTCGCCGATGAGGCGGCCCGCTGGCCGGTGGCGCGGGTCGAGTCGGCCTTCGAGAATCCCTATCTGAGCGTCGCGGTGGACACCATCGTCGACCCCTCGGGAGATGAGCACAGCCGAGTGGTGGTGCGTCCGCATGGAGCCGTCGCGGTGCTTGCCCTCGACGAGGACGACCGCGTGCTGCTGGTCGAGCAGTACCGCCACGCGGTCAGACAGCGCCTGATCGAGATCCCCGCCGGCACGCTCGATGTCGAGGGGGAGCATCCGGCCGAGGCGGCGGCGCGTGAACTGGGCGAGGAGGCTGACCTCCTCGCCGGGCACTGGCAGCCGCTGCTGGAGATGGTGGCGACGCCTGGATACTCCAGCGAGCGGTGGACGGCCTATCTGGCCACGGAGCTGACCGCCCTGCCGGAGGCCGAGCGCACGCGGCGCGAAGCCGAGGAGGCCGATATGCGGCAGTGGTGGGTGCCCTTCGAACGGGCCGTGGACCTCGTCCTGGACGGCAAGATCACCGATGCGCTGACGGTGGGGGCGATTCTGGCGGCACGCGTCCGGCGGCCCAGGTGACCATCGAGCGTGCGGTCGCGGACTATCTCGCGCACCTGGGCATCGAGCGGGGCCTTGCCGACAACACGCTCCAGTCGTATCGACGCGATCTGCGTCGTTATGCCGCCTTCCTGGAGTCGGTGGGACGCACCGAGCCGTCGCAGATCACCGTGCAGGATGTCGCGGACTTCACCGCCGCTCTGCGCATCGGCGATGACGAGCACCGTCCGCTGGGGACGTCGAGCGTCGCGCGCACGGTGGTGGCGGTCCGCGGGTTCCATCGCTTCCTGCTGCGCGAGCAGCTGGTGACCGTCGACGTCACAGATGACGTCAAGCCGCCGCGACCGACGTCGCGATTGCCCAAGGCGTTGCCGCTGGACGAGATCGAGGCGATCATCTCGGCGGCCGGGAGCCCCGGCACGGCCCTCGCCAAGCGCGACCGCGCCCTGTTGGAGCTGCTATATGGCACGGGGGCTCGCATCTCCGAGGCCGTCGGCCTGGATGTCGACGACATCGACCTCGAGAACGGGTCGGCGCTGCTGCGGGGCAAGGGCTCCAAGCAGCGCATCGTCCCGGTCGGCAGCTATGCCGTGGACGCGGTCGGCGACTATCTCGCCGTCGGGCGCCCCGCCCTCGCCAACGGCACGAGCCATGCGCTGTTCCTCAACGCACGCGGCGGCCGGTTGTCCCGGCAGAGCGCGTGGACGGTGCTCAGCCGGGCCGCGCAGCGCGCCGGGATCGCCGCCGAGAAGGTCTCCCCGCACACCTTCCGGCACTCCTTCGCCACCCACCTGCTCGACGGCGGAGCGGATGTCCGTGTGGTCCAGGAGCTCCTCGGCCATGCCTCGGTCACCACGACCCAGATCTACACCCTGGTGACCGTCGAGAAGCTGCGCGAGGTCTACGCGACGGCTCACCCGCGGGCGCGGTGACGGGGCGTAGAGTGGCGTCCGTGAGTAGCAACAAGTCGACATGTGAGGGCCCCCGATGAGCGCCCCCGAGACCGGTCCCACCGGGCGTCCGATGCCGGTGCTCGCCGCGCCCGGGCCGCGTGCCGGCAATGGTCCCGCGCAGATCATCGCGATGTGCAACCAGAAGGGCGGAGTCGGCAAGACCACGACGACGATCAATCTCGGTGCCGCACTGGTCGAGGACGGTCGGCGGGTGCTGCTGGTCGACTTCGACCCGCAGGGCTCGATGACCGTCGGCCTCGGCTACAACGCGCACGAGATCGAGCTGAGCGTGTACCACGCGCTGATGGACCGCGAGGTCCCGCTCAAGGACGTCATCGTCCCGACCTCCACTGATGGACTCGATCTAGTGCCAGCCAATATCGACCTGTCGGCCGCCGAGATGCGGCTGGTCACCGAGGTGGGCCGCGAGCAGGCCCTGGCGCGGGTGCTGCGCGAGGTCGCTCAGGACTACGACATCATCCTCATCGACTGTCAGCCGTCGCTCGGGCTGCTGACGGTCAATGCGCTGACGGCTGCGCATGGCGTCATCATCCCACTGGAATGCGAGTACTTCGCCCTGCGCGGCGTTGCTCTGCTGACGGAGACGATCGAGAAGGTCCGCGAGCGTACCAACTTCGATCTGCGCATCATCGGCCTGCTCGGCACGATGTACGACAGCCGGACGCTGCACGGCCGGGAGGTGCTCCGCACCCTGGTCGACGGCTGGGGCGATCTGGTCTTCCACACGGTGATCCGCCGCACGGTCAAGTTCTCCGACTCGACGGTGGCAGGAGAGCCGATCACGGCCTACGCCCCGACATCGCGGGGCGCGGATTCTTACCGAGAGCTCGCTCGTGAGGTGCTGCAGCGATGCCCCGACGCGTGAATCTGCCCGGTGCGGACGAGCTGTTCCGCGCCACGGCCCCCCGGGCGACCGCCGCGCCCGCACCTGAGGCCACCGAGCCGCAGTCTCCCAAGGCGAGTGGACGGGTCAAGCACGATGAGAAGATGACCGTCTACCTCACCAGCGAGGAGCTGCTGGCTCTGGAGCAGGCACGCATCCAGCTGCGGGCCGAGCTCGGTCGCAAGATCGACCGTGGCCGTCTGGTGCGTGCCGCGATGGCGCTCGCTCTCGAGGATATCGGCGCGCGTGGCAGCGAGAGCGATATCGCGCGGAGACTGGCGGACTCGTGAGCGGGCGAAGCGAGCGAGCCATGCGTGCGTTCACGAGGCCGTCCGCCGATACTCGTCGTCGCATCGTGCGGGTGACCTCGTGAGCGAGCGAAGCGCGTGAGCGAACTGGGCGTCGCGGAGGCCGAGGGGGGTGAGCACGACGGCTTCTCGGTCACACTGGGCAACTTCGAGGGACCCTTCGATCTGCTGCTGCAGCTCATCGCCAAGCACCAGCTCGACATCACCGAGGTGGCGCTCTCGGTGGTGACGACCGAGTTCATCGCCTACACCAAGACCCTCGAGGACGATCTCGAGGCGACCACGCACTTCCTTCTCGTGGCGGCGACGCTGCTCGATCTCAAGACAGCCCGGCTGCTGCCGCAGGCCGAGATCGAGGATGAGGACGACCTGGAGCTGCTGGAAGCGCGTGACCTGCTCTTCGCGCGTCTGATGCAGTACCGCGCCTTCAAGCAGGTCGCGGCCTTCCTGGCGCAGCGCTTGGATCGTGAGCTGCGGCGCGTACCGCGCGCGGTCACGCTGGAGCCGCGATTCGCCCGGTTGCTGCCCGAGGTGCAGATCCCGGCCACGATCGATGATCTGGCCGCTCTCGCCGCCGAGGCGCTGCGGCCCAAGGCGCCGCCGATCGTCTCGCTCGCGCATCTGCACGCACCCGCGGTAAGCGTGCGCGAGCAGGGCCACCTGGTGGTCGATCGGCTGCGACGCGATCGCTCGCTGACCTTCCGTGCGCTCACCTCCGACGCACCCGATGTCGTCACCAAAGTGGCCCGGTTCCTGGCCTTGCTGGAACTCTTCCGCGAGGGAGTGCTCGCCTTCGACCAGGCCGAGCCTCTGGCGGAGCTGACCGTGCGATGGACCGGCACCGATGACGGCGATATCGACGTGGGCGATGAGTTCGATGAGTTCGACGACGCAGGACGTGACGATGACCCAGAACAATGACGAGCAGGTGCCGGCCGATGAGGAGCAGCCGGTGGTGTTCGAGCTGCGGCCGAGCCTGGAGGCGATCTTGATGATCGCCGACGAGCCGTTGCCCGCGGTCACGCTGGCCTCGGCGATCGGGCACCCGACCGATGCCGTCATCGAGGCCCTGGTCGACCTCGCCGATGAGTACACCGAGCAGGGTCGGGGCTTCGAGCTTCGCGAGGTCGCCGGCGGGTGGCGGTTCTACACCCGCGACGAGCACGCGGACGCGGTCGCCGCTTTCGTGCTCGATGGTCAGCAGGCCCGGCTCAGTCAGGCGGCGCTCGAGACGCTGGCCGTCGTCGCGTACCGGCAGCCGATCAGTCGCTCGCGGATCTCGGCTATCCGCGGTGTCAACGTCGACGGTGTCGTGCGGACGCTGCTGACCCGCGGGTTGATCGAGGACCGGGGGAGCGACGCCACCTCCGGCGCGACACTCTACGGAACCACCTCGTACTTCCTGGAACGGATGGGCCTGGGGAGTCTGGAGGAGCTGCCCCCGCTCGCGCCGCTGCTGCCCGAGCTGGACGACCTCGACGGTGAGCTCGAACGGGTGGCCGGCGAGGTGGCGGAGGCCGAGGAGTCGGCTGAGCCGGAGACGATGGAGCCCGAGACGACGCAGGAGAGTACCGATGAGTGAGGTCGAGTTCGAGGACACCGGGGCGATCCGCCTGCAGAAGGTGCTCGCACAGGCCGGTGTCGCGAGCCGCAGGGCCAGTGAGGAGCTCATGGCCCGCGGCCGGGTCGAGGTCAACGGCGAGGTGGTGACCCGTCTCGGAGTGCGCGTGGACCCGGTGCGGGACGTGATCCGTGTCGACGGACGACGTGTCCCTCCGCCGAGCGAGCACGCCTATCTGCTGTTGAACAAGCCGCGAGGAGTCGTGAGCACGATGGCCGATGAGAGCGGCCGGCCGGACCTTGCGCGCTTCGTGGCGGGCCGCGACGACCGGCTGTTCCATGTCGGGCGTCTGGACACCGACACCTCGGGCCTGCTGATCCTCACCAATGACGGCGATCTCGCGCACCGCCTCGCGCATCCGTCCTTCGAGATCGCCAAGACCTATGTGGCGCTCGTCGAGGGCCAGGTGCCGAACTCGCTCGGCCGGACGCTGAGCGAGGGGGTCGAGCTGGACGACGGGCCTGCCGCGGTGGACCGCTTCGTGGTGCGCGATCGCGGCAAGGGACGGTCCCTGGTGGAGCTCGACATCCACATCGGACGCAATCGCATCGTGCGCCGGCTGCTGGACCACGTCGGGCATCCGGTCGTCGAGCTGACCCGCACGGGCTTCGGACCGCTGCGCCTGGGCGATCTCAAGGTGGGCACGATGCGGGACCTGTCGCGCGACGAGCGTGGCGACCTCTTCGATAGCGTGGGAATATGACCTCTGCTGTCCCCAGCCCCGTCCTCATCGTGGGATGCGGGCTCATCGGCACGTCCGTGGCGCTGGCGTTGGCCGAGCGCGGCGCGCAGGTGCATCTGGAGGACCGTGATCCGCAGAACGTGCGGACCGCCGCGGAGGCGGGGGCCGGCACAAGCGATCCCGTGCACGCGCCCGAGCTCGTCGTCGTGGCGACGCCCCCGGGCGCGGTGGTGTCGGCGGTCGAGGATGCGCTCGCGCGTTTCCCCGATGCGGTGGTGACCGATGTCGCGAGCGTCAAGGCGGCGATCGTCGAGGCGGTCGATGATCCGCGTTTCGTGGGCGGTCATCCGATGGCGGGCAAGGAGCGCTCGGGTCCCGCCGCCGGCTCGGGCCAGCTGTTCGAGGGGCGTGCCTGGGCGATCGTGCCGGGGGAGCGGAGCGAGCCGTCGGCGGTGGATCTGTTGGAGCGCACGGTGGTGGAGATCGGGGCCGTGCCGCGCCGGTTCGCGCCGCGCGCGCATGACGAGGCCGTGGCGCTGGTGTCCCATGTGCCGCACCTGATGGCCAATCTGACCGCGAGTCTTCTCTCCGGGGCGCCGGAGGGGCACGTCGACCTCGCCGGGCAGGGCCTGCGGGATGTCACGCGTATCGCGCGCAGCGATGCCGACCTGTGGGTCGACATACTCAGCCACAACTCCTCGGCCATCACGCCGCTGCTGACGACCTTGCGCGACCGCCTCGACACCCTGATCGGCGCCGTCGGCGAGGACTCGTCCATCGTCGACGGACTGCTGAAGCAGGGACGTGCGGGCACCACGACGATCCCGGGCAAGCATGGTGATCTGCCGACCGAGGTCACCAGTGTCTTCGTCCCCATCGATGACACCCCGGGCGAGCTGTCGAGGCTGTTTGGCGATGCCGCCGGAGTCGTCAACATCGAGGATCTGCGGATCGACCACGAGGTGGGCCGTCCGGTCGGCCTCGTGGAGCTCGTGGTCCTGTCGGGACGTGCCGATACGCTCGTGGAGGCCATGCGGGCCAAGGGATGGTCCGCTTACCGATGAGGAGCACCGTGGGAAGACCCATCGTCATCGCGATCGACGGACCCTCCGGGTCCGGCAAGTCGAGCACGTCGCGAGGGGTCGCGACGGCGCTGGGCTATGACTACCTCGACACCGGGGCGATGTACCGGGCGATGACATGGGCGCTGCTGCAGCGCGGTGTCGATGTCACGGATGAGGCGAAGGTGGCCCAGGAGGCGACAGCGGTCTCGATCGTGTCGGGTGTCGACCCGCAGGAGCCCACCATCACGGCCGATGGCAGGGATGTGTCCGGGCCCATCCGCACGGATGAGGTGACGGCGGCGGTCAGTCCCGTCTCGGCAGTGGCCCGGGTGCGTGAGCTCCTCGTGCAGGCGCAGCGCCAGGTGATCGGCTCGTCCACGTCAGCGGGCCGCGGTATCGTCGTCGAGGGCCGCGATATCGGCACGGTGGTCGCTCCCGATGCGCCGCTGAAGATCTATCTCGTGGCCGATCCGGCGGCGCGGGCGGCGCGTCGCGCGGCGGAGCTCGGCGGTGCCGATGCCGCCGCGACACAGGAGTCCCTGGCCCGGCGCGATCAGATCGACTCGACCCGGGCCGCCTCGCCGCTGACCCAGGCCGATGACGCCGTGGTGCTCGACGGCACACACCTGACCCTCGATGAGGTCATCGAGCACATCGTCGGCCTCGCCCGCGACGCCTCCTGACCCTGGGCGGTGAGTCATCCTGCCCTTGCGGCTCTGGGCGTTGAGTCATCACATAGGTGAGGTGCGCCGGTGGGGGATGGCTCACCGCCCGATGCGCGATCCTCGCGGGTCATCTCGCGCAGACTCACCGCTTCCAGTCCATCGCGTCACGGGTGCTGGCCGGCCAGGGGAGGATCGGTAGGATCGTGGGGTGTCCGAACAGCCCGTCCTCGCCGTGATCGGCCGCCCCAATGTGGGCAAGTCGACCCTCGTCAACCGCATCATCGGCCGTCGCGAGGCGGTGGTCGAGGACACTCCGGGCGTGACCCGCGACCGGGTCTCCTATGACGCGCTGTGGAACGGCCGGACCTTCACGGTGGTCGACACCGGCGGTTGGGATCCCGACGCGAAGGGCATGGCCGAGCGCATCGCGCAGCAGGCCGAGATCGCGATGACGGTGGCGGACGCCATCTTGTTCGTCGTCGACTCGCGGGTGGGGATCACCGATGCCGACGAGCGCGTGGTCAAGCTGCTGCGCGCTTCCAAGAAGCCGGTCATCCTGGCGGCCAACAAGGTCGATGATCAGCGCGGCGAGCTGGAGGCGGCGGCGCTGTGGAACCTCGGTCTCGGCGAGCCGATGCCGATCTCCGCGCTGCACGGCCGGGGGAGCGGCGACCTGCTCGACGCCGTCCTCGACGCGCTGCCCGACCCGCCCGAGGAGGACCTCAACGCTCCTGAGGGCCCGCGTCGCGTGGCGATCGTGGGCAAGCCGAATGTGGGCAAGTCGAGTCTGTTGAACAAGCTCGCCCGCGAGGAGCGGGTCGTGGTCGACAACGCCTCGGGCACCACGGTCGACCCGGTCGACGAGATCATCGAGCTCGGCGGCCGCGAGTGGACCTTCATCGACACGGCCGGTATCCGCCGCCGGGTCAAGGAGGCGTCGGGGCACGAGTACTACGCCAGCCTGCGCACCAGCACCGCGATCGAGCGTGCCGAGGTGGCGGTGATGATCGTCGATGCCAGTGAGCCGATGAGCGAGCAGGATGTGCGGATCATCAACTCCATCCAGGACACGGGGCGCGCCCTGGTCATCGCCTTCAACAAGTGGGATCTTGTCGATGAGGAGCGTCGTTACTACCTCGAGCGGGAGATCGACCGTGAGCTGGTGCAGGTGCCATGGGCGCCGCGCATCAACATCGCGGCGCTGACGGGATGGCATGTCGACCGGCTGGTGCGGGCACTCGATGCCGCGCTGGAGGGTTGGGAGACGCGTGTGCCGACCGGCGCGCTCAACTCCTTCCTCGGGCGGCTCGTCTCGGAGCATCCGCACCCGGTGCGCGGCGGCAAGCAGCCCAAGATACTCTTCGGCACCCAACCGTCCACGTCGCCGCCGACCTTCGTGCTGTTCACATCGGGCAAGCTCGAGGCCGGCTACCTGCGGTTCATCGAGCGCCGCCTGCGCGAGGAGTTCGGCTTCGTCGGCAGCCCGATCCATATCCAGCAGCGTGTCCGCGAGAAGCGAGGCCGGCGGTAGGCCATCGGCCTTTCGTCACCGGTGGCGGCATCTGGTCAACCTCACACCGAGCGGATGGTTGACCACGTACCGCCGCTATCGTGGGGCCGTGATCGAGATCTGGGTCAATCCGGCGTGTTCGAAGTGCCGGACTGCCGTGAGCGCCCTCGATGAGGCGGGCAGCGAGTACGTGATCCGCCGGTACCTGGAGGATGTGCCCACGGTCGAGGAGATCGAGGATGTCCTGGGCCGGCTCGGGCTGCAGCCGTGGGACATCGCTCGCCGCCCGGATGCCAAGAAGCTCGGCGTCGAGCTCCCGGCGAAGGAAGCGGAGCGCCGCGACGACTGGGTGCGATTGCTCGCCGAGAATCCGAAGCTGATCCAGCGCCCCATCATCACCGCGAGCGATGGGACCACCGCCGTCGCCCGGGATCCTGAGACCCTGAATGACATCATCACCCGCGGCTGACCCCAGACCTCAGCCTGTGCAACTTTTGCCGGGTTGTGGCCCTCGCCGACGGCGTATCGGGGCCACAACCCGGCAAAAGTCGGGCGTCCGGCCGGTGAGTCTCAGGACTCGGAGGGGTAGGTGTAGAAGCCCTCGCCCGTCGCGACACCGAGCTTTCCGTGATCGATGAAGTCACGCTTGAGGGCCTCGGCGAACTTCCGCTGGGTCTCGTCCTCACTCATGCTCGCGATGTTGTAGGCGGTGGTGAGGCCGACGATATCGAAGATCTGGAAGGGGCCGTTGGGGGCACCGGTGCCGATGCGCCAGGTCTTGTCGATGGTCTCGGGGTCGGCGACGCCGTTGACGTAGAGGGCGCCGGCAGCGTTGAGCAGGGGCACGAGCAGGGAGTTGAGGACGTAGCCGGGCTGCTCCTTCTTGACCTCGATCGGGACCATGCCCTGCTCCTCGGCGAATTGGACGACCTGGCGGTAGACCTCGGGGTCGGTCTTGGAGGTCGCCATCACCTCGGCCGTGTTCATGGCCCAGATGCGGTTGGCGTAGTGCAGCGCGAGGAACTTCTCGGGCCGGCCGGTGGCGTCCATGAACGAGCTGGGCAGCAGGGTGGAGGAGTTGGTGGCGAAGATCGTCTTCTCCGGTGCGGCCTGGCCGACCTTGGTCCAGGTGTCGGTCTTGATCTGCGGGTTCTCTGGGACGGCTTCGATGACGAGGTCGGCGTCCTTGACGGCCTCGGCGAGGTCGGTGGCGTAGGCGATGCGGTCGAGCGCGGCGGCGGACTTGCCGTCCTTGGCGCCGTCGACCTCTGCGTCGTAGGTCTTCGCGAGGTCGGCGAAGCGCTTCTTGGCGGCGGCGATGGCGTCGTCGTCGATATCCCAGGCGGTGACCTGGAAGCCGGCGTAGGCGCTCTGGTACGCGATCTGCGATCCGAGCACTCCGGTGCCGAGCACGGTGACGTGGGTGAAGGTGGTCATGATGATGTCCTCTCTCGGGGTGTGGTGAGGTATCCGCGGACGACGAGGGTGGCGTGTTCGCGGAAGTCGTGGATGAAGGCGGAGCCGTCGAGCCGCTCGCGTTCGGTGCGCAGGATGAGCACGTGGAGGCTGGCGTAGAGGGCCTCGGCGGCGATCCTGGGATCGGGTGCGTCGGGGGATCGCCATGCGTCGCGGAGAATGTCGGCGATCGCGGCGATGAGCTCGTCGACGAGGCGCAGTGCTTCGGCACGGTGCTCCTCGTCGGGGGAGCCGTCGAGGACGTTGCGCTGGTAGGCGGCGAGGTTCTCCAGCGAGAGGGTGTCGGCGGTCATGGGGGAGACGAGGGCGGTGAGCCGCTCGACCGGGTCGTCGATGGTCTCGCAGGCGGTGCGGCCGGAGCCCAGCGCTTCGCGGAAGCGGGTGTTGCCGGCCATGAGGAGCAGCTCGGCTTTGGTCGCGGCATAGCGGAAGAGCGTGCCGTGGGAGACGTCCGCCTCCTCTGCGATCTGGGCGGTGGTGGTCGCGGCGAAGCCTTGCGTGGCGAAGAGGCGGCTGGCAGCGGCGGTGATCCGCTCGCGCTTCTGCGCCTTGTTGCGCTCGCGCCGCGCGTTTTCGGCGGCCATCCTTCTCACCTCGGATCTGAATGTGTGCTCATTAATGAGTGTACTCCGTTTTGGTACGGGCTCAAGGGCGCTGAGGGAGGACCTCCCTGCTCGGGGCTCGCGCGGGTGCGCTAGTATCGTCGAGTTGTCACGGGCTGTGGCGCAGCTTGGTAGCGCACTTGACTGGGGGTTAAGTGGGTTAGCCTCGCGTCAGGCCCGGAAAACTGAACAACGGGATGTGGCGCAGCTTGGTAGCGCACTTGACTGGGGGTCAAGGGGTCGCAGGTTCAAATCCTGTCATCCCGACAAAATATGCCTGATATCAGGCATATTTTCGCTCGGTCTGCTTCGGCGGATCGAAGGGTGGAGATCGCTCTTCGGAGATGCTTCGAATGAGTGTCCAGGAGTCCGGGT
>NZ_MIJB01000005.1 GCF_002174305.1 Aeromicrobium sp. PE09-221 | reverse complement strand
CGACCAGAATGCATCGAGTTTCGGCGGACGCCGCACCGATGATGATGCGTAACGGTTGCCATAGCAACCCGAATGCATCATCACCCGTCCGCCTCGCTTCGAACGCTCAGCGCTCTTCGGTACCAGCGATGAATGCTTCGAGCTTGGCACGGCCCTCGGTGTCCTCGCGCTGCACCGGCGGGCTCTTCATCAGGTACGACGAGGCCGAGATCAGCGGGCCGCCGATGCCGCGATCCTTGGCGATCTTGGCGGCCCGGATCGCGTCGATGATGATGCCGGCCGAGTTCGGCGAGTCCCACACCTCGAGCTTGTACTCCAGGTTGATCGGCGCGTCGCCGAAGGCGCGTCCCTCGAGGCGCACATACGCCCACTTGCGGTCGTCGAGCCACGCGACGTAGTCCGACGGGCCGATGTGCACGTTCTTGTCGTCGATCTTGCCGGCGAGCGAGCCGTGCAGGTTCGAGGTCACCGCCTGGGTCTTGGAGACCTTCTTGGACTCCAGTCGCTCACGCTCGAGCATGTTCTTGAAGTCCATATTGCCGCCGACGTTCAGCTGGTAGGTGCGGTCCAGCGCCACGCCGCGGTCCTCGAAGAGCTTGGCCATGACGCGGTGCGTGATCGTGGCACCGACCTGGCTCTTGATGTCGTCACCGATGATCGGCACACCGGCATCCTCGAACTTCTTGGCCCACTCCGGATCGGAGGCGATGAAGACCGGCAGGGCGTTGACGAAGGCGACGCCCGCGTCGATCGCGCACTGCGCGTAGAACTTGTCGGCCTCCTCCGAGCCCACCGGCAGGTAGGACACCAGCACATCGGCACCGGTCTCCTTGAGGACCTGCACGACATCCACGGGATCGCCGTCGGCCTCCTCGATCGTCTCGGAGTAATACTTGCCCAGGCCGTCGAGCGTGTGGCCGCGCTGCACCGTCACACCGGTCGGGGGGACATCGGTGATCTTGATGGTGTTGTTCTCGCTGGCCTGCGTGGCCTCGGCGAGATCGAAGCCGACCTTCTTGGCGTCGACATCGAAGGCGGCGACGAACTCGATATCCCGCACGTGGTAATCGCCGAACTGCACGTGCATGAGCCCGGGGACGGTTCCGGCCGGATCAGCGTTCTTGTAGTACTCGACGCCCTGGATCAGGGACGTGGCGCAGTTTCCCACGCCCACGATCGCTACGCGTACCGAACTCATGGGTCCTCACTTCTTCTTGTTTCGGGTGGTTTCCTGGCGGCCCGCGGGAGACGGATCGCCGTCATTGGTCTGGTCGGCCGCGGCCCGCTCACGCTCGATCAGCTCGGTGAGCCAGGTGATCTCGCGCTGCACGGACTCCAGGCCGTGACGCTGCAGTTCGGCGGTGTACGCGTCCATGCGTTCACGACCGCGCTGCGCGGCGTTCTTGACCGTGTCGAGCCGCTCCTCCAGGCGGCTGCGCCGCCCCTCGAGGATGCGAACCCGGATCGAGGAGGTGGTGCGCGAGAACAGGGCGAACCGCACCCCGAAGTTCTCGTCGTCCCACGCGCTCGGTCCGGTGTCCTCCAACAGCTCGGCCAGGTGCTCCTTGCCGTCGGCAGTCAGTCGATAGGTGATCTTGGTCCTCCGACCACTGGAGGCGTCCTCGTCGGCGACGATGTACCCGGCACGCCCCAACTGCTTGAGGCAGGGGTAGAGCGTTCCGTAGGACAGCAGACGCGTCCAGCCCAGCAGCGCGTTGACGTGCTTGCGCAGCTCGTACCCGTGCATGGGTGAGTCGGCGAGCAGGCCGAGCACGGCCAACTCCAAGGCGACTCCACGACGAGGCACGATCGACTTCCTTCTTCACTGACGACTAGTTATATCGAAACGATACATCGAGTCGCGAGGTCCGTCAGCCTCCCCCTCGGGGTGTTTCTTGGAACTTGGGGCGGGACACGGCACACTGGGACGCTGGTGGCGCGTGCCCCGCTGCCGTACGAAGGGATAGGTGCGTGGCGACGAATCGCAAGAAGGACACCCAGAAGCGCGGGCTGTTCCGCCGGATCGGCGGCAACGGCCCGTGGCCGGTCAAGGTCATCCGCTGGTTGCTGCTGTTGGCCGTCCTGGGATTCCTGGCCGGTGCCGCGGCTTTCGCGACGGCCTATGCGGTCGTCAAGATCCCCGACCCCAATGCGGACTTCCAGACGCAGACCACGGATGTCTACTTCTCCGACGGCACGACGAAGATCGGTTCCTTCGCCACGCAGGACCGCATCATGGTCGACTACGACGAGATCGCCGAGCCGATGCGAGCGGCTGCCGTGGCGGCCGAGGACCGCACCTTCTGGGACAACCGGGGCATCGACCTGCGCGGCATCGTCCGCGCCCTGCGCGACAACACCTCCAGCGGTGAGATCACCGGCGGTGGCTCCACGATCACCCAGCAGTACGTCAAGATCCTCTATCTGACCCAGGAGCAGACGTACACGCGCAAGGCCAAAGAGGCGATCCTGTCGATCAAGGTGGACCGGCAGCTCTCCAAGCAGGAGATCCTCGAGGGCTATCTCAACACCATCTACTTCGGCAACGGCGCCTATGGCGTGGAGGTCGCCGCCAACAACTACTTCGGCAAGTCGGCATCCGAGCTCACCGTGCCCGAGTCGGCCTATCTCGCGACGGTCGTCAACAGCCCGACGTACTACAACCCGTACGCCGAGGGGGCGGCCGAGCGCATCCTTCCGCGCTACAACTACGTGATCGACGGCATGGCCAAGGCCGGCGACATCACCGCCGAGGAGGCGGCCGAGTTCGCCGATCAGCTCCCGGCCTTCCAGGAGCCGAGCGAGAGCAACGACTACCAGGGCCCGAACGGCCACCTGCTGCAACTCGTCAAGACGCAGATGGCCGATCTGCAGTTCACCGACTATGAGATCAACGGCGGTGGCCTCGACATCATCACGACCTTCGACGCCGGGATGCAGAATGCCGCGGTAGAGGCGGTCAACCAGGTCCGTCCCGAGGGCCTCGACGAGCTCAACGAGTCCCTCGTCTCGGTCGAGCCGGGGACCGGCGCGGTGCGGGCGATGTACGGCGGACCGGACTATCTCGGCGAGGGAGACCGCGCCAGTCTGAACTGGGCGACCGAGCTCGTGCAGCCGGGCTCGACCTTCAAGGCCTTCGCGGTCGTCGCGGCCCTGGAGAACGGATACAGCCTGCGCACGCTGCTCAACGGCAACTCGCCGCTGCAGATCGGCAACGACACGATCGTCAACCAGGGTGACAGCGGCGGACAGTCCTATGGTCGCGTCTCGCTGGACCAGGCCACCGCGAACTCCGTCAACACGGCCTTCGTGGATCTCACCGATCAGATGGAGGAGGGCCCGCAGCGGATCCTCGATGCCGCCAAGCAGTCGGGGATCCCGCAGGCGACGCTCGACCGGATAGAGCCGGTGATCGGCGTCTCACTGGGTTATGAGGGTGTGCGACCGGTCGACATGGCCAATGCGTATGCGACCTTCGCCTCGGGCGGCCAGCGAGACGAGTGGTATGTCATCGAGAGCGTCGTCAATGCTCAGGGCGAACCGCAGCATCAGCACGAGGTGTCCACCACCCAGGCGATGTCTGAGGGCGTCGCGGGCGACACCGTGCAGGCGCTCCAGTCGGTCGTGCGTCGCGGTTCCGGCACGAGCGCCCAGACGCAGTGCCCCACTGCGGGCAAGACCGGCACCGCGACGGCCACGGATGCCAGCGGCGGTGGTGAGCGTGTGTCGTCCTCGTGGTTCATCGGCATGACGCCCAAGCTGGTGACGGCCGTGACCTTCAGCCGCGGTGTCGGCAATGAACAGCTGCGCGGCTACCTCAACCCCTTCTTCGGCGGCACCTACCCGGCGCAGACCTTTGGGACCTTCCAGCGTCAGGTGATCGACCCGAGCGATTGCGGTGCGTTCCCCGAGCCCGGCAATATCCAGGCATCGCAGGGTCAGCTGTACACGCCCCCGCCGCCCCCGCCGCCCGAGCCCGAGCCGGAACCCGAGCCGGCACCGGAGCCGGAGCCCGAGCCGGAGCCCTCGCCCGAGCCGGAGCCCTCGCCCGAGCCGACCGGCCCCACGGTGCCGCCCACGGATCCCCCGGTGATCGATCCGGACGATATCGGGCGCTGGAACCGCGACTGATCCGGTCGGCACCTGCCCTGGGTGGGCACCCGACCACCCCCGCCGCGGTGTTCGGGGTGCCCACAGCTCACCCCCCCGGCGCGTGGCGGTACGCGGTCAGCGGCGGATGATCTGGTCGAAGGTCGCGATCGTGTAGCGCACGGCGGCCGGCACGGTGTCCCCGATCTCGGGAGGCATGACATCGGACGGTAGCAGCACCATGCTCGCCTGCATGTGCGGCGGCTCCGCGAACCAGCGCTGCTTGCCACCGATGGTGAAGGGCGAGAGCGCGCGGCCGGTGGCGGCCAGACCCCCCTTGGCCAGGGACTTGCCGCGGTCGACCGGGCTCGCGACGGCACGCGGCGCCTCCAGGCCGACTCCGTGGCTGGTGCCACCGGCGATGATCAGCAGGTGGCCGTCGCGCGGCACGGGACGCTGGCGGTAGCCGATGCGCTCGCCGCGCTCGACGAAGTGCCGGTCCAGGATGGTCGCCCGGACGTCCAGGGACCCCAGGTCGCCGAGCCACAGCGAGGTGCCGATCCGCGGACGGATCGTGAGCTGAGGCCGGCGCTCGCGCAGCTGACTCAGCTCGGCGGGGGTGAGGTGGGAGACGAAGAGCGAGGCGGTGTCGAGCCGGGAGGTCTCCAGCACCGCGGCCCACTGCTCGGCCTCCCGCAGATTGCCACCCGCCATCGGGAGGTGGATCGCGAAGCCCTCGACGATCAGCTCCCCGAGCGCCTCGGTCGCGGGTGCGAGCTCGTGCCGGTCCAGTCCGTGCCGTGACATCGAGGTCTCACCCTCGAGGATCACTCGCGCGCCGGCGTGGGTGTTCGCCAGCAGGGCGATGTCCTCGACGCGGCCGGCCGTGTGGATGACGCGATCATCGAAGACGACGTCCGTCGTGAACGGCCGCCACGGGGTGAGCACCATGACCGACCCGTCGAACCGGTCGAGGGCTCCGGGAACCTCGGCATAGGTGCCGACCGCGATCAGGTCGGCACCGAGCTTGCCGCTCTCATCGGCGAGCAGGTCGCGGCCGAGTCCGTACCCGTTGCCCTTGATGACGGGGACGATGCCGGGGGTGTCGCCGGCGGTACGGTGCAGGTGGTCGCGCCACCGCTTCTCGTCGAGGTGGAGATCGAATGCCATGGTGTCCTCCCGATCAGCCGCGTCGGCGCAGGTAGGCGGTGAATCCGGCGTAGAGCGCGCGATTCAACGGTAGATCCCATTCACCGAGGTATTCGGTGGCCTCACCGCCGGTGCCGACCTTGAAGCGGATCAGGCCGACGTGAGGGTCGTCCTCGTCGAGGGTCTCGGTGATGCCGCGCAGGTCGTAGACGGTCGCGCCCCGAGCCAGTGCATCGCGGATCATCTGCCACTGGATCGCATTGGAGCCGCGCACATCGCGCTTGGCCGAGGTCGACGCGCCATAGGAGTACCAGGCGTGCTCGCCGACCTGGACGAGGGTGGTGGCGGCGACGAGATCCCCCTCGTGGTGAGCGAGGTAGAGACTCAGGCGGTCGGGGTCCTCCTCGGTGAGGGCGTCCCACATCGTCTCGAAGTAGGAGAGCGGCCGCGGGGTGAAGTGATCGCGTTCGGCGGTCTCGACGTAGACGGCGTGGAAGGCGGCGAGATCGTCGCGTCCGCCTCGGGTCACCTCCACGCCCACCTTGGCTGCCTTGCGGATATTGCGGCGCCACTGCTGGTTCATGGCGGCGAGGAGGTCATCCTCGGTGCGTCCCGCGAGGGGGATCTGGAAGTTGTACTTCGGCTGCCCGGCGGCGAATCCTCCGTCGGTCGACAGCTCGCGCCAACCGAGTGAGCGCAACCGGTCGGCGATCGCGAGCGCCTCGGTGTCCTGCTCATCGGCCGGGACATCGCCCAGATGGGTGAGCACGGGATCGGCGAGGGCGGCCTTGATGGTGGTCGCGGACCAGCGCCGGGTGACCACGGGCGGCCCCATGCGGATACCGAACGCGCCCTGTGACTTCAGATAGGCGGCGACGGCCGCGAGCGCGTCGTCGAGATCGCCACCGGTCCAGTCCAGCTCTGGGCCCTCGGGCAGATAGGCCAGGTAGCGCTTCAGTTTCGGCACCTGGCGGTAGAGGACGAGGCCCGCGCCGACCAGTTCGTCTCCGGAGAACCAGCCGAGGGACTCGCCGCGCCATTCGCCCTTGACCGTCGCCCATGCGGGAGTCTGCAGGAAGCTGACGGACCGCCGGCTCGCGATGAAGGCGAGGTGGTCGTGGGTCGGGATCGCACGCACCTGGAGAGAGGACTTCACCCGACCGAGGCTACCGGCCCGGCGGCTGACAGCGGCCGCGAGCGGCGCCCACTTGATCCTTCGGACCATCATGCTTAGGCTTCCCTAAGTGAACTCCTATCGCGCTGTCGTGCGGGGTCGGCGGCAGCTCACCCCGCATCTGGTGACCATCACCCTCGGTGGTCTCGACGGATGGACCTCGACCGATATCCCCGATGAGTACATCCGGGTCTTCATCCCCCTGCCGGGGCACGAGCTCGTGATGCCGATCATGGGAGGGCGGCGGGGGTGGAGCTTCCCCGAAGATGTCACCCCGCCGGAGCCGCGGGTCTACACGATCTCCGATCACCGCATCGTCGACGGCGATGTGCAGATCGATCTCGACATCGCCCTGCACGACACCGGGCTCGGGTCGGACTGGGCGCGGAGCTGCGCGATCGGCGACGAGGTCGCCGTGATCGACCCGCACGGCTTGTACAAACCGCGCCCGGACGTGGGCTGGCAACTGCTCGTTTGCGATATCACCGGAGTCCCGGCGCTCGCCCGGATCCTTCGTGGGGCGGAGCCGGGAGTGCGCGTCGAGGCCCATGTGGTGCTCACAGATGCCGCGGACGAGATCCCCCTGCCCAGTGCGGCCGATCTCGACGTCACCTGGCAGGTGGTGGCCGATGAGACGCGGATCGGCGATGCGCTCGTCTCGGCGGTCTGCGATCGCGAGCTTCCCGAGGACGACCGCTATGTCTGGCTCGCGGGCGAGGCGGCGGCTAGCCGGGCGGTACGCAAGCGCCTGCGCCGTGAGCTCGGCTGGCCGCAGGCGGATTTCTACACCTGCGGATACTGGAAGTTCGATGCGGAGGTCTGGAATGCGCGTTATGTCGCGGTCGCTGACGAGGTCACGGCCGAGGCGATGGCTGCCTATGAGCGTGCCGCGGGTGACGAGGGCCGGTATCTCGATGACCTCGAGGACATCTACGAGCGCGCCGGTCTCTAGGCCGTGCCCCCTGCGCTAGGCGGTAGGTTAGCGTCCTTTCTCTCTTGGCCCGGGTGGCAGTGCGGTATGGCCCACCGCCGGAGCGCCGGTCAGTCGGTTCAGACAGCGGCGCGTCGTCGGTGCACCAGTGCCTCGGCGATCAGCAGCGTCAGCACCAGCGCGGCGCCGCCGGCGAAGAGGGCCACCGGTGTCGCCAGCGATCCGCTCGGCGCGAGCAGTGCTGACTCATCGGTCTGCCAGGGCCAGAGCGCCCGCAGTGAGCCCGCCATCAGGCCGGTCATGATGGCCAGGGTGATGCGCCGGTGCTCGCGCAGCAGCCAGCGCAGCACTTGAACGAATCCGCCGAGGCCGAAGACGGCACCGAGGCCGAATACGGCGATATAGGCGAGGTCCCGGTCGTTGAGCGCCTCGAGGGTGGGCGCGTACAGACCGAGCACGAGCAGGATGAACGAGCCAGAGAGACCCGGCATCACCAAGGCGCAGATCGCGATGGCCGCAGCGAGTCCCACGATCCACAGCGGCGGATCCTCGATGGTGGCGGGTGGGATGCCGGTGACGAGGAAGGCAGTCACCGCGCCGAGCACCGCCAGCCCCACTTCCCGGACACGCCAGCGTCCACCCACCATGCGCGCGGGCACGGCGATCGAGATCAGGATGAGACCGGCGAAGAAGGCCCGCGCCTCGACCGGGTGGTCCTCGATGACCGGGGCCAGCAGGCGAGCGGCGGTGATCACGGCGACCGCCATGCCGATGACCACCGGCAGCACCACCCCCCACTGAACGGCGCCGAGATCGTGCCGCGCCCGGGCGGTTCCCCGGCCGCGTAGCGGATCAGCCACGAGGCGCAGGAGTCCGCGGGCGAGGTGGCCAGCGGAGTCGATGAGGGTCTCATAGAGCCCGATGATCAGCGCGACGGTGCCGCCGCTGACACCGGGCACGATCTCGACGATGCCGATGAATCCGCCGCGGACGATGTCGAGCAGGGTTCGAGTGGGACGCACGGGGCACCAGCCTACGGCCGCGTCCCAGCCGTGTGCGGGTGCGTCAGCCGACCCGCTGGTGGCGGGGCAGCTTCCAGTAACTGCAGAAGCTGATCTGCCCGGTGGAAAGTCCGCGGCCCACCAGAGCCCGCCGGGCGCCGGACACGAGACCCTGCTCGCCCGCGACCCACGCGTGCCCGGGGACGCCGCCGCCGTCCACCGCGGAAAGGGCCTGCTGGCCGACGGGGGTGTCGTGAGCGCGGACGAGGTAGCGCACCTCCACTCCTCGCGGGGACTCCACCTCGAGTCGGTCCTCGGCATCGGGCACCTCGCAGACGGCGAGCCCACGGGCGGAGGCGGGGAGCGAGGCCAGGATGCCGCTCATCGCCGGGAGTCCGGTCTCGTCGGCCACGAGGAGGACATCATCGACGCCTCGTTCGGGGTTGAACCCGATCCCCTCGTCGATGATCGCCAGCCGGTCTCCCGGTGAGCAGTGAGCGGCCCAGGCCGCGGCGCTCCGCGTGGGATCATCGGTGGGCCCATGCACGACGAAGTCGATATCGATCTGAGGTCCGTGGGTGCTCAGAGCGCGGTGGCCGCGCACAGTGTAGTTGCGCATCAGCGGACGATCGCTCATCGCCAGATAGCGCAGGTATCCGAGGGTCTCATGGGCCTTGGCGGGGATGCGATCGAGGGCGGCGGCGTTGCCCGTGGGGAGGAACAATCGGAACCACTGGTCGAAGCCCATCGGGGTGAACCCGTCGATATCGCCGCCGCCCACGGTGACCCGGCGGAAGTGCGGGCTCAGTTGGGTCGAGCGCAGCACCTGCAGGTGCAACAGCGTTCGTCGCGCCGGCTTGACCATCGCACTCGCGCGAACTGCCATAGGACCTCCTCAGTTGCTCATATACTAAGGTAAGCCTTCCCTTCTTGAGTGTGACTAGCGTCTCGCTGCGACCCTCGTCAGTGGAGGGATCTCGCTCGACGCCCGGCGTCAACCGGGCAGGGCACGGCGCGGCTCGGCGGGCACGATCAGCAGCATCATCCCGGCCTCTTCGGGGGTCCGATCGGCCTTGCGATGGTTGCAGCGCAGACATGCCGCGACGGCGTTCTCCCATGACAGCGTGCCGCCGCGCGACCGGGGCAGGATGTGATCGACGGTCTCGGCACGACCGCCGCAGTAGCCGCACCGCTGCCGGTCGCGGGCCTTGATCGCGCTCTTGGTGCAGAGTCGTCCGGGACGGTGCATCCACGCGGTGACCACATAGCGTACGAGACGCAGCACGGTGGGGCGGGGGAACGGGCCGAAGCTCGTGCCATCGGCCTCCTCGATGACGGCGACCTCGCGGACGAGCATCTTGATGGCGTGCCGCAGGGAGACGCGTTGCAGCGGCTCGTAACTCGCGTTGAGTACCAGCACATCGCCCATCTGCGTACCCTTTCCGCTACGCATCGTAACCGCTCGGTGCTGACGGGAGGCATCCTTCAGGTGAAAGCGTCGCCCGGAATCTCCTCGAAAAGTGCTGGACACGGATCCGCCCTAGGCTGGTCCGCGTGACGGACGGACGACTCTTCGACGGATACGGGCCGCTCGCCGGGTACGACGAGATGTTCACCGGCGCCGGCCTGCGCGAGCTGTACTCCGGCATCGCGGAGGCCTTCGGCGAGATGGGCACCGAGGACGTGCGCCAGCGGGCCGACTCCCTCGCCTCCTCCTATCTGGAGCAGGGGATCACCTTCGGCGTGGCGGGTGAGGAACGGCCCTTCCCGCTCGACATCGTGCCGCGCATCATCGAGGCTGAGGCGTGGGAGACCGTCGACGCCGGGGTCCAGCAGCGGGTCAAAGCACTGGAGGCCTTCCTCGCCGATGCTTACGGTCCCGGTGAGCTGTTCAGCGACGGGGTAGTGCCCCGCGAGACGGTCATGACATCCCCCCACTATCACCGGGTCGTGGCCGGAGTGGATCCGGCGAACGGCGTGCGCGTCCATGTGGCGGGGGTGGACCTGATCCGCGACGAGGGCGGCGAGTTCCGTGTGCTGGAGGACAATGTCCGAGTTCCCTCCGGTGTCTCCTATGTGATGACCAACCGCCGCGCGATGTCGGCCGCCCTCCCGGAGGTCTTCGCCGACCACCGGATCCGTCCGGTCGCGCGGTACTCCCGGGCCCTGCTGCACGCCCTGCGCGCCGCCGCGCCGGCGGGCGTGAACGATCCCACGGTCGTCGTGCTGACCCCCGGTGTCTACAACTCGGCCTATTTCGAGCACACGCTGCTCGCGCGCACGATGGGCGTCGAGCTGGTCGAGGGCCGCGACCTCGTCTGTCATGCGGGGCGCGTCATGATGCGCACCACCGCCGGGCTCGCGCCCGTCCACGTCATCTATCGGCGGCTTGATGACGAGTTCCTCGACCCGGTGCAGTTCCGGGCCGACTCCGCGCTGGGCGTGCCCGGTCTCATCAACGCCGCCCGCGCGGGCAATGTCACGATCGCCAATGCGGTCGGCAATGGTGTTGCCGATGACAAGCTGCTCTATACCTATGTTCCTGATCTGATCAGGTACTACCTCGGTCAGGAACCGATCCTGCGCAATGTCGACACCTGGCGTCTCGGCGATTCCGACGAGCGCGAGGAGGTCCTCGACCGGCTCGACGAGCTGGTGCTCAAACCCGTCGACGGCTCGGGTGGCAAGGGCATCGTCATCGGGCCGGCGGCGAGTCCCGCCGAGCTGGAGGAGGTCCGCGGCAAGATCCTCGCCGATCCCCGCGACTGGATCGCGCAGCCCGTGGTGTCGCTGTCGACGGTGCCGACCCTCGTCGAGGACGGCATCCGGCCCCGCCACGTAGATCTGCGGCCTTTCGCGGTGAACGACGGCGACGAGGTGTGGGTGCTGCCCGGCGGGCTGACCCGCGTGGCGCTCCCGGAGGGAGAGCTCATCGTCAACTCCTCGCGCGGTGGCGGCTCCAAGGACACCTGGATCCTCGCCCGCGACGCCGAATCGGCCGAGGCCGAGGAGACCGAGCTGCTGCTCGAGGAGCAGTCGCAGTCCGGAGGTGATGTGTGATGCTGAGCCGGATCGCGGAGTCGCTGTTCTGGATCGGCCGCTATGTCGAGCGGGCCGACGACACCGCCCGCCTGCTCGACGTGCAGATGCAGGTGCTGGTCGAGGACCCGGGCCTCGACGAGGTCGCGGTGTGCGATCAGCTGCTCACCGTGATGGGCATCGAGGACTTCGACGGAGTCCCCAATCGATGGTCGATCCTCCAACTGCTCGCCCTGGACGCGTCCTCCTCCTCGTCGATCGTGGCCGTCATCGGCGGTCTGCGCGAAGCCGCGCGCAGCACGCGCGAGACCATCTCCACGGACATCTGGTCGGCGATCAACGCCACCTGGCAGGGCGTGCCGATGGCCACCTCGATGCGGCCGCCGGAGATGTTCGCGTGGGTGCGCGGCCGGACGGCCATGATCACCGGCATCGCGGAGGACACCATGCCGCGCGATCAGGGCTGGTACTTCTACAGCCTCGGGCGCAGCCTGGAGCGCGCCGACATGACGGCCCGCATCCTCGCCGCGGCCGCGAGCAGTGGGGCGCAGGTCGCCTGGTCGAACACTCTGCGGGCGTGCAGCGGATACGAGAGCTTCATCCGGACCTATCGCGGGATCGAGGCCGATCGCGCGGCGGCGGAGTACATGCTGCTGGACCGGTGGTTCCCGCGCTCGGTCGTCTCGGCGCTGATGGAGGCGGAGCTGGCCCTAGAGAGGCTCGAGCGCAGCGGCCGCCGTGCCGGCTTCGCCGATGAGGCGCAGCGGTTGCTGGGACGGGCGCGCACGGAGCTGGAGTACCGACCGCTCGGCGAGATCATGGACAATCTGCCCTTCGAGATGGAGCGGATACAGCGGTCCTGCGGTACGGCCAGTGATGCGCTGACCTCGCGGTATTTCGCCCAGGAGGAATGGCACGAGTGGGCCGGGAGGGTGTCGCTATGAGTGCCGACACGATGCAGTGGCGTGTCCGTCACGTGACGAGCCACCGGTACGCCGAGGCCTCGGCGGCGACGTACAGCGAGGCGCGGCTGACTCCGCTGACCACGGGCGATCAGGTGGTGATCCGGTCGCGGGTCGAGATCGACCCGAGCGCGTGGTCGCAGGAGTACCGCGACTACTGGGGCACCACGGTCACGGCCTTCGAGGTCACCGAGGAGCACGAGGTGCTGACCGTCTCGGCGACCTCGGTGGTCGACACAGGGCCGGTCGACACCGGAGCGGTCGATGCCATCGGCTGGGAGGACTTGGCGGACGCCGACCTCCGCGACCGGCACTGCGAGTATCTGGCGCCCAGTGAGGTCACGGATCCCGATGCGGGACTCTCCGCGCGGTTGACGGATCTGCGTGAGGCGTCCGGTTCACCGGCCGACTATGTGCATGCGGTGGGGGAGATCGTGCGGACCGAGCTGCAGCGGCTCGGTGCACCGACCCATGTGTCGTCGACCGCGCGCGAGGTCTGGGAGGCGCGCGCCGGGGTCGTGCACGATCTGGTGCACGTGGTCCTCGGTGCGCTGCGTCAGGCCGGTATACCGGCGCGCTTCGTCTCCGGATATGTGCACGGGGATGACGATCCGCCGATCGGTGAGACGTTCACCTCGGAGCCGTACGCCTGGGTGCAGTGGTGGGATGGCGACTGGACGGGCTACGACGTGCTCGAGGACGGTGCGATCGGTCCGCGACACGTGGCCCTCGGGATCGGCCGGGAGTTCGCCGACGTGCCGCCCCTGCGGGGCATCTACGCGACCCGCGGGGCGGTCGATTCGACCGTCGAGGTGGAGCTCACTCGGCTGGCCTGAACCGGTGCCAGCCGCCGCGTCACTCGTTCCCGGCTGAGGCTCGTGCTGCCTCGAGAACCACCCGGTCGCTGCACCCGCGGGCGAAGCCGCGGATGCGCCGGTCGATGTCGCGTTGCAGGATCATGCTGCCGATGCGCTCGGCGAGCGGGGCGAGCCATCGTGGCCGGCAGCTGAAGTTATACCGCCAGACCGCCACCGTCCGACCGGGGCCGTCCTCGGCGAATCGCCAGCCGGCACCGAGCTTGGCGAAGAACCACGGCCCGGTGACCATCTTCATGCCGACGGTCGACGGAGGCCGGTAGGAGACGTACTCGCTGACCATCCGGAAGCCGAGGCGGTGGACGGTCAGGGTCTGCACACCGGTCTCCGGAGCGGTGGCACCGCCGATGAAGCGTTGGCGACGGATGAAGGGGTCCCATCGCAGTCGTGCCTCGCCGGTGGTCTGCGACACGGCGAAGGCGATGTCCGGGCTGACGGGCACGAGGACCCTCGACTCGACGACGGGCACGGGGTGCTCCTGTTTACTGGCTCGCCTGGACGGCGGCCGCTTGGCGGACGCGACGGTGGAGTTCGTCGCGTTCCAGGTCGCGGCAGGCGGTGAGCCGGGCCGGCCCGAGCCGGAGGCTGGCGTCGACGAGTGGCTCGCATCGGATCCCTGCGCGCCCGCGGAAGGCCTGGTGGGCTCCGGGCGCGTACATCTCGTTCATCCAGGCGCAGGGATTGGCGGGCGTGATCGACCGGAAGCGTGCGAGGCCCTCGGGGGTGTCGAGGGTGAACTCGGTGCGGACGAGGGCATCGACATCGAGTCCTCGGGTGATGACATTGCGGCGGGCGAGCAGGGGATCGAGGGGACCGGCGGCGAGCTCATCGGCGAGCCAGGTGACCGATTCCTCGGCGATGAAGGTGATCGCCGCGTAGGGGAAGCCGGCGTTGAAGTACCGGTCGCCCACGACCCCGAGTCCTGAACGGATGTCGATCCGGGAGGGGTGTTCGTCGCCGTCGTAGGGTTCGGGCCCGTCGGCCGGGCGGCCCTGGAAGCGGCGTCTGGGCGATACGACGAAGCCGATGATCTCGAAGTCGGTGGGCGCCACGCTCATGCCACCACCTCACGAGAAGGGTCGATGGTAGCGAGGTGTCGACATGAGGGCCGGTCGATGGTTCGCTCGCTGCGCTCGCTCATGTGCCGAGCTTAGGCCGTGTCCGGACGGCCGGATCGTTCTAGGCTCGGGCCCATGAGCGATGAGGTCTGGTACTCCGATCCGGTTCCCGAGACGCACCAGCCGTGGCAGGCGGCTGAGGATCGTTATTGCCGGTGGCCGTACCGGCGGGTCGGTCGCTCGGGTCTGCTGTTGCCGCCGATCTCGCTGGGGCTCTGGTACAACTTCGGCGACAACCGGACCTTCGATGACATGCGGGCCGTGCTGCGGCATGCGTTCGATCTGGGGATCACGCACCTGGATCTGGCGAACAACTACGGGCCGCCGTATGGGAGCGCCGAGGAGAACTTCGGCCGGATGATGCGCGGTGACTTCAGGCCCTATCGTGACGAGCTGGTGATCTCGACCAAGGCGGGGTGGGACATGTGGCCGGGACCGTACGGGTTCCTCGGGTCGCGCAAGTACCTGCTCTCGAGCCTGGAGGCATCGTTGCAGCGGATGAGCCTGGACTATGTGGACATCTTCTACTCGCACCGCGCGGACTCCTCGACCCCGTTGGAGGAGACGATCGGCGCGATCGACACGGCGATCCGCCAGGGCAAGGCGCTCTACGGCGGTGTCTCGTCGTACTCGCCCGAGCGCACGCGCGAGGCGGCGCGGATCGCGCGTGACCTGGGCACGCCGCTGGTGATCCATCAGCCGGCGTATTCGATGGTGAACCGGTGGGTGGAGGATGAGCTGCTGGACACCTTGGGCGACGTCGGGATGGGCTCGATCGCCTTCACCGTGCTCGCCCAGGGGTTGTTGAGCGACCGGTACGTCGGGGAGGGCGCCGTCGAGCGCGCGACGCAGCGGCCGTCCTTCGACGAGGCGGTGGTGGAGCGCAATCAGGAGCGGCTCCGTGGTCTTGCGGAGCTGGCCGCCGACCGGGGCCAGTCGTTGGCGCAGCTGGCGATCTCCTGGGTGTTGCGACCGGGTGGCGTGACGTCCGCGCTGGTGGGTGCCTCCCGCCCCGAACAGCTCGACGAGAACGCTGCCGCGGTCGACCGCACCGACTTCACCGAGGAGGAGCTCGCCCGTATCGACGAGCTGGTGGGTCACGGCAATGACGACGCGATCGATCTCTGGAACACCTCGACCGTCATCGAGTGAACGGGGCGGTGGGATGGGCACGTCTCGGTTCGGTTGAGAGGTGCGCAGCTCACCGCTGGAACCCGGTCTACGGTGAGGCCGCCCCGCTCGCCGTCCGGCTCGCGGGGGTTCGATCGCCACGATGGCCCCGGACTCCGGGTGCCCTGAGTGATTCTCAGGGTTGTCTCAGGGCAGAACCCGAGTGACGGGCCCGGCGCGGATTCCTAGGCTGTCGGACATGACCACCACCACCGTGGCCGCTCAGGCCCGCGACCTCGTCAAGATCTACGGCAAGAACGATGCCGAGGTGCACGCCCTCGACGGCGTCACCCTCGACATCCACGGCGGCGAGTTCACCGCCGTGATGGGCCCCTCGGGGTCGGGCAAGTCGACCCTCATGCACTGCATGGCCGCCCTCGACGCGCCGTCCGCGGGCTCGGTCGTCATCGGTGACACCGAGCTTGCCGCGCTCAAGGACAAGGAGCTCACGCGACTGCGCAGGGACCGGGTCGGCTTCGTGTTCCAGGCCTTCAACCTGGTCCCGACCCTGACGGCTGAGGAGAACATCCTCCTCCCGCTGTCGATCGCGGGCCGCAAGCCCGATGAGGACTGGTACCGCCAGGTCATCGAGGCCGTCGGACTGGCCGACAGACTCAAGCACCGTCCGAATGAGATGTCCGGAGGCCAGCAGCAGCGCGTGGCCTGTGCCCGTGCTCTCGTCGGGCGGCCGTCGATCGTGTTCGCGGACGAGCCCACCGGCAACCTCGACAGCGCCTCGGGTGCCGAGGTGCTCGGCTTCCTGCGCCGTAGCGTCGACGAGTTCGGGCAGACCATCGTCATGGTGACGCACGATCCCGTCGCGGCGTCGTACACCGATCGGGTCGTCTTCCTCGCCGACGGCGTGGTGGTCGACGAACTGCGCCGACCGACGGCCGAGACCGTGCTCGAGCGGATGACGGCCCTGCAGCAGCGCGCCATGGGCGCGCCGCAGGAGGGCTGACCCCGATGCTCAAGGTCACCGTACGCAACCTGCTGGCGCGTAAGGTACGGCTCCTGCTCAGCGCCTTCGCGATCGTGCTGGGGATCGCCTTCGTCGCCGGCTCCCTCGTGTTCACCGACACGATGGGCAAGAGTTTCGACAACATCGTCTACGGCACGGTCTCGGATGTGAACGTGCGGTTCGAGGACTCCGGTCAGGCGGGGCTCGAGAACGAGGTCAACCTCGACGACCGCTCCCTGCCGGCGTCGTTGGTGCAGACGATCGCGGATGTCGATGGAGTGGCACGCGTCGACGCCAATGTCGAGGGCATGGGTCTGTTCGTCAAGAAGAAGGACGGCACTCTGCTCGGTGGCACCGGCGCGCCCACCCTCGCGTTCAACTGGAACGACGCTCCGAATGCCGATGGCGATCAGATCGCCACGATCAGCGCGGGCGAGGTACCGCGAGGACCCGATGAGGTCGCGATCGATGAACGGTCGGTCGAGAACGCCGGCTACGAGCTGGGTGACACCGTCGAGATGTTCACCACGGGTGCCGAACCGCAGATCGAGGCGAGACTCGTCGGCATCGTGGAGTTCGCGGGCGGTGGCCTGGCCGGTGCCACGCTGGTCACCTTCGACACCCCACGCGCCCAGGAGCTGTTCCTGGACGGTCAGGACGCCTATTCCTCGGTCTCCGTGGAGGCCGATCCCGGAGTATCACAGACCGAGCTCGCCGACCGGGTCGCCGAGGTGCTCCCCGACGGCACAGAGGCGGTCACCGGAGACGACCTCGCCGATGAGACGCAGTCGATCATCAACACGGTCCTCGGCTTCCTCAACACCTTCCTGCTCGTCTTCGCAGCGATCGCCCTCGTCGTGGGCACCTTCCTCATCGTCAACACCTTCTCGATCCTGGTCGCCCAGCGCAGCCGCGAACTGGCGCTGCTGCGAGCGATGGGTGCGTCGCGCGGCCAGGTGACCCGGTCCGTCCTGACGGAGGCCTTCGCGGTCGGGGTGCTCGGCTCGACCCTCGGTCTGGTGCTGGGCTACGGGCTGGCCGGATTGCTCAAGGCGCTGTTCGGGCAGTTCGGACTCGATCTATCCGGCACGGCGCTGGTCTTCGCTCCACGCACGGTCATCGTGTCCTACGCCGTCGGCATCCTCGTGACGATGGTGGCGGCCTGGTTCCCTGCACGGAGGGCAGCCAAGGTGCCACCGGTCGCCGCGATGCGAGACGATGTGGCACTGCCCGAGGGCACGATCCGCAAGCGGCTGATCGTCGGTATGGCGCTGGCCGCGGCGGGTGCCGCGTTGATGGCCGCCGGCCTGTTCGGCGACGTCCCGAGGGCTCCGGCATGGATCGGTGTCGGCATCTTCTTCGTGCTGATGGCGGTAGCGCTCACCAGCCCGGTGACGGCACTGCCGGTCATCGGACTGACCGGGATGCTCAACCGCGTGTTGTTCGGCGCGGTCGGCCGGCTGGCCACGGAGAACGCTCGCCGCAACCCACGCCGGACGGCCGCGACGGCCTCGGCGCTCATGATCGGCCTCGCGCTGGTGACGACGATGTCGGTGCTCGGGTCGTCAGTCAACCGATCGATCGAGGCCGGGGTGGACGAGCAGTTCACTACGGACTTCCTGGTGTCGAATGCGATCGGCCAGCCCTTCTCGACCACGGTCGCCGAGGATGTCGCGGCGATACCCGGTGTCGGCGAGGTGTCCGCGGAGCAGAACGTGGCCTTCGGCATCGACGACCGCTCGGTGTACGGATCCGCCGTCGACCCGGCGGCGCTGGAACGCATCTTCGAACTGAACTACACCTCGGGCCACGCTCCGGAGTCCACTGATCAGATCGCCTTCAACGAGACGACGGCCGAGCAACTCGGGGTGGGCACGGGTGATCGCCTGGAGCTGACCTTCCCTGGGACCGAGCTCCCGGTGACCGTCAGCGGCGTCTACGCCGACACCTATGTCGTCGGTCCCTCGCTTGTCCTGCGCGATGTCGTCGAGCAGGTGGGACTGAAGCGGGTCGACTCCTATCTCGCGGTCAACGCCTCGCCCGGGGCCGACCTCGACGAGGTGGGCGATGAGATCACCGACGCCGTCGCCGCCATCCCGACGGTCACGGTGCAGGACAAGCAGGAGTTCTCCGATGCCCAGCGGGCTCAGGTGAACCAGCTGCTCTACCTCATTTACGCGCTGCTCGGTCTGGCGATCGTGATCGCGGTCCTCGGCATCATCAACACGCTCTCGCTCAGCGTGATCGAGCGGACCCGTGAGGTGGGGCTGTTGCGGGCGGTGGGCCTGTCGCGACGCCAGCTGCGTCGCATGGTGCGTCTGGAGTCGATCACGATCGCCGTCCTGGGGGCGTTACTCGGCATCGCCTCGGGTCTGTTGTTCGGAGTCTCCCTGCGGAGTGCGTTCAGCGACGAGGGCATCACCGATCTGTCGATCCCCTGGGTGCAGTTGGCGATCTTCGTGGTGGTGGCCGCCGTGGTCGGGGTGCTGGCCGCGGTCGTGCCGGCCTGGCGCGCCTCCCGGCTCAATGTCCTGCGGGCCATCGCCACGGAGTGAGCTATCGGCTGCCCGGAGGTGCGGGGTCAACGTCATCATCCATCGATGACGTTGACCCCGCACCGCTTCCTCCGCGTGACCGCATGCCACCCAGACGGCGCCCCCAGCACCTGCAACCTCGCGACCGTTGAGATTCGCCTCGATTGCGCATGCCGGGATCGGCCCGCGCCGGGCCCATCCTCGGCGTGACGGTCCCATCGCGTTCGGCCGCGGGAGACGGTCGCCCGTGGGTGAACTCGCGTCGGGCGGAGGTACGTCAGCAACGTCATTTGGTCCGGATTCGGTTGATGACGTACCGCCCACGGGGGCGAAGGGTTGATGGAATTGGCTGGTGTGCCGCTGTCCGATAGACTCACCGGGTTGCCCACCGAGGGCGACGCCTCTCCTGTGACGGAAAGCCCGTCACCGCTCAGACCGAAGGAGAACCGCAGTGTCACTGCGTAAGTACGAAGTCATGGTCATCCTCGACTCTGACCTGGACGAGCGCACCGTCGCTCCCAGCCTCGACACCTACCTGAACCTGGTCCGTCAGGACGGCGGTTCGGTGGACAATGTCGACATCTGGGGACGTCGCCGCCTCGCTTACGAGATCAACAAGAAGTCCGAGGGCATCTACGCCGTCATCGACCTGACCGCCGAGCCGGCCACGGTCAAGGAGCTCGATCGCCAGCTCACGCTGAACGAGTCGATCGTGCGCCTGAAGGTGACGCGTCCCGACGCGAAGTAAGCACCCGGACCGCCGGGGTGTGGACGAACGGTTACGATCGTCGGTCCCCTGCGGTTCACTTGGAGTCAGACACCACTTCCTGCGAAAGGTCCGTGCCCCATGGCTGGCGAAACCGTCATCACCGTCATCGGCAACCTCACCGACGACCCCGAACTGAAGTTCACCCCGTCGGGTGCCGCCGTCGCCAACTTCACGGTGGCCTCGACACCTCGAACCTTCGACCGTCAGACCAACGAGTGGCGTGACGGCGAAGCGCTGTTCATCCGCTGTGCTGCCTGGCGGCAGATGGCGGAGAACGTCGCCGGCTCGCTGCAGAAGGGCCAGCGGGTCATCGTCCAGGGTGCGTTGCGGGTCCGCAACTACGAGCGCCAGGACGGTTCGCGCGGCACGAGCGTCGAGATGAATGTCGACGAGGTCGGCCCGTCGCTGCGGTTCGCCACGGCACAGGTCCAGCGCACCCAGCGCTCGGACAATGCCGGTGGCTTCGGCGGTGGCGGCGGAGGCGGCCAGCAGGGCGACGGTTTCGGTGGAGGCGCGCCCCAGGGCGGCGGCCAGCCGAATCCGTGGGCCTCGCAGCCCCCGCAGCAGGGTGGAGCTGACGCCTGGGGCGGTGGCCCAGCCACCGACGAGCCCCCGTTCTAGTCAGATCAGTTAGTTTTTCAGGAGCATCATGGCCAAGCCAGTTGTCCGGAAGCCGAAGAAGAAGAGCAACCCGCTCGCGGCCGCCGGAGTCACCACCATCGATTACAAGGACACCGCGCTGCTGCGCAAGTTCATCTCGGACCGCGGCAAGATCCGCGCGCGCCGCGTGACCGGTGTCTCCGTCCAGGAGCAGCGTCAGATCGCCAAGGCCATCAAGAACGCCCGCGAGATGGCTCTGCTGCCCTACACGTCCAGCGGTCGCTGAGGGAGGTCACGCAGATGAAGCTCATCCTCACGCATGAGGTCAGCAACCTCGGCAACCCCGGCGATATCGTCGAGGTCAAGGGCGGTTACGCGCGCAACTACCTGTTGCCGCGCAACTACGCCATCGTCTGGAGCAAGGGTGCGGCCAAGCAGGTCGAGTCCATCCAGAAGGCCCGCGATGCCCGCGCGGTCCACGACCTCGAGACCGCGCAGAGCATCAAGGCCTCGCTCGAGGCCAAGCCCGTCTCGGTGCAGGTCAACGCCGGCGAGGGCGGCCGCCTGTTCGGTGCCGTCACCGTGTCGGATATCGCCGCAGCCATCGAGGCCGGTGGCGCATCGGTCGACAAGCGTCGCATCGATGTCGGCAACCCCATCAAGTCGCTCGGTTCGCATCAGGTGTCGGTGCGCGTCCACCCCGAGGTGGTCGCGACCGTCAACCTGAACGTCATCGCCGCCAAGTGACCTCGACGCCGCCGCGTTCCCTCCTCGCGAGGGAACGTGGCGGCGTTCGGTTTCCCGGAGTCCCGTGATGCGTCGTCTTCTCCCCGTTCTCGCCGCCGTGGCCCTGGCCCTCGGTGCCTGCAGCGAGTCCAGCCCCGAGCCGCCACCGCGGCCCAATACGGCACAGTTCAGCGATGTGCGCCCGGCGCCCGCCGATCGTCTCAACGACGGCGGTACCTTGCGTATCGGAGCCGATGGCTGGCCCACGGACTTCAATCCCTGGAGCACTGAGGGTGCCTCCTCCTCGGCAGCTGCGCAGATCCTCGCGCCCACCCTAGGCTCTCCCGTGCGTCCCACCGGTGACGGCGACTGGGAGGTCGACCGCGACTACGCCCAGAGCCTCGATGTCGTGGGTACCGATCCGCTGACCGTCGAGGTCACCCTCCATGCCGATGTCGTATGGCAGGACGGCACACCGGTCGGCGGTGACGATCTGGCGGCCTTCGTCGAGCTGGTGCAGCAGGCAGACTCCCCGGTGGCGGCCCATCCCGCCTACGGGGTCGTCGAGAGTGTCGAGGTCGTCGAGGCCCCGTCCACCTATCGGGTGGTGTTCTCGCGCTCGACGGCCGACTGGCCCGCGGCGGTCTTCGCCCCGGTGCCGGCATCGTTGAGCCAGGACCGCGAACGCTGGGACGAGGGCTTCAACGATGAGGCGATCCCGTCGGTGGGCCCGTTCGTGGTCGACATGATCGACGAGGAGGCCGGCGCGGTCGAGCTCGTGCGCAATCCCCGGTGGTGGGGCGATCAGCCGCGTCTGGAGCGCATCATCTGGCGTGCCGCCGACTCCGAGGTGCTCGGCGAGGCCTATGCCGCCGATGATCTCGACGCGCTGACCCTCGATGCCGACAATGTCGACGCGGCCTCGGCCGATCGCATCGATCTGCGGTACGGCGTGCGTCCGGAGTGGACGCAGCTGACCTTGGGCGGCGGGAGCGGTCCGCTCGCCGATACGGCGGTGCGGCAGGCCGTCGTCGCGGCCATCGACCGCAGCGCGCTCGTCTCGGCGGATGCACGCGAGGAGGCCGATGGTGTCACCGAGGTCATGGACTCGGTGGTCTTGCTGCCGCGCCAGCGCGGCTACCTCGCCGAGGCCTGGAGCGCTGATCGCGATACCGCCGAGCAGCTCCTCGACGATGCCGGCTGGGTGCCGGACGACAGCGGGATGCGAGCCAAGGACGGCGCGGCCCTGGAGCTGCGTTTCCCGGTCCCCGAGGGCGATGCCATCGCCCGGCAGCGCGCCGAGGCGGTGGCCGATCAGCTCGCGGAGGTGGGTATCGAGGTGAAGGTCGATGAGGTCGCCGCGGAGAACTTCGCCGATGAGGTCATCGTGGCATTGGACTTCGATCTGGTCGGATTCTCCTGGAACGCGTCGCCCTTCCCGAGCGAGGCGGTTGCATCCCGTTTCGCGCCCGTGGACTCCAACCAGAACTTCACCGGCGTGGCGAGCGATGAGCTCGCCGAGGCGGTCGAGAGGCTACGTACGGCGATCGACGGCGAGGAGTGGACACAGGCGGTCGAGGCCGTCGACGCGGCCGCGCGGTCGCAGGCCTCCATGCTGCCCCTTGCTCCCTTGCCGGTGACGATGGCCGTCGAGCCGCGGGTCCGCAATTACGGTCCCAGCACCTTCGCGCCGATCGACTGGACGATCGTGGGCTTCGAGGGCGGCGAGTAACCGGTGGCGCGCACTCGGCGTGAGGCGGTCGGCTGGTCGACCGTCCTGCGTGAGCTCGAAGTCGTCCGGATCGAGGACATCACGCCGGGCATGCGCCGGGTGACCCTCACCGGTGAGCAGCTCGACGGATTCGCCGTCCAGGGTGGTGAGCTGCCGGCCTTCCGCAGCGAGGGCTTCGACGATCACGTCAAGCTGCTGGTCCCGGTCGAGGGTCAGGAGCGTCCGCCACTGCCGGTCCAGGGTCCGGATCGGTTGGAGTGGGGAGGCGCCGGGGGCCGTCCGGTCGCGAAGGACTACACCCCTCGGCGTTACGATCCGGCCACACGGGAGCTCGATATCGACTTCGTCCGCCACGGTCACGGATTCGCGGCTGGTTGGGCCGAGCGGGTCGTGCCCGGCGAGCCGGCGTGGATCGTGGGTCCGACGCGTTCACTGCTCCTGCCCGAGGGGCAGGACTGGATGCTCATCGCCGGCGACGAGACGGCGCTCCCGGCCATCGGCAGATTGCTGGACGAGTGTCCGGCGGGTATTCGTGCGCAGGTGGTCGTCGAGCTCGGCGACGAGTCGCACCGTCAGGATCTCGTCGTCCCCGATGGTGTCGAGGTCAGCTGGGTCGTGGGGCCTGAGGCATGGATCGAGGCCGTCCGCTCACTCGACTGGTGGGAGGGCGAGGCCTTCTGCTGGGTGGCGGGGGAGACGCGCACCATCCGCCAGGTCCGCGACTACCTCAAGAACGAGCGCGCCGTCGCCCGTGACTGCCTCGACGTCACCGGCTACTGGCGGCGCTGACCGGCCGTCCCGGCCACCGCGTGCGCCACTCGGTGGACACTCCTCAGTCGGGCCAGTCGACGCTCACATAGCGCGTCTCGCAGAAGGCATCGAGCCCCGCCCGCGCTCCTTCGCGGCCCAGACCGCTCTCTTTGACTCCGCCGAAGGGAGCGGACGGGTCGGACACCACACCGCGGTTGATGCCGACCATGCCGGCCTCCAGCGACTCGGCGAACCGGATGGCCCGCTGCACGTTGGTCGAGTACACGTACGCGGCGAGCCCGAGGTCATCCTGGTTGAGCTCCTCGAGCAGATCGGCTTCGTCCTCCCAGGTGAAGATCGGAGCGATCGGGCCGAAGATCTCCTCGCGGAACACCGCAGCCGCACAGTCGACGTCGGTCAGTACCGTCGGGGCAACGAACCAGCCGCGTGACGTCGAGAGCTTCGCTCGGTGACGCAGGTGTGCACCGTGGGCGAGGGCGTCCTCCACCAACTGTTCCACGCGATTGACCGCCTTGGCGGAGATGAGCGGTCCGAGATCCGCGCCGTCGACGGCAGGACCGACACGCAACGACGCCGCCGCTGCGCAGAACCTCTCCGTGAAATGCTCGGTAACGGCAGCATGGACGAAGAAGCGGTTGGCTGCGGTGCAGGCCTGACCGCCGTTGCGGAACTTCGCCACGAGGGCTCCCTGCACCGCCGCGTCGACGTCGGCGTCCTCGGCCACCACGAACGGGGCGTTGCCGCCGAGCTCCATGGAGGAAGCCACGACCCGCTCGGCCGATTGCCGTAGCAGCACCTTGCCGATGGCGGTCGACCCGGTGAACGAGATCTTGCGGACGCGGCGGTCGCTGAGCCAGCGGCCGACGACCGCGGCCGGATCGGTGGTCGGCACGACGTTCACGACGCCCGGCGGAAGCCCCGCCTCGGCGAGGATCTCCGCGATGGCGAGCGCCGTCAGCGGTGTCTCGGCGGCGGGCTTGAGCATGGTCGTGCAGCCGGCGGCGAGGGCGGGAGCGATCTTGCGCGTCACCATCGCGGCGGGGAAGTTCCAGGGGGTGACGAGGGCGGCGACGCCGGTCGGCACCTGCGTCACGATGGTCCGCGAACCCCCTCCGGGAGCGGCACCGTAGGCGCCCGACGAGCGCACGGCTTCCTCGGCATACCACTGGAGGAAATCGGCGGCGTAACGGATCTCGGCGATGGCATCCGCCTGCGGCTTGCCGTTTTCGAGAGAGATCAGCTCGGCCAGGCTCCCAGCACGCTCCCGCATGAGCGCGTACGCGCCGTGGAGCACCGCCGCGCGCTCGCGCGGTGGTCGCGATCTCCAGGAGGGAGCCGCTGCCGCCGCCGCGTCCACGGCCGCAGCAGCGTCATCGACCCCGGCGTCGGCAACCTCGGCAACGACATCGCAGGTGGCGGGGTCGTCGACCTCGAACGACGACGTCCCGGTGCGGCGCATCCCGTCGATGACGATGCCACGGCCCGGGTCGAGTGCTGCCGGATTCACGCTGTCCCTTTCGTCGACGGATGCTCCCGCCGAGTCTCGATGACGCTCCCGCGACGCGCTAACCCCCTTCGGGTCACATTGCGCCTGCCGAGGGTCGGTGTGCGGATCGGCGCCTTCCCCGCTCCTGAATTGACCCTCCAGGGGGACGCCCCGGGGGCTCGCCGCTTCCTAGCCTTCCTGTTCAGGCCCAGTTGACGGGCGACCCGGGATCTGACCGTCGCGGGGTGGCGATCGTAAGGAGGCATCGTGGTAGCAGCGCACGAGATGGCGATTCGGAAGGTCTTTTCCCAGGTGGAGGAGGTGCGGAGCTCCGCCGGGCGAACCGACGAGGGTGGCCCGCTGCGACGGGTCGCCGTGTGCGCCGTCCTGAAGAACCCTTACGCCGGCGCCGGATACGTCGAGGATCTCTCGGCGCTGATCGAGGCGTCGGCACAGATCGGCACGCTGGTGGGGTCCGAAGCCGCCCGCCTCCTCGGTGCGCCGGTGGAGAGCTACGGTAAAGCCGGTCTCGTCGGTACCGACGGCGAGCAGGAGCACATCAACGCGGCGCTCACCTCGATCTTCGGCAACGCGTTCCGCGACGCCATCGGCGGTGGCGACGCCTGGATCACCTCGGCCACCAAGCCGGCAGTCGCCGGATCGGTCATCGACGTGCCGCTCGCCTACAAGGACGAGGTCTGGGTGCGCAGCCATTACGACGCGCTCGAGGTGCGCGTCCCGGATGCGCCGCATCCGGACGAGCTGGTGGTGATCGCTGCCGTCGCCAACCGCGGCCGGATCAACGCGCGAGTCGGCGGCATGACGGTTGCCGAGGCTCGGAGCCGAGCGTGAGCGGCACGCTCGCCGTCGTCGGGGCCGGCGAGATCTTCTCCGGCGACTGGCGCGAACCCATCGTGGGAGACGCCGACACGGTCGTGGCCCGGGACGGAGTGATCGCGGCGATCGGCCGCCGGGCGGACCTCGCCGGACTGGTCGACCAGGCCGATGTCGTCCTCGACGCAGAGGGCTCGACGGTGGCGCCCGGACTCATCGACTCGCACTGTCACGTGGTGCTCGGTGACTACACGCCGCGGCAGAAGACCGTCGATTTCCTCGCCAGCTACGTCCACGGCGGCATCACCTCCGTCGTCTCGCCCGGCGAAATCCACGCCCAGGGACGGCCGCACTCGGCCGCCGGCGTCAAAGCACTCGCGATCGCGGCGAAGACGTGCTTCGACAACTTCCGGCCGAATGGCATGACGGTGCACGCCGGTGCCGTGGTGCTCGAGCCGACGCTCACCGACCGTGACTTCGCCGACCTCCAGGAGGTGGGCGTGCGACTCGCCAAGTTCGGCTTCGGACTGTACGAGGACCCAGCCGACGGCTACGACCAGGTGCGCGGCGCCCAAGCGCACGGCATCACCGTCATGTGCCATTCGGGCGGCGCAAGCATCCCGGGCAGCAAGCCCATCTCGCCCGATCACCTGCTGCACCTGGCGCCCGACGTCTGCGGCCACATCAACGGCGGGCCGACCTCGCTCGACGCCGCCGGCGTGGATCGGATCATCGAGGAAACCGGCATGGCCCTGCAGCTCGTGCAGGCAGGGAATCTCAAATCTGCCGTCCGCATCGCCCGCAAGTGCGCCGACGAAGATCGGCTTGATCGCCTGGTCATCGGCTCGGACACCCCGACCGGCACGGGGGTGATGCCCCTCGGCGTCATCAAGACCGTCGCCGAGATCGCGGCCTGGACCGGCATCGATCCCGCCGTCGTCTGGGCTTTCGCCACCGGCAACAACGCCCGCACCTGGGACCTGCCGGCCGGCGTACTCGAGGTCGGCCGGGCCGCGGACCTCGTCATCCTCGACGCCCCCTGGGGCTCCACGCGCGACGACGCGCGCTCCGCCCTCGCGATCGGCGACATCCCGGGGATCTCCGCGGTGATCACGAGCGGTGAGGTGCGGGCGCTCCGCAGCAGGAACACCCCGGCGGCCGCCCGCCGGGCGAAGGTCTCGCCAGCGCTGCCGCACCTCGAGGCAGCGGCGCACTGATAGTCGACAACACGACGTGGGGAAGTGACCGATGGCCATCATCGTCAAGTTCGATCCGAGCAAGTGCCAGGGCTACGCCAACTGCCTCATCGAGGCCCCGGAGATCTGGGACTTCGACGAGGACAACGACGTGGCACTCCTGATTCAGGACGTCGTCCCCGACTCGCTTCGAGTCAAGGCCGAGGCGTCGGCGCGCGGCTGCCCGGCGCATGCCATCACCGTTGAGAACCAGAGCGACGCGTGATGCGGAACGTCGTCGTCGTGGGGGCGTCGCTCGCGGGGGTCAACGCCATCGAGGGGTTGCGCGAGCGCGGCTTCATGGGCCAGATCACGCTCGTCGGCGCCGAGCATCACCTGCCGTACGACCGCCCGCCGCTGTCGAAGGAGGCGCTGACCGACGGGGTCGAGGCCGGACGTCTCGCCCTGCGCCCGGCGGCCTGGTACGAGGAGCAGGGCGTGACCCTGCGCCTGGGCGAGCCGGCCCGGGCACTCGATCCCGCCACCAAGCGACTGTGGCTGGACTCGGGGGAGCAGCTCGACTTCGACGGACTCGTCGTGGCGACCGGCTCGTCCGCGCGTCGCTTCGCGCACCGGTTGTGCGGCGACCCGGCGCGGCTGTGTCAACTGCGCACTCTCGACGACGCCCAGCGGCTCCGCGACCAGCTCGAGCCCGGACATCGACTGGTCGTCCTCGGGGCCGGGTTCATCGGGCTGGAGGTGGCCGCCACCGCTCGCACGCTAGGCCTCGAGGTGACCGTCATCGACGTCGCTACCTCACCGCTCGCCCGCGTACTGGGTGAGGCGGGCGGCTGGTTCAGCGAGTTGCACACGGCGCAAGGCGTCGACATCCGCTGTGGCACGTCCGTCGACCGCATCGAACCTCGGTCCGGCGGCGGGGTGATCGTCCGCAGCCCCGGCCGCGACACCCTCAAGGCCGACCTGTTCCTCGAGAGCGTGGGCGCCACTCCGGCCGTCGACTGGTTGATCGGAAGCGGCCTCGCCCTCCAAGACGGGGTGGTCTGCGGTCCCGACCTGCGCACCAGCCACCCGGACATCGTCGCGGCCGGCGACGTCGCGCGCTGGCATAACGAGCTCTTCGGCGAGAGCATGCGGGTCGAGCACTGGACCAACGCCGTCGAGCAGGGCCGGCACGCTGCCGGCGCCCTGCTCGGCGAACGGGAGAGCTACCGCTCGATCCCCTACTTCTGGACCGACCAGTTCGCTGCGAAAGCCCGCTTCGTCGGCCGCGCCGATGCTGCCGACGACATCGTCGTCGAACGTGGCGACGACTCGGCTGTCATCCTCTTCGGCCGCGACGGCCGCCTCCGGGGCGCGCTCTGCATCAACGCGCCCCGCCGCCTGGCCCGCTGCCGGCTCGCCATCCGCGACGGCATGTCGTGGGCCGACGCCGCCTCCGATCTCGCCACCTGCGCCTGACCACCACCACCAAGGAGAAATGCACATGACGACCGAGACACCGACCAATGCCGACGCCCTCTCGACCATCGAGCTCTTCCCGCAGGACGAGGACTGGTCGATCCAGACCATGCGTCTACTCGCCCAAGTCGCGGTCGGCGGCGCCGACCTCTTCGAGTGCAGCCGGACCGCCGCTCGCATCGGGACGGAGACGACCGACGGCGAGGTCTGGTACCGCGAATGGCAGCGCACCGCCCGGGAGGTCGCCGCGCAGGGCGAAGCCGCACTGGCCGAGGGCAACATCACCACCGGACGCCGGGCGCTCTTCCGCTCCTGCAGCTACTTCCGGCACTCGGAGTTCTTCCTGCGCTCGCAAGACCCGCGTCGCAACGAGGCGTACAACGCCGGTCGCGAGAACTTCCGTCGTGCCGCCGCTCTCACCGACGGCCGCATCGAGCAGATCGAGGTGCCGTTCGAGGGCACGACGATGGAGGGATACATCGTGCGGCCGGACGGTTCCGGCGCCCGGCGGCCCACCGTGCTGTTCCTCGGCGGCGCCGACTCCTGGGCTGAGGAGCTGTACTTCCTCGGCGGCTCGGAGTTCCCCGACCGCGGCATGAACGTGGTCATGGTCGACACCCCCGGCCGCGGCAGCTCGCTGCGCTTCAAGCAGCTGTACAGCCGACCGGACTACGAGGTGCCGGTGCGTGCCGTGCTGGATGTGCTGGAGCAGCGTGACGACGTCGACGCGGACCGCATCGGCCTCGCCGGCGTGAGCTTCGGCGGCTACTACGCACCGCGGGCCGCGGCCTTCGAGCCGCGTGTGAAGGCGGTCGCGGCGTGGTGCGGCACCTGGAGCATCCTCACGGACTTCTACGAGTTCTACCCGCCGCTGCAGGAGCAGTTGCAGTGGCTGAGCGGATCGGCGGACGACGCGGAGGCGCGCGAGAAGCTCGCAAAGTTCACGCTCGACGGCGTGGCGGACAAGATCGACGTGCCCGTCTATGTCATGCACGGCACGGACGACATCATCATGGACATCAACGGTGCGCGGCGCTTCGTCGACGCCCTGACGACCGACGACGTCACGGTCGACATCTACGACCAGGCCGGCTCGCTGCACTGCAGCTACGACTACTTCTCCGTCGCCACGGCCCGCCTGACCGACTGGTTCACGCACAAGATCTGAGCGCTCGAGCGAATTGACCCGGAAGGGTCACGACCCCCGTCCCCGGCGGTCCTAGATTGAAATTGCGAGATATTCCGCATGGGGACGGGGGAAACCTCGGGCAAGGAGAGAGCACAGCGATGTACAGCGTTCATAAATTGCTCTGGGACATTCGCCGGGATCCCTCCGTCAAGGACCGTTATATGCGTGATTCCGGCAAGGTTCTCGACGAATACGGGATCGAGGACGAGTTCCGGGATCACTTGCAGAAGCTTGATTTCAAGTCCATGTACGAAAAGGGCATCAATCCTTATCTCTTGTATTTCTGCGCGATCCAGCTCGAAGTCGATCGTGCCGAATACTACGCGCGGATTCGTGGGGAGAAATGACAATGGCTAACACCGGGAAGATCGTCGGGGCGTTCGCTGCCTCGCACTCGCCGGGCATCACCGGATGGCCCGAACGGGCCGAACCCGCGCAGCAGAAGGCCGTGGAGGATGCCTACACGCAGGTGCGCCGCCAGATCGAGGAACTGGCGCCCGACGCGATCATCGCCGTGTCGGTCGAGCACTTCACCAATTTCCACCTCGGCAACCTGCCGGCCTTCGCCATCGCGACCGGCGACGACTACCTCGGTCCGGTCACGCAGGAGATGGCGTCGTTCCTCAACGTCGAGCAACACCGGTACCCCGGGCACGCGGACCTCGGCCGGCATCTCTACGGCTTCGCGCTGGAGTCGGAGTTCGACCCGGCGCTCGTCGAGGGCGGGCTGGACTTCGACGAGAACTTCTGTGTCCCGTTCAAGCACTTCGACCCCGAGTCGCGCATCCCGCTGGTGCCGGTGATCGTCAACGGCGTCAATCCGCCGTGGCCGACTCCGCGGCGCTGCTTCAACTTCGGCGCGATGATCCGCCGGGCCGTCGAGGCCCAAAGCGTCGCCGAGCGGGTCGTGGTGGTGGCGACCGGCGGTCTGTCCCACTGGGTCGGGCTGCCGGAATCCGGTGACATCAACACCGATTTCGACCGTGACTTCATCGCCCGGCTCGAGTCCGGCGATCCCGAACGACTCACCGACTACACCCAGCACGAGATCGACGAGGCCGGCAACGGAGCCCACGAGATCCGCACCTGGCTGGTGGCTGCCGGCGCCGCGGGTACCTCGTTCGAGGTCCTCGTGTACGAACCGGTGCCTGCCTGGCTGACCGGGACCGCCGTCGCGGCGGCCCGGCTCTGAACGAACGTCTACATCAAGGAACGAGGAGCACCCTATGAGCAAGCTTCCCAAGGTCACCGGTCGTGACATGCGCGGAGTCATGGCCTACCCGCCCACTCCGGCCCTGCCGGGTGCCGAGCGCGTCGACGCGACCGACACCGTCGATCTGGCCGAGAGCGAGCGGATGATCCGTGCGCTGATCGCCGACGGAGTGGACGCGATCGCGCTGAACGGCACCCTCGGCGAGATGGCGTCGCTGACCCTGGACGAGTGGAAGGCCTTCGCCGGCACCGTGGCCGAGACGGTCCGCGACGTCGACCCGGACTTCCCGGTCTTCATCGGCACCACCACGCTCAACACCCGCGACACCGTCGAGCGCATGCGGTTCCTCGCCGATCTCGGCATCACCGGCACGCTCCTCGGCCGGCCGATGTGGGGCGAGATGGTCGCTCCCGTCATGGAGCGCTTCTATCGCGACGTCGCCGAGGCGGTGCCCGAGCTTGCCATCGTCGTCTACGACAACACGGCGGCATTCCGCGGCATCATCCCTCGTCGGGTCTACAAGACGCTCGTCGAGTTGCCCCAGGTCGTCGCGGTCAAGTACGCCGGCGGTGCCTCGGTGGGTTTCCGCTATCACAACGACATGGCCCACACCGGCACGAAGTTCCCGCTCATGCCGATCGAGACCGACTGGTTCCCGGCCTGGGAGATGTACGGCGAGGAACTCGTGGGCATGGCCTGGTCGTCGACGACCGCCATGGGTCCCGGCCCCGTGCTCGAGCTGCGCGACGCGCTGCAGCAGGGCCGCTTCGACGATGCCCGCTGGCTGACCGAGCGCTTGCGCTGGGCGCACGAACCATTCCTCGTGGGCCAGGACTTCATGGAGTTCGCGAAGTACAACGTGCCGCTGGAGAAGATCCGCGTCAACCACGCCGGGTACATCAACGTCGGCACGTGCCGTCCGCCCTACACCGAGGACCTCGTCCCCGAGGAGCACGTGCGCACCTCCATCGAGCACGTGGACCGGTACCAGCAGATCCAGCAGGAGATCGAGCAGCGCTTCGGTGTCCGTGCCGGCCGTCAGGCGTCGAAGGTGTGACCTGCCATGACCTCCTCCAGCGTCGACCGCTCCCTGGACGACGAGCTCCAGGGCATCCGCCAGGGCATCAGTGAGGGTCGTTTCCCGGCCCGCGCCTTCAACGATCAGCAGATTTACGACCTCGAACAGGAACGACTGTTCTCACGGGCCTGGTGTTTCCTGGCCCACGAGTCGGAGATCCCCGCGCCGGGTGACTACGTCACCCGGTACATCGGGAACAACAACATCATCGTGGCGCGCACCGAGCACGGCGACATCTCGGCCAACCTCAACATGTGCCGCCACCGCGGCAACATGCTCTGCAAGTCCGAGATGGGCAACGCTTCGCACTTCCGCTGCTCGTACCACGGCTGGACGTACAAGAACTCCGGCGAGCTGATCGGTGTTCCGTACATGAAGGAGGGCTATGAGGGCCGGCTGAAGCGCAAGGACTGGGGCCTGGTCAACGTCCGCGTGGACTCGTATGCCGGCCTCGTGTTCGGCTGCCTCGACCCCGACGCACCCTCGCTGGAGGAGTACCTCGGAGGGTTCCAGTTCTATCTGGACTTCTACCTCAAGCAGGGTGGCGAGGGCAGCGAGGTGCACGGTCCGCCGGATCACTGGGTCGCGGAGACCGACTGGAAGATCTGCGCCGAGAACTTCGCCGGCGACGGCTACCACACGCCGGTGGCGCACCAGTGGGGCTTCAACCTCGGGTACTTCCCGTCCTCGGGCTCCACGCACAGCCAGGGGTGGGCGGCGAGCATCCCGGGCCTGGGTCACGGCATCGGGTTGGGGCACAGCCCGAACTTCCCGCCGTTCGGCGGGTTCCCCGACGACCTGGCAGAGCGGATGCGGGCCTCGTTCACGCCCGAGCAGGTGGAGGTGTTCTCACAGGTGCGGACCGCAGTCGGCACCGTCTTCCCGAACCTCTCGTTCCTCATGCAGCCGTTCAGTCTCGTCCCCGGCGAACCCGGGGTGCGGTTCGTGACGATGCGGCTCTACCACCCGGCCGGTCCGGGACGGATGGAGATGTACTCCTGGTGCCTCGTCCCCAAGGACGCCTCGCAGGAGTACAAGGACGAGGCGTACCGCGCGTACACCTTGGCATTCGGACAGGCGGGGACCTTCGAGCAGGACGACTTCGAGAACTGGACGAAGGTCACCCGAGCTGCCGGCTCGACGATGGTCAAGAACGTCGACTTCCCCTACATCATGGGGATGGAGAGCGAGCGCGACAAGGACTTCTCAGGGCCGGGCCACGTCGTGCGGCCGTACGTGAACGACACCAACTTCCGCAACCTGTGGAGCCGGTGGGCCGACTACCTGGTCGGGGAGGTGTGAGCCGTGTCCGCCACGACGACACAGGTCGACCTCGAGACCCGTATGAGCCTGCAGGACTTCCTTTATCGCGAAGCGCTCGCCCTCGACGAGCGACGCTTCCGCGACTGGCTGGAGTACCTGGCCGCCGACATCCGTTACGAGGTGCCGGTCCGAGTCACCCGGGAGGCGCTCGCCGACTGGGAGCTCGCGCCGACCTCGCGGATCTTCGACGACACCAAAGCGACGTTGGAAGTGCGGGTGCAGCGGCTCGAGACGGACTTCGCCTGGGCCGAACAACCGCCCTCGCGCACCCGCCACTTCGTCACCAACGTCGTCGTCGATCCCGGCGACGTGGAGAACGAATACCTCGTGCAGTCGAACTGCTTCATCTATCGCAGCCGGGGTGACGAACCCACGCCGAGCTTCTACTCGTTGTTCCGCAAGGACACCGTGCGCCGCGCTGCGACGCCGGCCGGGTGGGAGATCGCCCGACGGTGGGCGGCCTTCGACCAGTCCCTCATCAATGCCCACAACATGTCCATCTTCATCTGAGCCGGACGGTGACCCGATGACCTCTCAGCCCGACCCGATGTTCGAACGTCCCGAGATCGGCGACGTGTCCGAGTACCCCAGCGACGGCGGTAACGACGGACCGATCGTCATCGCCAACGAGTTCACCGACGTCGTGGTGCGCAAGGTGGAGACCCGCAACGGGATGCGGCTCGATATCTGGTCGCCGCGTCGCGGGAGCCGCGTTCTCCTCGATGCGGTCGCCCTCGACTGCCTCAGCTTCCAGGAGCCTGAACTCATCACCGAGTTGCTGTCCCGGAACCCGGGTCAGTGAGCGGGGCCCTCGACCGGCAGCGCGTCCTCGTAACAGGTGGCGGCTCTGGCATCGGCCGGGCCGCCGCACTCGCGTACCTCGGCGCGGGCGCCCAGGTCACCGTGGTCGAGCGCTCGGCGGCTCACGCGGCCGAGCTGCCAGATCACGAGCGGCTCGACGTCATGGTGGCGGACGCGACGGACCCCGACCTGCTCGATGACGCCGTTGCCCGGGCAGCGGGGGAGGCGGGACTCGACCACCTCACGTGCTGTGTCGGCATCTTCGACCAGTACGTCTCGGTGCGCTCCCTCGACGCCGCACAGCTCACTGCCGCCGCGCAGGAGGTCTGGCGGTTGAACGTGCTGAGTGCGCTCCAGGCGGTGCGGGCCGCCTATCCGGCGCTCGTGCGGACTCGGGGATCGGTGACGCTGACGCTGTCGGAGTCGGCGTTCCATCCCGTGGGCGGAGGCGTGCTCTACGGCAGCTCCAAATGGGCGCTGCGGGGAGCGGTGGCCCATCTCGCGGTGGACCTGGCCCCTGACGTGCGCGTCAACGGCGTCGCGCCAGGGGGCACGTCCGGCACGCGATTCGGTGGTCTGGCCTCCCTGGAGCAGCGCGAGACCGCAGCGACCGTGCCGGGTCGCGATGAGCGGATCGCGGCCGGCGCGCTGCTCGGTGAGGCCGCGTGCCCAGAGGACCATGCCGGCGCCTACCTCTACCTCGCCGACCGGCGCGCCGCACGGTTGACGACGGGCGCCGTCATCAACACCGACGGAGGTCGACGGCCATGATCGGGCGCCGGCGTCCGGGCACCGCTGGTCGCTGACGATGCTCGGTGCGGACGATGAAGCGACGGGGCAGCGGCGCCTGGGGTACTCGGCCGTTGCCTTCATCGCGATCCTCGTCCTCGCGGCCAACCTGCGAGCCTCGATCTCCGCCGTGGGGCCGGTGTTGCCGGTGATCGCCGACGACCTCGCGCTCTCCGAGGCCGTCCAGGGCGTGGTGACGGCGGCTCCCATCGCGGCGTTCGCTCTCGTCTCCCCCTTCGGGCATCGAATCGCGGCACGATTGGGCGTGGAGACCGCCGTGATCATCGCGCTTGGTCTCGCGGCCCTGGGCATCGCGCTGCGCTCGCTGCCGGTGCCGGGCGCGCCGGTGGCGGCCCTCGTCATGGGCACCACCGTGCTCGGTGGCGGCATCGCGATCGCCAATGTCCTGCTGCCGGTCCTCACCCGCCGGGATTTTCCGACCCGGGTCCCCGCCGTGACCGGGCACTACATCGCCTTGCAGAGCGCCGTCGCCGCAGTCGCGGCGGCGGTGGCGGTTCCGGTGGCGATGGACCGCGGGTGGCAGACGGCACTCGGGGTGTGGGTCGTGCCGGTGGTCATCGCGTTGGCCGCGCCGCAGCGGGCCGTCAGCACAGGTCAGCGCCCGTGCCGCCGCGGCTCGGCTCTCCCTGGAGATCTCCGTTCGCCTGGCAGCTGGCGACCTATTTCGGCGTGCAGTCCTGCATCTTCTACCTGCCGCTCGGATGGCTGCCCACGATCGAACAGGGGTTGGGGGTCTCGGCACGGGCCGCCGGCGTCCACCTGGGGACCTTCCTCATCGTCGGCATCGCGGCCAACGTGGTGGTGCCGCCCTTCGTAAACGTCGGCGGCGATCAGCGGATGACGACCACTCTCGTGCCTGGCATCGTGCTCGTGGCGATCCTCGGCCTGTGGATATGGCCGTCCGCTGCGCTTGTCTGGGTGGGGCTGGCGGGATTCGGCGCCGGCGCCTCGATGGTGGTGGCCTTGTCGCTGATCCCGTTGAGATCGGCGGTCGGGGTGGATTCGGGACCGCTGTCGTCGATGGTGCAGAACGTCGGCTACGCCGGCGTCACGATCGGGCTGCTGCTCGTCGGCTGGGCGAAGCAGGCGACCGCCTCCAGCGTCGTGGTGGTGGCGGTCGTCCTCGGACTCGCGGTGATCCAAGCGCTCATGGGACTCCTCGTCGGCCGCGTCCGGCGAGGGTGAGTCCGTCAGTCCAGTGATTGCCGCGACGTCCAGATGAGCTGGACCAATTCCGCCCTGTTGCTGACGTCGGTCTTCGCGAAGATGCGCTTGAGGTGCTGTTTGACGGTGTTCTCGCTGATGAAGGCTCGTGAGGCGATCTCCTTGGTGGTCAGCCCTTCACTGACCAGCTGAGCGATCTCCTGTTCGCGGCGGGTGAGGACGCCCCAGTCCGGGAGCAGACGCTCATTCCCCCCGTCGGTACCGAAGACCATGGTCACGGCGGTGCGGTCCTTCGTTGACAGGCGGTAGGACTTCACCACGGCCTGTCGGCCGGTCTTGGCGTCGCGGACGGTGCGGGCCACCACGCGGCGGTTCTCGGCGCGGAAAGCGGTCATCGCCTCTTCGATGAACCCGGTGATCGAGTCGTTGCCGATCGCCGCCTCGTCGGGACCGATCTGCCACTCATCGCGGGCGGACCGGTTGCAGAAGATGAACTGAGCGTCCAGGTCGGTCACGACCACCGCCTGCGGAAGACGGTCGAGCGCGTGCTCGATGGCGCTCGCCCGGTAGCCGGTCAACTCATAGCGCACGGCCCGCTCCGTCGCGAGGCTGAGCTGCTCGCTGACGAAGCGGGCCGAGGTGAGGTCGGTCTCGCTGAACGGCGGACAGTCGCCGGGTCGCGCGAAGTTGATCGTGCCGAACAGCACCCCCGAGACGATGATCGGCGCCTCCATCGAATGCTCGAAGTTCTCGCGGGCGAGGGCGTTGCGCGCACCACAGGCGTTCCACGTATGGGGCGCGCAGACGCGCGATGAATCGATGGGTCGGTGTTGTTCGGTGACGAACCTCAGGACCGGGTCGTCCTGGCGGCCGTAGTCCTCGTAGTCGTCGAGAAGCTCCCCACCGACCGTGGCGCGGACGTCGATGACGCCTTGCTCGGGGTGGAGTTCGTACAGGCCGAGGCCGTCGGCGGGCACGACGTCGCCCACGTGTGCGAGGTAGGCGCGGGTGACTTCGGTGCGGGTCAGCGCCGACTGCAGGGCGTTCGTGAAGAGATGGCGATGGTGATCGACGGACATGGACATCCTCCTGGAGTTCGGACGTCGGGGCGCCCGAGCAGCATGCGGAGACGTGTTCGACCTCACGCGGGAGCCTGAGGGTTGCCGGCCATCCTAAGTGAGATGAGCGACCGAACACAGCCCCTTTCGTGTCACCCGAGCGGGTGACATTGCGGACGGGGTCTGGGCGTAGGCCGCTCGATGGCGCAGTGTCACTCTGGGGGAAATACTGCCGAAACCAGGAGGACGCACCATGGAGCGGATCGTCGTGGTGGGCGGCTCGCTCGCCGCGGTCCATGCCATCGAAGCGCTGCGCGGCGAGGCCTTCACCGGCGAGATCGTCCTGGTCGGGGCGGAACGCCATCTTCCGTATGATCGCCCTCCGCTGTCCAAAGAAGCGTTGCGTGGCGAACCCATGCCCTCGCCGCTGCGCGACCCCGCCTGGTACGCGGAAGCCGGCGTGCGGCTGGAGCTCGGCACCCCCGCCCGCGCGCTCGACACCGAAGCGCGGGTGGTGATCCTCGAGGATGACCGTGCGCTCTCCTACGACGGTCTGATCATCGCGACGGGGGCCGCGCCCCGGCGCCTGAGCGCCGGCAACGAACACGTGCACTTCTTGCGCACGTTGGACGACGCTGCCGTGCTGCGAGAGAGGCTCGGTAGCGTCGAGCACGTCGCCGTCATCGGGGGAGGCTTCATCGGGCTCGAGGTCGCAGCGACCGTGACGGAACTGGGGCTGCGGTCGACCGTCATCGAGGTCGCTCCCGTGCCCCTGGCCCGCGACCTCGGCGATGACGTCGGTTCGTGGCTCGCCGATCTTCACCGCACCCACGGGGTCGAACTCGTCACGGGTCGGCTCGCGGTCGAGGTCGAACCGGTGGCCGGCCGCTACCGCGTGTGGCTCGGCGACGGAACGGCCGTCGTGGCCGACGTGGTGGTAGCTGCTGTCGGTGCCCGTCCCGAGGTGGACTGGTTGCGCAGCAGCGGGTTGGGGATCGCCGATGGTGTGCTCTGCGATCGGACGCTGCGAGCGAGTGCCCCCGATATCGTCGCCGCCGGCGACGTGACGCGCTGGTACCACCCGCTCTTCGACGAGTCGATTCGCGTCGAGCACTGGAAGAACGCCGTCGATCAGGGGCGTCACGCAGCTTCGGTGCTTCTCGGATCCGACGAGCCGTTCTCACCGGTCCCGTACTTCTGGTCCGACCAGTTCGGCGCCAGCCTTCGCTTCGTCGGTCGGGCTCATGCGGCCGACGATGTGCAGATCCTCGATCGGGATGCCAACCGTCTGGTGGTCGGCTACGCGCGACAGGGAGCTCAGATCGGGGCGCTCTGCGTCAACGCCGCCCGAGAACTCACTCACCACCGCTCGGCGATCCTCTCTCGAGCACCGCTCAGCGCCTGACAGCCTCCGAGGGCGTGATGCGTGGGGCGCCGGTGACCTCGGCCCACACCGCGAACCCGTGCTGAAAGGCCACGACCCCGGCTTCGGGCAACGCGATCTCGATCGCCTCGAGCACTTCCTGCGCGGTGGCGCCGTGCTCGAGGGCGACCCGGATATGGCTCGCGATGTGGTCCGGATCTGCCCGCATGACGGTCAGGCTCAGGACGAACAAGAGCTCTTTGGTCTTGCGGTCCAAGGACCGTGGCGCGAGGTAGGCGGCGGTGACGAGACCGTCGGCCGCTCGGAGTACGTCGACATCCGCTGCGGCCATCCGTTGGTGGTACTCCAGTACATAACCGCGTCTCCGCGCGATGTCGTCAACGTAGTCCTGCGCGTCCTGGGACATGGGTTCTCCTCGCTCGGTTGTGGTTCCGACTGTGCCTCAGGCTCCGGGATGACAGCGCTTTCAGCGCCCAGGTGTACCCCTTTGGGTTACGCCGGGAGCCCCATCGGACGGCTAGCGTGCTGAGACAGTTCAGGTCTTGCCGAGGAGGCAACCATGTCAGTTCTGTCCCGCATCATCCCCGCTGCTGTCGCTGCGGCCTTGCTCGTCGGCTGTACCGCGGGAGGGTCCACCGGCGGCGAGGGTGACGGCCCCGTCACCCTGCGGTACGCGTTCTTCGCGCCTGCCGAGTCCTTCCCGAGCCTGCAGATGGAACGGTGGAAGGAAGAGATGGAGGAGCGCACCGACGGCGCTGTGGAGGTCGAGCTGTTCACCGGCGGCACGTTGCTGGGCTCTGGAGACATCTACGATGGCGTCTCGGCCGGCACCGTCGACATCGGACTCGACAGCCCCGCCTACGACTCATCACGCTTCCCGGTGTCCTCGGCCATCCAGGTGCCGATCGGCATCACCGACGCGACGACGGCCAGCGCTGTGTTCCTCGAGCTGCTGACCGAGCTGGAGCCGCCAGAGTTCGACGGCTACGAGATCATCACCGCCTTCACGACCGAGCCGTCCTACATCCAGTCGAGCCGTCCGATCACCACGACGGCGGACATGAACGGGCTCGAGCTGCGGAGCTCGAGTGCCACCATCCCGGTTCTCGAGCGACTGGGCGCTTCGCCGATCGGCATGCCCATGCCGGACGTGGCCGAGGCGCTTCAGACCGGCATGGTCAGCGGCTACGTGTCCTCGCGGGAGGTGCTCGAGGATTTCGGGCTCGCCGAGCACGTCTCACACATCACCGACTACCCATTCGGTCCCTCGAACAGTTTCGTCGCCGTGATGGACCAGGAGCGCTACGACTCGCTGCCCGACGACGTCAAGGACGCCATCCAGGACCTCAAGACCGAGATGATGCAGTGGGCGGCGGAGTACCACGACGGCGAGAACATCGGGTCCGCACTGGAATTCGCCGAGGAGCAGGGTGTCGAGACCGTCGAGGTGGACGCCTCCGAAAGGCCCCAGTGGGACGAGGTCCTCGACGAGGTCTCGGCCGAGTGGGTGAGCCGCAACGACTCGGCGGACCTCGACGCCCAGGCCGTCCTCGACCGGATGCGCGAGCTGGCCGACGAGCATCAGAAGGACGAGCAGTGACCGCCGTCCTGCAGCGGGTCGTGCGATTCGCCGGGCTGCTGAACACCGGCATGGTGCGGGTCGCCTCGGTCTGCCTCGTGCTCGTCATGCTCGCGCTCATCGCGAACATCGTGATGCGTGTCGCGGGTTCACCGCTTAACGGCACCTTCGAGGTCGTCGCGATGCTGGCGGCGGTGGTCTTCGGGCTGTCGCTCGGCGACGCCCAGAACCACGGGGCTCACGTGTCGATCGACCTGCTCGTCCGCCACTGGCCTCGCCGCATCCGGATCGTCGTGGCGTCCGTCGTCACGATCGTCTCGATCGCGCTGTTCGTCCAGGTCATCACGAGCCTCGTCGTGTACGGCCAGGTCATGCGAGCCCAGGGATCGGCTACGGAGTCGCTCGGCATCCCGTTCTGGCCCGCGGTGTACGTCGTCGTGGTCGGTTTCGCCGGCCTCGTGCTCGCCCTGGTGGCCGACCTCGCCCGCGGCGCCCTCTCGTGGTCGACCGAGGACCCCGAGCTGAACGTGTTCTGACCGCTGACGCCCTCGGTCCCCACCCCAAGGAGTACAGATGGACCCCACGACTCTCGCGGTGTTGGGCATCCTCGTGATGTTCGCACTGCTCTTCCTGCGGATGCCGGTGTCGTTCGCGATGCTGGCGGTCGGCCTCGCCGGCTCCACGATCGTGCTCGGGCCGGCAGCGGGCTTACAGCTCGTCGCCGCCGACGTGTACCGGCAGATGTCGTCGTACGGCCTCGCAGTCGTGCCGCTGTTCATCCTCATGGGCATGGTCATCTTTCACACGGGGATGAGCGGCAAGCTCTTCAAGGCCGCCTACGCGTGGATCGGGCACTTCCCCGGTGGTGTCGCCGCGACGACGATCCTGGCCAGCATCGCGTTCAGCTGCGTCTCCGGCTCCAACTCGGCCTCGACCGCCACGATGGGGTCAGTGGCGCTGCCGGAGATGAAGCGGTACGGCTACAACCCTCGCGTCGCCGGGGGAGCGGTGGCGATCGGCGGGACGCTCGGGGTCCTCATTCCGCCGTCGACCGCCCTCATCATCATCGCCGTCCAATCCGAGCAGTCGATCAGCCGCCTCTTTCAGGCCGCGCTGTGGCCGGGGATCTTCGTGGGCGTCCTGTTGGTCATCACCGTCATGGTGATCTGCCGCCTCAGGCCGGAGTACGGTCCGCCGGGCCCCAAGGCGACCTGGACGGAGCGGTTCAGCTCACTCAAGGGTGTGGTGGAGACCGGCATCCTCTTCCTGCTGGCGGTCGGCGGCCTCTTCGCCGGTTGGTTCACTCCCAGCGAAGCGGCGGCGGTCGGTGCCCTCGGTGCGCTGGTCATCGCCGCTGTGAACCGGTCCCTGACGGTCGAGGTGCTGCGCAAGTCCATCGTAGGGACGCTACGGACCTCGGCCATGGTGGTCCTGTTGATCGCCGGGGCGGTGGTCTTCGGACGGTTCCTGTCGGTGACCCGTATGCCCTTCGAACTCGCCGAATGGGTATCGAATCTCCAGGTCGCGCCGTTCTTCATCCTCATGGTGGTCATCGCGATCTACCTGGTCGGCGGCGCCATCATGGATGCTCTCGGCTTCCTCGTCATCAGCATCCCGATCTTCTTCCCGCTGGTGACGGCGCTCGGCTACGACCTGGTGTGGTTCACGATCATCGTCACACTCGTCACGACCCTCGGGTCCGTGACGCCGCCGGTCGGGGTCAATGTCTTCATCACCGCCGGTCTGGATAAGTCGCTCGACGTCATGACGGTCTTCCGCGGCGTCAATCCCTACTACGTGCCGTACTTCGCCTCCCTCGGCGTCTTCATCGCGGTACCGAACACCATCCTGTTCGCGGTTTCATGACCGACGTTCCACCCTAGGGAAGGACGAAGCGTGCGCGGCACATTCAACGAACTCTTCGCACAGGCGCTCCGATCGCTCGACGTCGACCGGATGTTCGGTGTCATGGGCGATGCGAATATGTACATCGCCGACAGCTTTCACCGGCTGCCGGGCGCGTGCTTCGTGTCCTCCGCGAACGAAGGGGGAGCGGTGCTCATGGCAGCGGGGCATGCCGCGGTCACGGGCCGCGTCGGCGTGGCCACGGTCACCCACGGTGCCATCGCGAACTGCGTGAGCGCGCTCTTCGACGCCGTTCGCGGCGGCTACCCGGTGCTCGTCATCGCGGGCGACACGTCGCGGGCCGAGGGGATGCACCTGCAGAACATTCCTCAGCGGGAGGTCGTCGCGCCGACCGGTGCGGAGTACCGCGAAGTCCGCTCTCCGCAGACAGCCGCGTTGGATCTCGCCGCTGCATTTCGGTCGGCGTCGTCGGCTCGCCGCCCCGTGGTCCTGGGTATCCCGAGCGACTTCCATCAGGCGCAGTGCTCGATGGAGTTCCCGAGGGCGACAGTGATCGAGGAAGGGGTGGCCCGGCCCTCGCGTGAGGCATTGGAGGAGGCGGCCGGCGTCCTCATCGGCTCGAGTCGCCCCCTCCTGATCGGTGGGCGCGGGGCACGTGACGCCGAGGCGGCGCTGACCAAGCTGGCTGAGCGCCTCGGAGCGCCGGTCGCCACGACGTTGAGAGGCAAAGGTCTGTTCGCCGACGACCCGTGCCTGGTGGGCATCTGCGGAACCCTGGCCAACCCGGTGGCGAGCGAGACGATCGCACGCAGCGACTGCCTGGTGGTGTTCGGCGGTGCGCTGACCTCGCTGACGACGCTCAAAGGGGAGTTGTTGGAGGGTAAGCGCGTCGTCCAGATCGATTCTGATCCAGGAGCACTGGGGCGTTACTTCCCGGTGGACCTCGCGATCGTCGCTGACGCCGGCGTGGCGGCGACTGAACTGATCGAGATCCTCGACGAGGCCGGCGCCCCCGCATCGGGTTTCAGGTCCGAGGACATGGCCCGCAAGGTCGAGGACTTTCGACGCAAGGACTGGTCCGCAGCGCAGGGCACCGGACCATTGACCCTCACCGGCGTGCTGCATCGGGTCAATCAACTCGTCGATCCCGACCGGTCCTTGTGCATCGATGGCGGGCGGTTCTCCCATGAAGCGCTTCGCATTCTGGACGTCGCCCATCCGTGCCGTTATGCCCACTGTCTCAACGTGGGGCACATCGGTCTTAGCGTCGGGTACGGCATCGGCGCGGCATTCGCACGACCGGATGCGCGGACCTTGGTGGTGGTCGGCGATGGCGGCTTCATGCTCGGCGGGCTGACGGAGTTCAACACAGCCGTGCGCTACGACGCGAACCTCGTCGTGGTGCTGCTCAACGACAATGCCTACGGCGCCGAGTACTACCGCTTCGTCAATCAGGATTTCGACCCCACGTTGACGACCTTCTCGTGGCCGAGCTTTGCGGGCATCGCCGATGCCCTCGGGGGCAGGGAGCTCCGGGTGACCGAATGGAGCGATTTCGACGCGCTCGCACGCGCGCTCGAACGTCCGGGACCCATTCTCGTCGAGGTGGTCCTGGATACCGCGAGCATCCCCGACCCGGGAGATCACTGATCGACTGAATCGTCAGCGGGCACCGAGCACCATCCACGTAGGCGACCCAGAGCCTCGTGAACGAGCCGACCGTGGTCCGCGATTATCTGAAGAACGACCGTGGTGTCGCCCGTGACTGCTTCGACGTCACCGGCTACTGGCGGCGCTGACCGCCGGACGGCCCGGGCGCTGGCGGGGCAGCTTCGCGGCTTCAGTGGGGATGGTGATGCTGGCCGTGCGAGGCGTCGAGGTGCTGCCTCTCCAGCTCCTCGCTGTGGGCCAGGAGAGCGGGATAGTCTCGCGCCGCCCCGCGGAGGAGCGTCTCGACGGCCGACCAGGCATCGTCGTCGCTGAGATGGTCGGGGCTGAACATGCTGCGGTAGTGCACGAGCGACCCGACGAGGTCGAGGAGCACCTCTCGGTTGGAGTCCGGTCGTAGGTCGCCGCGCGCGATCGCTCGGTCGACCGCGATGCCGACGGCGGTGCGCGTCGGTTCGATGATCGTCTCCAGATAGGAAGCGCGCAGATCGGGGTCCGTGGCGCATTCGGCATAGAGCGCGCTGAGGGATTCAGGGCGGATCGTGCGGTAGGAGGCGAGGAACAGGTCGAAGCTCTCGCCGATATCGCACAAGGTGCAGCCGGTGTCCGGTGGATCGGGAATGTCGAGACGTTCGCCGACGGCGGCCAGCACGAGTGCGGCCCGGGTCGACCAACGCCGGTACACAGCGGGTCTGGATGTCCCGGCACGGCGGGCGACGGCCTCGAAGGAGACGCCGGCATACCCCTCGGCGTCCAGGATCGCGAGGGTGGTCTCGATGACCGACTGATCGATCTGCCGGTCGCGCGGTCGTCCGCTCGCTCCCTTGGCGGCACCCGCACTGCGCTGTCCCATGCGGCCAGTCTAGGAGCGGATTCGTGCCGGACTGTCACGGATCCGGGCTCTGCGCGTTGCGCTCTCTCCGCATATTGCGTTACGGTTCATAACGTAATTGAAAGGAGGAGCGTCATGACGACGAAGATTGAACCCGGTGACACCCGCGTGATGACGGACACCGCCAAGCGGATGCGAGTCCTGATGGTGATCGGCAGCGTCCGCACCGGCCGCTTCGGACACGTTCCGGCATCCTGGCTCGCCGAGCGAGCCCGTCTACGAGACGACATCGAACTGGCCATCACCGATCTGGCCGATCTGGACCTGCCCGCCGATCTCGGCGACAAGGGGCGAGCCGCGCCGTCCGATGTCACCGCCCTCGGTGACCAGATCGAGGCGGCCGATGCGATCGTCATCGTCACCCCGGTGTACAACCGCGGCTACCCGGCTTCGTTGAAGAACGCGATCGACTGGTTCAACTCCGAGTGGTCCGCCACGCCGGTCGGTTTCGTCTCCTATGGCGGTCGCACGGGCGGGATCGAGGCCGTCGAGCAGTTGCGCACGGTGTTCGTCGAGCTGGGTACGATGACGATCCGCAATGTCCTGAGCTTCCCTGATTTCTGGGAGGTCTTCGACGAGAGTGGGGTTCCCGCGGACCCGGCACGCGTGAGCAGGGCCGCCGGCAACTTCTACGACGAACTGATCTGGTGGGCGCGTGCTCTGCGTCCCGCCCGACTCGCGAGGCAGGCGCGTCGATGACGGAGGATGTCGTCCGGCGCGCCGGACCCCGCGAGTGGATCGGCCTCGCGCTGCTGGTGCTTCCGATGTTGGCGTTGTCGACCGATCTGACGGTGCTCTTCCTGGCGCTTCCTACAGTCAGTGCCGATCTGGAGCCGACCGCCTCGCAGGCCTTGTGGATCGTGCACGTCTATGGGTTCCTCATCGCCGGCTTCCTCGTGACGATGGGACGTCTGGGTGACCGCATCGGGCCACGGCGGTTGCTCTTGATCGGCAGCGCGGCATTTGCCCTGCTGTCGGTCCTCGCGGCCTTCTCGACCACGGCGTCCATGCTGATCGCCGCCCGAGCGATGCTCGGGGTGGCAGGAGCGACATTGATGCCCTCGCTGTTCTCGCTGCTACGCGTGATGTTCCATGACGATGTGCAGCGGCGGTCCGCGATCGCGATCATGTTCAGCTCCTTCTCCGCCGGCGGTGCCGTCGGGCCGTTACTGGGAGGAGCGCTGCTGGAACATTTCTGGTGGGGCGTGGTGTTCCTCATCAATATTCCACCCATGGTCCTGTTACTGGTCGGCGGACGCCGGCTGCTGCCCGAACGCACGGGCCGGGGCTCCGGCGGCCTCGACCTCACCAGCGCCATCCTGTCGGTGACGGGAATGCTCGCGATGGTCTACGGGCTCCAGGAACTGGCCGCCGGAGACCAGGGTGGCGGGCCGCTGTGGATGAATGCGCTGGCCGTGGGTGTCGGCATCCTCGTGCTCGCCGTCTTCGTGCGTCGCCAGCGCCGGCTACGCGATCCGCTCTTCGACCTCGCGCTGCTGGCCAACCCGCGCGTCTCGGTCTCTCTCGTCACGATCCTGCTCTCCGGGGTGGGCGTGGTCGGCGTGTTCTACCTGCTCACCCAGCATCTGCAGTGGGTCGTGGGGCTGAGCCCCTTGCGCGCGGGCCTCTGGACGGTTCCGTACATCCTGCTCAATATCGCCGGCTCGTTGCTCGCCGCGCGGCTGACGAGATGGATTCGTCCGGTCGTGGTCGTCGCGATAGGACTCACACTCGCTGCCGCCGGTCTTCTCGTGCTCATGGTCGTGGTCGACCCGGGAAGGTCGCTGTCCGTCGTCGTCGCGGCCTTCTCGATAGTGGGATTCGGACAGGGGGCGGCCGCGGCTCTGGTCAGCGACCTGATCATCGCGGGAGTTCCGGACGAGAAGACGGGTTCGGCGGCTGCCGCGCAGGAGGTGGGAGGAGAGCTCGGCACCGCACTCGGCGCTGCCACCGGCGGTGCGGTCGCGACGGCCGTCTATCGAGGGTCGCTCGGCGAGATGATGCCCGGTGGCGTTCCCGACCCCGTCGGCGACCGTGCGCTCGAGAGCGTCCATGACGGAATCGCGGCGGCAAGGGCACTCGGCCCCGCGGGACCGGAACTGCTCGACGCAGTCCACGTGGCCGTGACGGATGCCCTCCAGGCGTACGCTGCCGTCGCCGCCTCGCTGGTCGGCCTCACCGCGTTGCTGGTCACCGGGGTTCTCGTCCTGCGCGGGCGAGGACACACTCCCTCGGGCGGCCGATGAGGCATCTCCTGTGCCGCCAGACTGGGCGGGGGTCAACGGCTGCCGAGCACCATCCAGGCGTCTCCGCGCTGACGCCACCAGAGCGTTGCGAGCCTGGCGGTGATGAAGACCCCGTAAGCGACCCACAGCCACATGAATGAGGCGTCCAGCCAGCCCACGGCGAGAGCGGCCGGCGCATAGAGCGCGAGCACGAGGATGCCCGCCCAGGCCAGGTACACGCCGTCCCCGGCACCGATGAGCACGCCGTCGAGCACGAAGACCACCCCGGAGAGCGGCTGGATCGCCGCGACGACGAGCAGGGCGGGAATGGCCGTGGACTGCACGAGGGAATCGGAGGTGAAGCCCCGCACCAGGAGGGGTGAGGCGGCCGCGATCACGAGACCGAAGACCACCCCCGCTCCCACGCCCCAGGCGATCATCCGCCGGGTCATGGCGCGGGTGCCGGTGGCATCAGAGGCACCGAGGGTGCGACCGGTGAGGGTCTGGCCGGCGATCGCCAGGGCGTCCAGGGCGAAGGCCAGGAAGGACACGACCGTGGTGGCGATCTGGTGGGCGGCCAGCGGCGCGTCGCCGAGTCCGGCGGCCACGAGGGTCGCGATGATCAGCGAGATCCGCAGGGTGAGGGTGCGTACGAGCAGCGGCACCCCGTCCGCGGCGGCGGTGAGCACCTCGCCGAGATCGGGACGGACCGACGCCCGGACGGCGCGTGCGCGACGGATGACGACCAGGCAGAGCCAGACGGCGGCGAACCACTGGGCGATCACCAGGCCGAGTGCGGCGCCGCGCAACCCCCACCCGAGACCGTGGACGAGCAGCAGCGTGATGATCACATTGACCAGGTTCGCCGCGATCATGGCCAGGAGGGGAGTACGGAGATCGAGCAGTCCGCGCAGTGCGCCGGTGGCGGCGAGCACGAGCAGCAGCGCCGGGACGGAGGCGGCTGCCACGATGAGGTAGTCGTAGGCGAGATCGGCGACCTGTGGGGAGCTGGCGAGGGAGCGTCCCAGGGGCCGGGCGAACACAGCCAGGCCGGCACCGAGGATCACACCGAGTCCGAGGGCGAGCCAGACACCTCCCAGCGCGCTCTGCAGGGCGCGCCGGTCGTCCCCTGCTCCCTGATGACGCGCGACTGTGGCGGTACTGCCATAGGCGAGGAAGATGCACAGGCCGACCACCGTCATCAGCACCGTGGATGCCGCGGCCAGTCCGGCCAACTCGGTGCGGCCGACATGGCCGATGATCGCGGTGTCGGCCATCAGCATCAGGGGCTCGCTGATGAGGGCGGCGAAGGCCGGGATCGAGATCGCGAGGATGCGCCGGTCGATGTCCCTCACGGGGCTGGGGAGAACATGGGGAAAACGGGCATCGTGGAGCAGTTTACGCGCCCATGGGGCATCCCCGACAGTGGTCTGTCCACGCGGGAACATGGACGCCGAAGTTTCTTTCCTCCACACGGTGTGTCGAGTGTTTTCGCAGGTCAGAGCCCATCGGGTGAGCGCGGAATCAGTCTTGTCCACAGAGTCTTCCACGGTCTGTGCACAAGCTGCTCGGCGTTTCCCACCGGTTCTCCCCAGACATACACAGGGCCTGTGGATAACGTACTGGAAGTGGGACGCTCGCGAGGTCTACTGTGACGCGTCGGAGCGGTGTCGGAAAGTGTCGGCGCGGCCCCGTACGGTGGCAGTCCAGACCCCTTGAGGAGGAGAATCAGCGGTGAGTGTCGCGGACCTGTACGAGGAGCCCCAGCCCCCTGAGGGAGCGGGCAGCGTACCCCCGCAGGACATGGCCGCCGAGCAGAGCGTTCTGGGTGCGATGCTGATGAGCAAGAACGCGATCGACCCGGCCGCCGATCTCCTCGAGGCGCGCGACTTCTACCGGCCCGCCCATGAGCTGATCTTCGAAACGATCGTCGACCTCGCCAACCGTGGGGAGCCGGCCGATGCCATCACGGTCGCGGCCGAGCTGCAGCGGCGGGGCGAGATCACTCGCGTCGGCGGGGCCACCTATCTCCACGATCTCGTCGCGGGTGTGCCGATCGCCGCCAATGTCGACTACTACGCCGAGATCGTCCACGAGAAGGCCGTCCTGCGTCGATTGGTGGAGGTCGGACAGCGTATCGCCCAGCTCGGCCAGAGCGGTCAGGGCGAGGTCAGCGAGATCGTCGACCGGGCGCAGGCCGAGGTGCTCGATGTCGACGGCGCCAGCAAGGGCGAGGACTACAGTCTGCTGTCGGCGCTGATGACCGACACGATCGATGAGATCGAGCAGATCCAGAACCGTGATGGCGATCTCGGCGGCGTGCTGAGCGGTTTCCCCGACCTGGACAAGCTCACCACCGGGTTCCGTCCCGGTCAGATGATCGTCGTCGCCGCCCGCCCCGGCGTCGGCAAGTCCACGCTCGGTCTGGACTTCATCCGGCAGGCCGCGATCCGCGACAACATCCCCTGCGCGATGTTCTCCTTGGAGATGACGGGTGCCGAGATCGCGATGCGTCTGCTCTCGGCGGAGGCCAAGGTCGCCATCCACCACATGCGTGGCGGCGGCATGTCCAATCGTGACTGGGATGCGATCGGCCGGGCGCTGTTGACCGTTCAGTCCGCGCCGATCGTCATCGACGATTCGCCGAACATGACGATGCCCGATATCCGCTCGAAGGCGCGGCGCATCAAGAAGCAGCACGGGCTCGGCTTCATCGTGTTGGACTATCTGCAGCTGATGACCTCGGGCAAGCGGGTCGAGAACCGTCAGGTGGAGGTCTCGGAGTTCAGCCGGCAGATCAAGCTGCTCGCCAAGGAGCTCGAGGTGCCGGTGGTGGCGATCAGCCAGCTGAACCGTGGATCGGAGCAGCGCACCGACAAGACCCCGCAGCTGTCGGACCTTCGTGAATCCGGCTCGATCGAGCAGGACGCCGATATCGTCATGCTGCTGAATCGTCCTGATGCGACGGGAGCGGGCGAGTCCGAGCGGCCCGGCGAGGCCGACATCATCGTCGCCAAGAACCGCTCCGGACCGGTCAACAAGGTCGCGGTCTCCTTCCAGGGCCACTACTCGCGGTTCACCCCCATGGCGCGCGAGCCCGAGCCGCCCACCGGCGGTGCCGCCGCCGGCGACTTCTTCTGAGGAGTCAGCGTGCGTGGGCCGGGGACGATAGTTTGAGAAAGTCTCTGTGACGTATGTGCACGCCGATATGATAGAAACTGCTGAACGAGCTCAGAGCCGCCAATGTCATCATCAAGGATTCGGATGGCCCTCGGCGAGGGCCGTCGATCAGATGGCTGCCAGTTCCACGCAGAACTCTTGGTGCGCTGACATCTGTTCCGCTCAGCTTGTCCGACCCTGGAGGCCGGAACAGCGGGCGAACATGAGTGGTCATACTGACGGTGTGCGGGTAGTCAACGGGGCGATCGAGGACAGCATGTGGGCCGGAGTGCTGCTCGGCGCGACCGAACGGCTGGTGCCCGCCTGGCTGGCGGTCGGCTCGGTGGCGATCTCCTCGGCATCGGGCATCTGCACGGCGTCCCCCGATGGTCCCGTGGCTTAGTCGGTGTCACGATCACAATGGTCTCGGCCGTTCGGGCTGTGATGAAGCGTGGATCCTGCGACGATGACGACATGACGTGGCAGGAAAGAGTGCGACAGACGTGGGCCGATTTCATCGGGCCCGAGGCCACCCCGACCAATGAGCGGATTACCGCGGGAGTCGCTGCCGTCGGAGCCGCGATCGCCCCCGTCATCGCGCGCCGCCGTGGCGGCAGCGTGCCCGATGCCGTCATCGCGTCGGGACTCGCCGCCGATCTCTGGGGCGGAGCGTACGTCAACAACACCCGCGCATGTGCCCGGCGTTACCACGGTGACGGCACCGAGGATGCCGATCGCCTGCGCTTCGTCGCGCTCCATGCCCATCCGGCGCTGATCGCCTGGCTCGACCGACACCACGAGGGCCGGGTACGTGGCGTGGCGAAGGCCGCGGCCCGCTACGGCTACCTCATCGCGGCGACCCAGGTGATCGCCTCGCGTCCTCGGTACCGCCGATCATTGGGCTACGGACTCACCGCGGGCGGTATCTTGCTGGACCGTGTGCTCGGCGGATCCACGGCCGCCCCGTGGTTCGCGTGGGCGTACTACCCCAAGCTCCTCCTCGGCCATGGCGCAGCGTCCCTCTGGAGCGACGACGATCTGGACGCCTGAGCCGCCTCACCCCGTCACGCTGTCGCACAACGGACCGGCGAGCCATCGCTCAACCTCCGCAGCCGAGCGCAGCCGGACGATCACGAGATGTGGATGGCTCGATGCCAGGGCGGGAACCCCCTCACGGTAGGTGTTGCGGGTCTTGATCGACCACCGCACGATGTGCTCCTGGTCGGTGAAGAAGGTGTGCAGGGATGGCTCGACATCGCCGACGAACTCCTCGCGAGGAGTCCACGGCGGGCCGTGGAAGAGGGCGTCGATCTCGGTGTGCGGGAGACCGGCGACATCCCCGACGTCGGGGGGAGGGGCGAAGTCCCCTGACATGCGGGTCAGCGCCGGTCGCGCCGTTCCTCGGGGGCCGAGTCCGGGAGGGGTACGTCGATGTCGAGGGGCATGCCCTCGTCCGGCTTCGGCCGGGTGAGGTTCATGACCACCGCCAGGATCGCCGCCGGGACGATGCCGGTCTCGAGAAGCACCTTGATGTTCTCGGGCATCAGCGCCATCGAGTCCGGCACGGCCGCGAAGCCCTGGCCGACGCCGATCGACACGGCGATGACGAGCATGTCGTGGCGGTCCAGCGGGTTCTCGGCGATCAGCTTGATACCCGCGCCGAGCATCATGCCGAACATGACCACCGCCGCGCCGCCGATCACCGAGGACGGCATCAGCGCGATGAGGGTCGCCAACTTCGGGAAGAGCCCGAGGAAGACCAGGAAGGCAGCGCCGATCGACACGACGTGGCGGCTCATCACACCGGTGAAGGCGACGAGGCCGACATTCTGACCGAAGGTCGTGTTGGGCAGGGCGCTGAACAGCGAGGCGAAGGCGGTGGAGACGCCATCGGCGATCACGCCGCCGGACATCTCCTTCTTGGTGACCTCGCGGCCCGCGCCGCTCTTGGTGACCGCGGACAGGTCGCCGATGGTCTCCACCGAGGTCGCGATCGCCATCGCGCCCATGGCGATCAGCGCCGCCACCGGGAAGTCCAGCCCGAATTCGAGCGGCGTGGGAATGGCGAACCACTGGGCGTCATTGATCTCGGCGAAGTCGACCTTGCCCCGGGATGGCGACCAGATAGCCGATGACCAGGCTGATGAGCACGGCCGAGGCTCCGACGAGCCCATTACCGAAGCGGTAGAGCACGAGCATGATGACCAGCACCAGCGACGCCAGGCCCAGGTTGGCGAAGGAACCGAAGTCCGCGGCACCGTTGCCGCCGGCGAACAGCGCCATGCCGGTCGGCAGCAGGCCGATGCCGATCACCAGCACGACGATGCCGCTGACGAGCGGCGGGAAGAGCACCTGCAGCCACCTGAGGCTGAAGCCGAGGGCGACCTGCACGGCACCGGCGAAGATGGCTCCGCCGAAGACCGCGGCGATGCCGTAGTCCTGGGCGAGGGGGATCGAGACGGCCAGGAAGCCGAAGCTGGTGCCCTGCACGATCGGGAGCCGAGAGCCGACCGGCCCGAAGCCGACGGTCTGCAGGAAGGTGGTGAGACCGGCGACCAGCAACGCCACCTGCACGAGGAAGGCGGTCTCGCCGGTGGTCGCACCGATCGCGGTCGCGAGCACGATCGGCAGGGTGACATTGCTGGCCATCATGACGAGCACGTGCTGGACGCCGAGGAGTGTCGCCTCGCCCCAGGGAGGCATCTCATCGATGTCGTAACGCGCGTGGATGGAGTTGTTGGTACTCACGGGGCCCTTCCGGGTCGAGGGGTATCCCCTCGATCCTTCCTGTGTGACATCGGTCTCACTACCCCAGATCTGCACAGTTCGCGCGGCGCCTGGCTGTGACACCTCACCAATGCGGCCACACGCCGACATTTATCCCGACTGTGATAAACAGGGGTCATGGGCCACCTCGACGTCTCCGCCTGCTCACTGGCGCTCCCGGACGGACGCGTCCTGCTCGACGATGTCTCCTTCCGTGTCGCGGAGGGCTCCACGGTCGCCCTGATCGGAGCCAATGGCGTGGGGAAGACGTCGTTGCTGCGCATCATCGCCGGAACGCTCAACGCTTCGGGCGGTGCGGTACAGGTGACCGGCGGCCTCGGGATCATGTGGCAGTTCATCGATGAGTCCGCCGCGACGATCGCGGACGTATTGCTCTCGGTGGCCCCCCGTTCTGTGCGGGAGGCGGCCGAGCGGCTCTCCACCGCCGAGCGACGGATGACTGAGCTCGCCACCGAGTCGGCTCAGCTGTCGTACGCCTCGGCACTCGCGGCCTGGGGCGATTCCGGGGGCTATGCGGCCGAGGTGCTGTGGGACACCTGTACGGTCGCGGCACTGGGCGAGTCCTTCGAGACCTGCCGGGAGCGTGATGTGCGTACGCTGTCCGGCGGTGAGCAGAAGCGCCTCGTGTTGGAGGCTCTGCTGCGCGGTCCCCATGAGGTGCTGTTGCTCGACGAGCCCGACAACTACCTGGATGTCGCGGGCAAGCACTGGTTGGAAGAGCAGCTGCGCGCCACGCCCAAGAGCGTGCTGTTCGTGAGCCACGACCGTGAGCTGCTGGCGCGTTCCGCCGACAGCATCGTCACGCTCGAGCTGGGGGCCGCAGGCAACACGACATGGACCCATCCGGGCGGATTCGCGACCTATCACGAGGCCCGCGAACGACGCTTCGAGCGTCTCGACGAACTGCGGCGCCGTTGGGATGACGAGCACGCGAAGCTCAAGGCGCTGGTCCAGATGTACAAGCAGAAGGCCGCATACAACTCCGACATGACCTCGCGCTACCGCGCCGCCCGAACCCGGCTCGCCCGCTTCGAGCAGGCCGGCCCGCCGCAGGAGCGGCCGCGGGAGCAGCGCATCGACATGCGACTGCGGGGCGGCCGCACCGGGAAGCGCGCGATCGTCTGCGAGCATCTGGAGCTGATGGGCTTGACCGACCCCTTCGACCTGGAGGTCTGGTACGGCGACCGTCTCGCGGTGCTCGGACCCAATGGCACGGGCAAGTCCCATCTGCTGAGGTTGCTTGCGGCCGGCGGCACCGAGCCCGATGTGCAACACCGGCCCGTCGGCGACCTGCCGATCGAGTCGGTCGACTGCACGGGCGTCGCCCGCCTCGGGGCTCGGGTGCGGCCCGGCTGGTTCGCGCAGACCCAGGGCCGCCCCGACCTGGACGGCCGAACACTGATCGAGATCCTCCATCGGGGGGACGAGCACCGCGACGGCATGGACCGAGAGACCGCCTCGCGAGCTCTCGATCGCTACGAACTGGCCAGCTCCGCCGAGCAAGACTTCACCTCGTTGTCCGGCGGGCAGAAGGCTCGCTTCCAGATCCTGCTGCTGGAACTGGGGGGCGCGACCCTCCTGCTGCTCGACGAGCCGACCGACAATCTCGACCTGCTGTCGGCCGAGGCGCTCCAGCAGGCGCTGCGGGCCTTCGACGGCACCGTGCTCGCTGTCACGCACGACCGCTGGTTCGCCCGGGAATTCGACCGCTACCTCGTGATCGACGACGCGGGCGTCGTCCGCGAGGCCGACGAGCCCGTTTGGGCGGCTTGAGATGCCGGCTCGATTGGATGCGGCCCGCAGACGTGCGGACGTGGTCACCGCTGCCCTGCGCCTCGTGGCTCGCGACGGGGCCGCAGCCTTGTCCTTGCGGCGGGTGGCCGACGAGGCGGGTCTCAATGTCGGTTCCGTGCGGCACTACTTCGAGGGCAGCGAGGATCTGCTGAGTGCCACGGCTGAGGAGATCGGCCGCCGGATGGGGGAGCGGCTGGAGCGACATCGGCTCGACGACATCGGCGCTGACTGGCCCGAGCGGTTGGCGCTGTTCGTCGAGGAGGTGCTGCCGGTCGACGAGGAGCGGGCCGCCGAGGCGGTGGTGCTGGTCGAGTTCATCGTCGCCTCCCGCACCCGGCCGATCCTCGCCGCGGCGACCGCCCGGATGGGACGTGATCTGCACGAGGCACTGGCGGCCGCTCTCGCGTCGGCGGGCGTGGGTGGACATGAGGCTGAGGCGACGCGGCTCAGTGCCCTGGTCGGCGGCCTGACGCTCGATGTGATCACCCCACACGGTGAGTTGGACGCCGAGGGGGTCCGGGTCGCCCTTCGCCACCACCTCGCGACCCTTGACCACTAGGCAGCGGTAGCTGGTCAACGCCACGTCGTCGCTGACGAACGACGCCGGCGCGACGGGTTGGCTCAGCCGAGGGACTTGCCGGGGTTGAGGATCCCCGCCGGGTCGAGGGCGTGTTTGATCGCTCGCTGGACCCCCAGATGGACCGCACCGACCTGCTCGGCCATCAGATCGCGCTTGGCGAGGCCGACCCCGTGCTCCCCGGTCACCGTGCCTCCGAGCCGCAGGCCGAGCCGAGCGATCTCCTCTGCCGCATGCCGCGCGCGTGACTCGGCAGCGGTGTCACCGTGGTCGAAGACCACGGTGGGATGCATGTTGCCGTCGCCGATATGACCGAAGCACGCCACCGTCACCGCGTGACGCGCCCCGATCTCCTGACACCCCGCGACGAGATCCGGCACCGACGAGAGCGGGACGCACACATCGTCCAGCAGCCACTGCCCACCGGCCTCGAGGGCATCCAGGGCTGTCCGTCGTGCCATCGTCAGAAGCTCGGTCTCGGCATCGTCCCGTGTCGTCATCACGAATCGGGCGCCGGCCTCCTCGCAGGCCCGCGCGCAGCGCTCGATCGCCTCGGCATCGCCGTCATCGGTCTGCACCAGCAGGAGCGCCGCCGCCTCCGTGTCCAGGCCGCTGGGCCGATACGCCTCCACGGCACGCACGGTGGGCGCGTCCATCAGCTCGCACATGCTCGGACGACCTTCGGTCAGGACTCCTGCCACCGCACGCCCGGCCCCTGAGAGCTCGTCGAAGGTCGCGACCAGCGTCGCGATCTCGCGTGGGGCGGGACGTAGGCGCACGGTCACCTCGGTGACGACCCCCAGCATCCCTTCACTCCCTACGAAGAGGCCGAGGAGGTCGAGCCCCGCCACGTCCTTCACGGTGCGACCGCCGAGACGCAGGACCCGTCCATCGGCGAGGACCACTTCCAGCCCGATGACGGAATCGCGGGTGACGCCGTACTTCAGGCAGCACAATCCGCCCGCATTCGTCGCGACATTGCCGCCGATCGTGCAGAACTCGGCCGACCCCGGATCGGGCGGATACCGCAGTCCGTGGGTCATGGCGAGGTGTTTGAGGTCGGCGGTGATCACACCCGGCTGGACGACCGCGTAACGGTCCACGGGGTCGACAGCGAGCACCTGGTCCATCGCCTCGAGCGACAACACGATCCCGCCGTCGATCCCGTTCGCCGCCCCGGCCAGACCGGAGCCGGCGCCCCTCGGGACGACGGGGATCGTGTGGCGGCTCGCCCACCGCATCACGGCCCCGATCTGTTCGGTGCTCCTCGGCCGCACCACCGCCAGCGGTGTGGCCGACGGTGCCCACAACTCACGGTCGCGTGCATAGGACGTGAGGATCTCGGTGTCGGTCACGACGGTGCCCGCCGGAAGCTCCCGCGCCAGTTCCTCGATCACGCCAGTGCTGGACATGTCCATCCCCCGATCCTCGTCGCTCGGATCATCGCCCCGGCCGCGGGGGATCGCCCAGGGCGATGACTCCCCGCCCGGTCACATCGGCGTAGACGGCCAGGAGCAGGTCGCGTTCCCGCCCGAGCTCCTTCAGCCAGGACGCCTGGGGGACGACGCCGTCCTGGGCTACATCGATCACTCGGCAGCGCCGTACCCGTTCCACGATGTGCAGTGCCGCTGTCCCGATGCGCACGGTCGAGCCTACCCAGTCCTCCTCCTCGAAGGGGACACTGGTCTCGACGACGATATTGGCGCGCAGCCGGCGGGCATCCCCGGCGGGCCCCCAGCGCTCGGCACACCACTGCAATGTCGCCGATCCGATGAGCGATACGGCTCCGCCGTCCTGATGGGGCGCGGTGTCCTCCGCCGTCACCCGCACTCGGGTGCCGAGTCGCGTGCTCAGGTGTTCGTCGAGTGCGGGATCACCGACCCTCCAGCGATCCTCGGCGCACGCCACCACCACAGTGTCCGCGGTGGTGCTCGCGCGGTAGTCGACGACGCGATCGCGTCGCTTGAAGCGTCGGGTGTTCTTCAGCGCCGCGAATCGCCCGTCGTCGTCGGTGACCGCGAACCAGCGGTCGCCGACCAGTCCGCGATCGTCGAGGTCGACTTTCCGCAACGACTCTCCGCCCATGGCCTTGACCGGATAGCGGCGCAGCGCCGCCACCCGGGAACATCATTGTCCCGAGGCCCGCGCGACGATGATCTCGGCGAGCTCGCCGGGGGCCTCCTCGGGTATCCAGTGGGAGACTCCCTCGAGTTCGACGAAGCGGTAGTCCGCGTTGACGTGGTCGCCGCAGCGTTCCGCGCCGGCCCGACCCAGAGCCTGGTCGGCTGTGCTCCAGACGTAGGTGGTCGGCACACGGACCGCGGGCAGGTCGGTCTCCGGACCCATGGCCCGGTACCAGTTGAGCGCGGCGGTCAGTGCTCCCGGCTCGCGGAGCGTTGAGACGTGCTCCTCGACCAGGTCGTCCGGGACACGGCCCTCGAACATCGCGATGAGCCGTCGCGCGTCGTCCTCCAGTAGTAGCCCCTCGGCGCGCTGGCCGTCGCGGAACAACCCGATATAGGACGCACGGCGTTGCTGATCGGCGTCATTCGCCAAGGCCCAGCCGTAGGCGGCCAGATGGGGCACCGACACCGCGGTCAGGGTCTCCACCCGTTCCGGATGCAAGGCGGTGAGCTTCCACGCCACCGCCGCTCCCCAGTCGTGACCGACGACGTGGAAGCGGTCCAGGCCCCAGGCGTCGGCGAGCGCGAGGACATCGTCGGCGAGCGTGTCCATGGCGTAGGCCTCGACCGCTTCGGGGCGTGCGCCCGGCGAGTAGCCGCGCTGGTTCGGCGCGTAGGTGTGGTAGCCCGCTTCTTGCAGCATTCCCGCGACAGCGCGCCAGGTGGCCGCCGTCTCGGGAAAGCCGTGCAGGAGTACGACCGGTGGCCCGTCACCTCCTTGCTCCACCTCGAAGGTCATGTCGCGTGCGGTCGTGTGCTGCATCCGGCCCTCCCGGTGAATCGGCGTGGCTGCCGTGGCGATCCTCTCCGAGCGGGATCGTGGGACGCAAGCATCACACTCGTCGCGCACGTCCGGCGGGAGTAAGTTGACGCTCGGCGGAGTTGTCCGAGGGGTGAGCGGTATGAGCGCGGTCGACGCGGCGGTCCAACGGGTCATCGAACGGCTGAAGACCGAGTCCGGGAGCGCCCTGCTGCTCGTCGGCGTCGCGCTGTTCGCCCTGGTGTGGGCCAATTCCCCGTTCTCCGGCAGCTACGAGCATCTGCTGGAGATCCCGATCATGGTCGAGATCGGTGACTTCATCATCGATATGGACCTGCATCACTGGGTCAACGACGGCCTCATGGTGGTCTTCTTCTTCCTCATCGGCCTGGAGGTGCGCCAGGAGTTCGCGGTCGGGTCGCTGCGTGACCGCCGTCGTGCCGTCGTGCCCCTTGTCGCGGGGCTGTGCGGCGTGGTGCTGCCGGCATTGCTCTACCTGGCGATCGCCGGACGCGAGGCGGCCCAGGGCTGGGGTGCGGTCGTCGGCACCGACACCGCCTTCCTGCTCGGGGCTCTCGCACTCGTCGGGCCCGCGATGTCGAGCCAGCTGCGGGTCTTCCTCCTCGCGCTCACGGTCGTCGACGACTTCCTCGCCGTGTCGGTCATCGGCATCTTCTACACCGATGACCTCTCCGTCACGCCGCTCCTCATCGCCTTCGGATGCCTCGGTCTGCTGTGGCTGCTCGGCAGGTCGCGGCAGTGGCGCAGCAGCCCCTATGTCGTCGTGATCGTCGTGCTGTGGGCGGCCACCCTGCTCTCAGGCATCCATCCCTCGCTCGCCGGCATGGCTGCCGGTCTGCTCGTCCCCGCGGCGGCACCGGAGCGCGAGGACGTCATCCGCGCCAAGTACCTCTTCCGCGACTACTGGCAGTCGCCGCAAGCGCGGGTGGCGCGGGTGGCTCAAGCGGGCCTGGCACGCTCCATCTCGGTCAACGAGCGGCTGCACACCGTCATCGCCTCACCGGTCGCCCTCGTGATCGTGCCGATCTTCGCCCTCGCCAATGCCGGCGTGGACCTGCGCGGCGGTGTCCTCGGCGAGGCACTACGCTCCCCGGTGACCTGGGGCATCGTCGCCGGCCTCGTGGTCGGCAAGACCCTCGGCATCTCGCTCGGGGCGTGGGCCGCCGTCCGGCTGCGGCTCGGCACGCTCCCGGACGGGGTCGGACCCGGCAGCGTCGCGGGAGGGGCGGCCCTCTCGGGTATCGGCTTCACGATGTCGCTGCTGATCGTGTCGCTGGCTTTCGAGGGTGAGACCGCGAGGTTCGCCGTGATCGGCGTGCTGATCGCGATGGGACTCTCCTGGGCGGTCGGCTGGGTCGTATTCTGGGTCGCGCGGAACCACCTGGGCGAGGAGAGCGCCGACCTGCCGGTGTTGCTCGAGCCGCCCCTGGATCCCGGGCGCGACCACATCCACGGCGATCCCCATGCGCCGGTCGTCGTGGTCGAGTACTTCGACTTCGAATGCCCCTTCTGCGCGCGCAGCACCGGCATGGGTGACGACCTGCGGGCGCACTTCGGCGATGATCTCTGCTTCGCCGTGCGCCACCTGCCCCTCGAGGATGTCCACCCGCGCGCCCTCGACGCGGCCATCGCCGCCGAGGCGGCCGGGCGCCAGGGCAAGTTCTGGGAGATGTACTCCCTGCTGTTCAGCTCCCAGGCCCATCTGGAGGGTGACGACCTGCTGCGATACGCCGACCAGCTCGGTCTCGACCTCGACCAGTTCGCGCGGGACTGCGTCGATGCGCAGGTCCGCGACCGGGTCCGGACCGATGAGGTCAGCGCATATGCCAGCGGGGCGACGGGCACGCCGACCTTCTTTCTCAACGGCGTGCGGCACCGGGGTTCGCACGATGCGCGCACCCTCATCGCCGTCCTCGAACAACAGCGCGCTGCCGACCGTTCCCTGCGCGGCCGGCTATGAGCGCTGAAATGTACATTTCAGCTTCTTCGGCTATGATGGCGCTATGAGTGAGATGACCATCAGCGAGGCCCGGGCGCGTCTGGCCGATGTCGTCGAGGAGGCCCGCATCGGGCGCGAACCGGTCTTCCTGACTCGCCGCGGGCGTCGGGTCGCCGCGGTCATGGATGCCGAGGAGCTCGAGCGGCTGGTCGAAGCGGCAGAGGACCTGGCCGATATCCGGGCGGCGGCTGCCGCCCGGGCCGAGATGGCGGAGACCGGTGAGGCACCGGTTCCATGGGAACAGGTCAAGGCCGATCTCGGTCTCACATGACCTCCGCGGGCTATCGCATCGAGGTGAGTCCGGCTGCGGCGCGCCAGCTCCGCAAGCTCGATCCGCCGGCCCGGCGTAGGGTGCAGGCGGCCGTGGAACTGCTGGTGTCCGAACCGCGTCCGCCGGGCGCCAAGAAGCTCGCGGGCGGCTCGGGTGAGTGGCGCGTCCGCACCGGTGATTTCCGTGTCGTCTACGAGATCGACGATGGCGTGCTGCGGGTCCTGGTCGTCGCGGTCGGCCATCGTCGCGACATCTATCAACGTCGCTGACGTGCGGGGAGCCCCCGTGGGTGATCGCTCACCGCGATGGGGCGCCGCCGGTATTCGGTGACTGGTCAACGATCGAGGCGCTCGGGATGGTCGATGGCACACCGCCATCGCGTGCCGCCAGATCGCGGTGCACCGTCAACCACCGCCGTGAGCGGCACGCGGCGCTCAGTCCTCGTGAGTGGGATCTTTCTGGGCCTCCTCGACCGTGGGCAACGGCTGGGCCTTGCCGCCGGTCTTGAGGAGGCTGGCGACCGTCGTGATGACGAGGATGCCGATGATGACGATGAGCGACGTCCCCGTGGAGACCTCGGGCACCTCGACATGCTCGCCGTCGTTGATGAAGCCCAGCGTGTTCTCGTGCAGAGCGTGCAGCACGAGCTTCACGCCGATGAAGGCGAGGATGAGCGACAATCCGTAGGAGAGGTAGACGAGCCGGTCGAGCAGTCCGCCGATGAGGAAGAACAGCTGACGCAGGCCGAGCAGGGCGAAGGCGTTGGCGGTGAACACCAGATACGCTTCCTGGGTCAGGCCGTAGATCGCTGGGATGGAGTCGACCGCGAAGACCAGGTCGGCGAAGCCGATCGCTACCAGCGTCAGCAGCATCGGCGTGACCATTCGCTTGCCATTGATGCGGACGGTGAGGCGGTCGCCGTGGTACTCGTCGGTGGTCGGCAGGATGCGCTTGACGAGTCGCGTGATCCGGCTCTCGCCGGCCTCATCGTCATCATCCCTGACGTGATCGATGATGAGCTTGATGGCCGTGTAGATCAGGAACGCGCCGAACAGATAGAAGACCCAGGCGTAGGCATTGATCGCCGCGGCGCCCAGGGCGATGAAGGCGCCGCGCATCACCAGCGCCATCGCGATGCCGATCAGCAGCACCTTCTGCTGATACTCCCGGGGCACCGAGAAGCTCGCCATGATGATGACGAAGACGAAGAGATTGTCGACGCTGAGCGCTTTCTCCGTGACATAGCCGGCGAAGTACTCACCACCGTAGGTGCCGCCCCAGACCCACATGACCAGGAAGCCGAAGATCACCGCGATGCCGACATAGAAGGCCGACCAGAAGCCGGATTCCTTGAGGGTTGGGGCATGTGGGGTGCGCACGTGCGCAAAGAAGTCGAAGACGAAGAAGCCGGCGATCGCGGCGATCGTGACGATCCAGGTCAGCAGAGAGACGTCCACAGAGAATCCTTCGGTGCGTGTCGAATCACCGGAGGTCTCTCCCGCCGGGTGGGAAACCGGCCGCCGACCCGGGACGACATCGGTGTCGCACGTGATGACGAGTCGGACGTGAGTGGGGATACTCCCCTCCTGGAGCACTAGTGAACCATGCCGGACCACGGATCGCCCACTCCGGTGGGTTGACCGATCGGTTGATACGGCTCTGGCGGATCGCCGGACTGGCGCCAGCCGACGCGGGGACCGTCGAGGTCCTGGGGGTCGACCCGCCCTGCGACCGCGCCGCCGCGCCATGCGATATCGGGGTGCAGCTTCAACAGGCCGGGCTGCAGCCGAAGCTCCGCGTCGGGGAGGCTCTCGATCTCTTCGCGAGTCTCTACGAGGATCCGCGAGATCCGGTCGAGCTCGCCGACCGTCTCGGTCTCGCCGATCGCCTCGGACACGCGTGGACCGCGTTGTCGCTGCTGGGCGAGTGACTCAGCGCGGTCGTGTCCAACTCACGACCCGCATGCCGGGGCCGGTGAGTGAGCGTCCGTCTCTCGCGGGCGGGCGGTGCTGAGGCGTCCATTCTGCCCTTGCGAAAGGACGCTGACCCACCAAAGCGGGTGACTCAGCGCGGATAGGGCCCGCTGAGATGGATCAGTGGAAAAGGACGTCCCTCGCCGTCGGTCGGTGACCGTCCGGTCTCGACGAAGCCTCGGGATCGGTAGAAGTCCAGGGCCGACGGGTTCTGCTCGTTGACGTCCAGATCGAGCCTGGCGTGCCGGGCGGCGGCGTGGGCGAGCAGGCGAGTACCGATGCCCAGATTGTGCGCCTCGGGGTCCACGAAGAGCATCTCGACCCGATGCTCCTGCAATCCGAGAAAGCCCACGATGCGCCCGCTCAGCTCCGCGACGGTCACGTCGAGGGCCGGGAGATAGGTGTCGCGGATATGCCCCTCGTAGAAGTCGATGTCCTCGGGAGAGAGGAACTCGTGGGTCGCCTCCACGGCACGCCGCCAGATCTCGACCACCGACGGCTCGTCGGCACTGCGTAAAGGTCTGAGGACGGGGTACACCGCTCCATCATCTCTCTGTACTAGACTGGCCCGCATGGGATCGATAACCAAGGCCGCCTACGGGCGGCTGAGCCTCGTTCGCGAGCGCAGCGCCTGACGGCGCGTCCTCGCTGAACCTCGTCGCGCCGTACCTCCAGTACTCGTCATTCCCTCTTCACACTGGAGCACTTCGTGCGATCCCCTTCTGGTGGCCGACATGAGCTCGGCCAGAACTTCCTGCATGACCGCGGCACCATCGGCCGCATCCTCCACCTCGTCGACCAGACCTCCGGACCCGTCCTGGAGATCGGCTGCGGCCGTGGCGCGCTGACCCGGCCGCTCGCGGAGCTTGGGCGGCCGCTGCTCGCCATCGACATCGACCCGCGTTGCGTCCAGGCGACGAAGCGTTCCGCGCCGGGCGCCCAGGTGATGCACCTGGATGCGCTGCGGGTCCGTCTCGACCGCCCGGTCGTCGTGGGCAATCTCCCCTTCCACCTGACCACGCCGATCCTCCGGCGGCTGCTGTCCTCATCCGGATGGACCGATGCGGTGCTGCTGCTGCAGTGGGAAGTAGCGCGCAAGCGGGCCGGGGTCGGCGGCCGGACGATGCTGACCGCGCAGACCGACCCGTGGTTCACGGTGCGGCTCGACCGGCGTGTGCCCGCGGAGGCCTTCCGGCCGCGGCCGAGCGTCGACGGCGGCATTCTCACGATCCGCCGTCGAGCCGACCCACTGCTGCCGGCCGACCGTCGCCGCGACTACGAGCGCTTCGTCAAGACCGTCTTCACGGCGCGTGGGCGCGGACTCGCCGCGATGCTCCGGTCGGCCGGGGCACCGTGTCCCGACCGACTACTCCGTGAACTGGGGGTCGGGCCACGCGACCTGCCTCGCGACCTGAGCCCGGAGCAGTGGGCCGGTCTCTTTGCGCGCCGCACCTGACGCCCGCCCGGGGGGGGGTGGTGAGTTACGCACCTCTCCCGTGCCGCGAGAGGTGCGTGTCCCACCGCTCGATGCTTGAGCCCGACGATCGAGCGAGACAGTCTCGGGGCGCCGTCGGTCACCTCGGTGACCACGGCCTGCGAGCACGTCGTCCCACCTCGGTCGGCGCGGCCGCGGCGTCTCCGCGAGACGTGTCACGTGAGGACGGTGGGGGTCGGACACCGTAGCCGTCGCGGCGGAGATCGCGTGCCAGGGCGACCAAGGACAGCCCGGCGAGGAGAGCGAAAACGATGATGAGCAGCGCCATGGCTGATATCGTGCTACCATTCAATTCCAGCCACGAGTGGCTGGAAGGACATCATTCGTCAAGATCCCGCCAGGAGGTGCGATGCGCTCGGTCGCCGTGGTCGTGCCGGAGGGCGTGGAGCCCTTCGGCCTCGGCGTCATCACCGAGATCTGGGCCGAGCCTTTCCACCCCGAGGACGACAATCCGGTCTTCGACGTCGCGATGTGCACGCCGCGGCCGGGGCGGGTGAGCGGCTCGGCCGGCTTCGATCTGTATGTCGAGCACGATCTCGAGCGAGTCGCGACCGCCGATCTCGTCGCCGTCGCCGCGAGCCGGGATTTCCGTGTCGAGCAACCCGCGATCAGTGAGGCCCTGCGGGCAGCGCATGACCACGGTGCCACCATCGTCGCGTCCTGCACGGCGGCCTTCATGCTCGGCTATGCCGGACTCCTCGACCATCGCCGTGCTACGACCCACTGGCGCTACGGCGAGGAGATGGCGGCGCGCTTCCCGGACACCGAGGTCGATGTCTCCGTGCTCTACGTGGAGGACGGCCCGATTCTCACCGGGGCCGGCTCGGCGGCCGGGATCGATGCCAATCTGCATCTGATGCGCAAGGCCTTCGGCGCCGCGACCGCCGCTACCGCTGCCCGCCGGATCGTCATGCCTCCCCATCGCGGGGGAGGGCAGGCGCAGTTCGTGCCGACGCCGGTGCGCGCCGAGGACTGCGAGTCGCTCGGCGATGTGCTGCAGTGGGCCCGCGATCGACTCCACGAACCGCTCACAGTCGGCGACCTGGCGCGGGTCGCCACCATGTCGGAGCGGACCTTCGCTCGGCGCTTCCGAGACGAGACCGGTACGACACCGCTGCAGTGGCTGACCGCCGAGCGGGTGGCTCGCGCCGAGCAACTGCTGGAGCAGACCCGGCTGTCCATCGAGGAGATCGCCAGCCGGTGCGGGTTCGGCGCTGCGGCCACCCTGCGGTATCACTTCGGTGCGCTGCGCGGCACGAGCCCGGCTGCCTATCGCCGTCAGTTCACCTGCCTCGACACGGCCTGACCCAAGCGCCGGATGGAGTTGCATGGGTACCTCCGCCGCGCCGGAACGGGCGAGGAGCGGCCAACCCGGCCGCGAGGAAGCAGGTCACCTGCGAGGGCCGCGGTGTTCGGGTGCCACCCCCATGCGGTCGTAGTCCTCGGCCGCGAGGGCCGGTATCGGCGGACCCCCGGGCATCACGGACGGCATCACCAGCGCCAGATAGCGCCGGCGCACCGAGGGTGACGACAGCTCCGAGGTCAGTCCGAGCACCAGCATCCGCAGGACCCAGAAGAGGTTGACCGGTTCGAGATCGGCGCGCAACACCCCCGAGTCCTGTCCATCGTGCAGGAGCCCGAGGAAGGACTCGGCCAAGGTGTCCAGCGCCTCGTCGGTCACCACGGAGACCTCGATCACGCTGAGCAGGGGTGCATAGCGGCCGATCGCCGTCACGAACTCCTCGGCCACCGTGAGCAGGTCCAGCTCGTCCGCTGCGGCCGCACGATCGACGATCGGCGCGATCTCCTCGGCGAAGAGCGACTGAAAGGCTGCCTTCTCCAGCGAGCCCCGATTCGGGAAATGGCGATAGAGCGTCGCGATGCCCACGCCGGCGCGCTGAGCCACCTGTTGCATCGAGGGCGAGCCCTCGTCGGTCCACAGATCGCGCAGTGCCTGCACGATGCGCTCGGCATTGCGACGGCTGTCGCGGCGCTGTGACATGACTCTCCTGCGCTGACACGTGTCCTGGTTGGGACCCCATTCTACGATATGAGAGTTGCCTATCACTTCGTTCTGAGGAGAGCGCACGCGTGTCCACGCTGCTGTACCGGCTCGGTAAGTCGGCCTTCGCCCATCCGTTCCGATTCATCGGCGCGTGGGTGATCCTGCTTGCCGTCATCGTGTGGTTCCCTCGCGCTGAACACGCCGCGCATGAGCTCGGAGTTCACGATCAACGACGTCCCGGCTCAGGATGTCATCGATCAGCTCTCCGCCGACCTTCCCGAGGCTGCCGGTGGACAAGGGGCCATCGTCTTCGAGGCTCCCGACGACACGACGTTCTACGACGACCCGCAGGCTGCCGCCGCACTGGGCCAGGCCGCGGCCGATGTGTACGAGAACGACGAGGTCGTCAATCCCGCCGAGCTGGCCGCCAGCGCCGACCCGGAGGCCGCGCAGGCCCAGGCCGCCGAACAGGTCGCGGCCGTCCAGGAGGCGCTCGCGGCGCGTGCCTCAGGCATCGAGCTCGAGCAGCCGTTGCCGCTCGTCGTGGGTGAAGGCGCGCAGGCGCAACCGGTGCCGGGCATGGTCGTCTCCGCCGATGGCAGCGTCGCGATGCTGCAGTTCCAGTTCACCCAGCAGACCTTCGACCTGCCGCAGGGCACCATCGAGGACGTCCTGCACGCCGCCGAGCAGCCCACCGAGGATGCTGGCATCAACGTCCTGCCGGGTGGATCGCTGCAGGAACTGCCCGAGGTCGTGGGCGTCGGCGAGGTCGTCGGCCTCGTGGTCGCGGCCGTGGTGCTGATCCTCACCCTCGGATCGCTCGTCGCCGCCGGCCTCCCGCTCCTGACGGCCCTCGTCGGCGTGGGCACCGGCGTGGGCGGTGCTTACGCCCTCGCGCACTTCTATCAGCTCAACTCGATGTCCCTCGTCCTCGGCCTCATGCTGGGCCTCGCCGTCGGCATCGACTACGCGCTCTTCATCGTCAACCGGCAGCGTCGGCTGGTCATGCGCCAAGACCTCTCCGCACACGAAGCGGCCGGACGCGCTGTGGGAACGGCCGGCAGCGCGGTGTTCTTCGCTGGGACCACCGTGGTCATCGCCCTGCTCGCGCTCCTCGTGATCGGCATCAGCCTGTTGAGCAGCATGGCGATCATCGCCGCGGCCACCGTCGCGATCGCGGTGCTCGTCGCGCTGACCCTGCTGCCCGCTCTGCTCGGTCTCGTCGGGGAGCGGATCGTCAGCCAGAAGGCCCGTGAGAGCTACGCGCGCAAGGTCGTCGACGGCGACGACCACGGCATCGCCCGGGGCTGGGCCGACTTCGTGACCAAGAACCGCTTCGTCGTCGCGATCGGCGTCGTGGCGATCGCGGCCGTCGCCGCCATCCCCGCCCTCGACATGCGCATGGGTCTGCCGTCGGGCGAGAACTACAACGAGGGGTCGGTCCAGCGCGAGAGCTACGAGGCCACCAGCCGCGCCTTCGGCGAGGGGTCCAACGGTCCGCTGCTCGTCGTGGTGGCATCGGCGGATCAGAACCCCGTCGATCCGACCGCGGTCGGGGCAGTCGTCGAGGACATCTCCGGCAACGACGACGTCGCCTCCGCCGAGGTCGCGGGTATGAGCGAGGACGGCCGCACCGTCATCATGTCGGTGGTCCCCACGAGTGGGCCGACCGATCCGGAGACCGACACGCTTGTCCACGACCTGCGCGATGCCTCGGCCGGCTACGAGCAGGACTTCGGCGTCACGCTCGGCATCACCGGACAGACGGCTATGGGCATCGACATCGCCGAGAAGATGGGCGATGTCATGCCGGTCTATCTGGCGATCGTCCTCGTGCTGTCGCTCATCGTGCTCACCCTGGTGTTCCGCTCGTTGCTGGTGCCGTTGAAGGCGACCGCGGGTTTCCTGCTTTCGATCCTGGCGACCCTCGGCTTGACGACGGCGGTCTTCCAGTGGGGCTGGGTGAACCAGCTTTTCGGCCTGGACTCGACCGGCCCGGTCATGGCGATGCTGCCGATCCTCGTGACCGGCATCGCCTACGGCCTCGCGATGGACTACCAGGTCTTCCTGGTCTCCTCGATGCGCGAATCGTGGGTTCACGGTCACCGCGGACGTGATTCCGTCATCGACGGCTTCTCCCACTCCAGCCGGGTCGTGGTGGCCGCGGCAATCATCATGGTGTCGGTGTTCGCCGGTTTCATCTTCAACGGCGATCCGATGATCAAGCAGATTGGATTCGCGCTCGCTGTGGCGATCGCGATCGACGCCTTCCTCGTGCGCATGACGCTCGTCCCGGCGCTGATGGCGATGTTCGGCGATCGCGCCTGGCGCCTGCCGCGCTGGCTCGACCGCCTGCTCCCCGATCTCGATGTCGAGGGGGAGAAGCTGCTCGAGTCCCTGGGAGAGAAGCCCGCCGCGAAGGCCTAGAGGTCACGTTGAGTGGGACGTTTGGACGGCAGAATCGGGGAAATCACCGTCCAAACGTCACACTCAACGGGTTCCGACCTCTACGGGTGCGTCAGTTGACACGGAGGGTGAGGAGGACGACATCGTCGCCACGGTCGCGGCCGTCGGTCAGGGCACGAGCGATCTCATCGGGCCGGAGCGGGTCGTGCTCATCGAGGGCACGGGTGAGATCGGAGAGTCGCTCGGCCACATCGGCATCGCGTTGTTCGACCAGCCCATCGGTATAGAGCACGAAGATGTCCCCCGGCTCGAGGCGGGTCAGATGATCGGAGCGCGACCCGCCGGGTGAGACGCCCAGCATCAGATCGGGGGATGCCTCCATCAGGACGGCCGGCTGTCCTGAGCGCTGGAGGATCGGCGGAAGATGGCCGGCATTGCTCCAGGTCAGCGTGCGGCTGCCGTCTGACTCCGGTTCGCCGAGGATGGCCAGCACCACGGTCGTGAGCGCATCCGGTCCGATGCTCGAGTTGAGATCGTCCAGCGCCGACAGGAGGGCGGCCGGCTCGTCCCGGCGACTCCACAGCAGCGTGCGGAGGGCGAAGCGCAGCTGCCCCATCGCCGACGCGGCCTCGATGTCGTGTCCGGCGACATCGCCCACCGCGACGGCCACCCGTCCGTCCACGAGTTCCAGCACGTCGTACCAGTCGCCGCCCACCTCGTCGGCGACGTGAGCGGTCCGATAGACCGCGCGGATCGGCAGCCCCGGGATCTCGGGGACCTCGGTGAGCATGGACCGTTGGAGGTGATGGGCGGCGTCCTGGCGCGCCTCCAGCAGTTGGGCACGGTCGAGTGCGACGGAGGTGTAGCGGGCGAGCGCGGTCAGGGTGAGCTGATCGGCCGCGGGGACGGCGACGGTGTCCGACCAGACGATCGCCGCCAGCCCGATGGTGCGACTCTCGACGCGCAGTGGCAGCACCGTCGCGGCCCCCGTGGCGTTCGCAGTCACCTCGGCGGGCAGCAGCTCGAAGAGCTCGGGTCCGAGTGCCTCGGGGGAGGTCGTGAAGATCGGGGTCGCGGGCATCGCGCGCCGGAGACCGTTCCAGTGCTCGGCACTGGTCGTGGTCTGTCCGCCGTCCTTCGCGTGCCAGACCAGGGCGCCTGCTGAGTCGGGCACGCCGATGCTGACCGCTCCCGCACCCACCAGCTCGCCGAGCCGGCCGGCGGCCTCGAGCACCTCGCGGATCGTGGTCGTCGCCACGAAGGCCTCGGCCATCTGCAGCAGTGCGGCGGTACGGCGGCGCTCACGCTCGGCCCGTTGGCGGGCGGCGGTGGCCTCGGTCGCGGCGGCTGACGATCGCAGGTGCGCTGTGCAGGCGAGGGAGATGTCGTGGAGGACCGCGAGCTCGCGATCCTCCCAGGCGCGGGGCTCGGTGTCGATGGCGCAGAGCGCCCCGATCGTGCTGCCCCCGGCGTCGCGCAGCGGCACGCCGGCGTAAGCGACGACGCCCAGATCCCCGATCGCGAGATTGTCGCGGAGTGTCTCCACCTCCCTGGCGTCGCTGACGACGAGCGGCGCGTCCTCGGAGCGCACGTACTGGCAGAAGGAATGCGAGAGCGGGGTGGTGCGGTCGGTCTGCCAGGGCTCGGGGAGGCCGACGGCGCCGATGAACCGCTGATGGTCGTCGGCCACCTTGGTCACCAGGGCAACCGGGACGCCGAGGAGATCCTGGACCAGTCGCGAGTAGCGGTCGTACACGGCATCGGCGCTCGTCTCCGTGTGCTGGGCCGCCTCCATGTCTCTCAGGGTAGGACGACGCACCGGAGAATGCCCTCGGGGAAGGGAGCCTGTGGACATCCGGCCACCCTGTCGGCGCGACCTGACACGATCGGGGCATGAGCACCCACGAGCGATCCCTCGAGCTGTTGCGCCGGCTGACCGGGCGAGACGATGCGGTCTTCCACGAGGGTCAGTTCGAGGCGGTCAGTGCGCTGGTCGACGACCGCCGTCGCGCTCTCGTGGTCCAGCGCACCGGATGGGGCAAGTCCGCGGTGTACTTCGTGGCCACAGCGCTGCTGCGTGAACGCGGTGCGGGCCCCACCCTGCTCGTATCGCCCTTGCTGGCCCTGATGCGCGATCAGGTCGCTGCGGCCGAACGTGCCGGGGTGCGCGCGGCCGCGATCAACTCGGCGACGGTCGATGAGTGGGAGTCCATCAACGCCCGTCTGGCCGCCGATGACGTCGACGTCCTGCTCGTATCCCCCGAGCGGCTCAACAATCCGGAGTTCCGCGAGCAGCAGCTGCCCGATCTCCTCGCGCGGATGGGGCTTCTGGTGATCGACGAGGCGCACTGCATCTCCGACTGGGGTCACGACTTCCGGCCGGACTATCGACGCATCGCCACGCTCCTCGCCGATCTGCAACGTGATGTGCCGGTGCTCGCCACCACGGCCACGGCCAATGCGCGTGTGGTCGCCGATGTCGCGGACCAGCTCGGCGAAAGGGTCCTGACGCTGCGCGGATCGCTCGCCCGCGACTCGCTGCGCTTGGGCTGCCTGCAGCTGCCGAGCGCCCGGGATCGGCTCGCCTGGCTCGTCGCGCATCTGGGCGAGCTGCCGGGCAGCGGCATCGTCTACGCCCTCACCGTCTCCGCGGCGGAGGACACCGCTCGGCTGCTGGCTGAGGCCGGTCATGAGGTCGCGGCGTACACGGGGCGCACCGATCCCGACGAACGTGAGCGCCTCGAGGGCGCGCTCAAGGCCAATGAGGTCAAGGCGCTCGTGGCCACCAGCGCCCTGGGCATGGGCTTCGACAAGCCCGATCTCGGTTTCGTCGTGCATGTGGGTGCGCCGTCGTCACCCGTCGCCTACTACCAGCAGGTCGGCCGCGCGGGCCGCGCGACCGAGCACGCCGATGTCCTGCTGCTCCCGGGCCCGGAGGATCCGGACATCTGGCGGTACTTCGCCACTGTCTCGATGCCCAATCCTGAGCGGGTCGGCGCGGTGCTGGGCGAACTCGGGCCCGAGCCGTTGTCGACCCCCGCCCTCGAGGCACTCGTCGATATCCGGCGTACTCAGCTCGAGCTTCTGCTGAAGGTGCTCGACGTCGATGGTGCGGTGCGGCGGGTCCGCGGAGGGTGGGTCGCCACCGGCGCCACGTGGGAGTACGACTCCGAGCGTTACGCACGGATCGAGCAGGCGCGGGTGGTCGAGCAGCAGTCCATGCTGGCCTACGAGCGGGGTGAGCGGTGCCGGATGGAGATCCTGCAGCAGGACCTCGACGACCCCACCGCGAAACCGTGCGGTCGCTGCGATGTGTGTGCGGGTGCCTGGTATCCCACGGAGGTGCCTGGCGGCGCGGCCGAGCAGGCGGCCTGCCAGCTGCGGCGGGTGGGCGTGCCCATCGATCCCCGGGGCCAGTGGCCCACCGGCGCCGATCGCCGGGGGATCGACGTCCGTGGGCGGATCGCGGTCGAGGAACGGCACGAGCCTGGCCGGGCCATCGCCCGCCTCACGGATCTCGGCTGGGGTGGCGTGTTGCGCGAGGTGTTCGCCGCCGGGGCCTCCGATGCCCCGATGGACGAACGACTGGCCGAGGGGGTCATCGCCACCCTGCGCGACTGGCCGTGGCAGCAGCGCCCGGTCGGCGTCGTCGCGATGCCCTCGGTCACCCGGCCGCAGCTGGTCGCGTCCACGGCCCAGCTCATCGCCGAGCGGGGTCGGCTCCCATTGCTCGGTGCGCTCGAGGTCGACCCGGCGGTGCCGGTGGTCGGTCCTGGCGGCAACAGCGCGTTCCGGCTGGCCTCGGTCTGGGGGCGGTTCTCGGTGGGCACCGAGCTGGCTGGAGCGGTGTCCGGTGCGCCCGGTCCGATCCTGCTGGTGGACGATCTCGTCGACAGCCGCTGGACCTTTACCGTCGCCGCCCGGGCACTGCGCGCCGTCGGCGCCCCGTCCGTGTTGCCCTTCGCGCTGGCCTCGGTGGGCTGATGGCTCGTCAGCGGACGAGGTCGGCGGGGACGATCGTGACGGCGAGGGGAGCCGTGACCACGAAGGAATCGGTCCCGGCCGCACGTGCCACCTCGCGATAGACGCCATCAGTGAGGGACCAGGCCAGGATCGACGGCTCGTCGGGATCGACCACCCAGTAGTGGGCGCACCCCGCCCGCTCGAGACGATCCTTCTTCAGCAGCAGATCGAAACTGCGCGTCGACGGCGAGAGCACCTCGACGGTCAGTAACGGTGGGCCTGGAAGATCGCGTTCGGTGAAAGCGTCGCGGTCGGCGACCAGAAGATCGGGCTGGAGCACGGTGTCTCCCGCGAGGACCACGTCGAATGGCGCGAAGAACAGCTCCCACTGCTCGGGCACCACGCGATCCAAAGCGCGGAACAGCTGTGCTGCCGCGCGCTGGTGATTGCGCCGTGGTGCGGGGCTCACGACGAGCACCCCGTCGACGAGCTCGTAGCGATGCCCATCATCGGGCATCGCGTCCAGATCGTCGCGGGTCAGGGACCTGCCGTGCGGCAGCCCATGCGCCTCGATGGTCGCCATGGCACTCAGCATAGATCGCTCCTTCGTCATAGCCATCATCGAACAGCGGCCTCCGGTTCTCGTCCAGCCACTCGGCCGCGGCCTGTGGACAACTCGATAGGGTGAACGACGATGGCCGACACCGTTGACACCCGACCTGTGCTCGCCGCTGAGGGAATCACGGCGAGCATCGACGATCAGCCCCTCGTCGCGCCGACGGACATCACCGTCTCCGCGGGGGAGTGCGTGGCGCTGACGGGTCCCAATGGATCGGGCAAGACCACTCTGCTGCGCCTCCTCACCGGCCGACTCGCCCCGAGCGCGGGCAGTGTGCTGCTCGACGACGAGCCGGTCGACGAGCGTTCCGACGTGGTCCGCTCCGCCCTTGGAGCCCTCATCGGCGTGCCGGCGCTGTACCCCGATCTCACGGTGGGCGATCACCTCCAGCTGGTGCATGCCACCTGGAGTCTGAGCGGCGAGGTCGATACCGACCTCGCGCGATTCGGCATCGAAGGCCTGCGCGATCGCTTCGTCCACGAGCTGTCCTCGGGGCAACAGCAGCTGTTCAGCCTCGCCCTCGTGTTCGCCCGGCCATCTCGGGTGATCCTGCTCGACGAGCCGGAGCAGCGGCTGGATGCCGACCGCAAGGATCTGCTGGCGGCGGCGATCGAGGGGGTGCTCGCCGAGGGCCGCTCCGTGGTGATGGCCTGCCATGACCACGATCTCGTCGCGCGTCTCGCGCATCGTCGGGTCAGCCTGTGAGCGCACCGGATCTGCTGCTCAAGGAGCTCCGTGCGCGACCGCGTTCCGCCGACCGAGCGACGGACATCTACACGATGGTCCTCTTCGTGCTCGTCTTCGTCCTCCCTCTGGCGCGGTGGAGTACCCAGCAGATCGCTCCGGCGGCCCAGTGGTCGCCGCCGTGGTGGACGGCCGCGATCGTCGCCGTGTTCGCTGCGATCGGGGTGGCAGTGGCAGGCCGGACGCGCGGTCCCGTCGCCGTCTCGGCGCCGTACGCCGAATGGGTCGTCGCCGGCCCCGACCCCTTGGCAAGCCGGTTGCGTCCCTCCTGGTGGCGGAGCCTGCTGGTCACCGTCCTCGCCGTGCTGTTCGTGGTCGTGGTGGCCGTCGTCTCGCGTTCGACCTGGCCCGATCCGGTCGGACTTGCGACGGTGCTGGCCGTCGCGCTCGGTATCGGTGTGCTGCTCGCGGTCACCTGGCTCAGCGGCCAGGCGCGTCGATGGAAGACCACGGCCCTGCTCGTTCTGCTCTCGGCCGGTGCCGGTCTCGCGTGGACGGATGCGTGGCGTTCACTCGACGGAGACCAGGCGTGGTGGCCGCTGCTGGTGCTGCCGATCGCCCTCTCGACCATGGCGGCCGTGCAGCGTGCGTTGTCGGCCATCCGTCCGAGCCGACTGCGCGCACAAGCCGTCCGATGGAGCCGGGTCGAGGTCTTCGCGACGACGGCCGATCTGGCCTCGGCCGCCGCCGTGCTGCGGGCACCCACGCACCTCGGCCGTCACTGGCGGCCCGCTTTCGCAGCACCGCCGTTCGTGCGCCGCGACCTGATCGGTCTCGGACGGGCGCCCGGGCGGACGGTCACCGGTCTCCTCGCCGCGGCCGGGTCGGGGCTCCTGGTGCCAGTCGCCCAGGAGGCCGTCACGCCGCTGATCGCCCTGATCTCGGTGACGGTCGCCTATATCGGCGCGTGCTTCCTCAGCGACGGTCTTCGGTTCCATGCCTTCGACCGGGAGCGCCCCTCCGCTTTTGGAGTCGGACCCGCGGCTGCCGCTCTCCAGCACCTCGTGGTGCCGACGGTGCTGCTGACCGTCGTCATGGGGTGCGCGGCGATCCTCGGCGGCTCGCCGCATGTGGCCGTCGCGCTCGCCTTGCTGGTCGTCGCCTGTCGGGCGCTGTCGGTGTTCAAGGGGCACATGCCCCTCGAACTGCTCACCCCGGTGATGACCCCGGTGGGTGAGATCTCGTCGGCCGGTCGCCTGCTCTGGCTCGCGGACGCGGTGCTCGTCGCCCTGCTCGTCGGCGGCACCACGGTCTCCCAGGCCGAGGGATGGGATGCGGCGGCGATCCTGGTGGTCGCCGCCGGACTCGTCGCGGTCTGGGCCCGGTCGCGCTGGCGTCAGTGAGGCAGCCCGACGGTCATGCGGGCGATATTCAGATAGCAGTCCACCAGGCCCCTGCTCGACGGAGCGCAACGCGGTTCCTGAGGTCACGGATCGATCTGGCGGGTGGACTCACGGGTGACGATCCCGGGCTCGAGTCGCTCGACGGAGGGTTCGCGCCAGTCGTCGCCCTCGCCCATCAGCAGCTCCGTCGTGCGCCGCGCGATCTCCCCCACGGGGGGTGACAGCGAGGTGATCGGCGGATCGGTCAGTTCGAGCAGCTCGGAGTCGTCGAAGCTGACCAGGGCGATATCGCCGGGCAGCGAGACGCCGCTGCGCTGGAGTGTCGAGTGCAGTCCGACGGCGAGCACGTCCGCCCCGCAGATGATCGCGTCGATATCCGCGGCCGAGTCGAGCAGGTGCCGTGCGGCCTCCCGTCCTGCAGAGGTCGAGAACTCCGAGACGACGGTGGTGGGGGACCCGGTGCCGGCGAGATCGCCGAAGGCCGCGAGCCGCTCGGCCCCGGAGGAGGACGCGGTCTCCGCGCCCACATAGGCGATGCGCTCGCGGCCCACTGAGTGTAGGTGGTCGATGAGCAGCCTGATCCCCGCGACATTGTCGAGGACGATCGCCGCGGTGCTGCCGTCTCGGGTGCGGCGGTCCACCTGCACGATCGGCACGGCATCGAGTGCCTCGGCGAGGGCGGCACCGGAGTCCTCATAGGAGACCGGGACGATGGCGATGGCATCGACCCGGCCGTCGGCGAGACGGCGCAGATGCGTCATCTCGGATTCGATGTCGTTGCGGGAGTCGGCGATGAGGAGGTCGGCGCCGAGGTCGCGTGCCTCGCTCGCGAAGGCCTCGGCCAGCGCGACGAAGTACGGATTGGCGAGCGTCGGGACGACGATGCCGATGGTGCCGGTCTGACCGGTCCGGAGGGCACGCGCCGAGAGGTGCGGACGGTAGCCGATCCTGCGGGCGACCGTCCAGACCCGTTCGGCGAGGACCGGATCGACATGGCGGGGAGATCCCGAGAGCACCCGTGAGGCGGTCGCCCGGGACACGCCCGCGGCCTCGGCCACGTCGATGAGGCGGACGCGATGCCTGTTCACGGGGTCTTCCTCTCATCGATGGATGGGTCCTGAGGCTATCGCAAGGCTCCCGCCTCGACACCCGGGGTTGACGGCGAAAGCGACGTGGGTCACCATTGGGAAATCGATTACCGGGAGAACGATCTCCCAGATGGGAGCCACTGATGCGCCCGCAGGTCACCGTCGTGGGCTCGGTGAACAGAGACGCGACCGTCGCCGTCTCGCAGTTCCCGCGGCCCGGTGAGACCTTGCTCGGCGGGGACCTCGCGCAGACCCTGGGCGGCAAGGGAGCCAACCAGGCGGTCGCCGCCGCCCGGCTCGGTGCCGTGACCCGCTTCGTCGGTGCCATCGGCGCCGATGGCACCGATGTCCGCTCCGAGCTCGTCGAGGCGGAGGTGGACGTCGCCGGTCTCGTCACCCTCGACGGCGTCCCCACGGGCGCCGCGCTCATCCTCATCGACGATGCCGCCGAGAACATGATCGTCGTCAGCCCCGGTGCCAACGCCCGCCTCACCCCCGGCCATCTGCCGGCCGCCCTGCTCGATGGACCCGGGGGTGTGCTGCTGCTCCAGCAGGAGATCCCGGTGGATGTGGTGACCGAGGCCGCCCGGCGCGCGAAGGACGAGGGTGGAACGGTGGTGCTCAACCCCGCCCCCTCGCGTCCGATCGCTCGCGAGCTGCTCGACACCGTCGATGTCCTCGCGCCGAACCAGCATGAGCTCGCGGCACTGCTCGATGCGCCAGAGCCGGGATCGGTCGACGACTGCCGTGTGCTGCTCGCCCGGCTGCCCGAACATATCGAGGCCTGTGTGACCCTCGGCGCCGACGGCGCGTTGGCCAGGTCGGAGGGCGAGATCGTGCACATCGCCGCCCCGACGGTGACCGCTGTCGACACCGTGGGCTCGGGAGATACTTTCTGCGGGGCCCTGGGTGTCGCGCTCGGCAACGGCGCGTCCTTCGCCGACTCGGTGGCGTGGGCCGTCCGTGCCGCCAGCATCGCGGTCGGCTACCGCGGTGCGCAGGGCGCCTTCCGCGTCGACGAGGACCTCGTCCGGCTCGGACCGATCCCGGTCTGACCGACGCCGCTCACAGTCAGGGCGCGCCGAGGGCGTCGCGCCGGAACAACGGAGGAACACAGCATGTCGAATGAAGCTCACGAGCGGCCGGTCGCCGCCCAGAAGGGTCCTGAGCTCAACGGCGTCAACCCGGTGCCGCTCGAGGAACGCCGAGGGAAGTCGGCGGGACTCTTCGCCGTGTGGTTCGCCTGGAATGTCTCCATCATGGGCATCGGCTACGGCATCTACGTGTTCGGTCTCGGCCTCAGCCCGGTGCAGGCCATCATCGCCGGCACCATCGGCTATGCCGGTTCGGCCTTCCTCGTGGGCATCCTGTCGGTCGGCGGACCGCGTACCGGGCTGCCGACGCTCACGCAGACCCGTTTCGCCTTCGGCTACGAGGGCAACAAGATCCCGGCCTTCTTCGCCTATCTGTCCAATATCGGCTGGAAGGTCACCATCATCACGCTGGCCTCCACGACCGGTGCCAATATCTTCGCCCGGCTGTGGCCGGAACAGTTCGCCACGGAAGCGGGGCGACCCGTCTCCTGGCTGATCCTCGTGTGGTTCGTCATCGTCCTGGTGCTGACGATGTGGTTCGCGGTCGCCGGCCACGCCGTCATCATGAAGGCCGAGCAGTGGATCGCGGCGCTCACCGGGGTCATGACACTGGTCTTCATCGCGATGATCGTCCCGCACATCCACTGGGACCGTCTCGGCGACAACCCCTCCGGCTCGGCCCTCGCCTTCATCGGCGGCATCGTCATGGCCATGACGATGGTCGGGCTCGGCATGCTCAACTACGGCGGTGACTTCGCCCGCTATCTGCCGCGCGACACCCCGGCTCGCGGCGTCATCGGCTGGACCACGCTCGGTATCGCGTTGCCGGTGACCGTGCTGCTGATCCTCGGCATCCTGCTCGCGGGCTCCAATCCCGACCTCGGGGGGCAGGCGGCGATCGACCCGATCGCCGCCCTGACCGTCCTGCTGCCGACCTGGTTCTTCGTGCCGTTCAGCATCGTCATCGTCATCTCGCTGATCTCCGCGGCGATGACCGGCATCTACTCCTCGGGCCTCGCTCTGATGGCGGTGGGGGTGCCCGGCAGCCGCGTCGTCATCACGATCATCAACGGCGTCATCATCGCGGCCGGGGCGTTCTACCTGCTGTTCGTCTCCACGTCCTTCCTTGCGACCTTCCAGGCCTTCCTCGCCCTGATCGCCGTGGCGATGGGCACGCTCGGCGGCATCCAGCTCGTCGACTTCATCCGGCAGCGCCGGATGGGCTGGAATGTGGACATGGCGCTGCCCGCGGGGCAGGGCGGTCGCTCCGGACGCTGGACGGCGCTGATGTCCCTTGTCGTCGCGACCGTCCTCGGTCTCGGCCTCGTGACCTCCGGTGATCCGTACATCGCCCGCGTCGTAGGCTTCCTGCTCACCCAGGAGCAGCGAGACGGCGTGCTCGGCGCGAGCAATATCGGGGTGGTGATCGCGATGGTGGTCGGCTCGGCGCTGTATGCGATCGTGACCTTCGTGTTCAAGCAGGACCCGAAGCCGGACTACTCGGCCGTGGAGAAGGAGCAGGCCGCGCGTGCCTGAGATCCAGGTCGTCTCCACCGGGAGTGCCGAGGAGTTCGCGGCCCCGGGGCCGTACAACGCCCCGGCCGCGTACTGGTTCTGGCATCGGCTGCCGACTCCTGAGGAGATCGTCGCGCAGGTCCGCGATATGCGGGACGCGGGTTATCAGTCCTTCCAGATCCAGACCCGGATGTCCTTCCCACTGGAGGAGTATCTGTCCGACGAGTACCTGAAACTCTGCCGGCTGGCAGCGGACGAGGCCGCCGGCCACGGCATGGTCGTGGGCATCTATGACGAGTACAACTGGCTCAGCGGGCACGCGGGCGGACGGGTGGTCGAGGGACATGACCACCTGCGCGAGCGTCACCTGTTCCACGTCGCGGTGCCCGGGACCGCCGGACGCGTCACAGCGCGCATCGACGGGATCCGTCCGCAGGACGTGGCCTATCTGCTCGATGCCGGGATGAACTGGGTCTTCGAGGGTGGCAGCCCACGCTGGGACGACTGGACACTCGTCGCCGCGGTCGTCCGCGACGGCGCCGACGTACATGAGGTCTCGGCCGCCGCGACGATCACCGAGGCGACCGAGGCCGGGTGCGCGCTCGCTGCCGATCTGACCGGTGAGACGCTCGGCGACGACGCGGAGTTCGTCTTCTTCGTCAGCGCGCGGTGCGCGAGCAGCCGGATGATCAACTACCTCGACCCGGCGGCCGCCGAGCGCTTCACGGAGGTCGGTTACGCCCCTTACGCGCAAGCCTTCGGCGAGCATCTGGGCACCACGGTCCAGTACGCCTTCTTCGACCAGCCCCATGCCTGCTTCTTCACCTGGGAGCAGAATCCCGGTGTCATCGCCGCGACGCTGATGTACGACGCGGACTTCTATGCCGAGCTGGAGAGCGAGGTCGGCCGGCGGTGGCCGGCGATGCTCGCCTCCCTCGCGGGAGATATCGGCGACGCGACCGCGGCTCTGCGCGCGGAGTTCTTCGAGCGCTACGCGGGACGGGCCATCGACTCCTTCTTCGGCACGCTCCGGCGCTGGTGCGACGACCATGGGGTGCTGCTGACGGGGCACGAGGTGCTCGCGCACGTCTCCTCCTGGGACCCGACCGGCACGATCATCGCCGATGACCCGCGTACCAACTTCGGCCTCGACTACTTCGGTGTCGACGCCTGGCGCCAGATCACCGCCGTCGATGCCCGCAACGAGTATCCGCAGCTGCCCGCCACGTTCGGCGACTCGGTCGCCCGTGCCCACGGGCGCTCGGGGTGCATCGTCGAACAGTATTTCGGCCGGGTCGTCCCGGGCTCGCACTTCGCCGCCGGTTGGTGGGAACTGACCCTGGCGCAGCTGCGCTCGCAGACCCTGCGGCACTTCGCCTTCGGCGCGCGCCAGATCCTCATGCACGCGTACTGGCTCACCGACGGCCACGAGGGCGAGGAGATGTTCACGAACCCGCGCTTCGACTTCGCCCCCGGGGTGAACTTCGAGCCGTGGTTCGGCTATCACCGAGCGTACGCGGAGGAGACGGCTCGTGTCTCGGTCTTCCTCGACGGCATGGAGCCGCTGAACGAGGTGGCGGTGCTCTACCCTCTGCGCACCGCTTGGTTCGGCGGTCCAGAGCACGAGTTCGGCGAGCACACGGCCTTCTGGACCGAGCACCTCGCGCGCGACGGTGTCGGCTATCACCTCGTCGACGAACGTGACCTGCGTGCAGCCGTCATCGCCGATGGCGGTCTGCGACTGCCGCACGGGCGGGCGTACCGGGTGCTCGTGCTGCCCGGAGTCGAGGTCCTCCGCGATGACCGAACACTGGAGGTGCTCGAGGCGTTCGTCGCCTCCGGAGGCTGCGTGTTCTCGACGGGCGTCACTCCGCGGGCGACGCAGGCCGCTGGACACGAAGAGGTCATCGCCGAGCGCGTCGCACAGCTGCGCGAGAGTCCCTCGTGGATCGCCTGGGAGGAGCAGCCGGACTGGGCCTCGGCGGTGCGCCCGCGGGTCTTCGCGGCGATTCCGTCCGGACCGCGGATCGATGACGAGAGCGGCGTCGAGGGGCAGCTCTGGACGCGACGGGGCCACGGTCCCGGCGGTCTCCGGGCGATGGCCTTCAACGACGCCGAGCATGCACGGCCCGTCGTCGTGCGTCCCGGCACGCTGCACAGTCGCGTCCGCCGCTGGGATCCGAGCACCGGGATCGTGGAGGACTGGCACGGGGCGGATGAGTCCTTCAGCATCACGCTCGGGCCCGGTGAGGTGCTCTTGGCGGAGATCGAGCCGACCGGCGAGACTGCTCCGGAACGGCGCTTCCTCGTCGACGGGTGGACCGTCGAGATCGAGGGCGCCGAGGTGGTCGTCGATCCGGCCCGAGGCTGGGAGTGCCAGGGCTTCGAGACCTTCTCGGGTATCGGCACCTATCGCACGAGCGTGACCCTCGATGAGACGGATCGCTCTTGGGAGCTGGTGCTTCCCGTCGTCCATGGGTCGGCCGCGGTGAGCGTGAACGGCCGCAAGCTGCGGGAGTTGCCGTGGGCCCCCGGCCGGGTCCTGATCCCTGAGACCACGCTGCGCCGCGGGGAGAACCTGATCGAGATCCAGGTGGCTTCGTCCGCCGCCAATGCCTACTACCGGGGCACCGGGCAGCAAGGCGATGGCCTCGCGCCCAGCGGCCTGGGCGCGGTGCCCGTGCTCGTGCCCGCCGTGACCCCGTCTGCGACCCATCGGAAGGACTGACCGTGCTGAAGGGCGTCGACCCGCTGTTGGGACCGGAGCTGCTCTACGCGCTCGCGCGCATGGGACATGGCGACGAGGTGGCCGTGGTGGACACCAATTATCCCGCCTATGCGGCCGGAGTGGAGGTCGTCCGGTTGGACGGGGTGGACTCCACCGAGGCGATCCGCGCGATCACGACGGTGATGCCGCTGGATCAGTTCCTCACCTCGCCGCTGCGGTACATGATCGGCGCACCCGGCGAGGAGCAGCGCGAGGTGGCGCAGGCGGCGATCGAGACCGTCGCCGCCGCCGAAGGGCGTCAGGTCGGGGCCGCGCCCATCCACCGACTCGATTTCTACGAGGCCGCGCGCTCGGTGCGGCTCGTGGTGGCGACCGGCGAGACCCGCCCCTATGGCTGCTTCCTGCTCACCAAGGGCGTCTGGCCCGATCTCCAGCCCGGAGACTGATCCCACCCCGTTGGCGGTAGGTCATCAACCTTTCGCCGTCGTGGCGGTCGACGGTCAACCTCATCGCGTCGCGTTTGAGGTTGCTGGGCCACCGCCGCCCAGGGGTCGCGCTGTCAGACCGCGATCTCTTGGAGTGGATCGCCGCCGTCGATGAGGAGTCGGCCGTGGGGGCGCAGTGCGTCGCGGATGCGACGGTGGGCGGCCTGCCGGAGACGGGGGTGGCGTCCGTCCAGACAGCCGACCCGCACCGCGAAGGCGAGGTCATAAGGCTCTTCATCGGGCCCCAGGACGAAGTCCTCGATCGCGACGCAGCGCACCGAGAGGAGGCCCGAGTCGATGAGATCGTTCGCTCGTCGCTGGATCTGCGCAGTACCCGCCGGCGAGCGGTCGATCACGAGGACGTGCCCGGTCTCACCGACCCGACGAGCCACCTCGACGGCGGCAGCCCCCGGGGCGCCACCGATCTCGAGGACGCGCAGGCCGGACTCGAGTGGCAGCGCGTCCACGATCGCCGCCAGTCGCTCCGAGAGTCGGGCTCCCATGGCGACAGTATGAGCGCGTTGGGCGCTCTCGTCACCCCTTCGCTTCGTCTCGGAGCCGAACCGCCCCAGGCCAGCAGACGTTCCTGAATCGCGGAGAGATCATCCGGGGTCAAAGCCGACGTCATGCTCATGCCCCAACGAAAGCAACTCATCATCCGTGTACCGGGCGGAGCGACGGATGGCGTCAAGATCGAGATAGTCGCGGATTTCACCGCGTGAATAGGCAGCACTGAGTTTGCCCGCCACCGCATCTCGTTCGGTGAGAACTGGCCCGATGCCGAGGTGGACGGGAACATCCGCCCGCCAGTTGACGGCGAAGTCCACATCGTTCGGGAAGCATGAGATCAGGCCACACTCGCCGCAAGAGATCGGCATTGAGCAGAGCTTCCTGGTCTTCGGGCGTGCCCTCGCGCACGATGGCCTGGTAGGCGGCGAGACGGAGACCTTCACGATCGAGATCGAAAACCCGCCGGGGTCCCCAGTGGACCGTAATCGGCAGCTCGATCTCGCCTGAGTCCGGGCCCCGCAGGGCGTCGAGGGAGGAGGGCACCTCATAGGGGACGATGTCCTTGTAGAGGATCTTCTCGGTCACGGGTCTCACCGCCTCGCCGGTCCGGTCACTCAGATTCTACTCCGGCCGGCCCGTCACGAAGACCGCCGCGAGCCAGATGAAGGCGACCCACAGAAAGAGCCGTTGCCACCGGCCCGCATCGGGCGCGTCGTTCTCCCACGCGGTGGCGAAGCGCGTGGCGAGGAATCCCGAGACGAGTGCGACCGCGAGGGATGACCAGCGGAGAAGGGGATCGTCCCCCGTCAGTGCCACCACGGCCGCCGCGGCCGGAAAACCGCCGAAGACGATCGCGCCGGCCTGGTCGTGGCGTCGATGGGCGATCGAGAACGAGTCGGGTGTCGTATCGGGGGTGCCGGGCGGGTAGCCGCGCATCGGATCCATCCGCCAAGCTCCCGAGGCGATCAGGGCACATCCGAGGACGCCGATCGCGATCGCGGACCAGGGCTGCGATCCCGCCAGCCCGGCCGCACCGACGACGATCCCCGCCCCGACGAGGAGGAAGTTCGCTGTCTGCACCCAGCCCCGCGGACCGAGGGCCAACGCGCTCACCGGCTGTCGCCTCGGGCCGTAGTCCGGCCGCGTCCACCCGTCGAGGGTGAACACGACCGGGAAGGCCACGGCCGCGATGGCAGCGATCAGGATCATCGGTCCCAGCGGAAGGTCGCCGCCGCGATCCCCGCCCCGAGGACCGACGTGGCGCCGAGGCTGACCCAGCAGCGCCAGGGAACCGGCTCACCGGCCCAGGCCGCGGACAGGCCGTCCACCGCCGCGCCGAAGGGCAGGACAGCGCCGATGCGGTCGATGACCTCGGGGAGGGTATCCGGGCCGCCGAACATCCCACCGAGGGCGCCGATCGTGAAGAAGGTGATCAGGCCGATGGCGATCGCGGCATTGGGTGTGGGAGCGAGGGCGGCGACGACCATGCCGAGCGCGTACATCGCTGCGATCGACAGGGCCACGATGCCCAGCGCGGGGACGAGATCGATCGGCAGGCGGGCGTCGAAGGCCACCGCCGCGACCGTGAAGGCGATCGCCAGGCCCAGCAGCGCCTGGACCAGACTGACGATCACCTGAGCTCCGAGGACGGTCATCGGCGAGATGGGCGTGACCGCCAGCCGGCGCAGGATCCCGGTCTTGCGGTAGATCGTCAGGAAGCTCGGCATGTTGATGATGCCGATGGTGGCGATGACGATGGCGAAGACGATCGGCAGGACGAAGATGTCCAGTGCGGTCCTCCCGCCCACGATCTCCTCGTCGCTCGCCGACGATGCGTTCATCACCATGATGAGCAGCGGCAGCGCGACGGGGATGACGAGTCCGGCCGTATCGCGGATGACCATCTTGGCCTCCCCGCGCACCAGCATCGCCAGTGGTCTCAAGGCGGGGGTATTGGTGCTCATGCCGCGTCCTCCTCATCCTCGACGCTGTCGAGATCGTGGCCGGTGATCGCGACGAAGGCCTCCTCGAGCGTGCTGGTCCCGGCCCGGGCGGTCACCTCGGCGGGTGTGCCCTCGGCGACGACCCGCCCGGCGTCGAGCAGGACCACTCGGTCACACAGCCGCTCCACCTCGTCCATGGCGTGGCTGACCAGGATGACGGTCTCCTCGGTCAATGACTCGATGGCTCCCCAGATGCGCCGCCGCGCGCGGGGATCGAGCCCGGTGGTGAGTTCGTCGAGGATGACCACCTTCGGTCGGCCGATGAGGGCGAGGGCGATGGAAAGGCGCTGCTGTTGACCGCCGGAGAGCGATTCGAAGCGGGTGTCGCGCTTGCCGCCTAGCTCGACCATCTCGATGACCTCGTCGGCGGGTCGCGGATCGGGGTAGAAGCTGCGGTACATCTCCACGAGCTCGCTCACCGTGAGCGCATCGTGCAACCGGGCCTCCTGCAACTGCACGCCGAGCAGATGGCGCACGGCCTTGCGGTCGCGGCGCGGGTCGAGGCCTAACACGCGCACCGTTCCGGAGTCGGGCGCGCGCAGGCCTGCGATGATCTCCACGGTCGTGCTCTTGCCAGCGCCGTTCGTGCCGAGGACGCCGAGCACCTCCCCGTGGCCGATCCGGAAGCTCACGTCGTCGACCGCGATCGTGTCGCGGTAGCGCTTGCGGATGTTCTCCACGAGAACGGCGGGTTCAGTCATGGTGGCGACCCTAGGTCGATCACCGGGTCTCACGCCCGTGCCGATCGTCAGCGATGCGGACATGACTTCCGGCACCCCTTGGCGGGCATGCGGCGCTCTACGCTGGTGTCATGCGACGTCTGGCCCCCGAGGAATGGTCTGGCCTCGTCATGCTCGTGGTGTGCGCCGGCGTCTCACTGCCAGTTATCCTGGGATGGAGCGTGACCACGATCCCCTACCCGCTGTGGCTCGCCCTCTTCGCCATCGCCTTCCTCGCGTTCGTCGTCGCGGCGCTCGCGAGCTCCGGACTGGGGCGCTGGGCCTACGGACTCGCGATCTTCGCGGGCTGGGTGTTGCTCCTCACGGTCGACTTCCCGGGGTTGCTGCCGATCCTCCTCGTCATGCTCGCGGCCTTCGGTCCCGACCTCGTCACCGGCCGCACGACCGCCGTGATCATCGCCGCCAATACGGTGGTCATCGGCGCCGCGACCTGGCGGACTGATCAGGGTTGGCAGAACACCGCCATCACCACGGGTTTCTATCTGTTGATCCAGATCGCCACTTACTTCAGTGTCGCCGCGATCTCCCGGGAGCAGCGGCTCCGCGGCGAGCTGTCGGAGGCGCATGTGGAGTTGCAGGCGCAGAGTGTGCTGCTGGAGGAGACGTCGAGGTCTGCCGAGCGACTGCGGATCTCGCGCGACCTGCATGATCTCATCGGTCATCAGCTGACCGTTCTCACGCTGGAGCTGGAGGCGGCCCGGCATCGGGAAGGAACCGAGTCCAGGGAGCATGTCGAGCGTGCCGATCGGGTCGCGCGGGACCTGCTCGCGGATGTGCGGTCGACGGTCGGTGAGTTGCGCGACCGTCCGACCGATCTCGCGCGGGCGCTCAAGCAGGTGGGCAAGGATGCGCCGGGTCTCGACGTCGATGTCGAGGTTGAGGGTGACATCGTGCTGGACGAGCAGCAGACCGAGGCGATCGTGCGAGCGATGCAGGAGATCGTCACCAACACCCTGCGGCACGCGCGCGCGGAGAACCTGATGGTCGATGTCCGCCGGGACGGGCTGATGGTGATGCTCCGTGCGGCGGACGACGGCGTCGGTGCCTCGGGGGTCCGGCTCGGCAACGGGTTGAACGGGCTCACGGAACGATTCGCGGCACTCGGCGGCGCCGTCGAATTCGACGGCGAACAGGGATTCCGCGTCGAGGCTCGGGTGCCGGTTCGATGACCCGCGTGGTGGTCGTCGACGACCAGACCCTCGTGCGGCAGGGCATCCGCACCCTGCTGGACCTCGCGGGCATCGAGGTGGTGGGCGAGGCGGATGACGGCGAGTCGGCACTGGTGGCGATCGAGGGGAGCGCTCCCGATGTCGTCCTGCTCGATCTGAGGATGCCGCAGTACGACGGTATCTGGACGCTGAACCGGTTGCGTGAGCGCGACAGTGATGTTCCGGTGCTGGTGCTGACGACCTTCGACGACGATGAACTCGTTCTCGAGGCGCTGCGCGCGGGTGCGCGGGGCTATCTGCTCAAGGACGTCACGGTCGAGCAGCTCGCGCGCGCCGTCGCGACGCTCGCGGAGGGCGGCACGCTCATCGCGCCCACGATCACCGACCGTCTCGTGCGCGCGATCCGGTCCGGTCCGCCGCCCGTCGGTGCCGATGCTCCGGCGGTCCAGGAGTTGACGGAGCGCGAGGTCGAGGTGCTGCGGCTCGTCGCGGCGGGATACAGCAACCGTGAGATCGCGGAGGTGGTGTTCCTCGCCGAGGGGACGGTGAAGAACCACGTCTCCACGATCCTGCTCAAGCTCGGCGCCCGTGACCGCACCCGGGCCGTGCTCCGCGCCCTGCACGAGGGCATCCTGCGCTAGGGCGATCAGGGAAGCGCGAGTCTTTCGATGCATCGGGGCGGGTCCGGTCTCGGGCGGTGAGATAGGCACCCCTCGTCCCGATGGGCGGTGGGGTACGCACCTCTCGGCACGCGCGATACGTGCGTACGTCACCGCCACGGCCGGCGTCGGTGCGTCAGCCGGGTCTCCGCTCACGGAGGATGTGCATCTGTGGTCGTCATGGCAATCGCGGATGCACATCCTGCGTACGGCCGGGGACGAATCGGACTAGGGTCGATGGGACGCTGCCCAGGAGGTCCCGTGCCCAGCACTGTCATCGAAGTGCGGCGGTCCTATGAGACCGCCGAGGAGATCGCGATCATCGACGCCGTCCATGAGGCCCTGGTCGTCGCCTTCCGCATCCCCGAGAAGGACAAGCACATCCGGCTGATCGTCCACGAGCCGCACCGGTTCGCGACGCCGCCCGACCTCTCCCACGCCGACCGGGCCACGATGGTGACCATCGACTGCTTCGCCGGCCGGTCCGCCGACGCCAAGCGACGGCTCTATGCCGAGATCGTCCGACGGCTGGAGGTGCACGGCATCCCGGCCGACCACGTCACGATCGTGGTCCGCGATCTCGAACTCGGCTTCGAGGTAGAGGTCTGACATGGCTGCCAGGGGGAAGCCCGACATCCTGACCGTCCTCGGTCTCGCGATGGTGGCCACCACGATCCTCGTGCTCATCTGGCCCGCCTTCGTGCCGTACGGACTCGGGATCGCCGTCTTCCTCGCGGTCATGATCCTCGGCACGCTCTGGTCGAGACGCCAGAAAAATAGAGAGCAACCGCTTTCTTTTTGAGCGCGATCGTGACATGCTCACCCCGTGGCGACCCAGACCGAACGACGAGAGCGCACCATCGCGCAGCTGCTCGACGCGACCATCGCCCTGTTGAACGAGCGCGGCTATGCCGCCACCACCACCCAGGCGATCTGCGAGCGCGCGGGTCTCAGCCAGGGCGCCCTCTTCCGGCACTTCCCGAATCGTCGTGCCCTGCTCGCCGCCGCAGCGACCGAGGTCGCACGGCGCCAGGGGGCCGCGTTCGCCGCCGCGGACATCGGGCCGGTCGACTCGCGGGAGACCTTGTGCCGGGTGCTCGACGAGCTCGTCCGCCTCGGATCCTCGCCCGAGAACCGCACCTGGCACGAGCTCATGCTCGCCGCCCGTACCGATGCCGATCTGCGCAGCGTGATGGAGCCCGCCACCGAGGAGTATCACCGGATCCTCATGTCCGGTGCCGCGGTCCTGTTCGCCTCGTCTCCCGTGTCCGACCCGCGTGCCCTGCTCCGGGTCGTCATCAGCGTCGTCGACGGACTCGCGCTCGCGGTCCCCGTCTCGCACAGCCCGGCCGATATCGAGGCCGCCGTCGATCAACTCGCCACCCTCATGTGGTCCGTCCTCCAGGAGTGACATGCAGCAACCCCCACGTCAGCCGCACGCCATCGTCGTCGGCGCCGGACTCGCCGGTCTCGTCGCCACCTACGAGCTGGCCCGCGCCGGTAAACGCGTACTCGTGCTCGACCAGGAGAACCGCGCCAACCTCGGCGGCCAGGCCTGGTGGTCCCTCGGCGGCCTGTTCTTCGTCGATTCGCCCGAACAGCGCCGGATGGGCATCAAGGACTCCTTCGACCTCGCCTGGCAGGACTGGCAGGGCTCGGCCGGATTCGACCGGCTCGACGACGAGGATGTCTGGGCACGGCGATGGGCCGAGGCCTATGTCCGCTTCGCGACCTATGAGAAGCGCGACTACCTGCGTGAGCTGGGCTTGAAGGTCCTGCCCATCGTCGGCTGGGCCGAGCGTGGCCGCGGCGATGCCCTCGGCCACGGCAACTCCGTCCCGCGCTTCCATCTGACGTGGGGGACCGGACCGGAAGTGGTACGGGTCTTCGCCGAGCCGGTCCAGGCCGCCGAGGGCACCGGCATGGTGGAGTTCGGCTTCCGGCATCGGGTCGACGAGCTGATCGTCGAGGACGGTGCGGTCGTCGGAGTCCGGGGCGCGGTGCTCGCGCCCGATGACGCCGAGCGTGGTGTGGCCTCCAACCGGGACGAGGTGGACGACTTCGAGCTGCGTGCTCCGGCGGTGATCGTCACCTCCGGCGGCATCGGCCACAACCACGACCTCATCCGCGACAACTGGCCCACGGACCGCCTCGGGCCCGCGCCCCGGCACATGATCTCCGGTGTCCCCGCCCACGTCGACGGCCGCATGCTCTCGATCACCGCGGAAGCCGGAGGACGCATCGTCAACCGCGACCGCATGTGGCACTACACCGAGGGCGTCCACAACTGGAATCCCGTGTGGGCCGATCACGCCATCCGGATCATCCCCGGCCCCAGCTCGCTGTGGCTCGATGCGACCGGTCGCCGTCTCCCTGCGCCGAACTTCCCGGGCTTCGACAGCCTCGGGACACTGCGCGAGATCCTCTCCAGCGGGTACGACTACTCCTGGTTCGTGCTCACGCAGTCGGTGATCGAGAAGGAGTTCGCCCTGTCGGGCTCCGAGCAGAACCCCGATATCACCGGCAAGGATCTGCGGTTCCTCCTCAAGAGCCGTCTCGCCAAGGGCGCGCCGGGACCCGTCGAGGCCTTCAAACAGCACGGCATCGACTTCGTCGTCGCCGACACCGTCCGCGAGCTGGTCCAGAAGATGAACGGCATCGTCGCCGCCGACGACGAGCCGCGCGGCCCGATGCTCGATCCCGACCTCGTCGAGCGCCAGGTACTCGCCCGCGATGCCGAGCTCGCCAACGACTTCGGCAAGGATCTGCAGCTCATGGCGATCGCCAATGCCCGCCGTTCGCGGACGGACAAGCTCGTGCGCGTGGCCAAGCCCCACCGCTTCGCCGACCCCGAACACGGTCCTCTCATCGCGGTGCGCCTCAACATCCTCACCCGCAAGACCCTCGGCGGGCTCCAGACGGACCTGAGCTCCCAGGTCATCGGTCCCGACGGCGAACCGATACCCGGCCTCTACGCGGCCGGCGAGATCGCCGGCTTCGGCGGTGGCGGCGTGCACGGCTACAACGCCCTGGAGGGAACCTTCCTCGGTGGCTGCATCTTCTCGGGCCGGGCGGCGGGACGAGCGGTCGCGCGCGCCTGACCGCTACCAATCGGCGCGGTACACGGTCGGCCTCGTGCCCCCGCGAGGAGACGACCAGCATCGACCATAGTGAGGTCCGATCACCCGGTGGACCGGCTCGCGAGAGGCGAAACGTACGATGAGGACGTGATCGACCCGACCTCCTTCGTTGCGCGGCTGGCGCGTGCTATGGGGGTTGGCGCGGCGGTCACCGCTGTGGCGATGGTCGCCCACATGATCGGTCACGGAGTCGTCCCCTCGGTGGTGGCTCTGGCTCCGGCTGCGGGGCTCGTGGGAGCCGTCGCCTTCGCGATGTCGGGACGGCGCTGGTCCTTCGGGATACTGACCCTCGGAGTGGGGGTGGCGCAGGTCGGTGTGCACGGACTGAGCTCCTACCTCACAGGGCACGCGCACCTCTCTCTCACGATGGTCCTCGCCCACCTGATCGCCACGCTAGGGAGCGCGGCATTCCTCGCCTACGCCGACCGGTTGTGGTGGCGTTTGTGGCAGTGGGCCACGCGCAGCATCGCGGCGCTCACGGCCGTCGCGCCTCGCCCGGAGATCCGGGTCACCCGCTTCGACACCACCGGACTCGTGCTTCCGCTCGGCCCGCGCCTCGCAGTCGTGGCGCCGCGCGGTCCCCCCTACGTCGACTGAGTCACCCACATCAGCGGCTTCGGCCGATCCCTCCCGCCCCTGGGCGGGCCTCAGTCACGCAAGGACATCTTGAACATGCATCGTCATCTCTATCGCGCTGCCCTCGTGGGCGGCACCACCGCGGCTCTCGTCGCCTTCGGGGCCAGCAGTGCCTCCGCGCACGTCACCGTCTCCCCGTCGACGACCGCTGCAGGTGCGTATTCCGTGCTCACCTTCGCCTTCGGGCACGGGTGCGGAGAGTCGCCGACTACTCAGATAGCCATCGACATCCCCGACGAGAGCATCAATGTCACGCCGACGATCAACCCGACCTGGCAGGTCGAGAAGGTCATGGAGACCCTCGATGAGCCTGTCGACGACGGCCATGGCGGTGAGTACACCGAGCGGGTCGACCAGATCGTCTACACCGCCGACGCCCCGCTCGCAGATGGTCTGCGCGAGACCTTCGAGCTCTCGCTGCAGCTCACCGGCGACGAGGACGACAAGCTCGTCTTCCCAACGATCCAGACCTGTGAGGACGGCGAGACGGCCTGGATCCAGACGTACGAGGAGGGCGAGCCTGAGCCTGATACTCCCGCTCCGTACGTGACACTGACCGCGTCGGAGGGCGACGGCCACGGTCATAGCGACGGAGAGGCTTCGGCTTCAGCCGATGACGCCGATGCTGGAGGATCGAACGCCGTCGGCTGGATCGGCATCGCGCTCGGAGCACTCGGACTCGCCGCTGGCGGCACAGCTCTCGCTCGCACCCGGCGATCCTCGTGACCCTCGCGCTGGCCCGGCGAGTTCTGCTCGCCGGGCTGGTCGTGGTGCTCTTCGTATCGATCCCCAGTCCGGCGCAAGCCCACGCCAATCTGATCGGCACCGACCCTGCTGACGGGCAGGTGGTGCCGACTTCCCCCGAGACGGTCACGGTCACCTTCAACGAGCCGGTGTCGCTGGCCTCGGCCGGCAACCAGCTGCTCGATGCGGAGGGACGGCAGGTCGCTGCGGAGTTCAGCGTTCGCGATGCCGAGGTGACGGTGACACCGACCGGTGAACTCGCCGACGGCACCTATGTGCTCAGCTGGCGAGTGATCTCCACGGACACACATCCGGTCACCGGTGGCATCACCTTCTCGGTCGGCGAGCCGAGCGAGACCGTCGTGAGTGTGCCGACCGTGCAGGCCGAGCGCGAGGTCGAGGTCGCCAAGATCGTCGCCGAGGCGATCCGATACGCGGGCGTGCTCACGTTCGCTGGGCTCATCGTCTTCCTGACGATCGCCGCCACCCCGGTCACCCGGCGCGACGGTCAGGCTCGTGACCGTCTACTGCGAGCCACCGATATCGCGGCCGCGATGGGCGTATTCGGAGCTCTATTGCTCATCCCACTGACCACATTGTGGGAGTCCGGCGAAAGTCTTGGCGCATTGCCCCGAGCGTTCACATTGACCAGCCCCGCAGCCGCGGCGACGGGAATCTTGGCCTTCGCCGTGATCGTCGGTCTAGTGGGAGCCAGGCGCCCCGACCCGGCGCTCTCCGGCGTGGGCGCGGGGCTGGCACTCGGCTCACTCGTCGTCGTCGGCCACACCCGCAGTTTCGGACCTTCCTGGATGGTTCTGGGCGCGGACCTGGTGCACGTGGCCGCGGCGGCCGTCTGGCTCGGTGGTCTGGTCGGACTGCTGGTCCTGCTGGCGCAGCGTCCTCGATCCCGCGATGCGGCGGTCGTCATCTCTCGCTTCTCGGTCCTGGCGGCCTGGTCGGTGGCGCTGCTGCTCGTCGCGGCCGTCGCCCTGTACTGGCGCACCTCGGGATCCCTCGAGGGCTTGTGGACGACGACCTACGGCCAGCTCGTCACCATCAAGTCGGCGCTGACCCTCTTGGTCCTTGCGGTGGCGGCCTGGAACCGGAGGCGTCTCGTGCCGCTCGTGGAGCGTTCTGCCGATGCCCGGACGACCCTGCGCCGGACCGTGGCGATCGAGGCATCGATCCTCGCACTGGTCGTCATGGTCACCGGGGTGCTCGTCTCCACCACACCGCGCGAACAGGAGACGACCCCACCGGCCGCACCCACTCAGCTCACCCTCGATCTGGGGGACATCACGGCCGATGTGCGGGTGACACCCGGTGATCGTGGCGTGAACTCCATCGAGGTGGATCTGACCGATGCGGATGGTCGCCCCGTCGCCCCGGTCGAGGACCCCGAATTGACCATCGCCCTCGACGAAGCCGGTCTCGGGCCGTTCACCCGACCACTCGCGGCCGGCGAGGACGGGCACTATGAGGCAACGGCCGATTTCGCTCTGCCGGGAACCTGGACACTGCGGCTCTCCGTCCGCATCAGCGAGTTCGAGGCCCCCGTCGTGAGCGGGGAGGTGGAGATCCCATGAAGCTGCGCTGGGTCACGGCATTCGCGGTGATGGCGCTCCTCGTCCTGCTCGGCGCGCCGGCATCGGCCCACGTGCTCATCGACGCCGTCGAACCGGTCGAGGACGGTGCAGTGCGCGTCACCTTCTCCTTCGATCACGGCTGTGACGGTGCGCCAACCGATGAGATCGTCGTCAGCACTCCCGAGGGCACCGACGTGGTCGGCGATCTCACGCAGCCGGACGGATGGATCGGCGAGGTGACCGAGTCGTCCATCCGCTGGACGGGTCCGGCGATCGCCGATGGCGATCCAGGGACCTTCACGGCCGTGATGCGGCTGACCGGGCGAGTGGGTGAGACACTGCTCTTCCCGACCGACCAGTTCTGTGAGGGCGGCGGCACCTATACCTGGGACGATCCCGCCGATGATGCCGAGGAGCCGGCCCCGCGGGTGGTCGGTACGGCGGCGACCCTCGACGAGATCGTCGGCGCCGATACCGGACCATCGGGAGCCGGATCCACCGCGGTCGCGGTGGCCGTCCTGCTTTCCGCGGTCATCGGGGCGACGGCCCTGCGCATCGGATCCGACCGGCTGCGGCGAGCCTGACCATGTTGAGACAGTGCCTGCGATCGGGGGCCGCGGCCGGGCTCGCGACGGTGACCGCGCTGATGGCGCACCTCCTCGGTGGTGGTGCGGTCCCGCCAACAGCAGATGTACTCGTCGCTGGTGGGCTCAGCATGGCCGCGGCCCTCGCGCTCGCCGGCACCTCCGTCACCCGACTCGGGTGTGCCGTCGCACTGAGTCAACTCGGTTTCCATGGCCTCTTCGCGGCAGGCGCGCACCATCACGAGTTCACGATCGCCATGGTCCTGTCGCATACGACAGCTTGGGCATGCACGACGATCATCATCGCTCATGGCGAGGGTGCGGCGCGTCGGATCGCGGCGCTGCTGTGGTCCTGGTGGTATCCCCGGCCGGGGGAGGCTCTCGCGGTCGCACCTATGTCCCGGCTCAGCCCGGCGAGTCCGGAGGATGACGTATCCCAGGGGCCCCACCGGTCCACGCTCTCGGTACGCGGTCCACCCTTCTCGGGCCCGCTGACACCCCGCCCTTCCTTCGAAAGGACACCCATGCCCCGCACCATCCGCATCACCGGCGTCGTGGCCCTCGCCATGACGCTGATGCTCACCTGGACGGTTGGCCCCGCCGTGGCTCACGCCCAACTCATCGGCTCGACCCCTGCCGAGGACGAGGTGCTCGACACCGCTCCTGCGCAGGTCGAACTCGAGTTCAATGAGGAACTTATCGAGATCGGGTCCACGATGCTCGTGATCGACAGCGACGGGGAGAATCGTGTGGCCGGCGAGGTCGCCCTGGACGGTCGATTCGTGCGCGCGGATCTCGCCCCGGACCTGCCGGACGGGTCCTATGAGATCCGCTGGCGTGTGGTCTCGGCCGACGGGCACCCGATCAGTGGACGCATCCCGTTCGCGATCGGAGCGCCCGGCGATCCGGTGCCCGAGGCAGAAGGAACGGCGGCGGCGTCAGCAGACGATGCTGACTCCGGCGACCCGGGCGGCCTTCCCGGCCGCGCCATCGTGATCGCGATCGCTGGTGCCGCTGTGGCACTGGCGGTCTGGTTCGCGATCAGTGGTCGCCGCCGACCATAGATCTGAAAGGCACCATCATGCGTACGACCACCACCATCGCGGCCATCGCGGCCGCGACCACGCTCCTCCTTGCCGGTTGCGGCGGTGAGGAGGCTGCCGACAGCGAGGCCAGCTCCTCCCTGTCGATGTCCGACCCCTGGGTCAAGTCCGCCGATGACGGCATGACCGCGGCCTTCGGTGAACTGGCCAATGACGGCGACGATGATGTGACGGTCGTCGCCGTCACCAGCCCCGCTTCGCCCATGATCGAACTCCACGAGACGGTCGACGATGGCAGCGGCGAGATGACGATGCGGGAGATCGAGGGTGGCTTCGTCATTCCTGCTGGCGAGAGCATGACCCTCGAGCCCGGGGGCAACCACATCATGTTGATGGATCTGACCGGCCCGATAGCCGCGGGGGACGAGGTCACCTTCACCCTCGAGCTCTCCGATGGTTCCACGCTCGACGTCGAGGCCCCGGCGAAGGACTACGCCGGAGCGAATGAGAACTATGAGGAGGGAGAGACGGATCACGACATGGGTGACATGTCGTGACCACCGGCGACGATGAGCGTCGCCCGCAGCTGAGCCGGCGTCGTCTCCTCATGGGAGGAGCGGCCGCCGGTGTCGGCGCAGTGGCGGCGGTCGGCGTGGACGCGGTCTGGCGCTCGAGTTCCAGCCCCGCCCCGCCGTTGCACGGAGATGAGACCGTGTCTTTCCACGGCACGCATCAGGCGGGGGTGACGACGGCGCCGCCCGCGCACGCGACCTTCCTCGGTCTCGATCTTCGCGATGGGGTCGATGGTGAGGCCTTGCGACGGTTGATGCAGATCCTGACCGATGACGCCCGGCGCCTGACCGATGGCCGGGCCGCTCTCGCGGATTCCGAACCGGAGCTGGCGACCGTGCCGGCGCGGCTCTCGGTCACTTTCGGCTTCGGTCCACGATTCGTGGAGCGTGCTGCCGGGACGGCCGCGCGCCCGTCCTGGCTGCGCCCCCTGCCCGCCTTCGGCATCGATCGGCTGGAGGAACGGTGGAGCGATGGCGATCTGCTGATCCAGGTGGCTGCCGAGGACCCGCTCACCGTGGCGCACGCGGTGCGCATGGTGCTGAAGGACAGTCGCAGCTTTGCGACGGTGCGGTGGTCGCAAACCGGCTTCCGCCGGGCGCGCGGGTCGGAGCGCCCCGGCACGACGATGCGCAATCTCTTCGGCCAGGTCGATGGTACGGCGAATCTCGCCGCGGAGGAGTTCGACCGCCTGGTGTGGATTCAGGAGGGGTGGCTCGCCGGCGGAACGAGTTTCGTGATGCGTCGCATCCATATGGACCTGGATGAGTGGGACCGTCTTGATCGCGATGGGCGCGAGCAGTCGGTGGGTCGGCGGCTCTCGAATGGTGCTCCGCTGACGGGGACGCAGGAGCATGACGAGCCGGACTTCGAGGCGACGAACTCGCTGGGGTTCCCGGTGATCGCCGAGTTCTCGCATATCCGGCGGGCGCATTCGGAGGATCCCGATGAACAGATCCTGCGACGTGCGTACAACTACGATCTCGCGCCTTCGGGGGAGGAGGTCTCGGATTCGGGACTGATCTTCGGCTCCTTCCAAGCCGATGTCGATCGCCAGTTCGTACCAGTGCAGCGACGTCTCGATGAACTCGATCTGCTGAACAAGTGGACGGTGCCCATCGGCTCGAGTGTCTTCGCGATACCTCCCGGGTGCGGACCGGACGGCTATATCGGCGAGACGCTCTTGGAGTGACCCGGGCCCGCATGGTGGCGATGATGCGCGAAAGACCAGCCGAGGGCGATCAGGACGACGACGATCCCGGCGATGCAGGTGCCGACGACGGCGGCGGTCTCACCCCAGGCGTGGACGATGATGCCCACGAAGGCCCACACCAGCGTGACCGGATAGAGGGGCAACTGCGCGCCGTAGAGCGCGGTCACGGCCGTCCCGATCAGTACGGAGGCGATGAGCACCGCCAGCTGCCACCACGGCTCGGCCGGATCGCCGAAGCTCGCACCGATATCCGAGGCCCAGTTCTGGAATACCGCTGCGGTGGCCCACGCGGCGTATATGCCGACCGTCGAGCGGACGAGCACGACGAGCCAGCGGGGTGCGCCGGACCCGGCCGCCGCGATCCGCGCCGCGTCGAGCAGCGCCACCGCCATGATCGTCAACACGACCGACGTGACCCATGGCCACTCGGCCGCCGAGACCCCGATCCACACGGCCGCGCCCACGAAGGCCACCGATAGATCGATGCTCAACCGCATCGGCTGTCGCGTGCCCGTCGACCCCTTCCACAGCATGGCGGCGGCGGTCACGATCGACAGCGCGTAGATCAGCCCCCACAGTGAGAAGGTGTATCCCGCCGGGGTGATCAGCAGGTCGGTCGTCGACTCGTTCGGCTGCGCTCCGCCACCCGTGTAGGGGATGACGGGAGCCGCCGCCTGCAGGATCGAGGCCACCAGCACCACGGCGAGCAGCGGACGGGACATGCCGGGATCGGCGACGGAAGAAGGGCTCGGGGAGTGCTCGCTCATGCCGCCACCGCCTGAAGGAAAAGAAGGGTACGCCGATGGCGGCATTCGTGGGCGCCGATCGTTCGCTCGCTCATATGACGACGATAGGCATTCTGGACGCGTTCAGCAGTACGAGCGGACGTTGCCCGTGCTCGTTAGGCTCGGGATGACACCGTCGCGTCGTCGGACGACTCCAGAAGGACACCGTGAGCGAATCAGAGTTCGAGCGTCTCTCCGAGACGTTGCCGGATCTTCGCGCGATTCCCGATCGCGTCGCCGGTGACTCGCGACTGGCCCTCAAGGAGCTGCAGAACCGGCTGGTGGCCTTCCAGCTCAAGTACCAGTTCGCGATCGACCAGCTCGAGACCAAGATCAACATCTTGCGCGAGGAGTTCGAGCACACTCACGAGTACAGCCCGATCGAGCACGTGCGCACGCGGCTGAAGTCGATGGACAGCCTGCTCGACAAGATCGAGCGCACGGGCAGCCCGCGCGATCTGGAGCAGGTGGGGGAGCACATCCGCGATATCGCCGGGGTGCGGATCACCTGCGCCTTCGTGGCCGATGCCTACTGGATCGCCGACATGTTGACGAGTCAGCCCGATGTGACCGTGGTCGAGGTCAAGGATTACATCGTCGAGCCGAAGGACAACGGTTACCAGAGCCTGCATCTGATCGTGCAGACCCCGGTCTACCTCTCCGATCGCACCGAGCAGGTCTACGTGGAGGTGCAGATCCGCACGATCGCGATGGACTTCTGGGCGAGCCTGGAGCACAAGATCTACTACAAGTACCAGGGCGAGATACCTGAGCGACTGCGCGATGAACTGCATCAGGCCGCGGTCGTGGCGGACCACCTGGACCGTACGATGGCGCGTCTGCACGACGAGGTCTCGCGTCTCGGCGGCCGCGATGGTGTCGTGCGACATCAGCGTCACGACTAGGGTGTCGTCGGTCTCGGGCGGATCTACACTCGGCCCATGACGTTCCCGGTCGCTCTCCAGGACGGTGTCGTCTTGCGCGTCCTCGAGCCGGACGACGTCTCGTCGCTCGCCGCGGCGCTGCTGCGCAATCGCGATCATCTGGCGCCGTGGGAGCCGCAGCGCTCACCGGAGTACTACACCTCCGATGGACAGCTCGATCGGATCGAGCGCATGCTTGCGGGCATGGCGCAGGGCACGCAGGTGCCGCTGGTGCTCTCCCAGGATGACCACGTCGTGGGGACGGTCAGCGTCAACGACATCGTGCGGGGGGCGTTCCAGAACGGGCACATCGGCTACTGGATGGATGCGCGCTTCCAGAGTCGCGGGTTGATGACCGCGGCGGTGCGTCAGGTCGTCCGCTTCGCCCGCGATTCCCTCGGTCTCCACCGGTTGCAGGCGGGCACGCTCCGGGAGAACATCCGCTCACAGCGGGTGCTGGAGCGCAATGGGTTCGTGCGCTTCGGGCTGGCGCCGGAATACCTGCGGATCGCGGGACGATGGCAGGATCACGTCCTCTATCAGCGGATCCTCCCTCTCTGACGGTACCGGGCAGCACACGGCAATCCGTGTGACCCTCGATCCATGAGTGCTTCCTCGTTGTCCCTGGCCGAGGTGATGGACCGTGTCGACTCGCGGCACTGGCGTGTCGTGGAGGGTGTGCTGCGGGCCGGTTTCACCACCGGTGACTTCATGACCGGGCTGGGCTTCATCACCCAGGTCGCGGCGGCGGCCGAGCGCGCACAGCATCATCCCGATGTCGACCTGCGCTACGCGCGGGTGCACGTCGCGCTCATGTCCCATGACGTGGGTGCGCTCACCGAGCGAGACATCGCGCTGGCGGCGGAGATCTCCGCTATCGCCGACGACCTAGGGATCGAGGGGGAGCCGACGTCACCACGGCGGCTGACCATCGCCATCGACACGCTCGACGCCGAGGCGATCCGGCCGTTCTGGAGAGCGGCGCTGGCCTATGAGGATTCCGACGGTGATCTCGTCGATCCCGATGGCATCGCTCCGGCGGTGTGGTTCCAGTCGACCGATGAGGCGCGGACGCAGCGCAACCGGATCCACCTGGACGTGCTGGTGCCCGTCGATGTCGCCGAGCAGCGCGTCGCCGAGGTGGTCGAGGCCGGTGGCACGCTGGCAACCGACCGTTTCGCCCCGAGCTGGTGGGTGCTTGCGGATGCCGACGGCAATGAGGCCTGCATCTGCACCGAGCTGGATCCTCCCGCCGCCGACTGAAGACGTGACGACCCGCGCCCCTGGCGGTGACGTACGCACCCCTCACCCGCCAGGGCGGTGGGCTGCGCACCTTTCCAGGGCGTTGAGACGTGCGTACGTCACCGCTCGAGCCGCGGTATCGGCGCGGCGTTCTCATCGGAAACTCGACACGTGGCCGATGCTCGTGGTTCTGTCAGTGGACGCTCCTACCCTGAGAGCAGGAGGTCATCATGACGAACGCGATGCTGACGATCGAGGTTCTCGAGACGGCGGGCGAGGCCGCGCGCTGTCCCTGGTGCGAGCGGGGCGGCGCCCTGTTCGACACCCTCAGTGCCGACCACCTGGGTGTCGAGTGCCGCTGGTGCGATTTTGCCGATCTGGAGGAGATCGCCACCCTCGTCTGAGTCTCAATGGTCGTGCGCGTGCTCCCCGGCATGGGGGATGCCGGTCGGTGACTGACCGGGCTCGACCACCATGAACTGTCCCATCATGCCGTCGTCCTCGTGACGCAGGGTGTGACAGTGGAACATGTAAGGCCACTCGGTGCTCGTGTGGTGACCGAAGCGCATGATCAGCCGGACCGGCTCGCTCGGGCGCAGCCACACCGTGTCCTTCCACCCGCGCAGGTGGGGCGGGGGCTCGCGGCCGTCGATATCGAGCACCTGGAACTGCACATCGTGTACATGGAAATTGTGCGATCCGCCGTCGTCATTGGTCACGGTCCAGATCTCGGCCGCCCCTGCCTCCACGACCTCGTCCACCCGCTGCATGTCCATCTCGCGACCGTTGATGGTGGAGCCGGCGAGGCGGAAGGACCGTTCCTCGGAGGCGTCCTCCGGGTCGAGACGCGGTACCTCCACGAGCTGGTCGGGGACAGCCGGCGAGGGGTCGAGCCGGTCGGCGGCACGGAACTCCATGATGTCGAGGCGGTCCTGGCCTCCGGCGAAGGTATTGCCGGTGTCGCTGGGCTCGCTGCGCAGCACGATGCGCTCGCCCGGCTCGAAACGCACGATGATCTCGGCACGTTCCCCCGGTGAGAGCTGGAGCGCGTCCATCGCGGCCGGTGCCTCCAGCAGTCCGCCATCCGTGCCGATGAGGTCGAAGTCCCGTCCATCGGCGAAGGTGAACGAGAACGGCCGGGCATTCGAGCCATTGAGCAGCCGCAGACGTACCGCCTCCGTGGTCACATCGGCGTAAGCCCCGCGCGTGCCGTTGACGAATACCGTCTCACCGATGATGCCGGCGGACCCGAAGAAGGACTCGCCCATGTCGAGGCGGCCGTCCTCGTCGAGGTTCTTGTCCTGCACGATGAGCGGAAGATCGTCGACGCCGTAGTCGCGCGGGAGATCGAGCTCGGCCTCCACCGGATCATCGACGATGAACATGCCGGCGAGTCCTCGGTAGACGTGATCGGCTGTCGCCCCGTGCAGGTGAGGGTGATACCAGAGCGTCGCTGCCGGCTGGTCGATCGTCCATGTCGGTGACCACAGATCTCCGGGCTCGATGACCTGATGAGGCCCGCCGTCCATCTCCGCGGGCAGGTGCATGCCGTGCCAGTGGAGTGTGGAGATCTCGGGGAGGTCGTTGCGGACCCGCATGGCGACGGTCTCGCCTCGTTCGGCGCGCAGGGTGGGGCCGAGCAGATCGCCGTTGACGCCCCACGTGCTCGTCGGCTCCTCGGACCCGAGATCGCTCGTGCCGCTCTGCAGGCGCAGATCGAAGGTGCGGACACCCCCTTCGACACTGGATTCGGCCAGCGGCGGGATGGCCAGGGGACGGTCGAAGTCGACCTCGCCCACCGTGTCGAGTGGAGCTCGGACGAAGGCGATGATGAGCCAGGCCGTGAAGACCGTGACCACGATCATGCCCGTGCCGAGGACGGTGAGGAGGAATTTCATGGAGGCACGCATGACTCCCACCTTCGACGGGATGAGGACGCGATCACAGAGGATTACGGGACATCTCAGGGGTGGTTCAGGGCCCACCCGGAGGGTCTCCTTCAGTGGCGGGACACCGGGTGCTGCGCCACGATGTGTTCATGGGTCCGGACAGATGGGAGCGCGAGGTCACGGAGTTCTGGGCGATGGCCGAGAGGGACGACCCGGGGGCCATGCTCACCATGATGGAGATGCTGGTGGCCCGCCGGCCCGAGGGCGACCCGGTCGCCCTCTACGAGCTCGCCTCCGTCCACGACTTCCTCGACCGTCCCTTCGATGCCGTGCCCCTGTACCGTCAGGCGCTCACGGGCGGCCTCGATGCCGAGCGGGAGCAGCGTGCGTGGATTCAGCTGGCCAGCTCGCTTCGCGTGCTCGGTCGGGCTGACGAGGCGGTCGGGGTGCTGACCGATCTCGCGCCGTCGCCGGTGGTCGGCCGGGCGCGAGAGGCGTTCCTCGCGCTGGCGCTGCACGATCAAGGGCACGAAGGCGAGGCTCTGCAGGTGGCTCTGCATGCTCTCGCGCCGACCTTGCCCGAATACGGGCCGGCAGTCGCGCGCTACGCCGACGCGCTCGCCGAGGACTGATGTCTCACGGCTTTCTCAGTCGTGCTGTCTATGCTCGGCGAGTGAATCTGAGCACTGTGCTGGCAGCCTCCTCGACTACTCCAGGTGTGGAGGATGTGGACGGTCTCGCCGGTTTCATGGTCGATCTGATGGATCGTCTCGGTCTCCTCGGGGCCGCGATCGCGGTCGGTCTGGACAACCTCTTCCCGCCGATCCCGAGCGAGATCGTACTCCCGATGGCGGGCTTCGCCGCCAGTATGGGCACGTTCTCCCTGGGGGGAGCGCTGTTCGCGACGACGGCGGGATCGGTGATCGGCGCGTGTCTGCTCTACTGGCTGGGGCGGATGTTCGGGCGGGAGCGCACGGCGTGGGTCTTCGTGCACACTCCTTTGCTCAAGCTCAGCGACTTGGAGATGACCGAGCGCTGGTTCGCCAAGCACGGCACCAAGGCGGTGTTCTTCGGTCGCATGGTGCCGATCTTCCGCAGCCTCATCTCCTTGCCGGCCGGGGTGGAGCGGATGCGCTTCTGGCTGTTCCTCGTCCTGACGACCGTCGGCAGCCTGATCTGGAACTCGATCTTCGTGATCGCCGGGTACTCGCTCGGCGAGCAGTGGCATCGCATCGAACCCTATGCCGATTGGTTCCAGCGCCTCGTGATCCTCGCGGTGCTCGTGGTGGTGTGCTGGTTCGTGACCGTCCGCGTCCGAGAGATCTACCGCAACCGCCGCGACCGCCCCGCCTGAATCGAGGTCAGGACTCGCCGAGGTAGAACTGATACATCTGGGGCACGCTGCAATCCCCCGAGGAGGTCCTACAGTGGCGAATATGACTGCTTCGCTGCCCACGACTCCCACCCAGCTCTATATCGGCGGCTCCTGGCGAGATGCCGAGGAGGGCGCGACGCTCGCGGTCGAGAACCCTGCCACGGGGGACGTGCTCACCCACGTCGCCGATGCCTCCGTCGCCGACGGCCGCGCTGCGATGGACGCCGCCGTGGCCGCTCAGGCCGACTGGGCAGCCACCCCACCGCGCGACCGCGGCGAGATCCTGCGCAAGGCCTTCGAGATCATCACCGAGCGCACTGATGAGCTCGCCCTGTTGATGACGCTGGAGATGGGCAAGCCGTTGAAGGAGTCCAAGGCCGAGATCGCCTACGGCGCCGAGTTCTTCCGGTGGTTCGCCGAGGAGTCCGTGCGCATCGCCGGCCGCTATTCGGTCGCCCCGAACGGTGCCACTCGATTACTCACGATGAAGCAGCCCGTCGGGCCGTGTCTGATGATCACGCCCTGGAACTTCCCGCTCGCGATGGGTACCCGCAAAATCGGCCCGGCGATCGCGGCCGGGTGCACGATGGTGGTCAAGCCCGCGAGCCTCACTCCCCTGACGATGCTCTGGTTGGCCTCGGTGCTGGAGGAGGCCGGACTCCCCGGTGGCGTGCTCAATGTCGTCACGACCTCGCACACCGGCGATGTCATGGAGCCGATCATCCGCGACCCGCGGCTGCGCAAGCTGACCTTCACCGGGTCCACCGAGGTGGGCAGGTCGCTCATCGAGCAGAGCGCGGAGGGCGTCCTGCGGGTCTCGATGGAACTCGGCGGCAATGCCCCCTTCCTCGTCTTCGAGGATGCCGATCTCGACAAGGCGGTCGACGGCGCGATGCTCGCCAAGATGCGCAATATCGGCGAGGCCTGCACGGCAGCCAACCGCTTCCTGGTCCACGAGACCGTGGCCGACGAGTTCGGCCGCCGACTCGCGGAGCGGATGTCCTCGCTATCGGTCGGCGACGGCACCGGCGAGTCGATCGATGTCGGGCCACTCGTGGAGGAGAAGCAGCGCGACAAGGTCTCCGAGCTGGTCGAGGATGCCAAGGCCAAGGGCGCCCAGGTACTGACCGGTGGCGAGGTTCCCGGCGGTGCTGGCTGGTTCTATCCGCCCACCGTGCTCGCGGAGCTGACCCGCGAGTCCAAGATCTGGTCCGAGGAGATCTTCGGACCGGTGGCGCCGATCTTCACGTTCACCGACGACGACGAGGCCGTCGCGATGGCCAATGACACCGAGTACGGCCTCGTGTCCTATCTGTTCACCGAGAACCTGTCGCGCGCGATGCTCGTCGCCGAGCGGCTGGAGACCGGCATGGTCGGGGTGAACCAGGGCGTCGTGTCGAATCCCGCCGCGCCCTTCGGTGGGATGAAGGCCTCGGGCTTCGGCCGTGAGGGCGGCGACGAGGGCATCGAGGAGTACCTCGAGACCAAGTACGTCGGCCTCGCCCTCTGAGACCCTCCGGGTCCGACTTTTGCCGGGTTGTGGCCCTTCTGGCATGCCGCCAGGGGCCAGAACCCGGCAAAAGCTGAGCGGAAGCGCTTGGGCCCTCAGCGGGTGACACGGACGCGGGCGATGCGGTGGCCGTCGACCTCGACGACCTCGATGACATGTTCGCCGGCCGTGACCGTGTCACCCACCTCGGCGACACGTCCCAGCTGCACGAGCACATACCCGGCGACGGTCTCATAGTCACCGCTGTCGGGCAGCTTCACCCCGGTCTCGTCCGCGAAGTCCTCGATATTGAGGGCACCGTCCACGGTGCGATCGCCCTCCGCATCCGCATCCCCATCCGCATCCTCGTCATCGTGCTCGTCCTCGATCTCGCCGACCAGCTCCTCGACGAGGTCCTCCAGCGTGACGATCCCGTCGGTGCCGCCGTACTCGTCGATGACGACCGCGATGTGCACGCGCTGTTGGCGCATCATCGACAGGGTGGGAAGCAGCGGATTGGTGGCAGGGACGACCACGATCTCGCGCACGAGATCGCCGATCAGCACCTCCTCGGCCTCCGAGCGCTGCTGGGCGGCGAAGAGGTCGCGGACGTGGACGAAGCCGATGACATCGTCGAAGCTGTCGCCGGTGACCGGGTAGCGCGAGTACGGTCGCTCGGCGATCGTGGCAACTGTCTCCTCGAGGGTGGAGTCGCGCGACAGGAAGACGACATCGGGACGCGGCTGCATCACCTCAGCGACCGAGCGATCGGCGGCGCTGAAGACATCGTGCAGGATGCGGCGCTCGTCATCGGGGAGTCCTTCGTGCGTGATGACCAGTTCGCGCAACTCCTCCTCGGTCATCTCCTCGTTCGTGGCGCGCGGGTCGCCGCCGAGCAGTCGCACGACGGCATTCGTGGAGATCGAGAGCAGCCAGATGACCGGCCGCATGAGCCGCGCGAAGCGATCCAGCGGCGGTCCGGTGATCAGCGCGAGACCTGTCGACTTCTGCAGGGCGAACCGTTTGGGGACCAGCTCGCCGAAGACCAGCGAGAGATAGGCGATGAGCAGTGTGAGGGCGACGAGCGCGACGCTGCCGGATACCCCGGTGGAGAGCCCGAGATCCTCCAGATAGGGGGCGACATCCGGTGCGATCGTCGAGGCGCCGTAGGCGGCGGAGAAGAATCCCGCGACCGTGACGCCGATCTGCACCGCCGCGAGGAAGCGGTTGGGGTCGCGCGCCACGGCGGCTACGCGGGCACCCCGTCCGCCGCGGCGGTCGAGCTGGTCGATCTGGCTCTCGCGCAGAGAGACGAAGGCGATCTCGGTGCCGGCGAAGACACCACCGATGAGAATGAAGAGAGCGACGAGGCCGACATTGGCGAGGGTACCGAGGTCCATCCCTCATCGACTCCTGAGGGATGGCTGGGGACTTCGAGGCTTCATGTCTTAATCGAACGCGACTTGTCGTTCTCCCGCAAGTGCCACGTGCGCGGTAGCGTCGGCTCATGGATCAACATGTCGTCGTGCGGCTCGCGGTCACGGTGGACGCCCCCATCGAGCGGGTATGGGAGCGGGTGACGTCGCCGGCGGGCATCAACGACGAGCTCGCTCCGATCCTGTCGATGGGCATGCCTCGCGATTACCGCGACGCGACGGTGGCGACCGTGCCGGTCGGGGTGCCGCTGGGCAAGGCCTGGCTCCGCCTCGGAGGGATCGTGCCGGTCGACTACGACGACCTGATGATCGTCGAACTCGATCCGCCGCACGGATTCCATGAGCGCTCGACGATGCTGGCCGCGCGGACATGGGAGCACCGTCGCCGCCTCGCCCGGATCGGTGAGACGAAGACCCACGTCACCGATGAGCTGACGATCGAGCCCCGACTTCCGGTGCCGGCCCGTGTGCCGCGCATGATCGTGACCTCCCTCTTCAAGCATCGGCACCGCCGGCTCGCTGCGCACTTCGCCGCCGCCGAGAACGGGCGCGTGACGTGATCGCCCTATCCGAGACACCGCGACTGGTCGAGCCCACCACGGCCGTCCGGATCTCGTACCTGACCGGGGAGCAGGCCGACATGCGGGCGCGCGGGTCCGATACCTCGTGGCTGACCGCGGCGAGCACAGACTTCGACGGCTTCGTGGCGGACCGGGTCGGCGTGCGGCAGCGATGGGGAGTCCCGTCGACGCTGTTCTGGTTCGTGTCCGGGGAGCACTATCTCGGCACCCTCGTCGTGCGCCACCGGCTGACCGAAGACCAGGGCGGCGGGCATATCGGTTACCACGTCGTGCAGCCCTGGCAGCATCGGGGACACGCGACACGCATGCTCGCTCAGGGGCTCGTCATCGCCCGTTCGGCCGGGGTGGACGATGCGCTGCTCACGGTTGACCCGGCCAATGAGTGGTCCCGCCGGGTGATCATCGCCAATGGCGGTGCGCCCGAGGAGGGACTCAACCACGAGGGCGAGCAGCGTTTCTGGATCCGCTCATAGCGGCACATCCGCCCGCCGGGTGTCGGGATCCCTGCGTCGCACATGGGTGAACTGCTCGCGATACAGCCGAGCGTACAGACCCTCGGATTCCAGCAGCTCTGCATGGGTTCCCCGCTCGACGAGCCGGCCGTCCTGCAACCCGTAGATGACATCGGCGTTCTGGATCGTGGAGAGCCGGTGTGCGATCGCGATGGTGGTGCGCTGGCGGGTGGCACGGTCGAGGGCCTCCTGCACGAGCCGCTCGGTTTCGGTGTCCAGGGCGGACGTGGCCTCGTCGAGGATGAGGATCTTGGGGTCCATCAGCAGCACCCGGGCGATCGCCAGGCGTTGCTTCTCGCCACCGGAGAGGCGATAGCCGCGTTCACCCGTGATGGTCTCGTAGCCCTCCGGGAAGGACATGATCCGCTCGTGGATATTGGCATCGCGGGCCGCCCGCTCGATCTGATCCGCGCTGGCGCCGGGACGGGCGTAGGCGATGTTGTCGCGGATCGTGCCGTGGAACAGGTAGGGCTCCTGGGTCACCATGCCGACCGTGCCGCCCAGTGAGGCCTGGGTGACCTCGCGGACGTCTTGGCCGTCGATGAGGACGGCGCCCTCGGTCACGTCGTAGAAGCGGGGCACCAGATAGGTCATCGTGGTCTTGCCTGAACCCGATGGGCCGACGATGGCCGCGAGCTGGCCCGGCTCCACGGTGAAGGAGACGCCGGCGAGGGCCCAGCGGTCCTCGGTATCGTCCTCGTGCTCGATGCGCACCCCGGTGTCGCCGAAGCGGTCCCCGGCGCGGTCGCCGGACAGTCGACGCGCTTCGGGGTAGCGGAACCAGACATCGCGGAACTCGACACGTCCCTCGACGCGCTCCAGCGTCCGGGCATCGTCTCGGTCGGTGATCGCCGGGCGCAGATCAAGGTACTCGAAGATCCTCCGGAAGAGCGCGAGCGAGGTCTGCACGTCGAGGGTGACGCGCATGAGCGATAACAGCGGCATCTGGAGCCGTGCCTGCACGGTGGTGAAGGCAACGAGGGTCCCGGCGGTGAGACCCCCTGTCCCGCCGGCGATCATGAAACCCGCCGCGAGGTAGAGCAGTGCCGGAGTGATGGCGAAGAAGGTCTGCACGGTGGCGAAGAAGGCCCGGCCCGTCATCGCCTGCCGCACCTGCAGCCGGGTCTGCTGACGGTTGGCCTCCCGGTACCGCTCCACCTCGGCGTCTCCGCGGTCGAAGACCTTGGACAGCAGGATGCCCGAGACGCTGAGGGCCTCCTCGGTGATGGCCGTCATCTCCGAGAGCGACTCCTGTGTCTTGCGGGCGAGCTGCTGGCGCCGACGTCCGACCTTGAGCTGCAGCCAGACGAAGAGCGGCATGAGGACGAGCGTCAGCACGGTCAGCTCCCACGACAGGATCACCATCGAGATGAATGCTGCGGTGACGGTGACCGAGTTCTGCAGGATCGATGTGGCCGTGTCGGTCAAGACCGTGCGGACGCCGGCGACGTCGTTGGCGAGGCGAGACTGGATGGCCCCCGTCTTGGTGGCGGTGAAGAAGGCCAGTTCCATCTTCTGCAGGTGGGCGAAGAGGTCTCCGCGCAGGTCGGCCATCGCGGAATTGCCGATGGTGGAGGTCAACCAGTTCTGGGCGATGCCGAGGAGTGCGGTGAGCAGCGGCAGTGCGCACATGGCGGCGACCAGCCAGCCGAGCAGTGACAGGTGCGGCCCTGATCCGTCGGCAGGGAACAGCGCGTCGTCGAAGACCGCGCGGGTGAGGAAGGGGACGATCGAGGTGAGGATCGCCGCGACGACCACGAGGGCGGCGACGGCACCGATCTGGGTGCGGTAGGGGCGCAGGACCCGCGCGATGCGGCCGAGGACGGGGCCTGCCTCGACGTCACGGACCTCCGACGGATCGAGGTGGGTGGCCTGGGTGCCCGGCCCCGGCCTCATGTGAGCACCCGGATCATGCGGTCACTGCGCGCCGCCGGAGGGAACCGGGGCCAGCGCGATCGTCGGGTGGTCGTCGGTGACGCGAGCGAGCTCGAGCGTGCCCCACCCTGCGTCGCCGTCACGGAGCAGCGCCCACAGGAACAGCCGATCGGGTCGTGCCACCTGGGCGGGATCGACGTGCAGGGTGAAGGCGGCGGGGAGCTCGTCGACGGCCGCGGCGGTCGCGGCCAGCACCTCCCCGTCGGGGTCCACGAGCTTGACGCTGAGGATCGCCCCCGGGCGAAAGGCCTCCGCCTCGTCGAGCGTGACCGATCCGGTGATCTCCAGCACGTCATCCATGGTGTCGAGATTAGTCGCCGGGTGTGACAGCCGCCGTCCCGCGTGGTCGACGGGGCCGGCCGGTTAGAGTCGCCCTCATGAGTGAGATCCCCGGATTGGACGGGGTGCTCGGCGTCGAGCACCTGGAGGTCGGACCCGACAAGGTCGTCGTGAGGTTCACCATCACCGAACGACACCTCCAGCCCTTCGGCATCCCGCACGGGGGCATCTACTGTGCCGTCCACGAGTCGACCGCCAGCATCGCCGGCCAGGTGTGGCTCGGCACCAAGGGCGTCGTCGTCGGCACGAACAACTCGACGGACTTCCTGCGCCAGGCGAAGGTCGGCGACACGATCACCACGACGGCGACGCCCATCCACCGCGGCCGTTCACAGCAGCTGTGGCATCTGGACTCGACCGACGCCGATGGCCGGTTGATCGCGCAGGGTCAGGTGCGCCTGGCCAATCTCGATCAGGAGATCCCGTCCGAGGCGCTCGCCGCCTTCACCTCGCCCGGTTCCTGACCGCCGCGGCGGTAACTGAGCCACCGCCAGCGGCGGGGTGGGGTTGATGAGGTATCGCCCACCCGCGAGGGAGTGTCCGGGAGATGAGCGTGGATGTGGCGCGGTCGGCGACACCAGTACGATGGGAACAGTCTCGTCGCGACTGGCGTTGAGGTGGGTGACCACCAGGGAGCGATGAGACTGTTCGACACCGGGACCGTTCGCCTGGGCCCCGCGTCAGCCCACTGACTGCTGACCGGAGGCATGACTGAAATGACGATGATGACGATGAACGCTGCGGCCACCGAACCGCTCCGAACCCTCGACGATGCCGATGTGCGCGTCCTGCTCCTGGAGAACATCCACACCGACGGAGCCGACTTCTTGCGCGGCAAGGGCTACCAGGTCGAGACCCTCGACCGTGCCCTCGGCGAGGACGAGCTCATCGAGGCGATCAAGGGTGTCCACCTGCTGGGCATCCGCTCGACCACGTACATCACCGACCGAGTGCTGAAGAATGCTCCCGATCTGATGGCGATCGGCGCGTTCTGCATCGGCACCAACCAGATCGACCTCGCGTCCGCGAGCCGGCACGGCGTGGCCGTCTTCAATGCCCCGTACTCGAACACGCGGAGCGTCGTGGAGTTGGCGATCGCCGAGATCATCTCGCTCGCGCGCCGCCTGCACGAGAAGTCCACCGCCATGCACGCGGGTGTCTGGAACAAGTCCGCCGCCGGCAGTCACGAGATCCGCGGCCGCACGCTCGGCATCGTCGGCTACGGCAATATCGGCAGCCAGCTCTCGGTGATCGCGGAGGCGCTCGGGCTCTCGGTGATCTTCTATGACATCGATGACAAGCTCGCCCTCGGCAACGCCAAGCGCTGCTCGACGCTGGAGGAGCTGCTCGAGACCGCCGATGTCGTCACCCTGCATGTCGACGGCCGTCCCGGCAACGCCGGGCTCTTCGGCGATGCCGAGATGCGCCGGATGAAGCCGCGCTCGCTCTTCCTCAACCTGTCGCGGGGCATCGCGGTCGACACCGCGGCGCTGCGTCGGCACATCGAGTCCGGGCACATCGCCGGTGCCGCGATCGATGTCTTCCCCGTCGAGCCCAAGCGCCAGGGTGATCCCTTCGAGAGCGACCTGCGCGGTCTGCCGAATGTGATCCTCACGCCGCATGTCGGGGGCTCCACCGAGGAGGCGCAGCAGGACATCGGCCGCTTCGTGGCGTCTAAGCTGCGCTCCTACGCGGCCTTCGGCTCCACCTCGCTGAGCGTCACCTTCCCCGAGCTCAACCCGCCGACGGACCCCGACAAGCACCGTCTCGCGCACGTGCACAGCAACGCGCCGGGGGTGCTCGCGTCGATCAACGCCATCCTCGGCGACCACGGCGTGAACATCGAGGGGCAGCAGCTGGCCACCCGCGGCGAGCTCGGCTATGTCGTCACCGATGTCTCCCCGGAGGTCAAGCCGGACGTGCTGACGGCCCTCGCGGAGCTGCCCGAGACCATCCGCCTGCGCCAGCTCTCCTGAGACCCCCGGCGGGGCGGTAGGCCGTCAACCTTTCGCTCTCACCGGCGGTATCTGGTCAACCTCACCCGGTGCCTATGAGGTTGACCAGATACCGCGGCCAGAGCGTTGATGGCGTATCGCCCCCGGCCGTGGTCAGATGGGGAGCGCGGTGAGCGTCTCGGCGACTCCCGCGTCGAGCTTCAGATCGGCGAGGTCATCGCCGCGGGTCGTCCCGCGGTTGACGATGACGACGCCGACCCCGTCCTTCGCGGCCCGTTTGACGAAGCGCAGCCCGCTCATGACCTGCAATGAGGACCCGAGCACCAGCAGCACGGCATCCTCGCTCGAGGCGCGCTCGATGAGGTCGAAGCATCGCTGCACGCGCGCTTTGGGCACGGTCTCGCCGAAGAACACCACATCGGGTTTGAGCCGGCCGTCGCATCGGAGACAGGGTGCTACCACGAAGGAGGCCGTGTCGTCGATGACCACATCGCCGTCCGGGGCCATCTCGACCGCTCGCTCGGTCCATCCGGGGTTGAGGTCGCGCAGCCGCCGGTGCAGCTGGTCGCGCCCGCTCGTCTCGCCGCAGTCGAGACACACCACGCGGTCGAGACGCCCGTGCAGGTCGATCGTCCCCGTCGATCCTGCCCGTTGGTGCAGTCCATCGACGTTCTGGGTGATCAGACCCAGGAGCTGGCCGTCACGTTGGCGGCGGGCGAGGTCCCGGTGGGCCGCATTCGGCTCGGCAGCCCGCATATGCGACCAGCCGACATGGGCACGCGCCCAGTACCGCCGACGCGCGGGCGCCGATCCGATGAACTCCTGATAGGTCATGGGCGTCCGCGGCGGAGCATCGGGGCCGCGATAGTCGGGGATGCCGGAATCGGTCGACACACCGGCACCCGTGAGGACGAGCCACCGGCGGCTGCGCCAGTCGAGGGTCATGATCCACGGGCCTTCTCGACGAGGGCGCGCACGGTCCGCAGATTGCGTGCCGTGCCCGGCGTTCCGAGGGCACGCTGCAGGACGGACGTCGTGAGCTTCGTCTGGCCGGCTCCGGCATCGAAGAGCAGGTGGAGGTCCCGGCCGATGAGCCGCACTCGATCGCCGCCGAGCCGGGCCTCGGTGAACTCCCCGGGTCCGCTGGGGTCGGACGACAGGAAGTGGATGTGCGCGTGGTGCTCACGCTCGGCGTCGATCTCGAAGGGATACGCCTCGAGCGCCACGCTCAGCTCAGCGGGGGTGCGGATGATCGCCTCGCGCGAGAACCCGAACTCGTCGGCGATCCGCCGCTCCAGCTCCCGCGCGAACCCGGCGGTGTCGTCACCGGGGGTGCACAGCAGATTGCCCGACGCGATGTAGGTGGAAACGTCCGAGGCACCGAGCTCGGCGGCGAGCTCTCGCAGCCTGACCATCGGGAGCTTCGCCCCACCGACGTTGACGGCACGGAGGAGCACCACGATCTCGGCCACGACACCAGTATGGACCTGCTCATACAGGCGCCCGCGCCGCTCGACATGCGGATCGCTCAGAAATCACTAGCGTGGTCCGAGCGACGGGAGCCGTCGTGACCCGATGAAGGAGTACGCCACATGATTATCCTCGGAGCCATTCTGGCCATCCTGGGCGCTGTCCTGGACGTCCCGATCCTGTACACGGTCGGCGGCATCCTCCTGGTCGTCGGGGTCATCCTCTGGATCCTCGGTGCCACCGGGCGGGCTGTCGGGGGACGCAAACACTGGTTCTGACGACAGCGTCGACGAGGGGCGGGGCCGGGAGACCGGTCGCCGCCTCTCGTCGTCTCCGACATCGGCAGGTGCATCGCTTCCGGGCCGAGAGGATGACGCGATCCCGGGTGGCGACCGTGGTCGTTCCTGATGGACGGTCGATCGTCAGTGGGGGCCAGTGACGCGGCACCTCGGGCATGGCAGGCTAGGCCGTGTCTGGCAATCCCTGACCTGCTGCGCGCCACCCCACGGGCCCCTCGCTACGTGGGAGGTGCCCCCTCCGCTCTGCGGAGTGCTCGGGGGATTGCGAGGCATCCCGTGGACGCGGCGCTCGCAACGGCCTTGGATGACCAGACACGGCCTAGAGGAGTGGGAGGGGACGCGGCGATGATGTCGTGGGACGATGACGCGCTCGCCGAGGCGGTGCGCGCCGGCGATGCCGAGGCGTTCCGCGCGCTCTTCGAGCGCTACCGGGGATTCGCCGAGAAGGTTGCTCGCGAGCATGCTCCCGGGGACGAGGATGACGTCGTCGCCGAGGCCTTCTTCGCGATCTACCTGCAGTTGCGTGGGGGAGGTGGACCGACGACCGATGTGCGCGCCTATGTGCGCCGGGTGGTCGTGAACAAGGCGATCGACCGTCATCGACAGGCTGCGCGTACCTGCGGTGAACAAGGGCTGGCCGAGCGTCTCGCGCCGGTTCCCGATCACGCCGAGCCGTGGTTCGAGTCGACCACGGTGACCCGCGCGTATCGTTCGCTTCCATCGCGGTGGCGGGATGTGCTCTGGCAGATCGACGTCGAGGGCCGTGCCGTCGGCGAGGTCGCGAGGTCCGAGGGAGTGTCCGCCGCCCGTGTCTCGGCTGTCGCCTACCGCGCCCGACGGGGACTGCGAAGGGCCTATCTGTCCGAGTGTCTGGGCTCCCTGGAGGCGGCGCCGTCCGATTGTCGTACGGTTCGGGAGCTCTTGCCCGATGACGTGCGTCGTATGAGCAGTCGTCATCAGAGTGAACGGGTGAGGCGCCATCTGCTGGGCTGTGCTGCCTGTCGTGAGGTTCGTGCCGAGCTCGTCCGCCTCGACCAGCAGCTCGACTCCTGGCTGTTGCCCGCTGCCGGGGCGGGTCTCGGCGGGCTTGGACTTGCGGCCTCCGGCGGTGTGGCCGCGAGTGTCGCTGGAATCGTCACGCTGCCGCTGGTCGGTGTGGTGACAGCGGGCGTGATCGCCGGTGGAGTGCTCGGCGCGGGACCTGCGGCCCTGTCAGGGGCCCGGGCCGGGACGCCGGCCCTGAACGAACAGCTCGGCGAGACCTTGCCCCAAGTGGCGGAGGTTGCCGATCCCGCTGCCGGCACCATGGCCGATGTGATGGGTGGCCCGCCGATGACGTCGACATCGCCTGAGACCCCGCGGGCCGATCCTCCTGAGCCCTCGGGTCCGGCCGAGCTGCCCGAGTGGAGCGGCGACGCGCCTCAGGTCGGCGATCGCATCGCCGGAGGCACCCCGGACGTCTATCGGGCGCGTGATGTCCAGCGCGAGACGGAGACGACTCGCGGCAACGACCGAGAGTTGCCGCCGCCGGACGACACGCCGGCGGTGGGCACGATCGTGTGGGAGCGGGAGTACGACGAGATCACCACCGAGCGTTACATCATGGACCTGGTGATCGACGATGAAGCGGAGCGCTGGGAGGAGATGTGCGACGGTTCGTTGCGCGAACGCACGATGCGCGCCGTGGTGGAGGAGACGATCACCGTCCGCCACCGGGTGGGCCACCGCGTCGAGGCAGACGGTTCGCGCACGCCGGTGCACGAGTCGCGAGAGACCGGGCGCACGTCGTTGATCAGTACCGTCCTGGGCAACCCGCCCGTCGAATGTCCTCCCGAGCCTCCGCCCCCGCCGGCGGCGGCCACCTGACCGCCCGGCTCAGATCCGCGCCGCCAGCTCCGTCGCCTGCCTGATCGCCCGCTTGGCATCGAGCTCGGCCGCGACATCCGCGCCGCCGATGACGTGTACCGTCGCGCCAGCCGCCTCCAGAGGCTCCACGAGCTCGCGCACGGACTCCTGTCCCGTGCACAGCACGATGGTGTCGACGTCGAGCACCCGATGCTCTCGGGTGTCGTCGATGCCGACGGTGATGTGCAGGCCGGCGTCGTCGATGCGGTCGTAGGTGACTCCGCGCACCATCTCCACGCCCGAGTCGCGCAGTGTCGTGCGGTGCACCCAGCCGGTCGTCTTGCCGAGCCCTTTGCCGAGCGATGTGGTCTTGCGCTGCAGCAGCGTGACCTGGCGGCGCGGTGGCGCGAGGGTCTTGGTGCCGAGACCGCCTCGCTCGACCTCGGGGTCGACGACTCCCCAGCGCTCGTTCCAGTGATCGAGGCTCTCGCCGGGGTCGTGTAGCAGGAACTCGCAGACATCGAAGCCGATGCCACCGGCGCCCATCACGGCGACCCGCTCGCCGACGGGAGCGCCCTCGCGCACGACCTGTTGATAGGTCAGGACCTTGGTGTGGTCGATCCCGGGGAGCTCGGGGATGCGCGGCTCGACGCCGGTCGCGATGACGACCTCGTCGAAGCCGGTGAGGTCGTCGACCGTGGCCCGGTGGTTGAGGTGGACCTTCACGCCGGTCTTCTCGAGTCGCACCGTGTAGTAGCGAAGGGTCTCGGCGAACTCCTCCTTGCCGGGGATCGCCATCGCGATGCGGAACTGGCCGCCGACCGCGTCCTCGGCTTCGAAGAGCTCGACCTCGTGGCCCCGATCGGCCAGTTCGGTCGCCGCCGTGAGGCCCGCCGGTCCCGCGCCGACGACCGCGACGCGCTTGACGGTGTGAGTGGGAGCGAGGACGAGGGTGGTCTCGTGGCAGGCGCGCGGGTTGACCAGGCAGCTCGCCCGCTTGTTGGAGAAGGTGTGATCGAGGCAGGCCTGGTTGCACGCGATGCAGGTGTTGATCTCGTCGGCGCGGTCCGCCGCGGCCTTCACGACGAAGTCGGGGTCAGCGAGCAGGGGCCGGGCCATCGAGACGAGGTCGGCCTGCCCGGAGGCGATGATCTCCTCCGCGACGGACGGGTCGTTGATGCGGTTCGAGGCGATCACCGGCACCTCGACCGCGGCGGTGAGCTTGCCGGTCACCCATGCGAAGGCCGCGCGTGGCACGGACGTGACGATCGTCGGGATGCGGGCTTCGTGCCAGCCGATGCCGGTGTTGAGGAGACTGACCCCGGCGTCCTGGAGGGCCAGCGCGAGCTCGAGCGTCTCCTCCCAGGACTGGGCGTCGTCGACGAGGTCGAGCAGGCTGATCCGGTACTGCACGATGAAGTCGGCGCCGACCATCTCGCGGGTGCGGCGGACCACCTCGATCGGGAAGCGCATGCGCTTGGTCGCGCTGCCACCCCACATGTCGGTGCGGTCATTGGTGCGCGCGGCGAGGAACTGGTTGATGAGATAGCCCTCGGAGCCCATGATCTCGACGCCGTCGTACCCGGCGCGTTTCGCCAGCTGGGCCGACCTGGCGAAGTCCGTCGCGGTGCGATCGACCTCGCGGGTGCTCAGCGGTGAGACCTTGAACGGGGTGATCGGGCTCTTGATCGAGGAGACGCCCTTCTTGATCGGGGAGTAGCCGTAGCGCCCGGCGTGGAGGATCTGCAGCGCGATCTTGCCGTCGTGGTCGTGTACGGCTTCGGTGACCACGCGGTGCCGGTCGGCGTGCCGGCGACTGACCATCTCCGACCCGAAGGGCAGCAGCCAGCCGCGCCGGTTGGGGGCGAAGCCGCCGGTGATCGAGAGCGCGACGCCCCCCTCGGCACGTGCCGCGAAGAAGGCGGCCAGCTCGGGAAGGTGCTTGGCTCGGTCCTCCAGGCCGGTGTGCATCGAGCCCATCACGACGCGGTTGCGCAGCGTCGTGTGCCCGAGGTCCAGGGGTTCGAGCAGGTGCGGGTAGGCGGTCACCGGGCTGTCTCCATCGCGACGGCCTCGGCCTGGATGCGCTCGAACTGCGCTGCCATGGCCTCCGCGAGTGCGTTGGCCGCGGAGAGGGGGCGCACCATCACGGTGAACTCGGTGATGAGCCCGTTCTCGTCGGTGGTGATGAAGTCGCAACCGTGGACCGAGGTGTCGCCGACCTTCGTCTCGAAGATGAGGGCACTGTGACGGCCGTCCTCGATCTCGTTGACATAGCGGAAGTCGGAGAAGACGCGGCTCACACCGTTGAGGATCGCCGCCGTGATCGCCTTGCCCAGGTAGGGCTTGAAGGCGACGGGGCTGCGGAAAACGACGTCCTCGGCGAGCAGTTCCTCGACGCCATGCATCTCGCCGGTCGCGATCTGACCTTCGACGAGCTCACGGAATGCCTTCATGGCGCGGTCCTTTCGAGACGGTGGTGGTGCGTTGTCACACTGGGATGGTGATCGGAAGAGTGAGTGCCTGGCTGCTGATCCTCGCCGGCGTGTTCAATATCGTGATCTGGCCGCGCTTCGCGAAAGCGATCGTCGCCGACGATCGCGCGTGGGCGGGCGAGGCGTGGAGCAGCGCGCCGACCGGCTTCTTCTGGGTGCACGCGGTGCTGATCGCGACGGCGATGACGTTCGGCGTGATCGTCCTGGTGATCGGGTTTCGCGCTCATCGCTCGCTCCGGTCGAGGTGACCCAGGATCTCATCGCACCAGGCGATCCCGGCCCGTTCGAGCAGGATGCCGCCGCGTAGCGCGAGATAGGGACCGCGTTCGTCCTCGGTGAGTGCCGCGGGATCGGGATAGTGCCGCTTCTCGCTGGCCTCGTAGGTGTCGAGCCGGGCCTGGTGGTCGGCGCGCCGGGCCTTCGCGTCGGCGATGGCGGCCTCCGTGTCGAGAAGTCCCCGCAGCTTCACGGCGAAGTCGCTGCGCAACGGCTCGCGCGATGAGGGCGTGGCTGAGAACCGTCCGAGCTCGGCCCGGCCGGCGGAGGTGATGGCATAGGTCGTGCGGTCGGTGGCGCCGTCGCGGTGCTCGGTGGTGCCCTCGACCCAGCCGTCGGCGGCCATGCGCGTCAACGTCCGGTAGATCTGCTGATGGCTCGCGCGCCAGAAGTAGCCGATCGAGGCATCGAAGCGTCGGGCGAGGTCGTAGCCGGTCGCCGACTGCTCCGTGAGCGAGACCAGGATCGCGTGCTCGAGGGCCATGCGAGCACCCTAACCATGCAACTAATTGCATGGCAAGGGCACTCGCTCTCTCCCGCGTCGGGTTCGGTCGTCATTGACGGACGATGTGATTCGGTGGCTGTGATAGCGACCCTGGAGTCACATCCTCCGTACGTCGGCCAGGGACTCACATCAGCATGCTTGTCAGCTCGTCGACGACCGCGGGTACGCCGACGATGACGAGTTCCTCGGTGCGCACCTCCTCCGCTCCGGCCTCACGCGCGATGAGCGCGCCGCCCTCCAGGTCCCATACTTCATTGCGGAAGGCGATCACCGCATCGGTGCCGCCCTCGGCGAGCAGAGCCCAGTCCCGCGAGGGCGCCCACGTGCGCAGGACCCGCTCGGCTGACCGTTCCAGCGGGTCGAAGGCCGCGCGCCGGGCCGGATCGTCGGGGTCGATCCCGTAGCCCTGGATCCACGAGACCGTCGCGTGGGCGAGCGGGACAGCATCCCGCACCGCGAGGCGGCGGCCTTCCTGCCACGCGCCACCGCCGCGGACGGCGCTGGTCGAGCGACCGGACGGCGAGTCGTGCACCACCGCCACCTCGGCCCGGCCGTCCAGCAGGATCGTCAGGCACACGCCGTAGACATCGAGTCCCATCGCATAGTTGTGCGTGCCGTCGAGCGGATCGAGCAGCCACTGGACGCGCGCCTCGTCGGGGCCGTGGCGACCGGACTCCTCCCCCAGGATCGCGTGATCGGGATAGCGCGCGAGCAGGTGGTGCACCATCCGTCGCTCGATATCGCGGGCGGTGCGGGTCACCTGGTCGGTGCCGTCCTTCGCCTCGACCTCGATACCCTCCGCGGCGAAGCGGCGGGCCAACTCGCCACCGCCACGGACGAGCTCCAGGGCGGTAGCGAGGACGGCATCGCGATCGAGGATCATCTGCCGAGACTACGCAGCACGCCACGCGCCGCCACCCGCCCGGCCCGGTTCGCGCCGATGGTGCTGGCGCTCGGCCCGTAGCCGACCAGCTGGATGCGGGGATCATCGGCTACATTCGTGGGAGTCGTGGAGGATCCGTCGATGCGGATGCCACCCTCGGGGCCCTTCAGGCGCAGCGGCGCCAGGTGGTCGAGCGCGTGCCGGAATCCGGTGGCCCAGAGGATCACGTCGACCGGCTCGAAGGAGCCGTCCGCCCAGCGCACGCCGTCGGGCTCGATCCGGCTGAACATCGGACGCCGTTCGTAGGCACCGAGTCGCTGCGCCTCCTCTTCTTGCGGCCGCAGCATCAACCCGGTGACCCCGGCGACGCTGTCCGGTGGCAGTCCCGCGCGCACACGATCCTCGACCAGAGCCACCGCCGCGCGCCCGGCCTCGACGGTGAACGGTTCGGTCCGCCACTGCGGCTCGCGCCGGGTGACCCACAGGGTCTCGGTGACCGGCCGCAGCAGACCGAGGAACTGCACGGCCGACTGGCCGCCGCCGACGACGAGCACGCGTTGCCCCGCGAAATCCTCGGGGCGACTGAAGTCGACCGTGTGCAGTTGACGTCCCTCGAAGGTCTCGATGCCCGGGTAGTAGGGCACGAAGGGGTGGGTCCAGGTTCCGGTGGCATTGGCGATGGTCCGGGTGCGCCACTGACGGTCACCGGCGTGGACCACGAGCAGTCCGTCCTCATCGGTCACGGCGTCCACATCGACCGGACGCAGGACGGGGAGGTCGAAACGACGCTCGTACTCGGCGAAATAGCGCGGCACGGCATCGCGTGCCTGATCGTCACCGTCATCGGGGAGGCGCCGCATGCCGGGGAGGTCGGCGATCCCGTGCACATCACTCATGGTGAGCGCGGGCCAGCGGTGCTGCCAGGCTCCGCCCGGCTCGGCATTGGCGTCGAGGACGAGGTGCTCCACGCCTCGACGTCGCAGGTGGTATGACGTCGAGAGCCCCGCCTGGCCGGCACCGATCACGATCGACTCGTACGTCTCCACAGAGAGATCAACGCCCCACGCGCGCGAGGACTTCCCGCGCCGGTTTCGGTCGACGTAGACGGAGGATGTGACTCGGTGGCGGCTATAGCGACCCCGGAATCACATTCTCGATACGTCGGCCCACGGGGGATGTGGTTCTGCGGTTGCCAGGGCAGCCACGGATGCACATCCTGCATCGTCAGCGGACGTGCGAAGGCCGGCCGCCGCCCACCGCTCCCTCCACGACGGGCGACGACCGACCGGTCTGGGGTGGCGGTTCAGGCCGAGTGCGAGAAGGGCACGCTGCCGGCGGCTTCGTCGCCGCGGGCGGTGGTCTCCTCGATGAGGCGGGCGATCTCCTCGGGGCAGTCGCCCATCGGAACGTGCCCGGCACCGGGCAGCGGCACATGGGTCGCCATCGGCAGTTCGCGACGCGCACGTACAGCCTGGCGCGGGTTGAGCAGCCGGTCCTTGGTGCCCCAGGCGATCGTGGTGGGCACGCGCACGCCGCCGCGATAGCGGAAGCGTGCCGCCTGGAAGAAGGTCGGCCAGAAGGCCTTGCCGTTCTTGAGGGCCGATGCGTCGCCGAAGGTGCGCTCGATGTCGTAGCGCTCGGGGTGGGCGTACAGCAGGTAACCGGTCAGCCACCGCCCGGCGCGGGTCCGCGACATGAGACGGAGGACCGCGTCGGGGCTGTAGGTCGCCAGCTTCAGCACCAGCAGAGCAGCCATCGCCTGGACCTTGCCGGTGAACCGGAAGAAGCCCGCGGGGCTCAACGCCACGACGCTGCGAGCCAGGCCCTGATCGCCGAGGTACAGCGCGATCGCGCCGCCGAGGGAGTTTCCGACGACGTGAGGACGCTCGATGCCCCACGCCTCGAAGTTCTCGGCGATCGCGGCGATGACATTCTCCATGTGGGCGGGCACACCGGCCTCCGACAGCGGTGGTGACTGGCCGAAGCCTGGGAGATCGATCGCGATGACATCGTAATGCTCGGAGAGGTGCTCGATGACCGGCTCCCAGGCCTGCCAGCGATGCCCGATCCCGTGGATGAGGACGAGCGGCTCGCCCCCGCCGGTGCGTGAGTAGGAGAGCTCGGACAGCATCGGTACTCCCTCGGACAATCAATGTGACATCGAGAGTGTGACATGGAAAGTAGCCGATGTCACCACCTCGGCCGGCTCGGCGGCCTCGATGACGGTCGCCACGTCGTCACCGGCGACCCCGCGCGGTTGGGCGACCCTGACGACCGACGCGGCAGCCTATCTCCTTTCAACAGTGACAGTGTTAGTGTCACTATCGTGACCGTGACTTCCACCACCTCCGGGCCCCTCGCGGGCGTTCGCGTCGTCGAGCTCGTCGGCATCGGCCCGGGGCCCTTCGCCGCCATGATGCTCGCGGACCTCGGCGCGGAAGTGATCCGCGTCGATCGTCCCGGTGGTGGTGCGCTGAGCGTGGCCCCAGCCGAGCAGGACATCCTGGCCCGAGGGCGACCCAGCGCGGCCATCGACCTCAAGGCCGACCGGGGACGCGAGACGGTGCTCCGGCTCGTGGAGCGGGCAGACATCCTGCTCGAGGGCTTTCGGCCCGGGGTCACCGAGCGTCTCGGCCTCGGACCCGACGACTGCCACGCCCGCAACCCCCGCCTCGTCTACGGGCGGATGACCGGCTGGGGACAGGACGGCCCACTGTCCCAGCGTGCCGGACATGACATCAACTACATCTCCATCGCCGGAGGACTCGATCCGATCGGCCGCGCGGGGGGACCCCCACAGGTCCCTTTGAACCTTCTGGGCGACTTCGGGGGTGGCGCCGTCTACCTAGTCGCCGGAGTCCTCGCTGCGCTCACCCACGCCCGCGCCACGGGCGAAGGACAGGTCGTGGACGCCGCGATCACCGATGGCGTGGCGCACCTGCTCTCGATGATCGTCTCAATGCAGCAGTCCGGCGGCTGGGGTCAGGCCCGCGGCACCAACCTGCTCGACACGGGCGCCCCCTTCTACGACGTCTACGAGACCTCCGACGGCCGATGGATGAGCGTGGGCGGCCTCGAGCCCCAGTTCTGGGCGGCGATGGAGGAGACCCTCGCGCGGCACGGCATCACCGACCTGCCCGATCGCAACGACCCGGCGGTCTGGCCCGCGTTACGTGAGCGGTTGGCCGAGGCCTTCGGCACCAAGACGCAGGAGGAGTGGACCGACATCTTCGCTCCCACCGACGCGTGCGTCGCGCCGGTGATCCCGCTCGCCGAGGCGCCGGATCATCCGCACAACCGGGCGCGCGGCACCTATGTCGAGCGCGAGGGGCTCGTGCAACCCGCCCCCGCTCCCCGCTTCTCGGCCACGCCGGCCGCTCTGACCACACCCCCGGTCCGGCCGGGGGAGAACACCCGCGAGGCGCTCGCCGCGTGGGGCATCGACGATGTCGATGCGCTGATCGCCGACGGCGTCGCCGTCCAGAACTGAGGGAAGATCCATGGAACGCACCATCTTCGAGGCCGAGCACGACGACTTCCGCGCCATGGTGCGCGCTTTCTGCGAGAAGGAGATCGTCCCACACCACGAGCAGTGGGAGGCCGACTCGATCGTGCCGCGGGAGCTGTGGCTCAAGGCCGGCGAGCTGGGGATCCTCGGCTTCATGATGCCCGAGGAGTACGGCGGCGGTGGCGTCGACGACTTCCGCTACAACGCGATCGTGCAGGAGGAGCTCACACGGGTCGGCGCGAGTGGTGTCGGCTTCGCCCTGCACACCGATCTCGTCTCCGCCTATCTGCTGAGCTACGCCACCGAGGAGCAGAAGCAGCGCTGGCTGCCCGCCTTCTGCTCCGGAGAGCTCATCACGGGGATCGCGATGTCCGAGCCGGTCGCCGGATCGGATCTGCAGGGCATCAAGACCACCGCCAAACTCGACGGCGACCATTACGTGCTCAACGGCTCCAAGACCTTCATCTCCAATGGCATCCTCGCCGACCTGGTGATCGTGGCCTGCAAGACCGACCCCGACGCGGGCGCCATGGGCGTCTCGCTCATCGCGGTCGAACGCGGCATGGAGGGCTTCGAGCGGGGACGCAATCTCGACAAGATCGGGCTCAAGGCCCAGGACACCGCCGAGCTCTTCTTCGACAATGTGCGCGTGCCGAAGGAGAACCTGCTCGGCCAGGAGGGTCAGGGCTTCATCTACCTGATGGAGAAGCTGCCGCAGGAGCGCCTCACGATCTCGGTCGTGGCGGCTGCCGCCTGCCGGCAGATGATCGACATGACCCTGGACTACGTCAAGAACCGGGATGCCTTCGGCCGTCCGATCGGCAAGTTCCAGAACACCCGGTTCTCGCTCGCCGAGCTGGAGACCGAGCAGCAGATCGCCCAGGTCTTCGTGGACAAGTCCATCGAGCTGCTCAACGAGAAGAAGCTGACGGTGCAGGATGCCGCGATGGGCAAGTGGTGGACGACCGAGCTGCAGACCAAGACCGCCGACCGCTGCCTGCAGCTGCACGGGGGTTACGGCTACATGACCGAGTACCCGATCTCCAAGGCTTTCCTGGACTCGCGGATCCAGACGATCTACGGCGGGACCACCGAGATCATGAAGGAGATCGTGGGTCGCGGCCTCGGCCTCTGACCCGGTCTGATCTCGTCCATCGCCCGGATCCGGCTAGCGTCCCCGTAGCGCGGCCGGTACGCCGTGCCGTGATGACACGTCGAGTTTGCGCAGTACCTTGCCCACGTGCTCCTCGGCGGTCCGCCGGCTGATCACGAGGGCGTCCGGGCACCGGCTCGCCCAGCATCGCGCTGGTGCGCGCGAGAGTCGACCGCACCGTGCGCCGCCACCAGCGGACGGCCGGCAAGGGGGTCTCCTTCAAGGCGTCGCGTCGCCGGGGTATCAGCTCGGTCTCCTGCTGCCAGAAGGCAGAGAGGGCGTGCGCGGTGCGCGCCATCGCGACGATGTCGGGCACACGGTAAAGTTGAGCGGTCTCGACAGCCAGATCCGCGGCCACATCGGCGTCCCCGAGTCGGCCTACCTGGATCAAGACGAAGGCCAGGGCGCAGTATAGCCCCGGCTGCGCGGGAGGCGCGGGACACAGGTGTCACGGTCGCTTCGGCCGGTTGGTTCGAGGGCGATGGGGTGGTCGTCAGCGTCGGTGGCGAGGAAGTGGTTCGAGTGACGGCCGATGCCCAGGGACGCGCCGATGCCCAGCTGACGTCGCCTCATGCCAGTGTCGGGCAGCATACGGTCACGGTGGCCGTGGGTGATGCGAGCGCGGAGGCGATCTTCACTGTGGTGGCCGATCCCGATACGAATCCGACGATTCCGGCGGAGCCGCCGTCGGAGGATGAGCTCACCGATGACAATCGCGGCGGGGTGACGGGTCCCGACACGGCCGTCGAGGGCTCCACGATCGAACTGGTCGTCTCCGGAGCTGAGCCTGGTAGTCGGGTGGGCCCCCATCACCATCATGCAGGCCGATGGCGGGGGTGATGGTGGTGGCGTCGCGGGATGGGCGCTGCTGCTCCTGCTCGGCGGTGCGCTGTCTACTCTCGTGGCATGGCCCGCGCCTTCCGACTGTTGCCTCTCCTGGCGGGTGCGGTCTATCTCGCGGTGTTGGCGCTCGTGGCCTGGTGGCCGACACATGTCGACGCGGGTTTGGGGGTGGTCGATTGGCGGGTGACCCGGGGGCTGGCGACGGTTCTGGGGATCTCCGCCGGTTCGGCCTATGCGGTCATCGAGGTGAGCGCGAATGTGGCGCTGTTCGTGCCCTTCGGCGTTCTCGTCGCCTGGTGGGGCGGATGGGCGTGGTGGCGTGTGGCGATCATCGGTGCTCTGGTGTCGACAGTGATCGAGGCGGTGCAAGCGGTAGCTCCGCTGGATCGCACTGCGTCGGTCGGTGATGTGCTCGCGAACACTGCGGGAGCGGCACTCGGTGCACTGGTGGCGCGGTGGGTCCTTCGGAGACGCTTGGTACGCTAAGTATTAGTCGTCGAGAGGTCCGTCATGCGTGGGGATGCGCCGAGCCAGCCTGTTGTTGCCGAGGAGCTCGAGTCTCTCGATCGCGTGCGTCGGCGGGTGACGGTGATCGGCTTCCTGGCGATCGCCCTGCACGGCGTGGTGGCGCTGCCGCTCGTCGGCCAGTATCTGGCTGAGGACGATCGGATGCCCGAGGCCGTGTTGATGCTGGTGATGACGGCTCTGGCGGGCATGCTGACCGTGGCGATCTCCCGTGTCATCCTCGGGCGTTCCCCCTTGTCGGTGCCGTGGCTGGCCTTCGGTCTGTTGCCGATGCTCGCTGGTGTGTACCTCGTGTGGTGGGCACCCTTCACCCTCCACTGAGATCACGCTCGGGTCGCCGTCGGTGGTTGCGTTTCCATCGGGTGGTGCCGGGTGTGCGGAATTCGGGTACGCCGTCAACGGGGTTGGTGCGGCATTGGAGGTGTCCGGTGTGGATTTGTCGGTGATGTTCGGCGCAGACGGGGATGGCGTCTTTGAGGTTGGTGGTTCCTCCGTCTGCCCAGGTCTCGTCTCCGTGGTGTGCCTCACACCATCCTGGTGGGCGATCGCAGTCGGGTGCGGCGCATCCGGCGTCGCGGTTGGCGATCGCGATCCGCTGATATCTCGTGAATAAGCGTTCTTCGCGTCCGAGGTCGAGGGGAACCGATTCGCCACCGAAGACTTGAGGGAGTAGCTTCGCATCGCATGCCAGCCGGCGGGTCTGTCCGGGGCTCATCCTGGTGCCGTCGGTGGTGATGGTGCCCGGTGCCGCGTCCTCGATCCGGCCCTCCAAGTCCGCGAGGTCCATGTTCACTGTCACCAGGACGTTGTTGCCGCCGTGGTTCGGCAGCCGATCGGTGGGGACGCGTTCGATCAGCTCACAGAATCCCTGACCGACCCGGGTGGCGTACTCCTCGCCACGGTCACGACCGATCATCGACGCGCGCCGCGGCGAGGCGTACGCGTCGAGCACGGTCTTCAACATGGCTGCCTGCGCGTCGGGGATGGTGAACCGGCCACTGGTGGTTCCGTCACCGTTCGCCCACATGGACAGTCTCGTCTGTTCCCAGGCGTGCTGTTCCCGCTCGACCAGGAGTTCGGATTCGTGGCGGTCGACGGTGGTCTTGTCGGCCCACTGGTCGGCGATCCGGTCCGCCCGCGACCGCAGGTCCCTGGGCGTGTACCGGCGGGCGTCGGCGATCAGTGTCTGTTCGGCCAGGACCCGCTGTTCGGGTGTGGTGTTGGTGGGGAGGTTGTTGAGTCCGTCGGTGATGATCCGGGCCTGTCCCAGTGTCAGGTCCCCGGCCGAGAGCGCCTGGTCAGTCAACGACTCCTCGGGAACATCTCTCGCTACTCCGAGGAGCCGGTTTCCGGCGGTGCGGTCATTGCCCAGATCCCTGCCGAGCAGGTCCCCGGTCGAGGCGGCGCCGTGGCGGCGGGCGAGGCGGCTATCGTGGATCACCCGCGCCGCACGGACAGCCAACGCGTCGAGACGGTTCTTCACCCGACCGACCGCGGCACTCAACTGTTGCGCGTCGGTAGGAGTGAGTCCCGCGCGGACGAGGGGGTCGAGACGATCGATCACCCCCTGCAACGCGGCAAGCTCGGCTGCTACCGGTGCGGTGGCCTCGATGTGCTGCGCGACCATCTCTGTTCACCCCCTGACAGTGAAACGCCTTGGTGTCGAACTGGTGTTCGATCTGGTTCCCACTTTAGGGCAACCTGCTGACACTTTCTGCGTCCATCCACACCCACCCCAAACGGGTCCCGTGAGTGATCGGGGCGTGGTAGAAAAGTGATGCTGAAACCGGTGAACGCCGGATGTTTGCCCAGGTCAACAAGTGTGCTCCCCGCACGAGCGGGGATGATCCCTGCCAGTCGTACTCGCGGAACGCCTTGCCGCGGTGCTCCCCGCACGAGCGGGGATGATCCGGCGCATCGACATATTGAGGATCTCGGCTTCCGTGGTGCTCCCCGCACGAGCGGGGATGATCCTTGAAGGAGCTCTTCGGCAGCGACCTAGGTGGGGTGCTCCCCGCACGAGCGGGGATGATCCGCTCACCAAGCCGAACGACGGTCGCAAGATCGAGTGCTCCCCGCACGAGCGGGGATGATCCGCGTCAGCGTCAGCAGCTCGGCCTCACGGCCTGGTGCTCCCCGCACGAGCGGGGATGATCCCCGGCCCCAGCTCATGGCTGTCATGGGCGACGAGTGCTCCCCGCACGAGCGGGGATGATCCCCAGCGCAGGATGCTGGCGATGGTCTTGCCGGAGTGCTCCCCGCACGAGCGGGGATGATCCAGTATTCCGAGTCGGACTCCACGCGATCAAAGCTTGTGCTCCCCGCACGAGCGGGGATGATCCCCGACCCCCGTAGGTGCCGATCCGCATCCGGGGGTGCTCCCCGCACGAGCGGGGATGATCCCGACTCCCCGCTGCCGATCGAGTCCTCTTGGGAGTGCTCCCCGCACGAGCGGGGATGATCCCGTGAGGATCGTCTTCACTTGACCAACGCTATTGTGCTCCCCGCACGAGCGGGGATGATCCCGTGTCGCGCCCACCAGCATCGCCCCCGTCACCGTGCTCCCCGCACGAGCGGGGATGATCCCCTCAACGGCGTTCGGGTATTCGTCCATGTCCAGTGCTCCCCGCACGAGCGGGGATGATCCGGCCCGTTCCGGTGCTCGTGTGGATTCGACTTAGTGCTCCCGCACGAGCGGGGATGATCCCACCACCTCGAGCAAACCGGCCACTGGAACGCAGTGCTCCCCGCACGAGCGGGGATGATCCTTTGAAGGCGTGGCGATCATCGGCAACAAGCTCGTGCTCCCCGCACGAGCGGGGATGATCCTGTGGTCGAGGTCGTAGCAGCCGATGCCGTCGCGTGCTCCCCGCACGAGCGGGGATGATCCCAGGCCCCGTCGCGGCCAGCTCGCCACCTGTCGAGTGCTCCCCGCACGAGCGGGGATGATCCCCGACCGCGCTCACCCTCGTGGGTGTCGCCCTGGTGCTCCCCGCACGAGCGGGGATGATCCCGACAGCGACTCGGCCGCGGTGCGTGCTTGCTTGTGCTCCCCGCACGAGCGGGGATGATCCCATGGCCGACGACATCGCGGATCGGCTCTCCCTGTGCTCCCCGTACGAGCGGGGATGATCCATGGGGCTCCGCTCTGTTCCGGCTGCGCGCCACGCGCCGCGACTGTCCGATGTCATCCGGCCGCGTGCGCGGCGGCGATGATGCGATGGAGCAGGGCGTTGGCCTCATCGAGGTCGTCCTCGGTCATGCCGAGCCGTTCGAGCATGGCCGTCGGCACGTCGAGAGCCCTGGAGCGGAGCGCCCGGCCATCCTCGGTCAGAGTGATCTGCAGCGAGCGCTGATCGTGGGGCGAGCGGACCCGCTCGACGAATCCCATCTGCTCGAGTCTCTTGACCAGTGGCGAGGCGGTGCCTGGATCGAGGGACAGCGTCGCACTGAGCTCACTCAGGCCGAGCCCATCGTCCTGCCAGAGCGCGAGCATCACCAGATACTGCGGATGGGTCAGCCCGAGGGGTTCGAGAGCGGGCTTGTAGGCGGCGATCACCGAGCGGGCAGCCACGGCCAGCGCGAAGCACACCTGTTCGTCGAGGGCGAGGGGATCGCGATCGGCGGGCACGCGGGCAGTCTAGTCGGCGGCCTCGGCATCGCTCGGCGAGCCGACGAACGGCACAACTCCTACGATCGAGATCGGGGAGATGAATCCGACCACTGCCCCGAAGGAGGCGGATCTCGATGGACTCCCCCTCGATGGGGACGATCTTCCTGGCCGAGACTGTCGGTACGGGGATTCTCGTCCTTCTCGGCGGCGGCGTCGTGGCGACCGCTCTGCTGGCGAAGTCCAAGGGCCTCGACGGCGGCTGGCTGATGATCAACTTCGGCTGGGGTCTCGGTGTGTTCGCCGGCGTCAGCGTCGCCTATGCGTCCGGCGCGCATCTGAACCCGGCCGTCTCGGTCGGACTGCTCGTCACGGGCGAGATCGACATCGCCCAGTTCGCGGTCTACATCGCCGCTCAGCTCCTCGGCGCCTTCCTCGGCGCCTGTCTCGTATTCCTGGCCTACAAGCAGCACTTCGATGCCGAGGAGGATGCGACCAGGAAGTTCTCGGTGTTCTCCACGGCTCCGGAGATCCGCTCGTATCCATGGAATGTGGTGACCGAGGTGATCGCGACCTTCGTCCTCGTCTTCGTGGTCATCGCGTTCAGCCGGGTGGGCGATGCGGGCACGGATGCCCCCGCCGGCCTCGCCGCCCTCGGCGCCATGCCCGTGGCGCTCCTCGTCGTCGGCATCGGCGCCTCGCTCGGTGGTCCGACCGGTTACGCCATCAACCCCGCCCGCGACCTCGGCCCGCGCATCGCGCACGCCCTGCTGCCCATCAAGGACAAGGGAACGAGCGACTGGGCCTATGCCTGGGTGCCGATCCTCGGCCCCTTGCTCGGCGGCCTCCTCGCAGGCCTCGCCTCCTACCCTCTGCTGCCTCTGCTGTCCTGACCACGACCCCAAGGAGAGACCCATGACCCAGTACGTGATGGCCATCGATCAAGGCACCACGTCCAGCCGCGCCATCCTCTTCGATCACGACGGCACCGTCGTCAGCACCGGCCAGATGGAGCACGAGCAGATCTTCCCCCATGCGGGCTGGGTCGAGCACGACCCCAAGGAGATCTGGGACAACACCCGCGAGGTCATCGGTCAGGCGCTGAGCCGTGCCAACGTCACCCGCCACAATGTCGAGGCCATCGGCATCACCAATCAGCGCGAGACGACCGTCGTGTGGGACAAGAACACCGGTGAGGCCGTCTACAACGCGATCGTCTGGCAGGACACCCGCACCCAGAAGATCGTGAACGAGCTCGCCCAGGACGGCGGCACCGAGCGCTTCAAGGAGACCACCGGCCTGCCGCTCGCCACCTACTTCGCGGGCACCAAGGTCAAGTGGATCCTCGATAATGTCGAGGGTGCCCGGGAGCGGGCCGAGGCCGGTGACCTGCTGTTCGGGACCACCGACACGTGGGTGCTCTGGAATCTGACCGGTGGCACGGAGGGCGGCGTGCACGTCACCGATGTCACCAATGCGTCGCGTACGCTCTTCATGGATCTGGCGAGCCGGACCTGGGACGAGGACATCCTGGAGGTCTTCGGCGTCCCCGCGTCGATGCTGCCGGAGATCAAGTCCTCGAGCGAGGTGTACGGGCATGCGCACTCGGAGTCGCTGCTGCGTGAGACGCCGATCGCGGGCATCCTCGGCGATCAACAGGCGGCCACCTTCGGCCAGGCGGCCTTCGACCGCGGCGGCGCCAAGAACACCTATGGCACGGGAAACTTCCTGATCGTCAACACCGGCCACGAGATCGTCAAGTCCGATAACGGGCTCATCACCACGCTGGCTTATCAGCTCGGCGATGAGGAGCCCTACTACGCACTGGAGGGGTCGATCGCCGTCACCGGATCCCTGGTGCAGTGGCTGCGCGACAATCTCGGGATCATCTCCTCGGCCCCTGAGGTCGAGCAGCTGGCGGAGTCCGTCGACGACAACGGCGGCGCATACTTCGTCCCGGCCTTCTCGGGCCTGTTCGCGCCCTATTGGCGCCCCGATGCGCGCGGCGCTCTCGTGGGGCTCACCCGCTACATCAACAAGGGGCACATCGCGCGTGCGGTGTTGGAGGCGACGGCCTATCAGACCGCGGAGGTGCTCGACGCCGTCAACTCCGATGCGGAGGTGCCGTTGACGGAGCTGAGGGTCGACGGCGGGATGACCGCCAATGACACGTTGATGCAGTTCCAGGCCGACATCCTGCGGGTCCCCGTGGTGCGCCCGGTGGTCGTGGAGACGACCGCGCTCGGAGCGGCCTATGCGGCGGGCTTGGCGGTCGGCTTCTGGGAGAGCACCGAGGAGCTGGAGCGCAACTGGCAGGAGGACAAGCGCTGGGAGCCCACGATGGACGAGGCCGATCGCGACCGGCTGTACCGCAACTGGAAGAAGGCCGTCACCAAGACCTTCGACTGGGTGGACGAGGACGTCGACTGAGCCGCGTCGACCCGCCGCCTGTCAGACCCCGCGAAAAGTTGTCACGTGCATGACAAGTTATGCGCATATGTGTTCGCATCGTGGGATTTTCCTGCTCAGAACATGTCTCGATTTGGCGCGCGTCTCGTGGCTCGCTAGCGTGGCCTCAGCGCCCACCGCGCCCCGGCTTGGTCGCTGGCGCGGTCATTCGTTCTCGAGCTGGCCGCGGCGAGAGCGCGGTGGGCCGCCTCTTCCCTGAACCGTCCGCATCGGATGCTGGGGCGGGCGGATGGCTCGGCAGTGGGGGCGCTCCGTGCCCGAGCGATGGAGCTTCGCTTCCATGGCGGGACGTCGCCACACGGTCGCGGTGAGCTATCAACCATCGCCGGTGCGTGATCTACCCTCGTCGGTGAGCATTCGCGCGCCGGCGGCGGGAGATGAGCCGGGTCTCAGGTGAGTCGCAGCGCGGAGTGGCGAGGACGCGGAGCCGTCGGCTTGCCGGCCGCGTACTCCTCGGTGCTGACACCGGTCACATCGGCGGGGTCGCGTCCCTCCTCCGCGAAGACCGCGCGGGCGATGTCGGCCCAGGATCGCGGCTCGCCGGTCCCGGTGACGTGGTGCACGCCGAAGGGGGCTTCGCTGTCCAGCAGGGCGAGGATGCCCGCGGCGAGATCGTCCGCGTGGGTCAACCGCCCGATCTGGTCGTCGACCACCGAGGGGCTGATGCCGTCGCGCGCGAGTCGGCGCATCGTGTCGACGAAGTTCTTGCCCTCGCCGATCACCCAGCTGGTGCGCACGATGTAGTGCCGCGGCACGGTCGAGGTGACGGCCTCGCCCGCCGCTTTGGTCTGCCCGTAGACCCCGAGCGGCGACAAAGGCTCGTCGACCGGGTGCTCCTCCACGGTGCCGTCGAAGACGTAGTCGCTCGACACGTTGACGAGGGTCAGTCCGTGCTCGATGGCGATGCGCGCGAGGACGGCTACACCCGTCACATTGACCGCCCAGGCGTCACGGCGTCCCCCCGGGGTCTCCGCACCGTCGACATCCGTGTAGGCGGCGGCGTTGATGATCGTCTGCACGTCATCCCACCGCACGGTGTCGAGGGTCGACGGATCGGCGAGGTCGACGCTGCTCCGGTCGTAGAAGGTCAGATCGGGTCTGGCCTTGCGGAGGGCTCGTCCCAGCTGACCGTTCGCGCCGAGCACGATCGTCTGCTTCGCCGGCACGGGGCTCACCTCGGCGAGCAGGGGATGTCCCTTGTCTTTCTCGGACATCTCGGCGATCTCCGCCGGCCAGGGGATCGCGAGGGCCGGGTCGAGCAGGTTGACATTGGTGTAGGTGGCGTCGGCGCGCCAGTGCGCGTTGACGAGATAGGAGTAGGCCGTGCGGTCCTCGAGAACCTGGAAGGAGTTGGCCACTCCGCGGGGCACGAATACCGCGGTCTCGGGGTTCAGCTCGATCCAGAAGGTGCGCCCGAAGGACTCGCCCTCGCGCAGGTCGACCCAGGCACCGAAGGCGCGGCCCGCAGCGACGGACACGAACTTGTCCCAGGGCTCGGCGTGGATACCGCGGATGGTGCCCGCATCGGCATTGAAGGAGACATTGTTCTGTACCGGTCCGAAGTCCGGCAGCCCGAGAGCCGTCATCTTCTCGCGCTGCCAGTTCTCCTTGAACCAGCCGCGGTTGTCACCGTGGACGTCGAGGTGGACGACGAGGAGACCGGGGATCTGCGTGGTGTCGACGCTGACCATCACTGGCCCTTCGCCGCGTAGCCGGCCTCGACCGCGGCCTTCTTGGGCCGCCACCAGCTCTCGTGGTCGCGGTACCACTGCACGGTCTGTTCGAGGCCCTCGGCGAAGTCGGTGAAACGCGGAGTCCACCCCAGCTCGGTGCGCAGCTTGGTCGAGTCGATCGCATAGCGCAGGTCGTGGCCCGCGCGGTCGGTGACGTGGTCGAAGTCGTCGGCCTCGCGCCCGAACAGCTGGAGGAGCATCTCGACGACCTGCTTGTTGGTCTTCTCGCCGTCCGCGCCGATGAGATAGGTCTCGCCGATGCGACCCCGCTGCAGGATGGTCAGCACGGCGCTGGAGTGGTCCTCTGCGTGGATCCAGTCACGGACATTGGCGCCGTCGCCGTAGACGCGGGGGCGGATGCCGTCGATGAGCCCGGTGATCTGCCGGGGGATGAACTTCTCGATGTGCTGCCACGGGCCGTAGTTGTTCGAGCAGTTGGAGATGGTCGCTCGTACCCCGAAGGAACGCACCCACGCGCGGACGAGCAGATCCGAACCCGCCTTCGTGGAGGAGTACGGGCTCGACGGGTTGTAGGGCGTGGACTCGGTGAAGCGGTTCGGGTCGTCGAACTCGAGGTCGCCGTAGACCTCGTCGGTGGAGATGTGGTGGAACCGGATGTCGTGCTTGCGGGCGGCCTCGAGCAGTGTGTAGGTGCCGATGATGTTGGTGTCGAGGAACGGTCGCGGCCCCTCGAGGGAGTTGTCGTTGTGGGATTCGGCCGCGTAGTGCACGATCGCATCGTGCGTTCCGGCGAGCCGGTCGACGAGCTCGGCATCGGCGATATCGCCGACCACGAGGTCGACTCTGTCCTCGGGGAGCCCCGCGATGCTCTCCCGGCTGCCGGCATAGGTCAGCTTGTCGAGGACGGTGACCCGCAGGTCCGTTTCGCGTACCAGGTGATGCACGAAATTCGATCCGATGAAACCGGCGCCGCCGGTGACCACGATCTTCTCCATGCCCTGACGCTACCAATCGATCCCGTGCGGGTCCTGGGCTCCCGGTAGGCTCGGCACCATGCGCGGAATCATCCTGGCCGGGGGCACCGGATCGCGGCTCCACCCGATCACCCTGGGCGTGAGCAAGCAACTGGTCCCGGTCTACGACAAGCCGATGATCTACTACCCGTTGTCGACGCTGATGACGGCGGGTATCCGCGACATCCTCGTCATCACCACACCCCATGACGCCGCCCAGTTCGAGCGGCTGCTGGGGGACGGTTCGCATCTGGGTGTGAACATCACCTTCGCGCAGCAGCCGAGCCCCGACGGCCTGGCTCAGGCCTTCGTCATCGGCGAGGAGCACATCGGCTCCGAGGGAGCCGCCCTGGTGCTGGGCGACAACATCTTCTACGGCGCCGGCGTGGGTACGAGCCTGCACCGCTTCGACGACACCGAGGGTGCGGCGGTCTTCGGCTACTGGGTCGCCGATCCGACCGCCTACGGTGTCGTGGAGTTCGACGACTCCGGTCGCGCGATCTCGTTGGAGGAGAAGCCGTCCCAGCCGAAGAGCAACTACGCCGTGCCGGGTCTGTACTTCTATGACAACTCGGTCGTCGAGCGGGCCAAGGGCCTGCGTCCCTCGCCGCGTGGCGAGCTGGAGATCACCGATCTCAATCGTCTCTATCTGGACGAGGGCAAGCTCCAGGTCGAGGTGCTGCCACGTGGAACGGCCTGGCTGGACACGGGCACCTTCGACGATCTCGCCGATGCCGGATCCTTCGTACGCACGATCGAGAAACGGCAGGGGCTCAAGATCGCCTGTCCCGAGGAGATCGCCTGGCGTCAGGGATGGCTGAGCGCCGACGAGCTGCGTGCCCGCGCCGAGCCGCTGGTCAAGAGCGGCTACGGCCAGTATCTGCTCGAACTCCTGCCCTGAAGAGTGTGAGGCCGGCGCCCACGGCTGCCACGGCTGCCGCGAGCAGGCCGAGGGGAGTCATGGCGCCGACGGAGGGAAGTGTCAGTCCGGTTGAGGTGGTGTCATCACCCTCGGCGGGAGCCTCACCGCCTGGTGACGGCGGAGGAGTCGGTTCGGGCGGCATCGTCACGGTGAACTGTGCGGCGGGCACGTCGGCGGAGATCAAACCGTCGGACGCGACGCGGACCGGCACTGTCCCGGCAGGGAGCTGGGGTACGGTCACGAGGATCTCCGTATCGGACTCCACCGTGAACTCGGCCACCGTATCCCCGAACAGCACCTCGGTGGTGTCCTCGAATCCTGTCCCGGTGACGCTGACCGCCGTGCCGGGTAATCCGGACGAAGGCGAGAGACCGGAGACTGCCGGCGTCTCGTGGAAGACCATGCCGTAGGCCAATCCCACAGTGTCGATCGCCGTCCATGCGTCGGCCGTGGGGAACCGCCAGACGAAGCCGCCGTCGAGGACGTAAGGGATGCGCTCCGCGCGGAAAGAGAGAACGTACTGGCCGGTGGGGTTGACCACGAGAGCAGGCACTGCGATCGTATGCGTCTCCATGGTTCCGGTACTCGTGAAGGTGAGCGGAGCGGACTCGAACAGCGGCTCGCCGATGGCCTGACCAGTGGTCGCATCCCATTCATGCACAGACACGCTGGTCCGCTCACCCTCATAGGAGCCGGCGGTGATGGTGATCTCGCTCAGGACATCCTGGTTCGCCGGAGGGGTGAAGACGTGCCCCGCCTCTACGACAGAGCCGAACATCATCGTCAACGGGGTTACTGGACGGTCGACGACGGTCCGTGCCGAGGCGGGTGCGAGGAAGAGGAGCGGGATGGCGACCGCAGAGAGCACGGTAACGAGGCGACGCAACATGCGTTTGGGGTCTCCTGATTCGGCGTACCCCGACACCGCGAACGCTATCGACCGCTGGTCGATGCTGTCAAAACGCCCGCATATCTTTCGCGGGCTCCGGTCGCGACACCGGTCGATGACCTTTTCCAAAATGCCAGACAAAGATGTAATTGTGGACTAGGATCGTCGCGAGGTCCGGCACCGGCGGGCCGACGTTCAACGTCAGTCTCCCGATCCCCCCGATGAGCCGGTGTCGGACCTCTCCACGATCTCCTAGATGACGCCGAGAGCGAGCATGGCATCGGCCACGCGCGTGAACCCCGCGATATTGGCGCCGAGCACATAGTCGCCCGGGGTGCCGTATTCCTCGGCCGTCTCGGCGCACCGCTCGTGGATGCCGTCCATGATGTCCGACAGCCGCTGCTCGGTGTACTCGAAGCTCCAGGAGTCGCGCGACGCGTTCTGCTGCATCTCCAGCGCCGAGGTGGCGACGCCGCCTGCATTGGCGGCCTTGCCGGGAGCGAAGAGCACGCCGGCATCGCGGAACAGGCGGACGGCCTCCGGCGTGGTGGGCATGTTCGCCCCCTCGGCGACCGCGGTGACGCCACCGTTCAGCAGCGACTTGGCGTCGGACTCGGAGATCTCGTTCTGGGTCGCACAGGGCAGGGCGACATCGATCGGGGTCTCGTCGGCGATCGACCAGACGCGTCGCCCGTCGCGGTACTGCGCGCCGAGTCGCTCGTCGGCGTAGACCGAGATACGGTCGCGGCGACGCTCCTTGATGTCCCGCAGGAGATCCAGGTCGATGCCCGCCGGGTCGTAGATGGAGCCGGCGGAGTCGGAGGCGCCGACGACGAGACCGCCGAACTCCCTGACCTTCTCGGCGGCGTAGATGGCGACATTGCCGGAACCGGAGACGAGCACCTTCGCGCCGTCGAGGGTATGTCCGGCCAGTTCCAGCATCCGCCGGGCGAAGAAGACCGTGCCGTAGCCGGTAGCCTCGGTGCGCACGAGCGATCCACCCCAGGTGAGCCCCTTGCCGGTCAGGACACCGGACTCGTAGGCATTCGTCATCCGCTTGTACTGGCCGAAGAGGTAGCCGATCTCCCGGCCGCCCACGCCGATATCGCCGGCCGGGACATCGGTGTACTCGCCGAGATGCTGGCTGAGCTCGGTCATGAAGGACTGGCAGAAGCGCATGATCTCGCCATCGCTCTTGCCCTTCGGGTCGAAATCGCTGCCTCCCTTGCCGCCGCCGATGGGCATGCCGGTGAGCGCGTTCTTGAAGATCTGCTCGAAGCCGAGGAACTTGACCGTTCCGAGCATCACCGTCGGATGGAAGCGCAGGCCGCCCTTGTAGGGGCCGAGGGCGGAGTTGAACTGCACGCGGAAGCCGCGGTTGATCTGGACGCGGCCGTTGTCGTCGACCCACGGCACGCGGAAGATGATCTGTCGCTCGGGCTCGCACAATCGCTGAAGGATCGAGGCCTGCGTGTACTCGGGGCGCTTGGCGAGGACGCGTGGCAGCGAGTCGAAGACTTCGCGGACGGCCTGGTGGAATTCGTCCTCACCGGGGTTGCGCGCGAGCACCTGCTCGAGGATGGCGTCGACCTGGTTGTTGCTCATGCGGGCCTTTCTCTGCATGGTCGTCGGAATGACGACGATGACGAACAGATTACGGCGCGTTACGCACACATCACGCGATGGGGCGAGTCGATGGCTCGAAAAGCTCATGCGGCGGGACCAACGGGCAGCGATACACTCAGCCCGTGAAGATGGCCCTCAGTAGGCTCCATGCGTTCTTCGAGCGACGAAGCGGACTGGGGATCCTGTTCGCGATCGTGGCCTATCAGGAGTCGCTCACGCCCTCATTGCTGCCGCGCAGCTGGCTGGCGCAGGGAGTCATCAGCGGCCTGAGCGTCGTCGTCCTCTATCTGCTCGGGACCGGGCTCTCCCGGTTGGCCGCGACCATGCTCCAGGGTCCGCCGCCCGAGCGGGTCCAGCGATGGCGCGTGGTCATCGGTTGGGCGGGTGTGATTGCACTGCCGGTGTTACTGCTGCTGAGCATCCCCGGCCGCCAGGCCGAGTGGCGCGCCCTCGGCTACGACGTGACCGATCACTTCCTGTATCTGGGCGTCATCCTCGTGGTGGTCGCGGTGCTGGTCGTCTGCGGCCTCGCGATCGGCGGCCTGAGGTGGCTCTATCGTCGGGTCTTCCGCGGCGTATCGAAGATCGTGCCGCTGTCGATCGCCGCCGTCGTGAGCGCGCTGGCCGTGACGCTCGTGACCGTGCTCGCGGTGAACGAGTTCGCGTACTCCAGATTCATGGACGCCATCAACGAGACGCGCGCGGGTGCCGATACCGAGATCGACGGGGACGAACCAGCCGATCCGCGAGCCTCGGATGTCGTCGCCTGGGCGTCGCTCGGACGGGAGGGCCGGCGGTTCATCACGCGGGTGCCGAGCGTGGACGATCTCGAGCGCTTCTCAGGGCGCGAGTCGATGGAGCCGATCAGGGTGTTCGTGGGCCGGGCCTCGGATCCGGACTTCGATGGCCGCGCGGCCCTCGCCGTCCAGGAGTTGGAGCGTTCGGGCGCCTTCGAACGATCCGTTCTGCTGATCGTCACCCCCACCGGAACTGGCTGGGTCAACGAACAGATCGTGCAGCCCGTGGAGTACTTCCACGCTGGTGACACCGCAACGGTCGCCGTACAGTACTCACACCTGCCGAGTCCGGTCGCCTTCATATCGGAACAGCATGCGGCGGTGGACAGTGCCAGGGTGCTGCTCGATGCTGTCACTGCGCGCCTGGATCGGATGCCCGAGGATGAGCGTCCGCTGCTGCTGGTGGCGGGGGAGAGCCTCGGCGCCTTCGGCGGCACCGGCGCCTTCGACAACATCGACGAGCTCGTACGGCGCGTCGATGGTTCGCTGTGGGTCGGTACGCCGCCCATGTCGAATCTGCGCCGGGAGGCCGAGCGACGCCGGGACCCCGGTTCGTTGCAGATCCGTCCGCGAATCGAGCGCTTGCCAGAGCTCGTCGTCGGCGGCCGCGAGTCGGAATTCGAGGAGACGACGGCCACACATGCCTTCCTGCAGTTCGCCGATGATCCGATCGTCTGGTGGGACGCGGGGTTGTTGTGGCGGCGTCCGGACTGGCTCTCGGAGCCGCTGGACCCCCGGGTGATGCCGGGCATCTCATGGCGCCCGGTGACCACGTTCCTGCAACTGACGGCCGATCAGATCGTCGGCACGGAGTTCGGCGAGGGGTGGGGGCATCGCTACGGCACGATGCCCCTGATCACCTGGTTCGAGACCTTGGACCCGGAAGGATGGGATGCCGCTCGGCTCGCCGTGCTGCGCACGCACCTCGACGAGATCGCCGACAGCTTCCACGGCCCGGTCGAGTAGCCGCGGGCTTCGGTCACCGCGGTCTGCCGGTTTTGCCTCCGAACGGCGTCAGTGACCGCTACGCTCCGGCCAGGGGACCTCGCGCATCGGGCGGGAGGTCTGGGAGGAGAACTGGCGATGAGGACGAGCGTGCGCCGTGGCGCGTGGCGAACGATCGCGGGCCTGGTGTCCGCGACGCTGATCGCCGTAGGTGCGGCTCCGGCGATCGGCGAGGTCGGGGTCGAGCCGGAACCGGTAATCGCGGAGGCGGAGGCACCGGCCGCCGGGGAGTCGGCGGAGCAGGAGATCGTCCCCGAGGCCGAGGAGATCGCGAGTGAGGACGCCCCGCTCTCACCGGGAGCGGTCGAGGACCTGGAACCGGCCGTCGAGGGGGCGGCAGCGTCCGAGGAGCCGGCGGCCGAGCGTCTCGTCCCCTTCGCGGCGGATCCGCCGCAGGTCACGCTCGCCCAGTCCGAGCTGTCCGCGTCGAAGGCCGCTTCGCTGAATGCCGGCGAGGGTCTGAGCGTCGACATCGGTCCGCATCCCGAGCCGGGTGAGTACCGCATCTTCCTCGACGGGAAGGAGCAGGCCCTCGGGGCGGTGGTTGAGAGCGGCCGACTGACGTGGCGCACGCTGCCGCAGACGCCCGGCACCTATGAGGTGACCGTCGAGGCACCGAGCAGCGTGCTCTCCGACTCGGTCACGCTGACTATCGTGGCCGACCCGGCGGTGACGCTTCCGGGCTTCACCAATGACCGCATCGTCCAGCACCGCGGGTACCAGATCCAGGCGGAGGGTTTCGCGCCCGGCGAACCGGTCTCGGTGACGGCCCTGCACGGATTCACCTACACGAATGGCGAGGCCGACTCGGCCGGCAAGCTGCGCTTCTACGTCAACGCACAGTCCGAGGCCGCCAGCCTCGGCGAGGCCCCGATCCTGACCCTGGAAAGCCCTACGCGCAAGGTCGAGCAAGTCGTGGAGCGTCGCGATCCGAGCTTCGACGTGCCCCAGCGCATCAATCTCGTGGATCTGTTCTTCGGAGGCGTCGTCATCCGCGGTGAGAACCTCCCGGAGGACTTCCCCGTCACGCTCGAGATCGACGGTGAGGACGTCGATACGGTGCGGGTCGCGGGCGGACGAGTCGAGTTCTGGGTGCCCGACTACCTCGATGTCGGCGAGCACAAGGTGCGAATCTACGACCACGTGGGCACGCTCCAGGAGTCGACCTTGGAGATCGTCGATGCGGGGTTCGAGACCGATCTGACCAGCAATATCGCCGGGCGCTGGCTGGACCGTGCCACGCACGCGGAGCACGGCTTCGACCTTCGTATCGAGGGCATCGAGCCTGGATCCCTCGGTTTCGTGGCTCTGCTCGACGCGGAGGGGGTCCCCTTGGTCATCACCGATGCCGAGGCGGATGAGGACGGTGCCATGGGCCTGGAGTTGCCGCGGGAGTTCTTCGAGGAGCTCGAGGCCGGCGACTACACGTTCGAGGCGCTGTTCTTCGCCGAGGTGCCGATGCTGATGTCGGTGACGCCCCTGGCCGCGCCGACCGTCCAGTTCCTGTCCGATGACTTCGTGCTGACCGATCTGTCGATCGACGCGCCGAAGAGCGTCACCCAGCAGCAGTTGTCCGACGGTGTGCTCGTGGCGGGGATGGGATTCCAGCCCGGTGAGCCGGTGACGATCGTGGTCAACGATCTCATCGCCGGTGGGCAGCTCGCCGGCGCCGACACCGGTGTCGAGCTCGGCCTGCCGGGCTTGATCCCGGCCGGCGAGGCCGAGATCTTCCTGGTCAGTGAGGCGGGATATGTCAGCACGACGGTGACCGTGGTCGATGCTCCAGCGGTTCCGGGTGTCGACCCCGTGGTTCCGGGTGTGGGCGACGGGACCGCGGCGGCGGTGAAGCCCGCGGCCGTCCATGGAAGACTGCCGGCCACGGGCGCGGAGGTCTCGGGCGGGCTTCTCGCCTCGGCGGCGCTTCTGGTGCTCGCGGGCGCGGCCGTGCTGAGCCGTCAGCGGCGTCGAGTCTGAGAGACGCCCTTCCGGGTCGGTCGCCGTGTGCGGTCAGCCCGGGAGGGCGTTGATCAATTCGGGGACGAAACGCAGGTGCTCACTGAGCACCCGAGTAGCCCGTTCGGCATCGTGGGCGTTCATCGCGTCGACCAGCTCGCGGTGCTCGCGCTCGATGGTCGCGCGCCGGTGCGGGGCCTCGGTGATGGTGCGGATCGCCAGCCGGATGTGTCGTGGGCGCAGCGCGAGGTAGAGATCGGTCAGGACCGCGTTGCCGCCCTGCTCGACGATGGATTGGTGGAACCGCTGGTCCAGCCGTGCGAAGCTCGACCAGTCCTGTTCGGCCCCTGCTGTCTCCATCTCGTCGAGGATCCCGGGGGCCGCGGCGGGCGCTCCGCGCTCGTGACGGCAGATCTTGGCGAGCGCGGCGGACTCGATGATGAGTCTGGCGTCGTAGATCTCCTGCATCTCGGTGGCCGTGATGACGCGGACCTGCGCCCCGCGACGGGGGACGAGGTCGACATAGCGTTCCGCGTGGAGCCGGTTAAGGGCCTCGCGAACGGGTGTCCGTGATGTGCCGACGGCGCGGGCGAGGGTGGATTCGTCGAGGAAACCGCCCTCGGCGTATTCGCCGCGCAGGATCGCCTCGCTGATGTGCCGGTAGGCGGTCTCGCCGGCCGAAGCGCGCGCGCCTCCTTCGGACAGGAGGGGCATCGGCGGCGTCGGCATGCTGTTCAGCCTATCTGTTGAGTCGGACCCTCCCCGTGTCCCAGGTCACGGTGAAGGTGTAGCCTCTTGTTGTATACACACTGTAGACGTAACGTCCACCGAGCGTGCGCACGCCGGTTCGACTCCGACATCGAGGAGAACGATGAACGAATCCACGACCCCGCGGCACGCCGTCTGGCTGTCCGAGCCGTCGAGCGCGGCGGTCGAGATGGCGGCACTGGCCGGTTACGACACGGTCGTGCTCGATGTCGAGCACGGCACCTTCGACCTGGCCGCGCTCGACTGGATGCTCCCACTGATCCGCGCCCAACGGCTGACCTCCATCGTCAAGGTGCTCGGGCCTGAGCGCGGGCCGATTCAACAGGCCCTCGACCTCGGTGCCAGCGCTGTCGCGATTCCCCACGTGGAGTCCGTCGCGCATGCGGCCGAGGTCACCGCCTATGCCAAGTTCCCGCCGCTGGGCCTGCGCTCCTTCGCAGGCGGTCGCACGTCGGGTTACCGCGGCTTCACCGACGACTGGGTGACCGAGCAGGACACCACCACGCGCTGCTATCCGATGATCGAGGACGCCTCGGCCTTCACCGATATCCAGGGCATCTTGGAGCTGCCCACGGTCGACGGCGTGTTCATCGGCCCCTCGGACCTGTCGCTCCTGCGCGGCCGCGGCGCCTACGGTGTGACCCCGGCCGACCTCGACGACCTGCGGGCCATCGCCCGCGCCGCCCGGGCCGCCGGGAAGCCCTGGATCCTCCCCGCTTGGAGTGACGCCGAGAAGCGGCTCGCCGTCGAGGAGGGTGCCGACACGATGGTGGGGGTCATGCAGTACGGCGCGATGTTTAACGGCTTCACCTCCGCCATGGACACCATGCGCGCCATCGAGAACGAGCACAGAGGTCCCCGATGAGCCTGTACGTCGCCGCGGCGCAGTTCGCACCCACCGAGGACAAGGCCGCCAACATGTCCGAGATCGAGAGTCTCGTGCGCTCGGCGGTCGAGCGAGGCGCCCGCATCGTCGTGTTGCCCGAGTACGCCGTCTTCACCGCGCCCGCGATGGACGATCGCTTCGTCGAGAGTGCCGAATCGCTGGACGGTCCCTCGGTGACACGGCTCGGCCAGCTCTCCGCCGAGACGGGTGCGGCGATCGTCGCCGGGGTGAACGAGACGGCGGGCGACGGGCGCATCCACAACACGCTGGTCGGCCTGCAGGACGGTCAGGTGCGCGCGGTCTACCGCAAGGTCCATCTCTACGATGCCTTTGGCTACCGCGAGTCCGATCGCGTGATCGCCAGCGATCCGGGCGTGCCCGAGCTGCTGGAGGTCGACGGTTACATGATCGGCATGCAGACCTGCTACGACCTGCGCTTCCCGGAGGTCTCGCGCACGCTCGTCGACGCGGGGGCCGATGTCATCGCCCTCCCGGCAGAATGGGTCCCCGGCCCGCTCAAGGAGTTCCACTGGTCGACGCTCCTGCGGGCGCGAGCGATCGAGAACACCGTGTACGTGGTCGCCGCCGACCAGTGCGCGCCGACGGGTGCCGGCAACAGCGTCGTGCTCGACCCGATGGGCAACACGCTCGCAGGGGTCGGCGAGGCCGTCGGCGTCGCCGTGGCCGAGGTGGAGCGGTCGCGTATCGATGCGGTCCGGACCGTCAACCCAGCACTGACACTGCGCCGGTACCGCGTCGTGCCGCGAGAGGAGTGACGAGATGAGGATCAAGACCGCCCGGATCGCGGCGGGCACGGCCGCGCTCGTGGCCGCGACGGGTCTCGTCGCCTGTGGCAGCGGGGCAGGCGACGAGTACGTGCTCCACTACTCGACCTATTCCAATCCGACGTCCGATCAGTCCAAGACCGTCCAGCGGTGGGCTGAGGACGTCGAGGAGCTGACCGATGGCGGTGTCACGGTCAAGTTCCACTACTCCGAGAGCCTGGTCGATGCCGACGAGTCGGTGCAGGCGACCCTCGACGGTCGGGTCGACCTCGCGCAGGTGGGCTCGCTGTACGCGGCCTCGGACCTCTCGATGTACACCGCGGTGGAGCTGCCCTTCGAGTCCTCGAATCCCGAGGCCCATATGGCGGCGATCCAGCGGCTGTACGAGGAGAACGAGACCTTCCGCGAGGATTTCGAACGTCAGGGCGTGCGTCTGCTGTTCCCGCTGCCGATCGGCAACGCGGTGCTGGGCACCACCCAGCCGGTCGAGTCTGTGGACGACCTGCGCGGCCGGAGCATCCGTGCCGGCGGTCTGCTGTCGGAGGTCATGGCGGCGACGGGTGTCAACCCGGTCGCGATGACCGCGACCGATGTGTACGAGTCGATGGAGCGCGGCGTGGTCGGCGGTTACACCTCGCTGGGCATGTCGAATCTGCCTACCTTCGGCCTTTCCCGGTCGACCCCGTACATCGTCGACCCGGGGATCGGCGCCTACGGATCCTCGATCGTGGTCATCAACGAGGACCTCTTCCAGGAGATGCCCGAGCGGTACCAGCAGGCTCTGCTCGACGCGTCGGTGCAGGCGCGTGCCTATGGGATCGAGGAGCTCGACGAACTCGGTCTGCAGGCCTGCGATCAGCTGCAGGAGTCCGGTGCCACGTTCTCTGCCCTCGACGACGAGGACGTCGCCGGGATCCGCGACGAGACCGGCGCGGCGGAAGCCTGGGTCGAGCGGTACGAGGAGCGTGACTACGACGCGCAATCGGTCCTCGACGACTATCGCGACATCCTCGCCGAGGAGAACGCGTCGTCGTCCTATGCCGATGCCCTCGACATCTGCCTGCAGGAGGTGCCCTGATGAGCCCGGTGAGCTTTCCCCGTCCCGTCCGTCGGTTCTCGTCGGTGCTGGTCATCGTGGCGGGCACTGTCTTGCTCGGCCTCGGGATCCTGACCGTCGCCGATGTGTTGAGCCGCAATCTGCAGGGCCAGTCGATCCTCGGTGCCATCGAGATCTCGACCCTGCTTCTCGTGGCCGTCGCCTTCTTCGGGCTGGCGGCAGCGGAGATCGACGGTCGTCACGTTTCGGTGAGTCTCGTCGAGGAGCGCCTCGGCCGTCGGGGCCGGATGGCGATGAGTCTGCTGCGCGCGGTGCTGGTGACGCTGCTCGGGGTCCTGCTCGTGTACGGCATGTTCGGCACCTTCGACAGTGCCCTGGAACGCGGTGAGACCACCAATGATGTTCTCCGGCTGCCGACCTGGCCGGCCAAGCTGGCCGTCGCGCTGTCCTTCTTGCTGTTCTTCATCCTCGCGATCTGGAAGGAGATCCTGACGTTCCGCGCCCTGCGGGCGGGCGAGGATGTTCCCACCAGTGACATCGAGGTGCTCATCGAACAGACCGAGCCCGTGGCCCTGGGAGATTCTCGTGACCGTTGATTCCATCGTGACGCTGGCGCTCGTCATCGTCCTCTTCCTCGGCCTGCTGGCCGTCCGCCTGCACGTAGGGCTGTCCCTCATGCTCGCTGGTCTGGCGGGCGTGGTGGTGTTGCGCGGCACCGGCGCCGCGGTGGGCACCGCGGCCAACCAGCCGTACTCCACCGCTGCGGACTATTCACTGACGATCATCCCGCTGTTCATCGTCATGGGTGTCCTCGCGGTGAACGCCGGACTCGCTCAGGCGGGTTTCGACTTCGCCTCGCGCGTGCTCGGCCGGCTCCCCGGGGGTAGCGCACTGGCGTCGCTGGCGGGCTCGGGCCTCTTCGCCGCCGTGACCGGCTCGAGTGTCGCGACCGTGGCCACGATGGCACGGGTCTCGACCGATGCCATCGTCAAGGCGGGTCTCGGTCTGCGACTGGCCGCCGGCGTGGTCTGCGCCGGCGGCACCTTGGGAGTGCTCATCCCCCCGTCGATCGTCCTCGTGCTCTACGGCGTGGTCGCCAGCGAGAGCATCGGACAGCTCCTGCTCGGGGGCATCGGGCCGGGTCTCCTCACGATCCTCGCGTATGCCGCGACGGCGATGATCATCGTCTCGGTCCGCCGACGTCGGCATCGCGCGACGGCGGTCGAAACGGATACGGCCGACGGCGGGAGCGGTGTCGGGAGGACGGTCACAGCCACCCGCACGGACCCGGCGGCCAAGGTCGATGTCATGGGCGTGGTGTTCCTCGGCGTCATCTTCGGGACTTCCATCGGCACCATCTATCTCGGTGTCGCGACGCCGACCGAGGCCGCCTCCTTCGGTGCGCTGGCCGCACTGATCATCATGCTGTTGCGGGTGCGTCCTCCCCAGTGGGCCGCGCGCCTCAAGGACTCGGTGACCGAGGCGATCGGCCTGACGGCGATGACCTTCCTGCTGATGACCGGCGCGGGGGTCTTCACCTACTTCCTCGCGCTTTCGGGAGCGAGTGCCGCACTGGTGGAAGCGGTGGTCGGCGCCGACCTTCAGCCGTACATCGTGCTAGTGCTGTGCCTGCTGCTGTTGTTGCCGCTGGGGATGTTCCTGGACGGCATCTCGATGATCCTCATCGCGGCGCCGCTGCTGCACCCGATCCTCACGGGGTACGACTTCGACGGGATCTGGCTCGGCATCATCATCGTGAAGGTCGCCGAGATGGCGCTCATCACGCCGCCGGTGGGCATGAACGCCTTCGTCTACTCCGGCGCCGTGCCCGAGGCGGGATTGGGCAAGGTGTTCCGCGGCATCGGACCGTTCATCCTGGCCGATCTCGTGGTGGTCGCGCTGCTCATCGCGGTGCCCGGGATCGTGACCTTCCTGCCGGAGCTGTCCTCTGCCGCATGAGAGCTCCGCAGCGCTCACAGGGTGGACGATTCGTCATATCTTCTCAGCAGAATCTTCGATTGTTTTTCTCCACTAGCCCGTGAAAAGCGGGCATTCCGCGTGCCTCGTCGGCTTCTGTACCTTGTATAAAAGGTGGCTCTCCGCTTTAACGGACGCTAGCGTCCCCCGCAACGGGGTGCCAGAGGTGTGATCCCGTTGTTCTGCTCGGATATCGGCCCTCGGCCGATCCATAGTTCGGATGGGGACTCATGGATTCACATTGGAATCGTCTAAGAAACGGGCCATCGCGGTCCAACTCGAGAAGTACAGTCCGTCGATGGGTAGCCGCGGGAGCGGCGGGGGCGCTCGTCGGCGGGATGTTGGGAGCAGGCGCGGCGACCGCCGCACCAACGGATGACTCTGAAGCCCTCGGCCAGGTCATCTACTCGGATGTGCTCGATATGCAGCTACTCGAAACCGCCTTCGTGGAGAGCGGTAACCTGAGTGCGCCGAACCCGGAACCAAATCCGCTCAATATCGGCGCGCTCGGAATCTCCCTTCCCCTCGGCGGCGGTATTTCTGTTCCTCTGATCAGCACGCCCGAGGGGAGCGGTCTGCTCGACCTCGGCGAGGTCGGCGTGCTGCACTCCTTCGCCTCCTCGCCGTCGGCTGATAGCTCGGTGGCCAGCGCCGGTGCGGTCGGCGCGGACGGCACTATCGCGATCGATCAGGAGAACCCGGGTGCGTACGGTCCGGCCACGGTCAACCTGATCGACCTGCTCCGCCAGCTCGACCTGGACGGCGTCACCGATCAGCTGATCGACCAGTTCGAGCTCGAGCTCGGCGCCATGGCCTCGCGGGCCGAGGCGACCGGTGCCGATGTCGACTCTGAGTACGTTCTCGCCGATCTCGGCCTGAACTTCCGCGCCCCGGCGATCGGCGGTGTCGTCGGCGCGGTCGACGGCGTGGTCGGCGAGGCGGGCACGGCCATCAACGGTTTGCTCGGTCCGGAGGGTGCGATCAACACCCTCGTCGCAGGCGTTGTCTCCGCGCTCGACGCGATCAACGTCCTGGGCACCGGTGTGAACGCGTCGTTGAACGATCTCAGCATCGATACCACCGGTCTCGTCAACAGCGTCCGCACCGAGCTCCTGCAGACGCCGATCAACAACGCGACTGGCAATGAGGACGGTACGGTCAACGACGATGCGTCGATCAACATCGACCTGTCGACCGGTGCGGTCAACGTCAACCTCGAGCAGCTGCTCGTCGGCCCCGACGGTCCGTATGAGGGGCGTACTCTCAGCACCCTGCCGGCCAACACGGACGTGCTGTCCGATGACGTGGTCAACACCATCGTCAGCGGCGTCACCAATGCACTGACCGGCGATGCGTCCGACTACCCGAACGCGCTGACGGCGAAGGTCACCAATCTGGTGACGGACGCCGTCTATGGCCTGGGCGTCGACATCGACATCCAGCTGGGTGCGACCTTGGCGGGTGCGACGATCGCGGATACGCGCATCGTCCTGCAGGACGATGCCGGCAACCCGGCAACGCTGGGCGGCATCATCGGCGTTGAGGGATTCCCGCCTGCCAGCCTGGAGATCCTCGATACGGATGGCCTCGGTGCTGTGCTCGGGCTGATCACGCCGATCCTCAACCCGGTGGTCGGCCAGCTCGGTCCCCTGCTGCAGCCGGTGATCGACACCCTGATCAGCAACCTGTCGAGCACGCTGAACAGCATCACCCAGCCGATCGTCACCGGTCTGCTCGGCGATGATGCTCTGCTGAAGACGATCATTGATCAAGTCGCCTCGATCACGATCAATGATCAGCCGACGCTGAAGGAACCGGCACAGCCGAGCCATCTCGAGAATGGCGAGGGGTTCACAGTCAGCGCCCTGAGCCTTGGGCTCTTCCCGGGTGCTTCGGTGGTGAACCTGGACCTCGCCTCCTCGTCCGTGCGGGCGCAGGAGGAGGCGATCGAGCCGGTCGTCATCACCGATCCTTCCGACGGGGATGAGATTCCGGTGGGTTCGGACGACACGGCCACCGTGCCCGTCTCGGGTACCGGCGAACCGGGAGCGACCATCGAGGTCACCGTCGGTGACTTCACCGGATCGACCACGGTCGAGGAAGACGGCACCTGGACGCTCGACGTTCCGGGTCTGGAGATCGGCGATCACACGATCGTGGCCGAGCAGTTCGTGGACGAGGAGTCCACAGGCTCTGATTCGGTGGACATCTCCGTCGTCGATGGCGATGCGGGTACGGATCCCGACGCGGGTACGGATCCTGACGCCGGAACTGACCCGGATGCGGGTACGGATCCGGATGCGGGTACTGATCCTGACGCCGGTACTGATCCGGATGCGGGTACTGATCCGGATGCGGG
>NZ_MIJB01000049.1 GCF_002174305.1 Aeromicrobium sp. PE09-221 | reverse complement strand
CAGCGAACCTGGGGCGGTTCATGGCGACGTAGAAGTTCTCCCGGATGGTCGTGCGAGTGACGACGGCGTGGGCGGTGTCGGTGGTGACGCCTTGGGCGCGGTGGGCGGTGACCGCGTAGCCGAGGTCGACGTACTCGGCAACGTAGTCCGCTGGCAGCACGATGCCTCCGCCGAACCTGCGCCTGACAGGGCGGATGGTCATCGATCCGTCGTGGCGGATGCGGGTGACGGTCCAGCGGTCGCCGTTGCGGACCCAGGTTTGACGGTTGCGTAGCCGGCGGTCGTTGTGGCGGGTGATGATCGTGTCGCCCTCGGACACGCTGGTGCCGTCGTGCAGGAGCAGTTCGCCGGCGGGATTGATGGTGCCGTCGAGGATCAGATCAACTCGGGCGCGCTGGTTGAGCGCGGTGACGGTCTGGTGGGTTTCGGCGATGAGGATCGACGTCCGCCCAGCCTGGATGTCGCGCCGCCAAGCGGTGTAGGCGGCGTCGATCATGTCGTCTTCGTCACCGCCGGTGACGCGGCCGTGGTCGATGAGGGTGTCGATTGCGTCGGTGCGTCCGTGGCGTAGCTGGAGGGAGGTGGTCTTCTCCCAGGCGTGGGTGAAGCGGTGGATGTCGGTCAGCTCCGGGGCATCGGCGCGGTCGTGGACGAGCATCGCGAACGCGCCGCTCGCATCGACCGATTGGAGTTGGCCGTAGTCGCCGACCAGCAGGACTTTCGCGCCGGCCTCCTGAGCGAGACGGGTGATGCGGTTCAGGGAAAGGGTGCCGGCCAGGCTGGCTTCATCGATGATCACCAGCTGCCCGGCGTGGAAGGTCGTGCCGTACATGAGATGGTTCTGCCACCATTTGGCGGTGTTCTCGGTCTCGATCCCCAGTTCCTGGCCGAGGACGTCGGCGGCGACCGCCGACGGCGCCAATCCGACCACCGAGCCGGGGCCATGCTGTTTCTCCCACGCTCTGCGCAAAGCCGACATGGCGGTGGTCTTGCCCGCTCCGGCTGGGCCGACCAGCACATCGATGACCCGCCCGGACAGGGCGATCGCGCTGAGCGCGGCGGCCTGATCGTCCCCGAGCATCCGGCCCTCGTGGTCGGGGCGGGACGTAAACCGTTCCACCGTCTTCAGTGTCACGGTCGGGCCGATTGTGGCGTTGGCGCGTTCGAGTAGCCGGTCCTCGGCAGCCAGCAAGTGTTCGGCGGAGAAGACGGTCGAGTGTCGGGGTCGGAATCTGGTGCTGCCGTCCGGGCGCTGGAACCGGATCGGGCTCGACGCCAGCTCCGGCGGGGTGAGGCGGAGCGAGGCCTGTTCGGCAGCGTCGGCAATCATCTCGGTGATGACTAAGCGGTCGTTGATGCTGACGAATCGCCATCCCATGACCTGTCGGGACGCTTCGGCCATCAAGTTCCAGCGGTGCCAGGTCGACCGCCGCTCCCCCACGGCCTCGACCACCGACTGGCCGACCCCGGCGATGACGTCGAGTGGCACGTCGTCAGCCCGCAGCACCACCATCGGGTTGCTGCTCGTGGTGATGGTGCGCGCCCAGGCGGTGGCGTCCTGCCCGAGCATGTCGGTGGCGCGTTGACGCCATTCAGTGGTCAGGTCGGCCAGCGACCGCACCTGTTTCTCGGGGCGGGTGGCGAGGGTGGCCTGGGCGCGTAGCTTCAGCACCGTCGTAGCCGACGGCTGGCGCCCGTGTTGTCGTATGTAGTCGGCGACGAGCCGGTCCTTCTCGGCCTCGATGTGCCGTGACCGTGTGGAGAACTCGGCAATCAGCTCCTCGGTAACGCCAGCGATCTCCCACGACCGGTTGCGGTCTCGGCCGCGGTCGCGTTGCTCCCAGACCATGCCGAAGTCGCGGGCGAGGTGGTCGGCCAGGACTGCGTTATACAGCTCCGACAACGCGACAACCGCGGAGTGCATCGGCCGACCGGCCAGCGTCCGCCATCGTCCGTCCTGGACCGTCATGACCTTATTGCTGATGACGACATGCGTGTGCAGCTGAGGGTCGCCGGATCTGCTGTCGTAGTGGTCGAACGCGGTGGCCGCGACCCCGACGACATCGACATGCGCGACCGCGCCATCCGGTCCGGTCGCGCCGACCCTGGTGCTCGCGACCTCGCGCTCCAAGAACTCGACCACCTCCGCGATCGCGGCATGGTGCGCATCCGCGATCAACGCCTGCGTACCCACATCAGCAACCGCCCATAGCACCGACACGCTCTTAGGGACGCTGAACGTGTAGTCGAATCCCGCCACAGCACGTCGGGTACCGCGATCGACCTCCTCCGCCTCGATCTGCGCGACCTGCTCCGCCCGTGCCGCCGGATCAAGATCAGGGTCGAGGTCAGCGACGCGCTCCTCGATCCGTTCGGCGACCGATGCGAACCGCTGGTACGCCCGCCCCAGCGGCTCCCCGCTTGTCGGGTCGCGGCCCAACCCGATCAGCAGCTGGAGCTGAGACTCCGACACCCGGGTGCCGGTGGTCAGTTGGTCACTGCCAAAGGCCGCCAGGCCCGAGCCCATCCAGAAGCCCGGCGGGTTACCCGCCTCGGCGTAATAGCGGGTCAGAGGTGTCGATAGTGAGCGGTCGCCGTCACCGACGACGACCGACTTCAACAGATACTTGTAGCCACTGCCAGCCGACATGACACGCATCGAGACTGTCATGGGCGGTAGGTGGGCAGACACCACACCACCGAAGTATCGACGGGACGGATCTTATGGCGACGTCTGGACTACTCCCCGGCACGTTCACGACCTCCCACAAGATTGCGTGGATCAGAGCGGAGTCTCAAACGTGCGGATATTCCGGCTGCCTGCGCGCAGGGAGAACTCGGAGTCCGTTCGCTGTTACTTCGTGTTGTAGGCAGTACGTGCCGCTTGTGCTTTCGCCCAGTCTTCTTGGAGTTCGGCCACTGTCGGCTTGGTATTCATGTGTTCGGCGGCATGGGAGTGCGCGCTGAGGCGGTCGCAGGCGCGATTAAAGAGCGGCCCAATAACGGCAATGGCGGCGTCGAGCCGGGAACTGTCAATCTTGGACAGCCGCGTCATCATGATGTTCTTCCGGTAGCGCTGCGTGACATTCTGCAGGAGTTCCTGCTCCACAAACGCTTCGCACCAAGCACGAATTAAGTCGTATGTCTCCTTAATAAGCGCATCCTGAACCGCGGGCTCTGCCTTGGGGATTTCCTGCAGTTTGACGTTGATCCTCTTGGCCAGGTCGGCGGGAGTATCGAGCCGGGGCTCGACGTCAGGGGCGAGAACTCCCTTGACCTCGCCACCATCTCGCACCTCGTAGAGCTTCGTCCGCTGTCTCTTGTTCTGTCGAGCGCTAATGAGCGCGGAGGCGAACATGATGTTGTGGGTCAGAACGATGACCTGATGCGTCTCGGCGAGATTCTGGATACGAGCTGCAACGTCGTCGAGCCGGCGATAGTCAAGGCTCGTGACCGGATCATCGAATACGAGAGGCGCCTTAGTTCCCCTCATCCGGCTTTCAGCGAGGAAATCCGCCAACGCGAGAACCTTCTGCTCGCCCTCCGAGAGCACCGCGGAAGGCTTATAGTCCGCAACGGCCTTCTTGCGCTGCGCCTGACCACTTCTACCTTGGAATCGGAGCGCGACTTGCGGCGCTCTCAGGCGGGAGCACTCGTCGATGAACAATCCCTCGAAGTTCTTGTTTACAAGGTCCTCGCTCGCGAGTTTCGATTGAACTGTAAGTTGTTTCGCTGCCCCGTTTGATATGACGCGGGAGAGTTTTTCAAGCTGCTGGGCTCGACGGGCTCGTCTGACGTGTTCACGGGCCGCGGTGAGATTGCGGTTCAGCTCAATCCGTGCGACGAGTTCCAAGAGTTCCTTTTGTTTCTCTGCGAGCGCGTTCGCTGCATCGTCCTTGTCTTCCGACAGCTTCTGTATCGCGGCACGCACGGTAGTCAGTTCTTCTGAAACGGCGGAAGCCACCGCTTGCGCGTCCTCTTGCAGGGTGACCTGGGTGACTGGCTTCCCGTTGGCCGTAGCTTCGGCAGCGGTTCGTGCGGTCAGCAGCACGTCGGATGTTTGGCTGGCCCATGCGGGTGGGGCCTCGCGGTCTCGTTGTTCGGTGGCGAACTCGATTGCGCGTGCCAGCTCTGCCTCCTCGAAGCTCAGCTTGGAGCGATCCAACGCGGTCTTCGCCTCCTCGACCTGACGGACAAGTGTCTCGTCTAGAAATGTGCGGTATCGAGTCAGAAGGTTCAGAGCGGTCGGACTGAGTTCTTGCATGCAGTACAAGCATGAGTCGCCGGTGCTTGGGTAGTGTTCAAGCCCGAGGTGCCGACGGTACGTGTCACCGGCGACAATGAAATCCTGCCAGTCTTCATTTGCGGGGCCGGGAAGCTCGTCTGGATTGAAGAGCTGTTCTCGCGCTTCCGCTCGCTGCTTCTCGGCAGTTTGCAGGCCCGTTCTGGCCGCCTCGTAGGTGTCCATCTTGAAGCTGAGCAAGGACGTGAGGATGCTCTGTAGTCGCGTCAGGTGACGTGCATTTTCTTGCGCGTTGGATAGAAGCGCGTCTACAGAGTTTGAACGCAAGGCACCGATCTCGCCTTCTAAGCGTTCACGTTCGGCCTCAGCGTTGTCGGGCAGTGTTGCGAGGGCGTCGAGTTCTGCGGTGTCGGTGGTGGCACCCAACGTCTCGATCACTGGGTAGACCTTTGTGCCACGGGTGAACCTCGACAGCAGTGGGTTACTTCCCGGCGTCAGAGTCTTCGCCTCGGCCGTGATCCGTTGCTGGATGCCCTGTATACCGGCGGCGACGTGACCGAACAACGCAAGTTCGGCCGGTGTGTAGACATAGCCCAGTTCATTGTCAACATGCAGGGCTACTGCGCTTGCGTCGAAGACGCTGATACGGGTGAACGGAGCGATACCAGTCTCGTTCTGCCACTGCGTCGACGATTCCGTTCCCGACAGTCGATACGCAATGTTGGCTCTTGGCGATGGTGGACCGTCCTGGTGGACGACATGCGCGTTCGGCAGGATGTCCTCGGCGGTGCGAACTGCGGAGATGCGCTTCAGGATTCGCGAGTACCCGGTCTTCCCTGAACCGTTCTGTCCGAACAGAACGGTGAGTGCAGGATCGAAAGTCAACTCCTGGTCGGCGGCAAGCGCGTTGACGCCCTCAATGCTTGTCAAGCTGACTAGCTCCAACGTCTCCTCCTCGGCCGAATCAGCAACAGTGAGTTCCAGCTTCGGAACGTCGGGAGCTCCCTCGTCAGCAAGCCCCTTTTCAGCGAGGAACGTCGCGTAGACCGCATCCAGCATCGCCTCGCTAGGCTCTTGACGCGAGAGAATGGTCTCAGCGGTGAGCTGCCGCACCCACGCATCCTGACCGTTCGCCCAGTCAACCAAGAGTCGCCGAGGCGTCGCATCACCGAGATTGACTGAGACCTCGTCAGCGGCCACACCTACCTCCGTCCTGGCGAACGGTGTCAGGAGCTACGTGTCGCCGGTCCAACTTGAACAGTCATGGGTCCGACTATGATGCCTGATCCATGGTTCAACCCGACAATGACGCACCGGAAGCATCGCGGACGTTGAGAACTTCCTCCGTAGGACGAGTCCAGCCCACCATCCGCTCCTTCGTCATGGACGCACCCTCCCGGAGTTAAGCAGCCGCCGAGGCACACCCTGCGCGCAGTGTCTCGTCAACCAGCATGCTCAAAATTCCGATCGCTGTTAGCCGCGACGACCGACTTCAACAAATGCTTGCAGCCACCGCCAGCCGACATGACCCGCATCGCGACTGTCACGGCACCGACCTCACTATAGGCATGGTGGGCGCCCGGTTCATGGCGGAGCTAGAAGCACAGATCATCGTCGCGAGGCATCCGTGGCGGTCGGCGTACCTCCGGTGCCGATGCCCTCGGAGTGAGTCGGCTGAACAATCGGTTGCTACGTTTCGCCGTGGCGTTCATGCGACGCTGATCGAGCTGGTGTTGCCGCCGTTGAACTTGCGTCGTGAGCTCAACGATCCGCTCGGCCAAACCGGCCGCTGCATCGCGGAGTTCCCCATGTTCGCTCAATCCAGCCATGCTGTCGGCGACCGGTTGCTCGGCAACCCCTTAGCCGCTGAGGGATTGCGTGTCCTGATCGATGAGATAGAAGCCAGCCGTTGCATGCTCGTGCTCTGCGTTGCCTGGTTGCGGTCTGCTGCGGCAAGCGTCACGAACGTACTCGACGATACGAGCCATCTTCCCGGGCACCTGGTCGGCCTCGGCGTTGTCGAAGACCTCATGGAGCAGCCCGAGGTCCTGCCAGGTGAGTTGCAGTAGGCCACCGCGTTCGATGTGTCCAGCCAGCAACTCGCAGTCGCCAGCCCAGTTCACATGGCTGAGCGCCATATTCTCAACGGGCCGTGTGGCGACCAAACCGCACGCGTCATCCTCCTCACCGAGGGCTGGGGTCAGCAGATCGCTCGCGATGCCTCGGCGATACTCCGCATACCACCGCAGCTCCCGCACCACGGCGGCGCGTTCGGATCCATCGATCGAGAGGACCGTCAGAACACCCATCAGAAGACGTCCCCTACCCGGCCGCCACAACAACGACGGCCCTACTGCACAGGAGGTTCCCGGCTTCTCCCCGCCGAGGTTTGTCGGTGTCGATCACAATAAAAAAAGTAAATATTTAATTGACCATATATTTACTGATCCTCTTCTGAAAGACGTGTGATGCCTCGTGAGAGGCGGATGGGAGGAGGAGGCATGGAGCAGTTCCATAGGAGTGGCGGAGAGCTACTGAAGATGCGGTTGTCCGGTCGTCGGTGAGTCGCTGCGGGTCTGGTGCACCTGGGCAAGCGACAGCCCGACGAGGAGCACTATGACGATTTCCGGGTCGGGAACTTCCACCCCGCTGGAGCCCTCATGCGCTACACCCATAGGCACGACCGTCCGCTGCGGATCGGTTCGTTGTTTTCCGGCTTCGGTGGTCTCGACATCGCCGTCGAGCACGCTTTCAATGCCGAGACCGTCTGGTTCTCTGAGGTCAACGAGCCCATCGCCCGCGTGTTCTCCCGGCACTGGCCCGAGGTGCCGAACCTGGGCGACATCACCACAATCGCCTGGCGGAAGGTGCCACCGGTCGATGTTCTCTGCGGTGGGTTTCCCTGTCAGGACGTGTCGACCCTGGGCAAGCGTGCCGGTCTCGCACCTGGTACTCGCTCGGGGCTTTGGGCGCACATGGCTACCGCGATCGACGCGTTGAGGCCCCGGCTCGTGGTGATTGAGAACGTCCGTGGACTGCTGTCCTCCCCCGCCGTCCACACACCTCTGCAAGGAGATGACGATGCGCAACGCAACCCCGGCCATGCAATCTACGACAACGCAACCCTTCGCGTCCTGGAACGCGACCCGTGGCATCTGGGAGACCAATCAGCTGAACCTCTCCGGGCAGCCGGCGCCGTACTCGGCGACCTGGCCGACCTGCGGTATGACACGCAATGGATCGGCCTACCAGCGTCCATCATCGGCGCTCCCCACCGACGCTTCCGCGTCTTCGTTCTCGCCTACCCCCAAGAAGCTGTTTCACACACCGCTAGCGGCGGACGCTTCTCGTGGAGGCGAGACCCTGGAACAGGTCAGAGCGCGTCAGGGAAGGACGGCGCTGAATCATCAGATCATCGATCTCGCCCTGCACGGACCAGATGGCTCGCCGATCAACACGAACGAATCGGAGACCTTGTTCAGCCTGATCGAGAACATCTTCAACGATGGGGACGCTACGCGGCCGCTGTAGCCCGATGGGAGCACATCACCGCACGACAGGCACCAGGTCCAACCATCCTGAACAAACACGCTGGCCCACGGCCATCGCCAGCCTTCGTGGAGTGGATCATGGGCATCCCGCGTGGCTGGGTGACGGATCCTGTACACGGACTCGTGGCGACCCAGCAGATCGCAGCCCTCGGCAACGGGGTACTCCCGCTCCAGGCAACGTCCGCCTTAGGTCTTGTGCTGGAGACGGCGTCCTGCGGCGACAACGCCTGGTCAGGGGGTTGGGCATGACGCGGCATCAAGAGCCGCCTCCGTCTCGTGCCTTTGGTCCTCTCAGCGCACCTCGCGAGTGCAGTGCCGCTCCGCTCAGGCTTAAGCGGCGCGCCCGGGAGGAGGTCACCACGGCATGGCGACACGAGACCAAGCCCGCCAGGAGCGGGAGGCAAAGCTAGACGAGCTGCACGAGAGACTGACCGGCGCGGTCGAACGGCTCGTATCCGGTGAGGACTGGATCGAGGCGCTACGGTTTGCCGCGAGGTTCAGGTCGAGGAGCTTTAGCAATGTCCTGCTGATCTGGGCAGCCCATCTGGAGGCGTTCGAGCAAGGCCGGGTGCCTAAGCCATTCCCCACCTATGTCGCCGGGTACAAGCGGTGGCAACAGCTCGGCCGGCAGGTGGAGAAGGGACAGCCCGGCTACCAGATTCTCGCGCCCGTGACCGGCAGGTTCGCCTCGGCCAACCCCGCGGACGCGGACTCCTGGCGCCGCCTGGGGAGGAGCGAGAAGCCCCGGCCGGGCGAGGTGGTGCGCTCCAAGATGGTCGGCGTCCGCCCGGCGTATGTGTGGGACATCTCGTCAACCACTGGTGACCCGATTCCTGAGCCGCCAACCCCGAGATTGTTGGAGGGCGAGGCTCCGGGCGGGCTGTGGGATGGCCTCACCGCGCAGGTAGAGGCCGCGGGTTTCACCGTGGTGCGCGTGCCGGATGAGGGTGTGATCCGCGGCGCGAACGGCATGACCGACTTCGCCACGAGAACAGTCGCAGTGCGCACGAACATGGACGACGCCGCTCAGGTGAAGACCCTCGCCCACGAGCTGGGACATGTGCTGATGCACGGACCCGACCAGAAGGAAGCCCGGCAACACCGCGGCATCGGCGAGGTTGAAGCCGAATCGGTCGCGCTCATGGTCGGCGCGGCGCACGGCATGGACACTTCGGACTACACGATCCCTTACGTGTCGACCTGGGCGTCTCGCGTCGATGGGAAGGAACCGGTGGAAGTCGTCAAGGCCACCGGTGAGCGTGTCCGCAAGACCACCGGGAGCATCCTTGATCAGCTCGACACCGCCCAGGTGTCCGATGGAAGCCCGCCCGGACTGACCCAGACCGAACCTGGACGGGAGACACCGGCCCGAAGACCAGCGCGCCGGTCCGGTCCTGGGCCAGAGGGCCAGGTGCGCGACGCATCGGCCATTCCGGCGCCAGACTGGCGCATGTGATGGCCGAGCATGGTGTCCATCCCGAATTGTCAGGAACTCAACATGGTTCCGGGGGCGATCGCGAAGCTCGATGCTCTCAACTTCGCCAGGGCACCGAGGGTGATCCCGCTCGTGATCTCACCGTGAATGACGCGCTCATCTAGTTCACCGTCGGTGAGCCAGACAGTCTCAGCACCCGTACCCGCTTCGACATGCTTAAGGTCGAGCACCGGCACTAGCCAGATGTCGTTTTCACTGGCGAGGAGCCCGGTGTCCGCGTGAAGAACCCCCAAGCTGGTCGGTCGACCGTGAGAGTTGATGCCGGTCTCCTCTGTCATTTCGCGCACGGCATCGGCGCACCCGGCCTCCGTGGTGAAGCCGCCAGGGAACTCTAACGTAATCCGGTCGATCACGTAGCGGTACTGACGCACGAGCGCATACCGAGCGATACCTCGAAAGACATGACGCGGGATGCATACTCCGCCGTGTTTGCCTCGGTTGATGCGTGCGTAAGTCCCTTTGCGACCGTCAGGAAATGCCACAGGCACCTGCTCGACCTCGACGTAGGGAGTCCAGAACACACACAACGGTGGCCCAGAAGACGTCACCCGGCCACCTGCGTGACCAGGGCAGTCTCGTAAAGAATCCATGTGACGCAGGTACGCAGGCTGCCCGAGCATCAAGTGTCGCCGGGACACCATCGCATAGCTGATGAGACTCGAACAGCGCTAGAGCCCGACCAAATACTTCGGGCTCATCCGAATCAACAGGTCGGCGCCCTCGGTAACGACCTACTCCCGCTCCAGGCGATCTGAAGCGCCCCAGGTTTGATG
>NZ_MIJB01000048.1 GCF_002174305.1 Aeromicrobium sp. PE09-221 | reverse complement strand
CCTGCTCAAGAAGAACACCAGGGTGACGGCGCCCCAAGCGGCGACCAGTCCGTACCCGAGCCGAATCAGTACAGCGCGCACGTCAGGTCTTCCTTACAGTTCTCGAGATCAGATCGGCTCATGTGACTCAGTCGCCGCAGGGCTGCAATGTCGCGAGGATCGGGATCGACACACCGGGGGTGGGTTCCCAGCAGATGTTCTCCTGCATCGCGAAGGCGCCTTCCTGGACGTACATCGAGATCCCGAGCGCGTTCTCGTTCAGATAGTCGAAGGCCGCGACATTCGCCGCCGTGGCGTCGTCGAGGGTCGGGGCCGCCAGGGCATCGGTGACCAGGTTGTCGAGTCCCTCGTCGCAGATCTGCGAGGCACCGCCGTCGCAGGAGTAGAAATGGCGGAACCGCACGATCGGGCTGCCGGCGATCTCATCGCCCATGAACGTCAGGTAGGTCTGTGCGGGACCGGTCAGCCGGTCGATCCACTCCTCATAGGAGACGATGCGCAGATCGGTGGCGACCCCGGCCTCGTCCCAGTAGGCGGCGACGGCCTGGCCGACCTGCTCGGAATTGGTGACGCGTCCGTTCTTCGGCACATAGAGCGACACCGGCTCGCCTTCGGCTCCGGCTTCGGAGATAAGGCGCTTGGCCTCGTCGGGGTCGTACTCGGTGGCCTCGACCTCGTCGCTGCCGGGGCTCTGCGGGCCGATGCCGCCGTGGACGATCCCGTTGCCGTTCAGGGCGCTGTCGACGACCGCCTGGCGGTCGATGGCCAGGTCGAGGGCCTTGCGGACCTTCGGATCGGAGACGACGCCCGCGACCTCCGGGTCATCGAGGTTGAAGGCGATGCCGACGCTATTGGAGTCATTGGCCGTAACGACGTTGAACTCCGATTCCAGCTGATCGATGTTCTGCGCGGGGACGGGGACGATGAAGTCCGACTGTCCGCTGCGCAGTGCCGAGACCCGCGCGTTGGCGTCGGGGTTGATCTGCACGTCGATCGCGGAGAACCCGGCGGGCTCGCCCCAGTAGTCCTCGAAGCGCTCAAGGTCGAAGCCCTGTCCGGGCTGTCGGTCGGTCATCTGGAAGGGTCCGGTACCGATCGCCTGGGTGTCCAGGAAGTCGGCCGGCTCGTCGGCGAGCGAGGCCGGGACGATGAAGGTGGCGCCGAGGGAGCTGATCAGCAGCGGCTTCGGCTCGGTGAAGGTGAGGATCACGGTGTGGTCGTCGGGGGTGTCGATGGTCTCCAGATCGCCGAGCATCCAGGCGAAGGCGGAGATGTCCGGGTCCGTGTAGCGCTCGTAGCTGAACTTCACATCGGCCGCGGTCATCGGCTCGCCATTGTGGAAGGTGACGTCGTCGCGGAGGTGGAATGTGTAGCTGCGTCCGTCCTCGCTGGTCTCCCAGTCCTCGGCGAGCCACGGGATGATCTCGCCTTCGCTGTCGCGGGCGAGCAGTCGCTCGTACATCTGACTGCTGCCGTAGAGGTTCACCCCGGCGCGCAGGTCGAAGGGGCTCATCGTCATGGGGTCCCCGCCGAGGGTCACGATGATGGTGTCCTCCGACGACAGCGCCTCGTCTCCGCCTCCGCCGCATGCGGAGAGGGTGAGGGCGGCCACCGACAGCAAGGCGACGGCGCCGTGCCGCCGACTGAATCTCTTCATGGTCCTTGTCCTCTCAGATGTCACGAGTCACTCCGGGGCCGCCACCGCTGGCGCGGGGAATGGGCAGGTGACAGTGTTTACATTGACGTCAATGTAATGGAGTGTGACGTGGGTCGCAATAGTCATTCGTCGAATATCTCGGGAGGGTGGTCGTCTGGTGCTGGCCCTAGGCCATGCGGCCAGAGGAATGCAGATCGCCCGACGCGATCATGAGGGATCGCGTCGGGCGACAGGGGGTGGTGAGGTCGGTGCGGTGGGGGATGTCGACTCAACTCGGGTGCTCGGTGAACCGCCCGATGGACTCGGCGACGCAGATCGGCTTGTCGATGCCCTCGGCCTCGAAGAGCTGGGTGGTGACGATCTGCGCCGCGTCCTCGCCGGCGCGATCGACCCGGGTGACGGTCGCCCGCATCCGCACGCGGCTGCCGACCGGGCGGGGGTGGGGGAAGCGCACCTTGTCGTAACCGTAGTTGAGGCTGTGCAGGAAGCCGTCGAAGGCCATCAGCTCCTCCATCATCGCGGGCCCGAGCGACAACGTGAACAGGCCATGCCCGATGGTGCTGCCGAAGGGGCCCGTCGCAGCGCGATCGGGGTCGACGTGGATCCACTGATGGTCGCCGGTGACATCGGCGAATCGGTCGATCTCGTCCTGGGTGAGCGTGTGCCAGGTGGACGGACCGAGTTCGGACCCGACGAGGGCTTCCAGCTCGGCGATGGTGGTGGGCCGTAGGGGAGTGGTCATGGATGCTCCTATATTGAATGTGAGTTCAAGTTTGACATAGGTGGCGAGCCACGTCACACTCGATCGCGGCGGTCTGCGCCGCGACAGGCCTTCCGTCACCCGAGGAGAGGTGTTCTGAGTGGACAACGCGCGCGACGTGATAGAGCGGGTCGACGATCTGCTGTTCCAGCACGATCCAGGACGGCTGTCCACCGAGGAGTTCCTCGGCGCACGCTTCGACGCCGGGCTCGCCTGGGTGCACTTCCCCGAAGGCCTCGGCGGTCTGGGACTGCCGCGTGAGCTCAACGCCGTCGTGGAGGAGCGTCTCGTGGAGGCCGGAGCGCCGGCACCCGATGTCTCCCGCAACGGGATCGGCCTGGGTATGGCTGCCCCCACCCTGCTCGCCTTCGGCACGGAGGAGCAGCAGCACCGCTATCTGCGCCCGCTGTTCACCTGCGAGGAGATCTGGTGTCAGCTGTTCTCCGAGCCCGGGGCGGGATCGGATCTCGCCGCGGTCGCCACCCGCGCCGTGCTTGACGGCGACACCTGGGTCGTCAACGGACAGAAGGTCTGGACCTCTGGCGCTCACAACGCACAGCGCGCGATCCTGGTGGCCCGCACCGATGCGCACGTGCCGAAGCACGCCGGCCTCAGCTACTTCGTCGTGGACATGTCCGATCCCGGCCTGGACGTCCGTCCGCTGCGCCAGATCACCGGTGAGGCCGAGTTCAACGAGGTCTTCCTGAGCGGCGTCCGGGTGCCCGATGCCGATCGGATCGGTGCCGTCGGCGAGGGTTGGAAGGTCGCCACGACGACCCTCAACAACGAACGCGTCGCGATCGGTGCCGGGGCCGATCGGGAGGCTGGCCAGATCGGCCTCGTCGCGCGCCGCTGGCGCGAGGAGCCCGAGCTCCGCACCGCCGCGGCCCATGAGGAGCTCCTGCATTGGTGGGTGGAGGCCGAGGTCACGCGTATCGCCGGTGAGCGGTTGCGGCAACAGATGGCGGCCGGCCAGCCCGGGCCGGAGAGCTCGGCGATGAAGCTGGCCTTCGCCCAGCAGGCCCAGGCCATCACCGGCTTCGCCCTCGAACTCGATCCCGATGCCGGCCTGCTGTACGACGACTGGACGATGGTCCGCTCGGCCTCCGCATCCTTTCTCGGGCGTGGGCCGGGCTTCCGTTATCTACGCGCCAAAGGCAACTCCATCGAGGGCGGCACCAGCGAGATCATGCGGAACGTCATCGCTGAGCGGGTGCTCGGCCTGCCCGCCGAACACCGCCCCGACAAGGGCGTCCCCTTCAACGAGGTGCCGCGATGAGCAAATCTCGGTCTAGGCAGAGAGGCGTCGGCATGAGCGATCTGCTGTACTCCGATGTCGAGCTGTCGCTGCGCGACAGCGTCCGGGCCGCACTGAGACGCCATGCTCCGCAGGAGGCGACTGCCAGGCTCTACGACGACCCGTCCGCAGGCAGCTCGGCCGCCTGGGCTCCGCTCGCCCGCGACCTGGGACTTGCGGGCCTCCTGATCGGCGAGGACCACGGCGGCGCCGGCGCGAGCGCACGGGAGGCGGCGGTCGTGCTCGAGGAGATCGGCCGCGCGGTCGCGCCCGTGCCGTTCCTGACCAGCGCGGTCATCGCTACGACGGCTCTCGCAGCCGCCGGTGACGAGACCTTTCTGCCGTCGTTGGCGACGGGTGACGCCACCGCCGTGCTCGTGCTTCCGTGGAGTGCCAGAGCCGGCGCGTGGCAGGCCGGAGTGCCGGGCGCGGACATCGCTCCGGTCGCGGGGGCCCTCGATGCCGATCTCTTCGTCGTGCCGTTGGCGGGCGACAACGAGCTGGAATTGCGGGGCTACTCCCGCGACGAGGTCGAGATGACCGCGCTGACCTCACTCGACATGAGCCGCCAACTGGCGGCGGTCCGGACGAATGGCGACGGCCGGCTCCTCCTCGGCGGGGCGAGTGCCACCCAGGCGGTCAACGAGGCGCTCTCCTGCGGACAGGCGTTGCTGGCCAGCGAGCAGTACGGCATCGCGGCCTGGTGCCTCGAGACGACCGTGGACTACGTCAAGACGCGTATCCAGTTCGCCCGGCCTATCGGCTCCTTCCAGGCGATCAAGCACCGGCTGGCGGATCTCTTCCTCGAGGTCACCCAAGCCGGGGCGGTGGCGCGTTACGCCGCCGACACGCGGGCCCGCGGCGATGCGGACGCCGCGACGGCCCAGGCCCTCGCCCAGGCCTACTGCTCCGATATCGCCATCCGCGCCGCCGAGGAGGCACTGCAACTGCACGGTGGCATCGGCATGACCTGGGAGCACCCCGTGCACCTGTATCTCAAGCGGGCCAAGGCCGATCAGCTGGCCCTCGGCACGCCCGCCGCCCATCGCGCCGATCTGGCCGAGCTCGTCGACCTGCCCGCCTGACCCGAGGAGTACCCATGGACCTGGACACCCTGTTCTCGCTGACCGGACGCACCGCCATCGTCACCGGCGGTTCGCGCGGCATCGGCAGGATGATCGCCGAGGGCTATGTGCGTAGCGGCGTGCGCGTCTACATCACCGCTCGCAAGGCCGACGAATGTGAGGCCACCGCCCAGGAGCTGTCGGAGCTGGGCCACTGCGTGGCCTTGCCCGGCGATATCTCGACCACCGAGGGCATCGCCGATCTCGTCGCCCGCTACGGCGAGCACGAGGACGCGCTCGACATCCTGGTGAACAATGCGGGCGCCGCCTGGGGCGCGCCCTTCGCGGAGTTCCCCGAGTCCGGCTGGGACAAGGTCATGGATCTGAACGTCAAGACCCCCTTCTTCCTGACCCAGGCGCTCGCCCCGCTGTTCGCCCGGCGCAGCGGGGATCATCTGGCCAAGGTCATCAATATCGCCTCGATCGACGGCATCTCGCTCAACCCCCAGGAGACGTACTCCTATCACGCCTCCAAGGCGGCGGTCATCCAGCTGACACGCCGGATGGCCGTGCGGCTGGCCGAGGACGGCATCATCGTCTCGGCGATCGCGCCGGGCGCCTTCGCCTCGCGGATGAACCGGGATGCCCGCGATCACGCCGACGAGGTCGTGGCCGGCGTTCCCTCGGGACGGATCGGCACGTCCGAGGACATGGCGGGAGCCGCCATCTACTTGGCCTCGCGGGCCGGCGACTATGTCGTCGGCTCGACGCTGATCGTCGACGGCGGGGTCACGCACGCCCGCTGATCCCGCCGCAGGGGGCGCTCGGGCAAGATGGGTGCGGTGCGAGGCCGGACGGGCGTGGCGAGCGAGGAGGTACCGGTGGCTGACGACGACAACCGACGGAGCCCGGTGACCCCGCGCGGTGCACGGACCCGGCAGGCCCTCATCGACGCCGCTCGGGTGGTCTTCGAGCGCGACGGCTATCTGGACGCCCGGCTGACGGACATCACGGCCGAGGCCCGATGCTCGACCGGCTCCTTCTACACCTATTTCACCGGCAAGGAGGAGATCTTCGCCGCCGTCATGGAGATGACGAAGAACGAGATGCTCCATCCCGGGGTGGCACGGGTCAACGAGGACGACGATCCGGCCGCGGTCATCGCGGCCAGCAACCGCAGCTATTTCGAGAGCTACCGGCGCAATGCGAAGCTCATGCAGCTGATGGAGCAGGTCGCGAATGTCGATCCGCGGGTGCGTCAGGTGCGCCAGGAGCGTGCGCGCGCCTTCGTGGAACGCAACGCCCGAGGGATCGCCGACCTGCAGGAACGCGGACTCGTCGATCGTGATCTCGACCCGCTGGTGGCGTCGTGGGCGTTGTCGAGCATGGTCAGCCGGATGGCCTTCAGCGCCTTCGTGCTGCACGAGATCCCCGAGGGCGATCACCTCGTCGACACGTGCACCCGGCTGTGGTGCAATGCGCTGCGTCTGAACCCTGGGACATAGAAGAAGCCGGTCGGCGGGGAGGATCCTCCCGCCGGCCGGCTCTCGACCGGTTCAGCCCTGCGCGACGCTCTCGCGCATGCGCTTGAGCTCGCCCCGGGCGATGGTGCGCTTGTGGACCTCGTCTGGTCCGTCGGCGATGCGCAGCGTGCGCTGGTGGGCGTAGAAGCCCGCAAGCGGCACATCATCGGTCACGCCGGCTCCACCGTGCACCTGGATCGCGCGGTCGATGATCTTGAGCGCGACCTGCGGACCGGCCACCTTGATGGCGGCGATCTCGGTCCGCGCCTTCTGGTTCCCGACGGTGTCCATCAGCCAGGCGGTCTTGAGGGTCAGCAGCCGGATCATCTCGATGTCGATGCGGGCCTCGGCGATCCAGTCCTGGATATTGGAACGGTTGGCCACCGGCTCGCCGAAGGTGACGCGTTCCTGCGCGCGGCTGATCATCAGGTCCAGTGCGCGCTCGGCCATGCCGATCGAGCGCATGCAGTGGTGGATCCGCCCCGGCCCGAGGCGCGCCTGGCTGATCATGAAGCCGTCGCCCTCGCCGGCCAGGAGCGCATTCGTCGGCACCCGCACGTCCTCGAAGAGGATCTCGGCATGGCCCTCGCGGTCCTGATAGCCGAAGACCGGGAGACCCCGGACGATGGTGACGCCGGGGGTGTCGAGCGGCACCACCATCATCGACTGCTGGCGATGGGTTGCCGCCTGCGGATCGGTCTTGCCCATGACGATGAGGACCCGGCAGTTCGCGTGCAGCGCATTCGAGGCGAACCACTTGCGCCCGTTGAGCACGTACTCGTCTCCGTCGCGGGTCATCGAGAGCTGGACATTGGTGGCATCGGAGCTGGCGACGGCCGGCTCGGTCATGCAGAAGGCGGAGGCCATCTCGCCCGCCAGGAGGGGCTTGAGGTACTTCTCCTTGTGCTCATCGGTGCCGAAGAGCTGGAGCACCTCCATGTTGCCGGTGTCGGGGGCATTGCAGTTGCAGGCCTCGGGGGCCAGATGCGGGCTCCGGCCCATGATCTCCGCGAGCGGGGCGTAGTCGAGATTGCTGAGACCGGGCGAACCCCACTCCTCGTTCTGGTGGGGGTGGAAGAGGTTCCACAGGCCACGCGAGCGGGCCTCGGCCTTGAGCTCCTCGAGCACCGGCGGGTGGAAGTTCGGATTGCCCGACTCGGCCATCTGCGTGTGATAGACGCTCTCGGAGGGGTAGACGTGCTCGTCCATGAAGGCGAGCAGCTTCTCCTGGTACTCGCGGCTGCGCTCGGAGAAGGTGAATTCCATGGTGTTCCTCTCGGTCGCCGGCGATCTTCGCCGGCTCGGGGTCAGGAGGTGTGCCAGCCTCGGGGAAAGGTCGGCGTCTGCTTGTCGACGAAGGCGCGCACGGCGGCGATGTGATCGGCGGTGAGACCGGTCTGCTTGTGGCGGGGCACCTCGGCGTCCATCGAGGCGTCCAGATCCACCAGTGGAGCTTGGAGCAGGTTGAGCTTCATGCCCTCCAATGCGTGCGAGGGGCCTTCGGCGAGCTGTCGCGCGAGCTCCGCGGTCCGCTCATCGAGGTCGTCCTCCTCGACGAGCCAGTTGAGCAGTCCGAGTCCGAGCGCCTCCTCGCCGCGCAGGCGGGGGGAGAGGAACATCAGCTCGCGGGCTTTGGCGGGTCCGAGCAGGTGATGCAGCAACCAGGCGGCGCCGAAGTCCCCGGCCAACCCGACCCCGGCGAAGGCGGTCGCGAAGACGCTGCGCGGGGTGCCGATGCGAAGGTCGGCCGCGAGCGCCAGACCCAGGCCGGCTCCCGCTGCTGCACCGCCGATCGAGGCGAGCACCGGCTTGGGAAAGCGGTGGAGGGCGCCCACGGTGCGTCGCTGGTGCTCTTGCTGCGCCCGGATCGCGTCGGGGTCGACGTGCTCGGCGCCATTGCCCTCGCCTCCGCGCTCGTCGAAGTCGCGGACATCGCCACCGGAGCAGAAGGCCCGGCCCGCGCCCCGGATGACGACGGCACCGACCTCGGACGAGGCGGCCATGGCCTCGAGGGTCGAGGCGAGACCCTCGATCATCTCCACGGAGAGGGCATTGCGCCGATCGGGGCGGTTGAGGGTGATCGTCCCGACACCATCAGCGATCTCGTTGAGGACGTGCGGCTCCTGCTCCATCGGCCTGCCTTCAAAAAATAAGATGAGTTCAAGTTCAACTTTGACGGTAGTCGTTCGACGCGGCATCGGTCAAGACGGCTCCAGTGCGACTGTCCAGCGCGGTGGCATCGCCCTCGGGACTGAAGATGATGGGTGGCGGCGACCGTGGCCGTCACAGTGCATCGCCGTCGTGAACTCGATGGGGCGATGAATGAGGACTATACGATCGTGTAACGTATTATACGTGCGTATAGCCCGTGAGGATATGACGGCAGCGGCGAGGATCCGCGACACCGCGATCGAGCTCTTCGGCCGCGAGGGTTTCGGCGTCGGTCTGCGGGCCATCGCCGAAGAGGCAGGCGTCTCCCTTGGCCTCATCCGCCATCACTTCGGTTCCAAGGAGGGGTTGCGCCGGGCCTGCGACGACCACGCTATGGGGCACTTGCAGGAGCTCCAGGCCGAACAGGTGGGCGCGGGCGAGAAGACCGCCACGCTGCTGGACCAGCTGGCCGCGATCGAGGACTACCGTCCCTTCGTCCGTTACTTCCTCCAGGTGCTGCGCTCAGGCGACGGGCCGGCGAGCCTCCTCATCGACCGGCTCACCGCGAGCACCCTGGAATACCTCGAGGCCGGCGTGGCGAAGGGAATGTTCAAGCCGAGCATCGATCCGCCCGCCCGCGCCCGGTTCCTGGTGCTGATGAAGCTCGGCGCCATGGTCCTGCAACACGCCCTGGCCGGTGACGCCGACGATGCCTACGACCGCTATATCGACGTGGCCGCGTTGCCCGGCCTCGAGCTCTACACCCAGGGCCTCCTGACCGACGACACGCTGCTCGACGGGTACCTCCGGCAACGGGAGGGTTCTTCGGAGGAGACCGCGGCCCGACATGAACGCGACCCCAGCTGAAAGGTTCAAGATGACCAGCACAGCCTCGGCCGGGAGCCCGGCCGCCATCGAGCTCGACGGCGTCACCAAGCGCTTCGGCAAGGTCCTGGCCCTCGACGGCCTGGATCTGCGGGTCGGGCACGGTGAGGTGCACGGCTTCCTCGGCCCGAACGGAGCGGGCAAGTCCACGACGATCCGCGTGTTGCTCGGCATCCTGCGCCACGGCTCCGGCACCGCACGGCTGCTCGGCGGCGACCCGTGGCGCGACGCGGTGGCCTTGCATCGGCGCCTCGCCTATGTGCCCGGCGACGTCGAGCTGTGGCCGAACCTGACCGGCGGCGAGGCGATCGACCTGTTCGCCCGGCTCCGCGGCGGGGTCGACACAGCCAAGCGCGACGAGCTGATCGAACGCTTCGACCTCGACCCGCGCAAGAAGGGCCGCACCTACTCCAAGGGGAACCGCCAGAAGGTCGCGCTCATCTCGGCGCTGGCCTCCGACGTGGAACTCCTGCTACTGGACGAGCCCACGGCGGGCCTGGACCCGCTCATGGAGGCGGTGTTCCAGCGCTGCATCAACGAGGCGAAGGACGAGGGCCGCACCGTGCTGCTATCCAGCCACATCCTCGCCCAGGTCGAGGCGCTGGCCGACCGCCTCTCGATCATCCGCAAGGGGAAGATCGTCGAGACCGGCACGTTGGAGGAGATGCGGCACCTCTCGCGCACCAGCGTCACCGTCGTCACCGGCGAGCCGATCGACCGCCTCGCAGACGAGCCCGGCGTGCACGATCTGGTCGAGGAAGGAGGCCAGACCCACTTCAGCGTCGACACCGCCAGGCTGCCGCAGCTGATGCGGGAGCTGGCCGCCCACGACGTCCGCGCGCTGACAGCGACCCCGCCGACCCTGGAGCAGCTGCTGCTGCGGCACTACGGCGACGAGCTGGAGGAGGCCGGAGTATGACCGCGACGGCGAATCCCCTCTCGGCTCCCAGCGATCGACAGCCGGGAGCGCTGGCCGGCACCGGCACCCTGCTGCGGTTCATGCTCCGCCGCGACCGCATCCGGCTCCCCGCCTGGGTGCTGGGCGTGACGGCGCTCATGGCCTACTTCGCCAATGCGATCGGGGCGGTGATGGACGCCGAGGGACTCGAGAGCCTGGCGGCGATGCTCGCCAACCCGGTCATGGCGCTCATCGGCGGACCGGGATACGGCTTCGATGACATCACCGTGCCGCGCGTGCTGGCCGGGATGTACGGCCTGTACATCATGCTCGGCGCGGCGCTCATGAGCATCCTGACCGTCGCGCGGCACACCCGCGTGGAGGAGCAGACCGGCCGGGCCGAGCTGGTCCGGGCGAATGCGGCCGGCCGACATGCGCAGCTGGCCGCGGCGCTGATCGTCGCGGTCCTGATGAGCCTGCTGGTGTCGCTCCTAACGTCCGTGGTGGTGGCCGGAGCGGCAATCGATCCGCGCCCGGATGTCGCCGGGTCCGTCCTGCTGGGCTTCAGCTTCGGCGCCGTCGGTCTCGTCTTCGCCGGCGTCGCCGCGGTCACCGCGCAGCTGTCATCGTTCTCGCGGGCCTGCTCGGGCCTCGCCGGCGTAGTGCTGGGCGCAGCCTTCGTGCTCCGGGGGCTCGGCGACATGTCGAAGGTCCAGGACGGCGGGCTCTCCGGGCTCTCCTGGCTCTCCCCGCTCGGCTGGTCACAGCAGACCGCGCCCTTCACTCTCGATCGCTGGTGGCCGCTGCTGCTGTCGGTCGCCGGCTTCGTCGTCCTCGTCGCCGTCGCCTTCCGGCTGGAGTCGCGCCGGGACCTCGCCGGGGGAATCTTCGCCGACCGGCTCGGCTCGGCGCACGCCGCGGTCTGGTTGCGCAGCTCGTTCGGGCTCGCCTTCCGGTTGCAGCGACCGAGCCTGATCGGCTGGTCGGCAGCGATCCTCGTCGCCGGGCTCATCTTCGGCGCCTTCACCCAGTCGATGAACGAGGGGATCGGCGGCATGCCCGAGGAGATCGTGCGGGTGATGGGCGGAGCCGACGGCATCGTCGAGGGCTATCTCGGTTTCATGGGGCTCTACTTCGCGGTCATCATCGCGGTCTACGCGATCCTCTCGGTGCAGAGCCTGCGCGCGGAGGAGCAGGGTTTCCGGGCCGAGCCGGTGCTCGCGGCGTCGGTGGGACGGCCGGCATGGCTGCTGTGGTGGGTCACGGTCACGGCGCTCGGCGCCCTGTGGCTCCTCGCGCTCGCCGGGCTGGGGGAGGGGATCGGCGCCGCCGTGACGGTCGGTGACGCGAGCCTGATCGGCCCGACGCTGCTCGGACACGCGGTGCACGTCGGAGCGGCATGGTTCCTCCTGGGCCTCGCTACCGCTCTCTACGGGCTGGCACCACGCCTACTGGGACTGACCTGGGCGGTCTTCGGCTATGGGGCCGTGCTGAGTCTCTTCGGTGAGATGCTCGAGTTCGGCCAGCGGCTGCTGGACACCTCGCCCTTCCAGCACGCCGGTCAGTACCCGGCGGGTGTGGTCTCCTGGGGCGGCGTCGGGGTGTTGGTGGTGCTGGCTGTGGTGCTTGCCGGCGTCGGCACGCTCGCCTTCGGGCGACGGGACCTGACCACGGCGTAGGGAGCGCGGGGAGGTGGGGTCGCCTCTCCTCTGATCCCTCGGTTCTCTGGTGGGACGGATGGGTGTCTGGCCTCGGTTGTCAGTGTCCTCCGTGAGATCAGTGTGGTGACGCCATTCGCGGAGATCTTGCCCTGTGGCAGCACTGCGGGAGGGACAGCGGTCAGGTCACGGATGAGTGACCGAGAGGATGCGGAAACCCTTCGCGCTCGCCTCGCGGCGGGTGGGGAATCCCTGCTGCTCCAGCCACCGCTGCAGTGAGTCGGCGCCGAGGTTCCGGCCCACGACGAGTCGGGCCTCACCGGAGTGGGACAACCGAGGCAGCCAGGTGAGGAGGAGCTCGTGCAGGGCTTCCTTGCCGATGCGGATCGGTGGATTGGACCAGATCGCGTCGAAGGTCAGGTTCGCGGGAACCTCGTCGGGCCGGCAGGCGTTGATCGCGAGGCCGTGGCGCTCGGCATTCCGGCGAGTCAGGTCGATGGCGCGCTCGTTGATGTCCACGGCCCAGACGTCGAGCCCCTCGCCGGCCAGCGAACAGGCGATCGGGCCCCAGCCGCAGCCGAGGTCGAGCACGGTCGCCGGCGGGCGCGGGGGAGTGCTGTGGCGGAGCAGCAGGCCGGTCGCTTTGTCCAGGGATCCGTGCGAGAACACGCCGCCGGAGGTCGTGTACCGGCGTTCGGTACCCCAGACGCAGACGGTCGTCTCGCGTTCCTCGGCCGCCGACGACGGCTCGGCCTCGAAGTACTGCTCACCCACCGTCCCAGCCTAGGCCGTGGCGCGCTCGGGCACCCGGGGCGGTGCGTGGTCAACCACGCCGGGATGCGGCCGGTGGTTGACGGCTCACCGCCCCCGGCCCGACGTTCAGTGAGTTCCGTGTTCCTCGAGCCAGGCTTTGCGGACTCGCGGTTTGGCGACGGTCAGCCAGGCATCGGTCAAGAGTTCGCGCAGTTCGTCGGCATCGGCCTCTCCCGGGCGAACGAGCACAGCATTCGTGCCGAACTTCCGGAAGTGCTCGATCGTGTAGTACGGGGCATCGGGATCGCCCAGCAGGGCCTCGAGCTCATCGGGAGCGACCTTGAACGCCACCGAGTCGGGACTGTCCGGGGCATCGCGCCACCAGGCCACCAGCACACCTCCGGCCTTCACCGCCGGCATGTTCCAGGTGGTCGTGAGCTCGGTCGAGGGGAACTCCAGCAGGTAGGCGACGATCTCGTCCCAGGTCATGGCTCAGTGTGGCACCGACTGCGCCCAGCGGTCGAGCAACTCGCGTTGCCCGGCGACGATGCGCTCGTAGGCCTCGTCAGGGGAGAACCAGGCGACGCGTTCGATCTCCGGGAAGTCCTGCTCCCGACCGGACTTCGGCGGCCAGGTCATCGTGAAGGTGCCGGGCTCGATCGTGGACGGGTCGAGATCGTGCTCGACCGCCCAGACGTGCACGATCTTGCGGGACTGTCGGATCGTGCCGAGCTCCGTGTACGGGCCGTGCGGGGCCGGCAGGCCGAGCTCCTCGGTGAACTCCCGCAGGGCGCAGTCCAGGGGCTCCTCACCCGGCTCGATCTCACCCTTGGGGATCGACCACGCGCCGAGATCCTTGCGTGCCCAGAAGGGACCGCCCATGTGGCCGAGCAGTACCTCGGCCGCGCCCTCATGGCGGCGATAGAGCAGCAGGCCGGCGCTCTCGATGGTCATGGCGGTCCTCAGGGCTGCCCGTCGCGGCGCTGGCGCGCCTGCACGACGCGTTCGGCGAGACCCTCGGGCTCGGGATATCGCACCTCTTCGAGGACGAGGCCGTGGGCGGGCATCACCTTCACGCGGGGGTCGCGCCGGCCCGCCGCGAGGATCTCGGCGGCGAACTCGGGCGGGTAGCGGCGATCCCCGACGGCGACGAGGCAGCCCATGAGCGACCGCACCATCGAATGGCAGAAGGCATCGGCGCGCACGGTGGTCGCCAGCGTCTCCCCGCCGCGGACCGTCCGCAGGTCCAACAGCGTGCGAATGGTGGTGGCCCCTTCGCGTTGCTTGCAGAAGGCGGCGAAGTCGTGCTCGCCGAGCAGGCGCTGGGCGGCGGCGTTCATGAGGTCGACCGCGAGCGGGCGGGGGTGCGCGACGATCATGCCGCGGGCGAGCGGATCGGGTCCCGCCTGGTGATCGGTCATGCGGTACACGTAGCGACGTTCGAGGGCAGCGAACCGCGCATCGAAGTGTTGGGGGGCGGCGGTCACGGACTTGATGCGGATGTCCGCGGGGACGATCCGGCGCAGCCGCCGCTCGACCACGCCGGGGTGGGAGTCGAGATCGACATGGGCCACCTGCCCCCGTGCGTGCACTCCCGCGTCGGTGCGTCCCGCGCAGGTGACGGTCGGCGGGTGGGGAAGCCGCAGCACCGTGGTCAGAGCTTGCTCCAACTCACCCTGCACGGTGCGCAGGCCGGGCTGGGCGGCCCACCCTCTGAAGTCGGTTCCGTCGTAGGCCAGGTCGATCCGCATCCGCACTGCACCATCCTAGGGGCCGGCCCGTTCAGCGTCGCAGTGTTCGCCGGATGGTCGTTTGGGTGGGTTTTCTCCTGGTCCTCGGGGCTGCACAGTGGACGGGGAAGCTCCGCCACCATCGAATTTATCGCGGAATTTCAGCGAAAAGAGAGAACAGTGAGAATATTTTGGCGAAGACTCTTGATTTTTAAGATCTTCTATGGTGTGTAGTTGAAACAAGATTCAGATATGAGTATGGTCACATCACCGTTTGACAACGTGATCTAGTTCATAGTCCTTGGAGTGGCCATGTCTCTCAAGAAATTCACCGCTGCCGGCGCCGCGCTCGTCCTCTCGATGGGTCTCGCGGCCTGCGGATCGGATGATCCCGCCGAGGGCGATTCGGCTCCCACGCCGATCAGTGTTTACTACACCTCGCCGTTGGCCGGATACTCGCTGATCCAGGTGGCGGACGACCACGATCTGTTCCCCGATGACATCGACGTCTCGGTCGAGGGAGGCGACTCTACTGTGGGCGTCACGCTCGCCTCGAGCGGGCGCGTGCAGATGTACCTCAACACCGCGCCCATGACCGAGAACATCGCCCACGGCGGCGCGGCTCTCGCGTGGGCCGGCACCTGGACCGAGGGGATGAACACCCTTTTCATCGGCCGCAACGGTGTGGAGTCCCTCGAGGACATGAAGGGCCGGTCGCTGGGCATTGTGCAACCCGGACTCACGCTGTCGGTCATCGCGAATGACGCGTTGATCGACGCCGGTCTCTCCCTGGATGACTATCAATCGGTCTCGCTCGGAACAGTGCCCGCACTCGCTGGAGCCTTCGCCGCAGGCACGGTCGACGGTGCTGTCCTCGACCGGATCACCGCGGAGCGACTGCTGTCGGAGGTCGACGGCTCGGTGGAGCTCTTCGACTACTACGACGGTACGCCTTTCGTCGGCGCCGGTGTCAGCGTGAACACCGACTGGCTCGAGGAGAATCCAGATGCCGCGGTCTCCTTCCTGGCGGGCCTTCAGGCCGCCCTCGACTTCATGGCCGAGAATCCCGAGGAAACCAAGGAATCGATCAGCGCGATGACCGGTATCACCGAGCCCGGTGCCCTCGATGCCGCCTATCAGGACTTCATGGACCACTCCACCGACACCCTGATGCCGGTGTCGGAGGAGCAGATGCAGGCCTCGATGAGGATGCTTCGCAATGAGGGCAACGACTGGGCGACCGACGACTTCGGCGCCTCGGTCGTGATCGATCCGACCTATGTCGAGCAGGCACTCGAGCGGTGAGCGTGGTGACCATCGAGCAGTCGCCGGCGGCGACCGGGGCCGGCCGGGGGCGCCGCCCCCGCAAGACGGCCTCACGCACCGCGCTGCCCGCGCGCAGCCGGATTCTTCTCGGAGGGGCCGGGCTGGTCGGCGTCATCGCCCTCTGGGAGATCGCCAGCCGTCTCGGCTGGGTCGATCCGCTGATCGCGAGTTCCCCCTCGGGCGTGGTCCGCAGCGCAGTCGACCTGCTGTCCAACGGCACCCTGCTGCCGGCCATGGGCTCGACGCTCCGCCTGTTTCTCGTCGGCTTCGGCATCTCGCTGGCCGCCGGGCTCATCATCGGCACCCTGTGCGGCTGGTATCAGCGGATCGACGCGGTCCTCGACCCGTGGATCTCGATCCTCTATGCCAGCCCGCGCATCGCCTTCCTGCCGTTGATCGCGGTCTGGTTCGGCCCGGGATTCCTCGGCCAGCTGGTGGTCGTGATCCTGATCGCCGTCTTCCCGATCATCATCAACGTGGCCTCCGGGGTGCGGGCGATCGACCGCGACCACCTGCGGATGGCACAGAGCTTCGGTGCCACGAACCGCGACGTGCTGCTCAAGATCGCCCTCCCCGGGGCGATCCCCGCGGTGGCATCGGGCATCAAACAGGGCATGATGCAGGGCCTCCTCGGCGTGGTCGTCGCGGAGTACTTCCTGGGCAACACCGGGATCGGCGGACTCATCTTCCAGGCCGGCCTGATGCTCCGCACCGGCGAGGCGCTGCTCGGCGCCGTGATCTTCGCGGCCGCGGCACTCATCCTGTCCTCCGCACTGCGCAAGGTCGAGTCCAAGCTCGACCGCTGGCGCACCGCCTGAACCCCGATAGAAAGGAGACGACCATGGCCGACCCCATCGTCCGCGTGGATGACCTCGTCGTGTCATTCCCGAGCCGGACCAGCAAGAGACCGGTGGAAGTGATCTCCGGTGCCGGCTTCACGGTCGAACGCGGATCGTGCGTCGTGATCATCGGTCCCTCCGGCTGCGGCAAGAGCACCATCCTGAGCTGTGTCGCCGGTCTGACCCCCTTTGCCGGTGGCTCCATCACGGTCGACGGCGACCTGGTCGACGGACCGGACGATCACTCGGCGGTGGTCTTCCAACATGCCTCGCTGCTGCCCTGGCGGACCGTGCTCGGCAATGTCGAGTTCGGCCTGGAGTCCCGGCGGCAGGTCCCGAAGAAGGAGATCCGGCGGCGGGCGCTGGAGGCCATCGAGGCGGTCGGCCTGGCCGGCTATGAGGACCACCATCCGCACCAGATCTCCGGTGGCATGCAGCAGCGCGTCAACCTCGCGCGCGCCTTCGCGGTGCGCGCGCCGCTGACGCTCATGGACGAGCCCTTCGGCGCCCTGGACGCGCTGACCAAGGAGCTCATGCAGGACGAGCTGGTCCGGCTCATGCACATGGTCTCCAGCAGCACCGTGTTCATCACCCACGACATCCGAGAGGCGATCTACCTCGGTGACAAGATCCTGGTGATGTCCGCCCGTCCAGGCACCATCATCGCCGAGTTCGACAGCCCCTTCGGGGCCGATCGCACCCGCGCCATGACCGAGGATCGGCGCTTCGACGAGCTCGAGAGCTCCCTGCGCGATCTCCTCGGACATACCACAGAAGAGGTCCCCGCATGAATGATATCCACGACCGCACCGTCATCGTCACCGGAGCCAGTGGAGGGATCGGCCGTTCGATCGCCGTGGACGCCGCACAGCACGGGTGGCATGTGGTCCTCGCCAGCCGGGCCAAGGAGGGTCTCGAGGCTACCGCCGAGCAGATCGAGACGAACGGAGGGGCCGCCTCGATCCATCCCCTCGACGTCACCGATGCCGACCAGATCGAGGACCTGCGCCGTCATCTCGCCGACCAAGGCCGCACCGTCCGCGGTCTGGTCAACAACAGCGGCATCGCCGGTCCCTCGCGTCCGCTGTGGGAGATCGAGGATGGGGAGTGGGATGAGTGCATCGCGGTCAATCTGCGCGGTGTCTTTCTCATGTGCCGCGCCTTCCTGCCCCCGATGCTCGACGCTGGTGCCGGGTCGGTGGTCAACATCGGCTCGATCTCCGGCAAGAACCCGCTGCTGCACCGGTCCGCCTACACGGCGAGCAAGGCCGCCCTCATCGGGCTGACGAAGACCGCCGCGGCCGATGCGGGTCCGCGGGGAGTGCGCGTCAACCTCGTTTCTCCCGGCGGGGTGGCGGGTGAACGACTCGACTGGGTGGTGGAGAAGCAGGCCGAGGCGCTCGGCCAGCCCCAGCAGGCGATCCGCGAACGACTCACCAGTCAGTCGGCGCTCCACCGATTCGTCGAACCCGACGAGGTCGCCGCCGCGGTGACCTTCCTGCTCTCGGACCAGGCTGCCGGCATCACGGGGATCGACGTCACGGTCGCCGCCGGCTTCGTCATGAACTGAATGACCACCCCAACACCAACATCGCAGAGGAGAACCACCATGCCGAAGATCACCCAGCTGCTGGACGGCATCCCCGCCGTCTCCGACCAGGGGCAGGTCGCGTTCTGCGCCGTGGCGCTGATCGAGGGCGAAGACCGCGACGGCGTTCTGCGCCGCATCGTCGTCGACACCGCCCACTGTGGCCGCCGTCTCCTCCTGGTCGACTCGCTGGCCCGACTCGGTCTGAGCACGCTCGACATCGACTACGTGCTGAGTACGCACGCCCACTGGGACCACATGCAGAACATCGACCTGTTCATCAACGCGACCATGTTGATGCACGGCGAGGAACGCAAGTACGCCCACGATCCGGCCGTCGACGACTGGGCGACCCCGTCGTGGACGGGCTATGTGCTCGAACAGCTCAGGATCCAGGAGGTGGGGGACGGGCACGAGATCATCCCCGGCGTGCACGTCATGGAGATGACGGGCCACACCGTCGGCAGCATCGGCGCGACCGTCGAGACCGACGAGGGCCTGGCGATCCTGACCTCCGATGCCTTCCACCTGGCCTCCGTCGCCAAGACCAGGATCAACCCCCTGGTCTTCTGGAACGAGAAGGAGGCCACCGCCTCCATCGAACGGGTCATCGAGAAGGCGGACCTCATCTACCCCGGCCACGACGCGCCCTTCCGCGTCCTCGCGGACGGCGAGGTGGAGTACCTTAAGACGCTCTCCTTCGGCCTGGCCGGCATGAAGCCCGCGGAACTGTCGGTCGAACAGGCTCTACCGCCCACGATGATGCCCGGACGACAGGATCCGGCGCGCATCGAGGAGTGGCGCCGCCGCGGCGCGCAGCGCATCGACGAACGGGGCCCGGTCGCCGTCGCCTATGACACCGGCTTGGCGCCGAAGCCGTCCCACGACTGGGACTTCGTCAAGTGAGCCGGCCGGGCAGCCACACCGCCCAGATCGTTCATGCGGCTGCCGAGAAGTACCGCAACTGGGGACGCTGGGGGACGGACGACCAACGCGGGACGCTCAACTTCATCACCGCCGAGAAGGTGCTCGAGGCGTCGCGGCTGGTCCATCACGGCGACGTCGTGTCGCTGGCGCTGCCCTTCGACGCCACGGGCCCGCAGACCGGTGAGCTCGGCCGTGTCAACCCCCTGCACACGATGACCTTCACCGGGACGGATGTCGCCGCGGGCGTCCAAGACTTCCTCCCGCACGGCTTCGGCGCCGCCGACGACACGATCACCATGCCGCTGCAGTGCGGCACCCAGTGGGACGGCCTGTCGCATATCTTCGACCGCGGTCTGATGTGGAACGGGTATCCGGCGACGGACGTGACCGGACTCGACGGCGCGCGGCGCAACGGCATCGAGCAGGTGGCCGACGGCTTCGTCTCTCGTGGCGTATTGCTCGACATCGCGCGGCACTGCGGCGTGGAGTCCCTCGACCCGGGCTTCGCGGTCACCGAGCGGCTGCTGCTCGAGTGCATCGACGCGCAGGGAGAGAGCTCGGACATCGGACAGGGGGACATCGTCCTGGTGCGCACCGGTTTCCTCGGAGCGCGCCGAAGGGACGGCTGGGGCGACTACGCCGGCGGTGACGCGCCGGGTCTCTCCTTCGACACGGCCGATTGGCTGTATCGGACGGAGATCGCGGCGATCGCCACCGACACGTGGGGTGTGGAGGTCAGGCCGAACGAGCTGGAGGGCTCCTTCCAGCCGCTGCACCAGGTGATGGTGCCGAACATGGGGCTCTTCGTCGGAGAGATCTTCGCCCTCGACGAGCTGGCCGAACGTTGCGCTGGTGACGGTGTGTACGACTTCCTCTTCGTGGCTCCGCCGCTGCCCGTGACCGGGGCCGTCGGCAGCCCGGCCAATCCGCAAGCGATCAGGTGAAAGGCCATGGTCAATATCACCGGACGCGTCTGGGAGATCGCGCGATCGTCGCCGGAGCAGGTAGCGCTGCGCTCGCCCCGCGAGGTCACCTACGGACAGCTCCGGACGGCCAATCGGCGCGTGGCCGGCGCGATCGAGGCATCCGGCCGACGGCCCCATGGTCGCGTCCTGCTCATCGCTCCCTCCGTCCCGGAGTTCCCCGAGGTCTACTACGGTTTGCACGCGGCGGGCTGCACCGTCGTCACGATGAACACGATGTCGACGGCCCATGAGATCGGCTACGTTCTCGACGACTCGGGCGCCGATCTCGTCATCGTCTGGCGCGAGCACGCCCAGGCCGCCTCGAACGCTGCCCGCGAGCGTGATGTCGAGGTCTGGGTGCTCAGTGAGAACGCTGAGTTGGCCGGTGCTCCGGCCGTCCCCGGAGAGGTCACCGAGGCCTTCGACCACGACCCGGAGGACACCGTCGTCATTCTGTACACCTCCGGCACGACCGGGCGCCCGAAGGGCGCGGAGCTGACGGCGGCCAATCTCGTCGACACGGCTGATTCCTTCCGCCCGGTCCTCAACCTCACGCGCGAGGACCGTCTCGGGACCGCGCTGCCGCTCTTCCATGTCTTCGGCCAGGCAGCGTGTATGAACACCTTCCTCGCACAAGGGGCCTCGCTCTCACTGGTGCACCCCTTCGATCCTGATGCCCTGCTCCGCCTGATGCGCGACGAGCGCCTGACGGCCCTCGCCGGAGTGCCGACGATGTGGAACGCCATGCTGCACGCGCCGACCGAGCTGGCCCCCGGGGACGTCGCATCGATGCGGGTGGCCCTGTCCGGCGGAGCATCATTGCCGGCCGAGGTGATCGAGCGTTTCGCTGACCGCTTCGGGTGCGCGATCCTCGAGGGCTACGGACTCACCGAGTCCACGGGGGCGGCGACCTTCAACGACATCAACCGGGAACAGCGCGCCGGCACAGTCGGTCCGGCGCTGCCGGGTACCAGCCTGCAGGTGCGGCGCCCGGACGGCACGCTCGCGGACGAGGGTGAGGTCGGCGAGGTCTTCCTCTCCGGTCCGACCGTGATGAAGGGGTACTGGAACAATCCGGAGGCCACCGCAGCCGCCCTCGACGACGGCTGGTTGCGGACCGGGGACCTCGGATCCCTCGATGCGGACGGTTATCTGCGCATCGTGGACCGCTCGAAGGATCTGATCATCCGCGGCGGATACAATGTGTACCCGCGTGAGGTCGAGGAGGTGCTGTACCGGCACCCGGACATCGTTGAGGTGGCGGTCGTCGGCGTGCCGGACGACTACTACGGCGAGGAGGTCGCGGCGGTCGTCGTCGGCTCCCCGGGGTCGGCCCTCGACGGCGAGCAGATCACCCGGTGGGCGAAGGACTATCTGTCGTCTTACAAGGTGCCGCGGGTCTTCTCCTTCGTCGATCAGCTGCCGAAGGGCGCCACCGGCAAGATTCTCAAGCGATCCATCGACCGCGAGGCCCTCGTCGCGGGGCGCGAGTGAGCCGGTCGCCTTCGGGGTCCGGCCTGCGACGAAAGGAGCGTGTGGGGCGATGGAACGTGGGAACATGGACGCCATGGGACGTCCCACCGATAACGGCGGTGCTCGTTCGCCGCGCCGGATGACTCAGCGACCGGCGAATCACCGCTCGCTGTCGGCGCGAGCTCGCCGGACCCGCGCCGAACTGGTCGCCGCGGCGCGGGTGATCTTCGAACGCGATGGGTACACCGAGTCGCGGATCGTGGACATCACCGCGCTGGCCGACAGCTCCGCCGGTACCTTCTACACCTATTTCGACGACAAGGAGCAGATTCTCAAGGAGGTGCTCAAAGAGGCGCAGGAGGAGATGCTGCACACGGCGGACTTCGGCTTGGGACAGCTCGATCGGGAGCCGGTGGAGGCGCTGCGCGACGGTCTGCGGGCGTATCTGACCTTCTACCGCGACAATGTTCGACTGATGCTGCTCATCGAGCAGGTGGCCGGCATCGACCCTGAGTTTCGCACGTCGCGTCGTGAGCGGGAGATCGCCAACCACCTGCGCAATGCCGAGTCCATCCGCCGGTGGAAGAAGAGAGACGGGGACGTCGACCCGAAGACCATGCTGCTGACAGTCAACGCGCTCTCGGCGATGACCAACAAGATGGCGTACAACAGCTTCGCCGTCGAGGGCCGCGAGGACTTCGACGACGTACTCGAGACGGTGCTGAACCTGTGGGTTATGGCCTTCGGGGTGGGTGCCGAGCAGGTGACGGCCGACGATCTGCGCTGAACCCGCCGACCGCACGAGTTGTTCATGCTCACGCCATGTGGCTCTCGCTGCCGCGTCACATGGTCTCGATCGGATGGCAGGTGCACCGAGGGGTGCACGACTGACATCCGACGAGGAGAAGAATGTCTCATCACACCAGCAGTGCGCGGCATCGCCTTGCCGCGAGCGCGGCGGTCTCGGCTCTCGCCGTGACCGGTGTCGTCTTCCTGCCCACTGCGGCGCAGGCGGACGACGGGCCCAAGAACGTCATTGTGTTGATCGGTGACGGCATGGGCTACGACTTCGTCGACCTGGCCAGCGCCTACGAGCACGGCACGACCCGTCACCAGGTCGAGGTCAACCCGGCCACGGGGTCGCAGCGGAACGTGGGCGGCGATGCCGCGCAGGTCTATGAGGAGTTCCCGGTCGAGGTCGCGTCGACGACGTACTCGACCAGCGGCCGTGCCGGCTATGACCCCGCCGGAGCCTGGGGCTCCTTCGACTGGGTCGCGAGCGGCGCCACCGACTCGGCAGCGGCCGCGACGGCGCTCGCCACCGGCGTCAAGACGAATAACGGGGTACTCGGGATCGACCCGGCGGGCACCCGGCTGGAGAACCTCACCGAGCGTGCCGACAAGCTGGGCAAGGCGACCGGCATCGTCAGCTCGGTGCCCTTCAGCCATGCCACACCGGCCGGTTACGCCGCCCACAATGCCGACCGCAACGATCTGGACGGGGTCACCAGCGAGTACATCGCCTCGGACTACCTCGATGTCGTGATCGGTGCCGGACATCCCTACTACGATGACGACCACGAGCCCCGCGAGGAGCCCGACTTCACCTACGTCTCCGAGCCGGACTGGGACCGTCTGACCGCTGGACAGACGGGCTTCGACTTCGTCGAGGAGACGGCGGACTTCGAGCGGATCGCGGCCGGCGAGGACGTCCCGGAGCGGATCTTCGGTGCCGTGCAGGTGGGGGAGACCCTGCAGTTCAATCGTTCGGCGCTCGCGGACGCGGAGGCCCCCGGCGAGGCGCCCCGCAACGAGGTGCCCGATCTCGCCACGCTCTCGACCGCGGCGCTCAACGTCCTCGGTCAGGAGGAGGACGGCTTCTTCACGATGATCGAGGGCGGCGCGATCGACTGGGCCGGTCACGCCAACTCGACCGCCGGCGCGTTGGAGGAGACGATCGACTTCAACCGCGCCGTCGAGGCCACCGTCGACTGGGTGGAGGAGAACTCCTCGTGGGACGAGACCCTCGTGATCGTCACGGCCGATCACGAGACGGGCTACCTCGCCGGTCCGGGGGCAGACCCGAACTGGACCCCCATCTCGGGCAGCAAGGGCCAGATCCCCGCGCACAGCTGGCACAGCGGCGGGCACACCAATCAGCTGGTGCCGGTCTTCGCCAAGGGTGCCGGCGAGCAGGCGGTCGCGGCCCGCGCGACCGGTACCGACCCGCTGCGCGGCGCGTATCTCGACAACACCGATCTCGCGAATGTCTTCCTCGATGACCTCTGGACGACCGACGGCGCGGTCAGCGGCGAAGGGATCGAGCTGGGGGCTACGGTCGAGGGTCAGGGCGGCACGGCGCCGGGCAAGCTCGTGCTCTCGGTGCCCACTGGCGCCGCCGTGGATCTGGGCACGCCGTCCAATGCCGGCGACCGGCTCCGTTACATCGCGAGCCTGCCGACTGTCGCGGTCACCGACTCGCGCAGCGATGAGCAGGCCGGCGCCGGCGGCTGGTCGCTGTCCGGCCGTGCGGGCGATCTGGCCGACGGAAACCGACTGATCCGCTCGCGTCACCTCGGATGGGTGCCGGGGCTGCGCGAGGCGCGTCAGGGCGTGACTGTGGGCGCGCCCGTGGCCTCGCAGCTCAGCGGCGGACCGGGACTCGCCGAGGCGGCGACGCTGGCATCGGCGCGCGGCGCGGGCCGGCACGGCACGACTCAGCTCGGTGGCGATGTCCAGCTGGAGATCCCGGTCGACACCAAGACCGGCGACTACCGTGGCGAGCTGCGGTTGTCGCTCTTCCCGGTCGACTGATCCGATCCCTGTGAGGTGGCCGGCCGGCGACGGCCGGCCACTTCCGGTCCCCATGAGGAGCACATGATGAGACGCATGCTCGTGATCGCGGTCTTCGCGATCGCGTCGTCGATGGTGACGGGTCCGGCAGCCGCCGACGCCCCCGGTCAGACGACCTGGTCCCTGGAACCCGCCGCTGAGGGGGCGCCGGATGCCCGGGTCTCCCTGCGGCACGTCGCGGAGCCGGGGGAGACGATCGCCGACGAGATCGCGTTGACGAACTTCTCCGACGGCCCGGCGACCTTCCGGCTCTACGCCGGTGACGGCCGGGTGACCAGCGACGGCGGATTCGATATCGACGAGTCCGGCGAGGGGCCCGGCACCTGGGTACGACTCGCCGACAGCGACGAGCCGGTCGAGATCGCCGTGGAGGCGCAGGACACCGTGGCCGTGCCCGTCCGGGTGGAGGTCCCCGACGACGCCCTGCCGGGCGACCAACCCTTCGGGGTGGTCGCCGAGCTCGTGGCCGATGACGCGACCGTCGCCCTCGACGCCCGGGTCGGCGTCCGCGGCCACCTGCGGGTCGCGGGTGAGGTGACCCCCGCCGTGACACCCACGATCGTCGATATCGACTACCGCTCAGGCTGGAATCCGTTCGCCCCCGGTACCGCCGAGGTGACCTATCGGCTGGAGAACTCCGGCAACGTCCGGCTGGGGACGCGGTCCGACATCACCCACGACGGTCCCTTCGGCCTCGGTGGAGGGGAGACCGAGGACACCGTCCGCGAGATACTTCCCGGCGGCGTCGAGGAGCGGACCGTCGCGATCGCGGCCTGGCCCCTGGTGCGGATCTCGGCCGACGTGGATGCCCGGCCGGTCCTCGTGGGCGACGATGTGATCGATGCCGAACTGGTGCCGCAGGTCTCGTCGAACGGAGCGTGGGCGCTGCCCCTTCCGCAGCTCGGCCTGCTCCTCCTGATCACGGGAGGAGCAGGCGGAGCGGTATGGCTCCGGCGCCGGCGCGAGAGCGCGGTCCAGCGGCGCATCGACGCGGCGGTGGCCGCTGCCGGCAGCTGACGCGGATCATGAGAAGGGGGCGCCCCACCGAT
>NZ_MIJB01000047.1 GCF_002174305.1 Aeromicrobium sp. PE09-221 | reverse complement strand
GGGGGGGTGGGGGGGGGGCGCGGGCGAGGGGGGGGGGGGGCGAGGTTGGGGCTGTGGGTGGGGGGGGTGGGTGGGGTCGAGCGGCGGGGGGGGGGGGGTGTGGCGGGGGGGGGTCGGCGGGGGCAGGGTGTGTAGTCCGCTGCGCCGCACGGGCCCGATCGCGGGATCGGTCGCGGCGACGGGGCGCCCGGCGCCCCGGGCGTCCGGCGGCAGCCAGAGGCCGATCTCGGCGCCTTCGTCGGTCACATCGAAGATCACCAGGCTGCCGAGCAACCGGTCGTCCGAGGGATCGGCGATGGCGAGCACCGCGAGGTCGCCGCGTTCCAGGCCCCTGCGCGCAGCCCCTTCGATCATCGATCGGGCGGTGGTCGGCGTGTAGCGGGGCTCGGGGAGGTGGGCATAGCGGCGGACGGCCCGATCCTGCGTGCCCTCGGCATAGTCCTCGGCGTCCTCCGTTCTCAACGGGCGCAGTCGGACGCGATCATCGACGAGGGGGAGGAACGAGAGGTCCAGCATGAGTACTAAACTAACATCGTTCGAATAAGGGGGTGGTCATGAGCTACTGGGATCACGTGAAGCCGGTGCGTCGTGCGCGGGCAGTCGCCATCGACGACATGGCCCGTGCGGCGGGGGGACTGCTCGATGAAGGGGGCGTCCAAGCGCTCACCGTGCGCGCGCTGGCCGGCCGGATGGGAGTGGCCCCGGCGAGCCTGTACTCCCGCGTCGAGTCGGCCGACGACTTGCTCGCTCTGGCGCTGGCCCCCCCCCCCGCCCACCCTGCCCACCCCCCGCCGCCCCCGGCGGGCCCGCGCACCACCTCGGCGGCCGCCCGCCCCGCCCACCACCCGCCGCGCCCACC
>NZ_MIJB01000046.1 GCF_002174305.1 Aeromicrobium sp. PE09-221 | reverse complement strand
GCTGGTATCGGCCTATCGTGGCTCTTTTCGGGCGGTGTCAGCATGAGCGAGCGCAGCGAGCGACCCATGAGGCTCCTCATGCTGGTATCGGCCTATCGTGGCTCTTTTCGGGCGGTGCCAGCATGAGCGAGGACGGCAGCACGACATTGCAGGGGACGCCGAATCCCGAGGCCCCCAACCCGCAACTGCCGATCGTCCAGAAGCTCCGCATCCGCTATGCCAAGCGCGGTCGCCTGCGCTTCACCAGCCATCGTGACTTCGGCCGGGCCTTCGAGCGGGCGGTGCGGCGCGCGGGGCTTCCGATCGGCTACAGCTCGGGTTTCACCCCGCATCCCAAGATCTCCTATGCCGGTGCCTCGCCCACGGGGGCGGCGAGTGAGGCGGAGTATCTCGAGATCGGTGTGACTAGGCCGTTGACCCCGGAGGCGGTGCGCAGCAGCCTCGACGAGGCGCTCCCCGAAGGCTTGGACGTGCTGGACGTCGTCGTCGCCACGCCCGGTGCCTTGGCCGACCGGCTCGAGGGGAGCCGGTGGAGCATCCGGCTGCCGGGGCTGTCTGTTGACGAGGTCGAGGGACCGGTCGAGGCCCTGTTATCGCGCGAGGAACTGCTGGTCGAGCGGATGATGAAGAAGGGCCCGCGCACCTTCGATATCCGTGCCTCCATCGTGTCGTTGGCCACTGAGGCCGATCCCGATGATGCGACGTGTGCGATACTGGACCTGGTCGTGCGGCACGGCACACCGTCCGTGCGACCGGACGACGTACTCGTCGGTCTGCGCTCCGAGTGTGGACTGGGCACCGGGTTGACACCCGTGGCGACTCGCCTGGCCCAGGGCCCGCTCGATGTGACGACCGGCTCGGTCGGCGATCCTCTCGCTCACGACCGCGACGCTTCCTGACCGGAAGCCGACCGCGGCGGGCCGAGGAGATCGTCGTCGTGACAGGCCGGACGGCGTCCCTCGATGTTCACGCATCGGGATCACGACAGACTTGTCGGTCCTTGGCGGACCGTTGACCCCAGGCCCGGGGTACGCATGGCGTGTCCGGGCGAAGGAGAGCACATGCTCGACGATGACAACGACACTTCGACCACGCCCGTGCCCCCGACGCCGGATGAACAGTCTGCGGAGCCGGGTGGTGAGAGTTCCGCTTCTACCACTCGGCGCCGGGCGGCCGGTCGCGCCGCCGGACCACCCTCGGCGCTGAGCATCGATATCTTCGCGGCACCGTCCGCCCGGGCGGTGCCGGAGCCCGCGGTGAAGGCCGATGAGGACGAGCCGGAGGCTGAGAAGCAGGAGGGTTCGGCCTCCGCCAAGGCGGCCGCGACCGCGGCGATGTTCCAGGCTCCGCCGGCGGAGCTCGCCCCGCCCAAGCCCAAGCCCGCTCTTGAGCCGCAGTCGTCCGATGAGGACGATGATGCCGATGACGAGCAGCCCAAGCGCCGTCGTCGCAGCCGCGGAGGCCGTCGCCGCCGTAAGGGGGGAGACGACGCCGAGGACACGGCGGACGAGTCAGACTCCTCCGATGACAGCGCCGATGACGCGGATGACTCCGATGACGACAATGGCAATGACAACGGCTCGGGCAGTCGTCGTCGCCGCCGCCGTGCTCGTGCGGGTGAGGACGCGGACAAGTCGCCCGATGATCCAGAGAACACCGTCGTCAAGGTTCGCGAGGGACGCAGCGCCGAGGACGAGATCACGGGTGTCACCGGGTCCACGCGCCTGGAGGCCAAGAAGCAGCGCCGCCGCGAGGGCCGGGAGGCCGGCCGACGTCGTGCTCCTATCGTCTCCGAGGCCGAGTTCCTCGCCCGACGTGAGTCGGTCACCCGCGAGATGGTGGTGCGCCAGCGCGACGATTACACGCAGATCGCGGTCCTGGAGGACCGCGTCCTGGTCGAGCACTATGTGGCGCGCGAGTCGCAGGTCTCGATCATCGGCAATGTCTACCTCGGCCGCGTCCAGAATGTCCTGCCGAGCATGGAGGCCGCCTTCGTCGACATCGGAGCGGGCCGCAATGCGGTGATCTACGCCGGTGAGGTCGACTGGTCGGGTGTCGAGAACGGCAAGCAGCGCAAGATCGAGGACGCACTGCAGCCCGGTCAGACGGTGCTCGTGCAGGTCACCAAGGATCCGATCGGGCAGAAGGGCGCCCGGCTGACCAGCCAGATCAGCCTCGCCGGACGCTTCCTGGTCTACGTGCCCGGCGGCGGCAGCAACGGCATCAGCCGCAAGCTCCCCGATGCGGAGCGCTCGCGGCTGAAGGGCCTGCTCAAGGAGGTCCTGCCCGAGAATGCGAGCGTCATCGTGCGCACGGCCGCCGAGGGCGCGACCGAGGACCAGCTCACGCGCGATGTGCAGGCGCTGAGCGCGCGCTGGGAGGATATCGAGCGCAAGTCCCAGGGTGGAGGCTCGGCGCCCACGCTGCTGTACTCCGAGCCCGACCTGATGATCAAGGTCGTCCGTGACCTGTTCAACGAGGACTTCGCCAAGCTCGTCGTCCAGGGCGACGACGCCTGGGACATGGTGCACGGCTACGTCGAGCACGTGGCACCCGATCTGGAGGACCGGCTCGAGCGCTGGACCCGGGACGGCGATGTCTTCAGCGAGTACCGGCTCGACGAGCAGATCCACAAGGCGCTCGATCGCAAGGTGCATCTGCCGTCGGGCGGATCGCTCGTCATCGACCGCACCGAGGCGATGACGGTCGTCGACGTCAATACCGGCAAGTTCACCGGCTCGGGTGGGAACCTCGAGGAGACGGTCACCAAGAACAATCTGGAGGCGGCCGAGGAGATCGTCCGTCAGCTCCGGTTGCGCGATATCGGCGGCATCATCGTCGTCGACTTCATCGACATGGTCCTGGAGAGCAACCGCGACCTGGTCCTGCGCCGGCTCGTGGAGTGCCTGGGCCGTGACCGCACGCGCCACCAGGTCGCCGAGGTCACGTCGCTCGGGCTCGTGCAGATGACGCGCAAGCGCATCGGCACGGGTCTGCTCGAGTCCTTCAGCCACGAGTGCGAGCACTGCAAGGGCCGCGGGGTCGTGATCGCCGACGAGCCGATCGAGGCCAAGAAGGACGATGCTCGGCGCCGGCGCGGCAATCGTGGGGGCAAGGGGCGCGGCAACGGCAACGGCGAGCATTCGGAGAGCCACCAGCAGGAGGCCGGCAAGCAGAACGGCGGTCCCAAGACGCAGGACGAGGCCGCGTCCAAGCGCGACGACGAGTCCCCGACCGAGACCTCCTCTCAGAGCAAGCGCGGCGGCAAGGGCCGGCAGCGCGGCGGTTCGACCGGGAACGCCGAGCAGGCCCAGCCCGACACCGCATCCGAGTCCCCGACGGATGCGGCCTCCGCCGAGGCTTCGCAGGAGTCCACGTCCGCCGAGACCGAGGACGTTCCGACGCCGCGCAAGAAGAGCGCTTCTCGGAGCAGGGCCAAGAAGTCGGCCCCGGCCGACGCGGTTCCGGAGGTTTCCGCGCCGGAGACCGCTGATGGTGCCGGTGAGCCTGCCGAGGCAGTCGAGTCACCGGTCACCGGCGGTACGGCGACCCGGTCTCGCGGGCGTCGCTCGGCGGCGCGCCCCAAGGCCGAGCAGCTCCCCTTGGACGAGCCCAAGACCGAGGACGCCGAGCAGGTGGCCGAGGATCTCCAGCAGGCCGCCGAGGAGGTGGCGGCGCCGCAGGCCCCACCTGCGCCGCCGGCCAAGCCGGTGGTCAAGAGCACTACCCGTCGTCGCGCGGCCACCCGGCCCGCGTCGGCTCCGGACCCGGTGGATCCGCCCGCGGATGCCACCGAAACAGGACCCGTTTTGACCGAGGACGGATCGGGTCAGTAAACTAGACAGTCGGTGCGCCACGCGCGCCGGTCCGTGCGCGTCTCGCGCACCCCAGACAGACATTTGAGTGAGGATTCCGTGGTGTACGCAATCGTGCGCAATGGCGGCGGCCAGGCCAAGGTCGCGGTCGGCGACGTCATCGAGATCGACAAGGTCCAGGCGACTGAGGGCGAGAGCGTCACGCTCCCCGCGGTGCTCCTGGTCGACGGCGACGATGTGACGTCGGCTGCCGACGCCCTCGCCAAGGTCACGGTGAACGCCGAGGTCCTCGGCGCCACCAAGGGCCCCAAGATCGTCATCCAGAAGTACAAGAACAAGACCGGTTACAAGAAGCGCCAGGGTCACCGTCAGAAGTACACCCAGGTCAAGATCACCGGCATCGAGAAGTAAGGGGCGCGTGACATGGCATCCAAGAAGGGCGTTTCGTCCACCAAGAACGGCCGCGACTCCAATGCTCAACGCCTCGGCGTGAAGCGCTTCGGCGGCCAGCAGGTCAACGCCGGCGAGATCATCGTCCGCCAGCGCGGCACCCACTTCCACCCCGGCGTCAACGTCGGCCGCGGCGGCGACGACACGCTGTTCGCGCTCTCTGCCGGTGCGGTCGAGTTCGGCACCAAGCGCGGTCGCAAGGTCGTCAACATCGTGACGGCTGAGTGACCGTCCACCAGTCACGTCGACAAGGGGCAGTCCGCGCACGCGGGCTGCCCCTTGTCTCATTCATCACCCGCTGAGGAGCACCGATGGCCATCCCCACCTTCGTCGACCACGTGACGCTGCACGTCCAGGCCGGGAACGGTGGTCACGGCGTCGCCTCGGTGCACCGCGAGAAGTTCAAGCCGCTCGGCGGTCCCGATGGCGGCAACGGCGGCCACGGCGGCGATGTGGTGATCCGGGTCGATCCCGATGTCACGACACTCATCGACTACCACCATGAGCCGCACCGGCGCGCCACCAATGGTGCTCCTGGAGCGGGCTCGAATCGCAGCGGCGCCAACGGCGAGGATCTGGTGCTTTCGGTCCCCGACGGCACCGTCGTCCGCGATGAGGACGGCGAGGTCATCGCCGATCTCGTGGGCGCGGGCACGGAGCTCGTCATCGCGGCGGGCGGCCGCGGCGGTCTCGGCAATGCCGCCCTCGCCTCGTCGAAGCGGAAGGCGCCCGGCTTCGCTCTCAAAGGCGAGCCGGGGGAGCAGCGGACCGTCCGCCTCGAGCTCAAGGTCGTGGCCGATATCGGCCTGATCGGCTTTCCGTCGGCAGGCAAGTCGAGCCTCATCGCCGCGCTCTCGCGGGCGCGTCCCAAGATCGCGGACTATCCCTTCACGACCCTGGTGCCGAACCTGGGGGTCGTGCGGGCAGGCTCGACGACCTTCACGGTCGCCGACGTCCCAGGTCTGATCGAGGGCGCCAGCGACGGCCGCGGTCTCGGACACGACTTCCTGCGGCATGTCGAGCGTTGCGCCGCACTCGTGCACGTGATCGACTGCGCCACCGTGGAGCCCGGGCGCGATCCGCTGACCGATCTCGATGTGATCGAGAACGAGCTCGCCCGGTACGGCGAGCTGGCGGGGGTCGATCTGTCCGATCGCCCGCGTCTGGTGGCCCTGAACAAGGTCGACGTGCCCGATGCCCAGCAGATCGCGGATTTCGTGCGCGCCGATCTGGAGGCGCGCGATCTGGATGTCTTCGAGATCTCGGCGGCCAGCCACGCGGGTCTGAAGGAGCTGTCCTTCGCGATGGCCGAGATCGTGCGGGCCCGTAGAGCCGCCTCGCCGGCGGTGGAGGCGACGCGCATCGTGCTGCGTCCGCCCTCGCCGCAGGGCGTCGACCGCGACTTCACGATCGTGGAACAGGGCGGTCAGTGGTTCGTGCACGGCGACAAGCCGACCCGGTGGGTCCGTCAGACCGACTTCTCCAATGACGAGGCGGTCGGCTTTCTCGCCGACCGGCTCAATCGGCTCGGGGTCGAGGACGAGTTGCTCGCGCGGGGTGCCCAGCCCGGGGACGATGTCGTCATCGGTGATGTCGACGATGCCGTGGTCTTCGACTTCGATCCCACGATCACCGCCGGTGCCGAGGTGCTCGGCCGGCGCGGCGAGGATCTGCGCATCGATCCGAGCACGCGCCGCACCAACAAGGAGCGGCGCGAGCAGTTGGCCGCCAAGCGCGCCTGGGAGATCGAGGCGCGAGCGGCCCGTGAACGAGGCGAACAGCCGCCGCCGAAGCCCCAGCTGGACGACGACCTGATGTGGTCGGCGGACGAGGAGTACGACCTCGACGAGGAGCAGTCGTCGTGAGCGAGCGAGCGGTCGGGTTCTTCTCATGCCGTCATCGGCCTATTGTTTTTTTGTTGGAGGCGGTGGCGGCATGAGCGAGCGCAGCGAGCGAGCGGTCGGGTTCTTCTCATGCCGTCATCGGCCTATTGTTTTTTTCTTTGAGGCGGTGGCGGCATGAGCCGTATCGTGGTCAAAGTCGGGTCCTCCTCCTTGACGACTGACGACGGCCATCTCGACCCCGCCGCGATCGGGCCTCTGGTCGATGCTCTCGCGGAGGCGCGAGGCCGCGGTGACGAGGTCGTGCTGGTGAGCTCGGGGGCTATCGCGGCCGGGCTGGGTCCGCTCGGGCTGGGGGCGCGTCCTCGCGACCTGGCGACACAACAGGCCGCGGCCAGTGTGGGCCAGGGTGCCTTGCTGGAGTTCTACGCGCGCAGCTTCGCCGAGCACGGTCTGCGAGTCGGCCAGGTGCTGCTGACGATCGACGACGTCACCCGCCGGAGCCATTACCGCAATGCCCACCAGACCTTCGCCAAGCTGCTCGAGCTCGGCATCGTCCCCGTGGTCAACGAGAACGATACGGTCGCCACCTCCGAGATCCGTTTCGGTGACAACGACCGCCTGGCCGCGTTGGTCGCGCATCTGGTGCACGCCGACCGTCTGGTGCTCTTGTCGGATGTCGACGCGCTCTACACGGGCCATCCGTCGCTTCCCGATTCGGTGCGTATCGAGCGGGTGGGCGGTGAGGACGATCTTGTGGGCGTCGATGTCACGCGGGTGGGCTCCGCGGTGGGTACCGGCGGGATGGTCACGAAGGTCGAGGCCGCAAGGATCGCGACTGCCGCCGGTGTTCCGGTTTTGCTGACGAATGCCGCTCAGGTACACGAGGCTCTGGCCGACGGACCCGTGGGCACGCGATTCGAGCCGACAGGCAAGCGCCGGTCGGCGCGTCTGCTGTGGTTGGCCCATGCGAGCGAGACGAAGGGCAGCCTGGTGCTCGACGACGGTGCGGTCCGTGCCATCACCCAGGGCAAGGCCTCGTTGTTGGCGGCAGGGGTGAGCGGCATCGAGGGCACGTTCAGCGCGGGGGACCCGGTCGACCTGGTGGGGCTCGGCGGCACCGTCGTGGCCCGGGGGCTGGTCAACTTCGACGCGACGGAGCTTCCCGCGATGGTCGGCCGCTCGTCCCGTGACCTCGCCGCGACCCTCGGTCCGGAGTACGAGCGCGAGGTCGTCCACCGGGACGATCTCGTGCTCCTCTAGCGGATCAAGCTGCGGTTCCAAGGGATTTCGACAAAGGGGGTACCCCCCTGTCGAGGGCCTTGGCGGGGGTGTGTAATGTTCTTCTTGTTGCTGAGAGCGACGGAGCGCAAGGCCGAGAGGCCGGGGGCTCGGCCTCAGAACCACCTCAACCGAAACGGTTAACGCCAGGAGCCCTGCGGGGGCCCGGAGACTAGCCGCTGACAACGGGGGGTGCGATCACAAGAAGGCGATTTGTTTCGCTGGATATGATGGTCTAGGATAGACAAGCTGCTTTCGACAGCCTTCGAACGAAGGCCAGTCTGTGGTGTGCGTCTGATGTTTGATAACTCAACAGTGTGTCATTTAGTCGACGATTTTTTGAATTAATTAGGCGCTCATGGCCTTTTGGGGTTGTGGGTGTTTCGATTCCGAGACAGTTTACTGCCAGTTTTTGGTGGTTCTGTGTTTTGGGGTTGGG
>NZ_MIJB01000045.1 GCF_002174305.1 Aeromicrobium sp. PE09-221 | reverse complement strand
AGGGCTTGACTTCCGGGTTCGGAATGTGACCGGGTATTTCCCCTTCGCTATGGTCGCCGTAACTCTCTCAACCATCCAACTATCCAATTAATAGCCGTTGATGGTCTGGGAACCTCATAGTGGACGCGAACAACTCGAAAAGTATGTGTTGAGTGACAAGCCCTCGGCCTATTAGTACCAGTCAGCTCCACACATTGCTGTGCTTCTACTTCTGGCCTATCAACCCAGTGGTCTGCTGGGGGCCTTAACCCATACGGGTGGGAAACCTCATCTTGAAACGTGCTTCCCGCTTAGATGCTTTCAGCGGTTATCACTTCCGAACGTAGCCAACCAGCCGTGCACCTGGCGGTACAACTGGCACACCAGAGGTTCGTCCACCCCGGTCCTCTCGTACTAGGGGCAGCCTTTCTCAAGTTTCCTACGCGCGCGGCGGATAGGGACCGAACTGTCTCACGACGTTCTAAACCCAGCTCGCGTGCCGCTTTAATGGGCGAACAGCCCAACCCTTGGGACCTGCTACGGCCCCAGGATGCGACGAGCCGACATCGAGGTGCCAAACCATCCCGTCGATATGGACTCTTGGGGAAGATCAGCCTGTTATCCCCGGGGTACCTTTTATCCGTTGAGCGACGCCGCTTCCACATGCCAGCGCCGGGTCACTAGTCCCGACTTTCGTCCCTGCTCGAGCCGTCACTCTCGCAGTCAAGCTCCCTTGTGTACTTACACTCAACACCTGATTGCCAACCAGGCTGAGGGAACCTTTGGGCGCCTCCGTTACATTTTAGGAGGCAACCGCCCCAGTTAAACTACCCACCAGGCACTGTCCCTGATCCGGATAACGGACCTAAGTTAGATATCTAGTACGACCAGAGTGGTATTTCAACGATGACTCCACAACCACTGGCGTGGCCGCTTCACAGTCTCCCACCTATCCTACACAAGTCGAACCAAACACCAATACCAAGCTATAGTAAAGGTCCCGGGGTCTTTCCGTCCTGCCGCGCGTAACGAGCATCTTTACTCGTAGTGCAATTTCGCCGAGTTCATGGTTGAGACAGCGCCCAAGTCGTTACTCCATTCGTGCAGGTCGGAACTTACCCGACAAGGAATTTCGCTACCTTAGGATGGTTATAGTTACCACCGCCGTTTACTGGGGCTTAAGTTCTGCGCTTCGCCTTGCGGCTAACACGTCCCCTTAACCTTCCAGCACCGGGCAGGAGTCAGTCCGTATACGGCGTCTTACGACTTAGCACGGACCTGTGTTTTTAATAAACAGTCGCTTGGGCCTGGTCTCTGCGGCCTTCAACGCTTCCCACCGCAAGGGTGTTCACGTATCCGGCCCCCCTTCTCCCGAAGTTACGGGGGCATTTTGCCGAGTTCCTTAACCATGATTCACTCGATCACCTTAGTATTCTCTACCTGACCACCTGAGTCGGTTTGGGGTACGGGCGGCTACAGATCTCGCTAGATGCTTTTCTCGGCAGCATAGGATCACTCACACAACACCCGTAGGTGAAGTGGCATCGAATCTCAGACACACAGACGGCGGATTTGCCTACCGTCAGCCCTACATTCTTACCCTCGGACAACCATCGCCGAGGATGAGCTACCTTCCTGCGTCACACCATCGCTTGGCTACTACCAGCTCGGGTCACACGCTCCACCAATCCCTGTCTCCGAAGAGACTGAAGACGGCTTCGGGTGCTTAGCATCACTGACCTCGCCAGGGGCGATCTATCGCCGGTACGGGAATATCAACCCGTTGTCCATCGACTACGCCTGTCGGCCTCGCCTTAGGTCCCGACTTACCCAGGGAAGATTAGCTTGACCCTGGAACCCTTGGTCATCCGGTGGAAGAGTTTCTCACTCTTCATTCGCTACTCATGCCTGCATTCTCACTCGTGTCGCATCCACAACTCGGTCACCCGGCTGCTTCACTCGCGACACGACGCTCCCCTACCCATCCACACGACTGGACCACATAGGCCTATCACAAGTGTGAATGCCATAGCTTCGGCGGATTGCTTGAGCCCCGCTAAATTGTCGGCGCGGAATTACTTGACCAGTGAGCTATTACGCACTCTTTCAAGGATGGCTGCTTCTAAGCCAACCTCCTGGTTGTCTCTGCGACTCCACATCCTTTTCCACTTAGCAACCGCTTAGGGGCCTTAGCTGATGGTCTGGGCTGTTTCCCTCTCGACTACGAAGCTTATCCCCCGCAGTCTCACTGCAACGCTCTCACTTACCGGCATTCGGAGTTTGGCTGAGTTCAGTAAGCTGGTAGGCCCCCTAGCCCATCCAGTGCTCTACCTCCGGCAAGAAACACGTCACGCTGCACCTAAATGCATTTCGGGGAGAACCAGCTATCACGGAGTTTGATTGGCCTTTCACCCCTATCCACAGGTCATCCCCCCAGTTTTTAACCTAGGTGGGTTCGGTCCTCCACGCGGTCTTACCCGCGCTTCAACCTGCCCATGGATAGATCACTCCGCTTCGGGTCTAGATCATGCAACTCAAACGCCCTATTCGGACTCGCTTTCGCTACGGCTCCACCCCAACGGCTTAACCTCGCTACATAACACTAACTCGCAGGCTCATTCTTCAAAAGGCACGCCGTCACACCCACAAGGAATGCTCCGACGGATTGTATGCACATGGTTTCAGGTACTCTTTCACTCCCCTCCCGGGGTACTTTTCACCTTTCCCTCACGGTACTAGTCCGCTATCGGTCATCGAGGAGTATTTAGGCTTAACGGGTGGTCCCGCCAAATTCACACCGAATTTCAGGAGTACGGTGCTACTCGGGGTCACGCACAAGAGCCACCAGCTTACAGCTACGGGGATCTCACCCTCTCTGTCACGACATCCCAGTCGCTTCACCTTCACTGATGGTTTCTCACTCTTCGACCGTCCGGCAGAACGATCAGCACGGCCCCACGACCCCCCAGATGCAACGCCTGCCGGCTATCACACACCTGAGGTTTAGCCTCATCCGGTTTCGCTCGCCACTACTCCCGGAATCACGGTTGTTTTCTCTTCCTGCGGGTACTGAGATGTTTCACTTCCCCACGTTCCCTCCACACGCCCTATATATTCAAGCGCGGGTAACACGACATAACTCGTGCTGGGTTTCCCCATTCGGACATCCCCGGATCACAGCTCGGTTGTCAACTCCCCAGGGCTTTTCGCAGACTCCAACGTCCTTCATCGGCTCTCGATGCCAAGGCATCCACCATGTGCACTTAGTAGCTTGTCAACACTACAAAGATGCTCGCGTCCACTATGAAGTTCTCAAAACACCACCGGCACCACGAACAACCCCCACCAAACCCACCAGCCACAGCCAGCAGTGGTATGAGAGCCACGCAGCCCCACCAAGCCACCAGACAAACGCCCAATGCCTCATAACCCAACAGTGTGCCACCCCCACCACCACACCCAAACAGCATGCATGATGAGCACCCACCCCAAAAGAGACAGGCAACGCAGTCGACGTCCACTCAATGAGCAGCCACCGGGCACCACACACGGGCACCAACAGCGACAACAACAACCACACCCACAGGCACGATTGCGCTATATGCTCCTTAGAAAGGAGGTGATCCAGCCGCACCTTCCGGTACGGCTACCTTGTTACGACTTCGTCCCAATCGCCAGCCCCACCTTCGACGGCTCCCTCCCACAAGGGGTTAGGCCACCGGCTTCGGGTGTTGCCGACTTTCATGACGTGACGGGCGGTGTGTACAAGGCCCGGGAACGTATTCACCGCAGCGTTGCTGATCTGCGATTACTAGCGACTCCGACTTCATGGGGTCGAGTTGCAGACCCCAATCCGAACTGAGACCGGCTTTTTCCGATTCGCTCCACCTCACGGCTTCGCAGCGGTTTGTACCGGCCATTGTAGCATGCTTGAAGCCCTGGACATAAGGGGCATGAAGACTTGACGTCATCCCCACCTTCCTCCGAGTTGACCCCGGCAGTCTCCTATGAGTCCCCACCATCACGTGCTGGCAACATAGGACGAGGGTTGCGCTCGTTGCGGGACTTAACCCAACATCTCACGACACGAGCTGACGACAGCCATGCACCACCTGTATACCGACCACAAGGGAAACCACATCTCTGCAGTCGTCCGGCATATGTCAAACCCAGGTAAGGTTCTTCGCGTTGCATCGAATTAATCAGCATGCTCCGCCGCTTGTGCGGGCCCCCGTCAATTCCTTTGAGTTTTAGCCTTGCGGCCGTACTCCCCAGGCGGGGCGCTTAATGCGTTAGCTGCGGCACGGAAACCGTGGAAGGTCCCCACACCTAGCGCCCAACGTTTACGGCATGGACTACCAGGGTATCTAATCCTGTTCGCTCCCCATGCTTTCGCTCCTCAGCGTCAGGAAATGCCCAGAGAACCGCCTTCGCCACCGGTGTTCCTCCTGATATCTGCGCATTCCACCGCTACACCAGGAATTCCATTCTCCCCTGCATCCCTCAAGTCTGCCCGTATCGAAAGCACGCTCAGAGTTAAGCCCTGAGTTTTCACTCCCGACGCGACAAACCGCCTACGAGCCCTTTACGCCCAATAATTCCGGACAACGCTCGGACCCTACGTATTACCGCGGCTGCTGGCACGTAGTTGGCCGGTCCTTCTTCTGCACCTACCGTCACTCTCGCTTCGTCGGTGCTGAAAGAGGTTTACAACCCGAAGGCCGTCATCCCTCACGCGGCGTTGCTGGATCAGGCTTTCGCCCATTGTCCAATATTCCCCACTGCTGCCTCCCGTAGGAGTCTGGGCCGTGTCTCAGTCCCAGTGTGGCCGGTCACCCTCTCAGGCCGGCTACCCGTCGTCGCCTTGGTGAGCCACTACCTCACCAACAAGCTGATAGGCCGCGAGCCCATCCCTCTCCGCCAGAACTTTCCACCCCCACACATGCGTGCAAGAGTCATATCGGGTATTAGCCAGCGTTTCCACTGGTTATCCCCAAGAGAAGGGCAGGTTGCTCACGTGTTACTCACCCGTTCGCCGCTCGTGTACCCCCGAAAGGGCCTTACCGCTCGACTTGCATGTGTTAAGCACGCCGCCAGCGTTCGTCCTGAGCCAGGATCAAACTCTCCGTTGAAAAACAACAAAAAGCCCAACCCCAAAACACAGAACCACCAAAAACTGGCAGTAAACTGTCTCGGAATCGAAACACCCACAACCCCAAAAGGCCATGAGCGCCTAATTAATTCAAAAAATCGTCGACTAAATGACACACTGTTGAGTTATCAAACATCAGACGCACACCACAGACATGACCCTCGTTCGAAGCTGTCGAAGCCAGCTTGTCTATCCTAGACACATCAATCCACCCCCAAAACCCAT
>NZ_MIJB01000044.1 GCF_002174305.1 Aeromicrobium sp. PE09-221 | reverse complement strand
CCCGGACGTCCGGCACCGAGGCCGGTGGGGCGATCGTCTGTTCCCCGCACTCGGGGATGATCCGGCACGGCACGAATAACGGATACACCGCCGGGTGTCTGTTCCCCGCACTCGGGGATGATCCCTGACGTCCGGCACCGAGGCCGGTGGGGCGATCGTCTGTTCCCCGCACTCGGGGATGATCCGGCACGGCACGAATAACGGATACACCGCCGGGTGTCTGTTCCCCGCACTCGGGGATGATCCTTGCTCGCATCCCACGTGATCGAGAACGACCGCGTCTGTTCCCCGCACTCGGGGATGATCCCCGAAGCCGTAGCTAAGGACGCCTGGGCCGTGAGGTCCGTTCCCCCTGCTCGGGGATGATCCGGGCGCGACGAAGACCGCCGCCGTGATCCGCGCGTGCTCCCCGCAGACGCGCGGATGAACGAAGGATGTGGTTCCGTGGTAGCCAGCGCAACCACGGAACCACATCCTTCGTGCAGCGCGGGGCGATTTCCCACGCATCGCCACGTGAGGCTCCTCTTGGTGCGATGAATGATCGCTGCTGGCAGGCGGTGAGCTACTACGCACTCCGACGGTGAAACCGCGCGATGACTCACCGCCCGCGCGTCCCGCCCCATCGCACGTCTTGTCGTTCGGGACGTGTACTCGTCCTCAGAATGTGACATCACCCGTGTCACATTTGAGATACTCGCGGTATCCTGATCGACATGCTCGATGTCAGCCAGGTCACATACCCGGTGTCGGACGACCGAGTCCGGCAGCTCACCGCACTCGTCCGCACCTCCCTTGGCGAGACGCGACGTACCGTCTCTCCGCTGACCGGCGACGAGATCGCAACGATCCCCGTCTCCAGCGTCGACGATGTCTCGTCCGCCTTCGAGGCCGCCCGGTGTGCTCAGCGCGCGTGGGCGCGCACCTCCCTCCAGGCGCGCCAGCGGATGCTGCTGCGGCTGCACGACCTCGTCCTGGACCGTCAAGAGGAGCTCCTCGATCTCATCCAGCTCGAGTCCGGCAAGGCTCGCGCACATGCCTTCGACGAGATCGCCCACCTCGCGCTCACCGCGCGTTACTACGGCCGCCGACTGGCCAAGATCGTCGGCCCGCACCGTCGCTCGGGCGTCTACCCGGGGCTCACCTCGGTACGTCAGGTGCAGCAGCCCAAGGGTGTCGTCGGCGTCATCAGCCCCTGGAACTACCCCCTGACGATGGCGATCTCGGACGGCCTCGCGGCCCTCGCGGCGGGCAACGCGGTGGTGCACAAGCCCGATAGTCAGAGCCCGCTGACAGCTCTCGCCGGGGTCGAGCTTCTCCGCGATGCCGGGTTCCCGCCGGAGATCTGGCAGGTCGTCAGCGGCCAGGGCTCCGTCGTGGGACAGGCGATCATCGAGCGCGCGGACTACATCTGCTTCACCGGCTCGACCGCTACCGGCAAGCGCGTGGCGAGTCAGTGCGCGGAACGGCTCATCGGCTGCTCGCTTGAGCTCGGGGGCAAGAACCCGATGATCCTACTGCCGGGAGCGGATGTCGAAAAAGCCGCGGCCGGTGCTGTCACCGCCGCTTTCTCCTCCGCGGGCCAGCTGTGCGTCTCCATCGAGCGCATCTACGTCCACCGACGCCAGTACGCGGCCTTCCGCGACGCGCTGGTGCGCCGGGTCCAGGCGATGAGCTTCGGCACCGCACTGGACTGGGAGGCGGACATGGGCACTCTGGTCTCCCCGGCGCAGCTCGCCACGATCGAGAAGCACGTCGAGGACGCCAAGGCCCACGGCGCCACGGTGCTCGTCGGAGGCCGTGCCCGCCCCGATCTCGGCCCCTGGTTCTACGAGCCGACCGTGCTCGACGGCGTGACTCCGGCGGCCGAGTGCTTCGCCGAGGAGACCTTCGGCCCGCTCGTCTCCCTCTACGTCTATGACACCGTCGACGAGGCCGTCGCCTTCGCCAATGCCGGCGCCTACGGTCTCAACGCCAGCGTCTGGGGGCCGGCGCGCGCGGCGAAGCAGGTCGCGGCCCGGTTAAAGGCCGGCACCGTCAACGTCAACGAGGGCTTCGCCGCCACCTTCGGCAGCATCGACGCGCCGATGGGCGGCATGCGCGAGTCGGGCACCGGTCGCAGGCAGGGGGCCGAGGGTCTTCTGCGCTTCACCGAGAGCCAGGCGATCGGGGCACAGCGGTTGATGCCCGTGGGAGGTCCGCCCTTCATCGGCGCCGGGGTGTTCAGCAAGCTCATGACCCTCGGCCTCCGGATCCTCAAGAAGGCGGGCAAGGCATGAGCGAGCATTACGACGTCATCGTCATCGGATCGGGTTTCGGCGGCAGCGTCTCGGCCCTGCGGCTCACCGAGAAGGGCTACCGCGTCGCCGTGCTCGAAGCGGGGCGACGCTTCCGCGATGATGAGTTCGCCACGACGTCCTGGCACCTGCGCGATTACCTCTGGGCCCCGTCGATCGGCTGCTACGGCATCCAGCGCGTCGACCTGTTGAAGGACTCCCTCATCCTGTCCGGCGCGGGCGTCGGGGGAGGGTCGCTCGTCTACGCCAATACACTGTACGAGCCCCTCGAGCCGTTCTTCCGCGATCCCGCTTGGGGTTACATCACGGACTGGAAGGACGAGCTCGCGCCGTATTACGACCAGGCCAAGCGGATGCTCGGCGTTGTCGAGTACGCGATGGAGACACCGGCCGATCGGGTCATGCGGGAGACCGCGCGTCGCATGGGTGTCGAGGGCACCTTCCACTACGCGCCCGTGGGCGTCGCCTTCGGGCCGGAGCCGGGAGCTCCGCTCGACGACCCCTATTTCGGCGGCGCGGGACCTCAACGCAATGCCTGCCTCAACTGCGGGGAGTGTATGACGGGTTGTCGGCACAATGCCAAGAACACGCTGGTCAAGAACTACCTCTACCTCGCCGAGCAGGCCGGAGCGGAGATCTTCGCCCTGACCACGGTCACGCGGGTGCGTCCCCGGCGTAGGGGCGGTTACGAGATCAGCACCAAACCGACCGACAAGCGCTTCGGCAGGGGCACCACGTTCACCGCCGACCAGGTGGTCTTCGCGGCGAGCGCTCTGGGCACTCAGCGGCTGCTGCACAAGCTACGCGACACCGGCGATCTTCCGCGTATCTCACGTCGTCTCGGGGTGCTGACCCGTACCAACTCCGAGGCATTGCTCGGGGCCATCGCCACCGACGACTCGGTCGATTACTCCGAGGGCGTGGCCATCACCTCGTCGATCCACCCCGATCCCTACACGCACATCGAGCCGGTCCGCTACGGCAAGGGCTCCAATGCGATGATGCTGGTGCAGTCCGCTCTGGCGCCCGCCGACACCGGCCGCCACCGACTGCTCGAATGGGCGATCAATATGGCCAAGATGATGCCCTATCTGCACAAGATCTTCGACTGGCGGCACTGGTCGCAGAGGACGGTCATCGCACTCGTCATGCAGGCCTACGACAATTCGATCACCACGTACACGAAGAAGGGGCTGTTCGGTCGTCGCCGGCTCAGCTCTCGCCAGGGGCACGGGCTGCCGAATCCCACCTACATCCCTGAGGGCCATCAGGCGGTCAGAGCGATGGCCGATGTCATGGGCGGTATCGCCGGCGGCACCATCGGGGAGCCGGTGGGTGTGCCGATGACCGCGCACTTCATGGGCGGTTGCGCGATCGGGGACTCGGCGGCCAATGGCGTCATCGACCCGTACCAGCGGGTCTTCGGCCACCCGGGGCTCCATGTCGCGGATGGGTCGGCCGTGAGCGCCAATCTCGGTGTCAATCCCTCCCTGACGATCACCGCGCAGGCCGAGCGGGCGATGGCCCTGTGGCCGAACAAGGGTGAGGCGGATCCGCGTCCGCCCCTCGGTGCCCGCTATCGGCGGGTGGAGCCGGTCGTGCCGAAGAATCCGGTCGTGCCGGACTCCGCGCCGGCTGCGCTGCGCTTGCCCGTGGTAGGAGTCGGCTGACACGTCTCCCATGATGGGATGCGAATAGTCGTCCTTTTTCGACCGAAGTCCAGCACCGACACGCATGTGACGGAAGAAAATTATGTGACTGGTGTTCCCCCTGAGGCTCTGGGCGATTAGCGTGGTGACCTATGAGTCGCCGCTTCCCCCTGCTCGTGGTGTCGGTCGTCGGCCTGATCGGGGCTTCGATGTCCGCCGTCCAGGCTGCCCCCGATGAGGACCGGGTCGCCGCGATCCAGGTCGAACTGGTCGAGTCGCGGCAGGCGCTCAACGGTCTGTACGCGAACGCGGCGGCGGCCTCCGAGCAGTACAACGCCGCCGTGGTGGCAGCGGAGCGCGCCGATGCGGAGATCGCGGAGCTGGGCGGGCAGATCGCCGACGCCGAAGCCGAGTTGGAGACCGAAAGGGCGACGGTCGCCGATCTCACCTTGAGGCAACTGGAAGGCAACGACAGTATCCAGGCCATCTCCTCCATGGTCGGCTCGAGCGAGCCTCGTGAACTGCTCGAGCGCGCCGGCGCTTTCGCCAGCACGCAGGATGCCGTGGCAGCCCAGATCTCGCAGCTGCAAGCCAAACAGGCGGTCGTGCGCACCGTGCTCGACGAGGCCGAGCGCGCGCAGCAGCGTCGCGACGACGCCCTCGCCGCGCAACGTTCGACCGTGCGGTTCATCGAGGACACGATCGCGGAGGCGGAACGGCGTCAGGGTGAGTTGGCCGGTGAGCGCGAGAGGCTGTTGGAGGAGCTGGCCAGGCTGCAGGAGCTCAGCGTCGACGAGGTGACCTCGCGGCAAGATCGCATCGACGAGCGCATCGATTCCTCCGGACCCTCATCTGTGCCCGAGGGGGCGCCGGGCGGGTCCGGCGGTGAGAACAGCTCGCCGTCTCCGAATCGTCCCGCTCCCACCACCGAGGCTCCGCGACCCACCCAGCCGCCGCCTCCACCTCCGAAGCCGAATCCCCCCGCGCCGAAGCCGCCACCCCCGGCTCCCGCTCCGAACCCGTCGGGTGTCGAGGCGATGATCGGCTACGCGCAGGCCCAGCTGGGCAAGCCCTATCAGTGGGGTGGCGCGGGTCCGAACTCCTTCGACTGCTCGGGTCTGGTCATGCGGGCCATCCAAGCGGCCGGAGGAAGCTCGCCGCGTGTGGCAGGGGACCAGTACAACGCTTTCCGGAAGATCGATCCGGCGCAGCGTCAGCGGGGTGATCTGCTGTTCTGGCAGAACGGATCGGGCATTTACCACGTAGCCATCTCGCTCGGTGGCGGACGGATGATCCACGCGCCCAACTCCAGTCGTCCCGTCGAGATCGTGTCGGATACCTGGATGGGTGCCCCGCACCTCGCCGCGCGCCCCTTCTGATGCCGGGCCGGCTATGGAAGGGGCCTGTCTCGGGCGGTGGGCCAGTGACCCCAGGCCCCGTTGAGCGGTAGACGGTCAACCTGTCCGAGGCCTCGATAACGTTGATCAGCTACCGCCTCGCGGGAGGTGAGGTTGATCAGGTACCGCCCGCCGCTGAGGGGTTAGGACTCCGGGCGGAAGATCCCGGCGGGGGTGATCGCGAGGCTCACCGTCACGTCGTGGTCCTCGTGGGGGAGGGCGGGCACGAGCTCGTCGGCGAAGACGATCGCGCAGGTCAGGCCGGCATGGTGCGCCAGGGCGCGATCGTAGTAACCGGCCCCGCGGCCCAGCCGGTGACCGGCATGATCGACCGCGAGCGCCGGCACGAAGGCCGCGGAGCAGGTCCCGAGCGCCGCCGCGCCCAGGCGGATGCCGGACGGCTCGGCGATCCCGTGCGCACCGAGCGATATCGGCTCGTCGTCGACCACGACCCAGTCGAGCGTCCGGGTCGCCGGGTCGCTGACCGGCACGATCACCTCGACTCCCCGGCCTCGCAGCGCTTCGATGAGCGGCCGGGTGTCCGGTTCCTCCGCCATCGGCAGGTAGCACGCGACCCGGGGTCCGCGGCTCAGGGCCAGTTGGGAGAGTGCGTGGAGGGCAAGCGCCTCGCCCGATGCCCGACGCTCGGCGGCGGGTCGCGCACGGCGACGCGCGAGGAACTCGCGGCGCAGCATCGGCTTGCTCGCGGGTGCGGAACCGGACATGGCGCTAGCCTATGGCGGGTGAGTGGACTCAACGAAGCGCAGGAGCGGATGCACGCCGCGGGCGTCCCCCAACAGGCCATCGACGTGTTCTCGGACTTCTACGCTCAGCTGGAGACCGGAGCGAGCGGTGCGATCCGCGAGTCCGATGTCGACCCGCTGCGCGATATCGACGCGGTCGCCGATCTCGCCTTCAGCCCGAAGGAGGCTCGCGCGGCCGCGCAGGTCACGGCGATCATCAAGCTCAACGGCGGTCTCGGCACGTCGATGGGCATGGACCGGGCCAAATCGTTGCTGCGGGTTCGCGAGGACGCGAGCTTCCTCGACATCATCGCCCGGCAGGTCACCTACGTCCGGGAGAATCTCGGTGTCCGTCTGCCGCTGCTCTTCATGGACAGCTTCCGCACCCGCGATGACACGTTGGCAGCCCTTGCACGCTATCCCGATCTGGCCCACGGCGACTTGCCGCTGGACTTCCTCCAGAACCGCGAGCCCAAGCTCCGCGCCGACACCCTCGCCCCCGTCGACTGGCCCGCCGATCCCTCCCTCGAGTGGTGCCCGCCGGGCCATGGTGATCTCTATACGGCGCTGCAGACCTCGGGTGTCCTCGATCGCCTGATCGACGAGGGGTTCCGTTATGTGTCGGTCTCGAACTCCGACAACCTCGGTGCCGCGCCCGATCCGCAGATGATGGCGTGGTTCGCGCAGTCCGGAGCCCCCTATGCGGCCGAGGTCTGCGAACGAACGCCCGCCGATGTGAAGGGCGGCCACCTGGTGGTCCGCAAGCGCGACGGGCGGCTCGTGCTGCGCGAGACGGCGCAGACCGCCGCCGAGGACGAGCAGTACGCCACCGATCCGCAGCGGCATCGCTACTTCCATACCAACAACCTCTGGTTCGATCTGGTGCGGCTGCGCGAAGTCCTGGATGAGCGGCGCGGAGTCATCGGGCTGCCCCTCATCCGCAATGAGAAGACCGTCGATCCGACCGACCCCTCCTCGCCCAAGGTCGTGCAGATCGAGTCCGCGATGGGAGCGGCGGTCGAGGTCTTCGACGGTGCGACGGCCATCGAGGTGCCGCGCTCGCGGTTCCTGCCCGTCAAGACCACCAATGATCTCGCGCTCCTGCGTTCCGATGTGTACGAGCTGGGCCCCGACGGGCGTCTGCGTGCCGCCTCGGCGGCGCCGCTGGTATCGCTCGATCGCGACTACTTCACCAGAATCGCGGACTTCGAGAGGCGCGTGCCCGAGCCGCTCTCCCTGGCGCGGGCGACGCGTCTCAGGGTCGAGGGCGATGTCAGCTTCGAGGGTGCGGCGACGGTCATCGGCGACGTCACGGTCACGGCGCCGCACGGCGAGTCCCGGAACGTCGCTGCCGGAACCGTCCTGCGCGCGGGTTAGGCTGACACACATGACAGCGGGAGAGTCGACGAGCGGAGCGTCCACCGCGGCGTCTGGTGGCTCTGGGCTGCCGCCCAGGCCGCGACCGCACAGCATCGCTCCAGGACGTCTCACGGTCGAGGACCACCTCGAGACGATCCTGCGCGGTATCGGTCCGCTCGGTGCCTACGATCAGCCCGTCGTCGAGTCGCTGGGACTGTCGCTGCATGAGGAGATCGTCAGCGATCTTGACCTGCCGCGACACGACTCCGCCGATATCGACGGCTACGCCGTCGCCGCACAGGATCTCGCCGGGGCGAGCACGACCGGTCCCGTCGAGCTCCCCCTCGTGGGCGAGATCGTCTCGGGATCGGGCAAGCCCTTCGCGATCAGTTCGGGCACCTGCGTCACCATCATGACCGGGGCCCCGCTGCCGCATGGAGCGGACGCTGTCGTCCCGGTCGAGCACGTGCGTGGGGATCATGCGCGGGTCGGCTTCACCCGTCCCGCGAACCCCGGACAGAATGTCCGCCGCCAGGGCGAAGATGTGCAGGCCGGGTCGCTGGTCCTGCCCGAGGGCTCGGTGCTCGGACCGCGCGAGATCGGCCTCCTGGCCTCCGTGGGACGCTCGCGGATCAAGGCTCGCCCGCGTCCGCGTGTCGTCATCATCTCCACCGGTCGCGAGTTGCGCGAGCCGGGGGAGCACCTCGGTCACGACTCGGTCTACGACGGCAACTCCTCGATGATCGCCGCCGCGGTACGCGCGGCCGGGGCGATCGCCTTCCGGGTGGGCGCGGTCGGCGACGATCCGCGTCAGTTCCAGCGAGTCCTGTCCGATCAGCTGGTGCGCGCCGATCTGGTCATCACCACCGGCGGGCTCGGCCACTCGCGCCGGGATGTCGTGCGGCAGGTGCTCGGTTCTATGGGCACGGTGCAGTTCCACGATGTCGCCCTCGAGCCGGGACACGACCAGGGATTCGGGCGGGTGCTCGACGAGGAGACCCCGCTCATCGCGCTGCCCGGTGATCCGGTCTCGGCCTTCGTCTCGTTCGAGGTCTTCGCGCTCCCGGCGCTGCGCCGTCTGATGGGCCGCACTCCCTACCGCCGTCCGCAGGTCCATGCCGTCCTCGCCGAGGACATCGCCTCGGAACCGGGACAGCGGGAGTACGTGCGAGGCGTCTTCGAGGTCACCCACCGCGGTGCCAAGGTCACGCCGGTCCAAGGGCGGGGCGCTCACCTGATCGGCCACCTGGCCCAGTCGAACGCGCTGATCGTCGTGGGCGAGGATGAGACGGCGCTGAACCTCGGCGACACGGTGCGCACCATCGTCCTCGATCGCTCCTTCTGATGGCCCGCGGCTGGCCGGTCACGTTGCGTGACGGCCAGGTCGGTGTCCGGCCGTTGGCCCGGCGCGATGCCACCACCTGGTCGCGGCTGCGGGCCGACAATCTCGAATGGCTCGCCCCCTGGGAGGCTACCCTTCCGCCCGGCGCGGGGCCGTCCCCGATCTCCTATGTGACCATGATCAGCGGCCTGCGCCGCCGTGCCCGTGAGGGAAAGGTCATGCCGTTCGCGGTCACCTGGGAGGGGCAGATGGTGGGCCAGTTGACGGTCAATGCGATCACCGGCGGCTCGGCGCAGTCGGCGAGTATCGGCTACTGGGTCGCGAGGTCGCATGCGGGACGCGGCATCACGCCGACCGCCGTGGCGCTCGTGACGGACCATCTGCTCGGGCCGGCGGGCCTACACCGTGTCGACATCGCCATCCGTCCCGAGAACGCCGCGAGCCTGCGGGTCGTCGAGAAACTCGGCTTCCAGCGCATCGGCATCGCCCCGCGCTACCTGCACATCGCGGGAGACTGGCAGGACCACGTGCTCTTCCAGCTCACCTCCGAGGACGTCCCCGAGGGGGTCCTGCGCCGGTGGCACCGACGTCACGTGTGACAACTCATCGGCGACACACGTGGGCTGATCCCACGATCCGGGTCTCCGAAGCCCTACGGTTTCAACGTGGCTTCCTCCGGACTCATCGTCGCGTTCGTCGTCGCCCTCTGGGCGACGTACTTCGTGCCGCTGGTCCTGCGTCGCTACGACGAGGCCAATAAGAACTCCGCACTCGATACGGAGGGTCCCATGCGCCGTGTGGTGACGTCGAACCAGATCGACACTTCTTCCCCCGCCGCCGAGTCTGCTGCCGATCCCCGGCCGCAGGTTGCGCCGCGCCGTCCTGCCCCCACTGTCACGCGAGAGGCGGCACGCATCGCCGCCCGCCGTCGCCGTAACACCCTGCTCACGCTCGTGGCGTTGCTCGCGGTCGTCGGGGGAGTCGCCGGCTTCGGGTACCTGCCGCTGTGGGCGATCGCCGTTCCGGCTGCGCTCATCGTGGGTTGGTTGATCCTGTGCCGGGTGATGGTGCGCGCCGAGCGCGGCATCGCCCATGCCCGAGCCCCCCGCGTGCGCGAGGAACGGCCTGCCGCCCCGGACACCGCCGAGCCGCGTGAGCCGCGCGCTGGTCGTCTCGCCGGGCTCAAGGGCAAGATCGGATCGCTCAGATCCCGGGTCACATCGTCGTCCGCACCGGAGTACAGCGCCGATGACGAAGAGACCATCATCGTCAATGTCGACGACATCGATCCTGACCGCAAGCACGTCATGGAGGACGTGCCCCTCACCGAGGATGCCCTCGACGAACAGCTGGAGATCGCGGTGCCGAGTGTCGGTGTCGACGGTCAGATGCTGTGGGATCCGCTCCCGGTGACGGTGCCCACCTATGTGACCAAGCCGCGCGCCGGTCGCACGGTCCGCACCATCGATTTCACCCAGGCGGGCGCGTGGACCTCCGGCCACGTGGAGGGCGAGAATGTGGACTTCCCGACTCGCAGCGACGAGCAGGACCATCCGCAGACCCGCCGGGCGGTCGGTCACTGAGCCAGTGATAGGCTCGGTGCCACTGGGGCATTGGCGCAGTTGGTAGCGCGCTTCGTTCGCATCGAAGAGGTCAGGAGTTCGAATCTCCTATGCTCCACCCGGCGCACAAGGTTCAAACACTGGCCCGTAGAGATACGGGCCGGGGTTTGGACCTTGTGTGATTTCTCTGCCCAAGTGAGTGCGTTGCCGTTGAGTTCGGGGTCGACCAAGACCTCGTAGGCGCGAGCGTGCTCGGGCCGCAGGGTGTTGTCCTCGTCGATGTAGATCTTGGTGAAGAGCGCCTGGTTGCACAGCCGGCGGTTGGTGTCGTCGCAGCGGGAGTAGATCGCGGCGCAGTTCTCCAGTAGGTCGAGTGCCTCGTCGTGGTGGTGTCAGGCCGTGGCGTCG
>NZ_MIJB01000043.1 GCF_002174305.1 Aeromicrobium sp. PE09-221 | reverse complement strand
GCGGTGGGCTATCCCGCACCTCAGCGTTCGAAGTGCGGGATAACTCACCGCCCACCGCGAGGCGTGCGGGATGACTCACCGCTCAGGAAGGGCGGTCAGGCGAGGTCGAGGAAGGTGTCGAAGACACGGGACCCGAACTCGAGGGCGTCGAGCGGGACGCGCTCGTCGACTCCGTGGAAGAGCGCCGTGAAGTCCAGATCCGCGGGCAGCCGCAGCGGCGTGAAGCCATAGGAGGTGATGCCGAGCTTGTCGAAGGCCTTCGCATCCGTGCCACCGGACATCAGGAACGGAGCGATGTGGGCCTCGGGGTCGTGCCGGTGCAGGGACATCGTCATCGCATCGACCAGGTCACCCTCGAAGGCGTACTCCAGGGCGCGATCGAAGGTGTGCGAGTCCACCGCCACCTTGTCCCCCACGATCTCCTGTACCGCCGGCATGAAGCTCTCAGCATGTCCCGGCAGATAGCGTCCGTCCACAAAGGCGACCGCCTCGCCCGGCACCACATTGTGCTTGTAGCCCGCCTGGAGCATGGTCGGATTGGTCGTATTGCGCAGACCCGCCCCGATCATCCGCACCGCCGGTCCGAAGTGACTGAGCAGCTCGGCCGGCGATCCCTCGGCGCCGGTGAGCTCGCGCACCTTGTCCAGCAGCAGCCGCATCGAAGGGCCGGGCTCCTCCGGCCACACGTGATCGCCGAGCGCGGCGAGACCGCGCGCGAGATGTGCGACGGGATTGTCGTCATTGCGCATCGAACCATGCCCGGCGGTGCCGCTAGCGGTCAACCGCATCCACGCGATGCCCTTCTCCCCGGACTCGACCAGATACAGACGCTGACCACCGACCTCGGTCGAGAAGCCGCCGACCTCGCCGATCGCCTCGGTGCACCCCTCGAACCACTCGGGATGATGCTCCACGAGCCAGTGCGCGCCCTTGCGTCCGCCAGCCTCCTCATCGGCCGTGAACACGAGCAGGATCGGACGATCCGGGATCGCCCCTGCCCGCTGCCGCGCCCGCACGACCGAGAGCAGCATCGCGTCGAAGTCCTTCATGTCCACCGCTCCGCGCCCATACAGGTAGCCGTCCACGATCTCCGCGGCGAACGGGTCGACACTCCAGTCGGCCGCCTCGGCCGGCACGACGTCCAGATGTCCGTGGATCACCAGGCCCGGGCGCGAGGAGTCCTGATTCCCCCAGCGGGCGACGAGGGTCGCCCGCCCCGGCTCCGACTCGTAGATCTGCGAATCGATACCGACATCAGCGAGCGAGGCGGCCACGTACTCGGCCGCCGCCCGCTCCCCCGGCCCCGAATCGTCTCCGAAATTGGAGGTGTCCATCCGGATCAGGTCACGACAGATGTCGACGGTCTCAGCGTCAGGCAGGTACCCCATGTCCCGATCGTACGGGCAGTCAGCCGACGAGGCGGCGGGCCAGATGCCGAACCATCCAGCGCGCCGGGAGGCGGAGCAGGACTGCGGGCACGCCCGGGACGCCGATCTCCTCGCGCCAGAGGACCCGGCTGCCGTCGCCCCGCGGCGCCACCTCGATCACCGCCCATCCCTTCACCACCCGGCCGCATTTGACCAGCTCGACACGTCGCCCTGGCTCACACCGGCCGATCGCCATCGGATCGTCGAAGGCCAGCGGACCGATACCGGTCCGAGCAATGAATCCCTCGGGGGTGCGCCGGATCCGCGTGAAGGGGACCGAATGGTCCTCCCACCTTGTCAACCGGTCGAAGGCCCGACCGGGTGGGTGGGAACTCGACATCGCGAACTCGACATAGACCATGGGTACTAGATTGACGCCATGACACGCTGCATGCCCTTCGAGTCGGTCCAGGACGTCAAGGAGCGCCTCGCGGGCGCGGGCTATCTGGCCTCCGATGCCATCGCCACCACCGTCTTCCTGGCCAGCGAGCTGGGCAAACCGCTCCTGGTGGAGGGACCGGCCGGGGTCGGTAAGACCGAGCTGTCGCGGGCAGTGGCGGAGGCCTGTGATGCGGACCTCGTCCGGCTGCAGTGCTACGAGGGGGTCGACGAGGCGCGCGCCCTCTACGAGTGGAACCACGCCAAGCAGCTGCTGCGGATCAGCTCCGGCAGCGGCAACGAGACCTGGGACGACGCCCGGGACGACATTTTCAGCGAGGAGTTCCTGCTGCCGCGTCCACTGCTGACCGCCATCCGCAATGACGGGCCCACCGTCTTGCTGATCGACGAGACCGACAAGGCGGACGTGGAGATCGAGGGACTGCTGCTCGAGGTCCTCGGGGACTTCCAGGTGACCGTGCCAGAGCTCGGCACCGTCACCGCCACCCAGCGCCCCTTCGTCGTGCTGACCTCGAACGCCACCCGCGAGTTGAGTGAGGCCCTGCGCCGGCGCTGCCTGTTCCTCCACATCGAGTTCCCCGCTCCCGAACTGGAGCGTGAGATCGTCTCGCTCAAGGTCCCGGGCCTCGACGCGGCACTCAGCGAGTCCGTCGTGCGGGTCGTGGGAGCGCTGCGCGCCAGTGGGCTCCGCAAGGCGCCGTCGGTCTCGGAGACCCTCGACTGGGCGCGCACGCTCGTCGCCCTCGGCGCCCACTCGCTCGACGACGCGGTCATCGCCGAGACCCTGGGCGTCGTGGTGAAGCACCACGACGACTTCGACAAGGCGCGGACGGCGCTCAGCCTCAGCGAGACCTCGTGACGGTGGTCGCCGAGCGCCTGGTCTCCTTCGTCGAGGCGTTGCGCCTCAAGGGCATCAACGCCGGCCCGAGCGAGACCATCGATGCCGCGCAGGTCGCGACGGTTCTCGGCTTCGACGACCGGGAGATCCTCCGCGAGGGGCTGGCGGCCGCGCTCGTGCGCCGCGACGGTCAACGCGATGTCTTCGACATGACCTTCGACCTCTTCTTCCCGGCCGGAGTCGGAACGCCCGAGTCCGCCCGTGACGAGCTCGCGGCCGACAATGTCGAGCAACTGCGCGATCTGCTCGCCATGGCGCTCGCTGATGACGATCCCCGCGCCCTCGACCAACTAGCCGAGGTGGCGGTCGATCTGCTCGGTGAGGTCGGCCGGCCGGATGCGTCGACACATGGGTGGTCGGCCTATCAGACCTTGGAGCGCTTGCGCCCGCAGACCCTCGTCGCGGCGGCCGTCGGCTTCCGCGGCAATGGCGGCGGAGGTGGCACGGGAGGCAACGGCCCGGTGACCGAGAGGCTGCACCGGGAGGAGGTGCGCCGGGCGATCGGCCGGTTCCGGGACGCCGTGTCCTCCGAGGCACGGCGACGTACGGCCGAGGTGCGAGGTCGCGATGTGGTGTCGCGGCACGCCGTCGCCCCGAGCAAGGACCGTGTGGAGTTCCTCAGCGCGAATGCCCACCAGCTCGCGGAGATGAGGCGCACGGTCCAACCCCTCGCCCGACGCCTCGCGACCCGTCTGTCGGCGCGCCGTCGCCGTCGGCGGCGCGGGCAGATCGATATCCGGCGGACGCTCCGCGCGGCGATGAGCACGGGCGGCGTCCCGGTCAAACCCGTCTACGCCGCTCCCCGGCCGTCCCGTCCCGAGGTGGCGTTGCTCTGTGACGTGTCGGGATCGGTGGCGGGCTTCTCGGACTTCACGATGCTGCTGGTCAAAGCGCTGAGCGATCAGTTCAGCAAGGTCCGGGTCTTCGCCTTCGTCAACGCGATGGCCGAGGTCACCGAGCTCGTCCGCGAGAACGACGGGGACTTGAGCTCGCGCATCCTCGCCGAGGCGCGGGTCACCAAATGGCACACCAGCAGCGACTACGGCGAGGCACTGCTGGACTTCATCGAGGACTTCGAGGACGCCGTGGGACCGCGGACGGCCGTGCTGATCCTCGGCGACGCGCGCAACAACAACCAGCGGCCGCGTCTCGATGCCCTGCACCGGATCGCCGAGCGATCACGGCGCACCTTCTGGCTGAACCCCGAGCACGGCTCGCGCTGGGGCTTGGGCGACTCCGAGGCGCTCACGTACAGCGAGGTGGTGCCGATGTACGAGTGCTGCACGATCGAGCAGCTGAGCACGGTAGTGGGGCGACTGCTGCCGGTGTGAGCCCGTCAGGGGCGCAGACCGTGCTCCTTCATGATGGGCAGTGGGTCGACCGCCTCGCTCTCGTCCTCGAGATGTACCTCGAGGTGCAGGTGCGGTCCGGTGACATTGCCGGTGGCCCCGACCGCACCGATCCGGTCCCCCTTGCGGACCACCTGCCCGGGCTCGACATCGATCCGCGACTGATGGGCGTACCAGAGCTCCGTGCCGTCCGCGAGCCGTAGCACGGTGCGGTTGCCATAGGCCCCCGCATAACCGGTAGAGGCGACGACGGCATCCTGCATCGCGTACAGCGGCGTGCCGCTGGGCGCGGAGAGGTCGATACCCGTGTGGCGACCGCTGGACCACATCCGGCCGGCCTGGCCGAAGCGTGCTGAGAGGCGGTAGTTCTCCAGCGGCATGACCCATTCATCGGCCTTGCGCGCCTCTTCGGCTGCGCGAGCCTCCGCCTCGGCCTGCAGCTGGGCCTGTCGCTCCTGCACGAGGCCGGCGATCCGCTCCTTCTCGGCGTTCACCGCCTCCCGCTGCGCGGCGAAGTCCGGGAGCATCGGCGGGAGCAGTGCCGAGGCCAGGTTGACCGGGCCGGTCGCCTCCTCCGGCACCTCCGCCTGTGCGCGCAGCTGCGAGGCCAGTGGACTGGTGTCGTCTGTCAGGGGGGTGGGATCGGGCGCCGCCACACCCGGCTCCCCGGGCTCGACTGCTTCGCCTGATCCGGACGGCATCTCCTCGCCCGGATCAGACGCAGCGAGCCCCGCGGCCTCCTGTCCCTCGGACATCCCCGGAGCATCGGCCACGGGTGCCGACTCCAGCTCGACGGAGGCACCCGGATCGATCGGCTCCTCGATCACATCGGGGACCGTCGGCACGTCGGCGACGGCGAGAGGAGCCGGGGCGACCGTGGTGACAGAGGTGTCCTCACCCGTGGTGGCAGCGACACCGCCGGCGGCGGCCGCCAGGCTCACGGTGCCCGCAACCAGCGGAGACGCCCATCGACGTGGTGAACGCTGGCGTCGCCGCGCACCCCCGAGAGGTCGAGGTCCGTCCGCTGGCGCGGGCGAGCGTCGGGACGCAGTCGTCATCGGTACGAGAACCTCGGAAGTCGGTGGGGAACGAGCCGCGGCCTACTCTACCGATAACTTCCGACATGCGTGGAGACTCTCCACAGATTTCGGATGATCATCTGATCTCGTCCGCAGGGGTTGACAGGCGGCCGCCGAGCACCCCTGCGGTGTCCTTGAGGATGCGCGATGGCCGTTCCGCTGTCATCGTCGCAGTATGTACATCGGCGGTTCACTCTTCCTGCTGGCCATCGGAGCGATCCTGGCCTTCGCTGTCCAAGACGCGGTCAACGGCATCGACCTCGTCACCACCGGCTACATCCTGATGGGCGTCGGGGTGCTCGGGCTGGTCCTCTCGCTGTTGCTCGCCGGGCGCGCCGGCCGCCGCGGGCGTGACGCGCCTCCGCCTCGATGACCCTCAGAGCGCGCTCTCGATAGCCCGGTAGAACGTGGGATACGGGTAGATCATGTTGCGCAGCACGTCCAGGGGCACCTCGGCGCGGACGGCGAGTGCAAGCAACGACAAGGTCTCACCACCGCTGGGTCCGGCGGAGGTCGCGCCGACGAGCACGTCGCGTTCAGCGTCCACGACGAGTTTGAGGAAACCGTCATTGCCCGGTCCGTGGATGAAGCCGCGGCTGCTCGCCGGGATCTCGGTGTTCGAGCTACGGACATCGATCCCCTGGCCGCGGGCCTGACTCTCCGTGAGCCCGACGGCCCCGATCTCGGGATCGGTGAACGTCACGCGCGGCAAGCTCGTGTCGTACGGTCCGGGGTCGCGGCCCAGCAGCACATCACCGACGCGGGCGGCCTGATACATCGACACGTGCGTGAACTGACCGCGTCCGGCGATATCGCCGATCGCCCACAACCCCGGGCCGAGCGCCATCTCGTCATCGACCGTCAGCGTCTTGGCTGACGTGTCGACGCCCAGCTCCTCCAGCCCGAGGTCGTGGATACGCGCACGACGGCCGGTCGCGACGAGGAGGCGCTCGGCGCGTACCTCGTCGGCGGAGAGGGAGATGGTGAATCCGTCCTCGCCGTGGTCGACGCGGTCGATGGACACGGACTCACGAACGGTGATCCCCTCGCTCTGCAGCGCCTCGCAGAGGGCATCGCTGGACTCCGGCTCCTCGACCGCCAGGATGCGGTCCGCGACCTCGAGGATGGTGACGGCCGTGCCGAACCGCGCGTACGCCTGAGCGAGCTCGAGGCCGATGGCGCCACCTCCGATGACGGCGAGGCTCGCCGGTGCCTCGGTGGCGGCGACGGCCTCCCGATTCGTCCAGTACGGCGTGGCGTCGAGTCCATCGATCGGCGGCACTGCGGGCACGGTTCCGGTGTTGAGCACGATGCCGAGGCGGGCTTGGAACCGCTCGTCGGCGGCTTCGACGGTGCGCTCTCCGACCACGACTCCGCGCCCGCGCACGAGCCGGACACCCGCGCGCGTGAGTCGGTCGGCTGCGGCGGAGTCGTCCCAGTCCGAGGTGGCTTCGCGACGGATCCGGTCGGCCACCAACGAGAAGTCGGGTTGGGCCTCGGTGCGTCCGCCGAGGCGCCCGGCGCGCTGCGCCTCGGCGAGCGCGTTCGCGGCGCGGATCATCATCTTCGAGGGGATGCATCCCCAGTAGGGACACTCCCCTCCGACGAGCTCGGCTTCGACGGCGACCACGTCGAGTCCTTCACCCGCGAGGCGCGTGGCCAGGGACTCGCCTCCCGGTCCGGTACCGATGACGACGACATCGCACGTGTTCATGTGACCATCGTCCGCCCGGCGGATGGCATGTGCTGACTGAGTGGCGTCAGGGGCCCTCGGGGCCGACGTCCTTGAGCAGGCCGGTGTACTCGTCGAGCGCCTCGATATACGCGGGCAGACGTCCGTCCTCGTGGATCTTCAGCACGGCGTCCACCTGGTGGCGGGCGAAGGGACAGATGCCCTCGGCCTGCAGCTCGTGCTCGGGAGCGTCGGGGTGCTCGAGGCACACCATGAGTCCGACTCCGGCTGTCAGATACATCTCACAGCCGAGCTTCTTCATCAAAATGAGGCTCATCTCGAAGGCGAGGCGCTCGTGCTCGCTGTCTCGCAACCCATTCGCTCCTTGATCGCAGGGAAGGCGGGCGCCCATGTGTGCCCCCGGGCGGCCACGATCTCATATGGCATCGGGGATGTCGACTGCCCCCTCCGCCGGTGAACCACCTGCCGCTCATCTGGTCGGAGGTCGTAGGCTCTTCCCGCACCGTCGATATCGCGAGAGGGACCATGAGCGGACTCACTGAAGACCAGAAGTCCCGGCTGTTGGAGCGATTCCGCTCCCTGAATCTCGGCTCTGCGCACCTCTCGGCGGCCCACGCGCGCATGCTGGTCGCTGAGGTCGATGCGGTCCTCGGGGGCGTCGTCGAGCCCGAGCCGCTACCGGAGTCCCTGGTGCCCGATGGCGTGGTCACGATCGCGTGCGATGGATCCTGTCTGGTGAACCCCGACGGACCGACCGGCTGGGCCTGGGTGGCCACCGACGGCCGCAGCGATTCGGGCAGCCTGGCGAACGGCACCAACAACATCGGTGAGCTGCTCGCGTTGATCCACGCGCTCGAGGCACATCCCACGTCTCCCCTGCACCTGCAGTTGGACTCGCAGTATGTGCTGAACTCGGCCACCAAGTGGATTCCCGGCTGGAAGCGCAAGGGATGGAAAACCGCCGCCGGCAAGCCGGTCGCCAATGTCGACCTCATGCAGCGGTTGGACGCGCTGTTGCGGGCCCGGGAAGAGGCCGGCCTGGCGACGACCTGGGAGTGGGTGCGCGGCCACAACCAGCATGCGCTGAACGAAGAGGCCGACCGGCTGGCGGGCGAAGCCGCGCGGCTCGCGCGCTGAACGACGCGGGCCAGCCCGATGTTTGACCGGGCGCTCCACGGGGTAGGTACCGGGTATGACGTCACGCGAGAAGAACACCGAGGACGAGGGCGGTCAGGTCGCGAACCAGGGACCGACCCCTCCCGAGCCGGAGGAGACACCCGACACCGGCGAAGGTCGCCTTGCTCCGCAGGCGGGCAGCGACATCATGGACTCCGATGAGGACGAGGACTGAGCGCGGTGCGCCTCCGCCATCCGGGGTGGACGCTGAGCTTTGGCATCACCCTGAGCATCGCCCTGCTGGGTATCGTCTGTCTCCTCGTCGTGCGCTATGGGCCGCTCGATGCCGTCCCCTGGGCCTATATCGGCCTCGGTCTCACAGGAGCGGGAGCCGTCGCCTCCCTGCTGCACGTCGCTAAACACGCCCACGACGTGACGGAGGAATGACCGCCTTCGAGCTCATCGCACCTCATCGGGGCGAACCGTTGTCTTCCCGAGGGCGACCGGGTCCCACGTCAGTCACAGCGGTCGTCAGAACGAGGCCAGGACGCTGGGGCTGAGTCGCAGCTCGGGAGCCAGTTCGTCGAGCAGCTCCCGTACCCGCGCATCGAGATCGGCGATGATGCGTCGCACGGTGGCTTCGTCCTGGCCGCCCGGGTCGTCGACCGGCCAGTCTCGGTAGCTGACGCCGGGGACGTACGGGCACTCCTCGCCGCAGCCGAGGGTGATGGCCAGGTCGCTGGCGGCGATCATCTCCCGAGTGAGGTGCTTGGGCTGCTCGCGAGAGGTGTCCAGGCCGAGCGACTCGAGAACGTCGGCGACCTCCCGGTGGATGTGCTCCCCCGGCTGCGTGCCTGCCGACAGCGCGACGACGCAGCCCTGGGCGTAGTGCTCGACGAGCACACGGGCCGCGACGGAGCGGCCGCCGTTGCGGACGCAGGCGAAGACGACCTGCGGGACGTGCTCGGTCATGGGCGTGCTCCTTCGGTGGTATCGGGGAACCAGCGCCGTGCCCAAAGGCCGACGTAGACCAGGCCGATGAGGATGGGGACTTCGATCAGGGGCCCGACGACGCCCGCGAGTGCTTGACCGCTGGTGACGCCGAAGACGCCGATGGCGACGGCGATGGCCAGCTCGAAGTTGTTGCCGGCCGCGGTGAACGCCACCGCGGTGGCGCGCGGGTAGCCCAGTCCGACGGCGCGTGCGAGAGCAAGCGAGCCCGCCCACATCAGCGCGAAGTACACGATCAGCGGCAGGGCGATACGAGCGACGTCGAACGGCTGGCTCGCGATGCTCTCGCCCTGGAATGCGAACAGAACGACGATCGTGAACAGCAACCCGTAGAGCGCCCACGGACCGAGCCGTGGCAGCAGCTCGCGCTCGTACCAGTTCCGACCTCGGCGCGCTTCGCCGATGCGGCGGGTGAGGTAGCCGGCGGCCAGCGGCACGCCGAGGAAGATCAGCACGCTGCGCGCGATCTCCCATGCTGACACGTCCAGCCCTGTCGTGGACAGGCCGAGCCAGCCCGGCAGCACGTCGAGGTAGAACCAGCCCAGACCGGCGAACGCCACGACCTGGAAGACGGAATTGACCGCAACAAGAACCGCGGCGGCCTCACGGTCACCGCAGGCCAGGTCGTTCCAGATGATCACCATGGCGATGCACCGCGCGAGTCCGACGATGATGAGGCCGGTGCGGTACTCCGGCAGGTCGGGGAGGAACGACCACGCCAGCGCGAACATGAGCGCCGGGCCGATCAGCCAGTTGAGCACGAGCGACAGCGCCATCATGCGACGGTCGCGAGCGACGTGGCCCACCTCGTCGTACCGGACCTTCGCCAGCACCGGGTACATCATGACGAGCAGGCCGAACGCGATCGGCACGGAGATCCCTCCGACCGTGACGGCTTCGAGTGCGTCGGCGACGCCCGGTACGACTCGACCGGTCACCAAGCCGGCGAGCATCGCGAGCCCGATCCACACTGGCAGAAAGCGGTCGAGAGTGCCGAGACGCCGCGCGTCCTCGGTCTGTGCCGTCGACATCATGCGCTCGGCTTGGTGGCACGGATGATGGCGCCGTGCATTCCGGGGACGGCCTCGTGCGTGAACTCCACTTCCGCGTGGACGAAGCCAACCTCCGCGAGCCCGGTCAGGTACTCCTGCTTCGACAGAGCGCCGGCAATGCAGCCGACGTAGGAGCCACGATCGGCGCGATCGTCGGCCGTAAGGTGGTTCTCGGCGACGACATCGGAGATGCCGATGCGGCCGCCGGGAACAAGCACGCGGTACATCTCGGCGAGGACCTTCGGCTTGTCCACCGAGAGGTTGATGACGCAGTTCGAGATCACCATATCGACCGAGGCACCTGCCAGCGGGACGTCCTCGATCGTCCCCTTCAGGAACTCGACGTTGGTGGCGCCGGCCTTCTCCGCGTTGGCGCGGGCGAGCTCGAGCATCTCATCGGTCATGTCAACGCCGTAGGCGAACCCGGTCTGCCCCACCCGGCGGGCCGAGAGCAAGACGTCGATGCCGCCGCCGGACCCGAGATCCAGGACCTTCTCCCCTGCCCGGAGTTCGGCGACCGCCGTGGGGTTGCCGCATCCGAGGCTCGCTGCGATCGCCTCCGCGGGAAGGACCTCCTGGTCGTCGCTGTCGTAGAACGCGGCACCGAAGGACTCGTCGACCGCCACGTCGACGCTGCCACAACCGGACGAATCGCAAGCGGCGACGACCCGCAGCGAATCGTTCACCTCCGTGGTCGACACGCCACGCCCGACGGCGGTGGCGGCCCACGCGTAGCGCTGACGCACCTCGTCGAGCAACTCTTCCTTCGTGTGCGATGCGCTGGCCATGGCGGACGCTCCTTCGAATTCGATCGACATGTGTCGATGCATCGAGATTGGTCTATGTATCGACGTTTGTCAATGCGTCTGAGAGACTGTCTCCATGACCATCCGCAGCGCCCTCCCCGTCGTCGACCAAGTCGACTGCTGCTCGCCCGTCACGGGAGGCACCTTGAACGTCGAGGAGGCCGAGCACCTCGCGCGGGTATTCAAGGCGCTCGGCGACCCGACGCGCGTCCGGCTGTTGTCCCTCATCGCGGCCCAGGTCGAGCGCGAAGCCTGCATCTGCGACCTGACCGAACCCGTCGGACTCTCTCAACCGACCGTCTCGCACCACATGAAGCAGCTCGTGGACGCCGGGCTCGTCGTGCGCGAACAGCGCGGCCGATGGGCGTTCTATCGTGTCGTCGACGGCGCCTTTCACGCGCTCAGCAACGCCCTGAAGCCATGAGAGCTTTCACGGGGTTCACCCCGCATCGGTGCTTCCGGCACGAAAAGCCAGATGGCCCTGATCGCGTTCCCGCGAGTCAGAGCCATCTGGTTCTTGCGTGTCCGAGGGGGGACTTGAACCCAAGCGACGCTCTCTGGCGTTCCAGGCAAAATCAGTTCTCGCCTGCAATTCCAGCGAGCGTTACCTACCGTTGCGTCCCGTTACGTCGGAAGTGTGCCCCCTGGGGGTGCACCGATCTGAAGTTCGTACTGTCCATCGTAGTCGTCGCCCTATTGCTCCTTGGCGGCCCGTAAAGGACGCCCCACGAGACGCCGACAGCGGCCCGATAGCGCAAGATCGACCTCCTTTGGTCGGCACACTCAGCACCCAGTTCATATGGCACCGAAAGGTGCAGCTGCCCCCTATGGTTTGTTTCATGCCAAGCGACAGCAAGCTCTTCGTGACGTCACTTCCGGTCTTTTTTGACGTCGATCCGATTCCGGGGAAGGAGTTCACGTTTCCTCAACTGGACTCCTACTTGGACAACTACGCGAAGCAGGGGTGGGAGCTTGTACAGATGAACTCGACGCTTGTCTCTGAGTTCATGCTCTTTACGTTCGCGTGGAGGACACCCACCAGCTAGACCGTGACATCGCCATGCGCCCTTACGAGCGGGAATTGGCCGGGCGCACGCCTGACCGGAGGCACGAAACCCCACTGGCGAGAGCGAGAGGGTCTTGCAGTCTCCGAGACGACACACGCCGGGTCGGTGAGTTTTGCGCCCATAAGCGGCGACAGATCTCGGCGTACGTCCTGCCACCGACCTACGCTCATTCGTCGATGGAAGCGTGCCATTGACGGATCGGTCGGAGCGGGGGTCTCGCGGCCGGCTGCCTGGATTGAACCTGCGACCCCCTGACGAGTCCGAGCTCCGTACGAGCCAAGACGGTGGGTACCGAGAACCGCGGAAATCCCTCCAATGGTAGGGATGATCCCTTCGGGTCACTTCCGACGATACCCGACTACCTGCAACGAGAACTGGGCCAATCAGGCCACAAAGCGGCCAGTATGGGACGCGCTTCGTTCGATCCAGTCGAGTCGTGTCCCAACTGAGTACGAGCAAACCGATGCCCCCCTCTACGCGCACCGAGCGGTAGACGGCGTTCCTAGGTCACGCCATCTGTCACTGCGTAGATGCGGCCACGGCGAACCAGATTCACGGACCCCGGATACGATGTCCCATAGTAGACCGAGAGTTGGTGAGCGATGGGCCCGCTGGAGACATCCGTGATGCAACGCCTGTGGGCTGTCGAGCAGCCCCAGACCGTACGCGAGGTCCAGGAGTTCATCGCGGCCGACCGGACCATTGCCTATACGACAGTCATGACTGTGCTGGACAACCTCCATGGCAAGGGGTTCGTGACCCGTGAGCGTCAGGGCCGCGCCTACGTCTACAGCCCGCGCGAAACTCGCGAGGAGTACACCGCTTCATTGCTCGGCAACGCACTCGCCGACGGCGGGGACCGGCGCGGGGTGCTGATGCACTTCGTCGACCGCCTGGATGAGGAAGCCTTGGCGTCTTTGCGTCAACTCCTCCAAGAGCCGGGGAATGACCCCGAGGGCGTCCCATGAGCCATGCGGCGGGGTTCTTCGCCCTGGCAGGGGCATTCATGCTGGCCGGCCACTTCGGGCTTGGTCGTGCTCGTTGGACTCATCGCTCCCCACGGCTCGCCATTGCGTTCTGGCAGGCCCTCGCGGGCGCGGTCGTAGTTTCCCTGCTGCTCGGGTCGATCTGCCTCGCACTGCCCGGGTTCTCGCCGGTGGGCACCGCAGGAGAGATCCTTCACGCTTGCTTCGTCGAGCTTCGGCGACAGTACTCAACCCCGGCGGGGGCGGCGGTCAGCGCCGTTGGATTCGGACTGTTCTTCCTGGTGATGTGGCGCGTTGCCCGAGCACTCACGAGGCATCATCGCGAAGCGACTCTCGCCCGCCGCCAGCACCGTCAGGCTCTTGCTCTCGTCGAAAGCCCACTCGGTCAGGACGTGGTCGTGCTCGATCACGGTTCCGCGGCTGTCTACTGCATCCCCGATGGACGCAGGTCGCGCCGGGGGAAGATCGTCGTGACCCGCGGGGCCGCCGACCACCTGACCGCCAGGCAGTTGGAGTTGGTCCTGCGACATGAGCGAGTTCACCTCGCCGCACGTCACGATCGTCTGGTCCAACGGTCGCTGGCTCTCGCGGAGGCACTCCCGCTCCTGCCCTTCTTCGGCGTCGCTCACCAGGAGATCGCCGATCTCGCGGAGATGCATGCTGACGACGGTATCGAGACCGAGGACGGCCCCGAACTTGCCTCAGCACTGCTTCAACTCGCCGTCATGACCCCATCGCGTGTTCCCTCCGGTGCCTTGGCCGCCACAGGAGGCGCGACGCTGGCTCGGGCACGACGACTGGTCCGGCCGCAGCCGCCGCTCCGCCGGATGACCACTGGTCTGATCGTGGCGGCAATCGTGGGGACAGGTGCGGCGCCGGCGCTCCTGACCGCCTACTCGGGCGGGGAGAGCGGCTTCACCCACGCTTGTTGCAGTCGCCCCGCTCTCTTCTCCTGACTCAAACGGCGGGCCGCCAGCACGCGACACCCCGAGACACTCGAGCACCATGTACTATCTTCCTTAGTAGATGGATCAACGTTCGTTCTCGACCGATTAGGGGTATGACCGTGGTGCGACAAGGGCCGATGGGTCCATGCACTCGAGGTGCCGGTGAGCTCGGCGGACTCCCATGATCGAGCTGCAGGAAACCATCCTCTCCGGATCGCTGATCCTCGCAATGCTCGTAGCGGTGATCGCTGGCGTCGTCTCCTTCTTCTCACCGTGCTCCCTCCCCCTCGTGCCCGCATACCTCTCTTACGTCGCGGGAGTCGAGGGGCAGGAATCAACCGTGGCGCACCAACTACGCGGCGAGGCTTCTCATGGCCGCGGGCGCACACTGGTCGGCGCCGGACTGTTCGTGCTGGGATTCGCTGCCGTATTCACCAGCTACGGCGCGCTCTTCGGCATCCTCGGTTCCCAACTCGTTGAGCACCAGGACCAGATCATCCGCTGGTCCGGAGTCCTCACGGTGCTGATGGGCCTGGGCTTCGCGTTGTCCGGCTCGGGCCTTCGGTTCGTGAACAGAACCGTCCGACTCAAGTACCGGCCGCGCGTCGGCCTGGCCGGTGCCCCTCTACTCGGAATCGTCTTCGGAGTCGGGTGGACCCCCTGCATCGGACCCGCGCTCGCGGCGGTACTCGCTCTGGCCACAACGTCAGCCACCGCGGGACGAGGAGCTGGCCTCGCCTTCGCGTACAGCTTGGGCCTGGGGATCCCTTTCCTGATTGCCGCGTTCTCCGTGACCAACTGGATGCGACGCACCGCATGGGCTCGCAAGCACTCCGCGAACATGGCTCGAGTCGGCGGCGGTTTCCTCATTGCTCTGGGCGTCCTGCAACTGACCGGATGGTGGTCCGAACTGATGGCCGCCACCCAAGGCCTTGTCGACACGTGGAATCCTCCGATCTGAAAGCGGTCCTGACCCGTGACTACTCCATCTCGAACCCCCCACCGCACCAGGAAGAGGACTCTCGCAGCACTTGCCGTCCTGGCGACGCTCGGCATTCTCGCGTGGTGGTGGTCCAGCAACGCGTCCACACCAACATCGGCCGCCCGAGCCGACGGAGGATCAATCATCGAGGAGTACGAATCGGCGGATCGCGTCCAGTCGCGGCCGTTCAAAGCCCGCTTGCTCAGCGGGAAGACCATCGACACGGACAGCTTGCGCGGCGAGGTGACCGTCTACAACGTGTGGGGTTCATGGTGCGTCCCTTGCGCGACCGAGGCACCTGACCTCGTCGAGGTCGCCCATCAGTACGGCGATGCGGTGACATTCATGGGCATCAACGTTCGGGACAACGAGGCGGCGGCACGTGCCTTCGAACGCGATTACGAGATCCCGTACGACAGCGTGATCGCTCAGGACTCATCGACCGCGACACTGTCGTTCGGTGGAGCCCTGACGACTTCAGCGGTCCCCACGACACTCGTGGTGGATCGCCGGGGCAGAGTTGCCGCCCGAGTCATTGGTCCGGCCACCGCGGCGACTCTGCGTAGCCTGCTCGAACCAGTACTTCAGGAGACGGACGACGTCCGGTAATGGCGCAGAACCGACAGGTCACGACCCACCAGTTCCAGATGAAGAAGAGGAAACGCACACCGATGAAGAGACTGTTCTGTATCGCGATTCTCGGGATCCTCGTCTTGTCCGCTTGCGGCAGCTCGTCACCAGAACGTGGCGGGAACGAAGATGCGAAGGGCGACTCCGCTGACACGCAACAGATCCTGGAGCCGTATGGGCTCGCCGGAAAATCTGCAGACGAGGTGATCAACGCGTTGGATCGCCTCCCGGTGGACCAACGACCAACTGACCTGATGGCCTCGGTGAGAGCAGACGAGTTGATCCTCAGCGCGGGCGACAGTGAAGGCAGCGTCCCGTTGGACCGTGACCGCTTCTACCTGTCCGCAGCACCCTTCATTTCGCAAACGCACGAGTGCTTCTTCCACTCGCTGACCACGTGCAAGGGCGAGTTGGCTGACACCGAGGTGCGCGTGAAGATCGTGGACAAGACCAACGACACGGTGATCGTGGACGAGGACGTCGAAACGTACTCGAACGGGTTCGTCGGATTCTGGCTGCCGGCCGACATCGAGGGAACCATGTCGATTCGCCTGGGCGACAAGACAGGGACCGTTGACTTCACCACGAAGCCGGACGCACCTACGTGCGTGACAACGCTCAAACTCGTCTGACTCGATGTGCCGCCTGGGGTGGTCCGGGTGATCGTCTTCGAGACCACCTCGAGGGGACCGCTTCGCCGACTCTTGCCTGACTTCTCGGCCGCGCTCACGGGGCTGGTCCCACGCATGGGGTCTTCAGTCATCGCCATGAGCCTCGGGGGGCTCCTAGCGGCATCGTCCTTCGAGCCACTCGGATTCCGCGTGGCGGCTCCTGTCGCGATGGCACTCCTGTGGTGGGGAATTCAACGCGAGTCTCGGAGCCGTGCGCCAGTACTGGGTCTGTGCTTCGGACTCGCGTACATGCTTCCGCTGCTCTGGTGGTTGGACGAATCCATCGGCACGGCCGCGTGGCTGGCACTCGGTACGGCACAAACTCTCTTCCTTGCGATCGCCAGCCTGGGCATCCGGGTGGTCCGCGATGTGCCTGCGGCGCCGCTGTGGGGCGGACTGATCTGGGTCAGCGCGGAGACGATACGAAGCAGCTGGCCTCTGGGCGGGATGCCTTGGGGGCGACTGGGGGTCACCGCGATGGACACGGCGTGGGAGCCCGCGCTTGCTCACCTCGGTATCGCTGGCACCAGCCTGCTGGTCGCGACGACCGGGTTCGGTGTGGCCCACCTCGTCCTGCTCCCCCGGCGCGTCATGGTCCTGTGGCTCGTGATTCCCATGACCATCGGACTGGTCGCGGCCACCCTGCCCTTCCACGTCCCCACCGTTGGATCCGCTCGAATCGCGGTGGTTCAGGGCGGGGTGCCGGGCGACGGCACCGACCTGATCGCACAGCATCGGACCGTCACCCGCAATCACCTTGCGGCCACCCGGCGGCTGGCGAAGTCGCTGACGGCGCAAGGGCGATCGGTGGACCTGGTGGTGTGGCCAGAGAACGCCACTGCCCTCGACCCGGCCAGGGATCTCGCCCTGAGTGAGGCCATCGGGGATGCGGCAGTGGCTGTCGACGCGCCGGTGCTCGTCGGGGCGATCGTCGACGGTCCCCGTCCTGAGCAGGCGTTCAACCGGGGAGTGCTGTGGTCCTCCGATGGCATTCCCGTCGGTTCCTACACCAAAGCTAACCCGGTGCCGTTCGGCGAATACATCCCCTGGCGACCGATCATCGGTGACTGGTTCCCGCGCTTCGAGGAGATCCCTCGCGACATGCTGCCCGGGAACGGACAGGTGCCGTTGCAGGTCAACGGCGTGCCGGTTGCCGACGCGATCTGCTTCGACGTGGCGTACGACGACGTGCTGCCGGCCCAAGTGAGACGCGGCGCTCGCGTGGCCGTGGTGCAGACCAGCAACGCCACGTTCACCGGCACCGCCCAACCAGCGCAACAGTTCGAGATCACCCGCGCTCGAGCAGTCGAGCTGGGCAGGGACGTCGTGGTGGCATCGACCAACGGCGTCTCAGGGATCATCTCGGCGGACGGCTTGGTCCGCGCACGGAACCGGTCCCGAGGCACCGAGGTGCTGGTCGAGACGGTGCAGCTTCGCGCTGGTCTCACTCCGGCGGTGCGCTTCCAGCAACAACGCACGCTGGCGATCGTCGGTGGTGGCATGGTCGGCCTGCTTCTCGCAGCATGGCGGTACGCGGCGTCGAGACGAGCCCGACGCGCCAGCGATCCCTCGTGAGGAGCGGCGCGCCGGGCTCCGCGCGTCTCGGGCCTCAGACTCCTGCGTAGGAGTGGAGTCCCCCAACCCACATGTTGACGCCGATGAAGTTGAACAGGAACGCGATGTACCCCGCGATGCTGAACCAGGCGGCGCGTTTGCCCCGCCAGCCGGCGGTCGACTGGGCGTGGAGGTACGCGGCGTAGAACACCCAGGTAATGAAGGCCCAGGTCTCCTTCGGATCCCAGCCCCAGTAGCGTCCCCAGGCTGCTTCGGCCCACACCGCGCCGGCGATGACCGCGAACGTCCAGACGGGGAAGGCGAACACGATCAACCCGTAGGAAACCCGCTCCAGCATCTCGTCACGTTCGGGGTGACGCCCGGGCCGGACCAGCTGCACGGCCGAGGTCACGGCTGCGACGGTGAACGCTCCGCCCGAGACGATCGCGGCCCCGACGTGGATCGCCAACCAGTACGAATCGAGAACGGGGATCAGCGCATCGACGGGTGTGTACAGGACCGTGACCGCGCTTCCGAGAGTCACGAGTACCAGTCCGATCACCCAGATCCCCAGCCTGTGGAGCGGATACCGGGACAGGCCCGCGACATAGGCTCCGAGAATCGCGGTCGAACCCACGATCGCGAACTCGTACATGTTTCCCCACGGCGCTCGCTCGGCCGCGATTCCGCGTGCCAGGACCGCGGCCGCATTGAGCACGAGGCCCATCACGACCATGACCGACGCGATCCGCGCGGTCCGCTCGCTCCACGGCGGGCCCACCTCGGGCTCGTGCTCGAGTGCGCCGCCCGCCGCTGAGGACGCGGCGGCTGGTGTGGTCACTGGTTCTTTCGCGACGCCTCGCTGCCGTGTGGTGCGTTGAGCCATGCTCACCGCATAGAGGCAGAACGCCAACGCGAGGATCATCATGGTGGCGACGACAAGATCGTCCGACAGCCGAGCCCAGGTCATGACGGGGTCCTTTCCAAGGATTTGTTGAGGCTGAGTAGTTCTCGTTCAAGGCGGACCAGATCAGCGGGGGGAAGATCCCTGCGGGTCAGCGACTGGCCGGCGATCTCCACCGTGACCGTCGACCCGGAGTCAACGGCACGAACCCACACCCGCCTGCGACGCACGACCAGCGACGTCGTGAGGCCGACCATCAGGAAGATCGCCGCGACCAGCGAGATCTCCTTGCCCGGGTCATAGGCGATCTGGAAGTTGGCAAAACGTGACACGCCATCGAAGGTGATGCTGCCGGCTCCGTCGGGCAGCTCCAACGAGTCGCCCACCCGCATCTGCTTCTGGGCCACTTCCTCCATGCCGTCGAGCTCGATGGCGTACACCGACTGAGGAGCACCCCGGTCCATCCCGAGATCACCGGTATAGGCAGTCAGGTCCAACCGCGGGGCAATCAAACCGGGGAACTGCGAGCGGTCGCCCTCATTGGTGGGAGCCGTCGGCAAGAAGAGACCCTCGAACCCGAGCTGTGTCGGCTGGGCGTTCGGCGCCTTGACGACTCCGTCGCTCGTGAAGTTGTTCTCGATCGGCAGGAAAATCACCGGACCGGCGAACACGACCTCACCGGTACCGTCGCGGACCGTGACGCGCGGCGCGTAGCCGTGCCCCGTGAGGAACAACTTGGTTCCCTCGATGTCGAGGGGCTGATTGGGTTTGATGCTGGCGGACTTCTCTGTTCCGTCGGCCTGCAGGTAGGTCACGGTGGCGTCGAACTTGCGAGGCTCCCCCGCACGCGAACCGCTGAGGGCGAACTCGGCGTCCAAGCCGTCCAAGGTGACCGAGAACGGAGTCAGCTCATCGACGCGGGTGAGGGCCGACCGGGAGAACTCGTCGTAGGACGACTCGACATTGGTGAAGGTGTCCCCGTCGGCGAGCGCGGCTCGACCTTCGAACCCGAGGAGCTTGCCACTGGCCATGCCCACCAACAACAGCAACAGCGAGAGGTGGAACATGAGGTTCCCGACCTCGCGGACGTAGCCCTTCTCCGCCCGGACTTCCCCAGGCGCCTGCACGACCCGGTAACCGCGCCGCGAAAGAATCTCAGTAGCGCGTCGCAGCACCGAGCCACGGTCTGACTGCACGGACAGCTCGCGATGACCATCCATCCGCGACAAGCGGGTCGGAGCACGTGTCGGCTCCGCGCGACACTCCTGCCAGAGCTTCGCGCATCGAGGGAGGACACAGCCGGTCATGGACACGAGCAGCAGCAGGTACACCGCCGCGAACCACGGAGACGCGTAGACGTCGAACAAGAAGAGTCGGTCGAGCCATGGCGCCATGGTGGGATGGTCTCGGTAGAAGAGGGGGACGGCCGCGGGATCGGTCGCCACGTTCCGTTGTGGCAGGAACGACCCGGGGATCGCCGCCAGCGCGAGCAGCGCCAGTAGGATCACGGCGGTCCGCATCGACGTCAGCGTTCGCCACGCCCAGCGGCCCCAGCCCCACCCGTAGACAGTCCGGGTTGGCGTCGGCGACTTCGACTGATCTCTCTCCTTGAGCGCCTCGTCGACCATGGCTGGAGTCTACTATGCTTCCTAGTAGTTGAACTCTCGCCTTCAACGTGTGTCCGACCGCCCCGGTCGACCAACCGGGAGCCTCGGACCCGGCGCAGTCCCGGAGTCTTCATGGAACCTTGAGGACTGAGCGTGGTCGCTCTTCACATTCGGGAGGCAGACTCGCTGGCGTACTGAAGACGACCAGAGATGGAGAAAACCTGATGAAGAGGAAGCTGGCGGCTCTCACGCTGTTCGCGACGATCGGTCTCACCCTGGCCGCATGCAGCGACGATTCCGATGGCGGAAAGTCGAGCGACACGGGCTCCTCCTCCAGCCAGAGCGCCCCGTTTAATGACGCGGATGTCACGTTCGCCCAACAGATGATCCCTCACCACGAGCAGGCGATCGAGATGGCCAAGGTCGCCGAGACACGTGCCGGCAGCGACGAAGTCAAGTCCTTGGCTGCCGACATCGAAGCCGCGCAGGGTCCCGAGATCGAGACCCTTGAGGGCTGGCTCGAGAGTTGGGGTGAAGACGTGCCGTCCGGGGAGATGGACCACGGGGACATGAACCACGGGTCCAGTGACGAAGGCGGCATGGCCGGGATGATGGACGAGGAGGACATGAAGTCCCTCGAGGATGCATCTGGCGCTGAGTTCGACCGCATGTTCCTGCAGATGATGATCGAGCACCACGAGGGTGCGGTCGCCATGGCCGAGACGGAAGTCCAGGACGGCGAGAATGCCGACGCGATCGCGATGGCACAGAAGGTGATCAGCGACCAGCAGGCTGAAATCGACCTGATGAACAGTCTCCTCGGGTCCTAACGCAGCGTTTTCGCAGCATCTCCACCATGATTCCGACCTGCCGTCGGAATGGATGCTGCAGCCGACTGGCGTGCCGCTGGGTCACTTCCCCCCCAGCCCGGCGGCACGCCGCCCTTCCAGATCGAGCGAGGTCGTGACAGGTTCCCGAAGAAGGAGTCGCAGTGGAGCCGCCAGCCCGGTGGCTCCGCGAGGACACCGGCGCCGTCAGCCCCAGCGCGCGCGAAGACCCAGGACCGCGTGGATAGGACTACCCGCGTCGGCCGCAGCCGTGGTTGCAACTGCTTTCCTCGTCCCTTATGTCGGCAACGGACAGAAGCAACTCCCCGATGACCCAGCTTCCAACGGTTCGGATGCTCGGTCAGAGTTGCCACGTGCCAGACCGTCGCCGCCGAAGGACCACGTCGAAAGCCGGGGCAGCCGTTCCGCCCGGCCACCCGCGCGGCGATCCACGGACACGGACAAGCCGGTCAGTGTCCCAGAGGCAGCGTCAGGCAGGTTCCAGATCGCACCTACCCCTTCTGCCCCGCGGAAATCCACGCCCACGACCATGACCTACCAAGTCGAAGTCGAGGAGGGCCTTTCGTTCGCGCCAGCGGGATTCGCGCGAGCCGTGGACGCCACCCTCAGCGATCCCCGGGGGTGGGCGTCCCCTGGCCACGAATTCACTCGCGTGGCGAACGATGCCTCAGTGAGGATCATTCTCGCGTCGCCACAGACGGCGGATGACCTGTGCGCTCCCCTTGACACCGCCGGCCGCCTCTCGTGCCGCAATGGGGATCGGGTCGTGATCAACGCTTGGCGCTGGGTGAATGGCGCCCCGTCTTACGGGAAGGACATCGGTGCATATCGTCGGTACCTGATCAACCACGAGTTCGGCCATGCGCTCGGGCTCCCCCACGCCGCTTGCCCAGGCAACGGCGCGCCAGCTCCGGTCATGCTCCAACAGACCAAAACCCTCGATGGGTGTCGGGCCAATGCGTGGCCGGGCGGGGTCGATCGACCCTGAGGCACCCTTTTGGACGCTCGCGTTGTGCGCCCGGGTGAGATTGATGGCCTTAAGCGGTCAGAAACGACACTCCACGTGGCCTCAGTGTCCGCTGCGGGGCCCGCACCGCTGAAGGTCCTTCTCGACGGGCCGCGAGTCGTCGTCCTCGTCAGCCTCGCCATGCGTTTCAGGCATGAAAAGGAGCATCATCAACGGGCAAGCGAGCAGGAGGATGAGCACGAATCCCGACGGTGGCGCACCCATGGCGAACGCACCGACCAGCACGGCCGCACTTACGGCGACGAACCACACCAACTTGCCATTGAACCGGTTCATGTTCCCTGGGACGAACCACCCCAGCATCCGCTCCCCGACTCCCGACTGGGGCGCTGATTCCGTGAAGGTTCGCTGAAGATCCCGCTTCGTGAATCAGCCGGGTGCTGCTGGGTCCTTGCTCGACAACACGCACAAGTGCGGCCACGGTGCCACGTTCGTTGTACGACGTCCCATTGCCCGGGAGTGAAAGGCCGAGCCGGTCACGCTGGAATCTTCAGGGAAGCTTCATTGCGCGGTGAACATTCCGACACATGTTTCGTGTTGGCTCTATAGGGATTTCAGCAAGCTAGCCGGAGATGACCTGTATGACGCCACGAGCCGGCCACGCCGGAGAGTTCACCGTTACCGTCCTCGACAGAAGGGCTGTCACGTGAGTAACACCCGCCGCGCCTGTGCGGCAGTTGTTGTATCCGCCGTAATCGTGTCCTCGCTCGCGGCCTGCGGCACGGCAGCACCAAAGATCGAGTCAACGTCGGGCGATGCCATGGGGCACGTTCACGGCATGGGAATCGACCCCGCCGACGGGACTCTCTTCGTGGCATCTCATCTGGGCCTGTTCACCGTGGAGGAAGGGTCGCCACCGCGGCGGGTCGGGGAAGCTTGGCACGATCTCATGGGATTCTCGGTGATCGGTCCCGGGCATTTCGTCGCGAGTGGTCACCCGGACCTGGCAAGCGACCTGCCCACGCATCTCGGTCTGATGGAGTCCATCGACGCGGGGAAGACGTGGCGGCAGGTGTCCCTAGCGGGAAAGGCAGACTTCCACGCACTCGATGGCACTGACTCTCGGCTGGCGGGCTACAACGGCGTTTCCGGACAGCTGCTTCTCACGAGCGACCGTACGAACTGGATCACGATCGATGAACGTCCGGTGATTGACGTCGCCACCGATCTCGACTCGACTGACCTCTTCGTGACGACCCCGTCCGGCGGATTGATTCGTTATCCCGCGAGCGATGGAGCTCGCGCGCGGACCGTCGTCGCACCGTCCTTGGCGTACATCGATGGGGGCCAGGACGGTCTCGTCGTGGGCATTGCAGCCACTGGACGTGTTCATGTGAGTCGGGACGGCGGTGAGAGCTGGAGAGCAGGAGGTGCGCTCCCGGACTCCCCGGAGGCACTCGAAGTGACGCCGGATCGCTGGTACGCAGCCGCGGGTGATGCCGTCTTCGAATCGACGACCTCAGGTGCCACGTGGAGTCGCCTCACCTAGCAGTCATGGCCCCTCCGATCGCGACTGGCGGTCCAGGACACCTACATCCCCTGGGCAAGAAGCTCGTGAGCGAATGGTCCGCCTACCGGACGGGTACTGATCACGGGAGGGCGGTTCCCACCGGTCGTCAGATGCAGGTCACCCGCCACCACCATTTCGAGGAGGAGAACTATGGCTCACACGAAGATGCTGGATGCTCACCCGAAGGATCTGGGTCAGATCGACAAGCAGAAGTTGGCCGAGTGCATCGCAGCCTGCTTCGAATGCGCCCAAGCCTGCACGGCTTGTGCTGACGCGTGCCTGGCCGAGGACATGGTCGCCGAATTGACGACATGCATCCGCACCAATCTGGACTGCTCCGACATCTGCGTTGCGACAGGCAACATGCTATCGAGGCGCACTGGATACGACGCCGATGTGACCCGAGCGTTCTTGGAAGCCTGTGCCGCCGCGTGCGAGGCCTGTGGCGACGAGTGTGAGAGTCACGGCAGCATGCACGCGCACTGCCGCATCTGCGCCGAGGCCTGCCGCCGGTGCGAGGAAGCCTGTCGCGACCTCCTCGCCAGTCTGGGCTGAGGCACAAGCTCTCTCAGGACGCCCGCTGCATCTCCGAACGCTGGGTGGGATCGTTCTCGGGCTGCTGCCCGGGCAACCGCAGTCGCTTGAGCAGCAGCGCGTTGACTGCCACCAGCAAGCTGGAGCCGGACATCGACAAGGCGGCGACCTCGGGCCTCAGGACCAGGCCGAAGGACGGTTGGAAGACACCTGCCGCGATGGGTAGCGCGATCGCGTTGTATCCCACCGCCCAACCGAGATTCTGACGCATCTTGCGCAGTGTGCCTCGGCCGATCGTCAGCGCCACGGGGACGTCCAGCGGGTCCGACCTCATGAGAACGACGTCTGCGGCGTCGATCGCGACGTCGGTACCCGCGCCAACCGCGATGCCGACGTCTGCCTGCACGAGAGAAGGCGAGTCGTTGACTCCGTCACCGACCATCGCCACGGTGCGCCCCTGCGCCTGCAGTTGCTTGACCTGGTGTGCCTTGTCCTCGGGCAGGACGTCCGCGATGACGTCGTCGATGCCCAACTCCTCGGCGATCCGCTCGGCGGTCGCACGGTTGTCGCCGGTGAGCATGGCGACCCTGATGCCTGCCTCGTGAAGTGCGGAGATCGCGGCGGCGGACGTCTCGCGGACCGCGTCGGCGATGCCGATCACCGCGACGACCCGATCATCGACGGCAACGAACACCGCCGTGCGGCCGCCGGCGGCGATCTCGTCGCGCTGAGCACCCAGGTCACCGATGGTGATCGCTTCGGATTCCATGAGGCGACGGTTGCCGATGGCGATCTGGTGGCCGTCGACCTCGGCGAGGGCGCCGATGCCCGTGACGTTGCGGAATCCGGTGGCGCGCAAGCGCGGCACATCGGTTGCATCGACGTGGCGCACGACGGCCTGAGCGAGAGGATGTTCGGACTCTCGTTCGAGTGCGCCCGCGAGCGCCAGGACCCGATCGCGATCGAAGTCGCCGACAATGACGTCCGTGACCTCGGGCTCCCCCTTGGTGAGGGTGCCGGTCTTGTCGAAGACGACGGTGTCGACGCGCGCGGAGCTCTCGATGGCGGTGGCGTTCTTGAACAGGATCCCGCGCTTCGCGCCGAGGCCGGAGCCGACCATGATCGCTGTCGGCGTGGCGAGTCCGAGGGCATCGGGGCAGGTGATCACGACCACGGTGATGGCGAACAGCAGCGCAGTCTGCACGCTTGCGCCGGCAGCGAGCCAGACCAGGAAGGTGGCGACTCCACCGACCAGTGCGACCAGGACGAGCCAAAATGCGGCCCGGTCCGCGAGTCGCTGTCCCGGCGCTTTGGAGTTCTGCGCCTGCTGCACCAGCGCGACGATCTGTGCCAAAGCGGTGTCAGCGCCCACCTTGGTGGCGCGTACCCGGATGGTGCCGCTGGCGTTGATGGTGGCGCCGATGACCCGATCGCCGGGCCCCTTGTGCACCGGGAGGCTCTCGCCGGTGACCATGGACTCGTCGACCTCCGACTCGCCCTCTTCGACGGTGCCGTCAGTGGCGATCTTCGCCCCCGGCCGGATCAGGAGAAGGTCATCGACCTCGACCTCGGAGGTGGGAACTTCGACCGGTTCGTCGTCGCGGAGAACGACCGCCAACGGTGGAGCCAGGTCAAGCAACGTACGGATCGCGTCATTGGCGCCGCCTCGTGCCCGCATCTCGAACCAATGGCCGAGCAACACGAACACGGCGAGCATGACAACGGCCTCGTAGAAGACCTCACCGCCCCCAGTGACGGTGACTCCGAGGGAGTACAGCCAGCCGGCTCCGACGGCCACGGCCACCAGCACCATCATGTCCAGCGTCTTGGCCCGGAGCGCCCGCCAGGCGCCGTCGAAGAAGATCCAGGCCGAGTAGAAGATCACCGGCAGGGACAGGATCAAGGCGAAGATGTCATCGCGCATCCCGAACGGAGCGGCCGCGTCGAAGCCGAGCATGTCCCGCCCCATCGGCGAATACAGCGTGATGGGTACCGCGAGCAGCAGGGCGACCAGGAATCGGTTGCGCATGTCGCGAACCATGTCAGCCATCGACATCGTCCCGTGACCGCCGTGGCCCATCGCATCATGCGGTGACGAGATCGGCGAAGCCGCGCCTGCGTGGCTGCTGCCCGCGTCGTGACCGTCGTGCTGGAGCTCGTGGTGGTGCTCGGCGTGCTCGTCACGGCCAGGCTCGAGCAGCGGATCGCACACATGATTGGGAACCGACTGTCCCGCGCAGTGGAATCCGCATTCGCGCACCCAGTCCCGCAGATCGCTCACGCTGGTGCGCTTCGGGTCATAGGTGACGGTGGCCGTCTGGGCGACCGGGTTGGCATCGACGGAGAGCACCCCGGGCCGGCGCGACAGCATCGCTTCGGCGACGTTCTTGCTGGACGCCCACTGGACCCCAGAGACCTCGATGATGGCGGTGGTACCCCCGTCACGCTGCGCGTGATGGTCGCGGTGGCCGCTCGTGTGCTGGTGCGTCGTCATCGTCCTGCCTCCACATGGGAAAGGTTGGTCTTGCTTGAGTCAAGGCGAGCGTGCGACGTCTCGGCTGTCTGCGTCGAGACGGGCTGGAAGCGCCGCAGTCGCAAACTGTTCGACACGACGAACACCGAGGAGAACGCCATGGCAGCGCCGGCGATCAGCGGGTTGAGCAGACCGAGCGCGGCCAGGGGCAGCGCCGCAACGTTGTAGGCGAAGGCCCAGAACAGGTTGCTCTTGATGGTCCGCAGCGTGCGCCGAGAGAGCCGGATCGCGTCCACGGCGGCGCGCAGGTCGCCGCGAACGAGAGTGAGGTCGGAAGCCTCGATGGCGGCGTCGGTGCCGGTGCCCATGGCGATGCCCAGGTTGGAGGTGGCCAGTGCCGCGGCGTCGTTGACGCCGTCTCCCACCATGGCGACCGTGCGGCCCTCGCGCTGCAAACGCTCGACAGTGGCGACCTTCTCAGCGGGGAGGACCTCGGCGATCACCTGCTCGATGCCCACCTCGGCGGCGACGGCACGGGCAGCGCGTTCGTTGTCACCGGTGAGCAGAATCGGCTCGAGTCCCAGCTCCTTGAGCTCGGCCACGGCCTGCGCACTCGTGGGCTTGATCGCGTCGGAGACCACGACGACCCCGCGGGCCGCTCCGTCCCAGCCAGCGGCGATCACGGTCCGGCCTTGCTGTTCCGCGGCCTCGACCACTCCCGCCAGGCTCGCGTCGAGGGGTTGGTTCCACTCTCGGGCCAGCCAGCCGGGGCGGCCGGCCACGACCGCGTGGCCGTCGACCACCCCGGCGACGCCGAGGCCTTGGGTCGAGGAGAATCCCTCGACATCGGGCAGCTGCGACTCGAGTCGTTGGCTGGCCCCGGTGGCAATGGCCTGACCGATGGGGTGTTCCGAGGCGTTCTCGAGGGCACCGACCAGCCGGAGCAGATCGGCACTGTTCACACCATCGGCGGGGACCACATCGACCAGTTCCATCCTTCCGGTGGTCACGGTGCCGGTCTTGTCCAGGACGATCGTGTCGACCACCCGAGTGGACTCGAGCACCTCCGGGCCCTTGATGAGCACGCCGAGTTGGGCACCGCGGCCGGTCCCGACGAGCAGTGCGGTGGGGGTCGCGAGACCGAGGGCGCAGGGGCAGGCGATGATCAGCACCGCCACCGCGGCGGTGAATGCGGCGGTGACGCTGTGACCAGTCAGCAGCCAAGCGGTGAGCGTGACCAAGGAGAGCACGAGCACGATGGGCACGAATACGGCTGAGACACGGTCGGCGAGTCGCTGGACCTGCGCCTTGCCGTTCTGGGCGTCCTCGACCAGCCGTGCCATCTGGGCGAGTTGGGTGTCGGCTCCGACGCGGGCGGCCCGGACCACCAGACGTCCGCCGGCGTTCACCGTGGCGCCCACGACGACATCACCGGGCCCGACCTCGACGGGGACCGACTCGCCCGTGAGCATGGACGCGTCGATTGCCGATGTACCGTCCTCGACGACGCCATCGGTGGCGACCTTCTCGCCCGGGCGCACCAGGAACCGGTCGCCGACCTCAAGTTGGCCCACCGGCACGCGCACCTCCGTGCCGCCGCGCAGGACGGCAACGTCCTTGGCGCCCATGTCGAGCAGGGCGCGTAAAGCCGCTCCAGACTGGCGCTTGGCTCGAGCCTCGAAGTAGCGGCCCGCAATGATGAAGGTGGTCACCGCCGCCGCGACCTCCAGGTAGATGTGGACGTCAGCTTCACCATCCGGGAAGAGGTCGAACGGCATCCGCATGCCAGTCATCCCGGCGTGGGTGAACAGCAGCGCCCACAACGACCAGAGCCACGCGGCGGTGACTCCGACGGAAATGAGGGTGTCCATGGTCGCCGCGCCGTGGCGCGCGTTGGTCACCGCGGCACGGTGGAACGGGGCCGCCCCCCAGACGACCACGGGTGAGGCCAGCGTCAGTGAGATCCACTGCCAGTTGTCGAACTGCAACGCCGGAATCATCGACATCGCCAGGACCGGGACGGAGAGCACGGTTGAGACGATCAGGCGCTGTCGCCAGCTCGCGGCCTCCAGATCCCGGTGGTCCGTCTGCGCGTCGGTCGAAGGGTCGTCACCGCTGGCCGCCTGAGTGGGCACGGTCGCGGTGTACCCGGTGGCCTCCACCACGCTGACAAGATCGGCAGGGGTGAGCGTCGTCGGATAACTGACCTTGGCCTTTTCGGTGGCGTAGTTGACCGTGGCCGACACACCCTCGACCTTGTTCAGCTTCTTTTCGATCCGCGCGGCGCAGGAGGCACAGGTCATCCCGCCGATGGCGAGCTCGACGTCGTGCAGCGCGTCGACCGTAGGGGTTGGTTGTGCCATGACTGTGTCTCCTGCCTGGATTGAATCGGGATGCGCGTGAGGGTTTCGGTCCTCAGGCGAGTTGGTAGTCGCCGGCCTCGTCGAGGGCGGCGGCGACCTGGGTCTGGTCGAGTGGCTCGGCGCTCGCGACGGTGACTGTCGAGGTACCGCCGGCGACGAGGTCGACGGTGACGTCGGTGACTCCGTCGAGGCTCTTGAGTTCGCCGGTGACGGCGCTGGCGCAGTGGCCGCAGGTCATTCCGGTGACGGCGTAGGTGTTGGTGGTCATGTCGCTCTCCTTCGGCGCGGCGATGGTGATCGCCTCAGTGGTGGTGTCGGTCGAACTGTCGGACTGGGTGTTGGATCCGCAGCCGCATCCCCCGCAGCCGCACCCTCCGCCGTCGCCGACGGAGGAGTCGAGCAGTTGTAGATTGCGGCTGTCGTCTGACACGGACATGGGTGCTCCTTCGTTTGATGGATCGATCATGAGCGGACGAGTCGCCGGATCGCTGCGGAGGCCTCGTTGAGCTTCTGCTGGGCCTCGGCAGGGTCGGTGGGGTGCGTCAGGCAGTGCTCGAGATGCTGGTCCAGCAGTAGCAGCGCGACGCCTTCGAGAGCCTTCGTGGCCGCCGACAACTGGGTGAGGATGTCGATGCAGTACTGCTCCTCGTCCACCAGCCGCTGCAGGCCGCGCACCTGACCCTCAACGCGACGCAGCCTGGCGAGGACAGCCTGCTTCTCGGTGATGTATCCCGGTTCAACGGCCATCGCGAAACTCCTTCGGAGGATACCCCTCGGGGGTATCGGTCTTCGTCACTGACCATACCCCCACCGGGTAATGAAAAGCACGGCCGCGAAGAGAACTTCGTCGAACCTTCATGTTCGCCGCTTCCTGCCCTGTCAGACGCTGATGTCGTTCACCGAGTCGGTGTTGAACACGGCCATGATGACCAGGGCAGTAGGTGAAAGACCGCGAGGTTCTGTGATGTTTCGCTGAAGATCCGGACCGTTCAGTCCGCGCGGACGAGTTACTTGAGGCAGGGAAAGCGCAACGTGAACGTCGTGCCGCTCTCGGGCCCGGAACTGATCACCGAGATGCCACCGCCTTGTGCCTCCACGAGCGCCTTGGCGATCGCCAGACCGATGCCAGAGCCACCGTGGCCGCGGTCGCGGGCGCTGTCGGCGCGGTAGAACCGGTCGAACAAGTGCGGCAGGTGCTCTGCCGCCACCCCCTGGCCCGTGTCGCTGACGCGGTACTGCACCCAGTCATCGATGCGGCGACAGTCCAGGGTCACGGTCCCGCCCGTCGGAGTGTGGCGCAGAGCGTTGTCGAGCAGGTTGCCGAGCACCTGTCCGAATCTGTCGGAGTCAAGGCAGACCTGGCCGGCGTCGGCGAGTTCGCTGAGCAGGTGAACCCCCTTGGTTGCGAACCGGTCACGTGCGGCCTCGATGGCCGCCGCAGCAGCATCCGCTGCAGGCACGGGTCGCAGCGTGACGTCGAGCCCTTCCTCCGCTCGCGAGACGGCGGTCATGTCCTCGGCCAAGCGCCGCAGTCGGCCTGTCGAGCCTCGGATGACGCCCAAGGTGTCGTCATCGAGGTACCGGATGCCGTCCTCGACGGCCTCGAGATGGGCGTCGATCGTGGCCAAGGGGGTGCGCATCTCGTGGGCCAGGTCGGCCAGCATGCTGCGGCGGGTCGACTCCGTCGCTTCGAGTTTCTCGGCGAGGCGGTTGTAGGTCAGTGCGAGCGAGGCGAACTCCTCACCCAGTCCCGGGTCGGGCACCCGGGCGCCGTACCGGCCGGCAGCGACCTGTGCCGCCGCCGCCGCGACGTCGCTGATCGAACGCTGAACCCGGCGGCTGAAGTACCAGGAGACGGCCAGCGCTGCGAGCACCGAGGCGATCAGCGCGAGAGAGATGGACAGAACCAGCGCGGAGGCGAAGGCCTCTTCCACATGGCGGATCTGCTCGGCGGTGTGTTCGTCACCGGCCTGTTGCAGGTGGTCGCTGAAGATGCCGGGGCCCACGACGGAAGCCACGAGCCACGTGGTCAGGGCCCCGGCCACGAGCACCAGGGCTTGGGCCACCAAGAGCCGAGCGGCGAACCGAGAGCGGACACGGGTCGTGTCCACGCGAGCTCGGCGGTCGGTCACTGGCCGGTGCCCATCCGGTAGCCGACTCCACGGACGGTCCGGATGAATCGGGCCTGGCTGGCGTCGTCGTTGAGTTTGCGCCGCAAGTGTCCGACGTGGACGTCGACCAGGTGTTCGTCGCCGACCCAGGTGGGACCCCAGACGGTGTCGATGAGTTGCCGGCGGCTGAATGCCATCTGCGGGTGGTCGGAGAGAGCGGTCAGGAGGTCGAACTCGGTGCGCGTCAACGACACCGGTTCCCCCTCGAGCCAGACGTCTCGCCCCAGTGGATCGACGACCAACGCACCGAAGGTCCGGGCCCCTTCCACGTGGTCGTCTGCCCCATCCGGCTTCCGAGGTCGGCGCAACAGTGCCTGGATCCGGGCCATCAGGATCCGAGGGCTGAAGGGTTTGGTCATGTAATCGTCTGCCCCCACCGAGAGTCCGATCAAGGTGTCGACCTCCTCACTGCGCGCCGTCAGCATCACCACATAGGCATCGGAGAATGTGCGCAGTTGCCGACAGACCTCCACACCGTCCAGACTCGGCAGACCCAAGTCCAGCACCACCACATCCGGATCGACGGTTCGAGCGACTTCCAATGCCTCCAGACCGTCGTGGACCACAGCCACCTCCAGGCCTTCGCGTTCGAGGTAGCTGCCGATGACCCCCGCAAGGTGCGTCTCGTCCTCGACGACCATCGCCCGCAGGCCCGTCGGGGGACGAACCCCCGCGGCACCTCCCGCCGATGAGCCGACCGTTCCGTTGATCACGTCCTCGCCCATACCCGACATGATGGCAGTCCATCTGCCCTACCAGCCCAGATCAGCACCGCGGGCGGCCCATCCTTCAGCGAACCTTCACACGAAGACCACTATGTCGCCGTAGTGCCGGGTCGATCATTGAGAGTACGAGGCCCGAGGAAGGAGCTGAGCACGATGATGGGTTGGTATCACGACGGCACGGGATGGGTCGGTTGGATCCTCATGACTCTGGCCATGGTCGCGTTCTGGGCGTTGGTGATCGTTGCAGTGATCGCGATCTTCCGCGGCACCCAGAGCTCTGATGCATCCCCTTCGGCTCGGAGTGACCCGATGCAGATCCTTAATGAGCGGTTCGCTCGCGGCGAGATCAACGAGGACGAGTACCACGCCCGCAGCACCGTGCTGCGCACCTCACAGCGGTAGGAGAACCACCCACCGTCTTGTCGCCGCAACGGGATCGACGGCGTGCCATGAAGACCCAGGTCCGATCGTCGCCATCGTGCCCGATGGCGGGCCTTGGAAGTGAACTTCGAAGCCGCAACCCGAGCCAGGGGACGACCCACCATGCCACGACATTCACGACGCCGAGACCGGCACGATGACCACGCTGTCCTACTGGACGAACGACTAACGATGCCCGCACGCCAGGTCCCGGATCGTGAGCTCAACTCGGAGGAACTCGCTCCGGCTGAATCTGACAAGCACGTGGGCGTCTTCGGGACTGCATGGAACGCACTAACCGCGCTTGTCGGCGCCATCATGGGCCTGCTCCCCCACCTGCTGCACCACGTCGGCCCTTCTCGGCGGAGCAGTACTGGTGACCGGCGCGACCGGCAACGTGCTGTTCGCCGTCATCGGACTGATCTTCTCCATACCGATGCTGCGACGACTCCATCGACGATTCGACTCGTGGAAGGCGCCCGCTCTCGCGTTGGGTGTGTTCGCGCTGATGTTCTCCCTCTCGGCCTTCGTCATCGGCCCCGCCATCAGCAACGGCGACCAGGACCGTGTTCCCGTTCGGACCGTTGTTCCGGACGAGCACGAGGGTCACCACGGCTGACGACCCTCGCCACGACGCCAGCTGCTGCGTGTCCCGGAAACCCAACGGTCGACATGGCACCTCCCCCCCCCCCC
>NZ_MIJB01000042.1 GCF_002174305.1 Aeromicrobium sp. PE09-221 | reverse complement strand
TGAAGTGCCCCAGGTTTGATGCCGCGTCCTTTTGAGTTGGAAGGATGCATGTCATGCCGAAGAAGATCGATCCGAAGGTGCGCGAGCGCTGTGTCCGGATGGTGCTGGAGCACTTGCCGGAGTATCCATCGCTGACCGCCGCAGCCGAGGCCGTCGCCCGGCGGGAGAACGTCGGGAAGGAGTCGGTGCGCCGGTGGGTGATTCAGGCCCAGATCGACGGTGGCCAGCGTCAGGGCGCGACGAGTGAGGAGCTCACCGAGATCAAGAAGCTCAAGGACAAGGTCCGTCGGCTCGAGGAGGACAACGAGATCCTGCGTCGGGCCTCGATTTTCTTCGCGGGGGAACTCGACCCCCGCAACCGTTGATGATGGGATTCATCGATCAGATGAGGGCCGAGGGACACGCGGTCGAGTCGATCTGCCGGGTCCTGCGCGAGCAGGGCGTGAAGGTCGCCGCGAGAACCTATCGGGGCTGGCGCAGCGCCGGCCCGTCAGCCAGGACCGTCAGCGACGCCCACATCGTCGAAGCCGTGCGGAACGCGGCCTGGACGACCGACGCCCAAGGTCGACGCAAGCTGACACCTGAGGGCCTCTATGGGCGTCGCAAGATGACCGCGCTGCTGCGCCGGACCACCGTCCCGGGCGCGGGTGCTGGGGCGGTCGATCGGGCCATGCGAGCGCTGGGGCTATCGGGGGTCCGGCGGGACAAGGGCATCCGGACCACGATCCCGGCCAAGGACGGCAAGAGGGCCGGTGACCTGCTCGACCGCGACTTCACCGCACCGGCCCCGAACCGGGTGTGGGTCACCGACTTCACCTACGTCCGCGCCTGGGCCGGGTGGGTCTACGTGGCCTTCATCGTCGACGTCTTCGCCCAACGGATCGTGGCCTGGCACGCCTCGACGTCCAAGGAGACCGAGCTCGTGATGACCCCGCTGCGGATGGCGCTGTGGGAACGTGGCCGCGAGGGACACCCCGTCGGCCCCGAGCTGATCTGTCACGCCGACGCGGGCTCGCAATACACCTCGATCCTGTTCACCGAGCACCTCGACCTCGAGGGCATCCGCCCCTCGATCGGGAGCGTCGGAGATGCCTATGACAACGCCCTCATGGAGACGATCAACGGCCTGTTCAAGACCGAGTGCATCCGCACCACCGTCTTCCACGAAGGCCCCTACCGGACGATCGCCGATGTCGAGTTCGCGACCGCCGGCTGGGTCGACTGGTACAACAACCGCCGCCTGCACAGCACTCTCGGTAACGTGCCACCCGTGGAGTTCGAGCAAGCCCACTACGCGACCCTCAACCGAGAGCCGCAACCCGCATAGGAGCGGCAAAAAACCTGGGGCGCTTCAAGAAACTGATCGAGGACTACTACACCCGCGTACAGATCAGCCCCGCCCAGCGGGGCGCCCTCTCCGGGATGCTC
>NZ_MIJB01000041.1 GCF_002174305.1 Aeromicrobium sp. PE09-221 | reverse complement strand
GGGGAGGGGTTTCTGGCCGAGGTTCGGTTGCGACCCGTCACGGCGCCGGCTGGGTTCGGTGTACTGGAAAGCGCAGTAGCCGATACTGAAGCGCCCCAGGTTTGATGCCGCATCCTTGTGAGTTGGAAGGATGCGAACCATGCCGAAGAAGATCGATCCCGCGGTCAAGGAGCGGTGCGTGCGCCAGGTGCTGGAGCATCTGCCGGAGTACTCGTCGCTGACCGCGGCCGCCGAGACCGTCGCGCGTCGCGAGGGGGTCGGGAAGGAGACCGTGCGTCGCTGGGTGGTCCAGGCCCAGATCGACGGCGGCCAGCGCCAGGGAGCCACCAGTGAGGAGCTCGCCGAGATCAAGGACCTCAAGGCCAAGGTCCGCCGACTCGAGGAGGACAACGAGGTCCTGCGCAGGGCCTCGATTTTCTTCGCGGGGGAACTCGACCCCCGCAATCGCTGATCGTCGCGTTCATCGACGAGCTGCGGGCCGAGGACCACGCGGTCGAGTCGATCTGCCGGGTCCTGCGTGAGCAGGGCTGCCAGATCGCCGCGCGGACCTACCGCGACTGGGCACAGAACAACCGCCCGGTCGCCGCCCGGACCATCACCGACGCACAGGTCACCAACCAGGTCCGTGACCTGGCCTGGAGGATCGACCACGAGGGCGTGCGTCGGATGACTCCCGAAGGGCTCTACGGGCGTCGGAAGATGACTGCGCTCGTGCAGCGCACCAGCCCGGGCACCTCGCCTGGATCGGTGGACCGGGCGATGAGATCGCTGGGCTTGCAAGGGGTTCGGCGTTCGAAGGGGATCCGGACCACGATTCCCGGCAAGGACGGCAAGAGAGCTGGCGACCTGCTCGACCGCAACTTCACGGCCGAGGCCCCGAACCGAACCTGGGTCATGGACTTCACCTACGTCAGGACGTGGGCCGGGTTCGTCTACGTCGCGTTCATCCTCGACGTCTTCGCCCAGAAGATCATCGCCTGGAACATCGGCTCGACCAAGGCCGTCGAGCTGGTTGATGTTCCGCTGCGGATGGCGCTGTGGCAGCGTGGCCGCGAAGGCCACCCCGTCATCCCCGGTGAACTGATCGGCCACGCCGACGCCGGCAGCCAGTACACGTCGATCGCGTTCACCGACCACCTCACCGACGAGGGCATCCTGCCCTCGATCGGGACGGTGGCTGATGCGTATGACAACGCGCTGATGGAGTGCGTGATCGGCCTGTTCAAGACCGAGTGCATCCGCACCACGGTCTTCCACGCCGGCCCCTACCGGACCATCGCCGACGTCGAGTACGCCACCGCCGGATGGGTCGACTGGTACAACACCAGGCGCCTGCACGGGTCGCTTGGCATGATGACACCAACAGAGTTCGAGCAAGCCCACTACGCGGCCCTCAACCGAGAGCCGCAACCCGCATAGGAGCGGCAGCGAACCTGGGGCGGTTC
>NZ_MIJB01000040.1 GCF_002174305.1 Aeromicrobium sp. PE09-221 | reverse complement strand
TCGGCGTCCTCACTGGTGGCTCCCTGGCGCTGGCCGCCGTCGATCTGGGCCTGGACCACCCAGCGACGCACGGTCTCCTTCCCGACCCCCTCGCGACGCGCGACGGTCTCGGCGGCCGCGGTCAGCGACGAGTACTCCGGCAGATGCTCCAGCACCTGGCGCACGCACCGCTCCTTGACCGCGGGATCGATCTTCTTCGGCATGGTTCGCATCCTTCCAACTCACAAGGATGCGGCATCAAACCTGGGGCGCTTCAGTATCGGCTACTGCGCTTTCCAGTACACAGAACCCAGCCGGTGCCGTGACGGGTCGCAACCGAACCTCGGCCAGAAACTCTTCTCGACTGTCGTTGCAGGCGAATCTCGACCTCGGCACAGGCGGCACGAACAGCGTGGGCTCTATGTACTGGTCACCCCTTGAGGAACGGAGCACACCATGGGAAAGAAAAAGCCCCGCAAGACCCGCAAGCCCATCAAGAGCGGCACCGGCATCGGCCGACCACCCGGCTACAAGCCACGAGACCCCACCGCACCATTCCGCGGCACCATCAACGGCTACTGAGATCGACCCCGAACCCACTGACCGGGTCCGGGGTCGAGCACTGAGAAGCGTCGCTACTTCACCTGGATCCTGGTGCCCTCGCTAATCAGCGTCGCGTAGTCCGTCAGCTCGGGGTCGGTCATCTTGCCGTCCATCTTCGACTTCCACTCGCGGGCAAGTGCTGCCTTCACCGTCGAGACCGGCTTGCCCTTGTAACGACGACTGAACGAGTCGAAGAACCCCTGCGTCTCGCGTCGCACTTCGTTCATGATGTCCTTCTCGAAGCTTCCCATCTGACCTCCTCGTTGTGACCCCGATCACTCGACGTTAGGTGATGCCCCCGACAAGATGCCCATCTCGTCCACAACGCCCGCCCCAACTCCTCTACCCACGTGAGATAACGCGGCCGACGCTCGCGCACTTGGGCCAGCAGGAGGCAGGCAGGAAATCTCAAGCCGGGGTCTGAACATCCCGAGAGATCTTCTGCAGGGTGCTCTCAACGCCGAGCACGAGAACCTCGGCCCGACGCCGGGAGGCAACCATCATGACCACGAAGACCGCCACCAAGAAGACCGCCACCACCGCGCCGAAGACGCTCAAGGACGCCGCCACCGCTGGAGCCGTACGGCTGTTCCGCCAACGCAAGAACGGCACCCTGCGCAGCCTGCCTTACCTCTCACCCGGCAGCGACCAGCGCACCCAAGCCGAAGCCGTGGCTGCACGCCGCGACAAGGGCGAGACCGCCGCCAGCATCGCCGACGACCTCAACCTCTCCATCGCCACCGTCCGCCGCATGATCACCAACCTGCTCCTCGCCCAGCAGATCGAGAACGGCGAGCACGCCGACCGCTACACCCCCGGCGAAACCAAGGTCGTCATCTCCACCGTCGGCGAAGACGCCGCCTGACAGTTCGCAACATCTAACGACCGGGCTGGCCTATACGGCTGGCTCGGTCGGCCCCTTTTCCGAGTCGTCATCACGCGGCTGCAGCCTGAGTGAGTCGTAGATGCCGTACGCACAGACCACTGCGAGGAAGAGGGGAAAGCCCGCCAGGACGGTCCACCACCATCCATCGCGGCCGACGAGATAGGTCGTTCCCCAGAGGGATGCGAGAACGGCGAGAGAGGCGATCGCTGCCATACCCCAATCTCGTCCGGCACTACGGAGGCCGTGGAGTTCGTCTACCTGATGAGCCACGATCGCCGACATCTTCTCGTGTTCAGAACTTCCGGGCTGCAACTTATCGAGTACATCCACGTAGAGACCAAGGCGTGACGCCGCACGATCTAGTGCCCGGAAGCGTGACAATGCCACGATTAGCGAGAGCACCGTTCCGGCAGCCACCAATAGCCCGGAGAGTGTGTCAATCAGTTCCTGGCTCATTCCGCCTTGCCCTCGTGTCGGTAGCCCTGGCAGCACGGTAGCCGCCTCAGCTCGTAGGCCGATGAAGAACGCGCGGGCGGCCCCCAGCGCCGAGGGGACCATGCTCCACGGTTCTAGCCCGGTTTCTGTCGATCTGGTCGGCTGAGCGCTGCGCGGGGCAACGGCAGTGGCAGCTGGTTCGGGCGTGTAGTTGGTCGAGCCCGTGGTCGAGCAGCCTTGCGTCGGGACATCCGAGCAGGCCATCAAGGACCCGACCCTCCGTGAGCACGTACGACACGAGCCAGAATTCACGGCGTTCGGCGGTGGGCGACACCGTCATCTGGTTTACTGGCAGTATCACGACCACTAGGGAAGGCAAGGCTAACATGACTTCGGAAGAGCGTCGCCAAACCGAGATTGACGCCGTCTTCACGACCATGCACTTGGAGTCACCGCAGGCGCGAGCCAGTTTCGCTGCGATGGGCTTCGAGCGTCCAGCAGCTCAGTTCAACGTGGTCATCGCCAACACCTCGAACCCCTTCTAACGAACCTACATGCCGAACTGGGCACAACTCCTCAGCGAGATCAATTCGCAAGGCAGCGTTCACGATGTAGTCCGGCGACGATACGTCAAGGAACTCAGTAACCTCACCGGGCGCAATGTCATCGTCTATTACTCGGGCTGGCTTGAGAAGCAAGATCTCATCCGGCAGGGCCTGACAGGGTTTGAAGTCAACGACAGTGACAAAAATGGGTTCATGGCCGTCATCCACGGCATGGATCGGTCCAAAGGGCTCGACCTCATTCTTCACACGCCCGGTGGAGATATCGCAGCAACGGAATCGCTTGTCGATTATTTGAGGGCCATGTTTAAGAACGATATTCGCGTCATCGTTCCGCAGTTGGCAATGTCGGCCGGAACGATGATCGCGCTCAGTTCTGACGAGATCATCCTCGGAAAGCACTCGAGTCTCGGACCTATCGATCCACAAATCAATGGCGCTCCGGCACACGCAATCAAAGAAGAGTTTGACCGTGCGACCCGAGATATATCTATAAACCCCGCTTCAATTCCCGTTTGGCAACCAATCATCGCGAAGTACAGTCCGACGCTGATCGGTGAGTGTGAAAAGGCAATCGACTGGTCGAATAAGATGGTCAAGCAGTGGCTTGAAACAGGGATGTTTCGCGACCATTCAGACAAAGAGTCTAAGGCTGATCGAGTGATCAGCGAGCTAGGTGATCACGCATTGACACAGACGCATGCCCGCCACATCTCATTCGAGAAGGCGGCTGGGTTGGACCTGAAAGTCACAAGGCTGGAGAGCCTCGGACAGGACATGCAAAATGCCGTGCTCTCAGTTCATCACGCCTGCGGTCTGACCGTCTCGTCAACTCCAGCTTTCAAGATCATCGAGAACCAAAACGACGTTGGTTTCATCTCCTCGGCCAACATGATGCTAACTCCCGCTCCTTTCCAGGCAATGCCACAGCAGCCCGGACCTGACCCGCAACAGCCCTGACGGCTCAAACGCCTTCGCCGCTCACCACTACGAGATGTGCACGGTGATCAGCGGCACGCTGCTGGGCATCGGCGAACATGCGCTCGATGAGCTCCCGGTCGCGCGGGTCGTCCTCGTAGGCGTGGGTATAGACGTCCATCGTGACCTTGATCGTGCTGTGCCCCGCCCACTCCATCAGGACGTTGGGCGGAACGCCCTCCCTTGCCCGCAGACTTAGGAAGGTGTGCCGCAGGGTGTGGAAGCGGGTGCCTTCGAGGCCAGCCTCATTGCAGGCCGCTCGCCACTTGCGCTTGTAGAAGTTGGCGTGGCGGAAATACTCGTTCGGTCCGGCGAAAACGTAGTCGTTCGGCCCGAGCCCCTCTTCTTTGACGTAGTCGGTCAGCTGCTTCATGACGGCTTCTGGAACGGGCACTCGGCGGCCTCTGGACTTCTTCGTCTTGGTGGTGCCGGGACGAAGGGTGCCGCCCAAGTCCTCGATTGTCTCCCCCACCTGGATCGTGCTGCGTAGCGCGTCGAGGTTCTGCACACGGAGGCCTGCGAGTTCGCCGGCTCGGAAGCCCGTCCATAGGCCCACGAGGCCATAGAGTCTGAACCGGCCAGCGGGTAGCGCGTTGACAATCGCTTCGGCCTGCTCGGCGGTGAGTGCCTGCCTTCGTACTCCCCCTCGGACTGGCCGCGCAGGTCCTCGCGGTGTGGTTCGGCTGGGTTTTTGCGGACGTAGCCCTTGCGGACGGCGTACTTGAAGACGCCGTTGATGGTGTTGAAGACGTGTCGCTCAGTGCCTACCGCGCGGCCCTTTCGGCGTAGGTGCTCGATCACGGCCCACACATCAGCAGGGCGTATGTCATCGATTGCCCGCCGGTCCCAGTGCGAGAGCCAATTGTCCAGGACATTGCGGTAACCGCTGACGGTACGAGCTCGTGCTCCCTTCGCTTCCTTGACTCGCAACCACTCATCAGAGATGTGCTTCCACTTCGTACGGAGCCGGTCAGGGTCGATGTACTCACCGTCCAGAATCTCCACGACTTTGCGTGCCTGGAACGCCTCGGCTTCCTCTTGAGTTCGGAAGCTCTTGCATCGCAGCACGGGCTTGCCGTTGAGGTCGACCCGATCTGGATCGCGATAACGGACCTCATAGCCACGCACGGTGCCGTCGGCGCGATAGCGCTTCCTGATTCCCTGCTTCACGACGTGGGTGCCGCGCTTCTTCCTGGACATTGTGCTCTCGATTCGTTCTCGTGGGCTGGCGAGCAACACCTACAGATCTCATCGGGTGAACTGATAGTTCTCAAGGTGCTCCATCTCGTTTCGGTTTCGCACGCGGAAGCTCGCCGAGCGCCCTGCCAGCTCGGATGCCGCGACGAGCCGCGCCTCGACCAGTGGCCGGACCATTGAGTCGGCCCCAGATCGGTGTCTGCCGTGTGAGGAACGCGGTGTGGCCGCTGGGTGCCGAGCCAGCCGGGGTCCGGGTTCTATGGCCTGCTGTAGTCGGGTGGGTCGGGGTCGGCGAACCTCGGGGCAGCCGTCCGGCGAGCCCGTGGGGTCTTGATGGGATCACCGGTCGGTTGTCGGCGCTCCATCTCCTCCCAGCGAGCATCCGGATCCTCGGGCGCATAGACGCCGTCGGCGTCGGGCTCCAGACGTACGGGGATCTCGTCGTCGTCGATGTCGAGGAAGACTTCGCTCAGCGACTCTTCCCACTTCGCCAACTGCAACTTGACCTCGTTGCGGTTTTCGTAGGTGAGCAGGAACTCCGCGATGCGCCGTCTCTCGGGGTACGGAACGTTGTCGTCGCCCATGAACCGGATCAGCATTGACGCCGCGTCATCCTGCGCCAACGCGATTCGCTCCTGTGCCTTGCGCTTGACCTGTGGGGCCGCTCCACCGTGAATACGGCAGGTCAGACCGCCGTCGATCGGGTAGTTGCCGCACGGCTCACCATTGGTCTTTCTCGCGCTGCACTTCTCGCGCTTGGGGATCAAGCCAAGCGCCTTCCTTCTCTTGCGGTTGCCCTCACTCATCGGGCGCTCCTTCCATAGGTGCGAACCTCCACGGGTTCGCCGGTTCAACCTGCTGCCCACACCAGCGACAGCACGACCTGTACTCCCAGCAGCACGACCAGCGCATGCACCCGAAGGTCACGAGTAGGCCGCGTCCACCCGTCAGCCAGCACGAGCGCCCAGGCCACCCACTGCGCCGCCACCGAGACCACGAGCACCACCATCACGACCCCGCTCATCGAGAGCACCGCCCTCGTCGAGCGCAGCCGTGGCCGCCGCGGGGCAGTGGTGGTGTCCCGGCCCTACTACGTAGAGCAGCCGGGACACCACCACTCACTGGGTGTCCTTTCCGGTGTCCTGGGACACCTGTCCGGACACCGGGACACCAGTGCTCATGTCGGCGAGATAGTGCCGTTTGCTGTTGTTCGGGCCGGACTCGACGCGCACGGTGCCGAACCTTTCTGGATCCCTCATCGCTTCGAGAATTCGGCCGATCTTCTCCTTGGCTCCATGGCCTTTGGCATGGCACGCGTCTTTCACAGCGTTCTGAGTGGCACCGGGGTTCTCACGTAGATAGGTCTCTATGAAGGTCCGGGTCTCGGCGTCAGCTGCTTCCGTGGCGGCGGCCCGTTGCTCAAGGAACTCGCGTGAGGTCGTCGGTAGCGCTAGGAACACTTGAACGCCGTCGTCCTCGTCAGAGTCCACGATCAGATCAGCGATGCCCTTCTTGTCGTCTTGATGCCGCTTGACCTCGCCAGGCCGGTCCTTGTCGATGGTCACTCTGCTCAAACCCTCTCGTCCTTTGACGATCGGCCTGACCGGCTTGAGCCGGTATGCCGCCCCGTCGATCCCGTTGAGTTTCGCTACACCTCCAATTGCCCCACGGCCGGCCGATCCCTCTTCGCTCTTGGGCAAGTGATCGAGCATGACGACGGCCGCACCCGTCGCGGCCATCGGGCGGAGGAGAATCTGGAAGAACTCAGCGATCTCGTCGTTAGCGTTCTGCTTCCAGCTGTTCTGAACCATCGCTTCAGTGACGCCGTCCACAACCACTAGCGACGGCCGATCTCGCCTCAGGGCCGCAAGCACCGCTTCCCGGACAGGCTTGAACGCTTCATCTGGCTGGATATACCGGAAACCACGTTCGATCACCTCAGGCGGACAGCCCATCGAGATAAGCCGCCGCACCACTCCGTGGCGTGTGTCCTCGAAGTCGAGGTAGTAGACGACCCTGCCGGCCTCCAGTTCTTGATGTGCTGCGTGGAGAGCGAGCCAAGTCTTGCCCGCTTCGCTTTCTGAGATCAGTGCGTGCACCCGGCCCGGGTAGAACAGCGCGACGTCACTCTTGATACGTCGGCAGATCGTCGGGGTCTCTGGCTCATAGGAGTCGGCCAAGACGTCTTGCAGCTCTTGCACGGCCCAGGATCCGATGTAGGCGTCTGGTAAGTCCCAAGCAGTCGCTCTACCGACGATGGCTCGCAACTCCGACCCGCGTCCGGCGTTAAAGAGATCGGACAAGTCGCCCTTGTCTCCGAGATCGTCGGGTAGCTGAGCGATAGCGACGGAACGGGCTACGTCCTGCAGGTCCTCAGCGACGCGCTGAGCGCCCTTTTGTCCGGCCTCGTCAGCGTCGTAGACCACGATCACGTCCATACCGGCGAGACGATGCCTGTCGGCCTCGGGAACGTGCGCGCCTTCTCCGCCCGTGTGCGTGACTGCTTGCCACCCGTGCTCGACAGCCATAAGTGCATCCCATTCGCCAGCGCAGTAGAGCGTCCGCCGATGAGGGTCCAAGTCGTCGCCGGGGACATACAGGCGGTTCCCGTAGCCGGGCAGCCCCTTCATCTTCGGCTGACCTTTCGCCGGGTCAGGTGCGTACAACCGAAGACCGACGCAGCGATCGTGCTCGTCAAAGACCGGAATGGTGTAACGCTGGTGCTTCGTGCTCCACCCAATGAGTGCAGCATCGATGCTCTCCTCACTCAGCCCTCGACGTTCCACGAGTACCGAGCGCTTCTCCGCATCCCCACGCAGCGCCAGCATCCATGCACCCTCACGCACGATCGGCAATGGCTGCTGGACAGCCCGCACTGGGGGTTTAGAACGCTTCGCGGGTGCCTTAGGCCCGTGGGCCGGACGGAGCAGTTCCGGCGGCACTCCGGCCTTAACCAACGCCGCACGGATCGTCGCGTAGTCACAGTGGCGCGCGTGGCAGTAGACCATCGGGTAACCGGTAGCGCTAGCTTTACCGCGCGAATCGTGGGAGCCGATAGACAGGCTCTGAAGGTCGCGATCCTCGTGGCAGACGGCCCGCGTATAGATTGAGACCTGCCCACGAGTCTCCGATGTCTGCCACTTCATCGCGACCGCGATCTCTCGTACTCGCTCCGCAGCCCTCGTTAGTTGCTCCGATGGTTGACTCTTCTGCACCATGGCTCTACTCCCGTCCGGCGGCTTCAACGGTGGCGAGTGCTCGTCCCGCGTGCACAGCGCGGGACGAGTAGCGCGCGGCGCTCACGAGCGACCCCTCTGCTGCCAGTAGGCGGCAAGATGCGCTGGCATCTCCCCCGTGGAGTAGGTGCGCGGCTTCTGACTGCTAGCACCTTCGTTAATCCATCGTGTGACCTCAGTGAGGCGAAAACGGAGCCGCTGGCTCCGACTGGTGCGTGGAAGCGGCACGAGGTGGCCGTAGCGCACGGCCTTGTAGACCTTCGTCTCCGAGCAGCGGAGCTTGTCCGCCACCTCGGTCAGGGTCAGGATTGCGTCATATTCAGGAATCGTCGGTAGGCGCCCCATTGGTCTCTCCTCTTGATGAAGAGCGGTATCGCGCGCTCGGGCATGCAAAAGCCGGTCAGCACGGCACCACTCCGGTTGATCGGATGTGTGGTGCCACTGACCGGCTACGTGTCGCTCGGGGCCGACTGAACGGCTCGCCCTGCTCATCAAGTAACCGCTGTGCGTCCTCCGGCCTGCAAGATCAGACTTGTCCTTCGGAACAGCAGCGGTGTGAAGTTGTGCCGCCAACAGTAGTACACAAGCCCTGACCCACGCGCTGTAACGGCTGACCGGCTTCGACCACGTTCTCCGGGCCTGAGACCCTGCCCAATGGTCTCCGCGGTGTTCGACTCCGTGGACCAGCCGTTCGGCGACTCTCCCATCAACTACACCAATCACTGCAATGTCAGTGATTCTTGAGGTCGCAATCGTATGATCTCCGCCGCTGGGGAGTCGCTTCGACCTCGGCCTGAAAAGCGGAAGGTCGCCGGTTCGACCCCGGCCCTAGCCACGGTGAGAGCGCCGAATCCCGAAGCGAAGCGAGGGGTTCGGCGCTCTCGACGTCTCCAGCCTCATGAGAGCGCCGACTCGCCTGCGTGCCGCGCTCTCCCTGACCTCGGCATGGAGCACTACCGTGCTGTTCATGCCCGGATCGCTCCTGCCCGACGCCATCGTCCCGGGATGGACAGAGGTCGCGCCCGGCGTGTTCCAGCGACGATACGAGCCGGAAGACGTCTCGGTCGGCGTGATCGTCGGCAGTACCGGGATCACCCTGGTGGACACCCGCAACAACCCTGCCGAGGCCGAAGAGATCATCCGCGATGTGAGGGATGCCTTCGCCCTGCCGATCGTGACCGTTGTGAACACCCACGCGCACTACGATCACACCTTCGGAAATCAGGTCTTCGCCGAACACGGCATCCCCATCTACGGACATCACTTGATCCCCCGGCACTTCGCCCACCACGAGGGACCGAGGTTGCGCGAGGTCCAGGAACAGCCTGAGTGCGGGCCGGATAGGGACTGGGGAGAGGTAAGACTGACACCGCCCACAGTCCCGGTCGAGGCGCCGCTTCGCATCGACCCCGGCGGACGCACGATCGAACTCCTCCCGATCTCGGCCGGTCATACGGACACCGACCTCGCCGCCCTCGTTCCCGACGCGCGGGCTTGGTTCCTCGGGGATGTCATCGAGGAATCAGGGCCACCCATGTTCGGCTCGGGCTCCTACCCGCTCGACTGGCCCGATGCGCTGGAGGGACTGCTCGACCGGATCCGGTCCGGTGACGTGCTGGTGCCGGGGCACGGGTCGGTCGTCGACCGCGACTTCGTCGAGCGGCAGGCAGACCGACTGCGTTCCGTCGCGGAGTGGATACGCGACGCATTCGCGGCCGGCAGATCACTCGACGATGTCCGACCCGAGCGTTCGCTCGAGGAGTACTGGTCCGAGAGCTTCCTACGCTCTGCCCTGGAGGACGGCTACGCACAGCTGTCGAGCGCTCGGAACCTCCCCGATGACGGAGCGTAGGCAGCGATGGCGGCGAAAGAGCGTCCGTTCTGGCCACGGCAATGGACGCTGAGCCACCTCCCAGAGCTAGAAATGGACGCTGAGTCACCGATCTGGTGGGGCGAGTCGCTAGGCTCCGGGGTCGTCCAGCGGAGAGATCCGACGCAGCAGCCGCGTCAGCTCGTCGCGCTCCCTCGTCGTGAGGCGGGCCGTCGCGCGATCCTCCGCGGCGCGGATGCGCGGACGCAGGTCGTGCGTCGTCTCCCGTCCCCGTTCGGACAGGTGGACGTGCACGCGCCGCCGATCCCCGCGATCAGCATTGCGGTAGACGAGAGCGCGGCTCACCAGCCGATCGACGATCCGTGTCAACGTCGCGCCACTGATCCCGGTCGCCGTCGCGAGGGCCGTCATCGTGCACGGGCCGGTCACGTCCAGATAGTCGAGGACACTCCACTGATCGACCGATAGCTGATCGGGGGCGAGCACGGTCCCGATATCGCGGTTGACGCGCCCGGCGACCAGTGTGAGCAGACGGATATCGACCCTGCCCCCCAGGTGCGCGGATTGCCCCGCTGCCGTTCCGCCCATCGGCGCCCCTTCCCAAGTGGCGACCGATGTCCTACGTTGGTCGCATCCTTTTCAGATGAAAATACCATCTGGAACACCCATGGTGGTTGCGATGAACAGACAGTCGGCGAGCCGGGGACGCAAGGGAGCGGTGACCGCGGACGCGATCCGGATCGGCCTGGCCATCCCGCTGCAAGGTCCGGGCGGCATCTTCGGCCCCTCCTGCGAGGCGATCGCCGAGCTCTGCCGCCGGCAGACGAACCAGTCCGGCGTGCTCGGCCGACCGATCGAGTTCGAGGTGATCGACGCGGGCCAACGACCCGAGGAGGTCGCCCGCGACGTGCGGGGCCTGATCGAGGCCGACCGCATTGACGCCCTCACCGGGTGGCACATCTCCTCGATCCGGGAGGCGGTCGCTCCCGTGACCCAGGGGCGCATCCCGTATGTCTACACGTCATTGTACGAAGGCGGCGAGTCGCGGGCCGGCGTCTTCTGCGCCGGCGAGACTCCCGTCGATCAGATCGGCCCGGCCCTGGCATGGCTCCGGAACGAGGTCGGCCTGCGGCGCTGGCACATCGTCGGATCCGACTATGTCTGGCCGGTGCGATCGGCGCGAGCCGCCTCCGCCTATGCCAAGGCCCTCGGTCTGACTGTGCTGAGTACGAGCTTCTCCCGCTTCGACACCCAGGACTTCGGCACGATCCTCGACACCATCGAGCACGGAACCCGCGCCGATGGCGTGCTGATGTTCCTCGTCGGCCAGGACGCGGTGCGTTTCAACCGGGCCTTCGCCAAGCGCGGCCTCGACGAGGAGTTGATCCGGTTGACGCCGCTGATGGAGGAGAACATGCTGCTCGCCTCGGGCCCGGAGGCCACCCGCGACCTGTACGTCGCGGCCGGCTACTTTCGCTCCCTGCCCACCGGCCACTCCCTCGACTTCGTCGGCGACTACACCGCCGCCTTCGGCCCGGAGGCACCACCACTGAACAACCAGGGCGAGTCCTGCTATGAGGGAATCACTCTCCTGACCTCCCTCTTCGCCGCTGCCCAGGACACCTCGCTCGAGGCCGTCTTGCGGGTGTCCGAGGGCCTGGGCTACGACGGCCCGCGCGGCGCGATGGAGCTGCGATCCGGCCATCTCAAGCAGACCGTCTATCTGGCGAAGGCGGACGTCACGGACTTCGACGTCGTCACCTCCCTCTGATCCCAGCGCTCATCCGCGTCGGTCGATGCCTGGCGACCACCTCTTGACATTTACTTTCAAATGAAAATATTGTGATTGAAATCACTGGAGGTACCCCATGCCGACCTACACCTACACCTGCCGCGACTGCGGATCCTTCGATCTGATGCGCACCATCTCCGGCCGCGCCGAACCGGCGCACTGCCCGGCCTGCGACCGCGAGAGCATGCGCGTGATCAGCACACCGCACCTGAGTCGACTCGACCCCTCCCTCGACCGCGCCGTGACGGGCGCCGGCCTCAGCAGCGAGAGCCCCGGCGTCACCCGGCACATCCCGTCCGCCGCACGGAACACTCCCCCGCCCGCACGGCGCCCGGGCCACCCCTCACTGCCGAGACCGTGACCCATGTCCTCCGTCGGACTCATCTACGTAGGGATCGTCCTGGTCGTCAACGGCCTCCTGCTCCTCAACTGGGTCACACCTCGTGAAGCCGCACCGCTCAATCTGTTCGTCGGCGCGCTGCAGGTGGCGACCCCGACCTATCTGATCGTCATCGCCGCCGGCGACGTGGACGCGATCTTCGCCGCCTCCGGGATCTACCTGTTCGGGTTCACCTACCTCTGGGTCGGGATCAACGCGGCCAAGGACATCAGCAACCCTGGCTTCGGCTGGTTCGCCCTGCTCGTGGCCCTGTGCACCGTCGTCTACGCCACCGAGAGCTTCGTGCGGGCCGATGACGCAGGTTTCGGCGTCATCTGGCTGCTCTGGGGCGTCCTGTGGTTCCTCTTCTTCCTCGTGCTCGGGCTCGATCGCCCGGCCCTCGGCCCGGCCACCGGCGTCTACACCATCGTCACCGGGGTCATCACCACCACAGCAGCCCTCATGACGCTGCTCGGCGGCTGGAGCGGCGACTGGATGGCCGCGGGCGTGATCGCGGCCATCGGCGTCCTCACGCTCGCCGTGGCGGCGCCGGCTGCGGGATCGCTCACCGCCAGGGACCGGGAGGTGGTCGACTGATCGCCCCTGCCACGCCTCAGACCACATCCACCCAGTTCCCTTCCACTTCCGACAGATAGGTGATCTCCATGCCTGACGTGATCTTCAGCGTCGATCAGTCCAAGTCCATGACGGACCAAGCCGTACCGGGCCACAACCGCTGGCACCCGGACATCCCCGCGGCCGCAACGGTCAAGTCCGGAGCGACCTACCGGATCGAATGCAAGGAGTGGACGAACGGCCAGATCGGCAATAACGACTCGGCCAACGACGTCCGCGATGTCAACCTCGACTTCAACCACATGCTCTCCGGGCCGTTCGCGATCGAGGGCGCCCAACCCGGTGACCTGCTCGTCGTCGACATCGTCGACATCGGCCCCGTCCCACAGACCCAGGGCGACAACTGCGGCGAGGGCTGGGGATACTCCGGCATCTTCTCGAAGGCGAACGGAGGCGGCTTCCTCACCGACTACTACCCCGATGCCTACAAGGCCATCTGGGATTTCAACGGGCAACAGTGCACATCTCGTCACATCTCCGGGGTGCGCTACACCGGCATCCAGCACCCGGGCCTGGCCGGCACCGCGCCCTCACCGGACCTGCTGGCCCAGTGGAACCGGCGCGAGCAGGCGCTCATCGACACCGAGCCGAACCGGGTCCCGCCGCTCGCCATCCCCCCGACGATCCCCGGAACCCTCGCAGGGACCGCTGATGAGGCCGTGGCGGAGCGGGTCGCGCGAGAAGGCGCCCGGACGGTGCCTCCGCGCGAGCACGGCGGCAATATGGACATCATGAACTTCACCCGCGGAAGCCGGGTGTTCTATCCCGTCTACGTGGACGGGGCGATGTTCTCGATCGGCGACCTGCATTTCAGCCAGGGCGATGGCGAGATCAACTTCTGCGGAGCCATCGAGATGGGTGGCTTCGTCGACCTGCACTTCGAGCTCATCAAGGGCGGCATGGAGACCTATGGGGTCACGCACAACCCGATCTTCATGCCCAGCCGCGTGGAGCCGGTGTACTCCGAGTGGCTGACCTTCACGGGCATCTCAGTCGACCATCGCGATGACACCAATCTGTACATGGACGCGACCGAGGCCTACCGCAACGCGTGCCTCAACGCGATCTCCTATCTGGAGAAGTGGGGGTACACGGGCGAGCAGGCCTATCTGATCCTCGGGACCTCCCCGATCCAGGGCCGGCTCAGCAGCGTCGTCGACATCCCCAATGCCTGCTGCACGGTGTTCCTGCCCACGGAGATCTTCGATTTCGACATCCGTCCCGGAGGCAAGGGGCCGGTGAAACAGGACCGCGGTCAGGTCGCCGTGGCCTCCTGACTCGCAGCCCCAACCCGTTGAGTGTGACGTTTGGACGGTCAGAAGCGCGTTTTCACCATCCAAACGTTCCCCCGAGGACTCCGCTTCGCTCCGTCCAGGGCGGTACCCCCACACTCAACGGGTTCGCGGGAGGATGCTCCTATGGATGTCAAGCTGCCTTCGGTGTTTGCTGACTCGGGAGATTGGTCGCGGTGAGGACGTAGTAGACCTCGCGGGCGATGAGGCGTTTGAGGCAGCGGATGATGTCCTTTTTGGACAGGCCCTCTTCGGTCCGTCTGCGCATGTATGCCTGGGTGCGTGGGTCCCAGCGCAGTCGGCACAACACGATCCGGTAGAGGGCGGCGTTGGCCTGTCGGTCTCCGCCGCGGTTTCGCCGGTGGCGGTGGGTCTTGCCCGCGGATGCCG
>NZ_MIJB01000004.1 GCF_002174305.1 Aeromicrobium sp. PE09-221 | reverse complement strand
TCGGAGTCATGAGCGAGCGAGTCATTGATGGGGTGTCATGCTGGCGCCTCGCTACTGTCGATTCCTCCTGTGAGGCGACGGCATGAGCGAGCGGAGCGAGCGAGTCATTGATGGGGTGTCATGCTGGCGCCTCGCTACTGTCGATTCCTCCTGTGAGGCGACGGCATGAGCGAGCGGAGCGAGCGAGTCATTGATGGGGTGTCATGCCGGTGCCTCGCTACTGTTGATTCCTCCTGTGAGGCGACGGCATGAGCGTGGACCTGCCGCGCGCGGAGGCCGCGGTCCGCGAGCTGCTGCTGGCGGTGGGGGAGGACCCTGATCGCGACGGACTGCGCGACACGCCGGCGCGGGTCGCACGGTCGTACGCCGAGCTGCTGAGCGGTCTCGACCAGGATCCGACCGATGTCCTGACCGCGGTTTTCGACGTCGGCCACGACGAGTTCGTCCTGGTCAAGGACATCGAGCTGTGGTCGATGTGCGAACACCATCTCGTGCCTTTCTTCGGGGTGGCGCATGTGGGTTACATCCCCGGTGAGGGCGGCAATGTGACCGGGTTGTCCAAGCTCGCCCGCCTCGTCGATGTCTACGCCCGGCGCCCGCAGGTGCAGGAGCGCCTCACCACGCAGATCGCCGACTCGCTCGTCGAGGTGCTGCGTCCGGCCGGTGTCATCGTGGTGCTGGAGGCCGAGCATCTCTGCATGACCATGCGCGGAGTGCGCAAGGGCGGTGCGCGCACCGTCACCAGTGCTGTGCGCGGACAGCTGCGGGACTCGGCCACCCGGGCCGAGGCCATGCAGCTCATCACCGCGTAATCTGACCGGCGTGACCCTCCGCCTGCCCGGTCTCCCCGCCTGGGATCGTTGCGCCGTCATGGGCGTGGTGAACGTGACCCCGGACTCCTTCTCCGATGGTGGACGGTGGTTCGACACCGACGTGGCGATCGCCCACGGATACGAGCTCCTCGCACAGGGCGCGGACATCGTCGATGTCGGCGGGGAGTCCACTCGGCCGGGGGCCGTCCGCGTCGACGCCGAGGAGGAGCAGCGGCGCGTTCTCCCCGTGATCCGGGCCCTGTCCGCGGCCGGCGCCGTGGTCTCGATCGACACGATGAATGCCGACACCGCCGAGCGGGCGCTGTCCGCCGGGGCCATGATCGTCAATGACGTCTCCGGGGGCCGTGCCGATCGGCGGATGACCGCGGTCGCCGCGATGGCTCGTGTTCCCTTCGTCGTGATGCATTGGCGTGCGCACTCGGCGCAGATGCAGCAGCACACCCGCTACGAGGATGTGGTGGCCGATGTGACGGAGGAGCTGCTGCGGCAGCTGGACGATGCCGTGGCGGCGGGTATCGACCCGGCGAACATCATCGTCGATCCCGGACTCGGATTCTCCAAGACCGGCGACCAGAACTGGGAGCTCCTCGCGCAGCTGGAGGCCTTCACGGCGCTGGGCCATCCTCTGCTGGTGGCTGCGAGCCGGAAGCGGTTCCTGGGCGATGTCCTCGCGCACGAGGGTGTCCCACGGCCCACCGACGAGCGTGAGGATGCGACGGTGGCGGTGACGACACTCGCGGCTCTCGCCGATGCGTGGGCCGTGCGTGTCCACGCTCCGCGGGCCTCGGCGGATGCGGTGCGGGTCGTGCGCCGGTTGCGGCAGGCTGAGAGGCTGGACCAATGAGGAGCGTCGAGGAGCAGGTGGTCGCCGCGCATCGCGCGTTCTACGATGCGGTCGAGACCGCGGACTTCGATCTCATGGGCTCGCTGTGGGCCGATGATCCCGGTGTGAGCTGCGTGCACCCGGCGGCCCATCCGCTCTACGGCACCGAGAAGGTGCTGCGCAGCTGGGCGGTGCTGATGGCCCAGATCGACTACATCCAGTTCTTCCTCACCGATATCGAGGTGACGACCTTCCCCTCCGGGGAGGACCCCCGGACGGCCTTGGTGGTCTGCACCGAGAACATCCTTTCCGAGGGCGAGAGCACCGAGTCGTTCACGGGAGGCTCGGCGGTCTGCTCCAGCGTCCTCGTGCGCGATGGCGCGCAGTGGAAGCTCTGGTCCCGGCACGCGTCGCCGGTCGCGGTGCTGGAATCGGGTGACGAGGCGGACACATGAGCGAGCGGAGCGAGCGAACGAAGCGGCATGAGCGAGCGAACGAATGAGTGAGGATCGCATCACCCTGACCGGTATCCGGGCGGTCGGGCACCACGGGGTCTTCGACCATGAGCGACGCGAGGGACAGCTCTTCGTCGCCGATGTGGTCATGTGGCTCGATCTCGCTCCGGCCGGACGCACCGGGGACCTGCGCGCCACGGTCGACTACGGGACTCTGGGTCAACAAGTGCACGATGTGCTCGCCGGGGAGCCCGTCGACCTGATCGAGACGGTCGCCGAGCGGATCGCCGAGATCGGTCTCGGACACGCGGGAGTGCATCGAGTCGAGGTGACCGTGCACAAACCGCAGGCACCGATCCCGGTTCCTTTCGGTGACGTCGCGGTGACGGTCGTCCGGTCCCGGACGCACCCGACACAAAGTGCATCGGCCTCCGTATAGTGAACATGAGTCCTGCGTGCCGCAGGCCCCAGCGGGGCTTGTCCACGCCGGGCCGGCCCGCGACGGTGCTCGCGCACCGTCGACACGACAGAGTGGAGTAGCTAGTGACCGAATCGCCCACGCCGTACGTTCTCGACGCGGACACGATGACCGGGGGCATGCGTCCTATCCGGCAGGCCGTCCTGGCGATCGGGTCGAACCTGGGTGATCGTGCCGGCCGCCTGCAGGGCGCCGTCTCGGCACTCGAGGACACCCCGGAGGTCACGGTCGTGGCGATCTCGTCCGTGTATGAGACCGAGCCGGTGGGGGCCCCTGAGGAGTCCGGCAAGTTCCTCAATGCCGTCGTGCTGATCGACACGACCCTCACCGTGCACACGCTCCTCGACCGCGCGCTCGCGATCGAGGACGCCTTCGGGCGAGAGCGCGGCGAGCCGGGCGCTCCGAGGACCCTCGATGTCGACATCATCGTCGTCGGCGACCGCATCGCCGATGACGATCAGCTGACGCTGCCGCACCCGCGCGCCCACGAGCGTGGATTCGTGCTGGTGCCGTGGCTCGAGGTCGATCCCGAGGGTGAGATCCCCGGCCATGGATTCGTGGCCGATCTGATCGGCGATGTCGACACCTCTGGTGTGACCAAGCGCGAGGACGTCGAGATCATCCTGTGACACCACGATGAGGCGTGTCCAACGCAGCTCCGCGCTGTACGTCACGGTGCTCATCGCCGTGGGCGCGATCGTCGGCCGCCTCATCCCGCCGCTCGCGGTCAGGTTCGAGGGCCAGGCCCCCCGCCCGGACTGGACGGCAGCGGTGCTGCTGGCCGCGGGAGCGGCGGTGGTCGGGGTGCTCGCCTGGTCGACCTGGCAGTCCTTGCACAAGAAGAAGCTGCGGATCAATGCCGATCGGGCGATCCAGCTGCTCGCGGTGGCGAAGTCGTGTGTCCTCGTCGGTGGTGTGTTCAGCGGCGGTTACGCGGGTTTCGTCCTCACCTACGTCGGTGTGGACAGCGAGCTCGCGCGGGAGCGGCTGGTGCACGGAGGCGCCGCGGCCATCGCGGCGATCCTGCTGCTGGTTGCAGCGCTGCTCCTCGAACGCGCTTGCCAGCTGCCCGGGGACGATGACGAGTCCAAGGACACCGCCGCCTCCCCAGCCTGACCCTCCAGGTCCGCCCCGGTGGTGGGCGGTGAGTAGGCGTCCGTTCTCAGCGCTGGACGGTGGGTGAGCGTCCATTCGTTCCCCGAAAAGGACGCTGGCTCACCTCCTCTTGCCGGAGATGACAGAGGATGTGCTTCCGCGGTTGTCCCCGCGACCACCGAATCCCTCCGTCCCGGCACGGAGGGATTCGGTTGGCAGCTCACCGCTCCCGTGCGCTCCCGAGGGGTGAACCGGCCCTCGCGCGCGTCAGCCGAGGAGTGCTGAGCGCAGGGTGCTGAAGCCGACGCTGCCCAGTGCCAGGGCGTCGGCGTGGAAGCGCCGGAGATCGTTGCCATGGAGCCTGGTCCAGTCGGTACGCAGCCGCTCCCACTCGCGCTGTCCGACCTTGTACGAGGGCGCCTGTCCGGGCCAGCCGAGGTAGCGGTCGGCCTCGAAACGCACGAATCCGTCGTTCATGTTCACGTGCCGGGTGAGGAACGGGTACGCGTCGCCGCCGGTCCAGATACCGCTGCCGTCGGGCTTCTGGAGACCGAGGTGGACGCCGATGTCCAGCACGACGCGCGCCGCCCGCATGCGCTGGGCATCCAGCATCCCGAGCCGCTCGGCGGGGGCGGAGAGATAGCCCAGCTCGTCCATCAGCCGCTCGGCGTACAGCGCCCAGCCCTCTCCGTGGCCGGAGTTCCAGTTGAACCGGCGCCAGGAGTTGAGCCGGTCGCGCTGCGCCGCAGCGGCTCCCAGCTGCAGGTGATGGCCGGGAACTCCCTCGTGGTAGACGGTGGTCAGCTCGCGCCAGGTGTCGAAGCGGGTGATGCCCGCGGGGACGCTCCACCACATCCGGCCGGGACGGGAGAAGTCCTCACTGGGAGGCGTGTAGTAGATCCCGCCCTCGTCGGTCGGCGCGATCCGGCACTCCAGCGTCCGTAGCGGCTCGGGGATGTCGAAGTGGGTGGCACCCAGCTCTCGCACGGCCTCATCGCTCACCCCCTGCATCCAGGAGCGCAGCGCGTCGGTGCCGTCCAGGCGCAGTGCCGGGTCGGCCTCCAGATGGGCGATGGCCTGCTCGACGGTGGCGCCGGAGAGGATCTCGTCGGCAATGTCCTCCTGCTCGGCGACCATCCGTGCCAGCTCCTCGACACCCCAGGCATAGGTCTCGTCGAGGTCGATCTCGATGCCGACGAACTCGCGCGACAGGAGCGCGTAGAGGTCGCGCCCGATGGCATCGTCCGATCGGGCGTGGGGTGCCAGCTCCTCTTCGAGGAAACCGACCAGGCGAGCATAAGCGGCGATCGCTCCGTCGGCGGCGCCGTCGAGTTCGGAGCGGAGGGATTCGGGGCCGCGTGCGGCAAGCTCGCGGAAGAATCCCTCGGTGCCGGTGAGCTTGGGGGCCTGGGCCGCCACGGCCACGACCTGGCGGATCGCCGGGGTATTGCCGGCGGCGATGCCGGCCGAGAGCGAGGAGAGGTACCCCTCCATGGCGTCGGGCAGTCGGCGCATGCGGGTGGCGATGTGCTCCCAGTCCTCCGCGGTGTCGCTGGGCATGAGATCGAAGACCTCGCGCAGCGACTGCGCTGGGGAGGCGATCACGTTGAGGTCGCGCTGCCAGAGTTCCGCCGCGTGCAGCTCGATGGCGAGCTCGGCCGTGCGCAGCAGCTCGGCGCGGGTCACCTCGTCGACCTCGTCGGTGACCTCGGTGGCAGTGGCGGAAGCCAGGACGGAGCGCGACACCGCGGCCCGTCCGGCGTGCCCGTCGGGAGACAGGTCGCTGTACTGGCCTTCGCGACCGGGTCGCCCCAGTTCGACATGGAGCTCCGGCGAGAGCTCCAGCAGCGTGTCCATCCACGTCTCGGCGAGCCGATCCATCGGTGTCGGGATGCGTCCGGCGTCCATCCCCCGAGCCTAGAGCGCTCCCCAACTCGTTGAGTGTGACGTTTGGACGGCTGTTTGTGCCCGTCAGCCGTCCAAACGTCACACTCAACGAGTTGGGGAGCGCTAGGGTGGTGGGGTGGCCCGGCGACTCACCCCGCTCCCTGCCGCGGAGTTCCGATCGATCTGCGCGCGTATCGACGAGGGAACGGCCGATCGAGCGGATCTGAAGGCGGCGACCAAGCATCTGCTGGCCCTCCTCGTCCAGCGTGCCCCGGGCACGAGTGTCGAGGTACGGGTACCGCCCTTCGTCGCGGTCCAGTGCATCCCGGGGGCGCGGCACACGCGCGGGACGCCCCCGGCCGTGGTGGAGATGGACGCCGCGACCTGGATCGCCCTTGCGCGCGGGTCGCTCGACTGGGCCGATGCCCCGGTTCGTGCCAGCGGGGAACGCTCGGACATCAGCGGCTATCTGCCCCTCGTCTGAGCACCTCGCCGGTTGCCGCAGCTCGTTATTTTCGAGACATGCCCTTCCCCTCCCGCACGGCTCTCGCCGCTGCCGCCGCGGCCCTGATCCTGGCCGGCTGCGGCCCCGATCGTCCCGAGTTCACGGGACCCGCGGGGACGCCGCAGCAGGCTCCCCAGGCCGAGGCTCCCGCGACGGACGCACTGAGCGCGCAAGCCGATCCCGCGTGGGTCGAGCGGGTCGCCTCTGATGCGGAGATCCCCGCGCGAGCGGTGGCCGCCTACGCGGGGGCCGATCTGCGCGTGCGAGCCGAGGAAGGCTGCTCGGTCGGGTGGAACACGCTCGCCGGCATCGGCCGGATCGAGAGCCGCCACGGCGCCATCTTCGGTGGACGTATCGGCGACGACGGACGGGCGACGAGCGACATCATCGGCATCCCGCTCGACGGAACGAACGAGACGCTGGCGATCGAGGACACCGACGGTGGAGTCCTCGATGGCGACACTGAGTGGGATCGTGCGGTCGGGCCGATGCAGTTCATCCCCGAGACCTGGCAGCGCTGGGGCGCTGCCGCCGACGGGGACGGGCCGGGGGATCCGCAGAATATCGACGACGCGGCCCTCGCCGCCGCCCGCTACCTGTGCAGCGTGGGAGAGTCGGGTCTGGACGACGAGCAGGACTGGATCGCGGCGGTGCGCACCTACAACGACTCGCGGGACTACCAGTTCGATGTGGCGGCGGCCTCACAGGAGTACGGCCACCACGGCTGAATCGGCGTCGCGGGAGCCGAGCCCGGGATCAGGTCGACGACTCGACGAGAGCCGCGATCCGGTCGAGGGTCGCCTGCATCGCCCGCCGGGTCGACTCGGGCATCCCGCCGCGTCGCAGGAAGAGACGTTGCTTGTCCTGGCCGATGTCCCAGGTCTCGCGGACGTGGGTGCCGCCCTCGACGGGCACCAGCTCGTACTTCTAGATCCGCCCGCCGATGAGTCCGCCCAGGCCGGTGGTCTGCCAGGCGATCAGCTCATCGGGTTCGAACATCACGACGGTGTTGACCGTCGAATAGGGCAGCACCCGCTTCATCGACATCCCGAACCGTGACCCGAGTCGCAGTGGCTCCGACGAGCCACGGAGGGCACGAACGGTCCCCGAGCCGTCGAAGGAGGGATGCGCGGCGACATCGGCGAGCAGGGCGAAGATGCGCGGGGCGGGCGCCGCGATGACGCGTTCGGCGCTCACAGTGTTGCCGTCCATGGTTCATCTGACCACGGACTCGCCTGGCGCGCAGAACGACGCGACCGGGCGTCCCCGCGGTCCGGCCGAGGGGTCAGATCTGGCGTTCCCGGTCGACCCAGAAGGGCTTGCGCAGATCGCGCTTGAGGATCTTGCCGGAGGGGTTGCGCGGCAGTGCGTCCACGATGTCGATGCTTTTGGGAGTCTTGTATCCCGCGAGTCGTTCGCGCGTGAAGGCGATCAGCTCCTCCCCGGTCACCTGCTGGTCGGGGAGCAGCGCCACGACGGCCTTGACGGACTCGCCCCAGGTGTCATCCGGCACGCCGATCACAGCGGCCTCCGCGACAGCCGGATGCTCGGTGAGCACGCGCTCCACCTCAGGCGAGTACACGTTCTCGCCTCCCGTGATGATCATGTCCTTGGCGCGATCGTCCACGAAGACGAAGCCGTGCTCGTCGACCCGGCCGATATCGCCCGTGCGCAGCCAGCCGTCCTCGGTGAGCAGCGCGGCGGTCGCCTCGGGCTTGTCGAGATAACCCGTCGTCGCCTGCGCGCTGCGGAACCAGAGCTCACCGGGCTCGCCGGTGGGGACATCGACGCCGCTCGCCGGGTCGACGACCCGCACCTCGGCACGGGCGACGGGCTTGCCGGCCGACAGCAACCGCTCGGGATGATCCGGATCACGGTGGTCCTGGTCGTCGAGGATCGTGATGACACCCGCGAGCTCGGTGAGCCCGTACACCTGATGGAACCGGGTCGACGGCCAGTGCTCGATCGCGCCACGGAGGATCGGCAGGGGCATCGGCGCCGCGCCGTACACGAAGTGCTTGAGCCCGCGGAAGATCTTCATCGCCTCCGGTCCGGCATTGAGGAGCCCGGCCACGACCGCGGGCACCAGGAACACGTGCGTCACGCCCGCCTGCGCGGCGGCGAGCAGCGCCCCGGGATCGACCTCGCGGATGATGTACCCCGGCGTGCCGGTGGCCACGCCGAACAGTGCGTACGAGGTGCCTCCGACGTGGAACATCGGCATCGCGATGAGCATCATGTCGGCATCGGGGTCGTAGGTGATGTCGCCCATCGCATTGCGGGTGTGCTCGATGAGATTGCGGTGGCTGAGCTGGACGCCCTTGGGTCGGCCGGTGGTGCCCGAGCTGTACATGACGACCGCGGTGTCGTCCGCCGAGACTCCCGGTTGCGTGTCCACCGAATCGGCTGCGGCGATCCACGACTCGAACTCATCGTCCTCACCGCCGACGACGATGATGCGCTCCACCGTCGTCAGTTGATCGCGGATCGCCAGGACCTGATCGGCCAACTCGTGCCCGACGAACAGCAGGCGGGCCCCGGAGTCGTTGACGGTGTAGTCGATCTCATCGGGGGCGAGACGCCAGTTGACGATCGCGACCGCGGAGCCGAGCAGTGCGCCCCCGAGCAGGACCTCGAGGATCGCTGGGTTGTTCTTGTCGACGAAGGCCACCCGATCGCCGTGCCCGATACCGGACGCGCGCAGGGCACCGGCGATCTGACGGACCTCATGCCAGGCCTCCGCCCAGGTCCACGTGCGATCGCCGTAGATCCAACAGGTCGCCTCCGGGCGGGTCTCGGCCTGCGCCGCCAGGAACTCCGGCAGCAGGGTGACATCGGGCAGGGTCGTGGGCATGGCGCGCTCCTGTCGCTCGGTGATCTGAATCACAACCCTAATGCGATGCGTCGAAGATGCGTGACCTTTTCGGCCGCTTGAGCGGCGCTCCGCGACGTCGGCCTCGCTCGCAGGGTGGTCCGAAGTCCGGGCCCCTCCCCGGAGGCAGGTCCTCGGCGGATCGCGGACATCCGGGCGCCGCGGAGACCGTCACCGGGCGCCGGTGGGAAGCCAAGTCAGGGCGGAGTTCGCTTCGGACCCGGGTGGGCCCGTAGACTGGTTCCCGTGCCTCGTGGAGACGGTCGCCTCACTCACGACATCGACCCTCAGGACGTCGGACCCCAAGATGCCTGCGGTGTCTTCGGTGTCTGGGCGCCGGGTGAAGAAGTCGCCAAGCTCACCTACTTCGGCCTGTACGCATTGCAGCACCGCGGCCAGGAGTCCGCTGGCATCGCGGTGAGCAATGGTCGGCAGATCCTCGTCTACAAGGACATGGGCCTCGTCTCGCAGGTCTTCGACGAGGCCACCTTGGAGTCGCTGGTCGGCGAGGTCGCGATCGGTCACGCCCGCTACTCGACCACCGGTGCCAGTGTCTGGCACAACGCTCAGCCCACCTTCCGGCCCACCGCGGACGGCTCGGTGGCGCTCGGTCACAACGGCAATCTGACCAATACGCACGAGCTCGCCGACTTCCTCGCGCGACGCCTCGAGGTCGAGGGGCAGAAGTCCAAGGAGGTCGCGACGAGCGACACCGCGGTCATGGCCAGCCTCCTCGCATCGTATCCCGATCGTTCGGTCGAGGACGCCGCACTGGAGGTCCTGCCACGCCTGCGCGGAGCCTTCTCGCTCGTCTTCATGGACGAGCGCACGCTCTACGCCGCCCGCGACCCCCAGGGCATCCGCCCGCTCGTCCTGGGGCGGTTGGACAGCGGATGGGTCGTCGCTAGCGAAACGGCCGCATTGGACATCGTCGGTGCGTCCTATATCCGTGAGATCGAGCCGGGCGAGTTCGTGGCGATCGACGGCGACGGGGTGCGCAGTGAGCGTTTCGCCGCAGCTGAGCCGAAGGGCTGCATCTTCGAATACGTCTACCTCGCGCGTCCCGACACGACGATCGCCGATCGCCGGGTCTTCAGCGTGCGCTCGGGTATCGGCCGCAAGCTCGCGCAGACCGCTCCGGTCGACGCCGATCTGGTCATCCCCGTGCCCGAGTCCGGCACGCCCGCGGCGATCGGCTACGCCGAGGAGTCCGGCATCCCCTTCGGGCACGGGCTCGTCAAGAACTCCTATGTGGGTCGCACGTTCATCCAGCCCTCGCAGACCATCCGGCAGCTCGGCATCCGGCTCAAGCTCAACCCCCTGCGCGATGTCATCGCCGGCAAGCGGCTCGTCGTGGTCGACGACTCGATCGTGCGCGGCAACACGCAGCGGGCGCTTGTGCGGATGCTCCGTGAGTTCGGCGCCGCCGAGGTGCATGTCCGCATCTCCAGCCCGCCGGTCAAGTGGCCGTGCTTCTACGGCATCGACTTCGCCTCGCGCGCAGAGTTGATCGCCAATGGCGCCTCGGTCGACGAGATCCGCCGTTCCATCGGCGCGGACTCGCTCGCCTATGTCGAGCTCGACGACCTCGTCGCGGCGACCGATGTCCCCAAGGACAACCTCTGCCGTGCTTGTTTCGACGGCATCTACCCGGTGCCGCTGCCCGAGGACGATCTCATCGGCAAGCACCTGCTCGAGAACCCCGAGACGACCCAGCTGAAGGTGCTGCCCTCATGACCACTGGACGTTCCACCTCCTATGCCGATGCGGGGGTGTCGGTCGCCGAGGGCGACCGCGCCGTCGAGCTGATGAAGCAGTGGGTTGCCAAGGCCACCCGTCCCGAGGTGGTCGGTAATATCGGCGGCTTCGCCGGGCTCTTCGACGCCTCGGCATTGAAGGACTACGACCGACCGCTGCTGGCGTCCTCGGCCGACGGCGTCGGCACCAAGGTCGCGATCGCACAGCGCATGGATCGTCACGACACCATCGGCTTCGATCTCGTCGGCATGCTGGTCGACGACCTCGTGGTGTGCGGGGCGGAGCCGCTCTTCCTGACGGACTACATCGCCTGCGGCAAGGTCGTGCCCGAGCGCATCGCCGATATCGTCAAGGGCATCGCCATGGCCTGTGCCGAGACCGGCACCGCGTTGGTGGGCGGCGAGACCGCCGAGCATCCTGGACTGCTCGGACCCGATGAGTACGACATCGCCGGGTCGACCACCGGTGTCGTGGAGGCGGCTCGGTTACTGGGGGCCGACCGGGTCCGTGAGGGGGATGTCGTCATCGCCATGGCCTCCTCGGGACTGCACTCGAACGGCTACTCCCTCGTGCGCCGGGTCTTCTTCGACATCGCCGGGTGGGACCTGGGCCGTGAGGTTCCTGAGTTCGGGCAGACCCTCGGTGAGGAGCTGCTCACCCCGACGCGGCTGTACACCAAGCCATGCCTCGCCCTCGCCGACGCGGTCGAGGTGCATGCGATGAGCCACATCACCGGAGGAGGGCTCGCCGCCAACCTGGCGCGGGTCGTGCCTGACTCGGTGTCGGTGCGACTGGACCGCGCGTCGTGGACCCCGCCCGCGATCTTCTCGGTCGTCGGGGAGCTCGGAGGGATCGCGACCGAGCATCTCGACGAGGCGCTGAACATGGGCGTCGGCATGGTTGCCGTCGTGCCCGCGGAGGTCTCCGATGAGGCGATCTCGCTGCTCGCGGGGCACGGAATCGATGCCTGGCATCTGGGCGAGGTCGGGGCGGCGGGGGTCTTCGGGGCCGGCGGCGAGGTCGTCTTCGCCTGAGATTCCGGCGGGACACGCACTGAGAGCGACCCGGTGCGGCATTTCTTGTCGACATTGGCTAGGGTGGAGTCACGATTTATTGACTATTCCTGTGCGAGGGGGTCGAGCCTTATGGGCCGCGGCCGTGCAAAAGCCAAGCAGACAAAGGTTGCACGCGATCTCAAGTACCGTACCTTCGAGCCGGACTTGGAGAACCTGCAACGCGAGCTCCACGGCGAGTCGGGCGATCCGATTCCCGACCAGTATGCGGACTTAGCCGACAAGTTCGAGGGTCCCGCAGCGTCGTGATACCGCGGACCCGCCGTCCTCACACTCTGATCTGAGCCAGCCGGCCGATCTGCGCCATGCGCTCCTCGGCCAGCCGGTCGGCGGCGACCGACGGCGCGATGCTCTCGCGGGAGGCTTGATCGAGCACCGCCGTCGTGGTGTCGAAGATCATGCTCGCGCGCGATTTCGCGCGGTCGAAGTCGAATCCCTCGAGTTCATCGGCGACCTGGATCACTCCGCCGGCGTTGACACAGTAGTCGGGGGCGTAGGTGATGCCGCGTTCCGCGAGCAGCTTCTCGACGCCCTCGTGGGCCAGCTGGTTGTTGGCGGCTCCGCAGACGATAGAGGCGGTGAGCGCACCGACCGTGTCGTCATCCAGCGCGCCACCGAGCGCGCAGGGCGCGTAGATGTCGAGTTCGCTGGCGATGACGGCCGCATCGGAGGCGGCCACCTCGACGGGATAGGTGTCGCGCAGGGCCTCGATCGCCTGGGCATCGACGTCGGTCACCACGACGCGGGCGTCCTCCTCGATCAGATGACGGACGAGGTGGCGTCCGACCTTGCCGACGCCCGTGACGCCGATCGTGCGGCCAGCCAGGCGGGTATCGCCCCAGACATGCTGCGCACTGGCGCGCATGCCCTGGTAGACGCCGTACGCGGTGAGCACCGAGGAGTCACCGGCGCCGCCGTGCTGGACGGTGCGACCGGTGACGTACTGGCATTCGCGGGCGATGACATCCATATCGGTACTGAAGGTGCCGACATCGCAGGCGGTGTAGTAGCGCCCGTGCAGGGTCTCGACGAACCGTCCGTACGCGCGCAGCAGCGCCTCGGACTTGACCTGACGGGGGTCTCCGATGATCACCGCTTTGCCGCCGCCGAGATCCAGGCCGGCGAGGGCGTTCTTGTACGCCATGCCCCGACTGAGATTCAGGACATCTGCGATCGCCTCCTGCTCGGTGGCATAGGGGTAGAAGCGCGTGCCGCCGAGTGCGGGGCCCAGCGCGGTCGAGTAGATGGCGATGATCGCCTTGAGCCCGCTGGGCTCGTCCTGGCAGAAGACGACCTGCTCGTGACGGTGGCCGAAGGCTGACACGGTCATGGGGTTCTCCGTTCGTCCGTTCCGGTGCGCTATCGCGGGGATGGTGCGATATCGCGGTGACCCGCGTGGTGGTGCGGGTCTCCCTGTGATCGTAGTCACCTCCGCGGTCGGGCGACAGCGGACCCGCTGGGTCACGGTCCACCCCGTCGTCGCGTGAGCGGTGGCCGACACGTCTCACCGTGGCGAGAGGTGCCTGTCCCACCGCCTGGGACGCGGCGAAAGAGCAGCGCTCCCCGGTCAGCGCGCGTGCCGGGGCCGTGAGAGGGCGCTCGGCCACCAGAAGTGCCGGCCGCACAGTCGGACGAGTGCCGGGGTGACGATGCTGCGGACGACGACGGTGTCCAGCAGCACGCCGAGGCTGACGATCACGCCCAGCTGCGCCAGCAGCACGAGGGGGAGCACACCCAGCACGGTGAAGACCGCGGCGAGCAGGATTCCGGCACTCGTGATGACGCCGCCGGTGACGGCCAGGGCCGTGACGATGGAGCCGGTGGCGTCGCCCGTCGCGCGCATCTCCTCGCGGGCCCGGACCGTCAGGAAGATGTTGTAGTCCACACCGAGGGCGACCAGGAAGATGAAGGCCAGCAACGGTGTCGAGACATCTGTCGCCGACCATCCGATGACACCGTCGAAGAGCCACCATCCGACGCCGAGGGCGGACAGATAAGACAGGACGGTCGAGACACTGAGGAGCACTGCGGCGACGATCGAGCGCAACACGATCAGCAGCATCGCGAGCACGATGACGAGCACGATGGGGATGATGAGGACACGGTCGTGGCTCGCGGCGGTGCGCTCGTCCAATGCCTGCGCGTCCGGTCCGCCGACGAGCGCATCGGGGTCGGCATCGTGGACGGCGCTACGGAGGGCGCGGATGTCGTCGATGGCTTCATCCGATTCCGGTTCTGCCTCGATGATGACGGTCACCTCGGTGACCTCGTCCGTGCTCTGGCCGGCGGTAGCGCTCTCGACGCCGGGGGTCGCCTGCGCGGCGGATACGACGGCATCCACCGTGTCCTCGCTGGTGGCGATCCGGGTGGGTGAGGAGGTGCCGGCGGGGAAGGCGGCGCTGAGCGTCTTCTGTGCCGTGATCGACTCCGGGGTGTCGAGGAACTGTTCATCCTGTCCGAGTCCTGTGCGCAGTGACAGGACGCCCGCGGCCATGGCGATAAGGAGGGTCAGCGAGACCACGAGCACGGGCCAGGGTCTGGCCGTGACCGTTCGTCCGACCCGGTACCACCAACCCTGGCGGCTCGGGTCGTCGTCACCGTGGCGGGGAACGAAGGGCCAGAACAGCCACCGGCCGGGGAGCGTCATCGCGGCGGGCAGCACGACGAGGGCGAAGAGGACCGCCACGACGATGCCGATGGCGCCGGACATGCCGATACGGCTCACGAAGGGCGAGTCCGCTACGAGGAGCGCGAGGAGTCCGAGGACCACGGTGCCCGAGCTCGAGAGGATCGCGGGCGAGGCGGCCCCCACCGCGTGACGCATCGCCTCGTGCCGGGCCTCGTGACGCCTGAGCTCCTCGCGATAGCGCGCGATCAACAACAGCGCGTAGTTGGTTCCCGCCCCGAACACGAGCACCGAGGTGATGCCCGTGGTCGAGCCGTCGACGGGAAAGTCGAACCACGCGGAGAAGCTGTCGACGACCTTGGCGGCCACTCGGTCCCCGATGCCGATGACGGAGAGCGGAACGATCCAGAGCCACGGGCTGCGGTAGGTGATGATCAAGAGTGCGGCGACCACCGAGGCCGTGGCGATGAGCAGGCGCGTATCGGCACCCTCGAAGACCGCGCCGAGATCGGCGAAGACCGCGGGGGCGCCGGTCACCTGTGCGGTGACTCCTTCGGGGAGATCGGTCGACGCCGTGTCTCGGATGGTCGCGACGATGGCGTCGTTATCGGCCGATGACAGTCCGGTGGGGACGGGGACGGCCTGCAGGGCGACGGTGCCATCGGAGGAGGGGATCGGCGGGCTGACCTCGACGTCCAGCTCACGCTCGAGATCGTCGCCGCGCTCGACGATCGCGGACAGGTCCTGCTCGCTCAGCGGGTCGTCGCTGGAGTAGACCACGAAGGCAGGGGCGTCTCCGGCATCGGGGAGCTGCGCGAGGGCTTCCTCGGCTAGCGCCGACTCGGCATCGTCCGGGAGATTGGACCCGGCCTCGGATCCTGTGGTCGGATCCGGTGCGAATGCCATGATGGCACCGGCGGTGATGAGCCCGATGAGTAGCACCGTGAGCGAACGTCTCCGGCCCACGAGGTGGGCCAGGGGGAAGGTTTTATTTCGCTGGTCGAAATGTTCCACGATAGAAAGAGTAGACTGCTGACCGTGAATCCGCACAATGACGCGTCCGCCCAGGCCCGCTACGAGGTCGTGCGAGGAGTACAGGGCCTGTCCGCCGCGGCACTGCGATTCATCGATCGCGAGGGGTCGGCCAGGGGCTTGCACCGCTCAGATCTGCAGGCCCTGCATGCGCTCGAAGAGGCGGAAGGGACCGCCATGAGCCCTTCGGAGATCGCGCGAGCGTTGTCACTCAGCCCCTCCGCGACGACGACGCTGCTCGATCGTCTCGAGCGAGCGGGGCATGTCGATCGGGTGCACGCCGTCGATGACCGCCGTCGGGTCAACGTCACCATGACGGCATCCGCCGGAGCCGAGGCGCGCTCCATGTTCCTCCCGCTCGCGGAGGCGATGATGGAGATGATGGTCGATTTTAGCGATGAGGAGATCGCGGTGGTGGGCCGTTTCCTCGAAGCGGCCCGACGGACCATCGATGAGATGGGCGACGCAGCGCCGGCCGCGGCGGGCGGGTGATCTGCGGCACGCGCCGGGCGGCCCTACCGTGAAGACATGGCCGAGCTCGTCGTCTTCCACCACGTCCAGGGACTGACTCCCGGTATCGAGTCCTTCGCCGAGAGCCTTCGAGAAGCGGGCCACCTGGTGCACGTGCCGGATCTCTTCGAGGGGCGGTGCTTCGATTCGCTCGATGCCGGCTCGACCTATGTCCAGCAGACCGGCTTCGCCGAGGTGATCGCCCGAGGGGTCGCCGCCGTCCAGGAACTGCCCGGGGAACTGGTCTATGCCGGCTTCTCTCTCGGCGTTCTGCCGGCGCAGCTGCTTGCCCAGACGCGACCCGGAGCGCGTGGTGCGTTGCTGATATGCGCCTGCGCTCCGGTCACGGAGTTCGGTGACCGGTGGCCCGAGGATGTCCCGGTGCAGATCCATGCGATGAACAACGATCCCGAGTTCATCAGGGCCGATCTCGAGGCGGCGCGCGAGCTGGTCGGTCAGGCTCGGGAGGCGGAGCTGTTCCTGTATCCGGGCAGCGATCACCTCTTCGCCGACAGCAGCCTGTCCGACTACGACGAGGCCGCTGCGGCGTCGCTCCTCGACAGGGCCGTGGAGTTCGCCCGAGCGACGGATTGAGCGGTTTCGTCGGCGGAGTGAACAAGTTTTGACTCGTGGTGACTGCGGCAATCCAGGTCGCCATCCCACATCATGGACTGGTCTTTTTTGCTGTTAAGTCAGTATTCATGGGTCGGCTTTCGCGGCCATACGGGGATGGCGCGTGAAGAAGTGATTTGCGAATGTGTTCAGGTATGAGTAGGTTTTGAACAACTTCTTCACAGCACGCTCATTCTCCGCACCCGAGACGTACCAAGGAGCTCCCCATGGCGAACCTGACTCGACTCCCGATGCCGATCCAGGAGTCCTACGACTGGCAGTACGAGGGCGCATGCCGAGATGTGGATGTCGAGCAGTTCTTCTCGCCCGAGCGCGAGAGGGGAGCCAAGCGCGACGCCCGGGAGGCGGTCGCGAAGTCCTACTGCGCGCGATGCCCGGTGGTGGACGCCTGCCTGCAGCACGCGTTGTCAGTCCGCGAGCCCTATGGCGTCTGGGGCGGCATGACCGTGCGAGAGCGCGAGGAGATGCTGGCGGGACGTTCGGCCAGGGAGGCCGCGGCCTGAGGGGTCGCGGGTCACCCGCGATGACGAAGAGCCCGGGACGAACACTGTTCGTCCCGGGCTCTTCGTCGTCCTATCGGAGGCGTCCGCTCGCGGATGCCGACCGCGGAAGCACGAGGGCCGACACGGGCGCCGAGCGATGTTTCGGGGACCGCCGGGGCCACGACCTTCGGGCGGAGGTCGTGGCCCCGGAGAGGTCCCGCGATGCGCATCAGGCGGCGAGGCGGGTCGCGCAGGGAACGCAGCGAGTCGCCCGGGGAAGCGCCTGGAGTCGCTCGATCGGGATGCTCTCGCTGCAGTCCCGGCACTGGCCGTAGCCCTCGGTGCTCATGAGCTCCAGGGCACGGTCGGTGTTCTCCAGCAGCAGCTGGATCTGCTCGGCGCGGCTGTTGTTCTCGGCCATCGACTCCGCCGCGGACGCGCGATCGACCTCGTCGACCAGGTCGCGGCCCTCGGTCGAGGCGACCACGGACAGCTGCTGCAACGACGCCAATTCGGCGGTGAGCTGGTCCCGGCTCGTGGTGAGCGCCGTGCGCAGCGTGTCCAGATGCTGATGGTTCATAGCATCACCCTTCCTTGGCGCCGTCGGAAGCGGCCGCCGCCGCAGCTTCCTCGGTGGTGGCGTCGGCGGTCGACAGCTGGCCGCCCGAGTTCTCCAAGTGGGCACGGATGAACCAGTGGAACAGCTCGAGCTGTTGAGTCTGCGCGATGATCATGTCCTCGGTCATCGGGTCGATATCGGCCACTGCGGCCTGGGCCTTGCGGTGACCTTCGATGATCCCGATGTAGACCTCGTCGAGGGCTCCCAGGTGCTCATTGGTGGTGGCGCGGCCCAGGGAGTAGTCGTTCCATGTCCGTCCTTCGACGATGGCCGACGGGGTGCCCTTGGGGGCGACGCCCAGGGTGGCGATGCGCTCGGCGGTCTCGTCGACCGCATCGCGGACCTCCACGACATGAGGGTCGATCATCTCGTGCACGGCGATGAAGTGGGGCCCGACCACATTCCAGTGGACGTGTTTGAGGGTGAGCGCGAGGTCATTGAGCGCGTTCAGGCGATCCTGCAGGATCGCGGCGACCTTCTCGCCTTCGGCGAGGGTGAGTCCGGGAATCGTGTAGCGCGGGGTGGGCATGGTGTCTCCTCTCCAGTGGTGGCAGGTCCCAGCGGGTAGGGGCCCGGGAACTGCCGCTCACGCCGGCGGCGGGGTGGCCGGCCGCGGGGCGCGAAAGTTGTTCACAACTTATGCACTCCCACTCTGGCAGAGCCCTGCCCCGACGCAAGCCGAGGAGCGGTCGAATGCGTGGAGAACGCGCTGAGTGTCACACTCAACGCGTTCTCCACGCGGATTCGGGTCAGGGGGTGAGGGCGCGGAGGCGGGCGTCGAGGGCCTCGCGCGCATCGGAGTATTCGCGGGCCAGCCGGCTCACCAGTTCGTCGACGCTCACGACGGTGTCGACGCTGCCGATGCCCTGGCCTGAGCCCCAGATGTCGCGCCACGCCTTGGATGACGAGGAGCTGTCGCCCGAGCCGAAGCTCATCGCCGAGGGATCGGAGGTCGCGAGATCGTCGGGATCGAGTCCGGCGGCGGTGATGCTGCCGCGCAGATAGTTCCCGTGCACGCCGGTGAACAGGTTCGAATAGACGATGTCCGCGGCGCTGGACTCGACGATCATCTGTTTGTAGTCGTCGACGACATTGGCCTCGAGGGTGGCGAGGAAGGCCGAGCCGACGTAGGCGAAGTCAGCGCCCGCGGCGAGGGCCGCGAGGACGGAGCGGCCGTGGGCTATCGCTCCGGAGAGCAGAAGCGGGCCGTCGAACCAGGAGCGGATCTCTTGAACGAGGGCGAAGGGCGACTGAGTCCCGGCGTGGCCACCGGCGCCGGCGGCCACGGCGATCACGCCGTCGGCACCCTTCTCGATCGCCTTCCGAGCGAAGCGATCGTTGATGATGTCGTGCAGCACGATGCCGCCATAGGAGTGGACGGCCTCATTGACCTCTTCGCGCGCGCCGAGCGAGGTGATGACGATCGGCACCTCGTGCTCGACGATCGTCGCCATGTCCTCGTCGAGGCGGTTGTTGGAGCGGTGGACGATCTGGTTGACGGCGAAGGGCGCGGCAGGCCGCTCAGGGTGCGCGGCGGAGAACTTCGCATTCGACTCGCTGATCTGGTGCAGCCACTCGTCCAGCAAGCTGGCCGGGCGGGCGTTGAGCGCGGGGAACGCCCCGATCACACCGGCCCGGCACTGAGCGCTCACGAGCTCGGGCCCCGAGGCGATGAACATCGGGGAGGCGACGACCGGGAGCGTCAGCGGGCGGCGCAGGATATCGGGCAGGGCCATGGGTCCTCCTGGGGGTCGACGGGCGAGAGCGGTCTCGCATCGACAGCCTATTCCCGGCGCCCCCGGCCTCGGCACTGACGCTGTCGATCTCCCGGGCGAGACCGATGTTCGCCTCCGGCAGTTCCGCAGGAGATAGGTCTACTCGGCGTGTACGAAGATTTCGTCGACGAACCGTGAGCCAGGAGATGCCGGCGGCGTCCGGTCTCATCATCACAAACCTCAGCGAGGCTTGAGTCCAGATGATGGAAGAGAGCAACCAGCGCTCAGGAGGCGACTGACCCGAGCGCCGTCCCGACCCGAGAACTCGGCCGACCGAGCAGGTCCGTCATGGATCGTCCGGCGCGCACGACGGCGTCGAGGTCCACCCCGGTCTCGATGCCCAGACCCTCGAGCATCCACAGCAGATCCTCCGTGGCGAGGTTGCCGGTCGCGCTGCCAGCGAAGGGGCAACCGCCGATTCCACCGGCGCTGCTGTCGAAACACGTGATGCCAGCGCGCAGGCCCGCGTAGACATTCGCTAGGGCTTGACCATAGGTGTCGTGGAAGTGCAGGGCGAGACGGTCGATCCCCACGCCCACGCGCTCATGAGCGCGCACGAGGCTCGTCACGTGACCCGCAGTTCCCACCCCGATCGTATCGCCCAGGCTCACCTGGGCACAGCCGGCGTCGACGAGAGCGCGGGAAACCTCAGCCACCGCGGTGACGTCGACCCGTCCCTCCCAGGGGTCGCCGAAGCACATCGACACGTAACCCCGGACGCGCATGGAGCGTGCCACCGCCTCCTCGACGACCTCGGTGGCACGCTGCAGTGCGAGCTCTCGCGTCGCGTTCAGGTTCCGACGGGCGAACTCCTGCGTCGCACTCACGAACACGGCGATGCTCGTCGCGCCAGCGTCGATCGCCAGCTCCAAGCCTCGATGGTTCGGCACGAGCACGGGGTGCCGATCCAGCTCGTCGAGCCCGCACAGCACGTCACGGGCGTCGGCCAGCTGGGGCACCCACCTGGGGGACACGAAGCTCGTAGCCTCCACGATCCCCAGACCGGCTGCCCGGAGTTCACGGATGAAGTGGATCTTGCGATGTGTCGGCACGACCTCGGACTCGGCCTGTAGACCATCGCGCGGGCCGACTTCATACACAGTCACCGCTGATGGGAGGTCAGCCTCGGGGTAGACGGCCGGTCTGGACGCGGTCACTGCCCGGCACCGGAGCGTAGCTCAGCGAGGAAGGCCTCCGCTGCCTCAACGCGCACGGCACGATCCGCAATCATCCGGGCGACCACCGAGTCGATCTCGTCGACCGTGGCGCCCGCCGTCACGGCGACATTGCGCGCATGCAGCGACATGTGACCACGCTGGATACCCTCCGAGGCCAGCGCCCTCAGCGCACCGGTGTTCTGCGCGAGCCCGACGGCCATGATGACATCGGCCAACTCCGCCGCGCTCTGCACGCCGAGCAGAGCGACGTTCGCCTGGGCGACGGGGTGCACCCGTGTCGCACCGCCGACCAGTCCGACGGGCATGGGCAGCTCCATCGTCCCGACGAGGTTGCCGTCGCGGTCCTTCTCGAAGTGCGACATCGAGGTGTAGCGTCCGTCCGGCCCGACGGCGTGCGAGTGTGCGCCCGCCTCGACCGCACGGGTGTCGTTGCCCGTCGCGAGGACCACGGCCGTGATCCCGTTCATGATGCCCTTGTTGTGCGTCGCCGCCCGGTACGGATCGACCACGGCCAGCTCGGCGGCGTCGACCATGTCGTCGACGACCTGCGCGCCCCCGAGCTGCCCCGCGTCGAAGACGGCCCTGACGCGCGTCAGCCGCAAGTCGGCCTTGTTGGTGAGGATGCGCAGCAGGCTGCGACCGCCCGCGATCTCTGCGACCCGGGGCGCGACGGCCTCCGCCATCGTGTTGACGGCGTTGGCGCCCATCGCATCGCGGACGTCGACGACGAGGTGAAGCACGACATAGGTCTGACGTGAGCTGGGAACAAGTCGGACGAGTACCTCCCGCACGCCACCCCCGATCTCGACCAAGCGCGGGTCCTGCGCGTTGGCGAGCTCAACGATTTCGGGGCCCGCCTCCAGCAGGCGGAGCCGTGCGGCCTGTGGGTCCACGACATCGAGCAGCTGGACCTGTGCCTGCATGAGCGGGGTGCTGCGCGAGGTGGTGAACCCACCGTTGCCCCTCGCCATGCGCGCCACATTGCTGGCTGCCGCGATGACCGAGGGCTCCTCCGTGGCCATCGGGACGAAGAGGTCGCGACCGTTGACCGTGAAGTTCGTGGCAATCCCGACCGGGATCCCCATCACACCGACCGCATTCTCGACCATGTGATCGGCCTGCTCGAGGGTGAGCCCGGCGTCCGGGTCGAGTACCGTCAGTGCCTCGGGCCCGATAGCCGGCTGTGCAGCGATGGTGTCGCGGCGCTCGCCGGTAGTGAGGTTGCGGAAGCCGGGTACTCGGCTGTTGATCATAGAGGTCGGTCCTTTCGCGTGGGTCTCGCGCCCGACGTGGGCGGGATTAGCCACGACGCTATTCAGCATGCGGACCGTGCGGTATATGTCGGATCCACATGTCTGATCCGGCTGCCATGGGCCGGACGCACCCCGGTCAAGGCTCCCGGACGGCGGAGCCCCGCAGTCCGTGCAGCCGGACGGCCGCGTGCAGACGGAAGCGGAATTCGGCGTCCGACCATCGGCCGTCCGTGAGCGTCACCACGCGTTCGAGTCGTTGCTGGACGGTGTTCTTGTGCACGTGCAGCACGCGTGCCGCCGCACTGCCGCTCTCACCGTGCGCGAAGTACGCCGCGAGCGTCCGGACCAGGTCGGTGTGCCGACGGCTGTCCCAGTCGATGACCGGTCCGAGCATCGCGTCGACGAATCGGGCGGCCGCGCCGGGCTCGTCGGAGAACAACCCCACGTAGGGGGCGTAGGCATCGGCGCTCACCGTCACACCACTCACGTCCAGGGACGGTAGGACCGAAAGGGCGTTCTGCGCTGTCGCGACGGCCCTGGCCAGATCACTCGGTGATGTCGGAGCGGGCGCTGTCACCGCCACCACCGGCCGCCTGAGCAGTGCCTCCAGTGACTCGCGCAGAGTCTCGGTGCGAGCGTGCGGGTCCTCCCCTACCCAGGCGACGACGAGGTGTCGCCCACGGAAGGTGAAGATGCCGTCCTGCCCCACGAGGTCGACGACGTGGTGCAGAAGCGTGGCCGACTCACCGTCCGGCACCTGCACGACGGCCGCCGACCCGATCTCACCGGCGAGTGTCCGTAGCTCCCCGGTGGGATCGGCTGCATGCGGGTCGCTTCCGTCCAAGAGCGCACTCAACACCCGGGAGTGTCGCTCCGCGGCCGCTGCCTCGACGGCATCACGCTGGAGCGACAACAGCGAGGCGATGTGCGCAGCACGCTCGAGCATCCTGCGTTCCACCGGACCGAAGGTCTCAGCTCCGGCGGATGCGGCGATCGCTCCCAGCAAGGACTCCGTGCCCGTCAGCGCCACGACGGTCCACGCGCCGGTGTCGTCGAGGTCAACGCACCGTCCGGTACGCCGGCTGCGAGCGATCGCGTCGCCCAGAGAGGGACCGATGGGCGTCGCCGGTCGTTCCGCCGGGTGCCCGGCCAAGTGCCGGAGACGGGCATCGAGGACCACCACCGGTCGTTCGAGCGCCCCGGCGAGCGCGGCAGCGACGTCGGCGATCCCTCCACCGGAGACCACGACCGACGTGAGTCGCTCGTGCACCACCGAGGCGCGTTCGACGCTGGCGACGTGATCTTCCAGTTCGGCGTACGCCTGTTCGGCACGCTCGGCCGCCTCGTGGCTGCGTCGCAGTAGGCGGGCGGAGTTGAGGACGGAGGCCGCGTGATCGGCGAAAGCCGACAGCAAGATGATCTGGTCCGGTGTGAAGTCGTGGCTGAAACGGTTGCACGCGAACAACGCGCCCAACACCTCGTCACCGACGACGAGCGGCACGCCGAGGAAGGAGACGAGACCTTCCGCGGCCACCGCCGCGTCGATCCCGGGGTCCCTCGGCGCCTCACTCATGTCCACATAGCGCGAGACCCACACGGGCGCGCGAGCCTCGACGACCTTGCTCGCCAGACCCTTCCCGGCGGGGACGAACAAGTTGCGGAACGGCTCCGAGACGGTGCCGACCGAGTGCCGGACCGCCATCCCGCCGGAGGCGTCCGTCGTCTCCGAGAGGTAGGTGACGTCGGTGCCGATGAGATCGTGGGCGCGTTCGACAAGCCGTTGCAGGACGGTGTCCACATCGTGCAACTGGACCAGCTCGCGAGCGGTGGAGAACAGAGCGGCCAGCTCCTGAGTCCTGCGCTGCAGATGGGCGTACGAACCCTGGATCCGGCGGACCACGCGGACGATCTCCTCGCGCCGTCCGCCATCCAGTCCTTCCTGCCGTAACACCTGGTCGAGGTCGTCGGCGGGACGGTCGGCGGCTGCCGCCTGCAGCAACGTCAGGACCGCGTCGACCGAGAGCTGCCCGTCGCCTGCGGCGTGGGCGCTGGCGGGCTCGGTGGTCATGAACATATTCTCACCCTTCGCGCCCCGAGGCCGAGGAATCTGCTTCGGCTGGGCGGCGGCTCGGGAAAACGGGGCGGCGTCGTTCGGCGAACGCTGCCAGACCCTCGCGGGAGTCCTCACTGTCGAAGGCCTTCTGTCCGTAGAGCGCCTCCGCGTGGAACGCAGCCTCCAAGGGCATGTCGCCCAGGTGCAGGACCGAGGATTTGATCACCTCCAACGCGGTGCCGCTGTGCTCCAGGAGCCTGTGTGCCCAGCGCAGCGCCTGGTCGAGGAGCTCACCATGCGGGACCACCCGATTCAGCAGTCCGCGCTGTGCCGCTGTCGAGGCGTCGATCGGGTCACCGGTGAGCAGTAGCTCCATGGCCCAGGCGTAGGGCACCTGTCGGGTCAGCCTGGCCAGCGTGCCGCCTGCGGGCACCACACCCACCGAGGGCTCAGGCAGACCGAAGGTCGCGTGCTCGGAGGCGAGACGCAGGTCCGTCGACAGCATGATCTCGAACCCACCCCCAAGGCACATCCCGTTGACCGCCGCGATCACCGGTTTGTGGAGCCTGGTGTGTTTCTGGTGCGCCCCATCCCAGCGGGAGATGTCGAAGCGGCCCTCGGCCAGGGCGGGGATCGACTCGGTGAGGTCCGCCCCGACGCAGAACGCACGGTCCCCGCGTCCGGTCAGCACCGCGGCACCGACGGCCGCGTCGGTTCGTACCTCCTCGAATGCGGCGGCCAGCTCGTCGTACATGGCGAGGGTAAGCGCGTTGAGCTTGCCAGGACGATCGATCGTGATGACCGCGACGCCACCGTCACGGTCAAGCCGTATGCCGCCGCTCATCGCGCCATCCCCGCAGGCAAAGACGAGCAGTACGCCGGTGACGCGACGATGAGCCCGCCGGCCGCTCGCTGGCACTCACTCATCGGATCGTCCCGTCGGCGCGAAGCTTGTCGATCGTCTCCTGGTCGAGCCCGGCGATCCGGCTGAGGATCTCGGTCGTGTGCTCGCTCAGGCGCGGTGCCCGGGCGACCGGTCGCGCGGGGGTGGCGCTCAACCGGACGGGGTTGCCGAACATTCGCAGTGGTCCGTGGCCGGGATAGTCGACATCGACCACCATCTCCCGGGCGGCGATCTGCGGGTCGGCCACGGCCTCGGCGATGTCCTTCACCGCGCTCAGAGGCACGAGGTCGTCGGCGAGTTCCTCGAGTTCGGCCTTCGTGCGGTGTTCGAACCAGCTGTTCACGATGGGTCGCACTATGGACTCGTAGACCTCCGGGACGAAACGTTTGGCCATCGTGTCGATCGACTCGTTCTCGACGACCTCGGGCGTGCCGAACAGCTCACAGCTGATCCGCCAGAACTTGTCTGTGTACCCGCCGAAGAAGACGTAGCCGTCGCGGCACGGGAAGAGCTCGTAGGGACGGACGAACGGATGCTGATTGCCCATCGGCTCCGGTACCTTGCCGTCTACGGTGTACGAGACCACCGCGTTCTCGGTGAGGCTGAGCACCGAGTCCTGCTGGGAGATATCCACCAACTGCCCCCGCCCGGAGGCCTCGGCGTGTCGGAGCGCCGCGAGGGTCCCGATGACGCCGTACAGGCTGGCCGAGAGGTCGCCGATGATGGTGCCGACACGGACCGGGGGCCGGCCCTGCTCGCCGTTCATCGACCACAGTCCCCCTGTGGCCTGGGCGCTGTTGTCGTAGGCGGGCCGGCGGCGGTAGGGCCCGGTCTGGCCGTACCCGGACAACGCCGTGTAGACCAGGCGTGGATTCACCTCGCGCAGCACGTCCCAGCCGATCCCCAGCTTGTCCATCGTGCCGGCGCGGAAGTTCTCGACCAGGACGTCGGCGCGAGCCGCCAGCGACTTCAACACCCGTCGGCCTTCCTCGTGGCCCAGATTGAGCGTGAGGCCGAGCTTGTTGCGGTTGTACTGCGCGAAGAACCCACTCACCGGATCCTCGCCGTCGGGGACATCGAGGTGCGGTGGGAACTCGCGCGTGTAGTCCGGGTCATCTGGATGCTCGATCTTCACGACCGTCGCGCCCAGGTCGGCCAGGACCATGGAGCAGAACGGTCCGGCGACCACACGGGTGATGTCCAGGACGACGACCCCGTCCAAGGCGCCCGGTCCGGTTCCTTGGTCGCGCAGCGCGTCCAGCAGATCGTCGAGTTCACGCATCCGAGCCTCCCTCCTGTCCGACGACGATCCGCGCGGCGAGCAGGGTCCCGCACGCCGGACTGTACAGCTCCTCGAGCAGGACCTCCGCGGAGTCGTCGTCTCGAGTGCGGGCGCGCACGCCGAACTCCGCGAGTCGCTCGGCGGCCGGCCGGACCACCCGGTGGGCGGCGGCCTCCCAGGAATCCGCGGTGCCCAGTCGAGCACCGGAGGCCGGGCAGAACCAGCCGGAGGCGTCACGCCGTGGCCGCGAAGCGTCGGCGGTACCGGGACCAGGGCTAGCAGCGGTGGCTCTGGCGGGGTCCGGGACGTCCAGCAAGCCGTCGCCACCCTTCACGCGCTCCGCTCGCAGGGTGCGTCGAAGCTCCCGTGTCGCCTTCAGGTTCACCGCGACACCGCTCCGGGGATCGCCGTCGAGGGCGACACCGTAGACGTTCTCCGCGACCTCCGCGGATACGTATCCGTCGGACACGTCGGCGCGGACGGCCTCCGGATCACGCAGCAGTGGATCGCCGTAGCCGCCACCGCCGGCGATCCACTGCTCGAACACGTCGCCGACAGCGATCGGCACGGACTGTTGGTTCACCTCGAGAAGCTCCTCGGCCTCGCTGGCGAGCCGGTCCGCACGGGGTGACGATCCGCTGCCCATGAGCCTCTGGACGTTCGTCGAGCGCAACACCCGGTGCCCGCTCCCGCCGCCTGGCAGGCCACCGGCGTAGCCGTCGGCGACGACTGACGCGCTGGGCGCGAAGACCGTCTGCACCACCTGTTGCGCGCCGTGCAGGGTCCAGGCGAACTGCAGCCCGAGCCCGCCACGGTGCGCACCGTGGCCCGCGCTCTCGACATTGAGCTGCTTCCACAGGTACAGGACCGGGTAGAGCATCTCGTTCATCTCGACGTCCGGGAGCAGGTTGTTGACCTGCGTCATCATCCCGGCGCAGTCGAGCCCGTCGCGATTCGGTTGCGCGCCGGCGCCCATGCCGCCGCCGTCCATGTTGAACAGCACGAAGTACTCGCCCTCGTCGCTCGTGCCGGCCGAGATGCCACCGGTCCACGAGTCGGCCCACACGCCCTGGGCCCGCGAGCGCACCTGTTCGTCGTCGCTGCGTCCGCACGCCTCGTTGAGCAGCTTGGTGACCACCCGGCTGACCCGTGCACCGGTCGTCAGATGTCCGTTGCTGATCGGCGCCGGGGGGACGGGGTTGACGATGGAGCCCGACGGCGCCTGGACGTCGAAGGCCGTCATGACGCCCTCGTTAAAGGGCACGTCCCAGGCGAGGATCGGCACGACTGCCGACGCCACGCTGCCGACGAGGGCGCCGTAGCTGCAGTTGACGAAGCCGTCGGTCTGGTCGCTGGAGCCGGAGAAATCGAAGGTGATCTGCCCGGCCGCCTTCGTCATCGTGCAGGCCACCTTGAACAGGTCGTCGACGTGTCCGTTGTGCTCGGTCCACTCCTCGGCGCGGTAGGTGCCGTCTGGGATGGCCGTGATACGCGAACGGACGACGTTCTCCGCGAGCTCGAAGCTCAGCCGCGTGTACTCGCGGAAGTCCTCGATGCCGAACTCCTCGATCGTGTCGAGCAGGCGGCGGATGCCGGTCGTGTTGCTGGCGATGAGCGAGCGGACGTCGTTCCAGAACAGCGCCGGCACGCGGACGTTGTTGAGGACGAGACGTCGAACCCATTCGACCGGCTCGCCGCGGTCGAAGATCTTGACTCCCGGTGGCAGCCGCAGCGCCTCGCTGTAGCAGTCGTACGCGCCCGGGGCGAACCCACCGGGCGTCATGCCACCGACGTCGACGAGGTGTGCCTGCGACTGGGCCCACCCGATGAGCTCCTCGCCGTGAAAGATCGGCGAGATGATGTTGGTGTCCGGTGGATGGCTCGCCCCGGATGTGTGGGGATCGTTGCTGATGAAGGCATCACCTGGGTGCAGCGGCTCGCCCTCGATCGCCTTGACGAGCTCCTCGACGGCCACGCTGCCCGAGCCGATGTGGAACTGGACGTAGTCGGAGTAGGCATAGATCTTGCCCTCGGGATCGAAGAGCGCGGTGTTGAAGTCGCCTGCCTCGGTGATGACGGGCGACCCTGAGGATCGGATCATCGCGATCCCCATCTCCTCCACGATGGAGTCGAGGCGCATCCGGATGACCTCGAGACGGACGGGGTCGACACCGGCAGGCAGCTGGTGGGTACTGGTCATAGTGGGCTCCTGGTCTCAGAGGGCGGCGTCGAGGCGTAGGGCGAAGTGCCCCTGCGGGGTCAGTTCGACGACGGCGCCGGACGGGACGTAGATGGTGGTGTCGGGCTCCTCGAGAAGGCACGGGCCCTCGGCACGGCCGATCTGCGCGAAGTCACGGTGGACGTCGACCTCTACTCGCGTCCCATACGGCTCGACCACCTCCCGGCGGTGGCTCCCCCGGTCCGCACGATCCTCGGCGATGATGGTCTGCACGTCCTGGATCTCGCTGCGGCCGACTGCCCGGACCCGTGTGTTGACCAGCAGCACCTCGGTCTCGGTCCATGCCGTCCCCGAGCCGAACTCCTCCTCGTAGTCCCGGATGAAGCGTCGGCGCAGCTCGGCCTTGTCCTCCTCGGTGAACGGGCCGGGGGGCAACGACGTGGTCACCTCGAAGATCTGGCCGACGAACTTCATGTCCGCCTCGCGGTGGAGCTCGCGATGCGACGGCGCGATGCCCTCGGCCTCGAACCACTCGTTTGCCCGGGCCTCGAGCTGAGCGAACTCGACCTCGAGGGCGCTAGCGGCGTCGCTCATGGTCCATGGGCTGGTGCGGACGGCGGAGTACACCGAGTCGGCGTGCATCAGGCCGTAGGCGGAGAAGACGGCGGCATTGCGCGGGATGACGACCTCCCGTACGCCGGCCTCGCGTGCGATGGCCGCGGCGAACAGCCCACAGGCTCCACCGAAGCCGACCAGGGTGAACTCGCGAGGGTCGTGGCCGCGGTTGACGGTGATCTTGCGCAGGGCGTTGGACATCTGGGACGTCGCCAGCCGGTAGACACCCTGGGCCGCCTCCTCGACGTCGATGCCGAGCGGCTCCGCGACATGCGCGCGGAGGGCCTCCCTGGCGATGTCGGGGTAGAGGGAGACGGTCCCCCCGAGGTAGTAGTCGGGGTTGATGAGCCCGAGCGCCAGCGCGGCGTCGGTGACTGCGGGGCGTTCTCCACCCGCGCCGTAACAGGCGGGACCGGGCGTGGAGCCGGCGCTGTGCGGCCCGACGCGCATCAAACCGCGTCCGTCCACCCAGGCCAGGCTGCCGCCACCGGCACCGATGGTCTCGATGTCCACGGCGGTCAGGCTCGTCGGCAAACCGCCCACCTCGGCTCGGGGGAGTACCCGGAACTCACCCTCCATGATCGCGGCGGCATCGAGGCTCGTCCCGCCCATGTCCGCGGTCAGAACGCGGGTCCGGCCGAGCTGCTCGCCGAGCAGACGCGCCCCCGTCACGCCGCCGACGGGTCCGGAGTTGAACATCGAGATCGGTGCCTTCGACGTCTCCTCGACGGAGAGGAACCCCCCGTGGACCTGCATGATCTGCACCGGGGTGCGTAGTCCGGCCTCTGCGAGCCGCGCGGCGAGCTCGTGGAAGTGGGTGGCGACGAGGGGCTTGACCGCGGCGTCGAGCGCTGTCGTCACCATGCGCTCGTACTCCCGGTAGACCGGTGTCAGGCTGCTCGACAGCGTGTACGGGAGGTCGGGGTGGTTGGCGTCGAGGTAGCGGCCGATCGCCTCCTCGTGGGCCGGGTTGCGGAACGACCACAGCAGGCATACGGCGATCGCCTCGGCTCCGGTGGCGATCGCCTCGTCGACCGCGAGTTTGATCTGCTCCTGCGCTAGTGGCACGAGTACCGTCCCACGGGCGTCGACGCGTTCGTCGACCTCGAGGATCCGGCGACGCTCCACCACTTCCTGCGGCGGACCCATGGCGTGGGGATCGCGTTCGTCGGTGCGGGCCGACCGTGCGATGCGCAGGGTGTCCCGGAAGCCCGTCGTGGTCAGCAGGGCCACGGGGGCGTACTTCTGCTCGTCGACGGCATTGGTCACGATCGTGTTGCCGAGCACGAACCGGTCGATGGAGGCGATGAAGTCGTCCTGCGTCCGGCCGATGCGCTCGCGTAGGACGTCGAGCGCGGCGAGGATGCCCGTCGTCACGTCCTTGGTCGAGAATGCCTTGGCACGGAAGGCGCGTCCGTCGGACAGGGCCACTGCGTCGGTGAAGGTGCCGCCGACGTCGATGCCCACGTGAAGGGTCATGGGTACTCCTGGGTCGTTCGCAGGTGGCCGCGGATGCGGCCCGAGGTCGGCGTGTGCCACCTCACATCCATGACGCTAGGCAACCGTACCGATCACTCACCATGGGCAGGTGGCCGCAATCGGGCACGTGTACCCGTGCTGCCCGCACAGGGGATGAGGCGCGAAGGGCGATCGACATCACTGTCGACCACGCGCGGGCGACGGATCGGTGGGATGCCCGGATGCATGACAGCGGTACCCGACCCCCTCCGTACGACCATCGCGCCCGTCCCGTTTGTGGACCGGTGACACATGGCTCGGCACGCGCGCCGCTGCGACGCTCGGCTGTGACCACGGTCATACATCCCACCTCGAGGAGATCCATGACGTCGACCACCCAGCCCAGCCCTCGTCAGAGCGAAGATTCCACGGCCGAGCCGGGTATCAGGACGATCGCTACATCGAGTCTCATCGGAACCACGGTCGAGTGGTTCGATTTCTTCGCGTACACGACGGCCGCCGCACTGGTCTTCAACGCGCTGTTCTTCCCCCAGTTCGACCCGCTTGTCGGGACGATCCTGTCCTTCGGCGGTATCGCCGTCGGTTACATAGGGCGTCCGCTCGGATCGATCGTCTTCGGCCACTTCGGGGACCGCATCGGTCGCAAGACGATGCTGGTGAGCTCGCTCGTCACGATGGGCGCCGCCACCTTCGCTATCGGTGCGCTCCCCACCTATGAGTCGATCGGTGTCGCCGCGCCTCTCATCCTGATGACGCTGCGCTTCATCCAGGGTTTCGCCCTCGGCGGCGAGTGGGGCGGAGCCGTGCTGATCGTCGCCGAGCACGCCCCTGCAGAGCGCCGCGGTCTGTACGCCAGCATTCCCCAGATCGGACTGGCGTCCGGCCTGAGCTTGGCTACCCTCGCCTACCTCGGGCTCAACCAACTCACCGACGAGGCGTTCTCGTCGTGGGGCTGGCGACTGCCCTTCCTGGCGAGCGCCGTCCTCGTCCTGATCGGTTTGGTCATCCGCCTCAAGATCTCCGAGACGCCGGCGTTCAGGGAGATGCAGGCTGAGGGGCGCGAGGCGCGTGTTCCGATCGTGGAGACACTCCGGACGCACTCGCTGCACGTCGTCCTCGCCGCCTTGAGCTTCGCCGTGGTCGGTGCGGTCTTCTACATGCTGTTCACGTTCAGCCTCACCTACGGCACGGAGTACATCGGTCACAGCCGCGGTGAGATGCTGACGATCGCCACGCTGTGTTCGGTCGTCGCGCTGGCGGGACTGCCACTGGCGGGAGCCCTGGCTGACCGCGTCAGCGCGCGCACGGTGTTCTGCATCGGATCGGTGGTGGTTGGTGTGACGGCGTTCCCTGCCTTCTGGCTGATCGATTCGGGGAGTCTCGTGCTGGCCTTCCTGGGCTATCTCCTCGCCACAGTCGGATTCTGCGCCACGTACGGCACGCTGGGCATCCTCTATGCCTCGGCCTTCGACGTGCACGTCCGTTACACGGGCATGTCCCTCGCGCTCGGGCTCGGCACGCTGGCCGGTTCGGCGTTCGTCCCCATGATCTACCTCGAGCTGTTGGATATGTTCGGCGGCTCATGGGCGATCGCGCTGTACATGGTCGTGGCCGCGGTACTGTCCCTCGGCGTCGCGTCGCGGCTGCGCCAGGACGCTCAGGGGTGAAGAGGCCTCGCGACAGTTGGCCTGAGCGACGCAGGGCCGGGGCACACCTGCTCCGCGCACAGTGCCGCCCACGCGGTGGTTGGAGCATCCGGAGTGCAATGCTTCGATGTGTGGCCAGTCTGACTCAGTCCTCACTCGGCGAGGTGCTGCGCGATCCAGGGCGTTTCCCATGGGGTCACGCACTCTACGCGAGTCCACGCCGTGCATTCGATGATGTGGAAGAGGATTCAGACATCCCGGCAGCGGCGGCTGCGCTCGGATTCGAGTACGTCCTCGTCCATTGACCAACTCTTAGACGCGTTGGACTTCTACTATCGACATGATGCCTTCATCGTGTGGGAGTGAGCCCTCGCACGAAGACTGAAAGCTGTCCGGCGAGCTCACCTCTCACCTCAGAGGCCGTCTCGTCTCCTGCTCAGAACGGGCATCCGGCCCGTTCACCGGGCCGGATGCACATCAGGGTGACGATCAGCTCGCCGAGGCCTTCGCCGCCCCTCGCCCGACACCGACTTCTGTCGATGCCAGGTGTTCTGGTAAGTCTTCAATTGTGGACCTCCGTAGAGAGTTCGAGAACCCCTGCCCGGCCTTTAATACCGTGGCTTCTCGCCGGTCGCGGGGCACTTACCGGCGGGACCGGAGGCCGCTGGAGCCGTCTGTAGTGGACGAGCGGGGCCGGATGGTGCGTGCAGTTGGGATGACTCAAACCTTTCTGAGCCCGGCACAGGTGGACGAGCTGGTGGCTTCGTATGAGTCGGGCGCGACACTCGTGGAGCTGGGCGAGCGGTACAGCATTCATCGGCGCACCGCGGCGGCGCACCTTGTCCGCCGCTCGGTCCCGATCCGCCGGCGCGGTCTCGATGAGTGCCACCTCGCCGAAGCGGTTGAGTTGTATGCGGGTGGACTGACGCTGATGGAGGTCGGGCTGCGCTTCGGCGTGAGCCAGCAGGCGGTGAGAAGAGCGCTGGCCGCAGAGGGTGCCGAGATTCGCCCCAGCGGGCGCCGTCAGTCCGCCGTGAGCAAGTGGGACTGCTGCACGAACGGGTGACAGGTTGGGTCACGCAGCCTGAGTGGCTGGCGTGGTCATGATGGTCTCGAACTCGATGGGGGTCAATCGTCCGAGAGCGGCCTGCCTGCGGCGTCGGTGGTAGGTCCTCTCGATCCAGGTCACGACGGCGATCCGGAGCTCCTCGCGGGTAGCCCACGCGCGGCGGTTGAGGACGTTCTTCTGAAGCAGCGCGAAGAAGCTCTCCATGGCCGCGTTG
>NZ_MIJB01000039.1 GCF_002174305.1 Aeromicrobium sp. PE09-221 | reverse complement strand
CCGTTGGAATGAAGTGAGTGTGGTAACCCACATCGTTCCCGGAGGTCTTCGCTACGTCACCTGTTCACAACGTCCCGGGGAACTACACCTAGCGGAGATCGGGTCAAGACCGACGCCAGGGACGGGGTCCATCTGGCGCGGTTGCTGCGGCTCGATGAGGTGACCTCGGTCGCGATCCCGACGCTGGATCAGGGAGCGGCTCGCGATCTTGTCCGTGCTCGTGAGGACACGCGTGGCGATCTGATGCGGGCCCGTCACCGGCTCTCCAAGCTGTTGCTGCGATACGGGATCGTCTACTTCGGTGGGTAGGCGTGGACCGTCGCCCACGATGCGTGGCTGCGAGGACCCGCGCTGGAGCAGCTGACCGGGGTCGCGGGCCGTTCGATTCGCTCGACCTTCGATCACGACTACTACGTGCTGCTGGCGTGCTGGCCCGTCGTGACCGTCTCAACAACGAGATCGACACGCTGGCCGCTGACAGCGAGTTGGTGACGTCCCGCTGTGTGGTGGGGTTTCTCGACACCGTGCGGGTCAGTGGTCTTGAGTCCAGGCCGCGTCGATCGCGGCGGCGATGGTCACCTCCTCGGTCGGGGCGTTGAGGAGCTTCATGGAGTTCTCGCTGAAGTAGAGTCGATCGGCTGAGTCCCATTCGTCGTGCTGCTCGATCAAGACGTGCCCGGAGAGGCGCAGCAGTGCAGCCGGGTTGGGGAAGGTGCCGACGACGTCGGTGCGGCGCTTGATCTCCTTGTTCAACCGCTCCAGCGGGTTGGTCGACCAGATCTGCTGCCAGTGCGCCGAGGGGAACTCGGTGAACGCGAGCAGATCGTCGCGGGCCGTCTCGAGCATGTCCGCGACCGGCGGGTGGGAGCGTTCGAGCATGGCGACGACCTCGGCGAACTGGGCGTGGACCAGGGCCTTCTTGCCGCGGGGGACGAAGATCGTGCGGACGATCGCGGCGATCATCGGGCCAGCGACCTTGGGGACCTTAGCCAGCACGTTGCGCATGAAATGGACCCGGCAGCGCTGCCAGGACGAGCCTTGAAACGCGACCGCGATCGCCGGCACCAGACCCGAATGTGCGTCGGAGACCACCAGCTTGACCCCGGACAAGCCACGCGCCTTCAAGGACCGGAAGAAGTCGGTCCAGAACGGCTCGGACTCGGTGTCGCCGACGTCGAAACCCAGCACCTCACGGCGGCCGTCGGCAGCGACGCCGACTGCGACCACGATCGCCTGGGACACGACCCGACGGCCGACACGGGCTTTGCAGTAGGTCGCGTCGACGAACACATACGGATACGCCGTGCTGTTCAGCGGCCTGTTGGTGAACGCCGCGACGTCCTCATCGAGGTTCGCGCAGATCCGAGACACTTCAGACTTGGAGATGCCCGTGTCGGCGCCGAGCGCCCGGACCAGGTCATCGACCTTCCTGGTCGAGACGCCATGGACATAGGCCTCCATGATTACCGCGAACAATGCCTGATCCACCCGCCGCCTGCGTTCCAGCAGCGACGGAAAGAAACTGCCCTGACGAAGTTTCGGGATCCGCAGATCCAACTGACCCGCCGTGGTGGTCAACGTCTTAGACCGACCGCCGTTGCGCTGTGCGACACGCTCGACGGTGCGCTCAAACGGAGCCGCGCCGATGAAGGCGGCAGCCTCAGCATCGATCAGCTCCTGATAGAGCCTCTCGGTCGCGACACGGATGCGTTCGGAGACGTCAGTGAGTTTGAGTTCTTCAAGAAGCCCGAGGAGGGCAGACTGGTCAAGAGCCATCGTGCGACGTGTCCCATCTGTGAGTTCTTTGATCGGTTCTCACTGACCATCGCACGATGGCTCACCTCAACGAGGTCACGGCCGAGAACTACACCACCGGAGGGGACGTCACCCAGCGAGTTCACGCCCGTGGTCAGACGGCTGGGCCGCCTGCGAGGGATCAGCACGCTGACCGCGTTCTCCCTGGCGGTCGAGATCGGTGACTGGCACCGGTTCACCGGCAGGTCGATCGGTTCGTGCGTCGGCCTGGTGCCTTCTGAGTACTCCTCCGGCGCCAGCCGCGCTCAGGGCCCGATCATCAAGGCCGGCAACAGCCACGCCCGTCGACTGCTGGTCGAGGCCGCCTGGCACCACCGCTCGACCATCTCGGCCTCCAGGGCCCTCTCAAGCACCGTCTTGGTCAGGCTGGACAGCAGCCCGCCCGGCCCGACCAGGCTCACCCCTTGCTCGCGGGCCTGGGCCAGCAGACGCTCCGCGAGCTCCTTCTCGTTGATCTCCTCAGTCACCACACCGTCGATCGTCTCGACGTCCGTGGTGGGTTCCTCGGTAATGAAGCTGGTCGTGTCGCTCACGGCCATCCCTTTCGGTCAGGCCGGACTCACCCACCGTTTATCGGACGGACCCGCGGGTTGAAATCCTTTCGGCGCAGGTCGTTTGCTCGTGGTACCGACAGACTGCTTGTCAAGGCGCAGGCGGTTCCCATCGTCGCAGCATCGGATTCCAGGGATCTCGACTGTGCGGAATTGGGAGCATAGGACGATCCCTGTGGACCTTAGGAGAGCAGCTTCAGTCTACCGGTCGGTTCGCGGAGTCACGAGTCTGGGCGTGAGAGGCGCAAGCCCGCCGTCGTAGCAGACTCTCAACCACGAGATGGACGGTGAAGTCGAACTCTTCGTCGTTGTCGAAATGGAAGAGGGTGTCGCACGAGGAGGCGAGTTCGGCGTAGCCGGCCTTCCTGAGCTCTTCGCGTCGCGCCACGCGCTGGCCTGCATCGTCGAGGACCGTGCGCTTGGCTGACACTTCGCGAAGGACAAGCCCGACCAGGACTGCAACCATCGAACGCAAGGCATGTATGGCCTCGGGCGTCTCGAAGCCTGCTCTGCGGAGTATCCTCAGCACTGTTTCGGCTGGAGCCAAGCTCTCGATCGTTGCCACATGGCGACTCAGTGCCAGTGCGGTGCTGCGAGGGTGATTCAGACTCTGCACGCGGAACGCGGAGGCGAACGCCAAGAGATCTGCACGTGGGTTACCCGATGGGGCGGGGAGCACCAGGTCGCCAAGGACGTGCTCTGAGACCGCGTCAAGCAGGGCGTCCTTGTCTGCGACGTGGTTGTAGAGGCTCTTCGCGTCGACTCCGATGTGCCGTGCGACCGCCCGCATGGTCAATCCTGAGGCGTCGTCCTTCTCGATGATCTTGATCGCGGCCTCGACGATTACCGTCCGCGATAACTGCGCTGCGCCGCGCGGCGGCCGGCCGCGCCGGGGTCCGGTCGTTGACGGTGCTCGCATGGTCCATCCTCTCGCTATTGAAAGAAATCCACAATGTGGGTTACTGTAAATCTACAGTGTCGGTAAAGGTGCCGATGATGACTGAAAGGAGCCGCGGCTCGTGCGCGTCCACCACCTCAACTGCGGGACCATGCGCCCGCTGGGAACACCCGAAGGACTGGTGTGCCACGTCCTGCTGCTCGAACTGGACGATCGGCTGGCCTTGGTCGACAGCGGATTCGGTCTCGCTGATGTTGCGGATCATGCGCGCCCGCTGGGGCCGGCGCGCTTCTTCTTCCGGCCTGCCTTCGATGAGGCTGAGACCGCGACTCGCCAGATCGAGGCGCTCGGTTTGGACCCCAAGGACGTCCGCGACATCGTCGTGACCCACTTCGATGGCGATCACGTCGGGGGTTTGGCGGACTTCCCCTGGGCGAATGTCCACATCACTGCCGCAGAGGCGGACGCCTTCGCCCGGCCGCGAGGACAGGTCGAGAAGGGGCGCTACCTGCCTGCATTGCGCGCTCATGGTCCAGCGATCGTCCAGCACTCGCCGCTCGTCGGGGACACATGGCGAGGATTCGGCGCGGCCACTGAGTTGACCGAGGTCGGCGAGAACGTAGTCCTGCTCAGCATGCCTGGGCATACCAGGGGTCATGCCTGTGTCGCGGTCGGCGCGGACCACGGTTGGATCTTCCACGCCGGTGACGCCGTGCTCCACAGGGGAAGCGTCGAAAGCGATCCGAAGGTGCCGCTGGCGGTGCGTGGCATGGAGCGGACGATGGCCACCGACTGGTCCAAAGTGAGGCTCAACCATGCGCGGCTGACGGAACTCGCCGGTGGCTCAGAGCCGGACGTCACCCTCGTCAATGGCCACGATCCAGAACTCCTGCGTCGCGCTCAGGCATCTGCGGTCGCTGTCTGGGGACAGTGACCATGGCAATCATGAGTCCAGAGCCGGCATTCTCGCGGCCAAGCGCTGCAAAGATCGCCGGCCTGCTGTTCGGCGTGATCGTTCTCCAGATGCTGTTCGTCACGAGTTATGTGTCCGCCTTCCGTGATCCGCAACCGCATGAGATCCCCGTCCTGGTGGTTGGACCCGCGCAGCAGCGGACCGACGCCGTCGACCAGATCGAAGACGTGGTAGGCGATGCCATCGAGCCCTCGGAGGGCGAGTCCGCGCAGAGTGCACGAGCGGCGTTGCTTGAGCGGAAGGCAGTCGCCGCCATCGTGCTCGGCACCGGCGGCGACGAGCTACTCATCGCCTCGGGCGCAGGCACGTCGCAGGCACAAGCTGTCACCAGCGTCTTCCAGCAGATGTCCCACGCCCAGCAGCGGGAGTTGACCATCGCCGATGTCGCGCCGCTACCCGACAACGACTCACACGGGGTCGTTCCCTTCTATCTCGTCGTCGTGATGACCTTCGGCGGCTATGCCAGCGTCGTCGTGCTTGTCGGCCTTCTCGGGACGGCTGCCCGCGGTCGACGGGAGGTGGTCCGGCGCCTGGGTATCGTGGCCGCCTTCGCCGTGGTGAGTGCCACTGCTGCGACAAGCGTGGTGAGCCTCGGGTTCGGCGCCGCAGACGGCCACCTGCTCGCACTGTGGGGCGTCGCTGCGCTGCTCAGTTTCGCAACGGGGAGCGTGGCTTTGGTCTTGCAGGCACTCCTGGGGACCTTCGGAACCGCCGCCGTGATCATCCTGTTCGTCATCTTCGGCAATCCTGCGGCCGGCGGTGCGGTGAACTACGGGCTGCTCCCGGGACCCATGCGTGAGCTCGGACCCCATCTGGTCAACGGCGCCGGCGTGGACTCCATGCGCAGTGTGATCTACCTCGACGGCTCGGGACTCGGTGGTCCGGTGCTCACGTTGATCGTGTGGGCGGTCGTCGCAGTGGCCGTGCTGGCCGTGCAGGCGCTGCGCCAGCAAACCACTGGGCAGCAGATTGCGCAGAAGACCATTGCAAGATCCTCGGCGTCGGCCAAGGGGGAGTGAGCAGATGCGAGTACATCACCTCAACTGTGGAACCATGCGCCCGTGGGGCGCGCCTGAAGGCTTGGTCTGCCACGTCATCGCAATCGAGGCCGGTACAGGGCTGGTCTTGGTCGACTCCGGTCTGGGCTTGGCTGACATGGCGGCGCCGGGACGACGCTTCGGGCCGGCGCGCTTCTTCGTGCGTCCCGCGTTCCGTTCCGAGGAGTCGGCGATCCGTCAGGTCGAGTCGCTCGGCTTCGTTGCCGAGGACGTGACCGACATCATCCTCACCCACTTCGATGCGGACCATGTCGGCGGGCTCGCGGACTTCCCGCAGGCACGCGTGCACCTGACGACGACCGAAGCCGACGCGGCACTCGCCCCGAGGACCCTCATCGAGCGCGAACGCTACATGCCCGCGCAACGCGCGCACGGTCCGCACCTGGTTCGGCACGAACCGGGTGATGGTGACGGCTGGCGCGGATTCGCCGCGGCCAAGGAGCTGACCGAGATCGGCGAGGGAATCGTGTTGATCAGCCTTCCCGGCCACACGCGAGGACACGCAGCGATTGCAGTCGACACCGACAACGGCTGGCTGCTCCACGCAGGTGACGCGTTCTATCACCACACCCAGGTCGACGGCGGAGGCCAAGCCCCGAAGTCCCTGTTGGCAATGGAGCGGCTCATCGCTGCGGACTGGGCCAAGGTCATCGGGAACCACCAGCGGCTCGCCGAGATGTGGCATCAGGCAACCGAGGACCTTCTCATCGTCAACGCCCACGACCCGTCGCTCCTGCGCCGGGCGCAAGAAAGGAATCGCGCATGAAGATCGCACTGCTCGGGGCCACCGGGAACATCGGCTCGCACACGCTTCGCGCCGCTGCTGGCCACCAGATCGTTGCCTATGCACGTCGGCCGGAGGCCGTCGAGGGCCTTCCGGGAGTCAGCGTCACGGGTGGTGAGCTCGACGACATGACCGATCTGTCTCAGGCACTCGCCGGCGCAGACGTCCTGATCGTGGCCATCACCGGGCCGGTCAAGGACAGGACCTTCGCGTCCCGGACCTTGCCGGGCATTCTCGACGCGGCCAAGACTGCGGGTGTCGCCCGTGTGGTGTACGTCTCGGCCTTCGGTGTGGGAGAGAGTGCGGGCAAGGCTTCGGCCTTCGCGCGGCTGATCTATCGGACGGTGCTCAGGGGATTCTTCACGGACAAGGCGACCGCGGAAGCCCAACTCGCTGCTTCCGATCTGGCCTGGACCATTGTGTTGCCCGTCAACCTCAAGGCGGCCGCTGAGCACCCGGAATGGGCGACTGTCGACCTGGCATCGGTCCGCGCCGTCCCCGGCCTCCCGACCCTTCCGTTCGGCAACGTCGCCCGCTCGCTTCTGCAGATCGCGAGCGATCCGTCGTGGACCGGCAAGCGGGTCCTGCTCACGACAGCCAAGGGCTGGAAGCCGGCACGCTGAAAGATGCCGCTCTCGCGGGTGCTCGTCGGCTTGTGTTGACGGGCGCCCGCGAGGAGACGGGGCCGGTCGTTCAGCCGATCAGCGTCTGTCCCTTGTCTTGTAGCGCCAAGGCGCGGCGAACGATCGCCTCACGCGGACGGACCGGAATCATCCGCATCAGGAACTTGTCGCGCACCACGTTGGCAGGCAGGTCGTAGCGCAGTTCGGGCTTGGCATCGGTCGCAGCATGAATCAGCGCCTGAGCCACCCGTTCGATCGGCAGGCCGGCGTCGAACATCTCTCGCGTCACCTTGGTGAACCGACGCATCGGTTCTGCGTAGAGGTCGCTGGTCGGCTGTCGCGAGAGGTGTTCGAGGATCGCCTCGGCCATCGGAGTGCGGACTTGGCCCGGCGCGATCACGCTCACGCGGATGCCGAGAGGCGCGAACTCCATGCGCATGGCTGTCGACAGTGCCTCGACGGCGTGTTTGCTTGCGCCGTAGGCGCCGGTGAACGGCGCCACTCGGCGGCCGCTCTGCGAACTGACGTTGACGATCCGGCCGCCACGAGCGATGTGGGGGAGAAGTGCGCGAGTCACGTTGTGCATGCCCACAACGTTCACCGCCAATACATTGCTGAAGGACGCTGCATCGAGGTCGAGCAGCGGGCCGTTCACAATGACACCGGCGACGTTGATGACGGCCTGGAGCCGCTCGTCTCCCAGCAGTTGTGCCACCTCGGCCGCTGCAGCCTCCACGGCTGCTTCGTCACGGACGTCCAGCACCTGGATGCTGAATCGGCCGTCGAAGCGCGACCACTCCGACCGAAGCCGGGCGGCCTCGGCGTCGTTGACGGCAGTGCCGACGATGCGGAAGCCACGCTCCAACAGGCCTTCGGCTGCCGCGTGCCCGATGCCTGTTCCGGCCCCGGTGATGAAGACATGTCCACTCATCGGCTGAGCTCCGTTCCGGTGATGCTTGTCGAGGTGGCCCCGCGCCTCGACGCGGCGCCGGGAAGGGTGGTGATCGAGTGCAAAGAGATGCCCTTGGTCTCGGGCATGAGCCACGCAGCGACACCTGTCGCGATGGCGGCACCTACGACGTAGAGATGCGCAGCCCACTCCAGGTCGCGGCTGAACAGCCACTCGTTCAGGTAGGGCGCCGTCCCACCGAAGACCGCAACCGAGACGGCCACGGCGACTCCGATCCCGAGGGTACGCAGCCCAGTGGGGAATAGTTCGGCAAGGGTCGCTGCCTGAAGAGCTCCGACGGCGGTCGCTGCCGTCAACGCGACGGCGCAGGCGACGAAGAGCATCAGGGGGTCGTCATCGACCAGACTCATCAGCGGGACATGGAGAACGGCAACCGCAGCCGCGAAGCCGATGAAGATCGGCCGTCGGCCGATACGGTCGGAGAGCCGTCCCCAGAAGGGAAGCGTGATCAGGCAGACGATCTGAGCTCCGAGGATGGCCAGGTATCCGCCCTTGGCAGGCATTCCGTTGGCAACCATCGCATGCGTGCCGACGAACGAGACCCACGTGTACTGGACCACGGTCAGTCCGCAGACCAGCATCACGCCGAGGACGATCGCTCGGGTATGGCCTTTGACTGAGAGCTGTTCAGGCTGGTCGGTCGCAGCGAGCTTCGCGGAGAACACCTCGCTCTCCGGCATCCGGCGTCGAAGGAACAGGACAACCAGAGCGAGCAGACCGCCGATAAAGAACGGCACCCGCCAAGCCCATGCCTGCACCGCGTCCTCGCCGACCGTGAGAAGCAGAATGACCGCGATGATCGTCGCCAGGACGATCCCGCCCAGCACCGCCCCGTACACCGAGCTGCCCCAGAGTCCTCGTCGCTCGGGCGGTGCCAGCTCCGCGACGTAGGAATAGGAAGCGGCTGATTCCCCGCCATGCGCGAAGCCCTGGACCAAGCGTGCGAGCAGCAGGATGAGCGACGCGCCGACGCCGATCGTTTCGAAGGACGGTGTCAAGGCGATGGCGAAACTGCCGGCTCCCATCATCAGGAGCGTGACGACCAGGACGCGTCGGCGACCGGAACGATCGGCGATGCGTCCGAAGACGATGCCGCCCAGCGGGCGCATCAGGAAGCCGACGGCGAACACAGCGAACGCTGACAGCACGGCGGACACCTTGTCGGTGCTGTCGAACATCGCTAGGGCGATGAAGGGAGTGAAGGCAGCGTAGGCACTCCACTCGTACCACTCCAGGACGTTCCCGAAAGTGACCGCAACGAGCGACCGCCGGTGATCGAGCGCGGGTGCCGCGCTTGTCTGGACCGTCATATGGGTTGCCCTTTCGTAAAAAACCTACGCCGTAGATGTGGCGCGGCTCACAGGTTATTATCTACGCCGTAGGTAACGCAAGTGATGACTGCGACGAGGTTCGAACGGAGGGCTGTTGGCAAGAGGGGTGCCGCGGTCGCCGGGTCGGAGATCGGTGCTCACCCGCGACGAGGTCGTTTCGTGTGCGATGCGAGTCGCCGAGGGTGATGGGCTCTCGGCGGTGTCGCTGCGGCGCCTCGGAACAGAGCTCGGGGTCACTGCTCCGGCGATCTACCGCCACGTATGCGACAAGGACGACCTGCTGGACGCAATGGCTGAGGCCGTGGGCGCAAGCATCGAGATCCCGGAAGGAGTCGCCGCGCTGGAGCCGACTGCGACGCTGCTGCTCCTGTCCCTGGAGGTGCGTGACGTAGTCGTCAACAGCCCGGTGGCAGGTGATTTGCTACTGCGCCACTCGGGCGGACTGGGCCTTGCGAGTGACGTCTCTCGGACTGGCCGATCAGCCCTTGAGAGAGCGGGTCTGTCTGAGTCCGAGGTTGATCGCGCGATGCGCATCTGGATGTCATTCCTCGCGGGCGCGCTGGTGTCCGCAGTCGGTGGGTACGCAGGAGCGGCGCACCGACCAAGGACGAGTTCGCGCGATGACTTCGCAGGCGACGTCGCGATGGTCGTCCAGGGCTTGATCAATCAGTCAACAGTCGAAGCATGAGGTCGGTGTTATCTACGGCTCAAGTGCTCAGATCCTCGGCGTCCTCTGCTTTCAGGCGTTCGCCTGGCAAACGTCTGGCAGATCGAGGGGGGTTCAGTGCGCACCTGAGCCTCGTGACGGTTTCGATGCGCGTGATGAGCGCCGGAGATGGCTATGAGTACCTGCTGCGCTCGGTCGTGGCCGGGGACGGAAACCGCTCGCTCTCGACGCCCCTGACTCGCTACTACGAGGAGGCGGGAACCCCTCCTGGTTACTGGCTCGGCACGGGTGTTCACGCCTTCGGCGACGGTCAACTGACGCCCGGCGCGACGGTTGAGGAGGACCAGCTCGCGCTTCTGCTGGGTCAGGGACGCGACCCGCTGACCGGGGACCAGTTGGGTCGGGCTTTCCCGAAGTACCAGCCCGTCGCTGACCGGATCGCGTCCCGCGTCGCGGAGCTCGGCGCTGGGCTGAGTGGGGAGGAACGCGAGGTCGAGGTGGCGCGGATCGAGGCGGAGGAGGCCGAGAAGGGCAAGAACAGGGCTGTCGCTGGCTACGACTTCACGTTCTCGGTCCCGAAGTCGGTCTCGGTGCTGTGGGGCGTCGCGGACGCGGGCACGCAGCAGATGCTGGTCGAGGCCCACCATGCTGCTGTTGCGGAGGTCGTTGCGTTGCTGGAGCGCGAGGTTGCCGCCACCCGGGCCGGTGTTGCGGCCCACGACGGGGCAGTTGCACAGGTCGACGTGGCAGGTATCGCGGCGACGGCGTACGACCATTGGGACTCGCGCTGCGGCGACCCGCAACTGCACACCCACGTTGTCATCAGCAACAAAGTCAAGACCCTGTTGGACGGCAAGTGGCGCAGCCTGGACAGCCGCCCGATGCACGCCGCCGTCGTCGCGCTCTCGGAGCACTACAACGCGGTGCTGGCCGACCGGCTCACGGGCACGTTCGGGCTCGGTTGGGAACAGCGAGCCCGTGGTGAGGACCGCAATCCATCGTGGGAGATCGTTGGGGTTCCTGACCGGCTCGTGACCGAGTTCTCCGCACGTGGTCGGGCGATCGAGATCGAGAAGGAACACCGGATTGCGGAGTACGTTGCCCGCTATGGGTGGCAACCATCGCGCACCACGGTCATCAAGCTCCGTGCTCAAGCCACACTTGCCACCCGCCCGGAGAAGCACGTCCATTCACTTGCTGACCTGACGGCAGCGTGGCGCACCCGCGCCGCCCGGCTGCTCGATGAGGACCCGACGCAATGGGCACGCAACCTCACCACCGGGCCACCGGCACAGGTGTTGCGTGCGGACGACGTACCGCTCGACCTGATCGGCGATGTCGGCGAACGAGTCGTGGCCTGCGTCAGTGAGAAGCGCGCCACCTGGCGGCACTGGAACCTCTGGGCAGAAGCCGTCCGGCAGACGATGGGCTGGCGGTTCGCCACCATCGAGGACCGCGAAGCCATCACCGCGATGATCGTCGAGGCAGCCGAGGGACGCTCCATCGCTCTGACCCCGAGCGAACTCGCGCTCAGCCCAACCGAGTTCCGCCGTGACGACGGCACCAGCGTCTTCCGGCCCCGGCACTCGGTCGTCTACTCCTCGCTGGAAACCCTCGCTGCCGAGGACCGACTGCTCGCCCAAGCCGACGACCGTACGGCACCTGTGGTGCCGGCCAAGACCGTCCGTGCGGTCGCTGACCGTCCGGTCCACGGCCAGCAGCTCAGCGACCAGCAGGCGGCCGCACTGACCGCTATCGCTACCTCTGGGCGCCGCATCGACCTGCTCGTCGGCCCCGCCGGAGCCGGCAAGACCACCGCCATGCGTGCTTTGCGCTCGGCGTGGAGCATCGAGCACGGCACCAACAGCGTCGTCGGACTGGCCCCGTCCGCTGCCGCCGCGCAGGTGCTCGCCGACGACATCGGCATCGCCTGTGAGAACACCGCCAAGTGGCTGCACGAGTACGACCGGGGACGCGCAGGGTTCGCCAAGGACCAGCTCGTCATCGTGGACGAAGCCAGCCTCGCCAGCACACGGACCCTTGACCGACTCGCAGCCATCGCAACCGCAGCGGGGGCGAAGCTGCTCCTCGTCGGAGACTGGGCTCAATTGCAGTCCGTGGACGCAGGCGGAGCATTCGCCCTGCTCGCCTCCGCCCGCGACGACACCCCCGAGCTGCGCGACATCCACCGCTTCACCCACGAGTGGGAGAAGACCACCTCCCTCGGTCTCCGCGACGGCAACGTCGAAGCGATCGGCATCTACTCCCGCGAGAAGCGCCTGCGCGAGGGAACGACCGACGAGATGATCGACGCCGCCTACCTTGCGTGGCGCGCCGACGCCCAAGCCGGACTCACCAGCGTGCTCGTCACCGAGTCCAGCGAAGCCGTCGCAGCACTCAACGCCCGCGCCCGAGCCGAGCGCATCCTCGACGGCGACACCGACGCCACCCGCGAAGCCGTCCTCGCCGACGGTGCCCGTGCCTCCGTCGGCGATCTGGTCATCACCCGCCACAACGACCGGCGGCTCCGCTCCCTGCGCGGAGGGTGGGTCCGCAACGGCGACCGCTGGAAGGTCACCGACGTGCGAGGCGACGGCACCCTCGTCGTACGCCGCCAAGGACTCCGCTGGGCAGCCACCGTCGCACTTCCAGCCGACTACGTTGCCGAGCACGTCGACCTCGGCTACGCCATCACCGCCCACCGCGCCCAAGGCATCACGGTCGACACAGCACACGTCGTCGTCTCCGCCAGCACCACCCGGGAGAACTTGTACGTCTCGATGACCCGTGGCCGCGAGTCGAACATCGCCTACGTCGCGCTCGACAAGCCCGATGACAGCCATGCCGCACCGCATCCCGACGATGTGAACGCCCGCACCGTTCTCTACGGCGTGCTCCAGCACTCCGGCGTAGAGCTCTCGGCCCACCAGATGATCGAAGCCGAGCAGGAGCGCTGGACCTCGATCTCGCAGCTCGCAGCCGAGTACGACACCCTTGCGGCTACCGCTCAGCGTGACCGCTGGACTCGGCTCATGGAGGCCAGCGGCCTGTTGCCCGAGCAGGTCGAGGACGTGCTTGCCTCCGATGCCTTCGGTCCGCTCGCCGCAGCACTCCGCCGAGCCGAAGCCATCGGGCACGACGTCGACCAGCTACTCCCACGACTCGTCAGCCGTCGCAGCCTCGACGGTGCCGTCGACCTGGCTGCCGTTCTCCAACACCGCGTCGAGGCCAGCGCGAAGCAGCCTCCCGGCGGCCGACGCCGCAAGACACCCAAGCTGATCGCCGGACTGATCTCCGAAGCCCAAGGCCAGATGACACCCGAGATGCGCGCCGCACTCGACGAGCGCCGCGACCTGATCGAGATCCGTGCCCTCGAACTCGCCGAGACCGCTGTCGCAGACCGAGCACCGTGGCTCAAGAAGATCCGCAAGCCGCCGGCAGGGGCACGCGACCGCCAAGACTGGCTCCAGCAGATCGCCACCATTGCCGCCTACCGCGACCGCTACGACATCACCGGCACCTCGATGCTCGGCGTACAGCCGGAGAGCGAGGCACAGCGCAACGACGCCAACCGCGCCCGCGCAGCCGCCGAACGCGCCAACCAGATCGCTCGCAGCGCCACCCCGGAGGCAACACGCACCAGCGCCCGCAGTATCGGCCTGTAGCGGCGACTCGCAGTTGCCTGTCGCGCTTTGTCGGTGGGGTGGTCTATCGTCGTAGACGAGGCAGCCTTCACGCGGCGCCGACGCTCCCAGAGCGAAGGCATTGACCCTCCGAAGTCGGGACGGTCCTTCAAGGTTCTTGCTGCCGGACCCTACGAGAGGACTGTCCAATGTTCCGGCTCATCGTGAACCTCACCACCCGAGCCCGGTGGTTCCTGCGCTGCTACGCACCCAGCAACATCGCACTCGACGCCCTCCGCACCCGACGCGGTCACAAGTGGGGCATCCCCGCCGCGTTGGTGCTCGTGCCCGCCTACCTCTACGCCGCCAGCTTCACCACGACCCTCATCGAGCACGGAGGCCCGGCCTGGCTCAACCTCATTGTGCTGACCTTGATCTGGAGTGCGCTCAAGTTCGCCGTCATGGCGCCGGTGAGTGTGGGACTCCTGATCCGAGCACGGCTCGCAGAGCGCTCACCCCGCCGCCAGCCCTTCGTCCCGATGGGCTACGCACCCGGCCGAGGCATCGGCCCCTGGACGACCTCGGCATAGGAACCATCACCATCGGCGAGGCGGTCCGGCATCAGCCGGGCCGCTTCTTGCGTTCTTGAATGCGTGCTTCAGACGAAGAACGTGGGAATCGTCGCCTCAATTGTGGTGGTGAGGTCATCGACGACGGCGGTAGGCCAGCCGAAGTAGGCCGTCACATAGTTCAGAGCGTTGTAGAACGCCGCCAAGGCCGCCCGTGCCTCGTTCTCAGTGGAGCCCATGTCGATACGGAGGAGCGCCTCGTGGTGACCAGCCTCCCGGTTCTCGACCCAGACGCGTCGCTCCCGAGCCGGGTAGAGGGTCGGGTGGGTCATGTTGGGCAGGAGGCCGTAGATGCCGACTCCGGTCCGCCCGTCAATGGTTCCGCCGAATGTCTTGGTCAGTTCGTACATCCACTCGACGGCTGCCTCTAGGTTCGGGAGGTTCTGGCCGTTCAGTGACCGGGCTCCCAGCGTCTCAGGTGTGGCCTCCGGGAACCGCTGAAGAATCTCGCTCTTGAGCGCCTTGTAGTAGGCGCTTGCTCGGACATGGCTCGGGTGCGTCTTGGCGCGCATTCGCCCGGCATTCTTCTTCGCCTCCTCCGCGCTGAGGAGTTCCTCCAGGTAGGCGCGGGAGAGCCGGTGGTCAGACGGTTCGTCGGGGTCCTCGCCGAGCACCCACACGGCGTGAGCACAGTCCCCGATGACCGAGCGGATGAGCGCTGGCGTCGGGAAGATGACCTCGCCGCTCGCGTACAGGCTGGCAAGCCCACCGAGGTGGCCGCTCGCTGTGAGCAGATAGGTCTGGACGACCTCAGCGATGAGTCGATGCCCGGTCTCTCCACGCGGTTCGGTGACTGCGGGGTCGGGCGACGGCAGGTCCAACGCGGCCGTCGCAGCGCCGGAACCTGGCTCAGGGGTCCAGTGGAACCGCTCCGCCGTATCGAAGAACGCATCACGGCAGGCGACGAACAACCCAGCTATCTCGACCAGTCGGGCGTCGACCTCCGACGGGGTGTGTTGCCAGAAACCCACGTCGAGAAGCGTACGTGGCAACGGAGCGCGCGCCGCCGATCCACGGCGAGCCATCCAGGCCGGCGTGAACTTTCCGGCGAAGCCCTTGCATTCGATGTCGGAAAATGCGACATTGAAGTCATGACATCGGACGTAGCGTCAGACGCGAAGGCGAGCGGGGGGAGCTTCTTTCCTGCGTCGATGTCTGCTGTGTCCACCATTCCTGCGCCGACGGCGAATACTGCTCGGCCCGGCCTGACCTTGGCGCAGCGCGTAGCCGCAGTGCCCGGGCTCGGGCGCGCCGACCTGCGGACTGCGGATGCAGCCGCGATGTCAGCCACCCTGTTGGAGCTTTGGGCCGCGATGACGAACCGCCCCGCGCAGGAGCTTGCGGCGGGGGAGACGCATCCCGATGGAACTGCGCGGATCAGCAGCCAAGTTGCGGTCTGGCTGATTGGCCGGGTGTCCCAGGCATACGGGCGTCGCAAGTTGGTGAACCTGTCGCGCGTGAGGGACCTCGAGTCACTTCGCAGCCTGGGCGGACTCACCGGGCTCCTGAGATCAGTGATCAACGCCGATTCGGAAGGCACCCTGGTATGAGCGTCTACATCAAGCCGGCAGCCAACATCAGTGAGGCATGGCTGCGCACCTTGGAACGAGTTGTCGACGAAGGTGGGCACGCAGTAAACGTGATCACTACGGTCAAAGACCCGCTGGCACCCGAAACCGAAACGATCCGCACGGCGCTGGATGCCGTCATGGCGGTACCGCGAAAGAAGGTACGCATCCAGCCCGTCGACACGGTTTCAGGCACGCTCTTCCCGCACGAGGTCTACGCCGACACTGGACTTACTTTCAGTCCCGACATGGACAGCGACGCGCTAGCCAAGCTGGACGCAAGCGCGGCAGACCTCTACGAGTGCTACGGGGAAATGCTGCCCATCCTGACGACCGACACGGCAAACCGGAATGGAACCTACTTCGGACGGATGGTCAGCTGGCCCGGCAAGACGGGAGGAGGGAGGAACCAGCTCGCCGACCGAATCAAGCACTTCCGCACCGCACGCACACGGAATGTCAGCCAGCGGAACCTCGAGGACATCGCGGTCGGAGGAGAAGCGGACCTGTTCGAGAAGCCAGAAGGTCTCCAGGTCTATGCGGCCAGCGACCTGCGCGAATATGGCTTCCCGTGTCTGGTTCATGTCGACCTCACGCTGTACCAAAACCGCATCAGCATGGCAGCGACGTACCGGCACCAATATCTGGTGACCAAGGCGTACGGCAATCTGCTCGGACTGAGCCGACTGCTTGGGTTCCTCGCCCAGCAGACCGGCTACGGCGTCGGCGAGTTGATGATCAATGCCACCTTCGCGGATGCAGAGCACAGCAACTACACCAAGGCGGGTGTAGCCGAACTGCTCACCGCTGCCAGGACGGCACAGTAGCCATGTGTGCCACCGACGCCGGCGTCGACATGGCGAGCATCAGTCAGATGGCTTCCATGCTCGACGCGTCCGGGCAGACCTATCGCGACCTGTGCTGGAGCCCCGCAGAACAGGCCTACTGCGGAGACTCTGCAGCACGATACGCAACGCGGTGGGCGGCCAAAGAGGCCGTCATGAAAGCACTGGGTCACGGCATCGGAGAGGTTGATCCGCTCGATATCGAGGTGATCGCCTCCGAAGGTCAGCGACCTCTGCTGCGGCTGTCAGGAACAGCGGATGCGTTCGCTCGACAGGCTGGGGTGTCGCTGAGCCTGTCGATCAGCCACGAGGGCGACCTCGCCATTGCGTTCGTAATCGCAACTCGGTGCTGCGCGAACCACGCCACGGATTTGTGACGACCGGCAACAACGACGACGAGCCAAACGAAAGGAGATGAACATGGACCTAAATGAACAGCAGGCAGTGGGGCAACGGCTAAGGAGTGCCCGCGAGACGCTCGGTCTGACCCAAGAAGATGTTGCAGGCGCGCTCGGGATCCAGCGAACCAGCGTCATCGCAATAGAGGCAGGCAAACGAAACGTAAGTGCGCTCGAACTCCGCAGACTCGCTCGGATCTATCGGCGCAGCGTGGCCTGGGTTCTCGGCGAGGAGCCTGACGCAGAGGTAGCCGGCGACAACGGTGCGCTCTTCCGAGCGACCGCGGAGCTCTCGCCAGAGGACAAGGAGCAGGTGCTCCGGTTTGCCGAATTCTTGGCCGCCGCGAAGTCTCAACAGACCCCCAAGCCTCGAACCCGGACGGCGAGCACGCGACCTTTTGTTGATGGAGACTGAGAGTGGTCACGATGCAGGCGCGCCGTCACGCGCTACAAGAAGCGGATGCCCTCCTCCGTGAACTTGACGTTCCGCAGGACGCGCCGGTCGACGTCTTCGCACTGATCGAGAAGCTGGACCTCGAGCTCGTGTTCAACAACCTCAAGACGATCCTCGGCGCATTGGTTCCCCATGGGGATGGCGGCATCATGATCAGCACCCAGCGGGGTGCCGCAGTCCAGCGCTACACCGCCGCCCACGAGCTTGGGCACTGGGTCCTTGATCACGAAGCGGCGTTCGACACTGAGGCGGATCTGTACTACCCGACGCACGATCGCGAGCAGCTCGCCCAGATCTTTGCCAGCCAGCTACTCATGCCCCCGCCTTTGGTGTACGCCACCGCCGACCGGTACGGCGTCACTAACTCGCCCAAAGCCACGGGCCCGTTGGTCTACTCGATGGCTCGCGACATGGGGGCCAGCTACGAAGCAGTCGTGCGCCAGATGGACAACCTCGACCTGATCAGTCGAAACAAGCGGGACGAGTTGCTCGCGATCCAGCCCGCCACCATCAAGGCGCAACTCGCACTGGGACACCGGCCTGTCGGCAACGTCGATGTCTGGCCCTTGGACGTCCGCTCCTCCGGCGGTGCGATCGCCGTGACCGAGGGTGACGAAATCGTCATCATGCTGCCCGAGAACCGCACCACTGGCTACAAGTGGCTCACCGAGGATGATCTCCAGGAACGAGCCCGGCGGCGCGTCCATCCGGCGCCGCCGACCAAGCCCGGTGCCCAGGCGCCTGATTCCGAACTGGGCTGGGCTCCGCCGGCCACCCGTGCGGCGCGGTCGCGGCAGGATGTCGACCGTGCGCTGCTCGCCATCCGTGGCAACGCTGGCGCGACGCGCATCCTGCCAGGCGCGGAGCCCGCGGGCGAGAACCCTGACGAGGGTGGCCGGGAGTTCGACGAAACCTTCGTCCTCCAAGCGGGTCCCAGACTCCGCGCCGTGGAAGACGTCTACCGCTCCTCATGGACTTCAGCCCGGCCGTCGGAGCTGCGCGCGCTACGCAGATCTATCGCACGCGGTGAGCCGCTCCAAGCGGCGATCGACAAGTTTCCCGCACCCGCACATGTTGCGGTTGATTCCACAGCACCCTCAGCTGCAGATCTCCTGGTCGGCGGGACAGGAACCCGTCTCCTTGCGCTGCGCTCAAGTGGAGAAGGTCGCGACACGTTTCGCCTCGTATACAGCTCCGCCTACGACCACAGCGCGGCCGCAGCAGAGTCGTACGAGATCGACGTCACGATTGCGCGGGCTCCGTCCACAGCCCGGCGGCAACACCACCTCAGCGTGGCCGCCGAGCCCAGGGTCGACGACGAATCAACTGAAGCACAGGGTCGCGACCGAGGCGGGCTCGACGGTGACTAACGCTCCCGCTCCCGCTCAAGTTTACGCACCTCGCCCGGACGTCGATCTCCGCGGCCGAATCTTTAGCCCGCTAATGAGCCAAGGCCCGAGACCACTGTGCGTGCCGATCTCGCTGAGCCACGCGCACGATGCGCTCGGCGGATCGGACCCGAGTGTGGACACGGCCAAGGCACCAGAGGCGATCTGGTGGCACTGCGCGCAGCGCGGCCAAACGCACCCCGACGGCATGGACCTCAGCCACGCCGGCGTCGCATTGGCGGATTCGGGTCAGCCTCCGTTGAGGGAGTGGCCTTGGAACCCGAACCTGGGGTACGGGACCGAAGACCCGCCTACTGCAACGGGCGCGCCGCCGTGGCAGCAGGCCAGGACACTCATTTTCGAACCCTCGCACGACGGTGTTGAGGATCGGATCGAAGATGCTCTTGCCGCGGGGTACCCCCTCGTACTGGTCGTCGAAGTCACCCACGAGTTCGAGAACCCTGCCCCTGACGGCTCGATCGAGGTGCCCGACATACGCAGCCCGGCCGGCGACTACCACGCTGTACTTGTCGTCGGGTGCGCCACTGACCCTGTAGCGGGACGACGGCTGCTGATCCGCAACAGCTGGTCAGAAGCCTGGGGCGCGGCAGGTTACGGCTGGCTCCCGATGGACTATCTCGTCGCGAACGCCGTTCAGGCGGCAGTCGTCGTCACTCAGCGACCATGAAGGCGTAGGAAGGGAATCTCATGGACATCAGTGAATATCAGCGCCGATCGGCCGCCAGCGACATCTTGCCCGGCGACGACCTCACCTTGATTCTTCTCGGCCTTGCCGGCGAGGTCGGCAATCTGTCGGCCGAGTACAAGAAGCAGCAGCGCGACACCATCGGCTACCGGGCGTTTCGCGACGAAGTCCGCGAAGAGCTCGGCGACCTTGCCTGGTATGCCGCCGCCCTCGCACGCCGCTGCGACCTCGACCTGGATGAGATCCTCCAGGAGAACCTGCGCAAGACGGAGCTGAGATTCAATCGTCCTGCCAACCCGCCGCCGCATCGTCTGTTCGATGATGAACGGCCGGAGGATGAGCAGTTCCCGCGCCAACTCGACATCACCTTCACCGAGACCGCTGAGACTGACCGTGGAACGCGCCCAGTTCCCGTTGTGCGCATCTACCGCGGGACTGAGGCCGTTGGCGATCCGCTCGATGACAACCGCGACGACAACGACGACTACCGCTACCACGATGCGCTCCACCTTGGACACATGGCGATCCTCGGATGGTCCCCGACCCTTCGTGGCCTGCTCAAGGTGAAACGCAAGGGGGATCGTGACGCCGACCGTATCCAGGACGGAGGCCGTTCAGCAGCCCTTGAGGAGGGTCTGACCGCCTACGTATTCTCCGTCGCCACCGAACACAGTCTGTTTGCCACCAGCGACCGCGTGCCCGCCGACCTCATCAAAGCCTGCCAACGAATGACCAGCCATCTGGAAGTGGCTGAACGAAGCACGGCTGACTGGGAGTACGCGATCCTCGCTGGTTACCGAGCCTTCCGCGAACTGCGCGACCACCGCGGAGGCACGCTCCACGCCGACCTTGAAGCCCGTAGCCTCAGCTTCACTCCTCCGATCCGCTGAGCACAGGAGCCAACGCAGTGTCGCCGAACCCCCTAGTTCTTGCACAGGGAAGCGTGGTTGTCTTTGAAGGCCTCGACAAGGCCGGCAAGTCCACTCAACTAAGTCGGATGAGGCAGGTAGTTGACCCGGCCAGCACGACATTCGTGCATATGCCATCCGGCTTCAGCGGCTTCACAGGCGGTGTCTACGCCCTGCTGGAGGCTCAAGACACCCGACCGACCGATCCCCTCGCACGGCAACTTGCCCACCTGGCCTGTCACAGCGAATCCGTGCCAACTCTTGTGAGGAAGGCCAAGAGTGGCGCGTTGGTCCTCGACCGCTGGTGGTGGTCAACATTGGCCTACGGTTGGTACGGCCGGGGAGAAGTGGGCCTCGGAATCGACGAGCGCACCTTTCGGACCCTTACTGAAGCCATCTGGGCGCCACTCTCTGCTGACCTCGTCTTCCTATTTCGCCACACGTACGAAGCCGACAGCAACAATGTGGACGGAGTGTCAACGGGCTACCAAACGATTGCCGACCAGGGTCCCACGGCCGTGATCCACGTCCCCGCCTTGGGCGAGGAGGAAACCCACGAGCTCCTGGTCGGTGAACTCAGGCGGCTCGGCCTGATCGTCGAATGACATCACTGCCCATCAGTAGGCAGGAGGGGTCAGACCGTGGTTGCGGTTGCGAGTCCCCACTTCGGCGGAAAGAACGGAGCGGCTAGGCGTCCGTTTGGTGAGAACTGCTGCTTGATGCGCGTGCGGTTGCCGATCCCACGCTGGTCCGGATGCATGACGCGGGCGTACTTGTCGGTCTCGCAGAACAGATTCTGGCAATCGATCAGCTTCAGCGGTCGGCCAAACAGATCAACGAAGTCAATCCCGTAGTAGTCGAGTTGTTCGTCCTGTGTCTCGACCATCATTCGGATCAGGTCAGCCGGATCGACGCCGTGCGCGCTGGGGAAGCACTTGGCGAGACCGCTGAGCGCTCCCGGACCGGCAACGACGAAATCGTCCTCATCGAAGTCGATCAGAGTCGAGTAGTTCAGGTCGATCGTTAGTTGGTAGGCGAGAAATGGACCTAGGGACGGAAACTCGATCAGCCGAGAGAAAACAGCTTCAAGCGAGGGCGCATGAGCCAGGTCACGTTCCAAGCCACTAGTCATCATGTGCTCGATGAGTCGCAAGTGGTTGCGGTGCTTGCGCCGCTCGCCAAAGGGCGGCGGCGGCACGATGTAGGCGGCCGAGTACACGCGTTGCCCGCGAGCGAGGCGGTCGTCGAGGATGAGCGAGTACCGCTCAACGTCGAAGTCGTCGGCCGTAATCTCCCCGCGCGCTTCCTCGAGCGCTGCCCAGGTCTCAGGCTTGTTGAAGAAGCGGAACAACAAGACTCGGAACAACAGGTCCCGCGGGTCCTGCGTGCCGCTGTAGATCACCTGGATCAAGTCCTGCGAAACCCTATCGGCGGCGCGATAGGCATTCGTGAAGCGATACTGAGTCACCACCGGGTCTTGGGTCCATGGGGGAGCCTGCCCCTGAAGCCGCGCGTGGTAGACCCGCTGCCGCTCGGCTGCCAGCGTCCAGTAGCTACGCAGAACCTCGCTCCCCACGACCTGCCGACCACCAAGTGTTCCTGTCCACACGACACCATCTTCTCGCAGATACTCTGCGGAGTGCGCCTCGACTGGCCACAGCCCCGGTGCCCCATCCTTCGGCTTCATGACTCAGAGGTACTCCGGCTTGCCCGGGAACTGCGGCTGCTGCCTGTCACAAGTCCAGCGCGTGCTCGCTCCCAGGGCCTTCGCATCTCAACTCCGCGCGCGAGCAGGGCGGACCGGACTGTGTTCGCAGTGGTTCCGTACCTGGTGGCGATCTGCGCGAGTGACCAGCCCTCGGCGTAGAGACGAGCAGCGGTCTTGACGTGCTTGGCTGCCAGTCCGTCGCGTCGGAGCGGGACGCCCTGCCGATGCAGGTGGACGACGACGGTCCTGCGGTGGATTCCGAACGTGGCGCTCAGCTCGGTGGTGCTCGCCCCGGCCCGGTAGGAGGCCACCAGGGCCTCGATCTGGGCGGGGGTCAGAAATGTTTGAACTTTCCCAACTGCACCCACGATTGGCCCCCGAGAGTCCCGAACAGGGGGTTTAGCGGCCCTCGCCTGGCTCCGGTAGTACCCTCGTGACCAGCGGGAATGCACTGTTTTGTGGGCTTGGCAGGTGTTCTCAAAGTCTCTACGGAGGTCCACCCTGTGCACAAGGCTCGAACCCTTGCCAATGGAATCGTTGGCTGGGGTTCGGGCCTTGTCGCCGTTCTGGGTCCAGTTGAGGGCGTTGGCGTTGACCTCGGGGTCGAGGAGCATCTCGAAGGGCCGGTTGTTCTCGACGCGGAGTTCGTTGTCTTCGTCGATGTAGACCTTGGT
>NZ_MIJB01000038.1 GCF_002174305.1 Aeromicrobium sp. PE09-221 | reverse complement strand
GACAGTGATGGGTGCCTGCTGGCACAGGGCTCCTATGAGGTCACGAACCCCTCGCTGGTGAGTGCGACGAGCCCCGCAACGGATCGACCGACAGATCCCGTTGAAGACCCTCAGTCAGTCAGTCGCTGAGTCAGGACGACCGCTGCGGGGCTCACCCACATCATCACTGTCAGTCATGGGACCAGCCTGCGCGGCGGCACATGAAACGGCAAGTGAAATTGCTGGTATGGCAAACTAGGTCATATGGACTCGATCGATGCGGCTCTGTCGGGGGTGGGGGAGAGGCTGCGTGCGGTGCGGCGAGGGCGTCACCGCACGCTCGCTCAGGTCGCCGAGGCCACCGGCATCTCCGCGAGCACGCTCTCGCGGCTGGAGTCGGGACAGCGCCGGCCGACCCTCGAGCTGCTGCTCTCCTTGTCGATCGAGTACGCGATCCCGCTCGACGAGCTCGTGGGTGCGCCGGCGACCGGCGATCCGCGGGTGCACGTCCGCCCGGTCCGGCGAGACGGGCGGATCATCCTCCCGCTCAGCCGCGGGACCACCGGGGTCATGGCCTACAAGCAGATCATCCAGGGCCGCGATGCCCCGGCGACGCCCACGCCCAGGGCCCACCCCGGCTACGAGTGGCTGTACGTCCTCAGCGGACGGCTGCGGCTCGTGCTGGGCGATCGCGACATGATCCTCGAACCGGGAGAACCGGCCGAGTTCGACACCCGGACCCCGCACTGGTTCTCCGCCGCGGGACCCGATCCCGTCGAGATGCTCGCCCTCTTCGGCCCGGAGGGTCAGCGAGTCCACGTGTCTGCGCCGGGCGATACCATCGTCGAGACCGGTTGAGCAGTCAGGCGGTTCCCGACGATCGAAGGGACGACGTAGTGGTGCCCGAACGACCACTAGCTGCTCACACTCCGGCCTACGAGCCAGCGACGCTGACCACCTGTGATCGTGAGCCGATCCATATCCCCGGTGCGATCCAGCCGCATGGCGTGCTCCTGGCGCTCGACCACGAGTTCCGCATCGTCGTGGCCTCCGAGAACGTCCAGTCCGCCCTCGGCGTAGCCGTCGAGGAGTTGATCGGCCGCGAGCTCGCCCACGCGGTGGGCGTGGTCGCCGCCGCCTCCGTGGTCGCCGCCGTCGGCGACGAGGACCTCACCGAGCCGATCCACCTGGTGCTGCCCGATGATGTCCGCCGTGGCACCTTGCTCGGCGTGCTCGTCGACCTCGTCTTGCACCGCTCCGGTGAGCGCATCGTCGTGGAGATCGAACCGGAGGACTTCGTGACGCAGCGGCGCGTCACCTACCGGTCGGCGCGCGCCGCCATGAGTCGGTTGACCGAGACTCAGACCATCACGGAGCTGTGCGATCGGCTCGCGGTCGAGATTCGCGAGCTGACCGGCTTCGATCGTGTCATGGTCTACCGGTTCGATGAGGAGTGGAACGGCGAGGTCGTCGCGGAGCAGAAGCGCGATGACCTCAACACCTTCCTCGGACTGCACTATCCGGCCACGGACATCCCGGCGCAGGCTCGCCGCCTCTATACGGCCAACTGGACGCGGCTCATCGCCGATATCGGCTACACGCCGGTCGCCCTCGAGCCGATGCTGGACCCGGACACGGGCTCGCCCCTGGACCTCAGCTTCTCGACGCTGCGCAGCGTCTCGCCGATCCATCTGGAGTACCTGCACAATATGGGCGTCACGGCCTCCATGTCGGTCTCGATGGTCCGCGACGGCGAGCTGTGGGGTCTCGTGGCGTGCCACCACTATTCCGGTCCGCATCACGTGGCCCACGACGTCCGGTCCATGGCCGAGTTCCTCGGGCAGACCGCTTCCCAGCTGATCGACGAGCGTGAGCGATCCGACTCCCGCGTCGAAGAGCTCTATCTGCAGGCCGTGCTCGCCGGCATCACCGCACGCTTGGCCGCCGATAGTCGCCCACCGCTGGAGGCGCTGATCGACGACCCCGCGTTGTTGGATCTCGTCGGCGCAGACGGGGCGGCGCTCTGGGACGACTCCGGCCTGCACACTCTCGGTGAGATCACCCGCGACGAGGAGGTGCTGAAGCGCGTCGTCGCACTCACGCGCAGCGATGACGACGCGCTCGTCGAGTCCAGCAGCCGCCTCACACGACTCGATCCGGAGCTGGGCGAGATCGAGGACGCCCCCGCCGGTGCCCTGCTGGTGACGCTGCCGGGTGGCTGGTTGCTGTTCACGCGCAATGAACTCGTCGAGGTCGTCAGCTGGGGAGGAGATCCGCGCAACAAGGACCTCGCGCTCGCGGAGAATCCAGAGATCCGGCTGAGTCCGCGCAAGTCCTTCGAGAAGTGGCGCGGAGCGGTCTGCGGGCGTAGCGCTCCCTGGCGCTCATGGCACCTCGAGACGGCGGATCGTCTCCGGCAGCTGCTGGAGGCCAAGATCGTGAGGCGCTCCCGGGAGCAGATCGCGATCGCGGAGTCCCTGCAGCGCACGATCGTGCTCGACGAGGGCCCTGAGGTCGAGGGCCTGAGCGTGCTCGCGCGCTATCGTCCCGCCGAGGGGCAGCAGCTGGGTGGCGACTGGTGGGACGAGATCGTCTTGCGGGACGGTCGTACCGCCTTCGTCGTCGGCGATGTCGCGGGGCACGGTTTCATGGCGGCGACGGCGATGGCGCAGGTCCGCACGGCGTTGCGGGCCTATCTCGATGACGCACGCTCGCCTGCCCTGGCGCTCGACAAGCTGGACCGGTTGATGGGTTCGCTCGTGCCCGGACGCACCGCCACGGCGCTCATCGCGATCTTCGACAGCCGCGACCTCACTCTCGAGCTGGCGAGCGCGGGTCATCCGCCCGCGATCCGTGTCCACGACGGTGTGGCCCGCCAGATCGAGGTCGAACCACGTCCCCTGCTGGGGCTCGGTGTCGACGGCGGCCCGTCGGCGCGATTGCAGTTGACCTCGCATGACATCGTGCTGATGTTCACCGACGGCCTCGTCGAGCGGCGGCAGGTGCCGATCGACGAGTCCCTGGAGATCCTGCGGCGGGCGAGTGAGGGAGGTCCGCGCGACGCCCCCTTGCCTCAGTGGGCCGATGCGCTGCTGGAGGCGGTCCCGGGGACCCTCGACGACGACACCACCCTCGTCGTCCTCCGCGTCGACTGACTGATTCTCGCTGATCTGCCCTCAGCGCTGACTGGGCGAGGGGTTGCGGACGGCATGCCCGCGCCCGGTAGACTCCGTCACGGTGTGCCGGGAAGTCTGGTCGGCGATTCTGTCATCGACCCCGGAAAGCCCTCATGACCTTGATCGGCCTGCTCGTTGGATGCTGGGCGCTCACAGCGTTCGCCCCGGCCCTGGCTCGCGTACTCGGTGCTCGTGCCGGCTGGCCCTTGGCCGCTGGTCTGCTCGCCCTCGCTGGTGCCGCCGTGGCGTTGGGTCGCGACGGCACCGTCCATCAGTCCATGCCGTGGATTCCGTCGATCGACGTCTCCTTGAGACTACGATTGGACGGACTGTCGTTGGTCTTCGTGCTCCTGGTGCTCGTCGTGGGTGCCGTGGTGATCGGCTATTCCACGTCCTATCTGCGCGGCAAGGCGACTGCGGGCTACTACGCGCTGATGGTCGGCTTCGCGGCAGCGATGACGATGCTCGTGCTCGCCGATGATCTGATCTTGATGTTCGTGAGCTGGGAGCTCACCACGCTCTGCTCGTATCTGCTGATCCTCCGCTCCGGTCCCGATGCCGCGCCCTCCGCCACCAGGACCCTGCTCATCACGGTCGGCGGCGGCTTGTCTCTGCTGGCCGCAGTCTCGACCATCGTGGTGGTGACCGGGACGACCCGGCTCAGCGCTGCCCTCGCCGATCCCGCGTGGTCCGAGCGGCCGGCCTTCGCGACCACGGTTGCTGTGCTGGTCGCGGTCGCGGCGATGACCAAGTCCGCGCAGTTTCCCTTCCATGCCTGGTTGCCCGATGCGATGGTGGCCCCGGCGCCGGTGAGCGCCTATCTGCACGCGGCGGCGATGGTCAAGGCCGGCATCTATCTGCTGTTGCGCTTCGCGGATGCCGCCTCGCATGCGCCGGTCTGGTCCGTGCTCCTCATCGCGGTGGGCCTCATCACCTCGGTCATGGGGGCGGTGTTCGCGCTGCAGCGCACCGACCTGAAGGCTCTGCTCGCCTATTCGACGGTCAGCCACCTCGGTCTCCTGACGCTGACGATCGGCATCGGCACCACCGCCGCCCTCACCGCCGCGATCGTGCACGTCGTCGCACATGCGTGCTTCAAGTCGGCGGGCTTCATGTACGTCGGCCTGCTGGAGCAGCGGACTGGTACGCGGGAGATCCACGAGGTGAGCGGTCTCGCTCGGAGCATGCCGGTCGCCTCAGTGATGATCGTGCTGGCGGTGGCGGCGATGGCAGGACTACCGCCCACCTTCGGCTTCGTCAGCAAGGAACTGATCCTCGACGGTGTGCTGCACGGCCGCGGCTGGTGGCTGGCGATCGCGGTGGCTCTGTCCGCGGCCATCACCGTCGCGTACTGCGGACGGATGCTGGTGTGGACGCTGCCCGGTCGAAAGACCGAATTGCGCCCGACGGCGGGCACCCGGCCCATGGTCGTGGCGGTGTCGATCACGGCCGTCCTCGCAGCCGGCCTCGGTGCGGCTCCCGGGGTGCTGGACGGACTGGTCGGTCGGGCGATCGTGGCCGCCGGCGGTGATACCGGCGTCCATATCGAGCTCTGGCATGGTCTCACGCCTGCTCTCGGGCTCTCGGTGACAGCGATCGTGCTCGGCGTGGTCTTGATCCTCGCTCGGCGCAGTGTGGAACGGCTCCTGGATCGACGACTCTTCCCCGGCAGCGGTGTCGCCGCGGCCGATGCTCTTCAGCGGTGGACGATCGACGGCGGCCGCCGCATCGGCGACCTCACTCGTACCGACGCCCCGGCGACCCACCTCGCCGTGCCGATCACGCTCATCGGGGTCATCGGTCTCGGTGGTCTCCTGGCCTTCACCCCCGCGGCCACCGGTACCGCCTTCGAAGCCACGGATATCGCGATCACGATCTTCGTGCTCGCGGGAGTCGTCGCCGCCATCACTGCCCGCACTCCGCTGAGTGCCGTGATCAGCGTCGGGATCGTCGGCTTCAGCGTCGCCGTGTGGTTCTTCGCGCTCGGAGCCTCCGATGTCGCCCTCACCCAGTTGCTGGTCGAGATCCTCACGGTCGTCATCATGGTGCTCGCCCTGCGACACCTGCCGGATCATTTCCCCACCGTGGCGATGCGGACCCAGCTGCGTCGGCTGGTGCCGGCGGCAGCAGCCGGAACGGTGGCCATGTTCGCGACCCTGGTCCTCACCGGCAGGCCGGAACTATCGGCGGCCGGGGAGTGGTTCGTGCGATACGCCGAGGCCGAGACCGGCGGCAGCAATATCGTCAACACGATTCTCGTCGACTTCCGTGCGCTCGACACGTTCGGCGAACTGGTCGTCCTGGCGGTCGCGGCCCTCTCGATCACAGCACTATTGCACGCCCGTCGGCAGGTCACGCGACCCGAGTCGACTCCGGCCAATCGACTGCTCGTGCCGCCGGAGCCCAATATGGTCTTCATCAAGGTGCTCGGCCGGGTGCTCGTGCCGCTGATGATCATCGGGTCCGTCTACGCGCTGTTGCGCGGGCACAATGCTCCAGGCGGGGGCTTCATCGCCGCGCTGATCGGGGCGGCGGCTCTGGCCATGCACTACCTGGCCGCCCCCACCGATGATCGAGCGCAGTCACCTCTGCCCTACCTGCCGATCGCCGGTGCAGGCATCGCGGTGGCGGCGATCACCGGCTTCATCGGCCTGGCGGAGGGCTCGTTCTTGAGACCACTGCATGGCGATCTGTTCGGCTATCACTTCACGACGGCCCTGGTCTTCGACCTCGGCGTGTACCTGGCGGTGTTCGGTGTGATCCTCGGTGCCTTGAACCAGCTCGGCATTCCGCGCGCGGGAGCAGGCCCGGCGGGTGATGTCCGATGATGCTCGCCATCTCGGTCGGCCTGCTCATCGGCGGGGCGGTGTTCCTGATGCTGCAGCGCACCTTCCTGCGTGTGATCCTCGGCTTCGTGCTGCTGAGCCACGCGGTCAATCTGCTGTTGTTCAGCGCCGGTGGCGCTGGACGTCGCGAGGAGCCGCTCGGAACCGGTCTGGTCAGTTCCGTCACTGCCGATCCGCTGCCTCAGGCCTTCGTGCTCACGGCCATCGTCATCGCCTTCGCGATCACGATGTATCTGCTCACCTTGGCCGTGACGGGACGCAGTGAGGGTGATGACGAGGAGGATGAGCGATGAGTCCCGAACTCCTTCCGCTCTTCGTCGGCGCCCCGCTGCTCGCCGCGGGTCTCACGGCCTTCGCCGGCGAGGGCCGGCGCTGGCCCGTGGCCGTGTTGTTCCCGATGCTCATCGCGCAGCTCGCCGGAGCCGGCTGGCTCATCTCCGCGACCAGGGACGGCGAGGTGCTCGCTCACGGTGTCGGCGGTTGGGTGCCGGGCATCGCCATCCCGTTCGCAGGGGACATGCTGGCGGCGCTGATGCTGCTCTTCACCGGCTTCCTGTCGGTCATGTGCTCCTGGTACGCCGTGGCTGCCGGGGTTGGCAGGCTGCGACTCTTCGCCCCGCTCGTGCTGGCGCTCACCGCCGGTGTGAACGGTGCTCTGCTCACCGCGGATCTGTTCAACCTCTTCGTCTTCATCGAGGTCATGCTGCTCCCCTCGTACGGGCTGCTCGTCCTCGCCTCGCGCGGTCGTGGCACCGTGCGCTCGGTCACGGGCTCGCGCCTGTACGTGACCTTCAATCTCTTCGTCTCGACCCTCTTCCTGGCGGGCGTCGGTCTGGTCTATGGAACTGCCGGGACCGTCAACCTCGGTGAACTGGCGGGAGTCGCCCAGGCGGACGGGCGAACGGCGATCGGTGCCGGGGTGGCGCTGGCCGCGCTGATGATGAAAGCAGCGACGGTCCCCACGCACGGTTGGCTCGCGCGAGCGTATCCGTCGACCTCGCCGGCCGTCACGGCGCTGTTCTCCGGGCTGCACACCAAGGTGGCGATCTACGCGATCTACCGGCTCTACGCGGTGCTCTTCGACGGTGACCAGCGATGGCTGGTGATCGGTCTGGTGATCTTCTCGCTGACGATGGCGATCGGAGTGCTCGGCGCGGTGGGGGAGCAGACCACCCGCTCGATCCTGGCCTTCCACATGGTCAGCCAGATCGGCTACATCCTGGTCGGGGTCGGGCTGTTCACCGTGGCGGGGCTCGCGGCGGGATTGTTCTACCTGTTGCATCACATGGTGGTGAAGGCCTCGTTGTTCCTGTCGACCGGAGCAGTCGAGGACACCTACGGCTCCAATCGGCTCGATGAGCTGCGCGGCATAGGGCGTCGCGAGCCGGCGATCGCTGCGGCCTTCGCGGTCGCGGCTCTCTCCCTGGCCGGCCTGCCGCCGTTCTCGGGCTTCGTCGCCAAGCTGACGCTGATCATCGCCTCCATCGACGCCGGGCAGATCGCCGTCGCGGTCGTCGCGGTCGTCGTCAGCCTGGTGACCCTCCAGTCGATGCTGAAGATCTGGAACAACGTCTTCGTCTCCCCGCTGCCGGAGGGTGAGAGTCCGCGGCGTCGGATCGGCTGGTGGCTCGCTGCCCCGGCGGTGGCGACGGCGGCGGTCACGGTGGTCCTTGGGCTCGGCGCGCAGTGGCTGCTCGGTCTGACCGAGGTCGCGGCCGACGGCCTGCTCGACACGACGACTTATGTGACGGAGGTGTTGCGATGACCTGGCCGTTGAGGTTCGGATGGTTCGTCGTCTGGTACGTGGGCGCCGTGTTCGCCAGTGCCGGACAGGTCATGCGCGATATCGCGACTCCTGGCCGTCAGGCGACGCCGCGGGTCGTGCGGATGCCCTGCCGGTCAGAGACCGACTTCCAGGTCGCGGCGATCGGCGCGCTCATCACGCTCACGCCCGGCACGCTGACGATCGGCGTGGTGGAGCGTGAGGGCGGTCGCGATCTCCTGGTGCATTCGATGTACGACCCGGACAATCCGACGGCCATCGCGAACCTGCGGGACATGGAGGAGCGGATGCTGCGTGCTCTGACGAGACGGGGTGAGGTGTCGGCATGAGCGAGCGTAGAACCGGGATGTGCTCCCCATTCGTCGATCAGCGGAGGTCTCGGTGGACGGATAGAGAGCAGGTCTCGGTCCAGGAGGTGTGGGCATGACCGGAGTCGAGATCGCGATGATCGGCGTGGCCGTCGCCATCGCGCTGTCGATCGTGCGCATCGTCATCGGCCCGACCCCGGCGGACCGGGCCGTCGGCGCCGACCTATTGAGTTTCGGGCTCATCGCCGAGCTGGCGCTGCTCGGAACACGGCTCGGGCGGATGGGCACGTATGATCTCGTGCTTGTGGCCACCTTGGTGGCCTTCCTGGCCGCCGTATCGCTGGCGCGGGTGATGGTCAGGGGGCGGCGATGAACTGGTACGAGTGGCTGGGACAGAGTCTCGCGGTGATCGGTGCCGTCATCTTCGTGATCGCCGGAGTCGGACTGCTGCGGTTGCGCGATGTGTATATGCGGATCTCGGCGGTGGCGACGGCGGCTGGCCTCGGTGTGGCCTTCGTGGTCGGCGGCACCGCCCTGGTGGACCCCGACCTCGACGATCTCGTCAAGGTGATCATCGCCATCGCCCTGCAGCTGGCCACGTCAGTGGTGGGCGGTGTGGCGATCGCGCGCTCCGCCGTGCTGTCGGGCCATGGCTTCGACGACACCGATACGTCCGACCTCCACGACTGACAGTGATGATGTGG
>NZ_MIJB01000037.1 GCF_002174305.1 Aeromicrobium sp. PE09-221 | reverse complement strand
CTAGCTGTAGTTCCCCGGGAGGTTGTGAACGCGGTCGGCGGGGACGAAGCCTCCGATTCCGGTGTGGGGTCTGTGGTGATTGTAGGAGTGCAACCAGTCGGCGTAGGTCGCTGAGCGGTCCTCGTCAGACAGGTAGATCTGGGCGTATGCCCACTCGTCCATCAGGGTTCGGTTGAAGCGTTCGACCTTGCCGTTGGTTTGGGGCCGGTATGGCCGTGTCCGGCGGTGCTTGACGTTCTCGCCGAGTGCTGCGGCGAAGACGTATGACCGGTAGCAGGCGCCGTTGTCGGTCATCACGGCACTGACCTCGAATCCGGCTTCGGCGAAGAACGCGCGGGCTCGTTTCCAGAACGCGGCGGCGGTCTCCTTGCGCTCGTCCGCCAACTGCTCTGAGTAGGCCAAGCGGGAGTAGGAGTCGACCGCGTGATGCAGAAACGTGTAACCGCGCGAGGGCGCTGCGCCCCGACGTGCGGCCCTGTCGCGGGCAGCGCCGGCGTTGCGGTCCTGGGCCGAGCCGCGGCCGTGGGCGCGCCAGCCGCCGCCGTCGGGGATCCGGCCGAGTTTCTTGATGTCGACGTGGACCAGCTCGCCCGGTGCCGAGGCCTCGTAACGGACCGGTTTGGGTTTGCGGACGGGCAGCCCGGTCGCCTGGTCCAGAAAGGCAAGCAGCGGCATCCGATACCGGGTCAGCACTCGTCCGACAGTCGAGCGGGGCACTCCGAGGTGATAGCCGATCCGATGTGGACCCCACCGCCGAGTGAACCGCAGCGCGACGATCCGCCGCTCGAGTCGGCGTGAGCACTGTGCCGGCGACCTGCGGGGCCGCGACGATACGTCTGTCATCGAGTCCCCGTGCCGATATCTGCGCGCCCATTTGGACGCCGTTGCCGGCGAGACTTGGAACCGCTCAGCAGCCCGCCGGACAGGCCAGCCCTGCTCGACAATCAACACGGCAAGACGTCGTCGCCCCTCAGGAGTCAATGGGGCATTAGCGTGAGTCACGAAGACCTCCGTTGGAATGAAGTGAGTGTGGTAACCCACATCGTTCCCGGAGGTCTTCGCTACGTCACCTGTTCACAACGTCCCGGGGAACTACACCTAGCGGAGATCGGGTCAAGACCGACGCCAGGGACGGGGTCCATCTGGCGCGGTTGCTGCGGCTCGATGAGGTGACCTCGGTCGCGATCCCGACGCTGGATCAGGGAGCGGCTCGCGATCTTGTCCGTGCTCGTGAGGACACGCGTGGCGATCTGATGCGGGCCCGTCACCGGCTCTCCAAGCTGTTGC
>NZ_MIJB01000036.1 GCF_002174305.1 Aeromicrobium sp. PE09-221 | reverse complement strand
TCGCTCGCTGCGCTCGCTCACGAGACGTCCTTTCCTGTGAGGTCGGCTTCCACCACGGCGCGCCAGCGTGCCCGGAAGCCCTCGGCTCGCGCGGCCGTCCAGTGGGGTTCGTAGGTGCGAGCCGGCGACCATCCGACGAGTGCGTCATCGAGGCTCAGCGAATCGTCCAGGGCGAGCCGCGCGGTGGCGACGGCGCCGAGTGCGGTCGCGTGCTCGGAGCCGAAGACATCGACCGGCACCTGGGACAGATCGGCCTGGGCCTGCATGAGGGTCGCGCTGCGAGTGAGACCGCCGTCGACGCGAAGACGTTCGGGGGCCTCGCCCAGGTCGATCATCTCGGCGACATGTGCGGCGATGCCCTCGAGCACCGCGCGGACGATCTCGCCGCGACCGGTCGACAGGCTCATGCCGTGCAGCGAGGCGCCGGCATCCGAGCGCCACCAGGGCGCCGCCAGCCCGGCGAAGGCGGGGGAGCACAGTACGCCACCGGAGTCCTCCGCGGCGATCGTGTCCAACTCGGCGGCGGAGTCGATGAGGCCGAGATCGCTCATCCACCGGACCGCGGAGGCGGCGGTGTAGACCTGGCCGTCGGCGCAGTAGACGGTGTCACCGCGCATGGTCCACGCGACCGAGGTGGCCAGTCCGCCAGGATGCGGGGAGGGATCGGTGCCGCGATTGGCCAGCAGGAAGGCACCGGTGCCGTACGTGCACTTGGCCGTGCCCGGCTCGACACACCCCTCGGCGAGGAGAGCGGCCTGCTGGTCCACGATGAGCCCGCCGACGGGGATGTCGCCGCCGAAGACGCCGGTGGTGCCGACGATCGCATCGCTCGGAACCAGTGCGGGCAGTTCCTCATCGCCCAGTCCGAAGAGGTCCAGCAGCTCGGGATCCCAGTCGACGCGGGCGAGATCGAGGATGAGCGATCGGCTCGCCGTCGAGGTGTCGGTCACGAACTCACCGGTCAGCCGGTGCACGAGCCAGGTGTCGCTGGTGGTGACGACGCCGTCGGGTACCCGACGGCGCAACCAGGTCATCTTGGGGGCGGAGAAGTAGGGGTCGAGGAGCAGCCCGGTGCGCTCGTGGATCAGGTCGGCGTGGTCGGCGAGCTCAGTGCAGACGGACTCGGCCTGCCGGTCCTGCCAGACGAGGGCCGGGGTGAGGGGCTCACCGGTGGACCGGTTCCAGGCGAGCACAGTCTCGCCCTGGTTTGCGAGTGAGACGGCCTCGATCGTCGCACCGGCCTCGGCGACGGCGGCGCGCCCGCTCGTCAGCACGCTCTGCCACAGCGCCTCCGGGTCCTGTTCGACGACGCCTCCGGCGCGATACTCCGGTCGCACCCGGCGTTCGGCGACCGCCAGCACCTCGTCCCCCTCGACGACGATCGCCTTGGTGCTGGACGTGCCTTGATCGATGGCGAGGATCGCCACGTTCACTCCTCCCGGGACGACGAAATATGCCCGTAACTTCCCGAAGTTAACCGTTACTGCCCGATAGTGTGGAGGAACGGTCATGCCTGTGTCAAGCGTCACCAGCTGACGGCTCGGACCGGCGTTCCAGGCAAGGCGCGGCCGAGGCGACGCAGGAGCGTGTCATCGCCGCCGACGAGCACGACCGAGTCGGCTCCGCGCATCAGCGGCAGATCGTGTGCGGAGTCGCTGTAGACGACGTCCCATTCCCGCCAGCCCAAGGCCGTGAGACGGGCGACCTTGCGTTCACCGAAGCAGTGGTCGTCCCAGCGCAGGCGACCCCGGTGACCTGAGACGACCGAGGCGCAGACGCGGACCGGCAGGTCCAGGGCCCGTGCCCAGGACTCGATCAACGGCGTCATCCCCGCGGAGACGATCGTCACCTCGTCACCCTGTGCGAGCAGTGAGCGCGCTTCGTCCACCGCCGCCGAACGTGTCATGGAGGTATCGCGGGCGAAGGCGGCTCCGGTATCGGACAGTTCGGCGAGCAGATCATCGGCCGACTGTCCCGAGAAGGCGGTATCCATCAGTCGTCGGGTGACGCGGGTCCGCGCCGCCGGGGCGCGCGAGGTCAGGACGAATCCCGCGAGCCACGGCGCGGAGCGGCTCAACAGCAGGGGGCGTTCGCGCAGCCGGGGCATCAGCCAGGCCGCAGTCGAGTCGGTCCGGGTGAATACGCCGTCGAAGTCCATGACGATCCGTCGGGGGGAGGAGATCACCGGCCCAGGATGTCAGGCATGCCCGCAACTGCCCGGAACCGATGCCCGGGGCGGTACTCCGTCGACTCCACCACCGCTGCCTCGAGGGAAAGGTTGACCAGCTACCACCACGCGGGTGAGCGGAGGCTCAGGCGGCGGAACCGTCGAGCAGGCTCTGCGCGGCACCGGCTGCGCGAGCACCGTAGGAGCCGCCGAACAGCAGTGTGTGGACGAGCAGCGGATGCAACTGGTGCAGCGCGATCCTCTCCCGCCATCCGTCGGCGAGCGGTGCGGCCTCGTCATAGGCCTCCAGGATGCGCTGCAGGTGCGGAGCGCCGAACAGAGCCAGCATTGCCAGATCGGTCTCGCGATGTCCGCCGTGCGCGGCGGGGTCGATCATCCAGACCGCCCCTTCGGCACCCCACACCACATTGCCCGACCAGAGGTCGCCGTGGATGCGCGCCGGTGGCTCGGCCGGTCCGGAGAAAGAGTGGATCTTGCGCATCGCCGCCTCGATCGTGGACGCCTCGTCCGAGGTCAGGTGGCCGCGGTCCACAGCCGCTCGCACATAGGGCATGACCCGGCGGGAGGCGTAGAACTCCTCCCACGTCGGCAGTGGACGGTTGGGCAGGGGTGCGACGCCGATGTACCCGTCGCGTTCGGCGCCGAAAGTGGGCGCGCCTGCCGCGTGGGTCGTGGCGAGGGCCCGACCGAACTGTTCCGCCAGCTCCTGCGAGGGCTTGCCCGGCTCGATCCAGGCGATCACCAGGCAGTCCTCGTCGACGCCGAGGACCTCAGGGATGGGGACCCCGCCGGCCTCGCCGAGCCAGCGCAGGCCCTCGGCCTCGCGTCGGAACAGCCCCTCAGGTGCCTGCGGGCGCGTTTTGATGATCGCGCCGCGGCCGTCGGTGAGGCGAAGCCGAGTGGCGGTGCAGATATCTCCGCCCGCGACCGGGGTGGTGGAGACGACGGCGGTTCCCAGCAGTGCCTCTGCCCGCGCCGCCGTTCCTGCCATCCTCGCCATGCCCCCGACGTTACCGGAGGACCCGTATCAGCTCTGCCGCGAAGCGATCAGCGCCGGAATCTCGGCGACGAGGGCGTCACTCGTTCGCTCGATCATGGCGAGGACCTCCACGAATCCCTCCTCGCCGCCGAACCACGGATCGGGCACCTCGACGTCCTGTTCCGTCGCCTGCGGGTCGAAGCTGCGAAACATGCGCAGCCGCTCGGTGTCGGCGACCGTGGGCGCGAGCTCGGCCATATCGGCGTAGTTGCTCTCGTCCATCGCGAGGAGGAGGTCGTTCTCGGCGTACCAGTCGGCGGTGAACCTGCGCGCGACGTGCCGTGAGGCGTCATAGCCGGCCTCGGTGAGCCGGCGTGCCGCTCGTGGATCCATGGGATCGCCCGTGTGCCACCCGCCGGTACCGGAGGACACGATCTCGACATCGTCGATACCGGCCTCCTCGAGCTTCTTCTCCAGGACGACGTGGGCCATGGGGGAGCGGCAGATATTGCCCAGGCAGACCACGGCGATGCGATAGGTCACCGGGTCACTCCCCGATGACGGCGTTGACGATCGTCTGCGCGATCGAGATGACGATCGAGGCGAGCACGGCCCACCAGAAGCCGTCAACGAAGAACTCGATGGCGAACTGGCTGGTGATCCACTCGGTCAGCAGCAACAGGAGAGCGTTGATGACGACGAGCAGCAGCCCGAGGGTCAGGATGATGAACGGGAGTGAGAGCAGTTTGATGATCGGACCGACCAGCATGTTCACGATGGTGAACACGAGACCGACGATCGCCAGGGCGAGGACGCGGTTGGCGGTGGTCTCGCCGGGGTCGCCGATATTCATGTGATCGCCGAGCAGCAGCGCGGCGAAGGCCAGGGCGAGGCTGCTCGCGAACCAGGTGGAGATGAAGCGTGCCATGGGTCCATTGTCGCAGGTGAGCCCCGGGTCGCCCGATCGCCTTGGGGCGCCCCCCGCGATGCTGAAGGTAGCCGGTCAACGGCACGTCGCGGGTGGCGGTCGCCAATCAACGTTATTCGGACCTAGTGGGGTGATGGTGTACCGCTGCCACGGGCGTGACGTGCCGCTGCCAGGGGGCGCACTCGATCACGTCGGGGGTGGGAGCTCCTCGGGGGTGGCGAGTCTGGCGGTCTGGGCCACCACGACACCGGTGAGCACCACGAACACGCCGATCGACTGTGCCAGGCCGAGCACCTCGGCGTACCAGAGCCAGCCGGTCACGAGGGCGACCACGGGCTCGAGCATGGCGACCACCGAGGCACGTGTGCTCGGGATGTACTGCATCGCCGCGAGATAGAGGAAGAAGGGCGTGACCGTGCCGAGCAGCACGATGTAGATCATCGCCACCCACACCGGCGCCGTGAGATGGTCGAGCCGGCCGAGCAGCGTCGACTCCTTCCCGAGCACGTCGACGGCATTCCAGGCAGGTTCGTACAGATTGGAGACCACCGCCGCGAGGCCGAAGGACCACACGACCACGTGCAGCGGACTCGAACCTCCCTCGGCCGCCGTCAGCGCCTCGCCGATCAGGAAGTAGCTCGCCAGACACACGGCCGACAGGAGGCCGACGAGCAGGCCGATGGTCTCGATCGTCAGCCCGTCCCACACCTGGCCGACGAGGGCCAGCCCGATGAGGGAGACCACGATGGCCGGGTAGAGCCGTGGATGCACGGGCTCGCGCCGCACGAAGCGCACCCACAGCACGACGAGGGCCGGGGCCAGGTACTCCAGCAGCAGCGCGATGCCGAGGGGGAGGCGGTTGATGGTGACGTTGTAGGCCGCCTGCACGCCCAGCACGCCGACGATCGCGAGACCCGCCATGAGCGCCGCCGCGCGGCCTCGGGGCACGCGGAACGCGGACCGGTCGAAGACGAGGGCCAGGACGATGAAGACGAGGGCGGCGCAGGTGAGGCGGAAGGTCGTGTACGTGTCGATCGGGAGCCCGGCCTGCACCGGGATGCGGGAGACTCCCGCGTTCACGCCGAAGGTGATGGCAGCCGTGACCACCAGGGCGTAGCCGATGAGCGCGGGACGTGATGACACCGGCACATCCTCGCAGGCCTTCGGCGAGAGCCTTCTGCGACGGCAGGTGTTGTCGCTGCTTCGATGGTGTCCACGGAAGGGCGTCTGAAGTGCGGGACAACTCACCGACGGCCGGCAACGGGTGGCGCGCCGCGCGGTGACTCTGGCATCGCGGCGGCGAGGCAGTTACCCTGATCTCACGATGTGAGAACCATCACATCGTGGCGCAGTCGATTCCGCCACCCCTGGAATCAGCGCCCCAGACACCGCCGGCGGTACCCCGCCGGGCGGCGATTGGAGGATCGCATGACCCTGCCGATGACCCCGCAACCCGGCGCGCTCGACGGCGAGCACGATCTCGTGCAGCTGCTCGCCCCCGATGGCACGCGCCGCCATGACCCGCGTTATCCGCTCGAGGTCGACCGCGCCCAGCTCGAGGGCTGGTATCGCGACCTCGTCCTCGCCCGCCGTATCGACACCGAGGCCTTCGCCCTGCAGCGGCACGGCGAGCTCGGCCTCTGGCCGCCCGCACTCGGCCAGGAGGCGGCGCAGATCGGCTCCGGTCGCGCGCTGCGCGACCAGGACTTCGTCTTCCCCACCTACCGTCAGCACGGCGTGGCCTACTGTCGCGGGATCGATCCGGCCCTCCTCCTCGGCATGTTCCGGGGCACCGAGCTCGGCGGCTGGGACCCACACGAGTACCGCTACGCGCTCCCGCAGATCATCATCGGAGCCCAGACCCTGCACGCCACCGGCTATGCGATGGGTCTGCTGCTCGACGGGGCGGTGGGCCACGGTGACACCGAGCGCGACACCGCGGCCATCGCCTATCTCGGTGACGGCGCCACGAGCCAGGGCGATGTGGCCGAGGCCTTCGTCTGGGCGGCGTCCTATCAGGCCCCGGTCGTGTTCTTCTGCGAGAACAACCAGTACGCGATCTCCGTGCCGCTCGAACGGCAGACGAGGGTCCCGATCGCCCAGCGCGCCGCCGGATTCGGCTTCAAGGGAGTCCGGGTCGACGGCAACGACGTGCTCGCCTGCTATGCGGTGACCCGGGCGGCCCTCGACGCCGCTCGCCAGGGCTTCGGTCCCAGCCTCATCGAGGCCGTCACCTATCGCATCGGTGCCCACACCACCTCCGATGACCCCAGACGCTATCGCGAGGACGCGGAGACTGAGGCGTGGCGGGCGAAGGACCCGATCGACCGCGTGCGGATCCACCTCCAGCGCGAGGGCAGCGATGCGGCATTCTTCGCCACCGTCGAGGCCGAGGCCGACCAGCTCGGGGCACACCTGCGGGAGGTCTGCGGCCGGCTGCCCGAGCCGGATCTCGTCGGCCTGTTCGATCACGTGTACACCGACGTGCCCGAGGAGCTCGCCCGCCAGCGCGACGATGCCATTGCCTGGCAGGCCACGGACGAGGGAGGCGACCGATGACCGCCACGATGACCCTGGGTGCCGCCGTCAACGCGGGACTGCGGGCGGCGATGGAGCGTGATGACAAGGTCGTGCTGATGGGTGAGGACATCGGCCGGCTAGGCGGGGTCTTCCGGGTGACCGATGCCCTGCAGAAGGACTTCGGCGCCAACCGGGTCATGGACACGCCGCTCGGCGAGGCCGGGATCATGGGCACCGCCGTCGGCCTGACTGCCCGCGGATATCGCCCGGTGGTCGAGATCCAGTTCGACGGCTTCGTCTATCCCGCCTACGACCAGCTGGTGGCCCAGGTCGCCCGCCTGCACTATCGCAGCGCCGGCCGGGTGCGCGTGCCCATCGTGATCCGCATCCCCTTCGGGGGCGGCATCGGAGCGGTCGAGCACCATTCGGACAGCCCTGAGGCGCAGTTCGCGCTCACCGCGGGCCTCAAGGTCGTCTCCTGCGCCACCCCGCACGACGCCTACTGGATGATCCAGCAGGCCATCGCATCGGACGACCCGATCGTGTTCATGGAGCCTAAGCGCCGCTACTGGGACTCCGGCGAGGTCGACACGCGATCGGCGGGCGTCGAGCTCTGGACCTCCCTCGTGCGGCGTCGCGGCGCCGATGCGACGCTCATCGCCTACGGGCCGATGGTCACGACCTGTCTGGGTGCCGCGACCGTCGCGGCCGAGGAGGGCCTCGATCTCGAGGTCATCGACCTGCGGGCACTCTCCCCGCTCGACCTCGGCCCGGTGTTCGCATCGGTGCGCCGCACAGGCCGGGCGGTCGTGGTGCACGAGGCGCAGCGCACGCTCGGGCTCGGCGCCGAGCTTTCGGCGCGGATCACTGAGGAGTGCTTCTACTCGCTGGAGGCACCGGTGCAGCGCGTCACCGGCTACGACACCCCGTATCCGCCGAGCCGGGTCGAGTCGGAGTTCCTGCCGAGCGTCGATCGCGTACTCGATGCCGTCGACACCGCGAGGGAGTTCTGATGCCGGAGTTCTGCCTGCCCGATGTGGGGGAGGGCCTGACCGAGGCCGATATCGTCACCTGGCGCGTCGCCGAGGGAGACGAAGTGCAGGTCAACGATGTGCTGGTCGACATCGAGACGGCCAAGTCGATCGTCGAGCTGCCGAGTCCCTTCGCCGGCACGGTCGGCTCATTGCTGGTCGCCGAGGGGGACACCGTGGCGGTGGGCACGCCGATCGTCCGCATCGAGGATGCCGCGGCGGTGGACGACGGAGCCGAGCAACGCACCGCGGTGCTGGTGGGCTACGGTCCAGAGGAGGAGAAGCCGAGCGGACGTCGCCGCTGTCGTGCCGGACGGGCCGCTCGGCCCGTGCCCGCTGAGGAGCCCGAGCGCCTCGCCTCCGTGGTCACGCTCGCGAAGCCGCCCGTGCGCAAGTTCGCCAAGGATCACGGGGTCGATCTGCGGGCGGTCACCGCCGCCGACCCTTCCGGCATCGTGACCCGGGCCGATGTGGAGAGGGTCTTGTCTCCGGTAGGCGATCCACGACCCGAGGCAGCGCTGCCGGTCGACGGCGAGCGTCGTGTGCCGATCTCGGGAGTCCGCAAACGGACGGCCGAGGCGATGGTGGCGTCGGCGTTCACCGCCCCGCACGTCACCGAATGGGTCACCGTGGATGTCAGTGCCACGATGGAGCTGCTCGAGACGCTGCGCGGGGACCCGTCCTTCGCCGATGTCAAGGTCACGGCCACGGTCCTCGTGGCCAAGGCGGTGTGTCTCGCCCTGCGTCGCACGCCCGATCTGCACGCGCGATGGGACGCTGAGTCCGAGGAGATCGTCTTTCCCGGGCACGTCGGTCTCGGGGTGGCCGCGGCGACGGAGCGGGGGCTGCTCGTCCCCGTCGTGCCCGAGGCGGACAGGCTCGCTCTGCCTGACCTGGCCCGCGAGATCGGCACGCTGGTGCACACGGCCCGAGAGGGATCGTTGCAGCCCGCGCAGATGTCCGGCGGAACGTTCACGATCACCAATGTCGGCGTCTTCGGTGTCGATGCGGGCACGCCGATCCTCAGCCCCGGTCAGTCGGGCATCCTCGCCGTCGGCTCCATCGAGAGACGGCCGTGGGTCGACGAGGAGGACCGGATCGTGCCGCGGTGGGTCACCACCCTCGCGTGCAGCTTCGATCACCGGGTGGTCGACGGCGAGCAGGGCTCGCGCTTCCTGGCGGATATCGCCTCCCTGCTGCGCGACCCCGGCCGGGCGATCACCTTCTGAACACGAGACGAGGGGTCTGTCGCCGCGGCGACAGACCCCTCGTCTCATGTGGCTCAGGAGCCGGGACGCACCATCATGATGTTCACCGCCGCGCCCGGCCAGACACCTACCTCCCTCGTTCGCCGCCGCCTTTTTGGCACACAATCATTCATTCAGCA
>NZ_MIJB01000035.1 GCF_002174305.1 Aeromicrobium sp. PE09-221 | reverse complement strand
CGACTCCTTCCCGACGTTCTCCCGCCGGGCGACGGCCTCGGCTGCGGCGGTCAGCGATGGATACTCCGGCAAGTGCTCCAGCACCATCCGGACACAGCGCTCGCGCACCTTCGGATCGATCTTCTTCGGCATGACATGCATCCTTCCAACTCAAAAGGACGCGGCATCAAACCTGGGGCACTTCAGTGAAGCTGCTGTGGCTCGCGATCTGCAACATCGAAGACAAACGAGCTCGAGAACGAGCGAAGGAACGTGGCAAACCCGCCAGCGAGCGCAAAGCCTCACCCCGACTCGTCGAAGGACAAATCACCACGAACTGGAAGAAGGCTCTGGCCCAACTCGCCATCGCCTACCCCGACCGGATCAACCCCTACCTCTGAAACCGAGACGACACCCACTTACACAAACATCTTGACAGGCTCCCGTCTACCCCGTCGGTGGCTGGTGGAAGAACAACAAGAACCGCGAACGCGTCGACCGGAAGATCCGCTACGCCCTCGTCGTATCACTCCAGACTGACGCCACCGACGTCGACCTGTACACACCAGTGGCGAACCTCCTCCACACCCCGATCGAGATTCCGATCGAGTGATGTCCGATTCGCTCCGAATCCCACGGATAACGGATGACACCGCCGGAGTCGCAGCTCAGACGTTCGATGCGACGGCTTTTGCGCGCCGACCACCCGGTCGAATCGTGACGCCCTCTGCGGCCAGCGCGCGTCGGACAGCTTGCTGGCTGACCCCGTACCGCAGCCCGACTTCCATTAGCGTAAGGCCCTCGTCGTACAGCTCGACCGCTTCGGCGAGATGGCACTCATCGAGCCCCCGCTGGCGTATCGGTACCGAGCGGCGGACAAGGTGCGCCGCCGCGGTGCGGCGATGAATGCTGAACCGCTCGCCCAACTCCACGAGTGTCGCGCCCGGCTCATACGAGGCCACCAGCTCATCCACCTGCCCCGGGCTCAGAAAGGTTTGAGTCATCCCAACTGCACGCACCATCCGCCCCCGCTCGTCCACCACAGACGGCTCCAGCGGCCTCCGGTCCCGCCGGTAGACGCCCCGCGACCTGCGAGAAACCACGGTTTTCAAGGCCGGGCAGGGGTTCTCGAACTCTCTACGGAGGTCCACCCCGCGCACAAGGCTCGAACCCTTGCCAATGGAATCGTTGGCTGGGGTTCGGGCCTTGTTGCCGTTCTGGGTCCAGTTGAGGGCGTTGGCGTTGACCTCGGGGTCGAGGAGCATCTCGAAGGGTCGGTTGTTCTCGACGCGGAGTTTGTCGTCTTCGTCGATGTAGACCTTGGTGAAGAAGGCTTGGTTGCACAGGCGCCGGTTGGCGTCGTCGCACCGTTGGTAGATGTCGGCGCAGTTTGCCAGGAGTCCGAGGGCGTCGTCGAGGTGGGCTCGGGCGTCGGCGTAGTCGCCGTGGTGGGCGTCGATACGCCTGTTGATGCGGTCGAGTTCGCCCAGGATGCGGTCTTGTTCTCGTTTGAGGACGGGCAGCGGGATGGCGTCGGCGTAGTGGGCTTGCATGAGCCGGTCTTGTTCGTGTTCGAGCCGGTCTCGGTGAGTGGTGAGGCGTTCGAGTTCGTCGGTCTCGGCGGCCATGAGTCGGTCGAACTCGTGGTGGAGCATCCCGGAGAGGGCGTCGCGCTGGGCGGGGCTGATCTGTACGCGGGTGTAGTAGTCCTCGATCAGCTTCTCGACGTCTTCGATCAGGATCGCGCCGCGGGTGCAGTCGGTGCGTTTGGAGTGCCGGCCGGAGCACACGAAGTAGCAGTAGACGTTGCCGTGTCGGTTCTTGGCGTTGGAGACGATCAGCCGGGACCCGCATTGTCCGCAGTGGATGGTGCCTTTGAGGTAGTGGTCGTGGACCTGGGTGGCTTCGGCGGCGGTCTTGTGAGCGGTGAGCACGGACTGGACCTGGTACCAGACCTCGGGTGGGACGAGGGCACGGTGGGTCCCCTTGTAGCGCGTGCCGCGGTAGACGACATCGCCCTTGTAGTAGGGATTGGTCAGCAGGCGATGTACCGAGGAGACCGCCAGCGGCTTCGACGGCCGCTTCGGGGTGGGCAGACTGGCCAGTCCGCGGGAGGTGAGTTCGTCGTGGAGCTGGCTGACGGTCCAGTTCCCCGAGGCGTAGGCCTTGAACGCCCACTCGATCAGGGGCGCTCGCTCGGGGTCGAGTTCGACGGTGCGGACCTCGCGGCCTTGGTCGTCGCGGGTGCGGACGTTGAGGTAGCCGATGGGGGCCTTGCCGAGGGTACCGCCGCTGATGGCCTTCTGGGTCATGCCCTTGGTGACCTCGGTGGCGAGGTTGCGGGAGTAGAACTCGGCGATGGTGGACATGATCCCGTGTAGCAGCATCCCCGAGGGGGTCTCGTCGATGTTCTCCGTCGCCGAGACGAGCATGACTCCGGCCTGTTGGAGGGCGAGGTGGATGGTCACGTCGTCGGCGCGGTTGCGGGCGAGCCGGTCGACCTTGTGGACGATGCAGTAGGCGACCTTGTTGGTCTTGACGTACTGGATCATCCGCATCAGGTCGGGCCGGTCGGCGGACTTGGCCGAGGCTCCGGCGTCGACGAATTCCTCCACGATCGCCGCGCCGAGCTGGTCGGCTTTGCGGCGCACCGCGTCGCGTTGAGCGGGGATAGAGAAGCCTTCGTCGGTGCCGCCCTTGGAAGCCTGTTCACGGGTGGAGACCCGCAGGTAGGAGATCGCGACCGCGGCGCTGGTGGGCGGGTCGATCAGGCTGCCGGCTGGATCGGTAGCAGTCGTTGTGGTGGTCATCGGGTCCTTGCCTCTCACGCGATTCGACCCTCGCGCTCCCAGACGCCTGGGAGGAGTGTTGATCGTGAGAGCAGCCATCGGTGTGGCTGTAGGACGAGACCCGACCGGGTCACGGTGCGTGTTGCCCACCCGTGCGGGTGAGGTTTGGGACCACAACACCCCGCGTACGCGAGGCTTGCTGGTGTCATTCTACCAACGGGCCTGCGACACTCGCCGCTGAGCGGAGGGCTGCGGCTGGGTCGCGGTAGGTCTCAGGTGGTTCGGCGGCGCGGCGGTCGGCGCGGCTGCGGCCAGTCTCCTGCAAGGTCAACCGGATCAGCACCTCGGCGAGCTTGTGCAGATCGGCCGGGTCTCGGTGCACGGCCCGGACGGAGAAGGAGCGGTCTTCGTAGCGGCGCCGGTCGGTCTTCTTCATGTAGCCGCCCATCACTCCCGCACCTCCCCGGTGACCGGGTCAACATCGAGGTCGTCGTCGAGGCTGGCGTAGAACTCGTCCTCGGCCTCCTGGCGTCTGCGGACCTGAGCGTGGACGAACTCCACGAACTCGGCGTCGCGGTCGGCGATCACCACATCCTCCACCGGCGGTCCGGGTTCTTCGCCCGGCCAGGTGGTCTGCCGGGTGGGCCGGTCACGATCGATCCGGGTGCCCGAGGCGGCCACCCAGTCCCGGAGGCGGGCGCGGGCGTCGGCGAAGTCGCGGTGCCAGCCGATCGCCGCGGAAGCATTCTGCTCGGGGTCGTAGGCACCCAGCCAGTGCAGGTGCAGCGCGGACAGTTCCCAGACCAGTTCGGAGTGGTGGTGCCAGAACGGCGGCAGCACGCTGGCGGGAAGTCCGTAGGTGTGGCGCAACCAGTCCACCCACCGGTTCAGCGCGAGCCATTCGGTTTCCAGGTCATGCGCGGACAGCAGGTTCCAGTTCACCGGGTGCGGCGTCTCGGGCACATCGGCGTCGCTGACGCGCGGCGGACCGTCGAACACATCCGGCTCATCCAACTCCGGCCCCTCACCGTTGGTCGGGTCGGCGCCGGGTGGATCGGCCTCGGGGGTGTCAGTCATGATGCTCGGCTCCCGGCGTTCACAGGCCGATGGCCGTGGATTGCGGTGCCTGGGCGGGCCGGGACGGTAGCTCGAACGCGGCCGCGTCCCGCTCCGCCGCTGCGCGGCGTGGGGTGCGGTCAACCTCATAACGGGTGCGGGCGGTGTCGTGACCGATCTTCTTGGCCACGAACTCCTCGCTCTCGACTGCCTGGCCGTCGCGTTCGTAGTTGACCTCGCGGGTGTAGCCCTCGGCGATGAAGTTGTCGCCCTTGGTGAACCGGTCATGCGCGTGTTCGGCCGACCGGCCGAACATCACCAGATGGTGATAGGTCGTCTCGGTCTGGGTGAACGATCCGTCGTCCTCGCGGCGGAAGTGCTCCTTGCCGACCCGGGCGTAGAACCGAGGATCACCCTTCGAGGTCTGGCTGAGTTGGGGGTCCGAGGCGATGAACCCGGAGAACGACTCCTGGGTGCGGATAGCCATCTGACTCTCCTCCTGACACTCACGCGACCCCGCCGATCGGAGCCGCTGATGTCAGGCAGGTGCACAGGCAACCCCAGGCCCCGACTACGAGCCGGGGCCGCGCAGCAGCGCCTCTACCTCGGCCCGATCGGCCGTCAACTGAGCCGCGTCAGGACGAGAGGGCCAAGGGCGCAGGTCGGTGACGATCGGGGGTGCTGAGCGCAGCAGGGTCACCCCGGTGCCGAACGGCAGTGTCCTGATCCGGTCTGGCGGCAGGATCGGCACCCGGCGCACCGAGCGTTGGTTCGATCGGGTGCCGTGATCGCCGAGGGTCACCGAGTCGGTGTACTCGTCGCGTTCGCCGATGAGGGTGGAGAGGTCTTGGAGGTCGCGGGAGTTGGACGCACCACCGAGAACCATCTTGACGATGGAGGCGTCCCAGATGGCTCCGGCGGCGTTGTCGGACCACTTCTCCCGCGCCTGCGCCAGCGACTGCAACACCGGCAGGCTCGTGATCCCAGTGCCGCCACCCTCCGCCATCAGCGTCGGCAGCGAGGGCAGCGGTGCGAGGTTGCCGATCTCATCGAGTGCCAGCAACAGGGGTGGGTCGAGGCGGGCGCCCGGTGAGCGGGCGGCGATGCGGCGTGCGGTTTCGATGAGGTCTTCGACGAACGCGGCCACGAGCGCGGCGGAGGCGCCTGCGCCGGCCCCGGTGGCGAGTAGATACAGGGTGCCGCGCTGACGGATGAAGGTCTCGGGGTCGAAGTCCTCACCAGCCCGCGGTGAGACCGCATCAAGCACCCGAGGGTCGGCCAGGGCTCCGAGGGCGAGTGCGACGCCTTGCCAGATGGAGTCCCTGGTCTTGGGGTCCGAATCGATCATCGCCCCGAGCGATTCCGCCCATCCCGTCGCCGCTGCCGGTGCGTTCGTGAGGATCGCGACGGCCTCGGCTGCAGCGGTGGGGTCGAGGGTCCAGCGGAACAGCTCAGCCGGTGGCCGGTGATCGAGGGCGGCGGCGTGCAGGAGGGCTTGCAGGGCGGTGCGGGTTTTGCCTTCCCAGAACCCGCCGGACTCCACCCCACCGGCGGAGAGCCCTGTGGCCGAGGCGAGTCCGGTGGCGCGGATCATCGCCGTGAGCGGGTCGTGGCAACCGCGGATCGGTGACCAGCGCATCCCTGCGGGGATGCCCTCGGCGAGATGTTGGGGGTCGAACACTGCCACCGGCCGTCCGTCGCGTTGGCGGGCGCGGAGGGTGGCGGTGAGGTTGTCCGGCCGCGTGGAGGTGGTGACGACGGCGCCGGGTGCGTCGAGGATGGCGTTGATGACCACATGGAGGCCTTTGCCCGATCGGGGCGGGCCGATGAGCAGGATCGAGTCCTCCACGCTCGCCCACACCTGCTTGCCTCGTGAGCGGCCCAGCAGGTAGCCCACATCGGAGGGCGTGGGCTTATCGAGGGAGGGGCGCAGTGTCGAAGCGCGCTTCAAGAGCGCCTTGGCCGAGGCGGTCTGGGTGACCTCGTGGGCGGTGGCGGTGCCGGCCAGGCGTCGCGGGTCGGTCTCGGCTTTCCTGGAATGGCGCTTGAGCCGCACCCATACCCACGCCCCGGCAGCGGTGAGGGCGCCAAGCATGATCCCGGTGACGATCCAGTAGGCGACCGGGCTCAGCCCGTCGGCATCGAGCGCCATCGCGGGGTCGGCGGGATTGAACAGCACACCGAGCCCCGAAGCTGGCCCGGCAGTGGGTTGGGGCGTGCCGGTCAGGAACGCCGCCACGCTTCCGGCGGCACGCAGGACGAGCGCAGCGCCGAACGCACCGATCAGGGCGACGATGGCGGCGTTGGTCAGCTCATCGCCCATGCCACCGGTCTGCCGCTGCCCGCTCATCATGACAGCCGCCGGACGTGCAGGGTTCCGGAGACCCGGCCCAACAGCACGACCTCACCGGTGCCGTTGTCGAGCAGATCAGCGAGGCGAGTGGTGTCGATCAGGGCGCGAGCGTGGCCGGTGCCGGTGGCATCGGTGTGCGCGACGATCAGCGCGACCGCGATGTCCTCCCCGGGCACGAACCCCTCGTCGATGACCTCGACCAGCCGGGAGGCAGACGGGTTCTGGGCGACCTGGTCTTGATCCTCAGCATCCTCGACTTCGGTCGGCTCGGAACGCGCGGGGCGCCGGGCGCGGACGATGTCGGTGAACACGGACCCATCGTTCTCGCGGACCTCGATCCGCACCGCGACGGTGCGGTCGGCGGTGACGGCATCCAACAGTTCACCGAAGGTGCTGCGCGTCCACGCGGACTCCTGTCGCGGCGGCGGGAACGGTGCACCGTCGACGGTGACGTCCAGCGCTCCGTTTTCGACGACCGTGACGACGACGTGTGGCAGCAGCACCGGGGCCTCGGCGGGGTCCTGCCAGGTGATCCGCCGTGGCTTCTTCGGGCCCATCACATGACCCCCTGCGTGAGCCGGGAGCTGGTGTCGAACAGTCCCAGTTCGGCGGGGTGGAGCTGATGCTGGGTCACGAAGGAGCGATCCTTGATCCGCCACAACCCCTGCCCGACACCCAGCGACGGGAGCAGGTTCTGTTCGGTGCCGGTGAGTCCGAGGGCGGTGGCGGTGGGTCCGAGCTGGTCGGACTCTTGGCGGTAGACGATCCTGGTCTCGGCGTTCGCGAGCAGGCTGTTGGCGAGGGAGCGCATGGCTGATCCGGCGTCGCCGACGTTGTCGAGGTCGGAGAGCTTGTGGAAGATCAGCATGTTCGCGATCCCGTAATGACGAGCGAGCCGCCAGTGCGCGTCCATCCGCTTGAGCAGGGCGGGGTGGGACATGAGCCGCCAGGCCTCGTCGTAGATCACCCACCGCTGCCCGCCGTTCGGGTCGAGCAGGGCGGACTCCATCCACGCGCTGGAGCAGGTCATCAACACCGAGATCAGCGTGGAGTTCTCGGTGACCCGCGAGAGGTCGAGGCTGATCATCGGCAGTGACGGGTCGAAAGTGACGGTGGAGGGTCCGTCGAAGAGCCCTTGGAGGTCTCCGGCCACGAGCCTGCGTAGGGCGTGGCCGACGAGCCGGCCGTCCTCAGCGAGACGCCCGTTGTCGTCGTCGTGGGTGGGGTTGAGGATGTGGTCGACGACGGTGGGCAGGATCGGCACGTCGTTCTCCCTCACGGTGGCAGTCAGGGCGAGGTCGATGGCGGTGTGCTCCAACGGCGTGAGCCCGCGCGCCAGCACGGTCTCAGCCAGCGCGCCAATCAAGTCGCGGCGGCGGGAGGCCACGGTCGTCTTCCATTGCTCATCGCTGAGGCCGCCCGGTCGGTGGCCTTCGTCGAGGGGGTTGAGGCGGGTGTTCAGGCCGTGGCCCAGCACGATCGCCCGGCCTCCGACTGCCTCGGCGACCGCGGTGTGTTCGCCTTTGGGGTCACCGGGGACGTAGACGCGGCGACCGAACGGCAGGCTGCGGGTGTACAGGGACTTGGCGAGTGAGGACTTGCCGGAGCCGACGATTCCGGCCAGGACGATGTTGGGTGCGGTGATGATGCCGCGGGCGTAGAGCACCCAGGGGTCATAGACGAAGCTGCCGCCGGAGTAGAGGTCTTGGCCGACGAACACCCCGTCGGAGCCCAGGCCGCCTTCGGCGACGAACGGATACGCCCCGGCGAGGGTCGCGGAGGTGTCCTGATGGCGCGGGAGCCGGAACCGCCCCGGCGATCTGAGAGCGGCGGGGCCGGGTTCACCGGCGGCGGGCAGGTAGCGGGTGGCGCGGCGTTCGGCGCGCTCAGCCTCGGCCTTCGCGCGTGCGGCGGCCTTGTCGGCGGCGTGCTGTTCGGCCTGGAGTCTTGCCGTGGCCTTCCGGCGCTGTTTGCGCAGCTGGCGGTGCTCCTTGGCGGGGGCGACGAGGACCGAGGTGTGCAGCCGCTCCCGCTCGTCTCCTTCGCCGGTCATAGTGACAGTCCTCGCCCGGACTGGCTGATGGTGCCGGCTGGGCTGGCGTACCAGTCGCGGTCCGCGCCGAGGGCGGCGCGCTGGGCAGCCGACGCCTCCCGAGCCGGTGCGGGCGCGTGGTGTGGCTGCTCGTTGACGACCGCCGAGGCTGGCTGCTGGGCCTCGTGCAGTGCGGGATCGGGTGGGGTGTCGAACTCGCGGTACAGGCCCACATGCCCGAGCGCGTGGTTGTAGGTCAGCGCATACCGGCCGTCCTGGACGGTTCGGTCGGTGCTGCCGGTAGGTGGCTGGTCGTCGTAGACGTAGCCGTTCTCCAGGGCCGCCTGAGTGGTCTCGTCGCCATAGTCGTACCCGCTCAGGTGCGCGATGGCGGCTTCGGCGCCGTCGCGGTCGATCAGATCGAGCACCGCATCGGCCTCCTCGCCCTGGAGGAAAGCCACGTTCAGCCAGCGCCGCCCCACCGCCTGTTCGGGCTCGGTGGGGTCGTGTTCGCTCAGCTCGGCCAGGGCATCGGTGTTGGTGCGGGCGGCCTCGGCCACCCACGCGGGGAACAGGCCCTCGTGCTCCGGGCTGCTCCCGGACTGGTCGAGGCCGTGCTGGCGGGCCTGACCGGCGGCGCTCAGGAAGGTCGCGAGGTCGCGGATGGCGCGGTGGGGGTCGACGAGGGTGCCGGCGCCGGTGAACAGGTCCCGGCCCTCCACCGTCTGGCCGGTGGTGGTGTCGGTGATCCGGTAGGCGTAGCGCTGATGCTCACCCACCGGCGCATCGGGCCACACCGTCAACGCGAGCGACCCGGCCTGCACCGTCGTGATCGGGGTGGCGGGGGCGCCGTCCAGGCGGGCCGCCAGCCGTTCCCGCTGGGCGTCTCTGTCGACGACCGGTTCGGGGTGCCAGGCGATCCTCCCCGAGTGCGAGAATGCCGCGTCGAGCCGGTCGTAGGCCTGATCGAGCAGCGTGCCGGCCTGGTGCAGCTCATCGGCGGCTGCCAGCGCGGACGCCGCGCCGGCGGCGGGATTGCCGTCATCGTCGAACGCCCGATCTCGCGCGTTGAAGTGGGTGTCGGCGAGCTGGTCGAGGACGTGGCGCAGCGATCGAACTCCCGCCACGAGGTCCCCGAACACCCGGTAGGTGTCGGCTGGGTCATCGAAGACGCGGGAGGCGTGGGCCAGGCCTCGCAGTGCTTCGGAGGCTTCGGCCGCATCGGCGAGCGGGTCGTGGAACGTGGGCATCACAGCCTCCAAGACGGTGAGCGAACAGAGAGGGCGAGCCCGGTGGTTCGGGCTCACCCCTCAGGTGCACGCCCTGCACCCAACCCCCGGCTGGTCAGCTCAGACGCGGCGGCACAGCGGCAGCGCGGCGGCGGTGAACGCCGCGGCCTGCTGGCCGACCAACAGCCGAGTTTCGCAGGAGGCTTGGATGGCGGCCTGTTCGATCGCCGCGACCCCGGCTTCCAGTTCCTCTACTGTCGGAGCGGAGACGGAGATGAGGCCGGTGTATCTGAGGACGCCGTGGCCTGCGGTGAGGTCGGCTTCCTGCTGGAGCACGTCCTGGTACTCGGCGGTCTGGGCGGCGTCTTCGATCTGCCCGATCTTTGCCCGCTGCGCTTGATCGGAGATGTGCTCGACCTTCTTCTTGCGGATGTCCCGTGCGGCTTGGTCGGAGCGCATCGGGGTGCAGATCAGCGAGAACGACCGCTGAATGCCCGTGGAGAGGAGAACCGGTGACAGGAAGCCGGGATAGACCAGCGACCTGGGCCACTCACTGATCCAGAGCACGGCGTGGTGGGCCGAATCGGTGCGCAGCCGGGTCCAGGACTCGTTGACCGCGACCGGCCCGGCGGTGGCGAGGGATTGTCCGAGTTCGCCGTGACGTTCCAGCGTGGCGGCGATCGCCGGGTCATACGCGCTGCGGAGGATGACGGCGATCTCCCCCGGGCTCAGCCACCCCGACGGGGTGAGGTCGGCCGACCGCAATGCGGCGACGAGGGTGGACATCTCTTGGCGCAGGACCGCGGCGGCACCTCGGATGCCGCCGCCGGCGGTCCTGACCTGGCGGGCGGCGTTCTTCATGTCCAGCGACAGCGACAGGGTGGTGGCGTGGCGTTCGCCGGCAGGCCCGGCGCGGTCGATCAGCTCGGCGTAGGTGGTCGCGGCCCAGGTGTCGTCGGCGGTGCCGTGAGCAGCCCACCATTCCGCCAGGCCGGTCCCCGAATCGGGCAGAGTGCGCTCCAAGACCTGCAAGGTGGCGATGCGTCCGGAGCGGCAGACGGTGGCCAGGACGCGGCCCCAGGAGGTGACCCGGCGTTCCTGCTCGCCGGGGTCGAGGAGCACGAACGCCGGATGGGTCACCTCGCAGACGACGGTGAGGGTCTGGGCGTGGGGGTCGTGGATCATCCCCGCGCCGGTGTCGGGGTCGGTGTATTCGCGCAGCCTGGCCATGTCGCCGGGCAGGGCGAGGGTGCCGACGGGGCGGGGTGTGACGCCCCGCCGCCGGTAGAGGAGTTGTCCGCCGGTGGAGCGCCAGAGCCACCAGAACGCGACCGGCAGCCATTCGACCGCGGGCCGCCCGGCGATGGGTGTCCACGTCAAGGCGGCGGCGATGACCCAGATGGGTGTGGTGTAGGCGAGCAGGATGCCGCCCCCTGCGTAGAGCGCCCCCACGATACTGAGGATGCCGACCGCGAGGGTGATGAGCTGCGACAACGACAGCCCCAACAACACCCCGCGGCGGGTGAGGCGGGAGAACTTCACCGGCACCAACTCCGAAGACGTACCGCGGTCGTTCTGCTTCATGGCCATGACCGGTTCACTCCTTCCCGGTCGGCTTCGGCGCAGGCGGCGGAGGCTGCTTCGGCGGACGCACCTCTGACGGCCCGCCGGTGGGTGTCCTCGGTGCCGGCGTCGATGGCGGGGGTGCCTGCGCGGCCGGCGGGGCGTTGCCGGCCTGTCCAGCGGAGTCGGCGGCGGCCTCGCCCTGCCCGCCGAGCGCCGTGCCGGCCTTGGGCCCGGCGGTCGCGGCGTCCTTGGCGACCTTCGCCGCCACCACGGCCGCAGTCGCGGGACCAGCCGCCGCGGCCCCGGCCCCGGGGCCCGCGCCTGCTCCGGCGGAACCACTTGCTGCGGTCTTGCCGCCAGCGGCGCCGGCCGTCCCGCTGCCTGCGGGCGCGGGGTTCTTCGGCTCCGGTGGCTTCTTCCCACCACCACCGCCGCCACCGCCGCCGGTGTTGTCGTCGAGGATCTTCTTGGGCTCGTTCCCGTTGCTTCCGGGCTTGGCGGGGGTGGGGACGGGCCGGTTGAGGGCGTTCTTGGCGTCCTGTTCGGACCCGATGGCGTGGTACATGTCGAACCCGACGAACGACAGGAACTTATAGGTCAGGTAGGGGGCGAAGGCGGCAATCGCCATGAGCACGATCCCGGCGATCGGGTCCGCCACGGAGGCCAGGTCGCCGTCGATGGGTGCGGAGACTTGGGTGATGGCGACGAGGAACATCACGACCAGGACGAGTTTGGAGACGATGAGGGCGATGACGAACATCGCCCACTTGCTGATCCACCCCTTGGTCGCATCCCACGACGCCCCGGAGAACGCCAGCGGCGCGAGCACGATCGCGACCAGCAACAGCGCCTTGCGCACCAGAAGACTGAGCCAGACGATCGCCGCGGCGCTGATCGCCAGCCCGGCGAGGAAGATCGTGATGATCGCCCCGACCCCGGGTGCGGCGATGTTGATCCCGACCAGCCCGGCGGCCAGCAGCGTGATCTTGTCGCCCATGGACTCGGTGGTCTCCCCGGCGGCTTGGATGATCCCGATGCAGAGCTGGTCGACGATCTCCAACAACAGCGCGGTCAGGGTGATGACCACGAACGACCCCAGCACCGACTTCGCCAACCCGAGGGCGGCGCGGGACAGGGCGGTGGGGTCGCGGCGGATGAGTCCGGTGATGAGTTGGAGGCAGAAGAAGATCAGCATCACGAAGACCGCGATGCCGAACAGGATGTTGTAGACCGCCACATACTCCGGCGACGTGACGTCGACCAGGGTGGTGGTGTCGAAAACCGTCCACACCGCCTCGAACAACCACCCGGCGGCGGCGCCCATCGCGCCGGCGATCCAGTCGAACGGCGCCGAGACCAGGCTGGCGGCGGCTTCGCCGGCGGTGTCGCAGACGGTCGAGACGAGGGGGATATCGCACACACCCACCGCAGACCACTTCCTTACGCAGAATCGAGAAGGTTTGGCGGGTGGGGGTCAGACCTGCTGGCCGACGCCCCAGAAGAAGTTGATCAACGTGACGGACGCACCGCAGATCACGGCGGCGCCGCAGGAGACGAGAACGCCGATCTTCCCCCGACCGGCCAGATGCGGGTTGGAGGAGTTGGCGCCGAAACCCCACACGATCGCCGAGACGATCAACGCCAAGACAGAGAGAATCAGGCCGATGGTCATGACGGCGCCGACGATGGTGCGCAGCTGGGCGATGCCGGGCAGGCCGGAGTCGTTGGGGTCGATGTCGACCTGCATCGGCAGCAGTGGGCCGAGGGCGGTGGCGGTTTCGGCGGCGAGGATCAGGGTGCTCATCGTGGGGGTGCTCCTTCATCGCGAGGCAGAGGGTTCTCGCCGATCAGGTGCACCACCCGCCCCACGCGGTCGGAGCCGATGAGAGGTCCGCTGGTGGGGTGTGGTTCAGAGTTGTTGGCCGAGGTCGATCAGCCAGTTCAGCCAGGCGACCCCGCCGCCGGCCAGGGCCGCGGCGCCCAGGGCGGTCCAGGCGCCGGTCCTTGATTTGGTGGCGGCACCGTGGTGGCCGTTCGCGGTCGACAGCGCCCAGGCGATCGCGCAGACGATCAGCATCAGCACCGCGATGATGAGCACTAAGGTCAGCAGCGCACCGATGACCTCGCGCAGATCACCGATGCCTTCCAGGCTGTCGAAGTCGGGGAACACATCCATGCCGGTCAGCTCAACCGGCGCTAGCGATCGTTCGAGGCGTTCGAGATGTTCATGCTGGCCAGGTGCGCTGGCGGTGTCACTGGTGGGGAGGTCAGCAGCTAGCGTCGATGTGTGGGGCGTGGACCGACGAGCCAGGTGCGGTGGAGCTGCGGCGCATTCGTGACAACGGCACCCGCTAGGCTGCGGGGACGTACCCGCTGCTGAGTTCGCGGTCTATCTCCTCGGCTGCCGCCGGGCACTGACACGGCTATCGCTCTGCTGGCCACATGAGCGAAGTCGCGTCGGCGGATGCGGTGACGTGGGTCCGTCCACTATCACCGGCGTGCTGTCGAGACTCATCGGCGGGTTCCGGGGTCACCCCTCGCCTGGAGCGATGGTCGAACGGATGTCGTGCCGCAAGAGTATGGCCCCGGCCGGTACAGGCCAGGGCCATCTCGGGTCGGACCGCAATGGTCAGGAACTACTGATGGCGATGCGGCGTGGTCTGGCGATTTCGGTCTTGGGGACGCGGATGCTGAGCACCCCCTCCTCCAGCTTGGCCTCCACGCTGTCGGCGTCCACGCTGTCGGGCAGCTGGACACGGTAGTGGAACTGGCCCACGCGGCGAGTGCGGTGCCGTAGCAGCCCTTGGCGTTCCTTCTCCTTGAGCTCTCCGGCGACGACCAGATCGGTGCCGATCAGATCGATGGTGATGTCGTCGCGTTTGACGCCGGGGAGCTCGACCTCGACCAGGTAGGCGTCGTCGGTCTCGGTCACATCGGCCAACGGCGACCAGCCACCAGTGCTCTGGTCCACGCGACCGAAGGCTGAGTCCATCAACCGTCCCATCTGGGTGTAGAGGTCCTCGAACTCACGAAATGGGTCCCACCGATCCGCAGTGCTGTTCGATCGCAGTACGGGCAGTGCCATGACTTCTTCACCTCCACTGTCGTGCCGTTGTGTCTGTGATGACGTCTCGACGGTGCGGTGGTCCGCGCCGTCACCCTCCACAACGCACGAAGGCGCCACACCATTCCGAAGTTGAGTCACATCGGCTCAACTTTCGGGAATGTGGGCTGAGCCGTACGTGTTGTCAGTGGTGAGCGTGGGGCGCGCCGCCCACTCGAACACATCGACAGGACATGAGGAAGAGGGGAACAGGGAGGTAATTCTGCGATGCGCCGCTACTACAACGGACTGAAGACAGCGGTGCTGCTCGGTCTGCTGACCGGTCTGATCCTGGCAGTCGGTTACGGCATCGGTGGCAGCACCGGACTACTCGTAGCGACGGTGCTGTCGCTGGTGATGAACGGCACGGCCTACTTCGCCTCGGACCGGATCGCCCTAGCCGCCATGGCTGCCGAGCCGGTCACCGAACGCCAAGCACCGCAGCTGTACGCAATGGTGCGCGAGTTGGCGGCTGCCGCCCGGCACCCTATGCCACGGCTGTACGTGAGCCGCGTGGCACAGCCGAATGCGTTCGCCACCGGCCGTAACCCCGAGAACGCCGCAGTGTGCGTCACCGAGGGCATTCTGCGGATGCTGAGCCCGCGGGAGCTGCGTGCGGTGCTGGCCCATGAGCTGTCCCACGTCGGCAACCGGGACATCCTGATCTCTAGTGTCGCCGCCGCGTTGGCCGGCATCCTTACCTCGCTGGCGAACCTTGCCCTGCTGCTGCCTTTCGGCTCCGATGAGGAGGAGGCGCCGAACCCGCTGGCCGCGCTGCTGATGCTGCTGCTGGCGCCTATCGCCGCGGGGCTGATCCAGCTCGCGATCAGCCGGAGTCGCGAGTACCAGGCCGACGCCGACGGCGCCCACCTGTCCGGTGACCCGCTCGCCCTGGCCAGCGCCCTGGAGAAGATCGAACACGGCACCCGGGCGATGCCCATGGCGCCGAATGGCTCATCCGCCGCTCAAGCCCACCTCATGATCGCCAACCCGCTGGCCGGTGACGGCATGACCGCGCTGTTCCGCACCCACCCGCCCACCAGCGACCGGGTCCGGCGGCTCCGCGAACTCGCCGGACATCACAGCCGCCGGACGGCGGCGGCGTCGCCGGCGCGGATCTCCCACCTCATGAGGTGACATCGGCAGACCCGCTTCTCAGACACCATGACCCGGCGCCCCCGGTCAGCTCCCAACCGGCGGAGGCAAGTATTCAATGCGTTCGAAATCCATGATGGTGAGGTGCGCAGCGATGCCCGGATGAACGCGGGCGCGTAGGGTTTCTGATGTGGGGAATGTCTTCACCGATGCACAAGTCCGTCCCGAGCAGGGCGCCATCAGCGTCGCCCTGGGTGATGCTTCAAGCGTTTGGGATGAGGCCACCGAGGTGTTCGCTTCTGCTGGCGCGGAGGTGACGTGGCGCCACTATCGCGACGGCGGGTGGCTCGCGAAGGCATCCCGAAACGGAAAGACGTTGGCCTGGCTCTGCGTCACACCTGGCGTGTTGCAGGTGTCGTTCCACTTCGCCGAGAGGCTCCGGGAGACACTCTCGAATGATCGTGCGATCAATGGGCACCTGCGTGAGCGGATCGCACAGATGCCAACGTCGGGGAATCTGTTCTCGATCCCACTGGAAGTTCGGACGCCCGACGAGGTTGGTGATGTGAAGCAACTCGTGGCGTTGAAGCTCTCCACGAAATGAACGCTAGTTGGCCCGGACGGTGACGTGGAGGTGGTCGTCGTGGCGGGTGGTGACGTCGGTGCCGCGTTGGTAGGGGCGCCAGCCCTCGTCGGCGCGTGCGGTGGACCAGATTTGGTTCTGCCAGATCAGGTACTCGATGCCGAGGGTCTGGGCGTGGTCTTTCATCCAGTTCGTGACGTTCCAGCCGAGGTCGAGCGCTGGTCCGGTTGCCGGCTCGCCGATGGTGTTGCCGAAGGTCAGGTCGCAGGCGCGTCCGAGGGGGTGTTCGGAGACGGTGCCGGGGCGGGGTGAGTAGCAGGCCCAGCTCGTGTCGGGGAACGCGGCGATGGTCTGGGTGTAGAGGTGGAGCAGGCGGGCAGTGATCTGCCCGGTGGTGGTCGGGTCCTCGACCATCCTGTCGGGGTCGCCGTCGAGGGGGTCCGGCTCACCACCGGTCGTCCCACCACCGGGGTTGCAGGCGCCGCCTGGTGTGCCGGTCTCGGGTTCGGGGAGGTCGGCGGCGTTGTGGGTGTTGAGCCAGGCGGCGGGGTCGGTGTGCTCACCGTTCGTGCCGCCGGATCGGACCTCGAAGTGCAGATGCGGTCCGGTGGAGTTGCCGGAGGAGCCGACATCGCCGATGTGCTGGCCCGCGGCCACGCGGTCACCGACTGTGGTGTGGATGCCGTGTTCCCACATGTGCGCATACGCCGTCGCCACCGTGGCGCCGTTGATGGTGTGTTCGATGACGATGAGGCCGCCGTAGCCGCCGGAGAACTCCGCCACCGTGACCGTGCCGTCGGCGGCGGCGAGGATCGGGGTCCCGTCGGGGGCGGCGAAGTCGGTGCCGGTGTGGAAGCTGTGCTCGCCGGTGATCGGATGCACGCGTGGGCCGTAGTCGCTGGTGAGCACCCAGGTGTCTGCGGGGAGCGGGAACACCACCCGAGCCGACTGCTGCGCCGGTCCTGCTGCCACGCCGCGGGTGGCGGGGCCGGCCGGGCCGATACCACCGGTGCCGGTGAGGGTGGTGAGGATGGTCTCGGCGACCGGCTGATAGTTGCGGTACCGGTCGGGGTAGGCGGAGACTTCGACGGCTTGGGCGGCCTCGCCCTTGTCCATCTGCTCCCACCCGGGGATGTCCAGCAGACCTCTGGGGCTCGGGTGGTGGGGTCCGGTGGGGCCGCCGAAGAACGCCCGCGCCTGGTAGACGGGGTCCATCAGCTCGGCGACCGTGCCCCACCCGGACTGCGGCCGCATCTGGAACAAGCCCAGGGAGTCGTGGTCGGAGCCGTCCCCGTCGTTCGGATGGTCCGCGGACTCTGGGTAGGCGCTGGTGTTGGCGAGCATCCGCAGCGTCGATTCGGTCAGCGCCGCCATGAGCGCGATCACCAGCCCGTCACGGGTGATCCCGTCGATCTGACTGCCGGTCTCGATGATCGTCGCGGCGTGGGTGAGCTGGGTCCGGTTCAGCGTGAATGTTTCACCATTGGCCGTCGTTACAGTCAGTTCGTCAGGGACGTCGCCGACGGTGACGTTGGAACCGCTGGGGATGGTGCAGGAGGCGGTCGCGGTCAGGGCGGGGTTCATCACCACGCCGATCCCGACCAGTACCAGCGATGGCGCAATGAACACGAGGATTCCGGCGGCGATGGCGAGCTTTCTCAACACGACGACGACCTCCGGTCCTATCGGAGGGGGTTGTCGAGCTGGGACAGCCGCAGCAGGTGACAGGTGTCGTAGGTCGGTGCGCAGACCACGAACACCGTGAACGCCACCGCATGCTCAGAAGTGACCGGTTCGTCGTTCCACAGGCCCTCGCGGTGGCGGGTGCCCTCGATCGTGACCGCGACCGTGCCCTCGGTGAGCTGCCCGGGCTGGGCCTGCTCTTCGGCCGTCTCCCAGGCGTCGGGGATGTAGGTGTTGTCGATGGTGAGGTGCTGGGCGGTGGCGTACTGCCGCAGCTCCAGCCAGGCCTCTCGGGGCGGGAGGTAGGCGGCGATGTCGGAGGCGAGTCCCGCCTGCTCCCTACCGGTGGGGTCGCCGACGTCGAGGATCACGCTGGTGTAGTCCAGGGGCATGAACCCCGAGGCGGTGTCCCACTCGAACAGGGCGGTGGCGACGTTGCGGGCGAAGGTCTGCGGATCGTCCGAGGCCCGCACTACCGGCAGCCGCGGCGTCGTGGTGGGGACTGGATCGGAGGGCGCGGTGACGCCCGGCTCGGGGCGCTCGCCGTCATCGTCCCGGCCCGGGCTGGGTGGTCCGGCCAGGAGGCCGTAGACGCCGACACCGGAGAGCACGAGGACGGAGACCGCCGCGCCGACGGCGGTGATGAGTCGGCGGCGGGTCCGGGGGGCGGAGAGGTTGGGAGTCTTCATGCCCACCAGGTGCACCCCCGCCACCAAGCACTCAGCGGGAAGGCTGCTGTCAGAGGGCGCGCAGGTGGCCTCGCGTCGGCACCAGCTCGTCGCCGGTGGTGTGGTGGTTACGGGCGGTGCGCAGTTCCTTGGCGAACCGGCTGGTGCCTTCGGCGGTGGCGAGGAAGGACTCGATCTGCTCATCGGTCAGCTCGGCGGCGAGCTGTTCGGCGTCGTAATGGGTCCACCACTGCTCCAGTTCGGTCCAGGTGAGCACGAACGCCCGCACCGGATACCGGGCCGGCTCGCCTCCGTCGTCGTCGGGAACCGGGCGGGGTCGAGGCGGGTGCTTACCGGTCTTTGTCTGTTTGGCGCGGGTGAGGGCGTCGGCGGCGAGCTGATGCAGATCGGCCTCCCGCTGCTCTCGGGCGGTCTCGACCGCGGCCCGGACCGTCTCATAGACCGGATGCACCGGAGCTCCGGCGTCGATGCGCGCCAACTCCGCGACTACTTGTGCCCGCAGGGAGGCGGGTTGGGCGGGGTCGTCGGCGATCTTCTGGAGCCAGCCGACCTGTTCGAGTCGCTTGTAGGAGGCGGTGCCGGTGACCATGCGGGCGGCCTGCTCACGCGCCTCACCGAGCGCGCCTGACGGTCCCGGCGATTCGCCGGGACCGTCGTTTCCTGGCTGTCGTTGGCGGCTGAACTGCGTCGCGGCCCTCCTGCGCTCAGCGTCTTCGGCCATCAGCGCCTTCAGCTCCCGATACAGGGCAGCGGCCTCGGTCTGGGTGAGCGGCTTGTGGAGCACGTTGTCGTCCTGCTCGGCCAGCAGGTGCCCGAGCCGGTCAGAGATGCCAGAGCGGACCCACACGTTGACCTTGCGCCAGCCGAGCTGTTTGATCGCCGCCAGCCTCCTGGCCCCGCACACCAGCACACCGTCGGGGGTGATGGTGATGGGCTGCAACAGCCCGTCCCGCTCGATCGAGGCAGCGAGTGCGTCGATGTCGCCCAGGTCGCCGCGATGCCGGCGCCCCACCGAGATTGAGTCCACGGTGCGCTCCAACTCGATGTAGCCGGCTGGTGCGGTCACGACCGATCACCACCAGGGTCGCCGTCGTGGCTACCGGGCGCGGCCAGCGAGATGGTCAGGATGAGGTCGTCGTCGCGTAGCAGCACGTCCAGGGTTTCGCCGATCAGCAGCCGCAGCAGCACACCCCGCCCGGTGCTGGTGGCGGCGTAGGCGGGGTGCGGGTTGCCCAGCAAGGCGCGCAGCAGCGCGGTCCACGAGGAGCGTGGGAGGTCCAGCAGGGCGCGGGCGTGCTTGTCTCGCCGCAACGTCTCGTAGGCGCTCTGGCGGGTGCCGGTCTTGGTCAGCGCGGCGCAGACGTGCTCGACCCCGGAGCGGGCGGTGGCCGGGTCCCAGCCCAGCAGCGTGAACAGCGCGATGGCGTCCTCGGCTGCGGACCCGGCCGTCATGCACGCCCGATCTGACCCGCGCCCGCCCCCATCGGAGCCCGCCCTGTTGGCATCCGTCTCGGCGTCGGCGTGATCGTGGGGGTCGGTGATGTGGAAGGCGGGGTGGTAGTCGGTCAGGGGGTTCTCGCGGTCGGAGAACCGTTCGGGGTCGTGGAACGCCGAGACATGAGGGCGGCGAGCCTGGTGCACCGAGCAGAGCAGTCCTTGGGCGCGTTCTTCGAAGATGCAGGTGATCCGCACCGCATGCGTGATCACCGCCCACGGATCACGCGCCTCACGGGCGGCGCGGGTGATCATCACCTTGAACGCCGCCGACGCGGCCTCCCACGGGTCCAAGCCGTGTTTCCTGGCCAGCGGCTCGTACTTAGCGGCGGTGTAGGCCATCAGCTCCGCGGCGACCGGGTCGTTGCTCCATGCTCCTGGCCCGGCGTCGTGGAGCCGGATTAGCAGCGTCCGCAGCCCGTCGCTGGTCGTGAAGTCCTCACCGCCCTCGCCATCGGTGGTGTGCGGGTGGGTGGGTGTTGTCGTGGTCATGGTCGGGCACCTCCTGGCAGGCAGGTGCACACACGTCCCCACAGCAGCCGGTCCGCCGACAGCGACGGTGACTTGATGATGGGGGCGCGCATGTCAGGTCACCCCAGCCCGATCCCCGAACGAGACACCCACGACTGGTGCCGACTGCCACGGCCGAACTCCGACACATCCGGCAGCCGCCGCGCCCGCTCACTAATCGCTTTGCCGACCTCGCCGGCACCGCGGCCGCCGGCCCGCGTCATCTGGCCGGTGAACTGACGGGCGCGACGAGCGAGTTCGACCTCGAAGTCGATACCCCGCCCCGCCACCGCCGCCGACTGCCGGGCGAGCAGATCGGTCGGCCGCACCCACTCCACACCCCGCATCCGCCGCGCGGCATCCGCCGCCGTCGCTTTGTCGGCACGATCGCGTTGGGCTACACGGGCCGCGCGTACCGCCTCCGGCACCGTCTCCTCAGCCGGGTCGGTGACCCTGCGACCGGTGTGCTGACCGGCCACCTGACGTTGACGCCCGCGAGGATCCTGGCGGTGGGCCTGGTCGGTGGTCATGCTCATGGTGTCCTCACCTCGCTGTCGCTGTCGCTGTCTGTGTGCTTGTCGGGGAGGTGCGCGGGCGTGAACCAGCGGCCTACCGTGGACGGGTGCACGCCGAGGTGGCGGGCGATGCGCTTGTTCGACCAGCCCTGCCCGCGCAGCCCGGCGGCGATTTCACGCCGATCCCGCACGCCCGGCCGGTCCGCGTCGGCCTGGGTCTGTTCCTCATCGCGGGGCGACTCGGCCGGCGTCTGGGGCTCGTCTTCCGCGACGACGAGTGCTGGTGGTCCGGTCGTTTCCGTGACGGGCAGGGTGAGGATCACGGTCAGGTGGGTGATCGCCAGCAGCACCAGCGGTGGGACCGCCGCCACCGACGCGGCCAGCACACCGGGCACGTCAGCGTCCGCGGCCACGACGGCGTGCAGGGCGTTCGCGGTCACCGACACGATCGCCCCGGCCGCCAGCAGCACCCACGGGTACCACGCGGACCGCTGCCCGGCGAGGACGACGACGGAGACGGTCGCGACGACGATGATGCCGTCCACGATCAGCGGCCACGCCCACGCCTGCCCCTCGTCGATACCCGAGCGGCGGGCCAGATCGGCCAACGCGGTGAAGGACAGCCAGAACGCACCCAAGGCGATCAGCACCGTCCCGGCCGCCGCGGTGATCACAGCGAGGCGCCGGCTACGACGCTGCACCACCAGCGTGTTCGTCGCCGTCATGACAGCAACCGTCCTGATGCCTGCTGCATGCTCCGACGTGGTTCCTCGGACGGTGAGCTGGCGGGTGTTCGCGGTGCCGGGCCGGTGGTGCGGTAGGCGGAGCGGATTGTCGCTGACACCTCGCGCATCGTGAGCCCGGCATGCTCAGCGGCCGGGGCGAGTGCGGCGTACGTATCGGCCGGTGGGATGCCGTTCTCGGCCAGCCGACACGCCGCCCAGAACAGACCACGATTCCGCTCACCCTCAGCTCGCCCGGCCACCCAGGCCGCCAGCCGCTCAGCACTCACCTCGCGCACGTGGTCGGTCGGTTGTGACGCTGGTGTGGGACGGGGGTCGAGGAAGTCCCGCAACCGCCGGTCATCCAGCGGCTTGACGCCGTCGGTGCTGACCCGATGCACCCGATAGGGGGCGCGACCTCGCTCACCGGCCACTACCGAGGGCGGGGTGACGATGTAGCCGCCCTCGCCACGGAAGTCGATCCCGGCACGAGGGGCCTGCCACGACCGCTGCCCGCCCCCGGGCGTCGCTGGGTAGTAGGCGTGCATCCCACCCGAGGGCGTGGAGACCAACAGCTGCCAGCCATCCACCAGCCCCGCCTCCCGCGCGCGACCGAACGCAGTGAACCCGTCGATGGGGCCGTGGACATCGACATCGACCACGACCACCCCCGACGCGACGCCGGTTGGGACACCGATGTTGGCCTGCGGATGCTGACGCCACCACGCCGACACCTGCCCGCCGTCGGTGGTGGCGTCGTGGAAGCCATGCCCGGTCAACGGGCGCTTGCCGCCCGGCGCGCAGGGGAAGACCGGCACCCCCGCGTCGGCGAACTCCCGCGCCGCCCCCGACAATGATGACGCCTCCGCAGCCCGTGCCCACACACCTGTCAGCACATCCGGGGCGACCATCACAGCCCCCGCCCCGCCGAAGCCACCGAGACAGTGGCAGGACGCACCCCCGGCTCAGGCACCAACGCCGCCGGACGCCTGGGCGTGTTGCGTTCGTGCGCCGGCTCACCGCGCTGCGGCTCGCTGCGCTGGGGTTTCTCGCGGTCCAGACCTGGTGGGGTGCCGTCACCGACCTGGGGCGTGTCGAGCTGATCCAGGATGGCCAGGGCGGTCTTGCGGACCCGCTCCCCGGTGGCCTTGACCACCTCGACCGGCTCCTTGTCATTCACCCGCGCCGCCCAGGTCGAGACGTACGGGATCGTGTAACCGGACGTGTCCATCCCGTGGGCGGCGCCGACCATCAGCGCCACCGACTCCGCCTCGACCTCACCGATGCCGCGATGCTGACGGGCCTCCTCGGCATCGGGGCCATGCAGGAGCACGTGGCCGAGTTCATGGGCGAGAGTCTTGACCTGCGCGGCCGGGTCCATGTTCTCCCGCACCGCCACGGTGTTCGCGGTGTAGTCGGTCATCCCGTTGGCGCCGCGGATCATGCCCTCGTGCGGCACCCGCACCACCGAGAACCCGGCCGCTTCGACCTGCCCCGCGAGTCCGTCCCACAGCCCGACGGGGGCTTCGCCTTCGAGTAGCTTCGGTGCCGGTGGTTCGGGGATCGGATCACCGGCAGTCTGCGATACGTCCCACACATAGGCGGGCCGGACACCGACCATCCGCGTGCGCACCACCTCACCGGCACGCGGCTTCTCGCCCTTCCCGAGGCGGCGCCAGGAGTCCGCATCCGCGGGGTTGGCCGAGGCGAATCGGCCGGTCACGGGCGCGAGAATCTGGTAGCCGGGCTGGCCCTTCTTCACCTGACGGCCGAGCTGCTGCCACTGCTTGTAGCCGGCCACATAGGACGGGAACGGCTCCGGCACTCGACCCTGCTCATAGGCACCCTGATGCTGCACCCAGATCAACAGGGTGTTGTTGAAGCTCCTCGAACGAAACCGCGCCGCGAACGCCAACGCCCGCGCCCAATCGGGGCCGGACACGAGCCGTTCGACCGCACCGGTGAGCTTTTCGTGCAGCTCGTCGAGCTTCGCCTCGCGTGCTTCGCGGGCTTCCTGCCTCGTTGCCATCTGCTCTGGCCTCCTCCCGGCGTAGGCCGCGCCCAGGAGAGGGCGGCGGTGCGCCAACGAGGTGCGCCAGGAGAACCAGCAGGTATGTCGAGACGGTCAGCGGACTACGAGGTCGGTAGGTTGGCCGTCAGGAGAACTCGTGGTGCGCCTGACGTAGACATACCGGCCTACCGGCAATCTCGTGCTCCGTGGGGGTCGGTGCCGGGATGCTCCCGATATCCCGCTCGTGATGCTCAGATCGGGAGCGGCGTTCAGCTCGCGCGAAGGGTCAGTTGCCGGTACCGGGTGGGGGTGAGTCCGACGTACTTGCGGAACTGCTGTGCGGCGTGGCCGCGGCTGCGCCAGCCGACTTCCCGCATCGCCGTTTCGATCGGCAGATCGGTCTCCCGCAACGACTTGGCAAGGTGCTCGGCGCGCAACATGGTCAGATACGCCAACGGGGTCTTGCCGTAGGCATCGGTGAACACCCGGCTGAGCTGAGAAGGTGACAGATGCACCCTCGCGGCCAGAGCGTCGAGGGTCCACTGCTCCGCCGGAGCGTTACGCAGTAGCTCGGCGGCCTGGCGAGCCTCGGCACGCAACGGCGCGAACTGGCGATGCCGTGGCAGCGTGGGACGGATGTGGGCACGCTGCGACGCCGATATCCGCACCGGGGAGACCTTGACGAACGGTGCGATCACGTGGGCGATACTGAACCACACCGCCTGCATCCGGTAGAAATTCCGGGGGTAGCGATCCTCGATGCTCCGCTCGACCAGCTCATCCAGCCACGGCGTCAGCATCCCCGCGCGCTCCTCACCGAGGCGGAGTATCTGTGCCGGTTCGGTGTAGACGGTCTCGGCCAGCCTCTGGGCTTCGAGCCGGTCCTGCACCAGCCCGGCGTATTGCCAGAACACCTGGTCGATCACGTAGTCGGTGTCCAGGTAGATCGTGGTGACGGTGATATGCCCCTCGGGCTCTGAGCCACACAGCACGTTCGCACCGAGAATCACAGTGTCGCCCACGTTGACGGGCTTCTGCCCGAACTCGCTGAACAGAATCGCGCTCCCGTCTCGCACCACAATGATTTTCACGCAGTCGTAGACGACCGGACCGAGCGGACGATGAACCGTTCGTGTCCGAGCCAGAATCGGCTGATAGTCCCCGACGAGCAGCGACATCCCTGAGACGCGATCAGATCGCTAAGCCCGGCCGGGGCGGCGAGAAATCACCTCGTGTGCTCGGTTCAATTCGGATTCGACTCGCCCGGAAGGTCTCCGGCAGCAGGTCGCCCCGTTTCGCGCGTATGACGACTTTCATGTTCACGACCGGACGGACTCGCTCGCAACGCACTGCGCCGCTGAGAGCAGGAAATCCTCACTGCGTGGCTCCCCGCGCGGAGCCTCAGCAACCACTCGACGCGATGTGGCCACGGGCACTGCGCTGCCTTGCCGCCGGCGCTCGGTGATCGAATGCCCCACCGTGTGGCCCATGCATGTCCGGTGGTGAATCTGTAGTCGTCGAACTCCGTGAGCCGCAGGCAGACAAAGTCGCTCCGCAGTCAATATCCCGAACAGGTCCGCTCGGAGAGGGCGCCAATCAGTTTCATACCCACGTCGAGGTTGCTCCGCGATGAGGCCGTCGTGCCGGCTAGGTTCAGCCGCGCCGGGTTCCATCGGATTAGACGTTGCAATTGCGTCCCATCGATCATCCACTGTCATAGTTGGCAATCGAACGCTACTCGCGGCGGAGAATCGAGCGTCCTAACGGTATTCATGCGATGCGCGGCAAGATCCTAACGCAGATCTGACACTTCATACCTGCACGGACGTTACGCATACGAGGTCCACACAGCGGTGGACTCACGGTGAGAATCCTGTCCTGACGGCGCCGAGCCTGGCAGTCGCAGGTAAGCACGGTTTGTCGGCGCGGGAGCTTCTATGTAGGTTGAGCCTGCCAGGCCTGCGGTGGGATCGGGGCCACGGAGATCGTCACATGGGATGAGGGCAGCGTGTAGCTGCGTCCGTCGAAGGCTGTGCTGCCATCTGCCTCTTGTTGAGGTCAAAGAAGGTCGCGGCCATCGTGAAGTGTGCGCCCGCTGACGATCACGCTGATACCGAGGCCATGAGGATGTACTTTGCTGCGGGTGCGTCCAGAAATCACGTGGTCACGCCTTCCAACCGGTATCCCATTCCAGGCTCCGTCAGTAGGTACATAGGATTTGCAGGATCTTCTTCTAGTTTTCGGCGCAGTTGGGAGATATAGAGGCGAAGGTAGCCGGTGTCCTCGGCGTGTTCGGTGCCCCATATGGTGGTGAGAATGGTTTGACGGGTGACGAGCTTCCCGGCGTTGCGGATGAGAATCTCGATGAATTGCCATTCGGTGGGGGTGAGCCGGATCTGCTTCTGGCCGCCGGGTGTCTCACGGGTGACGCTGTGGGCGGCGAGGTCGATGGTGACGGTGCCGAGGTGCACCACGGGGGCGGCCTCCTCTTGGGGAACTCGACGGGTAAGCGCGCGGATTCGCGCGAGGAGCTCGTCGACGGCGAACGGCTTGGTGATGTAGTCGTCTGCGCCGGCGTCGAGAGCCTCGACTTTGTCGGCGGCGCCGGCGCGCCCCGAGACGACGAGGATGGGCGCCTGCGACCAGCCGCGGATGCCGTGGATAACTTCAATGCCGTCGAGCTTCGGCATGCCGAGGTCGATGAGGAAGATGTCGGGGTGGTGGTCGACGGCTGCGGAGATCGCTTCGGTCCCGTTTGCGGCTGTAAAGATCTGGTAGCCCTTAGCGGTAAGGGTGATGCGTAGAGCGCGGAGGATCTGCGGGTCGTCATCGGCGATCAAGATCTTCATGACTACTCCTGGTTTGTGCTGCTGGTCGCAGCAAGGGAGATGACCATAGTGAGCCCGCCGCCCGGGGTGTCTTCGGGTGAGAGGATGCCGTGCATCGCTTCGATGAATCCGCGCGAGAGGGCGAGGCCGAGGCCCAGGCCGGTCGTGTTATCTGTGTCCCCGACCCGCTGGAACGGCAGGAAGATGTCGTCCTTCTTCTCAGGCGGGACGCCAGGGCCGTGGTCGATAATGCGAATCTCAAGCCGGTCGCCGAAGGTGCTAGTGCTGACATGGATCGGCGTGCTTGCGGGGGTGTAGCGCTGAGCGTTGGTGAGGAGGTTCACCAGGACGCGTTGCAAGAGCACTGGGTCGGCGTGCGCGAGTGCATCACCGTGGGCGAGATTGAGGGTGACATCGGTCGGACCGAGGCGGAGCTCGTCGAGGGCCGACGCGATGGTTTCCGCAGGGTCGGTGGGAATGTCGGCGATCGTGAGGACCCCGGCTTGCAACCGGCTGACGTCGAGCAGGTCGGTGACAAGCGCGGCGAGGGCGGCGAGACTCTCGTCGGCGGTCTCCAGGAGTTCCCTCTTGTCCTCCATAGGTAGAGAGGCACCCGCGGTCTTGAGCCCGCCGACGGCGGCGGCTGCCGCGGCCAGCGGTCGGCGCAGGTCGTGACTGAGCGCCGACAGCAGGGCACCCCGGACCCGGTCGGAGGCGGCGATCGGTTCGATCTGTTTCGCGGTCTGGGCGAGGTGCTGGTGCTCGAGAGCAGCGGCGAGCTGGGCGGTGACGACGGCGAGGAGACGCTGTTCGGCGGCGGCGAGGTCTGGTCCGTGCAGTTCCAGCGTGATGTTGTCAGAGATGCGGATGTTGGTGGGGCGGGTCTCGCCTACAGGTTCGCCCGACTGTGCAAGGACGTCCTCGCCGTGCATCAGGCGGACGCCGGGGAGTTGGAAGGCTTCGCGGGTGCGGTCGATGAGCGCCTGTATCGCGTTGTCGCCGCGCAGCACGCTGCCAGCGATGGTCTGGATGAGTTCGGATTCGGCGGCTGATCGGCGGGCGGCGCGGGTGCGGCGGGCGGCGCGGTCGACGATGAAGCTCACCAAGCTCGCGATCACGACGTACAGGACGAGGGCGAGGAGGTGGCGGGGTTCGTAGATGTGGATCGTGTACAGCGGTTCGATGAAGAGAAAGTTGAGGGTGATCCCGGAGAGCACGGCGGCGAACAAGGCCGGCCAGATGCCGCCGACGAGGGCGACGATGACGACGAGGAGCTGGTAGCTCAGGACGTCAGTGGTGATCGAGTCCTCGCTGCGGAGGAAGGTCAGCAAACCAGTGAGGGCAGGGCCTCCGAGGAGTGCGATGAAGAAACCGAGAATGCGGCGTTCACGGCTGAGCGCGCCGGTGAGAGGGGGGAGGGTGAATGGGCTACCGACGGCGGCATGATTGACCATGTGTACGTCGATGTCGCCGGATTCGCGGACGACTGTTGCCCCGATTCCGGGTCCGGTGAACGCGGCCGTGATACGTCCGCGGCGACTGGCGCCCAGGACGAGCTGGGTGGCGTTGACAGAACGGGCGAACTCCACCAGCGCGGTGGGAATGTCCTCGCCGAGGACCTGATGGTAGGTACCGTTAAGTTTCTCTACGAGCGCCCGCTGCTCCGCGAGGGTGGCAGGGTCTCCCGAGTGGAGCCCGTCCTGGTTTGTGACATGTACAGCGAGCAGCTCGCCGCCCGCGGACCGGGCTGCGATGCGCGCACCGCGTCTCAGTAACGTCTCTCCTTCCGGCCCACCGGTCAGGGCGACGACGACACGCTCGCGGGCCTCCCAGGTGCTGTCGATGCCGTGGTCTTTGCGATATCCCGTGAGCGCCTGGTCAACCTCATCGGCGAGCCAAATGAGGGCCAGTTCGCGCAGTGCGGTGAGATTCCCCAGCCGGAAGTAGTTTGATAGCGCTGCGTCGATGCGTTCGGCGGGATAGACGAACCCTCCGCTGAGACGGTCGCGGAGTGCTTGGGGGGCGAGGTCGACCACCTCAATTTGGTCGGCGCCGCGTAGGAAGCTGTCTGGCACGGTCTCGCGTTGGGGTACGCCGGTGATCTGCTCGACAACGTCGTTGAGGGATTCGATGTGCTGGATGTTGAGGGTGGAGATCACGTCGATCCCTGCTGCGAGGAGTTCTTCGACGTCTTGCCAACGCTTGTCGTTCTGCGAGCCTGGCGTGTTGGTATGCGCGAGCTCATCGACGAGAGCGATATCCGGGTGTCGCTTCAGCACTGCGGCGAGGTCCATCTCATCGAGTGCGACGCCGCGGTGTTCGACATGGGTGCGTGGGACGGCAGGAATCCCCTCGGTCATCGCGGCGGTTGCGGCGCGGCCGTGGGTCTCGACGACCGCCAGGACGACGTCCTTCCCCTCACCGAGCAGGCGTTGTCCTTCCTCCAGCATGCTGAAGGTCTTGCCGACGCCGGGGGCAGCGCCAAGCAGCACCCGAAGTTGCCCCCGTCTCGGCATGATCAGTCCTCCAGCTCGTCCAGGGCGAGGTTCAGTTCCAGAACGTTCACCCTTGGTTCTCCCAAGTATCCAGCGTCCGGGTCCTGGGTGTGCGCCGCGACCAGCTCCCTTACCTGCTCTGCAGCAATCTCGCGGGCCTCGGCGACACGGTCGATCTGAATCGCCGCATAGGCCGGGCTGATGTGCGGGTCGAGCCCTGAGGAGGATGAGGTGACCGCGTCGGCAGGCACCTCTGCCTCGGTGACGCCGTTGAACTCGGCGATCTGTGCCTTCCGCTCCCTGATCGCCGTGATGAGATCTTCGTTCTCGGGGCCTTGATTGGTGCCAGAGGACGAGGTGCCGTCGTAGCCGTCGCCGGCCGCAGAGGGCCTGCTCTGGAAGTACTCGGGCAGAGGGGTGCCGTCCTCATCGGTGAACGATTGCCCGATCAGTGACGAGCCGACGACGTCGCCGTTCTCGGCAGTCAATAGGGTGCCGTTCGCCTGCGCGGGGAATGCAAGTTGTCCGATAGCGGTAATCAGCATGGTGTAGCCGACGCCGAGGACGACGGTGAACAGCAGCAGTGCGCGGGTGGCGACCCATAAGGTGCGTCCGCCATTGCGGGTGGCAGCGTTCATGATGTGTCCTTTCGAAGCTGTCAGAAGCCGGGGATCAGGCGTACGAGCAGGTCGATGAGCCAGATACCGAGGAAGGGGGTGATGATGCCGCCCAGGCCGTAGACGGCGAGGTTGCGGCCCAGGATCTTGGATGCGTTCATCGGTCGGTACTTCACGCCGCGCAGAGCGAGGGGGACGAGGAAGACGATCACGATCGCGTTGAAGATCACCGCGGACAACACTGCGGATGCCGGTGAGTGCAGTCCCATGATGTTCAGCACCGCGAGTTGCGGGAAGACGCCCATGAAGATCGCGGGGATGATCGCGAAGTACTTCGCGATGTCGTTCGCGATCGAGAACGTCGTCAATGCTCCTCGGGTAATCAGCAACTGCTTGCCGATGGCCACGATGTCGATGAGCTTGGTCGGATCGGAGTCGAGGTCGACCATGTTGCCGGCTTCCTTCGCCGCCGACGTTCCCGTGTTCATCGCGACCCCGACGTCTGCCTGGGCGAGGGCGGGGGCGTCGTTCGTGCCGTCGCCGGTCATCGCGACGAGGTTGCCGCCGGCCTGCTCCTTCCGGATGTAGGCCAGTTTCTGCTCCGGGGTTGCTTCGGCGAGGAAATCGTCGACGCCCGCCTCCCTAGCGATCGCCGCGGCGGTGAGCGGGTTGTCACCGGTCACCATCACGGTACGGATGCCCATTGAGCGCAGTTCTGCGAACCTCTCCGTCAGACCCTCCTTCACGATGTCCTTGAGGTGGACGACGCCCAGGACTCGTCGCCCGCCGTTGGCGGATTTCACGGCGACGACGAGGGGGGTTCCGCCGGACTGGGAGATCCGCTCAACGTGCTCGTCGAGTTCGGCCAGTTCGCTGCTGGGCAGCCGCTTTCCCTCCTCTTCGAGCCAGTCGGTGATCGCGCTCCCGGCACCCTTGCGGATCTGTGTCCCATCGGGCAGGTCCAGTCCGGACATGCGGGTCTGGGCGGTGAAGGGCACGATCTCACCGCGAGGCTGTGCCACGACCTCGATCCCCTCGGAACGGGCAAGGTCGACGATCGACTTGCCTTCGGGGGTCGGATCGGCGAGCGAGGACAGGGCTGCGGCTTCGATGAGTTCCTGCTCACGAATGCCGTCGAGACGGACGAATGCGCTGGCGCGGCGGTTTCCGTAGGTGATGGTGCCGGTCTTGTCGAGCAGCAGGGTAGTCACGTCTCCGGCGGCTTCGACCGCCCGCCCGGACATGGCGAGCACATTGCGTTGCACCAGCCGGTCCATTCCTGCGATGCCGATAGCTGACAGCAATGCGCCGATCGTTGTCGGGATGAGACAGACCAGCAGTGCGACCAGAACGGTGATGCTCGCCGGGCTCGCCGGATACGACGCGATCGGGTTGAGAGTGAGCGCGACGACGACGAAGACGATCGACAACGACGCGAGCAGGATGTTCAGCGCGATCTCGTTCGGCGTGCGTTGGCGTGCGGCACCTTCGACGAGTGCGATCATCCGGTCCACGAATGTTTCGCCCGGCTTAGATGTGATGCGCACCACGATGCGGTCCGACAGGACGCGCGTGCCACCGGTGACCGCGGAGTGGTCGCCTCCGGACTCGCGGACGACGGGTGCGGACTCGCCGGTGATCGCGGACTCGTCCACGCTCGCGATGCCCCAGACGATGTCGCCGTCGCCGGGGATCAGCTCCCCGGCCGACACGACAACGATATCTCCCAGCCGCAGATCAGCGGATGACACGTCTTCGATGAGGGCTTCCTCTGCCGAGGCATCCGCGTCTGGGTGATAGCTGACGACACGATGCGCCGTGGTGCTCGTGCGAGTCTTGCGCAGCGTGTCCGCCTGCGCCTTGCCGCGGCCCTCCGCGATCGACTCGGCGAGATTCGCGAACACGACGGTCAGCCAGAGCCAGACCGCGATGATCCAGGTGAACGACCACGGGACGCTGGTGCCACCGGATGGGGCGGGCCCGCCGAGGAACGGCTCTGTGATGGCCAACAGTGTCGTCAGCGCGGCGCCGACCCACACGATGAACATCACCGGGTTGCGCCACTGAGCGCGTGGGTCGAGTTTCCGCAGGGCTCCGGGGAAGGCTGCGCGCACGTGCTCCCAGGCGAGCGTCTTGCGTGGAGCAGCCGCCGCGGGCTGCTTCGACGCTTCGGGGGACGACGGGGTGTGAGTACGAGTGGACATGGTTTACAGCAACCCTTCCGCCAGGGGACCTAGCGTGAGAACGGGGAAGAAGACGAGCGCGGTCACCAGGACCGCGGTGCCGACCGTGAGGCCGACGAACAGCGGGCGGTGCGTCGGCAGCGTGCCAGCCGTGGCAGGGACCTTGTCCTGCGCGGCCAGCGACCCGGCCAAAGCCAGGACCAGAACTATCGGCAAGAACCTGCCCAGCAGCATCGCCACGCCCAGCGCGGCAGTCAGCCACGGAGTGCTGGCCGTCAGGCCGGCGAATGCGGACCCGTTGTTGTTCGCCGCCGACGCGAAGGCGTAGATCACCTCAGACAGACCGTGGGACCCGGTGTTCGCAAGCGACTCGTCGACGACGCTGCCGCGCAGTGCCGGGATCGCGAAGCTGAGTGCCACGCCACCGAGCACGAGGATCGGCATCACGAGGATGTACATGCTCGCGAGCTTCATCTCACGAGGCCCGATCTTCTTCCCGAGGTACTCCGGGGTACGGCCCACGAGAAGACCAGCGACGAACACCGCGATCACCGCGATGATCAGCATTCCGTACAGGCCCGCACCTACACCACCGGGGGCGATCTCACCGAACAGCATGTTCACCATCGGCATCATTCCGCCGAGCGCCGTGTAGGAGTCATGCATCGAGTTCACTGATCCGGTCGAGGTCAGCGTCGTCGTCGATGCGTAGAGGACGGACTGCACCAGCCCGAAGCGCGTTTCCTTGCCCTCCATCGCCGCCCCGGCTAGTTCGGGCGCGGTACCGCGGCCAGCGAACTCAAACGCGGCGAGTGCGAACGTCGAGGCCAGATAGAGGGTGCCCATGACCGCGAGGATCGCGTACCCCTGACGATTGTCGCCGACGATCTTCCCGAACGCACGGGGAAGGGAGAACGGGATCAGGAGGATCAGGAAGATCTGGAAGAGGCTGGTCCACCCGGTCGGGTTTTCGAACGGGTGCGAGGCGTTCGCGTTGTAGAAGCCGCCTCCGTTCGTGCCGATCTCTTTGATCGCTTCCTGGGAAGCAACTGGGCCACCCGGGATTGTCTGGGTGCCTCCGGTGATCGTGTTGACATCGACGTATCCGTTGAAGTTCTGCACGACACCGCCGACGATCAGAACAACAGCCGCGAGGATCGACAGCGGCAGCAGGATGCGGAACGTTCCACGAACGAGGTCGACCCAGAAGTTCCCGATCGTTCCCGATCGTCGATGCGCGAAGCCACGCACCAACGCAATGGCGACAGCGATGCCCGTTGCCGCTGAGACGAAGTTCTGCACCGTCAGGCCGACGAACTGCACTGTGTAAGACAGCGTTTCGCCTGAGTACGCCTGCCAGTTCGTGTTCGTCACGAACGATATCGCCGTGTTGAACGCGACGCCGGGCTCGACATTGTCGTTGCCCAAGGAGTACGGCAACCACTGCTGGGTGCGCTGCAGTAAGAACAACAGCAGCACGCCAACGATGGAGAAATACAGGACCGATCGGAGATACGCTTGCCAGGACTGCTCGTGGTTCGAATCGACGCCGATCACCTTGTATATGCGGCGTTCGATCCTCCAGTCCTTACGTGTCGTGAAGGTCCAGGCGATGTAATCGCCGACGGGGCGATACGAGAGGGCAAGAGCGAGGGCGACGGTGCCGACGCTCGCGATGAGGAGTGCCCATTCCATCAGAAACGCTCCGGCTTCACGAGAGCGAACACGAGATACACGACCGCCGCGACCCCAAGGGCGACGGCGAGAAGCTCAAGCACGATCACAGCTTCTCGACCGCCTTCCCCAGCAGCCCGACGACGACGAACAAGGCGGTAGCGCCGAGAACGTAGACGATGTCAAGCACAACAAAGCTCCATTCGGAGAACAGCGACAGCAGGACCACTAGTCGCGCGACCCGAAATCCGGGCGCAACTCCCGATCAAACTCCCGCCGCGTCCTCGAAAGAAGCGTCCTAACGGAACCCATGCGGGGAAACGTCAGACCCTGACAACCCGCTAACGCGACGCGCTGTCAGAGAGCACTGCCCAGCTTCGAGGCCGGTCGGCCCCAGCTCGGTCCACGCCGTAGCGGGTCATCCATCTGGGTAGAGGAGTTCCGTGAGGGATCGCTCTGGCAGGGCACGCCAAGTAGGACGGAGGCGCGACTCTCAACGTTGTGACAGTTCAAGCGTTTGCTCCTGCTCCGAAGTATGTGAATTCGTGGCTCGAACAGCGAAGCGAAGGCGTCGCCTACCTCGTCTCGGTCGCCATGATGCCGAGGGCTTGAGCCGCTTGCAGCGGGAGGACGCCGTTCCCCAGTGCAGTGAGCTGGTCGTTGTCGCTCAAGCCCTGAACTGGGTCGGTCACCCAACCGTCGGGGAGGCCCATGAGCCATTCCACGAACTCCGGCGACGGTCTCAGTTCTGTGTCCTCGTTCAGCACTGTCGGAGCTGGCGCTGCTCGGCAGGTGATGTGTTCCCAGCGGGCGATGGCGTCGGCATAGCGTCCCCAGCGCCGAAGATGTCGTCGATTAGCGATCACAGCGTCTCCGACTCGTCCGGCTTGCTCGGTAAGCCATCGGGTCCGTGCAGAGCCAGGTCGATGATCTGGTGCGACAGTGCGATCGTGCCCCGTCTGGCCCTCACCTGGTCCAGGGTCTCCCCGCCGCGGGAGGAGTCTGAGGCCAGCGGGGTCCGGAACAGGGCCTTGGGGATGGGCGAGGATGAAGACGCGGAAGCGCTGGTGAGGAGCGCCGACAAGCGAAGCTGGTAGGCCGATCCACCGCGCGTCTCGCCGCAGGTCGACCAGATCGCCGAGAACGGCGCCATGAGCCCTGAGAGGTCGGGCTGCGTCGTTTCCCAAGTGCCACGAGTCGGATTCCAGATCGCAAACGGTTGCGGTCGCATCCTGCTCGCGGTTTGCATCGCCGGGGTTGCAGTGTTCATGGTCGGCTCCTTCCGGGGCGGTGCGCTGGGCAGGGGTGGAGAGCAGCCCGCGGACGTTCTCGATCACGACGAGCCTGGGTTGCAGTGCTTCGATCGCGGCGGCCATGGCGGACCAGAGACCGGACGCGGCACCCGGAGCGAAGCCGGCACGTTTGCCGACGGTCGAGACGGATTGGCAGGGAAACCCGCCGGTGAGGATGTCCACGGGCTCAACCTCGCGCCAGTCGATGGTGGTGATGTCCCCGAGGTTCGGCGCTTCGGGCCAGTGGTCGGTGAAGACGCGGGCAACGGGCTTGTTGGTCTCGGAGTACCAGATGGTCTCGGCGTTGAAGACGTGTTCTACGGCGAGGTCGAGTCCTCCGTATCCGCTGAACAGCGAACCGACCTTTGGTCGAGGGGCTTGGGTCGATGACACATGGGCGTGCATGAGGGCTCCGGCAGTTCGATGACCCCGGCCTCGAACCCCTCGGGGAGTCCACAGCCGGGCTGATCACCTGCCAGGTGCACGAACTCGATCAGCTGCCGCTGATGTCTTGCCTCGGCCACGACGAGTCGCGCCCACTCACGGCCATTAGCCCGGTACCGATCCGTTCTCGTTCAGCCCGCAATCGGAAGTGCCACGCGTCTTGCAGGTCGAGGTTTGTCAACCAGCGTTGACGGCGCGTTCGCGCGGTCAACGCCCGCTCACCTGACCGTCGAAAGGCGGTGGCGTGGTGACGGTCTCGATGCGCGTGATGTCGGCCGGGGACGGCTACAAGTACCTGCTGCGCACCGTCGCGGCCGCAGACGGCGACCGCGAGTTGTCCACGCCTTTGACGAGGTATTACGTGGAGGCGGGAGCACCACCGGGCCAATGGCTCGGCTCTGGCGTCGCCTCACTCGGCAGGGGGCGGCTCGCGGTCGGTGATCGGGTGTCGGAGGCCCAACTCCAACTCTTGATGGGCATGGGCCGCGACCCGATCACCGGCGACCCCGTCGGGCACGCGTTCCCCGCCTACAAGTCCGTGCCGGAGCGGATCGAGGCCCGGATCGCCGACCTCGACCCCGGCCTCAGCCCGGGCGCCAAGGGCGAGGCGGTCGCGCAGATCGAGGCCGAGGAGACCGAGCGCGGCAGACGCCGAGCGGTGGCCGGGTTCGACTTCACCTTCTCGGTCCCGAAGTCCGCCTCGGCGTTGTGGGCAGTCGCCGACGCCGGAACCCAAGCTCTGATTGGTGAGGCGCATCATGCGGCGGTTGCGGAGGTGGTTGCGTTCATGGAGCGCGAGGTTGCAGCCACCCGCACCGGTGCAACCGCCGGCGATGGAGCGGTTGCGCAGGTCGATGTGACCGGGTTGGTGGCGACAGCGTTCGATCACTTCGACTCCCGCGCCGGTGACCCCCATCTGCACACCCATGTGGTCATCTCAAACAAGGTCCAGACCGCGTTCGACGGCAAATGGCGGAGCCTGGATGGTCGGCCGATGCACGCCGCCGTGGTCGCCTTGTCGGAGTTGCACGAGGCGGTGTTCGCCGACCACATGACCCGCACCTTCGGCGTCGAGTGGGAGGCCCGCGACATGGGTCGGGACCGTAACCCGGCATGGGCGATCAGCGCCGTGCCGGAGGAACTGGTGGCCGAGTTCTCCACTCGTGCCCGGCACATCGACACCGAGAAGGACCGATTGATCGCCGAGTACGTCGCCCGGTACGGCCGCCAGCCCTCCACAGCGACGATCATAAAGCTGCGTGCCCAGGCCACCCTCGCCACACGTCCGGAGAAGCAGGTGCGGTCGCTGGCCGACCTGACTGCCGAGTGGCGCACCCGCGCCACCGGGGTACTCGGCCACGACTCCACCACCTGGGCAGGCGCCGTCACCGACAACGACAAGCCGCTGCTGCTGCGCGCCGACGACGTACCACTGGATGCGATCGCCGAACTCGGCCAGGCCGTGGTCGGGGTGGTGGGTGAGAAGCGGTCCACGTGGCGGCGGTGGAACCTGATGGCCGAGGCGTCGCGGCAGACGATGGGCTGGCGCTTCGCCACCATGCACGACCGCGAAGCGGTCGTCGCGATGATCGCCGACGCCGCCGAGCAAGCATCGCTGCGGCTGACGCCGCCCGACCTCGCCACCAGCCCGGCCGCGTTCCGGCGGGTGGATGGCACCAGCGTGTTCCGGCCCAAGCACTCGACGGTGTTCTCCTCCGAGTTGCTGCTGGCCGCCGAGGACCGTCTGCTCGACCGCTCCCGTACCACGACCGGGCCGACCGTGCCGCTGGCGACGGTCGAGAAGGTCACCCCGAAGCCTGACCAAGACGGCCGGATGCTCGGTGAGGACCAGGCCGATGCGCTCACGAAGATCGCGGTCTCTGGCCGGATGCTCGATGTGCTGGTGGGCCCGGCGGGCGCCGGGAAGACCACAGCCATGAACGCCCTACGCCGCGCGTGGGAGAAGGAACACGGCGCCGGGTCCGTGGTCGGACTGGCGCCCTCGGCGGTCGCCGCGCAGGTCCTCGCCGACGACCTGGGGATCGCGACGGAGAACACAGCGAAGTGGTGGACCAACCACCTCGTCCACGGCACCGACTTCGAGGCCGGTCAGCTCGTCATCATCGACGAAGCCTCCCTCGCCGGAACCCTCTCGCTAAACCGCATCACCCACCTGGCCGAACGAGCCGGGGCGAAGGTGCTGCTGGTGGGCGACTACGCCCAGCTCCAGTCCGTGGACGCGGGCGGAGCCTTCGGACTCCTCGTCAACGACCGCGACGATGCACCCGAGCTGCTCGACGTCCACCGGTTCACCAACGCCTGGGAGAAGACCGCCTCCCTCGCCCTCCGCCACGGCCGCACCGAGGTGATCGACACCTACCTCGACCACGACCGCATCCACGACGGCGACGCCGAGGCGATGACCGATACCGCCTACACCGCATGGCGCGCCGACCGGAACCAAGGCTTGGCGTCGGTGCTGGTCGCCGAGACCCGCGACGACGTGAGCGCCCTCAACCAGCGCGCTCGGGCCGATCTGATTCTCGACGGTACGTTGAAGCCTGGTCGGGAGGTCGAGCTGAACGGCGGCGTCACTGCTGGGGTCGGGGACACGATCATCACCCGCCGCAACGACCGCCGCCTGCGCAACGGCAAGGACTGGGTGCGCAACGGCGACACCTGGACCATCACCGGCGTCCGCGACGACGGGTCGGTCACGATCCGCAAGACCGGCCGCAGGTTCGGCGGCTCCATCGTCCTCCCCGCCTCCTATGTGGCCGACCATGTTGATCTGGGTTACGCGGTCACGGCGCACAGGGCGCAAGGTGTCACCGTCGACACCGCACATGTACTGGTGGAGCCGACCACGACAAGGGAGAATTTCTACGTCGCGATGACCCGCGGCAAGCACGCCAACAACGCCTACGTGATCCTCGACCGCGCCGACGAGCACGCCGAGCCACATACAGGCGACACCCCCGACGCCACAGGTCGGTCGGTGCTGTTCGGGGTGCTCCAGCACGTCGGTGCGGAACTGTCCGCGCACGAGACCATCACCGCCGAACACGAGCGCTGGGGGTCGATCGCCCAGCTCGCCGCCGAGTACGAGACCATCGCCGCCGCAGCCCAACGCGACCGCTGGGCCACCCTCATACGTTCCTCCGGCCTCACGACCGAGCAAGCCGAGGCCGCGATCGAGACCGAAGCGTTCGGGGCACTCACCGCAGAACTCCGCCGAGCCGAGGCCAACCACCACAACCTCGACACCCTCCTCCCTCGCCTGGTAGCCGCGCGAAGCTTCGAAGACGCCGACGACATCGCCTCCGTCCTGCGCCATAGGGTCGCCCGCGCCACCTCCAGGCCGGCTGGGTCGGGCCGCACCCGCAAGACGCCACGGCTGATCGCGGGACTGATCCCGTCCGCGGACGGCCCGATGACCGACGATATGCGGCAGGCTCTCGATGAACGGCGCGAGATGATCGAGACCCGCGCGAACGCACTGCTCGATAGGGCTCGGATCGAAGGTGAGGAGTGGATCGCCGCTTTGGGGGCAGAACCGAAACGTGCACGAGCCGCGCAGACCTGGCGGCGGGCAGCGCGCACCGTGGCGGCCTACCGAGGCCGCTACGGAATCACCGGACCGACTCCGCTCGGCGCTGAGGGTGAGAGCGACGCGCAGAAGATCGCGCGAGCGCGCGCCGCAGCAGCCATCCGAACGTACGTCCAGGGCGAGCACGTGCCAGGCGGTGAACGTCGATCCGCCAGCCGAACCTCGCCCGACCTCAGCCTCTGAAGCGGGTCGTGTCCGGCCGCCTTGCTCGCTGTCGAGGGTGAATGTTCATGAACTCGCGATCACGCGTAACTTCATTCCATGCGTTTCGCCGAGGAAGCGATCTGTCGCTCCGAGGAGTGCTCGCATGTCCTCACTTGCTCCCGACTTGGACATTCCAGGCTGGATGATGGCGACGGTGACCTGGAGAACGCGGTAGCGCGCTTCACGGACGATGGTTGCTAGCGTCTCGATATCCCCCACAATGAGGCCACTCCCTCCGGCTGCTTGGCGCTTCTGCTCTCGCCGGAAAAGTCGCTTGGTGAGCAACTCCGGCATCGACTTCGCCCGATTCGTCTTCATCGATTGGCCGCAGACGTCGTACAGGTCCTCGATCCTCGCGCCCGGCTTATCTTTGGACGAGTACTTGCAGTGTGCTAGCAGCACCTCTAGCCCGTCGTCGGTTCGACGTAGAAGAGCAATGTCGGCTAGTTCACCCGTGCCGTCGTCATCGAGTACGATTTCCCACTCTTCCTCGGCCGAGAGCGCTTGGATCGCGCGATGTTGGATGGTGGCCGGGTCACGTTCGGCGCCTTGGGATTCACGTTTGATATTGACACCAGACCAGTCGATCGTCTCGATAGCGTCGGTCGGGAAGAGTCGCCGTTCGCGGTCCGGTTTCAGCAGGAAGCCCTGCTCGACCAGGACGAGCTCGTTCTCGAATGTCACGAGGAGACCGTGGGCCGTGAGGAACGCCGCGAGGCTGCCCGTGCCAGACGGAGTGACTATCTGTCCGTCGTGGGTGACAGGGCGGATCGCCGGCGGATCGTCCTCGTAGAACTCGAACTCGAACTCAAGCGCCCAGGACGGTGTCTTGACCTCGAACCGCACTGGTTGGTCCGCCGTGTGATCGGTGAGGGAAAGCTCCGTGTCGAGAAGCGAGAACGACTGCTCGTTGTAACTCACTTTCCGTCGATCGCTGAACGTTGCAACGAGTTGATACGGCCACTCGATCGACAGGGGAACGTATGGCGGCCGCTCTCGCGCGGGCTCCGGCAGTAGGAATCCCGACATGACGGAGTCGAGCGAGATGGAGGTGTCGGTGATGGTTGGGCCAACCTGGCGCGCCCACCGGACCCAGTCGTGAATGTCGCGAGCTTGCTCGTGACTCCAGACGCGTCCCTTTCGAGATGCTCCGAAGCTGACAGCCCGTTGGTCAGAGAAGCCGTGCGCGAAGATGTTGGTCTTCATCTTCGTGCCGCCTTCGCCGCGCCATGCGTGGAGTACGTCCTGGCCTACATGCATGGAGAAGCGGCGATTGCGGCTGACCGAGTCGAGGAGGCCGACGTTGGTTGGGACTCGGCGCTTGACCTTGGACAGGATGCGGTACACCGTCTCGCCCTTGACCAGCGCCACACTGTCACCGCCGACAGCTTTCGCGATGTCCTCGTGCATTGAGTCGTTGTTCGTGCTGTTGATGTACAGGAATCCTGCCGCGTCATCGACATGAACAACGTGGAGGTGGTGGACCAGTTCGTTGAAGCTGGCGAAATCTCCCCATCTGACAGGTGTGGCCTCGCGCGAGACCCACCACACCACCTTGTCCTTGTTGTTGATGCCGAGCCGAGTGGTCAGCAACCGGTCCTCGAATAGGTCGTAGATGCTCTCCGGATTCCAGGTGAGCGACGTGGCCGCCTGATAGGTGACGGTACTCATCTTCGGATGAATGCTGCGCATGGCGACTTCGCGTGGAACTGACCCGAAAGCTAGCTCGAATTCCGTCCGATCCTTCTCCTGCCCCACTCCGTGTTCGGTGAGATCCCGAATGACCTCATTCCAGTCGGCGTCCTCGCCGTAGAGTTTGCGAAGACGTTCATCGACTCCCGCAACCTGTAGCGGGACGAACGCAGATGCTTCTCCAAGAGAGTCGTCACCAACCCGGGTAAATCGCCCAACAAACTGCAACGTGACCGCAAGACTCTTCTGCGGATCGTGGATCGCCGCGATCTTCAGCGCCGGCAGGTCGAATCCCTCGCCGAGCATGTTGACACACACAACGATGCGACTGTCGCGGTTGAAGAGCTTGTCACGGTGCTTCCGACGGGTCGACTCCGCCATCCCTGTGTCGATGCGAACGGGAGCGAACTCGGAGCCAATCTCCTCGTACAGCTTGATGATCTCCTTCGCCCGTTCGACCGATCGAACGCGTGCCATCAGAAGATGGTCGAGTCCAGATTCGAGGTCCGCCCGCAACTGCTCCACCGCCGCGGTAGCGACCGCCCGGTCGGGGTCAGTCAGGTCGATCACTGAGTGGTAGTTGATTCGGGCGAAGTAGCCATGAACTTGCGCCAGCCGGAGGGGGTAGGCGTATGCGATGCGGCCGCCCAGGTGCCGGCCATCCTCGCGGTAAGGCGTTGCCGTGAACTGCACGACCTCGCGGCCGCCGAAGAGGTCGACCACCTCTTTCCAAGTACGGGCGCCCAGGTGGTGGGCCTCATCGACAAACAAGCGGCGACACGACTGCGCGAGGCGTGTACGCGCCTCATCCGAGCACGCGTTCAGCGCCTGTGCCGTAGCCACGACTACATTCGCAGGCGTCAAAAGGCGCTCCACCTGGTCGACCGTCTGAAGCCCACTCTTGACTACAAGGACGACGGGGCACATGAAGTCGTCAACGACAGCACCGACGGCAGGTAGAACCCCAAGCGTCGCGAACTTCTCCGCGATCTGGGTCCGAAGTGCATCAGACGGCACTACCACCAGCGTCCGAGACGGCGAATGACAGTAAGCGGCAAGCATCGTCTCGGTCTTGCCGGTGCCGGTCGGCATGACCACAGTGATCGGTTCGTCCTCTTCGGTGGAGCGGTAGGCCAAGATCGCATGCAACGCACCGAGTTGAGGGTGCCGAAGACCGGCGCTCGACTCGGACTCCTCAACGAAGCGGAACCGTCCCGCCAACGACGCGGCTACGGTCTCGCTGTCCCGCGGCTCGTCTGCGTGCGCGCCAGGACCCTCGCCAAGCCACCACAACTCGTTATCGTCGATGTCACGTCGCTCGATCACAGCGGGCACCCCTTTGTTCCAGGTCCGCGAAGTGCCTTCGGGCCGTGCCGACGCACAACTCCTCCGTTCCAAGTATGGATGCTGATGGTGATCGGTCGCGGCCCCTGAGGCCGTGTCGCGCAGGGAAAGCCACTTCGTGCGCGGGACCGTCATCGATCCAGCGCAAGTGCGCGACGGTGCCGTGGCGCACTCACGCGTCCGGCCACCCCCGCCACCTGGGTGTGGCCCGGTGAACGGGTGGGTTCCGCGTGTCCGGGCTCGGGCGTACAGTGGACGCCGAGGCAGGTTCTCCTCGATTGCGGGTCCTTCGGGACGGCCCAGCTTGGGCGCTCATACACGTACTGCCTCCTCGACGGAGAGACACGTGTGACGAGAGGCCCGCCATGATCCGCCTGATCTGGACGCTCAGCGCCCACGCCCGCTACTACCTGCGCCGCTACATGCCGACCAACCGGCTGCTCGACACGATCCGACACCGACCCAACTTGAAGTGGGGCGTCCCCGCGATGCTCCTCGCCGCGCCCTACCTACTGATCGCGAGCATCTGCGCCAACGCTCTCGATCAGGGCGCCCCAGGCTCGCTGCATCTGGTAGTGCTGTGGGCAATCTGGAACGCAATGAAGTTCATCACCATGGGACCGGTCAGCCTCACGCTCCTGATCCGCGCCCGAACTCAGGAAGCGATTGTTCGGCGCCGCGAGGCGGCACGCGACCGCTCCGACTCACAGGTATCCGTGCCTGCCTAGGTTTCGAGTACGCGGTGTGCAGCGTTTCGATGGACTGGGCGACGGGCGCGTCCAAGGGGTCAACTGATCCGCCGGGTGCCACACTCGAGAGTGTGAAGTTCTCCGAGATCGTGGCACGTGTCAACGGTGTGAGTACGCCGATCTTCGGTGTCTCGTGGTCGCCGGCGACCGCCGACATCACTGTCGCTCGCGCTGTCATCGCCTTCGTCGAAGTACGACGCGTGCTGTTCTCGACCTACACCAACGAAGTTCCCGAGCAGTGCGTGGCCTCGGTGATCGACATCCGTGACTACCTGACCAAGGTGCTCTCGGCGGGTGGGATCGGCGCGGAGCTGAGCGGTCCGCTCCGGGTGATGCGTCGCTTCTGCGTCCGTTTCCTAGAGCGCGTCGGAGCCGTCGAAGACCCCGCCGACCAGGCAGCGCGCCAACGACACCTATTCCGCGATCAGCGATGGGCTATGCACGACTACTGGTTCGGCGAGGCGCTTGGAGAGCTCCGCACCGGCGTTGGCATGCAGATCGCGGTCATCGCCGCCGCGCACGGTCTCGACGTCGAAGACGACCTTGCGCAGGTCCTGCCCAAGCCCGACGAGGGGTAGTCGCCTGGTGAGCGCCGTGGGCAAATGCGGGTCAGGCGCAAGTATGACCCTGCCAGAGCACGCACGAGCGCTGCTGAACGAGTTCGCGGAGGCGCAGCAGACGCCGATTACCGACGCGGCGCTTGTCGGGCGCATGCGTACGGAAGCAACCACGTGATCAACGCGGCGTACATGCAGCATCGCCGGGTGACACATCCTGTCGTCGATCCCAGCGCTCCCGGCAACGAAGTCTGGCGGCAGGAGATAGACCTCCACTTTCTGTTAGTAGCGCTCACCCGACTACGCCGCGCCATAGGCTTCACGACACGCGTTCAGGAACTTCAGGGAGTGCTCGTCGAACGCCTCACTGCCTTCGATGAAGCAGTGCCTTCGCTCAAGACGCTTCGAAACGTCGCAGAGCACTTTGACGATTACACCATCGGGCGAGGGCGCGCGGCCGGCATCGTGCGCCAACAACTTCAGGCATGGAGCCTTGGCGAGTACAGCAGTCAGGGCCTTGTCTGGCGTTGGCTCGGCATCGAGTTCCCGATCGATGGTTCGCATGACGCCGCGAGAACCCTCTATCGGGCGTTTCTCGCCACCGCCGACGACTACCTGGCTGAACGATCACAGATCGTTGAGTAGCGGATTCTGGCGCCGTCTATAGGCGTAGCGTATGCGGTGTCTTGACGGTCTTGCCGGTGCCCAACTGAGCGGTCATGTACACACCGATGACCGGTTCGCCCAAGGCCTCGCGAGAACTGTGCGCAAGACGGGCGGCGTTGTCCTCGGTCACGTACCAGCTTGCGTTTGTACCAGGTTCGAGACGGTACGGCAATTCGGGACCGAGCACGTCACCGATCGGGACGAACTGCATGACTCCGCCCCGCGTGCACAGCGACACCCGCTCCACTGACAGCGGCGCCCGTCCATGATTGACGACCTGGATACCGACCACCGGTGGCCCATCGATGCCTTGCCGTCGAAGCTTGTCCAAGTCGAATGGACTCCCGCCCTTGCCGACGGGCCCGACGTAGGCACCTGTGCCCTGCATCAGTCCATGCATCAGGGCCGCCTTGGCTCGGCCGGCTGACAGCAGCCACTGAGCGATCTGCCAGCCAAGCGATAGGCCCGCCAACAGCAGCGACACCGCAGAGATTAGTAGCGCTGTGGTAGTTGCATCCATGAGCCATGACGCTATCCGCAGCCACGGACATCGCCGGCGCACCAGCAGCCGGTGTGGCACCGCGCTCCGCACGATGAGGAGCCGACCGACATCGACGAGCCTCGGGGAGGTGACAGCTGCGCACCCGTTGCACGTCGGAACCGTAAGGGAGAATAGAGCTGTGACTGAGCACATCCCTGAGACGGAGGCGTACATCCGGTTCCGCCTGGACGAGCTCTCGTCGCGGAACGAGCATCATCGGTTCGAGGAGATCGCTACGCGGGTTGCTCAGAAGCGGATCAGCTCGAACATCTTGATCGCGACCGGGCCTGTCAGTTCGGGCGGCGATCAGCAGCGAGACGCGGAGACGTTCACAACCCGCCTCCCGAGCGAGCTGCCGCACTCGGCAGGCTTCGCGGCTGCGGCCTCTACGTCGCCGGTGGTGGTGGCCTGCACCGTCCAAAGCGGAAGTCTGAAGCAGAAGGTTCTCAGTGACCTCGCCGGCATCTGCGCCGACGATGCGGCTGACGTTGACCACGTCGCATTCTTCAGCGTGCACCCCATCTCCGAGGGCGTGACCCACGACCTCCAGCGGACCGCCCGCGAGTCCTACGGAGTGACCCTGGACATCTTCTGCGGCGGTGATATTGCGACGTTCCTCGCCGAGGCAGACTTGGTGTGGGTCGCGCGGCACTACCTCGAACTGCCTTCGCATCTGGTCCCCACGCCGGAGGACGAGCCGGCACCGCAGTGGTACGCGGATCTGATCGATGGGTTGCGTCGCAACCATGGGCCAGTAGCCCTGACGCCGGCGGTACAGGGCGAGATCACTCACGGACTTCGACACGCGACCTGGGATGAGCACGCGAATGCCGACTTGCCGGAGTGGTTGGACTTCATGGGGGCGTTCCTGGCTGACTCCGCAGATGGCTTGGACACCGAGTTGGTGTTCCGAGCGTGCTACGAGATGGCTATCGCGCGGTTCCGGGGCATGGGCGTCGCGACCGGAATCGAGGACTTGGTTCGTCGCGCCGTTGACTACGCGTGTACGAGCACCCGGCCGAACATCGTTGACGATGCTGTGACGCTCTGCTCGTACTGGGGGACGATGTGGATGACCGGGGTCGCGAAGGCCGAGGCATCCGAGATCAGTGCTGCGATGCTGCGGCTACGGTCGCACCTCGTCAACCTGCTCGACGCCACCGATTCGGTGACGCATCCGGTGCGGTCGGCGACCTTGACGGGAACACTTGCGTTCGCCCACCTGGTACCGGACTGGGAGGGCATCGAGACGACTGACGGCAAGCCCCCACCTGCCGCGGTTGCCTCCAACGTCGGAGTGAGACTCGACAAGTCCGCCATCGATACCTCGGCATTGCCGGTGTCGCACCTGTTCGACTTCGACGCGGCGATGTCCTATCTGACGCAGCTGGTCGACCTACTGCCGCGGGCTCGCGCCTACTCGTCCAGCGAACTCGCGCGTCTGTTCACGATGTACGCGCCAGCAGCCTCCGGGCACACCAACTACGAAAAGGTCCGTGACGGCTTCGACATCGTACTGGCCCAAGTACAGGGCGACGCCGCCACCGCCGAGCGATGCCGCGATCGCGGGATGGCCTTCGTGAGGGCTGGTCAGCCCCTGAAGGCTCTGGCCGAGCTGCACAACGCGAAAGCAAAGTGGTTCAACGGGGACACCATCTACGGTTCCATCCTCACGATGCGCTACCTGGGCTCGCTATACGCCAGCCTCGGGTTGATGTACGCGGCCAAGATGTACGCGTGCACCGCCGCTGCCCTGGCGATGATGAGCGACGACATCGACGTGCAGGTGCACGTGCCCAAGGCCCTGCTGGAGACAGCCAAGTACGCCCAGCAGGCCGGCACCTGGGTCGACGCTGCCCGACTCACCGAGGTCGCACTCCTGGCGCGCGCCCAGATGCTGACCGATCCATTCGACTACGACAAACACCCCGACCTCGCAGCACACGACACCAACGCCACCTTGGAGCTAGCCGGCATCCGCACATTCTGGCCCGATCTTGAACCACTTATCGAAGCAGCCCACAAGACGACTAACTGGTACGAACAGTTGGTCGAAGTCATCGAGCACGACGACTCGCGGTTCGACATGACCGAGCACGAGTTCCAAGCTCGCGCCGCCGAGCAGCTTGCTGGCCCACTCCTCGGCGATGTCGGCCACAGACGACTCATCGACTTCCAAGCCCTCGGCGTCCGCTGGACCTTCCAGTTCGACAACAACCGAGAGACGGTGCTGACCGCCGAGGGCTTCGTCGCCGCGCTCCAGGTCCTCTTGGCTGACATCGCACCGATGAACCCGGTCCTGATCAAGAGCACAATTCGGGTCACGGTGGACGTGAGACCCGGCGCCAGCCGAGAAGACGACTCGATCGACATCGACGACTCAGCGCCCGAGGTCCTGGCTAACGTTGCCCTATCGAACTCGCTGACGGACCCCGAAGCGCACAACAGGGCGATCCTCGCGATGTGCTACCAACTGCTCCACGCCGTCCATGTCCGCCCACCAGACGAACTCCAGGACCTCCTAGAACCCTTGTTCAGAGGCGGCCTCATGCACAAGGTGTCTATCGGTCGCCCCTACGAGGAGACTGCCGCCCTACTGGACGACGATCACTACGCCCGATGCGCTGACGCAAGCAGGCCGTCGTCCTCCGACGCCTTTCAACCCACCGAGTGTGAGCACTTGCCGGCCTCAACCGTTACAGGTCCGGGCTATGACCGCGATGAGTCGCTTCAGGCCATCCGCGAACGGTATGAAGTGGCCAATGAGGCCCTGCGGTTCACGCTCCCACGACTGTTGTCTGATCAAGCCGGGCGAGCGACCATCGTGAGACTACGCAATGATGGTTGGCTCGACTGGCAAATTCTCGTCGCTCTAGTCAACACCTCCATGAACTGGCGGATGAAGCGAGCGGGACTACGACCCGGTGTAGGCGACCCCCGGCGAGCGTTTGACCTTGCCCGCGAACCGGAGACATCAGCTTCCCCGACGATGCCTTTATCAGAGTTCACCGACGACGTCGTCGACATGCACATCTTCACTCAGACGGTGTCAGTCGCCCGCCGGTGGAACCTCCGCGGACGGCCCGAAGCTCCCGGCGAGAACGCGATGCGTGACCTCCTGACCCGCCGGTTCAGATACGCCATCGATGACATCCCACACCGTGACCTACTCGACTGCATCGACAAGGACGGAAACCTGCTCACACTGCTCGACATCCCCACCGACCACGGCAACAAGGACCACCGAGCCCGCGATGCCAGCGAGTCCGCCTAGATTCTGTCGGCGATCGCAGGACCTGGGGGACGCCCATGAAGAAGCCGCGACTGACAGTGCAGTTATGACTAGCCCAGGGGGGAGAGCATGTCCGTGGATGTGAGTTCGAGCATGTGCTCCGTTGTGATCTGAGGGTCCCGTGCTTCACGTCTACCTCGATCAGTTCGCATGGATCGGTCTCGCCAGAGCAGCGCATGGCCGGACCGGCGGCGAGCGCTACCGCGATGCACTCGAGATGTGCCGGGCCGCAAGGGCGCACGAAGTGGCATCGTTCCCCCTCGATCTGTATCGGTACTGGGAGGCAGCCAAGAACCACAACGACGGCTCCAGGAACCGCCTGGTCGACACGATGATCGAGCTGTCCGACTTCGACGCCATCACCACACCCAAGCAACTTCTTCAGTACGAGATCGACATCGCCCTACGCGCCCATTTCGGACGGCCAAACGATGTGACTGCGCCTCGCGTCTTCGGACGAGGCATCGCTCACCTGACTGCCGGCGGCGTCCACAACTCCATGAGGCGGACCGACCAACGGACGGCCTCCGAAGACAAGAGCAGCGACCTCCGAACTCCGATCGACCGCCCGCTCGAAGAGCTACTGCTGCGCCCAGGTCCAAGCACCCACGCACGCGCGGGCCTACCACTCGACCTATTCCGCTGGGGTGACTTGTTCGTGCGGCACGAAGTCAGCATCGCTGAAGAGATCGCGCGGCGGAAGGTGTCGCGCGCTGAGTTGCTCCCTGCGGTCATCCACTCGGACTTCAACGATATTGCCCCGGCCATCCGTGAGCGGGTCACGGCCGCGGGCATCAGCGCCACGGAAGTGACCGAGACTTTGGGTGGCGTAGGTCTGCTCCAACTCGTTCAGTCCCTCCCCACCCGTCGGGTGACGAACGCTCTGCGGGTGAGCAAGCACCTGCATCCGCCCCAGCATCAAAATTGGAAGGCGAACGACTTCATCGACGTCGTCCAACTTCCCGTCCCCGCGGTCTACTGCGACCTGGTGTTCACCGAGCAACAGTGGGTCCGAGCCCTGACGCGCGATAAGGACGACAAGCTCGATGAGCGGTTCGATACCAAGCTGATCTTCAAACCCGAGCAGCTGGTCGAGGCGCTGGTCGCCGCGAGCCTATGACGGCGGTAGCGATGAACCCAGTCCATCCACGGAAGCGACAGGTGACTACGGCGCCAAGCACGCAGACTGGGTCTGCTGCACGGATAGGTGACATCTGATTTGTGGTGCTGAAGGGCGCCGCTGGAAGGATGTTGCTGTGCCGAAGCCGTACCCCAAGGAGTTCCGCGACGACGTGGTTCGTGTCGCGAGGAACCGTGAGCCGGGCGTTCATCTCAAGCAGATCGCTGCCGACTTCGGCATCAGCGAGTCGTGCCTGACGAACTGGATGAAGACCGCCGACGTCGAGGACGGCGTGAAGCCTGGCGCGACAGCGGCTGAGAACGCCGAGAACCGCGAGCTGAAGAAAAGGATTCGGCTGCTGGAGCAGGAGAACGAGGTCCTGCGTCGCGCGGCCGCCTATCTGTCGCAGGCGAACCTTCCGGGAAAATGACGTACCCGCTCGTCCGCGAGTTGGCCGAGGACGGGATCCCCGTCACGGTGACGTGCCGGGTTCTCAAGATCGCGCGCCAGCCCTACTACCGTTGGCTGCGTCAGCCGGTCACCGATGCCGAACTCGAGCAGGCCTACCGCGCCAACGCCCTGTTCGACGCCCACCGCGACGACCCCGAGTTCGGTTACCGGTTCCTCGTCGACGAAGCCCGTGATGCCGGTGAGCCAATGGCGGAGCGGACCGCGTGGCGGATCTGCTCCGAGCTGGGCTGGTGGTCGGCCTTCGGCAAGCCCAAGCGCGGAAAGGCCAAGAAGCCCGGCCCACCGGTCCACGACGACCTGTGCGCCGTGGTCGACGAGCACGGCGTGATCCGGCACGAGTTCAAGGCCGATGGGCCGAACGAGTTGTGGATCGGCGACATCACCGAACACCGCACCGGCGAAGGGAAGCTCTACCTCTGCGCGTTCAAGGACGTCTACTCCAACCGGATCGTGGGCTACTCGATCGACTCGAGGATGAAGTCCCGGCTCGCGGTCGCGGCGCTCAACAATGCCCTCGCCAGGCGCGGCGACGTGGCCGGGTGCATCGTCCACACGGACAGAGGATCGCAATTTCGAAGCCGGAAGTTCGTCCGTGCGCTCAACCGTCACAACATGGTCGGATCCATGGGACGGGTCGGCGCTGCCGGCGACAACGCGGCCATGGAGAGCTTCTTCGCGGCCTGGCTCTTGCAGACGACATGACCCGAAGTCTCGTGTCCTGGCTCTTGAT
>NZ_MIJB01000034.1 GCF_002174305.1 Aeromicrobium sp. PE09-221 | reverse complement strand
CTTCGGGTACTTTTTTGCGGGGTTCCGGCGCCTTCGCGGCCTCATCGCCGCGTCGTCTCCCCCGCCCGGGCGCTCGCGGCGGCCTGGCTGGGTCCCAGCGCCGGTCTCGACCAGCTTCTTCTGCATGAGGATCGCGCCACCGAGGATCAGCAGACCGATGACGGCGATGACCACGACACCGCCGACCGAGCCGAGCTTGGCGCCGTAGCCGATCAGGATGCCGAACCAGCCGAAGTCGGTATCGCCGAAGGTCGTGTTCGCCGTGCCGAAGGCGCCGAGCACCTGCAGCAACAGCGCCGGCAGGAAGGTGATCAGCAGTCCGTTGACGAAGCCACCCGCCACCGCTCCGCGGCGACCACCTGTCGCATTGCCGTAGACACCCGCGGCACCACCGGTGAAGAAATGCGGCACGAGACCGGGCAGGATGAGCGCCAGCCCGAAGGCCGGGTTGAGCCACACCGAGAGCACCGCGAGACCGAGCAGACCGCCGACGAAGCTCGACAGGAAGCCGACCAGCACGGCGTTCTGTGCGTAGGGGAAGACGATGGGCGCGTCGAGTGCGGGGATCGCCCCGGGCACCACCTTGGCGGCGATGCCCTGGAAAGCCGGCACCAGCTCACCGAGGATCGTGCGGACACCGAAAAGGATGACCGCGACGGCCACACCGAACTGCAGGCCCTGCGTGACTCCCAGCATGAGGAAGTTGCCGATATCGGTCGCCCCGCCGAAGGCATCGAAGGCCTCCTCCTGGCCGACACGAGCCAGCGCGAGGAGCGAGACGACGACGTACATGAGCACCATCGACAACGCCGTCGCCACCATCGAGTCGCGCAGGAAGCGCAAGGACTCGGGGAGCTTCATGTCCTCGGTGGACTTGCTGCTCTTTCCGACCAGCCGCCCCGTCGCACCCGCCGCGATATAGCCCGCGGTGCCGAAGTGGCCGATCGCGATGCTGTCATCGCCGGTGATGCGCCGCGTCCACGGATGTGCGAAGGCAGGCAACGACACCATCAGGATGCCGAGCAGGGCGCCGCCGAGGATCACCACGAGCGGCCCGGTGTAGTCGGCCGATGCCAGCACGATCGTGATGAGCGTGGCCATGAAGAGGATGTGATGGCCGGTCAGGAAGACGTAGCTGAGCGGCGTGAACCGTGCCAGCAGCAGGCTCACCGCGAAGCCGAGGATCATCAGCCACGCCACCTGCGCCCCGTATTCGGCCTGCGCGATGCCGGCGATGGCCTCATTGGTGGGGATGACCCCCTGCGCGCCCGCGGCACTCTGGATGAGCACACCGAGCGGGTCGAGTGAGGCCACCACGAGCGTGGCGCCGGCACCGATCAGCAGGAAGCCCAGCGTCGCCTTCATCGCGCCGCCGACCACCTGGCCGGTGGTCTTGCGCAGCGCGACCAGTCCGACGGCGGTGATGATGCCGATGAGGAATGCCGGGACGCTGAGGATCTCGTTGACGAGGAACTCTGCGATGGCTACCAGCCAGTCCATGGGTCTCTCCTGATCAGACGTCGTAGAGCTCGCGCATTGCCGCGTCGAGTTCGGTGGTGCTGGTGAAGTTCTCGATGACCTTGACCGGGATGCCCACATCGCCGAGGGTCCGGGCGATCTCCCCGGAGGTGAGGATGAGGTCGGCGTCCTTGGCCTTGCCACGCGCCGAGATCGTGTCAGTGGCCTCGACCGTCAGGTAGGGCGACCATCCCCAGCGGTCCAGAACCTGTTCGAGGGTGTTTTTGAGGAACAGGCTCGTGCCGAGGCCATTCCCGCAGACCGTGAGGATGAGATTACGTGAGGATGCCGCGTCCTGGGTCTCGGTCTGCTCGGGCGCCGACCCGGTGTCGCCCGCGAGCGCCGCCTTCACCTCGGCGGGGCTGGCCGCAGCATCGAGTGCGGCCTTGGTCGAGGGATCGCCGATGACCTTGGCGAGCTGGGCCATCGCCTGCGTGTGCGCATCGTCGTCCTTCGCAGCCAGCGCCACGACGAGGGTGACCGGATCATTGCTCGGGTGCCCGAACTCGACCGGCTCGGCCAACCGCACCCACGACAGACCCGTCCGATGGACGGCGTCAGAGGGCCTGGCGTGGGCGAAGGCGAATCCGGGAGCGATGACGATGTACGGCCCGTTCTCGACGACATTGTCGATCATCGACTGGGTGTACGGAGCATCGGCGACCCCCGTGCGCTCCAGCAGCCGTCCGGCGGCCGTGACGGCCTCTTGCCAGTCACCGGCGTGGACGTCGAGGCCGATGGCCTCATCACTCAGCAGTTCGACGAGAGCGGACATACTCCGACGTTACCCCGCCGCGAACCGGAGGGCCGCGGTGCGGGGCAAGCTCACACCCGTGATTCAGCGACGACGCATCCGCACCAGCAGCGAGGCCACGTGGCGGGGCCGGTTCCAATGACCGCCAGGACATGTGGGAGACGCTGCGCAGCGGTGCCTATATGCAGCGCGCATCCGAACGTCGCGCGGACATCATGGACACCGCCACCCTGTTGCGGATCGCCTGCGACGGGGCGGCTCGCGCCCTCGGGCAGCCGGTGGCGGAAGGCGTGGCGGCCGGTCGCACGGCAGACCTCACGATCATCCGCTTCGAACGCGACTTCGCCTGCCTGCCGGTGCGCGATCCCGCCGCCAGCCTGCTCACCACCGGCACGCCGCGGATCGTCGACACGGTGCTCGTCGGCGGGGAGGCGGTCGTGGTCGACGGACAGAGCACTCGTGTCGACATCGCGGAGCTCACGGCCGAACTGATTCGGGCCTGACAGGGCCGCGGCTCTCGTGTCCGTGGGACGGGCGGTGCCGACGTTGCTGAGACACGAACAGGATCGACCCGAGGAGGGCCCGCCCGATGCGTTACGCCACGGCAACACGACGAGCGCCGGCTGAAATGTCCGCCGCCTACCGTGGCGGTATGCCGGTCGATGCCTTCAATGCCCTCCCCCGCGAGGAGGCGATCGCCCTCCTGCTGACCTGCGCTCGGGTGACCCGATGGGCGGAGGAGGTGGCCGATGCCCGCCCCTTCGGCACGCGCGACGAGCTCCTCGCGGCGGCCGAGCACTCCGCACGTCGCTGGACGGCTGCCGAACTCGACGAGGCCCTCGCCGGCCACCCGCGCATCGGCGAGCATCCCGGGGGCTCGGACCCCGAGGCGGCCTTCTCCCGCGCCGAGCAGAGCGGCGTGCCCGATGACCACGCGACCCGTGAACGCATCGCGACCGGCAATGCCGTCTACGAGCGGCGCTTCGGCCGGGTCTTCCTGGTCCGTGCCGCCGGACGCGGACCGGAGCAGATCCTGGCCGAATTGGAGCGCCGCCTGGACCACGATCCGATGGCGGAGATCCCCGTCGCGCTGGCCGAGCTGCGCGACATCGCCCTGCGCCGACTGGAGACGAGCCTATGAGCAGCTGTTCGACCCACGTCCTCGACGCCACCCGCGGTACGCCCGCCGCCGGTCTTCCTGTTGAGCTCCTGGCCGCCGACGGAAGCGTGTCCGAGGCCCGCACCGACGGGGACGGCCGGGCGCGCTTCGACGCAGAACTCGTGCCGGGTGAGCACACGCTGCGGTTCTCCACGGGGGTCTGGTTCGCCGGACAGGGTCGCGACTGCTTCTACCCTCGCGTCGAACTGACCTTCCTCGTCGGCGCCAGGGAGCACTGCCACGTCGCGCTGCTGCTGAGCCCCTTCTCCTACACCTCCTATCGGGGGAGCTGATGACGGCGACCACCCTGCGCGCGGCACGGGTGCTCCTCGACGGGACACTGCGACCGGCCGACCTCGTCCTGTGCGACGGGCGGATCGCCCGCATCGGCGACCCCGGCGACACCCCCGAGGGCGAGATCATCGACGTGCCCGACGATGCCATGGTGTTGCCCGGCGTCGTCGACACCCATGTGCACGTGAACGAGCCGGGGCGCACCACCTGGGAGGGCTTCGCCAGCGCGACGCGGGCCGCCGCTCGAGGAGGCGTGACCACGATCATCGACATGCCGCTCAACGCGATCCCCCCGACTGTCTCAGTCGCCGCACTCGACACCAAGCGCGCGGCCGCAGAAGGACAGCGCGCGGTTAACACCGGCTTCTGGGGCGGTGCCGTCCCCGACAACCTCGGCACCCTCGAAGGTCTATGGGAGGCCGGCGTCTTCGGCTTCAAGTGCTTCCTCTCACCGAGCGGCGTCGATGAGTTCCCCGCCCTGGATGCCGCGGAGTTCACCCGCGCGATGGCGGAGATCGCCCGTTTCGACGGCCTGATGATCGTGCACGCCGAGGACGCCGCGGTCCTCGACGCCGCACCAGCGCGCCCCTCCCGCGCCTATGCCGACTTCCTCGTCTCGCGACCCGATGACGCCGAGATCACCGCCATCCGTCGCGTGATCCAGCAGGTCCGCAGGACCGGCACCCGCGCCCACCTGCTGCACCTGTCGAGCGCCCGGGCGCTCGACGAGATCGCCGCCGCGCGGGACGAAGGTCTCCCGCTGACGGTCGAGACCTGCCCGCACTATCTCGTCTTCACCGCTGAGGACATCCCCGATGGCGCGCCGGAGTTCAAGTGCTGTCCGCCGATCCGCGACGCGGGCAATCGCGAGGCGCTCTGGGAGGCCCTGGGCAGCGGTCTCATCGACATGATCGTCAGCGACCACTCCCCCTCCACCGCCGAGGAGAAGCAGCGCGGTGATGGCGACTATCAACGCGCGTGGGGTGGCATCTCCGGTCTGCAGGTCGGCTTCGCCGCCGTGGCCGACGCCGCTCAGGCGCGCGGATACGGGATCGAGCACGTGAGCCGGTGGATGTCCACCGCGACCGCCGACCTCATCGGCCTGTCCGCCAAGGGCAGGATCGTGCCCGGTGCCGATGCCGATCTCCTCGTCTACGACCCGGCGACCCGCTGGCGGGTGACGGCCGGCGAGCTCGCCCACAAGAATCCGATCTCGGCCTATGACGGCCGGGAGCTGACCGGATCGGTCACCACCGCCTTCGTCGGAGGGCGATCCGTCGACCAGCCGCTGCCCGCCCTCGACACCGGGCGCGAACTGCGCCGCGCAGTCGCCGCGGAGGCACGATGACCGACCCCACCACACGAGACGGAGGCCCGGTGCCCCACCAGATCCACCCGCCCCAGCGACTCCTGATGGGACCCGGGCCCATCAGCGCCGACCCCCGCGTCCTGCGGGCGATGTCCGCGCCCCTCGTCGGCCAGTACGACCCCGCGATGACGAGCTATATGAACGAGACGATGGAGCTGTACCGCACCGTCTTCCGCACGCGGAACCAGCAGACCTTCCTGGTCGACGGCACTTCGCGTGCGGGGATCGAGGCGGCCCTGGTCTCGATCATCGAACCCGGCGACCGCGTCCTCGTCCCCGTCTTCGGGCGCTTCGGTCACCTGCTGGTCGAGATCGCGGAGCGCTGCGGAGCCGAGGTCCACACGGTCCAGGCACCTTGGGGGGAGATCGTGCCCGACGAGCTCATCGAGGAGGCCGTGCGCCGGATCGAACCGCGCCTCGTCGCCGTGGTACAGGGCGACACCTCCACCACCATGTGCCAGCCGCTGGAGGATCTCGGCGAGATCTGCCGTCGACACGGCGCACTGCTCTATGTCGATGCGACCGCATCCCTCGGCGGCAACCACTTCGAGGCCGATCGGTGGGGAATCGACATCGCGACGGCGGGACTGCAGAAATGCCTCGGCGGACCCTCCGGCAGCGCACCGATCACCCTCTCGAACCGGGCGGCGCAGGTGATCTCCGCCCGCCGGCACGTCGAGGCCGGTATCCGAACGGATGACGATATCGACCACGGCAGGCGCATCGCCTCGAACTATCTCGATCTCGCGCAGATCATCGACTACTGGGGCCCGAAGCGTCTCAACCATCACACCGAGGCCACGTCGATGCTCTACGCGGCGCGTGAATGCGCCCGGTTGCTGGCCGAGGAGGGGCTCGATACCGCGATCGAACGTCATCGTGTGCACGGGGCCGCGATGCTCGCCGGGGTCCGCGGACTGGGCCTAAGGATCTTCGGCGATCCTGACCACAAGATGAACAACGTCGTCGCCGTCCACATCCCCGACGGAGTCGACGGCGACACCGTCCGCCAGGCGATGCTCGAGGACTTCGCGATCGAGATCGGCACCTCCTTCGGCCCTCTGCACGGACGTGTCTGGCGGATCGGCACGATGGGATACAACGCACGTACGGATGCCGTCCTGCTCACGCTGGCGGCCTTCGAACAAGTGCTGCGGGCCATGGGCGTGGCGATCACCGCCGGTGGCGGCGTCTCAGCGGCCAAGGAGGTGTACGGCCGATGAGTCGCGCGACACGAGTCATCGCCCGGTGCACGGCCCTCGACCGTTTCTCGGCCAGCCCCGAGCACCTCGAACGGGTCTACCTCTCACGAGAGCACGCAGCCGCGAACGCACAGGTGGCTGCATGGATGCGCGAGGCCGGCATGCGCACCTGGGTCGACGCCGCAGGCAACCAGTACGGGCGCGTCGAGGGACGCGAACCCGGGTTGCCCGCGCTCCTGCTCGGATCCCATCTTGACACCGTGCCCGATGCCGGCAGCTACGACGGCATGCTCGGCGTGTTGATGGCGATCGAGGTCGTCGAAGAGCTCGGCTCGCGCATCGCCGATCTGCCCTTCGCGGTCGAGGTCGTGGGATTCAGCGACGAGGAGGGCACCCGTTTCGGCAAGGCGCTGCTGGGCAGCAGCGCGGCGGCCGGGCGCTGGGACACATCCTGGTGGGAGCTGACCGATGGCACCGGCTCCACCCTTGCGGAGGCCTTCACCGCGTTCGGTCTCGACCCCGGCGGCGTGGGCGAGGCCCAACGCCGGCCCGAGGAGCTCGTGGGCTATCTCGAGGCGCATATCGAGCAGGGCCCGTATCTGGAGGCCGCGGACCGCTCCCTCGGAGACGTGACCACCATCGCCGGAGCCCGCCGTTTCCTGCTCCAGGTGACCGGGGAGGCCCGGCACGCGGGCGGCACGCCGTATCCGCGTCGGCGCGATGCCCTCGTGGGCGCGAGCGAGGCGATCACTCTCATCGAGGCCACGGCCCGAGCATCGGAATGCGTCGCGACGGTCGGCCAGATCACGGTGCAGCCCGGGGGCGTCAATGTCATCCCTGGTCGGGCCGATTTCAGCCTCGATCTGCGGGCCGCGACGGATGCGGAGCGCGATGCGATGTGGGAAGAGCTCGACTCCAAGATCGCTGCGCTGTGCGCCGCTCGCGGCCTCGGTTATGCCGTGACCGAGACGCACCGGGCACCGGCGATGGTGTGCGCCCCGTGGTTGCGCGCGTGCATCGTCGAGGGGATCGCCGCCGCCGGTGATACCGAGCCGATGGAGCTGTGGAGCCGGGCGGGCCACGACGGCATGGTGATGGGGACGGTCACCGATGTCGCGATGCTCTTCCTGCGCTGTTTCGACGGCATCAGCCATCATCCGGGCGAGGATGTCCGGGAGATCGACGTCGAGCGCGGGCTGGTGGCTTTCAAGGCCGCCGTCCTCGCGGTGGCCGAGCGATCCTGACCCCTCACCGTGTGGCGGTAGGTCATCAACCTCACCCACCCGGTGGCAGACCACCGGGCGACGACCGCCTCAGAGCGGGGCACCCACCATATTGCCGATGATGCCGCCGAGCGAGTGCGTGCCGTCCTCCTGCCAGAGCGAGGCATACCAGTCTTCGGTCGCGGCGGGATCCTTCGCATGCGTGACATCGCAGCGCTTGCGGGCCTTCAGCACCAGCTCTGCGGCACGCTCGCTCCGCGCCTGCTGATAGCGGCGCAGCGCATCGGCGACCCCGAGGGTCGTGCTGCGCAGCACCCACTGGAGCGCGATGGCGTCCTCCAGTGCCGAACATCCGCCCTGACCGATATCGGGGGTCGTCGTATGTGCGGCATCGCCGAGTAGGGCCACCCGGCCTCGGGTCCAGGTGTGGAAAGGATCGACATCGTGGATCTCCACGCGATTCACCCGGTCACCACCGACAGCGTCCAGCAGACGCTGCACGCCGGGAGCCCAGTGCGCGAAGCGCTCGCGGAGCTCCGCGATCTCACCGCCGGGCGCCACCTCGCGGCCGGCGGGCTCCACCACGTCGAAGAAGTAGTAGAACCGCCCATCGGCGACCGGCATGACCGAGACCCGTTGTCCTTCAGCGACATAGGTCGTCCACTGGTCCGCGGGTCCGATCGACTCGTGGATCTGCACGAGCCCGTTGTAGTTGACATAACCCGCATAACGTCGCGGGAGCTCCTCCCCGACCACATAGGCGCGCGAGCGGGACCTGGCCCCGTCGGCGGCGATCAGCAGATCGCCGCGTGCCCGTGTGCCGTCCTCGAAGAGGGCGTCGACGCCTTCCTCGTCCTGCTCGATCGCGGTCAGCCGCTTGCCGAAGGACACCGCATCGCCCACGTCATCGAGCAGCATCGCCTGTAGATCGGCTCGGGCTACGGGATAGGGACGCTGCCCGGACACCTCGGTCACCGGGGCGAGGCTGAACCGGCACATCGTCCGGCCGCTGTGACCGTCGGCATAGGCCATGTGGTCCATCCGCCCACCGAGCGCGGCGAGACGGTCACTGAAGCCGAGATAGTTGAGGCACTTGACGCCATTGGACCACAGCGAGATCGCCGCACCCACAGGGCGATTCTGACGCACCTGCTCGTAGACCTCGACCTCATAGCCGATCTCGCGCAAGGCCACGGCGGCACTCGCGCCGCCGATACCGCCGCCGATGACGATGGCCTTCACTGCAACTCCCGTTCTCCGCTGAAACCCTTTCGTTTCACGCTAGAAAGCGCAGATCACACCGGCGTTACGGCGGTGTTCCGGTCCGAGGGCGGGAGTCAGGGACGCGCGAGGACGCGCAGGCTGCCCGTGACCGCGGACTCGACGAAACCGTCCTCCAGTGCCCGCAGGTAGACGCGATACGGGGCCCGACCGCCGTCGGCCGGATCGGGGAAGACATCGTGGATGACCAAGGCTCCACCCGACCGTACCCGCGGTGCCCATCCGGCGTAGTCGGCCTGAGCGGCCTCATCGGTGTGGCCGCCGTCGATGAACACCAGGTCCACGGGGGTCTGCCAGATCGCGCTGACCGTGGCGGAGCGGCCCACGATCGGCACCACGACATCCTCCAATCCCGCATCGAAGAGAGCCCGGCGCAGGCTCGGCAGGGTATCGAAGACTCCGGTGGCGGGGTCGACAAGATCGGCGTCATGGTACTCCCAGCCGACCTGATGTTCCTCCGATCCCCGGTGGTGGTCGACCGTGACGAGCGTGGCCCCCGCCTCCCGGGCGACATGCCCCAGATGGATCGTGGACTTGCCGCAGTAGGTGCCGATCTCCACGAGCACACCGTCGGGGGTGACGTACTCGGCGGCAGCCCGACGCAGCGCCGCGGCCTCGTCATCGGGCAGGAAACCTTTGACCTCCGCGGCGATCCTGGCCAGCTCGGCGGGCAGCTCACTCATCGCAGGGACTCCTGGCACGGGCAGGCGACCATCCAGTCGGTGCGGACATGTCGCATCGGGTGGAACAGATCGTGGGCCGGGGTGACCGCGGAGAGCGCATCGGCGGCCAGGATCACCGTGCCGCTCGTCCAGGTGGTCCGCTCCACGGGCCAACGCACGCCATCGGAGTAGACCAAGCCGGTCCAGTACGAGCCATCGTCATCGCGCAGGTGCTGCATCTCGCTGAACACGCGTAGCGCGTCATCGCGTCGCCCCATCGCCTCCAACGCGAGCACCAGCTCACACGACTCGCCGCCCGTCACCCAGGGATTGACGGTGACACAGCGCGCCCCGAGACCCGGCACCACGAACTCGTCCCAGCGCTCGTCGATCCGTTCGTGCGCTGCCTCGCCCATGAGCGAGCCGCCGAGCACCGGGTAGTACCAGTCCATCGAGTGCCGCGGCTTGGGGGTGAACCAGTCGAGATGGGCGCGCAGCGCGTGGTCGATCCGGGCGACGGCCAACTCCCAGTCCGGACGCTGATGCCCCCACACTCGCGCGAGATCGAGGGCGCACCGCAGGCTGAAGGCGATCGAGGCGTTGCCGGTCACCAGAGCCTGCTCGGAGAGCTCGCCGTCCTCACCCCGCGACCACGCCACGAGCCCCGACGGGAGACGCATCGACAGCACGCACTCCATCGCGCGGTCGATGACGCTCCAGAAGCGTTCGAGGTCGCCGGTGGGATCCATCGCCCACAGATGCCGCACGCCGGCGGCGATATAGGCGCAGAAGTTGGCATCGGTGGCGGGATCCTCGACGGTGTCGCCGACATAGCGCGTGGCCCAGGAGCCGTCGGCGCGCTGCGCGGCGGCGAGCCAGTCGAAGGCCGCCACGGCCTCGCCTCGCCGGCCCGCCGCGGACAGGCCCATCGCGGCCTGCACGTGATCCCAGGGGTCGGTGTGCCCCCCGGCGTACCAGGCGATCTGCCCCGACGAGTGCTGCGCCTCGATGATCGAGTCGGCGGTCTGCTCGACCTGTTCGACCGAGAGGACACCCGGGACATGCGGCAGCGGCATCGTCACAGCGGCCTGGTGAAGTAGAGGGCGACGCTCTTGCCGATCAGCGGGTTGAGCGCCTTCTCCGCGACCCGGGTGGCGGCCGGCGCCTTCATCATGTCCCACACCAGCAGCCGGTGGTATCCGCGGACCAGCGGATGCTGGTCGCGTTCGACTCCCACCGCGCACTTGATCCACCAGAACGGCGAGTGCAACGCGTGGGCGTGGTGCTGGTGGGTGAAGACGAGCCCCGCGTCCTCGAGCTTGGCGCGCAGCTCATCGGCCTTGTAGATGCGGATGTGCCCGCCCTCATTCGCGTGATACTCGTCCGAAAGCGCCCAGCAGACCCGTTCGGGCAGCCAGCGCGGCACGGTGACCGCCAGCGTGCCGCCCGGGGCGAGGACCCGGACCAGCTCGCTGATCGCCTGGACGTCCTCGGGCACGTGTTCCAGGATCTCCGAGGCGAGCACGGTATCGAAGGAGGCGTCCTCATAGGGCAGGTCGAGGATCGAGGCGACGACGGTCTCGCCGGTGCCCCCCGCCGGGACCTCGCCCTCGGCGGCCATCGCCTCGAACATGTCCTGCACGCCCTTGAGCTCGACCTCGTCGAGGTCGAGGGCTGTGACACGCGCACCCCGGCGCAGCGCCTCGAAGGAGTGCCGTCCGGCACCGGCACCCGCATCGAGGAAACGCGTGCCGCGCCCGACGCGCAGGCGATCGAAGTCAACGGTCAGCATCGGTCTCCACCTCTGTATCGGACAGTTTCCCCACCCGCGCGATCTCGCGCTCGTAGGCCTCCACAGTGGCACGGGCCACCGACACCCAGCTGAAACGTTCCACAGCCCGCTCTCGTCCTGCACGCCCGTAATGTTCCCGGCGTTCGAGCGAGTCGAGCAGGGCGCCGATCTCCTCGACCAGTGCCTCGACATCGCCCGGTTCGACGAGCACACCGGCGTCGCCGACCACCTCGGGGAGGGCTCCGGCTCGGCTGGCGACCACCGGGGTGCCGCAGGACATCGCCTCGACCGTCGGCAGCGAGAAGCCCTCGTACAACGACGGCACCGCCATGACCTCGGCCGAGGCCATCAGATCGGCGAGCTGCTCGTCGGAGATGCCGCTGTGGATCGTGACCGCGTGCTCGATCCCGAGCTCGCGCAGACGCGCGACCGTGGGGCGCTCGACCGGCGAGACCAGGTGCAGGGTCACGTGCTCGTGCTCCGTGCGCAGCTTGGCGACCGCGTCGAGCAGATGCGGCACACCCTTGAGCGGCTTGTCCGCGCTAGCGACCGCGACGATCCGGCCGGGGATGCGCGCACCGCGCGGGGCGAAGAGATCGGTGTCGACACCGAGCGGGATCACCGCCATCCGCTCCGGATCGATACCGAAGTCGTGGGCGGTGTCGGCCGCAGAGATGGACGACACGCCGAGGATCGACGGCAGCCGCCGGGCCACCCGTGCCTGCATCCTGACGAATCGGTACCAGCGACGCGTCGTGATCTGCTTGCGCAGCGGCGCGGCCGCGATGTCCAGCCGCCGATCCCTGCTGATCGGATGGTGGATCGTGGCGACCAGCGGGATGCCGCGGCGGACCAATGACAGCAGACCGTAGCCGAGGCTCTGGTTGTCGTGCACGACATCGAAGTCGGCTGCTCGGGGGCCGAAGAGCCGGCGGATCCGCAGGCTGAAGGTGAGCGGCTCGGGGAATGCCGCGGTGATCATCTGCGCATATTCCAGGCCGTCGATCCAGTCCCGGAACTCACGTGGGCGCGGGGTGCGGAAGGGGTCGTCCTCGCGATAGAGATCGAGGCTCGGCACCTTCTCCAGGCGCACGCGGGGATCGAGCTGTTCGGGATAGGGCTGACCGGAGAAGACGGTGACCTCGTGGCCGAGCTCGGCGAGCCCCCAGCTGAGGTGGCGGACGTAGACGCCCTGCCCACCGCTGTGGGTCTTGGTGCGATAGGAGAGCAGAGCGATGCGCATGTGGTCCCTCCTCACACCTCGCGTACCGAACGGTAACCCATAGTGACAGGTCCACTGTCACCGTCGCGTCGCCCCTCCCCGGCCAGGGCGGTATCCGGCCCCGTCATCGCTTCGCTCCACCGCGCCGGGGACTGATGATGATGCATCCTGGTTGTCATCGGGACCCTGATGCATCATCATCGGTCCGGACCCGCTCGGAACTCGATGCATTGCGGTCGCTCTAGCAACCGTTATGCATCATCATCGGTCCGCGCGTATCAGTAGCCGAGGAAGCGATCGGTGCGGATGCGGCGTACCCGTCCGCGCAGCTCCCGGCGCAGCGCATCGACGGAGGCCGGTGAGCCGGAGAGATACACCTCGCGCTCGGCGGCATCGGGCACGAGCGCGAGCACCTCGTCCCAGCCCGGCAGATCCCCGCTGACCACCTGGGCATCGACGTCCAGCGCGGCAAGCTCCTCGGCATAGGGCTGCACCTCGCCGGCCCGCACATGGTGCAGCAGCCGCACATCCCGCCTGACTCCCCCGGCCCGCAGCTGGCTCATGAACGGGGTGATGCCGATGCCGCTGGCGATCAACAACACCTTCTCCCCCGGGTCACGAGGCAACAGGAAGTCGCCGCTCACCCCGGTGGCAGCGAGTCGCGCCCCGGCCGGCAGCGCCGCCAATGCCTTCTTGAAGCTCGACGCGTCCTCGGGTTCGCGGATCGCGACGCAGACCTCGGACCCCGGCGGCGAGGCGATGCTCAACATCCTCCGTGCACCGCGCGAGTCCGCACGACCGTGCGGCAGATGCAGCTCCAGGTACTGACCAGGCTCGAAACGAAGGGGTCGGTCGGCCGCGAAGCGGTACTCGTAGACGTCGCTGCCCATCGGCCGACGCTCGCGCAGCGTGAGCCCGACCCGACCGCGCTGGCCGAAGGCGAAGGCGAGGATGCCGGTGACGACCAGCGTCAGCTCATAGGTGCTCTCGAAGGGTCCGATGGGGGTGAAGGAGCCGAAGGCCGCGAAAGACCACAGAGGCAGTGCGAAGAGCGCACCGGCCAGCGCCGCGAGCATCCACCGCTGGACCCGGCGAGGCGGCAGGGTCAACGGCTCGCTCAACATGAAACCGGCGAAGAACACCAGCGGATAGGCCGAGAACGCCTGACGGATCGCGGTGCCGGTATCGGTCCCGAAAGCGATCAGCCCCCACACTGTCAGGGGCGTCGCGACGAGCAGGAAGATCGCGGCGATGTCGTAGCGTGCGGTGCGTCGCAGCACCACGAGCGCGCCCACCACAGCGACCGGAAGCAGGATCTCACTAGCGGCCCACCAGGTCGTATAGGGCATCGAGTCAGCCCCGGCAGCCCACGCGATCAGCACGGTGAGGACAACCCCCGCGGCCGCGGGATTGACCACGTGCCGCCGGCGCACCGCGATGACGTACTTCGAGGCCTGTGCCAGCACGGCGACGAGGGCCAGCCAACCGAGGGTGCGCGGATCGCTGCTCGGCCAGTAGAGGAACCACAGCAGCAGGCCGGTGATGACCGCGGAGTCGAGGTGGGGCGAGGCTCCCGCCAGGCGTCCGATCACCGCATTCGCCGCGATCGACGCCCCCAGCATCACCGCGAGGGTGAGCAACATGGCGGGGACGCTGAAGATCCCCGGATCGAGCCATCCTGCACCGGCCGCGATCAGCGCCCAGCCCCCGAACACGCCGAGGACGACGATCACCAGCCGGTACATCGTCAGGCGGGCGAGCAGCTGGTCGACGGCGGTCACCGGAAGACCTCCCCGGGCAGCCCGATGGCGCGGATGCGCAGGGACCGGTCGATCACCGCGCAGCCCACGCCGGGGAACTCGTCGAGCACCCGCTCGGGGGAGACGAAGAAGAGGGCCGTGGCGAGGCCATCGGCCAGTGCGGCGGAGGGGGCGACGGCCCACGTGGCGACGATGTCCGAGGCGGGGCGTCCAGTGCGTGCGTCCAGGATGTGATGGAGGCCCTCTCCCCAGATCCGGCGGTTGGCGGCCGAGGCGGCGACGGCGTGTCCCGGCGGCACCTCGATCACGCCCACGGCCTTGCTCGGATCGGCCGGATGCTCCATCGCGACCCGCAACGGCTGGGGACCGCGGTGGACGATATCGCCACTCGCGTCGACCGTCACCGGCTCGCCGACGAGGTCTGCGACCCGGTCGGCCAGATAGCCTTTGCCGACAGCGCCGATATCGACCACGACCGGCTGATCGACCTCGATGGTCGATCCCTCTCGGCGGGCGTCGGTCCAGCGGAATGCGGCGACGGCCTCGCCGTGCGCGGTGAGCGTGTAGTCGGCGTCGTAGCCCAGGCGCTCGAGACTGGCACCGATCGCGGGACTCATAGCCCCGTCCGTCAACCGATGGAGCCGGTCGTAGAGGGCGAAGATCTCCGGCGCGTGCTCACCGAGGTCGACGTGACCCGTGGTGCGTAGCCGCGTGACCTCGGAGTCGCCACGGAATCGCGACCAGATGCGGTCGAAGCCCTCGACGAGGCTCAGCACCGCGGACCGGTCGATATCCGTACCCGCATCCAGGCGCCACCGGGTGCCGATCGCGTCGAAGACCCAGCTGTGCACGGGTCAGGCCCGGGCGTCGTCGGTGATCTGTGCGATGGCGTCGTTGAAGCCGCCGCTGGTGAGCGACGATCCGGAGACCTTGGAGACGTCGAGCTCGGTGATCTTCTTGCCGACCACCTCGGCGTCGATGCCGCCCTCGAACTTCCCCTGGAACTGCTCGGAGTTGCCGCCCTCGGCGTTGCCCTCGACATCGAGGTCCGTGATCGTCCCATCGGCCTCGAGGGTCACCTCGACATCGACGGACTGGGTGCCGCCGGGGGTCTGGTAGCTGCCGGTGGCCTCGTAGTCGCCGGGGGTGAAGGAGCCGGTGGTGTCGTCACCGTCGCCGGTGTCATCGGGGGATGCGGACGGCGCGGGAGTCGGATCGACCTGTTCGGCCTCCGAGCCGCAGGCCGCGGTGAAGAGGGCAGCGGAGGCGGCGGCGGTGAGGACGGCGGTCCGGGCGGTGCGGCGCATGGGGACTCCTCGTGAGGCTGATTGCGTCGTCAACCATCACGGTAGGCAGCCGTGCCAAGATCGTGCTGGCGCTCCGCTGAGCTTTCCCTGTGAGACGCCGCCTAGCCCGTCGGCTGAGCATCCCCTCCTCCCCGTTGAGTGTGACCTTTGGCCGGCGGAAATCGGGTTTTGGCCGTCCAAACGTCACACTCAAGGACTCCGCTGCGCTCCGTCTCCCCCAAGGACTCCGCTGCGCTGCCCCCAGGGCGGTGCCCCCAACACTCAACGGGAGGGGGATTTCACATCGCGGACAGGTTCTGATGGTTGTGACGTTCGCGTTAGGCTGGCCTAAGGCCCACTGGGCAGTTTTGTCGTGTATTCCAGGAGTGACATGAGCAGGAAGTTGCGGGTCGCCGTCGTCGGCGCCGGTCCGGCCGGCGTGTACGCCGCCGACATCCTCACCAAGACCGAGGATGTCGACGTCACGGTCGACCTCATCGACCGCGATCCCACCCCGTTCGGCCTCATCCGCTACGGCGTCGCGCCCGATCACCCGCGGATCAAGGAAATCGTCAAGGCGCTCAAGCGCGTCATGGCCAATCCCGATATCCGCTTCTTCGGCAATGTGGCCTTCGGCGATGACATCAAGCTGGAGGATCTGCGTCAGTTCTACGACGCGATCGTCTTCGCGACCGGTGCCCGCCGCGACCGCGAACTGGACATCCCCGGTATCGACCTCGACGGCTCCTACGGTGCCGCCGACTTCGTGTACTGGTACGACGGCCACCCCGATGTGCCGCGCGACTGGGACTTCCAGCCGCACGCCAAGGAGGTCGCGGTGCTGGGTGTCGGCAATGTCGGCCTCGACGTCAGCCGCATCCTGGCCAAGACCGCCGACGAGCTGCTGGTCACCGAGATCCCGGACAATGTCTACGAGGGACTCAAGAAGAACGCCACCACCGACGTCCATGTCTTCGCCCGCCGCGGTCCGGCGCAGGTCAAGTTCACGCCGATGGAGCTTCGCGAGCTGAACCACAGCCCGAATATCGATGTCATCGTGCATCCCGAGGGCTTCGAATTCGACGAGGGCTCGATGGAGGCGCTCAAGGCCGCCAAGAGCCAGAAGCTCGTGGTCGACGTGCTGACCAAGTATCTGGCCGCCGAGCCCAGCGGCGCACCGCACCGCATCCACATCCACTTCTGCCAGAACCCCGTCGAGGTGCTCGGCGAGGACGGCAAGGTCGTGGGCCTGCGGACCGAGATCACCGAGCTCGACGGCACGGGCAATGTGCGCGGCACGGGCGAGTTCAAGGACTGGCCGGTCCAGGCGGTCTACCGTGCGATCGGCTACTACTCCGATGTGCTCGCGGGTCTGCCCTTCGATGCGGCGGCTGGCGTGGTGCCCAATGACGGTGGGCACGCGATCGACCTCGATGGCTCCCCGATCCCCGGTGTCTATGTCACCGGCTGGATCAAGCGCGGCCCGGTCGGCCTGATCGGCCACACCAAGTCCGATGCCGCACAGACGATCGCCATGCTCGTCGACGACATCGACTCGCTCGCGGTTCCCGAGCATGCCGAGCCCGAGGCCTTCGACCGCTACCTCGACGCGCGTGGCCTCGAGTACACGACGTGGGAGGGCTGGGAGAAGCTCGACGCCCACGAGCTCGGACTCGGCGAGGCCCACGAGACCGAGCGCGAGCGCGTCAAGGTCGTCCCGCGCGAGGAGATGGTGCGCATCGCGCGCTCCTGATCCGTCGACATCAGAACGGCCCGCCTCCCGAGGGAAGCGGGCCGTTCTGCTGTCCTCACC
>NZ_MIJB01000033.1 GCF_002174305.1 Aeromicrobium sp. PE09-221 | reverse complement strand
CCGGGCTCGCTCCACGATCGACGCAGGATGTGCTTCCGTGGTTGCTATGGCAACCACGGAAGCACATCCTGCGTCGCCACCGGCCCCGAGATCTGCGTGGATCACCGCACACCCCAGTGAGTGAACCGGACCGACGATGCGACAGGCCCCCGCCAGCGATGCTGACGGGGGCCTGTCGAGTGTCGATCAGTTGTCGAAGGACGTGAAGTCGAAATCGTCCAAGGCGACCGGGGCAGCATCCGACGGACCGAACTGGTAGTCGAAGCTGTCGTAGCCGGCGACCGCGTAGGCGTTCTGACGCGCCTCCTCGGTCGGCTCCACCCGGATATTGCGGTAACGGTCCAAGCCGGTACCCGCCGGGATGAGCTTGCCGATGATGATGTTCTCCTTCAGACCGCGCAGCGAGTCCGACTTGCCCTGGATCGCGGCCTCGGTGAGCACCCGGGTCGTCTCCTGGAAGGACGCGGCCGACAGCCACGACTCCACGGCGAGCGACGCCTTGGTGATGCCCATGAGCACCGGACGAGCCGACGCCGGCTGGCCGCCCTCGGCCACCACGCGACGGTTCTCCTCCTCGAACAGGGCACGATCGGCGAGGTCACCGGGGATCAGCTTGGCATCACCCTGCTCGATGACCGTCACGCGACGCAGCATCTGGCGCACGATGATCTCGATGTGCTTGTCGTGGATGGCCACGCCCTGCGAGCGGTAGACCTCCTGCACCTCGTCGACCAGGTGCTCCTGCGCACGGCGGACACCGAGGATACGCAGGACCTCCTGCGGATCGGGCGTACCGTGCGTGAGCTGCTGTCCGACCTCGACCGAGTCGCCGTCGCGCACCAGCAGACGGGCACGCTTGGTGACCGGGTACTCGACCGGCTCGGAGCCGTCATCGGGCGTGACGATGATCTTGCGCGTCTTGTCGGTGTCGTCGATCTCGATGCGACCGGCGGCCTCGGTGATCGGCGCGCGACCCTTGGGCTGACGAGCCTCGAAGAGCTCCACCACGCGCGGCAGACCGTGCGTGATGTCATCACCGGCCACACCACCGGTGTGGAAGGTACGCATCGTCAACTGAGTACCAGGCTCACCGATGGACTGCGCGGCGATCGTGCCGACCGCCTCGCCGATGTCGACGAGCTTGCCCGTCGCCAGCGAACGACCGTAGCACTTCGCGCACGTACCCGTCTTGGCCTCGCAGGTCAGGACCGTGCGGACCTTGATCTGCTCGATGCCGGCCGTCACGAGTTGGTCGATGACCACGTCGCCGAGGTCACCGCCGGCCTCCACGAGCACCTCGTCCGTCTCCGGGTGGGTGATCTCGGTGGCCGCATTGCGGGCGTACGCCGAGGTCTCGACGTTCTCGGCCTTGACGAGGGTTCCGTCGTCCAGCCGCTCGGCGATGACCTTGGGCAGACCACGCTCGGTGCCGCAGTCCTCCTCGCGGATGATGACGTCCTGGCTGACATCGACCAGCCGACGGGTCAGGTAACCCGAGTCGGCCGTACGCAGCGCGGTGTCGGCCAGACCCTTACGAGCACCGTGCGTCGCGATGAAGTACTCGACGACCGACAGGCCCTCGCGGTAGTTCGCCTTGATCGGACGCGGGATGATCTCGCCCTTCGGGTTGGCCACCAGGCCTCGCATCGCGGCGATCTGACGCAGCTGCATCATATTGCCGCGAGCACCCGAGTTCACCATCATGTAGATGGGGTTGTCGATATCGAAGGTCTCGCTCATCGCATCGGCGACCTCGGACGTGGCCTGGGTCCAGATCTCGATGAGCTCCTGGCGACGCTCGTCCTCGGTGATGAGACCGCGGTCGAACTGCTGCTGCACCTTGGCCGCCTGGCCCTCGTACTTGGCGAGGATCTCCGGCTTGGAGGACGGGCTGACGACATCGGCCATCGAGATGGTCACACCCGAGCGGGTGGCCCAATGGAAACCGGTGTCCTTCAGGTTGTCCAGCGCGACGGCGACGTCGACCTTGCTGTACCGCTCGGCCAGGTCGTTGACGATCGTGCCGAGCTCCTTCTTGCCCACCTGGTAGTTGACGTACGGGTAGTCCACCGGCAGCTGCTCGTTGAAGATCGTGCGCCCGAGCGTGGTGCTGACCAGCTCACCCTCGTGACGGATCTTGACCTTGCTCTGCAGCGTGATCTCACCGCGCTCGAACGCCATCTGCGCCTCAGCCGAGGAGCTGAACGCACGACCCTCACCGGGGTGACCGTCGCGATCCAGGGTCAGGAAGTACAGCCCGATGATCATGTCCTGCGTGGGCATGGTCACCGGACGGCCGTCCGAGGGCTTCAAGATGTTATTCGTGCTGAGCATGAGGATGCGGGCCTCGGCCTGCGCCTCGGCGCTCAGCGGCAGGTGCACAGCCATCTGGTCACCGTCGAAGTCGGCGTTGAAGGCCGAGCAGACGAGCGGGTGGATCTGGATGGCCTTGCCCTCGATCAGCTGCGGCTCGAAGGCCTGGATGCCCAGCCGGTGCAGCGTGGGTGCGCGGTTGAGCAGCACCGGGTGCTCGGTGATGACCTCTTCGAGGACATCCCACACGACCGGACGGGCCCGCTCGACCATGCGCTTGGCGCTCTTGATGTTCTGCGCGTGGTTGAGATCGACCAGGCGCTTCATCACGAAGGGCTTGAACAACTCGAGCGCCATCTGCTTGGGCAGACCGCACTGGTGCAGCTTCAGCTGCGGGCCGACGACGATGACCGAACGGCCCGAGTAGTCGACGCGCTTGCCGAGCAGGTTCTGACGGAAGCGACCCTGCTTGCCCTTGAGCATGTCCGAGATGGACTTCAGCGGACGGTTGCCCGGACCGGTGACGGGACGACCGCGACGACCGTTGTCGAAGAGCGAGTCGACGGCCTCCTGCAGCATGCGCTTCTCGTTGTTGACGATGATCTCGGGGGCACCGAGATCGAGCAGGCGCTTGAGGCGGTTGTTGCGGTTGATGACCCGGCGGTACAGGTCGTTCAGGTCGCTCGTCGCGAAGCGGCCGCCGTCGAGCTGAACCATCGGACGCAGCTCCGGCGGGATCACCGGGACGGCGTCGAGGACCATGCCCTCGGGGTGGTTGTTGCTCCCCATGAACGCCGAGACGACCTTGAGGCGCTTCAGGGCACGGGTCTTGCGCTGTCCCTTGCCCGTGGCGATGATCTCGCGCAGCTTCTCGGCCTCGAGCTCGAGGTCGAAGTCCTGCAGGCGCTTCTGGATGGCACGAGCGCCCATGAAGCCCTCGAAGTACTTGCCGAAGCGGTACGTCATCTCGCGGTACAGCATCTCGTCACCCTCGAGGTCCTGGACCTTGAGGTTCTTGAAGCGGTCCCACACGGCCTCGAGGCGGTCCAGCTCACGCTGGACGCGGTCGCGACGCTGCTTGGCCTCACGCTCCGCGGCGTCCTTGACCTTGCGCTTGGCATCCGCCTTGGCGTCCTCGGCCTCGAGCTGCTTGAGGTCCTCCTCGAGCTTGGCCATCCGCTCGTTGACCTCGGAGTCGCGCCGGTTCTCCAGCTGCTTGCGCTCCATGTCGATCTTGGCCTCGAGCGAGGACAGGTCGCGGTGGCGAGCATCCTCGTCGACCCAGGTGATCATGTACGCGGCGAAGTAGATGACCTTCTCGAGGTCCTTCGGCGCGAGATCGAGCAGGTAGCCGAGACGGCTCGGCACACCCTTGAAGTACCAGATGTGCGTGACCGGGGCGGCGAGCTCGATGTGGCCCATCCGCTCGCGGCGGACCTTCGAGCGCGTCACCTCAACGCCGCAGCGCTCGCAGATGATGCCCTTGAAGCGCACGCGCTTGTACTTGCCGCAGTAGCACTCCCAGTCCCGGGTAGGACCGAAGATCTTCTCGCAGAACAGGCCGTCGCGCTCGGGCTTGAGCGTGCGGTAGTTGATCGTCTCTGGCTTCTTGACCTCACCGAACGACCAGTTGCGGATGTCGTCGGCGGTCGCGAGGCCGATCTTGAGCTGATCGAAGAAGTTCACGTCGAGCACGTTGTCTTCTTTCCCTTTCGAAATTCTGTGGTGTGAAGGAGGGTCCGAGCCGTGGCTCAGACCTCCTCCACGGACGAGGGCTCACGGCGCGAGAGGTCGATGCCGAGCTCTTCAGCGGCTCGGAACACCTCGTCCTCGGAGTCGCGCATCTCCAGCGCGGTGCCGTCAGCCGAGAGGACCTCGACGTTCAGGCACAGCGACTGCATCTCCTTGACGAGCACTTTGAAGGACTCGGGGATACCCGGTTCCGGCACGTTCTCGCCCTTGACGATGGCCTCGTAGACCTTGACGCGACCGACGATGTCGTCGGACTTGATGGTCAGCAGCTCCTGCAGCGCGTAGGCGGCACCGTAGGCCTCCAGGGCCCAGACCTCCATCTCACCGAAGCGCTGGCCACCGAACTGGGCCTTACCGCCGAGCGGCTGCTGGGTGATCATCGAGTACGGGCCGGTCGAGCGCGCGTGGATCTTGTCGTCGACCAGGTGGTGCAGCTTCAGCATGTAGATGTAGCCGACGCTGATCGGATCCGGGAACGGCTCGCCGCTGCGGCCGTCGAGCAGTCGTGCCTTGCCATCGGGACCGACCATGCGCTCGCCGTCGCGGTTGGGGAGCGTGGAGGCCAGGAGGCCCTGCAGCTCGTCCTCGCGCGCACCGTCGAACACCGGGGTGGCGACATTGCTGTCGGCGGGCGCCTCGGCGGCCTCGATCTTGCGCAGCCGCTCCGCCCACTCGTCCTTGACCTCGGCCGGGATCTCCCAGCCGGTCTTGGCGATCCAGCCCAGGTGCGTCTCCAGCACCTGTCCGACGTTCATACGACCGGGCACACCCAGCGGGTTGAGCACGATGTCCACGGGGGTGCCGTCGGGCAGGAAGGGCATGTCCTCGACTGGGAGGATCTTGGCGATGACGCCCTTGTTGCCGTGACGGCCGGCCAGCTTGTCACCATGGCTGATCTTGCGCTTCTGCGCCACGTAGACCCGCACGAGCTGGTTGACGCCCGGGCTGAGCTCGTCGCCCTCCGCGGCGTCGAACACCCGCACGCCGATGACGGTGCCGGACTCGCCGTGCGGCACCTTGAGCGAGGTGTCGCGGACCTCGCGCGCCTTCTCACCGAAGATCGCGCGGAGCAGGCGCTCCTCAGGGGTCAACTCGGTCTCGCCCTTGGGCGTGACCTTGCCGACGAGGATGTCGCCATTGCCGACCTCGGCGCCGATGCGGATGATGCCGCGCTCGTCGAGATTGGCGATCATCTCCTCACTGACATTGGGGATGTCGCGGGTGATCTCCTCGGGGCCGAGCTTGGTGTCGCGGGCGTCGACCTCATGCTCCTCGATGTGGATCGAGGTGAGCATGTCGTCCTGCACCACACGCTGGCTGAGGATGATGGCGTCCTCGTAGTTATGGCCCTGCCACGGCATGAACGCCACGAGCAGGTTGGTGCCGAGAGCCATCTCGCCCTCGTCTGTGCAGGGGCCGTCGGCCAGCGGCGTACCGACCTCGACGCGCTGCCCATCGCGGACCAGCGGGCGCTGGTTGGTGCAGGTGCCCTGGTTGGAGCGACGGAACTTGGCGAGACGGTACGTGGTGTACGTGCCCTCGTCCTCCATGATCTCGACCGCATCGGCCGAGACCTCCTTGACGACGCCTGCCTTCTTGGCGACGGTCACGTCGCCGGCGTCTACCGCGGCACGGAACTCCATGCCGGTGCCGACGAGTGGAGCATCGTTGCGGATGAGCGGGACGGCCTGACGCTGCATGTTCGAGCCCATCAGCGCGCGGTTGGCGTCGTCGTGCTCCAAGAACGGGATCAGCGCGGTGGCCACAGAGACCATCTGACGCGGCGAGACGTCCATGTAGTCGACCTCATCGGCCGGACGCAGCTCGGCCTCGCCACCACGGTGACGCACCAGGACCATGTCATCGGCGAAGCGCGCCTCATCGGTGAGCGGCGAGTTGGCCTGCGCGATGATGTAACGGTCCTCGTCCGTCGCGGTCAGGTAGTCGACCTGCTCGGTGACCTGGCCGCCCTCGACCTTGCGGTACGGGGTCTCGACGAAGCCGAAGGCGTTGATCCGACCGAAGGACGCGAGCGAGCCGATCAGGCCGATATTCGGGCCTTCCGGGGTCTCGATCGGGCACATGCGGCCGTAGTGCGACGGGTGGACGTCACGGACCTCGTAACCGGCGCGCTCACGGGACAGACCACCCGGGCCGAGGGCCGAGAGACGACGCTTGTGCGTCAGGCCCGCGAGCGGGTTGTTCTGGTCCATGAACTGCGACAGCTGGCTGGTGCCGAAGAACTCCTTCAACGCCGCCGTGATCGGGCGGATGTTGATGAGGGTCTGCGGCGTGATGGCCTCGACGTCCTGCGTGGTCATGCGCTCACGCACCACCCGCTCCATACGGGCCAGGCCCGTGCGGAGCTGGTTCTGGATGAGCTCGCCGACCGTGCGCATACGGCGGTTGCCGAAGTGGTCGATGTCATCGGCCTCGACGACGATCTCACCGGCGGGTGCCTCGAGCTCGGTGCGGCCGTCGTGCAGGGCGACCAGGTACTTGATCGTGGCGACGATGTCGTCGATCGTCAGCGTCTGCTGATCGAAGGCCTCATCGGTGCCGATCTTCTTGTTGATCTTGTGGCGGCCGACCTTGGCGGTGTCGTAGCGCTTGGGGTTGAAGTAGTAGTTCTCCAACAGCGTCTGCGCGGCCTCCTTGCTCGGCGGCTCGCCCGGGCGGAGCTTGCGGTAGATGTCGAGCAGGGCCTCGTCCTGGCCGGCGACATTGTCCTTCTCCAGCGTCAGGCGGATCGACTCGTAGTCGCCGAACTGCTCGAGGATCTCGGCCTCGCTCATGCCGAGGGCCTTCAGCAGGACCGTGACGCTCTGCTTGCGCTTGCGGTCCAGGCGGACGCCCACAGTGTCGCGCTTGTCGACCTCGAACTCGAGCCACGCACCACGGCTCGGGATGACCTTGGCGGTGAAGACGTCCTTGTCGGAGGTCTTGTCCGCCGTGCGCTCGAAGTAGACACCGGGCGAACGGACCAGCTGGCTGACGACGACACGCTCGGTGCCGTTGATGATGAAGGTGCCCTTGTCGGTCATGAGCGGGAACTCGCCCATGAAGACGGTCTGGCTCTTGATCTCACCGGTGTCGTTGTTCATGAACTCGGCGGTCACGAACAGCGGGGCCGCGTAGGTGACGTCGCGATCCTTGCAGTCCTCCACCGAGTACTTCGGGGGCTCGAAGCGGTGATCACGGAACGATAGGCTCATCGTCTCCGAGAAGTCCTCGATCGGAGAGATCTCCTCGAAGATCTCCTCCAGGCCGGACTTGGTGGAGACGTCGGTCCGGCCGGCGCCGAGATCGGCGTCGACGCGAGCCTTCCAGGCATCGCTGCCGATGAGCCAGTCGAAGCTCTCGGTCTGCAGGGCCAGGAGCTCAGGGACCTCGAGCGGCTCGGAGATTTTGGCGAAGGAGATGCGGCGCGGAGCCGAAGCGTTCTGGGTGGTGCGGGCGGTACGCGAGGCGGCCAAGAGAAGTCCTTCCGAAGACTCGCAGGCGGATGACTCATTCAGTTCGATAGTGTTGTCGCACAGGGTCATGCCGACGAGATCGAGCAGAGGGCATGACAAAGGGCGCGCGAAGATTCAGTCTAACCCATGCGCCACGCCCATGACAAGGGGCATCTTGACAAACGACGAGACTTCGGCCACTATCGGACACTTTTGCCCTTGATTCGGCCGGGGGCGGTGGGTCACGCACCTCTCGCCCCGCGGAGCGGTGGGTCACGCACCTCTCAACCGGCGCGAGAGGTGCGTGACCCACCGCCGCCTGCTCGGAGAAGTGCCTCACCCTCCGCCCCGACGAGCCCGGGCGATCGGCCAGAACAGCGACTGCCATCGCGGCCCGAAGCAGGGTGGCGGTCCGGTATAACCGTGGCGCGCGATCCTGTCGTAGACCTGGGCCACGAAGCGCTGCGGCGAGGTCTCCTTGGTGGCGATGACGCACTCGAGTCCCAGATCGCGGTAGTCCTGGTTCCTGGCGAGATCATCGAGATACTGCCGCCGATCGCTCTGGTGGTGACCACCGTCGTACTCGGCCACCGTCGCATACTCCCGGTACAACAGATCCGCCTCGGTGAGGACCCGACCGTCCTGCACGATGAGCCCGTTGACCTCCGGCTCGGGCAAGCCGCCGAACAGCAGATACGCCCGCGCCGATGACTCCTGTGGGGAGCGCACGTTCTCGCGGAGGAAGGCCGAGATCCACGCGGCCTCGCACGCGCCGGCTCGCCAGCGATCCCGATGAGCCAGCTCGACGAGTTCCACGAGTGTCATCGCTCCGCGCCGCAAGAGCTCGTCGCCCACCCCGATCGCCTCGATCACCGTCACTCGCGCGCACCAGTGCAGATACGCGCTCGCCGGGGTGACTCCGAGGTCGTCGAGCGGAGGCAGTCGATCGGTGCGGTGCACGAGGATCCCGTCGATATCCAGGTGGAGATCGCCCTGGACCACCACGTGCACCGGCAGGAGCGGCCCGGCATCCACTCCGAGAAGCTGCAAACGGCTGACATCGGTGAGGTGCGCGTGGGCCGGGGCAGCCAGGCGGGCGGCCGCGATCCAGTCCGCCGCCGACATCTCATGGTCTCTATGCACCCAGACCCGCGGGAACAGGCGACGATACGAGGCACCGTTGAGCATGCGCGGGGTGAGACCCTCGTCGAGGGCCCGCGCGCGGGTGAAGGGTCCCTCACGGAGAGCGGCTGGGATGTGCGGCGTCGTGGGCATGACCCGAGCCCAACCCGACCAGGGGCGTTGGCGCTACCCCACACCCGCATCTGTGGACGAGCGAGACCAGTCCTTGCGCAGTGGAAAACCCCTACCTCCGCTCGGGCGGTGGGCTACACACCTCTCAAGCGGTGCGAGAGGTGCGTAGCCCACCGCCCGATGCGGTCAGGGGTGCGTAGGTCACCGCCCTACGTTCAGGTGAGGTCACGCTCGACGCGCAGGGTGGTGAGTGCGGTCGCGAGGGCGTTGTAGTGGCCCACCAGCAATACGATCTCGATCAGCTCGCGTCCGCTGAAGTGCGCGGCGAGCTCGGACCACTGGTCGTCGTCGAGATCCCCCTGCTCGACGAGCCGGTCCACGGCGGCCAGCAGAGCCCGGTGACGTGGCGGCCACGCCTGCGAGTCGGGGGCAGTGAAGACCCGCTCCGCCAGCTCAGCGGTCACACCCGCCCGCGCGCCCAGCCGCAGGTGGTGATCACGCTCGTACTCGCATCCCCGCACGTGCGCGACCCGCAGGATCGCCAGCTCGGTCTCATAGCGCGTCAAGCGGCCGAAGGGCATGAGCGTCGCCGAGTAGTGCAGCCACCCGCGAAAGGTCCCACGGGCACGGCCCAGCGTCGTGAAGACACGGGCTTCGGGGACACCCGCGGCCCGTGCCATGGCGCAGCAGATCAGCCAGTTGACCGGGCCTAGCTCGCGCCATCCGCCCGGCGCGACCCGCGGGGTCACGAGCCCTGACCGGGCTGCGGTGTGGTGAGATCCACGCGCTCGTCGCGAGCGATGCGCAGCGCCTCATCGAGCCCGCGCTGCGCGAAACGGTCGACCACCGGCTGCGCCAGCATGCGGATCGGCAGGATGCCCCCGACCCACCAGGGCGCGACGATGACCCGCGATCGACGGGCGATCCCCCGCTCGATCCGGTCGATGGCCGGGGCCAGCGGCGACACCCCCGAGAAGGAGCCCTCCGCCCCGAGCACAGCGGCAGCCTCGGTCGAGAAACCCCGCTCCGTCATATCGGTGGCGAGCTCGGCGAAATAGGCCACGCCCGCCTTGGCCCCGGTCGGACGCAGCTCGCTGCGCAGCGTGTTGCCCAGCGCCTCGACGCCGGACTTGGACGCCGAGTAGGCGCCCAGCAGCGGCAGCTGCACCACCGCCGCCGCCGAGGAGACCACCAGCGCGTAGCCGCCCGGGTGAGCGATGTGCGGACCCGCCGCCCGCATCGTGTAATACGAACCGAGCAGGTTGACCGCGACCGTCTGCTCCATCACCCGCGGGTCGCCGCCGAGGATCGGCAGCTGTCCCGCGATCCCGGCATTGGCGACCACGATGTCGAGTCCACCGAGCTCCTCCACCACATCGCTCACCGCCTGGTCGACCTGCTCGCGTTGTGCGACATCGCACTCGCGCCAGACTGCGTCGGCCTTCGCCGCCACACCGGCGAGCAGCTCCGGCTCGAGTCCGATGAGGCCTACCCTGGCGCCCCGGGCGGCGAGACGTTCGGCCAGCGCGGCACCGATCCCCCGCGCGGCGCCGGTGATCAGGACACGACGTCCGCGCAGCAGCTCACGATGGTCCCGCATGAACGACCCTCTCGACTCACCGACAGAAGTGAACTCGACGGTAACATGCGATTTCGGCCGTCCGCCCGGAATCGCGCGAGATGGACACCGGCTGGCGGTGCGAGTGCCCCTCCGAGTGGTGCAGTCGCGCCCACGAGTGGTGCATGTTCGCCCTCTTTTCGCAGGGATAGGGGGCGAATTTGCACCACTCGCGGTCAAGGGAGGCTGTCGAGGGGTGACGATCAGAGGGCTTGGATCTCGTCGACGAGCCAGGTGCCGCGCTCCTTGACCATCGTCATCGTGACCCGGTTGCCGAGGACCGTCGGAGCCTCGTCCTCCTGTCCGGCGATCAACCGCACCTGATCGACGAACACGAGGACCTGGACCGACTCGGTCGAGCAGTCGTCACCGCACGGCACCGCGCCGGCATCCTGGACCTGCGCCTGCACTTCGAACTCGCGCTGAGGAGCGATATCGCGCAACGAGGGGGCGACCTTGTCGAACTCCTCGGCGAAGTCCTCCGTCATCAGCGCCTTGGAGCTCTCCTCATGGTCGTCGAGATCATCATGGGAGAAGGTGAAGATCGTCTCGGCCGCCTCCCCCGCGGCCCGCGACGCCTGCCGCTGAGCCGCGTCGAGGGCTGCTTCTCCGCCCCCGCGCAGACTCCACGCACCCCAGCCCGCCAGTCCCAGCCCCAGCGCCAGGACGATCACGGCGATGATCATCCGCCAGGGCAGCGAGCCGACCGGCAATCGCGGACGACGCGCCCCCGTCGACCGCTCCGAACCGGTGTCCTCCGCGGCCGCCTGCGTGCGCTGACGACCGGAGGCCGACGTGGGAGGTGGCGGCGTCGATGCCGGCTCCTCGGCCAGGGGTCGACGAACGGGACGCGCGACCGGGCGCGGGGTGGCACGCGGAGACGGCGGCGTGGACGCCGAGCGGTCGGCGGCCGAGCGCTCCCCCGCGATACGACGACGCTGAGGCTTGCGTGGCTCACTCATGACACCCTCCCCTGGACCGAGATGTGCTCCCCATTCGTGAACCGGACCCCTGCTGGGTCGACGAATACCCAGCAGATCCCGGTCCAAGCCGGGCAGGGCTCGCTCACGGGGACTCACCGCCCTGCGGGAGGGCCTCGGCCTCGACCGAGGCGACGCTCTCGAAGCCGTCGACCTTCCAGCCGCCGCCATCTCGCACCAGGGACAGCTTCCAACGGAAGTGACGCTCCACGCCCGCATCCTCGACATCGGTATTGCTGATCGTGGCATCGACCGCGACCAGCGTCTCGGCGGAGTCATCGTCGATCACCGGAACGCCCACCGCCAAGACATCCGCATCACCGCTCGTCTGCTCCTTCTCGGCCAAGGCCTCGAAGATCGCATCGATCACCTCGAAGGCCTGCTCACGGTACTCATCGGTCAGCAAGCCCTCCAGACGGCCCTTGTAGTCATCCGGATCGGCGACATCATAGGTGTTGTAGGCCACCGCGAAGTCCTGGCTGACCGATACCGCACTCGCGGTACCGGACGGCTCGCTCGCACCGGCCAGGCGATCGCCGAAGGCGATGAGCAGGGTGCCGACCAGCGCCAGCACGACACCGACGATCGTCGCCCACCAGCTCCAGCGGCCGCGCGACACCCCCTCGCTCATCGGGCCGCCACGTCCAGCAGCATCCATCCCCAGTCCTCCCGTTCCTGCGACTCCGGCACGGCCGTGCGCGGCGTGAACTCGGACTTCGACGCCTGACGCGCGATGTCATTGTCCGGCAGCGTGCAGTCGATCGAGGTATCGAACTCGCGCCGCTCGACATCGGCCGGATCGCGACGTTCACGATAGCCCGAGGCCGGGCCGTCCTCGTAGTAACTGCACGTGTGGGGTGTCGGGGTGAGCACGAGACCGAAGTGCGCGTCGTACTCCCCTTCCTCGTCGCTGGGAGTCACCACGGAGAACGAGCCCTGCAGGAGATAGGGGTACAGCACCAGGATCGACTGCAGGCCGACCTTGTTCTCCAGCAGCGGCTTGCCGGCCACCGCCAGATTGTCCAAGAGCGAAGTGAGGTCCTCGGAGTTCTCGTCGACCACCTCGTCGAGGGTCCTCGCGGTGGGCGCACCCGTATCGATGACGGCCCGGAGATCCGGATCCGAGGAGCGCAGCGTGTCCGAGAAGAGCGCCAGATTGCGTGAGAAGGTCGCCAGCTCGCCACGCTTGTCGACCTGGGCCTGCAGGACGGTGCCGGACTCGCGGATCAGCCGTCGGGTCACGTCGATATTGTCGTGCGCCTCCCCGATGAACGAGGTCGAAGCGTCGAGGATCGTCTCGAGATCACGTCCCGTGCCCTCGAACGCCTGACCCAGCTCCGACACGACCGTCTCCAGATTGCCGGTGTCGATCGACGAGACCAGCGCATTGGTGTTCAGCAACAGGGTCGTGGTGTCGATGGGCACCTCGGTGCGGTCCCGCCCGATGACATCGCCCGCCTTCAGGAAGGGCTCGTCACGCTGACGCGGCCGCAGGTCGACGTACTGCTCGCCGATGGCCGACTTGTTGGCGACCACCGCCTCGGTGTCCTGGGGGATCGGCGGTGCGTCGTTCTCGATGGCGAGCACGGCGTCGACACCCTCATCGGTGAAGTCGACCGCGTCGACCCGGCCGATCTTGATGCCGCGGTAGGTGACCTCGGCACCCTCGAAGATGCCCCCCGAGGCGGTCAGCTCGACGCGCACGTCGTAGGTGCGCTCGAAGAAGAGCCGGTCCAACTGCGCATACGTGCCCCCGACGATAGTGCCGCCGATGAGCGTCACGATCGCGAAGACCAGGAGCTGGACCTTGGTCAGCCGGGTGATCATGGTGCCGTCACCGCCTCGGTGAAGAGCCTGCCCAAGCCATGGTCGGCGCCCGAGTCCTCCGCGGCGGGAAGGGTCCGGCAGGAGCCGAACCAGCACAGCGGATTGAGCCACCGGCGCACGCCGGAGGGCTTGTCGTCGTCATCATCCTCCGAGGGCGATGCCGTAGGCCCCGGTGAAGGCTTGGAGTCACGGGGTGTGTCCTCCTCCTGCGGCGTGTCGCCGGGGACGGCAGGCGTCTCGTCATCGGCGGAGGGGGGCAAGAGTCCCTCGACGAGCCCCAACAGGTCCCCTGAGGGAGACTCATCCCCGGTCAGCGGGGTCTCCGGAGCGAGATCGGCGAGGCCGGGGATCGATTCGGCGCCGAAGCCGTCGAACAGCTGTTGCACCTGCGCGGCACTGATCTCGAGTTTCATCGACAGGTTGCCGTAGTCACCCGCGCAGACGCCCGTGTTGGCGGACCGATCGACATTGCTGCAGCGTCCCGCGGCCCGCTCCACCGTGCCACCCATGTAGCCGTCGCTGAACGGGAAGGTGAGCAGGAGTCCGGCCGACTGCGCGATGCTGTCGCCCGCCTCGACGAGATTGGCCAGCACCGGTTCGAGGTGCTGCAGTGTCGCGACCGTGTCGGCTGTGGAGTCGCGGACGACACCCGTTGCGGTGTCGCCGAGCCGGTCCAGCGACTCCAGTAGGCCCACGAGATCGGAGCGCTGCTGGTCCAACACCTCGAGCGCCTCGGGAAGATCGTCGAGCGCGCCGGTGATGGCGGCCCGCTGAGCATTGGTCTCCTGTGCGAGCCGGTCGACCTTCTCCAGCGCCGCGAGGATCTGGTCGGAGTTGTCGTCGAGCTGGCCGAGGAGATCGGTGGTGACCGAGATCAGATCGCGGACCTCGGTGTCCTTGTCGCCGAGGGCGAGATTGAGTTCCTTGACGATGGTGTTCGTCTTCTCCAGCGCACCGCCGTTGAACAGCATCGAGGCGGCGGAGAGGACCTCCTCGATCTCGGGATTGCGTCCTGAGCGATCGAGCGCGATCACGTCCCCATCGGACAGCTCGCCCGTTCCCCCGCCCTCGGGTGCCGCCAGCGACACGAACTTCTCGCCCAGCAGGTTGGTCTGCCGGATCGTGGCCTCGGCATCGTCGGGCAGGGTGACATCGCCGTTGATGCGCAAGGTCACCCGTGCCGTCCACCCGTCGAGCTGGATATCGGTCACCCGTCCCACCGCGACATCGTCGACGCGCACCGCGCTGTGCGGCACCAGGTCCAGGACATCGCGGAACTCGACCTCGACGTCATACGACTCGTCGCCGACATCCGCTCCTCCGGGCAGCGGGAGGTCGTAGGGGGTGAAGCTGCAGCCGGCGAGCAGGGCCGCCGAGGCGACGGCGGCGGCGCCGCGTATTACGCGGTTCACTGGGGCACCTCCATCATCTCGGCAAAGGAGGAGGCGGTCTGCTCGGCCTGCATCGGCGTGCTGCCCGGGGCCGTGCGGGGCGACAGGCCGCCCAGGATCGGATCGAGGATGTCGCTCAGGGTGCCGCAGAGCGCGTCATCGGTCGACTCATCGAGCAGATTGCACAGCAGCCCGGCGGGATCCTTGATGCCGCCGAGGAGCAGCTCCTCCAGCCCGGCGCGGTTGTCCAGGGTGCCGTAATCGCCGTTATAGGTCAGGGCGATATTGGACAGCGCCGTCGGTGCCGCGACGAGCAGCTCCTCGAACTCCCCCTGGCGGGTCCGCAGCACCTGCGAGAGCGATTCGATCTTGTCGACATTGGTGCGCAGCACGTCCCGGTTCTCGGTGACCAGCGTGTTGACATCCGTCAGCGCCGCGCTGAGCGCCGACAATGTCGCGGCGAGATCGTCTCGCTCGCCCTCGAGGACCTCCGAGACCTGGGCGGTGCTGTCGTTGAATGCACGGACGGTCTCGTCATTGCGGTTGAGGACCTCGACGAACTCCTGCACCTCGCGCACGCTGCCGAAGAGGTCCTCGGAGTTGGAGTCGAGCGTGGTGGCGAGCTTGCTGAAGTTCTGGATGGTCTCGTTCACCTGCGCGCCCTGGCCGTCGAGTTGACCGGCGAGGTTGTCCACCAGACGGCTGAGGGAGCCGTCGTCATTGGCGCCTTCGGGTCCGAGCGCCACGGAGAGGTCGCTGATCGAGGCGTAGACCTCGTCGAGCTCGACCGGGACGGCGGTGCGATCGTTGCCGATCGTGGCGCCGTCCTCCAGGGTCGGTCCCTCGGTATAGGCGGGAGCGAACTGCACGTACCGGTCGCCGACGATCGCCGGGGACACGATCGCGGCCTTCACATCACGCGGCAGGTCGTACTCGTCGTCGTAGCTGATGGTGGCGATGACCGCGTCACCGCGCGGGGTCAGCTTCTCGACCTTGCCGATGGCGACCCCGAGGACCTTGACGTCCGAGCCCTCGTACACCGCGGTGGTCTCACTGAACTCGACGGTCACGGTCTTGCTCGTGTCGCGCGCGGTCCAGGCGACCACGGCGCTGACGACGAGTGCCAGGAAGACGACCACGACCACGAGCTTGGACGTGGTGGCCAGCCGCATCGCGAGTGCCTGCCGCATCACTGCTCACCTCCGGTTCCGAGACCGCCCAGGGCATCGCGCAGTGCATCGGCGACGCCCAGGTTCGGCGGGACATTGCCCAGGTAGACGTCGAACCACGGCCCGGTGCCCAGCGCATTGGCGTACACCCGGTAGAAGCCGGGCAACAGGCGTAGTGCCTCGTCCAGGCTGGCCTCGTGCTGGTGCAGCATGTCGGTGACGGCGTCGAGCTGCGTGAGCGCGGGCTTCAGATCGTCGCGGGTCTCGTCGACGAGTGTGCTCAACTCCGTGGAGAGCTCGGTGGCGGCCACCAGCAGGGCGTGGATCGAGTCGCGGCGGGCGGCGACCGCCGAGAAGAGCGTGTCCGCGTCCTCGAAGAGCTTGACCAGCTCCTCGTCACGCGAGTTCAGGACCCCGGTGACCTTCTTGATGTTCTGCAGCAGCGTGTTGATCTGCTCGTCGCGCGCGGCGAGATTGCGCGACAGGTCCGAGACCCCGGTGAGCGCGGCCTGGAACTCTTCGGGCACCTGCCCGGAGACATCGCCGAGGGTCGTCAGCGCCTCGGAGATCTGATCGACGTCGAGCTCCTGCGTGGTGGTGCTCAGATCGGAGAAGGCCTCGACGACATCGTAGGGAGGCATCGTGCGCGATACGGGGATGGTGGCGCCCGTCTCCAGCTCGCCCTCGCCATCGGGCACGAGGGCCAGGTACTGGGCGCCGAGCAGCGTGCGGATCCGGATCTCGGCACGTGCCTGGTCGCCGAGATCGGTGCCTTCGTCGAGGGTGAACTCGACGTTGACCTTGTCGCCGTCGAGCTCGATATCGCCGACCTTGCCGACCGAGACACCCGCGACGCGGACCTCGGCTCCGGAGTCGAGCGAGCCGATCTCGGCGAACTCGGCCGTATAGGTGTCGCCTCCGCCGATGATCGGCAACCGGTCGGCGCGGAACGCCGCGAGCAGAATCGCCGCGATCACGGCGAAGCTGAAGACGCCGATCACGGTGTGGTTGCGTTCGCGGAAGGGTTTCATGACGGGCACCTCGCTCCCCCGAGGTTCAGGCCTTCGTCGCCGCCGAGCTTGAGCGGGGTCTCCTCGTCGAGGCCGAGGATCGGCATCGCCGGGAGGATGATCTGTCCCTTCAGCTCGCAGAGGTAGAAGTTGAAGTAGCTGCCGCTCGACGCCGCGTTACCGAGGGTCTCGGCCTTGTGGGGCATGATCTGGATCGAGGTCGACAACGCCGTGAGGTTCTCATCGGTGCTCAGATTGGCCGTCAGCGCGTTCAGCTGCCGGACGTCCTCGGCGAGCGCCGGCCGTCCCTGCTGGAGCAGATCGGCGGTCTCGGTCGAGAGCGCCGAGACCGAGTCGATCGAGTTCAGGATCGCGTCGCGGTCCTCGGCCAGACCGCTGACGAACTGCTGCAACGTGTCGATCGTTCGCGTGAGCTCGACATCGCGGCTGCCGATCATGTCCAGCGTCTCGCTGAGGTTGACGATGACATCGCCGATGAGCTCGTCGCGGTCGGCGAGCGTCGAGGTCAGCGACGCCGTCCGCGCGAGCAGCGTCTCGACATTTCCGCTCTCGCCCTGGAAGGTCTGCACGATCTCGAAGGCCAGCTGATTGGTGTCATCGGGAGACAGTGCCTGGAAGACGGGTTTGAAGCCATTGAGCAGGACATTGAGGTCGAGGGCCTCCTGGGTCTGGTCGGTGCCGATCGTCTCGCCGGCCTTCAATCGCTCCGAAGCTCCCTCCGCCCCCTGGGTCAGGGCGATGTAACGCTGACCCACGAGATTGCGGAATTTGATCGTGACCTGGGTGTTTCGCGTGAGCGGCACCTCGCGATCGACCGCGAAGGTGACCTCCGCCTGGTCGCGATCGACGATGTCGATATCGCGCACCGAGCCCACGCGGACTCCGGCGATGCGGACCTCGTCTCCCTTGGCGACTCCCGTGACGTCCTCGAAGACCGCCGTGTACTCGGTGCGCTGGTCGAAGAAGGTCGCACCGAGGGTCAGCGCGAGCACCCAGGTGGTGGCAGCCGTGAACGCGAGGAAGACCGACAGCTTGACCGCCGCCGAGGCCGATGCCCTATCGAGCTTCACTGATCTTCACCTCCGATCCCCGCAGCAGGGGGCTCACCAACAGCGGCGCGAGATCGGATAGCTCCTCGGCCTGCTGTCCCGTCTGCGCGGCGACGAGCGATTTGACCGCCGTGCGCTGTGCCGCGGTGTCGGAGAACATGCTGGGTTGCACCGCGGCGTCCAGCGAGGCAGCCCCGGGTGCCACCCGCTCGTAGTCCTCGGGTGTGCCGAACTTGCCGTTGTGGTCGTTCTCGATGCCGATGAGCTTGTAGACATCGGCGGGCACGCTGAACGGCTTCTCCTGCGGGTACGGGTTCTCGCCGTCGACCGCCTGCTCCAGGCTGAGGCAGGTGGGCTGAGCGGCGTCGGCGGTGTCGAGCACCTGCTGCGAGACCGTCGCGCGCTCGCTCTGTTCGTATCCCGTGGGCTGGCCCGTGAGCGGCAGGAGCTCCAGGTTGATGTGCACGGTCTGATCGCGGAGGACCGAGTCGAGTCGCGGACGCAGTTCGGCCATGGCGTCGAGGAAACACGGGAAGGTCCCGGAGTAGGTGTCCAGGACCCCGGCCACCGGCGCGGTCTGCCGTGGCACGGTGACGAGGTTCTCGGCATTCGCACCCACGAACTCGGTGAGGGTGTCGGACAGAGCCGTGCCCTCATTGAAGAAGGCGAGCAACTGCGACTGCTTGGCCACGAGGGTGTCGCCGGTGAAGACCGCATTCTCCAGGAGACGACCGATATCGGGCATCGCATCGGCATAGCCGTCCGCGACGGTGCCGAGCGCGGTGAGGTCGTCGATGAGCTGGGGCACCTCGGGATTGATGTCGCGCAGGTAGTCGCGCGCCGTCACCAGCGTCTCGCCAAGCTGCTCACCGCGGCCTTCGAGGGCCTGCGAGACCGCCGAGAGCGTGTAGGCGATGTCTTGCGGATCCACGGCGGTGAGCAGCGGGTAGAGGTCGTTGAGCACCTCCTCGATCTCGATCGGCACCTCGGCGCGAGCGATGACATCGCCGGCCTGCAGCGTGTCCCCGGACAGCTCGGTCGGGGGGATCAGCGACACTTGCTTCTCGCCGAACAGGGTCTTGGGCACGATCTGGCCGGTGACCCCGGCGGGGATGCGATCGATGTAGTCGGGATCCATCGCGAGCTTCATCGTGACCTGGCGGCCATCGGTCTCCACCTCGCGCACCTCCCCCACGCGCATGCCGCGCAGCTTGACATCGGCATTGCTCGGCAGGCTCGCACCGGCGGTGCTCGCGTACATGGTGACCGGCACCGAGGACACGAACTGCTTGGTGAAGAAGGCGTAGGTGACCCACACGCAGAACAGGACGATCGCCAGGAAGAGGATGCCGAGGATACGGATGGAGGCGGTGCGCTCCAGAACGGGTGTACGTGCCATGTCAACCAGCCAACCTCACGGTCACGTTGGTGCCCCAGATCGCCATCGAGGCGAGCAGATCGACCACGGTGATCGCGACGATCGACGTGCGCACCGCACGTCCGACCGCGACGCCCACACCTGCCGGACCGCCAGATGCGTAGTAGCCGTAGTAACAGTGGATCAAGATGACGACCACCGCGAAGATCAACACCTTGGCGAAGGACCAGAGGACGTCCTCTGGGGGCAGGAAGGTCATGAAGTAGTGGTCGTAGGTGCCCTGGCTCTGACCGAACATCCGGGTGATGGTCAACCGGGTCGCGAAATAGGAGGACAGCAACCCGACGATGTAGAGCGGGATGACCGCCACCAGACCGGCCAGGACCCGGGTGGTGACCAGATAGGGCAGCGAGGGGATCGCCATGACCTCGAGGGCGTCGACCTCCTCGCTGATGCGCATGGCACCGAGCTGGGCGGTGAACCCACAGCCGACGGTCGCCGCGAGCGCGATGCCCGCGACGATCGGCGCGATCTCCCGGGTATTGAAGTAGGCCGAGACGAAGCCGGTCAGCGGGGCGGTGCCGAGCTGGTCGAGGGCGGCGAAGGACTGGATCCCGACCTCGGTGCCCGTGAAGAAGGTCATCGCCGTGATGACCCCGACAGTGCCGCCGATGAGGGCGAGCGAGCCGGAGCCGAGTGCGACCTCGGCGAGCAGTCGCGTGATCTCGCGGCTGTAGTTGGCGATGGTGCGCGGGATCGACATGAGCACACGCACGTAGAAGAGCATCTGCCGGCCCAGCGTGTCCAAGGTGCCGAGCGGCTGTTCGTAGAGAGCGGAGAGGCGAGCCATGGTCACATCCCCCTGGGCGGGACGAGCTGCAGGTACACCGCCGAGATCACGAAGTTGACGACGAAGAGCAGCGTGAAGGTGATGACGACCGCCTCGTTGACGGCATCGCCGACGCCCTTCGGGCCACCCTTGGCGTTCATGCCCTTGTAGGCGGCGACGATCGCGGCCAGGAAGCCGAAGATCATCGACTTCACCATCGCCTGGACCAGATCGGGCACCTGCGCCAGGGCGGAGAACGAGGCGATGTAGGCGCCGGGGGTGCCGTCCTGCAGCACCACATTGAAGAAGTAGCCGCCTGCGACGCCCACGATCGTGACCAGTCCGTTGAGCGCGACGGCGACCATGACACAAGCCCAGACGCGCGGGACGACGAGGCGGTGGATGGGATCGATGCCGAGCACCATCATCGCGTCGAGCTCCTCGCGGATCTTGCGCGCGCCGAAGTCCGAAGCGATCGCCGAGCCCGCCGCCCCCGCGATGAGCAGCGCGGTGGCGATCGGTCCCGCCTCTTTAACGACCGCGAGCACGGCCGCGGAGCCGGTGAACGACTGCGCGCCGAACTGCTGGATCAGGCCACCGACCTGCAGCGCGATGACGGCGCCGAAGGGGATCGCCACGAACATCGTCGGGATGATCGTGACCGTCACGATGAACCAGGCCTGCTGTAGGAACTCGCGGAACTGGAAGGGCAGGCGAAAGGACGTGACGACGACGTCGAGCATGAAGGCGAAGAGTCCGCCGGCGATACGTGCGGGCGCAGCGACGGCGGACGTCACGCTCATCCGGCGCTCCCCGGGGCGACGACCGCGTCATCGAAGGAGCCGGGAGGGGGCACGATGCCGTTCTCCCGGCACCACTCGCCGGCCGGGCGCTCAGCCCGCCGCGGCAGGCCGTTGCTGGGCTCGAGCTGGCGGGTGATCGGCGGCAGCGGAGGCATGTCGAAGCCGGCCTCGGCCGCGAGCTCGTCGGCGTCCTTCTCCTCGCTCATGCCGATCGGACCGACCCGTTGGGCGTTGAGGAACTGCGCGACGACCGGCTCGGTGCTGCTCAGCAGCATCTCACGGGGGCCGAACATCGCCAGATGCTTGTGGTAGAGCAGGCCGATATTGTCCGGGACCGTGCGGGCCGTGTTGATGTCGTGCGTGACGATGAGGAAGGTCGCGTCGATCTGCGCGTTGAGATCGATGAAGAGCTGGTTGATGTAGGCAGTGCGCACCGGGTCGAGGCCCGAGTCGGGCTCGTCGATCAGCAGGATCTCGGGGTCGAGCACCAGGGCGCGCGCCAGACCGGCGCGTTTGCGCATACCGCCGGAGATCTCGCCGGGCAGCTTGTCCTCGGCTCCGACCAGACCCGTCAGGTCCATCTTCTCCATGACGATCTTGCGGATCTCCGATTCGGACTTCCTGGTGTGCTCCCGCAGCGGGAAGGCGACATTGTCGTACAGGGTCATCGACCCGAACATGGCGCCGTCCTGGAAGAGCACGCCGAAGAGCTTGCGAATCTCGTACAGCTCCCGCTCAGGGCAGCTGGCGATGTCCACGCCCTCGATGACGACGCTGCCCTCATTCGGCTTGACCAGCCCGATGAGGGTCTTCAAGAAGACCGACTTGCCCGTGCCGGACGGGCCGAGCATGACCGACACCTCACCAGCGGGCAAGGTCAGCGTGACATCGCGCCAGATCAGTTGCTTGCCGAACTTCTTGGTCAGCCCGGTGACTGCTACCTCGACTCCCACCAGCCCCTCCTTCTGCCTGGCCGAATCCTGCCGCGGGCCCTTCTCCCTATGTGACCCCCGACACAAGTCCCAACGAGCCGCTCAGACAAAGGTCACGGCCAGTTACACAGAAAAGTGACTCCCGAGTAACAGTCCGTCGCGGCGAAGCTCATGAAAGGTAACTCACCGTGACTCCCGCGGCCACTCGACCGCTCGCTGGCGGCTTTCACGGCGCCACGAGGCCCGACAGATCGGCCGCCGCTCGGGGCGGTGAGCCTTCAACCAGCCATGCCCGCATACGACGAAGCGCCCGCCCCCAATCGGGGACGGGCGCTTCGCGCGGAGAACGTCAGCGACGAGTCACTTGAGGGTGACGGTCGCGCCGGCGCCTTCGAGGGCCTCCTTGGCCTTCTCGGCGGCCTCCTTGTTGACGCCCTCGAGGATCGGCTTGGGAGCGCCCTCGACGAGGTCCTTGGCCTCCTTGAGACCCAGGCTCGTGAGGCCACGGACCTCCTTGATGACCTGGATCTTCTTGTCTCCGGCCGACTCGAGGACGACATCGAACTCGTCCTTCTCGGCAACCTCGCCACCGGCGTCGCCGCCGGCGGCGGGGGCGCCCGCGGCGGCCACGGCCACCGGAGCGGCGGCGGTGACGTCGAAGGTCTCCTCGAACTGCTTCACGAACTCGCTGAGCTCGATCAGCGTCATCTCCTTGAACGCGTCGAGCAGTTCATCGGTGCTGAGCTTCGCCATGGTGTGGCGTCCTTTCTAAGTGTGAGACCCCGAGGGGGCCCCGATGGTGATCGGGCGGTTCAGCCCTCGGTGCTTTCACCCGACTCGGCCGCGGGGGCCTCATCGGCGGTCGCGGCCTCGGCGGCGGGGGCTCCCCCACCGGCGAGGACGCTGGGATCGGCCTGAGCCTTGTCCTGCAGAGCCGCCACGGTGCGGGCGGTCTTGGACAGCGGCGCCTGGAACAGGGCCGCGGCCTTGCTCAGGTTGGCCTTCATGCCGCCCGCGAGCTTGGCGAGGAGGACCTCGCGCGACTCGAGATCGGCCAGCTTGTTGATCTCGTCGGCCGAGAGCGACTTCCCGTCGAGGAAGCCGCCCTTGATGACGAGCTGGGTGTTCGCCTTCGCGAAGTCACGCAGTCCCTTGGCCGCTTCCACCACATCGCCGTTGATGAAGGCGATGGCGGTCGGTCCGGTGAGCAGCTCGTCAGCGAGCTCGACACCGGCGTCCTTGGCAGCGATCTTGGTCAGCGTGTTCTTGGCGACGGCATAGCTCGCGGCCTGACCAAGCGAGCGCCGCAGTTCCTGCAGCTGCTTGACCGTCAGGCCACGGTACTCGGTGAGAACGACACCGTTCGACTCGCGGAAGCTCTCCGCGATCTCGGCGACGGCGGCGGTCTTGTCCGGGCGTGCCATGGGTCTCCTTCCAGCACTGGTTCGATGCCAAAGGACCGGTCCCGACACGACAAAAGCGCCCCAGCGCAGGCGCGGGACGCTTCTTCGGACTCTACGAGTCCCAGGAGACGTACACTCACCTGCGCGGGCCGCCCAGACGGGCGCTTGGGGCTCTTCGGGTGAATCGCCACCGGCGGTCTTCGGCAGCCTCCATCGTAGACGGCGGCTCCTCGAACTCCAAATCGGGGTCGCCATGGGACGATGAAAGGCGGGGCCGCAACGCGACCCCGCCCTCTCGTATCGCTCAGATCAGCTGCCGGCCATTCCCGCGAAGGGGTCCTGGTCGGTGATCTCGTCATCGGACGGAGCGTCGATCGAGACATCCTCGCCCCAGTTGCTCCACTCGATGGTCGAGGTGCCCATACCCGGGATCTCGATGTCCATCTGGCGCGGCAGGTTGTCGTCGCCGACGTACATGACGTACTCGAAGGTCTCCGGAGCGCCGACCGTGTCCTGGCCCTGCTCCTCCATCACCTTGGCGGCGTCGAGGGTCAGGTTGTACTTGGTGGTCGAGACGCCGTCGATCTCGCCGCCGTCGCCAGCCTCCTCGAAGGAGGTGATGGACTCGTTCATCGCCTCGATCTGCGCGGCGGGGTTCGACTGCTCGAGGATGTCGTCGAACTGCGCACCGAGCGGGTTCGAGTCATCGGTGAGATCGATCTTGACGAACTTGTCCTGGGTCATCTGGCCCATGTTCATGTAGATGACCTGGTCGACCATCCGCATGTCCATCGCGGTGCCCTCGGGGGCACCCATGCCTTCCATGTCCATCGACAGCGACATCGCGACGTCAGCGGGATCCTCGGCCAGCACCGTGTCACCCTCCATGGTGATCGGCGTGCCCATCATGTCCATCGTCATCGTCATGTGCGCGGTGCCGGCATCCACCTGAGCCTTGGAGATCTCTTCGGCGAAGTTCTCCTGCGTCAGCTCGACGCCCTTGTCCTCGCCCACCCCCTCGGAGGAGCCGGAGCCGCCGCCGGAATCATCGGATCCGCACGCGGAGACGAACAACAGGGCCAGCGTGGCCAGCAGTGCTGGCAGGAGCTTCCTCATGGTCAGGAGCCTACCGGGACGGGACCATGCTGTCCGATCCGGGTGACGCGACGGCTCGTCCGGACACGACGGCGCCCCCGCCTCCAGTGGAGGCTGGGGCGCCGTCGTGACGGGAGCGGTGCTCAGGCGTCCTGCGAGGCGAAATCGCGCAGATGCGTCGGATCGACCGGGATGCCCGGGCCGTTGCTGGTCGAGACCGTGACCTTCTTGAGGTAGCGACCCTTGGAGCTCGAGGGCTTGAGCCGCATGATCTCGTCGATCACCGCACCGTAGTTCTCCGCGAGCTGCTCGGCGCTGAAGGACGCCTTGCCGATAACGAAATGCAGGTTGGCGTGGCGGTCGACGCGGAAGTCGATCTTGCCGCCCTTGATGTCGCCGACGGCCTTGGCGACATCGGGGGTCACCGTGCCCGTCTTCGGGTTCGGCATGAGGTTGCGCGGACCGAGGACGCGACCGAGACGGCCGACCTTGCCCATCATGTCCGGGGTGGCGACGACGGCGTCGAAGTCCAGCCAGCCCTCGCTGACCTTCTCGACCATGTCATCGGAGCCCACGAAATCGGCTCCGGCCTCACGCGCGGCGTCGGCATTGGCGCCGGTGGCGAAGACCAGGACCCTGGCGGTCTTGCCGGTGCCGTGCGGAAGGTTGACCGTGCCGCGGACCATCTGATCGGCCTTGCGGGGGTCGACACCCAAGCGGACCGAGACATCCACCGTGGAGTCGTAATTCTTGCTGCCCGCCTCCTTGGCGAGCGTGGTCGCCTCGAGCGGGGTGTAGAGATGGTCGCGATCGATCTTGGCCGCGACGGCGCGGTACGCCTTGCTGTGCTGTGGCATGTCTGGTGTCTCTTTCTGACCAGGTGTGGTGCGGGTCCAGCCGACCCTCCCACGGTGTCGGGTGGTATCAGTCGGTGGTGACGCCCATGGACCGCGCGGTGCCCGCGACGATCTTCATGGCGCCCTCGACGTCATTGGCGTTCAGGTCCGGGAGCTTGGTCTGCGCGATCTCGCGGATCTGATCCTGCGTGATCTTGCCGACCTTGTCACGGTGCGGCACGGACGAGCCCTTGCTCAGGCCGGCGGCCTTCTTGATGAGCTCGGCGGCCGGCGGCGTCTTGGTGATGAAGTCGAAGGAACGATCCTCGTAGATCGTGATCTCGACGGGCACCACGTTGCCGCGCATGGATTCCGTCGCGGCGTTGTACGCCTTGCAGAACTCCATGATGTTGACACCGTGCGGGCCGAGCGCGGTGCCGACCGGGGGCGCCGGGTTGGCCTGGCCGGCCTGCAGCTGCACCTTGACGACGGCAGCGACTTTCTTCTTGGGAGGCATTGCTGTGGGTCCTTACTAGATATTTCCTGCTGTGGTGATGAGGTCGTACCGCTGGGCGGTCAGACCTTCTGGATCTGAGCGAAGCTCAGCTCGACCGGTGTCTCGCGGCCGAAGATCTCGACGAGCGCCTTGACGCGCTGGGCGTCCAGGTTCATTTCGGTGATGGTCGCGTGCAGCGTCGCGAACGGACCATCGACCACCATGACGGAGTCGCCGACGGCGAAATCGCTGAACTCGAGCTTGGGAGCCTTCGACTGCGGCGAGTCCGAGGCCTCCTCGGCAGCCGCCTCGGCCGCGACCTCGGCCTCCACCGCTGGGGCGAGCATCTGCTCGACCTCCGCCAGGCTCAGCGGGACGGGCTGGTGCGAGTTGCCCACGAATCCGGTGACCGACGGCGTGTGCCGTACGACGCCCCAGGACTCGTCGGTGAGATCCATGCGGACCAGCACGTAGCCGGGCAGCACGGTGCGCTTGACGAGCTTGCGCTGACCGTTCTTGATCTCGGCGACCTCCTCGGTCGGCACGACGATCTCGAAGATATAGTCCTCGGCGTTGAGCGAGGTGATGCGGTTCTCCAGGTTCTGCTTGACCCGGTTCTCCATCCCCGAATAGGTGTGGATCACGTACCAGTCGCCGAACTGGCCACGCAGCCGCTCGCGGAACTCCTCGAGGGGGTCTGCCGCGGGAGCGTCCTCGCCGGCCACCTCGTCCGCCGGCTCCTCCGTGGTGGGGGTCGTCGCCGCCTCGTCGGCCTTCACCGTCTCGGCCTCGGCCTCCTCGGTGGTGTCGACAGGGGTGTTCTCATCAGGAAGTTCCTGGGTCACAGTGAATCGAAGTCCTTAGCCGAAGATCCAGAAGTTCAGCTGACCGAAGGCGTAGTCCAGGCCAGCGATGATGGCCATCATGACGAGCACGAAGGTCAAGACCACGAAGAAGTAGTTGACGACCTGCGGGCGCGTGGGCCAGACGACTTTGCGCAGCTCGGCGACGACCTGGCGATAGAAGGTCAGCGGCGACGTGCGCTTGGCGCGGGTACCCGCCAGTTCGTGATGATCGCTCACGGTCGCTCCTTCATCGGTCGTTCGTCTGGTCCTTGCAGGGCACGAGGGACTTGAACCCCCAACCTTCGGTTTTGGAGACCGATGCTCTGCCAGTTGAGCTAGTGCCCTTGGTGTGTCGCGCGGCGGACGACCTGCGCGCAGGCAGGCCGAACACCGTGTCATCCACAGGTTTGTGCCAGTGTACGGGGTGAGGCCCCACCGAGTCGAACCGGCTCCGCACAGCCCATCGGGCAGCCGGCGGGGAACGTGCCAAGATTGACCGTGATGCGGCCCGCGATCTCCGACCTGCCCAAGGCACACCTGCACCTCCACTTCACCGGTTCGATGCGTCACGGGACGCTGCTCGAGCTGGCCGAGCGCGACGGTGTGAGACTGCCGTCCGCGCTCGTCGAGGAGTGGCCTCCGGAGCTGACGGCCGCCGACGAGAAGGGCTGGTTCCGCTTCCAGCGCTTGTACGACACCGCCCGGTCGGTGCTGCGCACCGAGGACGATGTCCGCCGCCTGGTCCGGGAGGCGGCCGAGGACGATGCCGCCGACGGCTCGGTGTGGACGGAGATCCAGGTCGATCCTTCCGGCTATGCCGCTCGCTTCGGCGGGATCACGGACTTCACCGAACTGGTGCTCGATGCGGTGCGTGACGCGTCGGAGCTCACGGGTCTCGGGATGAGCGTCGTCATCGCCGCCAATCGGACCCGTCACCCGCTCGATGCGCGGGTCCTCGCCCGGCTTGCCGCTCAATACGCCGGCCGCGGCGTACACGGCTTCGGGCTCTCCAATGACGAGCGTCGCGGCGACACCGCGGCCTTCGGCCCGGCCTTCGCGATCGCCGAGCGAGCAGGACTCGATCTCGTCCCACACGGTGGTGAGCTCCGCGGCCCGGCGCACGTCCGCGAATGTCTCACGCACCTGCATCCCGACCGTCTCGGTCACGGCATCCGATCGGCGGAGGATCCCCGGCTGCTCGAAGAGCTCGCCGAACGGCAGGTGGCGCTGGAGGTGTGCCCGACCTCCAATGTCTCCCTCGGCGTGTACCAGACCCTCGACGAGATCCCGGTCCGCGAGGTGCTGTCCGCCGGACTGCAGGTGGCGCTCGGGGCGGACGATCCGCTGTTGTTCGGGACCCGCTTGGCCGGCCAGTACGCGGTGCTCCGGGCGGCCCAGGACTTCAGCGACGCCGAGTTGGCGGAACTGGCCCGGATGTCACTGCGCGCCTCGCACGCTCCGGCCGCCCTGCGCGAGGACGCCCTCGAGCGGATCGACGCGTGGCTCGCCGACGCGGACCTGCCGCCAGCACGTGACAAGATGGCCCCATGAGCGAGCGCACCGAGCGAACCATCGACCGGCTCTCATGCCGACACCTCGCTACCATCGGCCCTTCTCGCGAGGTGGCGGCATGAGCGACCGGAATCCGCCCCCGGGGTGGGGGCAGGACGAGCCCGACCCCTTCGAAGGCCCGGGCCAGGCCGGATCGAGCGGCCCGAGCGGTGACGCACCCGGACCTGTCGGGCCACCCCCGCAGGGCTGGGGCCAACCCGACCCCCAACAGGGCCAGCCCGGCTATGGCCGGCCCCAGCAGGACCAGTACGGCAACCCCGGTTACGGACAGCCCTACGGCCAGGGGGCCTCGCCGTATCCGCAGCCCTATCCCCAGCAGCAGTGGCCGCAGCAACCCAAGCACCCGCAGGCCACCACATCGCTGGTACTCGGCATCGTCGGGCTGGTCGGCACCTTCATCTGCCTCCTCCCGGCGCTACTGTCCCCCTTCGCCTGGTGGCTCGGCGGCAAGGCCGTCAAGGAGATCGATGCCGCGCCGCAGCAGTATTCCGGACGCTCTGAGGCCAGCGCGGGACGAATCCTCGGCATCATCGGCACCGTGCTGCTCGTCCTCGGGGTCCTCGCGATCGGCTTCTTCGTCACCCTCGGTCTCGCCGGAGCGTTCGACTCCTCCTACGATCCCTATGACGACATCACCACCTACATCTCCGGAGGCCTGCGATGAGCGCATACCCCACCGCCCCGCAGGGAAATGGCGGCTGGCGACCTCCGGAGAAGCACCCGCAGTCGACCCTGGCCCTCGTGCTGGGCATCCTCGGCCTGGTGATCTGCAGCATCCTCGGGCCGTTCGCCTGGTACATCGGCGGCAAGGCGGTCAGCGAGATCGACGCCTCCGGGGGCCGCTATGAGGGGCGTTCGGAGGCCAATGCCGGCAAGATCCTCGGCATCATCGCCACCGTGCTGCTCGGCATCAGCGTGCTGATCCTCATCGCCGTCCTCTTCTTCGGCTTCCTGGGCGTGATGGCGAGCTCCAGCAGCTCGAGCTACTGAGCATCGCTGCCCGCGATCAGAGGGAGACGCCGACGAGCACCGGCTCGTTGACGAGGCGCACCCCGAAACGCTGCTCGACGCCGTCGCGCACCTCGCGTGCCAGGTCGATCAGCTGATGGGTCGAGCCTCCTCCCCGATGGGTGAGGGCGAGCGCGTGCTTGGAGGACAGGCCGACGGGACCGTCACCGTAGCCCTTGGCGAATCCGGCATGGTCGATGAGCCACGCGGCGCTCGTCTTGATCCGCCCGTCGGCCTGCTCGAAGCGGGGGGCTTCACCGGGCAATAGCCGGGCCTGCTCGGGCGTGAGGAACGGGTTGGTGAAGAAGGATCCGGCGCTCCACGTGTCGTGATCGCGCTCATCCAACACCATGCCCTTGCCCCGGCGCAGCGCCAGTACGGCCTGGCGGATCTCCGCCGCGGGCGGGCGCTCGCCGAGCTCGACGCCGAGCGTGCGCGCCAGCTCGGCATAGCGGATCGGAGCGCCGAGATTTCCGAGCCGGAACTGGAAGGTCACCTCCAGGACGACATAGCGCTGGGGCTGCTCCTTGAAGCGGCTCGTCCGGTAGCCGAAGCCGCAGTCGGCGTGGGCGATCGTGCGGATGGCGCGCTCGTAGCGGTCGTAGACCCGGACGGACACGATGGTGTCCGCGACCTCCTGGCCGTAGGCACCGACATTCTGGATCGGCGTCGCTCCGACCGAGCCGGGGATGCCCGAGAGCGCCTCGACCCCGATCCACTCCTCGGCCACGGCCCGCGCGACGAGGTCGTCCCAGGTCTCCCCCGCCGCGACCGTCACCATCGCACCGCTGCAGGCATCGGACTCGATATGGATGCCGCGGGTGCGCACGAGGACGACGGTGCCGTCGAAGCCTTCATCGGCCACCACGAGATTGCTCCCGCCACCGACGAGGAGCAGCGGATCGGCAGCCTCATCGGCCACGGCGACGGCATCCCGGAGGGTCCGCTCGTCCGTCGCCTCGATCACCGTGCGCGCCGGGCCTCCCAGCCGCAGCGTCGTCACCTCAGCAAGCTCCACTCGCGCGACGCTAGCAGGGGGAGGGCAGGGCCAGGTGCGACCCTCGGGTTTCGGCCAGTTATGGCCCCCTTCGCTACGGCAAAACGGGCCACAACTGGCCACATCTGAGCTGGGCCCGCACCTCGGAAACGACGACGACCCCCGGCCGAGGGCCGGGGGTCGTCGAGGACAGCTGATATCAGCGCGTCTCGCGGTGATCGCGGTGCGTGCCGCAGCGCGGGCAGAACTTCTTCATCTCGAGACGATCGGGATCGTTGCGACGGTTCTTCTTCGTGATGTAGTTGCGTTCCTTGCACTCGGTGCACGCCAAGGTGATCTTGGGACGAACGTCGGAGCTCTTGCTGGCCACGGTGTGCCTCTTCTTGGATCGGGGTGCTTGCTGCGGATATGAAGTTCAGTGGTAGCGGGGGCGGGACTCGAACCCGCGACACCACGATTATGAGCCGTGTGCTCTAACCACCTGAGCTACCCCGCCACGGGGACGGATATCCGCCACCGTTCGACACGGTCGCCCGTGCCTTGGAGCCCCTTTACGGAATCGAACCGTAGACCTTTTCCTTACCATGGAAACGCTCTGCCGACTGAGCTAAAGGGGCGGGCCGAGGATTAACACTACAGGATCCCCCTACACCGCCCAAACCGGGGTCCCCTCGGGGTCGGCGGGCGGCGGAAAAGCCTCGGATCACAGGGCTGCGCGGGCCATCCTCGATGGCCACGCAGGCCCCTCATAGGCGAAGGCCGTGTAGGCCTGGACGAGGTCGGCGCCGGCGGCGATCCGGGCGCGGACGTCGTCCGGGGTGCTCACCCCGCCGACGGCGATGAGCGCGAGCCGGTCGCCGACGCGAGCACGCAGCCGCGAGAGCATCTCGGTGGCCCGGTCGGCCAGGATCGGACCGGACAGGCCCCCCGCGCCGATCCGGTCGATCTCGGCGCGCGAGGTCCGCAGGCTCTGTGGGCGCGCCACCGTGGTGTTGGCGGCGGTGATACCGTCCAGCTCCAGTTCCAGGGCGAGATCGGCGACCGCGTCGACATCGTCATCGGCGAGGTCCGGGGCGATCTTGACCACGAGGGGCACTCCCCCGCCGACCCGATCGGCGATCTCGTGGACCGCGGTGAGGATCGGCCGCAAGGAGTCGACGGACTGCAGGTCGCGCAGACCGGGCGTGTTGGGCGATGACACGTTCACGACCAGATAGTCCGCGAACGGGGCGAGGAGCCTCGCGCTCTCCGCGTAGTCGTCGACCGCGCGCTCTGCGGGGACCACCTTGGTCTTGCCGATGTTGACGCCGATCACCGCTCGGCGCCCGGCCTTGGTGCCGCGCAGGCGGTGGAGCCGCGACGCCACCTCTGCGGCACCGTCGTTGTTGAAGCCCATCCGGTTGACGATGGCGCGATCGTCGACGAGCCGGAACAGCCGCGGTCGCTCGTTGCCCGGCTGCGGCCGCGCGGTCACCGTCCCGATCTCCACATGCCCGAATCCGAGATTGAGCAAGGGCACGACACCGCGCGCGTCCTTGTCGAAACCGGCGGCGAGGCCGAAGCGATGCGGGAAGCGGACCCCCATCACCTCGACCGGACGGTCGGGCACCCGGAAGGCGAGCGGGGTGAGGGGGCGGGCGGCACGGATCGCACGGAAGGCACGGTGATGCGCGTTCTCGGGATCCATGCGGCGGAAGACCGTGTCGAAGAAGGCGCCGTAAACCACGAGGCCAGCGTAAGGCCCGTCGCACGGCATCCCCGACGCGGCTCGGTCAGTCCAGGGGCGTGATCGACGCCTGGACCCGGCCGGCTTATGTCGCGGCTCTCCTCGGTGCAGCGCTGGTCGCCGTTACAGGGTCGCTCACATCGCGCTCGCACTGGCAGCAGCTCGCGGCGCCTCCGGCCGACTCACCGGCCTGGGCCCCGGACACGCTCCCGGCGTCCAGCAGGTGACATGCCGGTTGGCGTGCCTCGCGCGCGGAGTACGGTGCGGCATATGACCGAGCCCACTCTCCCCCTCGTCGACGCCGCTTGGCTGGCCGACCACCTCGATGACCCCCGCCTTCGCATCGTCGATGCCACGGTGCATCTGTCCTTCGATGAGAACGGCGCGCACATCGCCTCCGCGGACGAGACCTACCGAGCCGAGCACATCCCCGGCGCCGTCTTCGTCGACCAGGACGCCGCGCTCAGCCGCGACGACACCCCCATCCGTTTCACGCCCGTGGACTCCGAGCGCTTCGCCGAGGTCCTCGGTGACGCCGGCATCGGCGATGAGGACACGGTCGTGGTGTACGACCACGCCAATGGCATCTGGGCGACTCGCCTGTGGTGGCACCTCGGATACGAGGGCTTCGACCGGGTGAAGGTGCTCGACGGCGGTCTCGCGGCGTGGAAGGCGGCCGGGTTGTCCACCGAGTCCGGTGAGGTCCGCCTGCCGGCGGCCACCTTCACCGCGCGGCGGCGTCCCGACCGCGTCGTCTCCACCACGGAGGTCGAGGCGGCGATCGACGACGACGGAGTGCTGCTGGTCAACGCGCTCGCTCCCGAGGACTTCGCTCGCGGACACATTCCCGGCAGCGTGAACGTCCCCTTCGCGAGCCTCGTACAAGAGAACGGCACCCTGAAGGATGCCGGTGCGTTGCGCGAGATCTTCGCGGCAGCAGGCGCCCTCGATCCCGCGGTACGTCCCGTGACCTACTGCGGCGGCGGCATCGCGGCGACCGCGGCGGCCTTCGCGCTGCTCGCGGCCGGACGGGGCGACGTGGCGATCTACGACGGCTCGATGACCGAGTGGACCGCAGATCCCTCCCGTCCCCTCGAGATTCCTGATCCCCGGATGGGCGGTGAGTAAGCGTCCAATCCTCGGCTCGACCGGTGGGTAGGCGTCCAATCCTCGGCGAGGACGGACGCCTACCCACCGCCCGCTAGCCTGGATCTCCATGAGCGAGTCGACCGCGCCCATGCAGGAGACCGTCCTTCCGCACCGGGGTGACCTCGTCTGGTACGTCAGCTACGGATCGAATCTCGCTGCCGACCGGCTGCAGATCTACCTCGAAGGCGGCACACCCCCCGGGGGCACTCGCCGCAATCCCGGAGCCCGCGACCCCCGCCCGCCGCTTGCCTCGGTCGGCGTCGATCTGCCCGGCGCCCTCTATTTCGCGGGTGAGTCGCCCCAATGGGGTGGTGGAGTGGCCTTCTACGATCACCTCACGCCTGGACCGACCGCGGCCCGGGCCCATCTGGTCACCGCCGGACAGTTCGTCGACATCGCCGCACAGGAGATGCACCGCATTCCACGCGAAGGCGATCCCCTGGAACGCCTCGTCCTCGATGGGCTCGGCGGTCATGGAGCTCGACATGAGACGGGCCCCGGCCGCTACGAGACCCTCATCGAGGTCGGTCGCCGCGACGGGTTGCCGATGCTGACCTTCACTGCACCGCACGGCCGCGACGCCCTAGAGCACAATGCTCCGTCACCGGCCTATCTGGCGATGCTCGCCGCGGGGCTCAGGGAATCCCACGGCTGGGACGAGGACCGCACCGCCGCCTACTTCGCGCGGGTCCTCCCGAGCAGCTGAAGCGTCCTCATCAGCCGAGATCGGCAGCCCGTTCGAGCGCCGTCGCCTGTGGCAAGGCGATGGCCTCCGTGTCATTGAGGTCGCTCGACCACTGATGCCCGAAACGCTGAGCAGGCAGCGACCCGTCGCGTATGCGCTGATGAGCTCGTTGCAGATGGACGCCGAGGACGTCATTGACGAAATCACCGAGAGGTTAAACGGTTTCCATCAACTCTCGCGCAAGGGCCGGGAATGACGAGGGCCTCCGATCTACGGATCGGAGGCCCTTGTCATTCCGTGGCAGGTAGAGGATTCGAACCTCTGAAGGCAATGCCGGCTGATTTACAGTCAGCTCCCTTTGGCCGCTCGGGCAACCTGCCGGGGATGTCACCCGAGGGCGACAGTCAGCAACACTACCGCAGACCTCTAGGGTGGTGACCACCAGCCCCGACCGGACAGGAAGCGAGATCACCCATGGCCGATTCGTCCTTCGACATCGTCAGCAAGGTCGACCGTCAGGAGGCCGACAACGCCCTCAACCAGGCCGCGAAGGAGATCGCGACGCGCTACGACTTCAAGGGAACGGGTGCCGCGATCGAGTGGAAGGGCGAGTTCGGTATCGAGATCACGGCGAACGCCGAAGAGCGCGCCCTGGCTATCCTCGACGTCTTCAAGGAGAAGCTCGTCAAGCGCGGGATCTCGCTCAAGGCCCTCGACACCGATGAACCCCGTCAGTCCGGCAAGGACGTGAAGCTCAACGGCTCCTTCGGCCAGGGCATCAGCACCGAGCAGGCCAAGAAGCTCACCAAGCTCATCCGCGATGAGGGCCCCAAGGGCGTCAAGGCGCAGATCCAGGGCGATGAGCTGCGGGTCACCAGCAAGAAGCGCGACGACCTGCAGGCCGTCATCGCGCTCATCAAGGGCGCCGATCTCGACTTCGCGGTGCAGTTCACCAACTACCGCTGACCTCGCTCGCGATACCTTCGCCCTGGGACGGTGAGGCGAGGTTAGATCCGGCGGAAGAGGCTGACGGCGAAGTCCGCGCCCTCAACGAAGGGTTCGAGATCCCAGGTCGCGAAGCGCTGCGTCAGCTCCAGCCGAGCCGCCTGTGCATCGCCATCCAGGTCGGCCAGCGCATACTCGCGGTCGAGCCGGAATCCGACCAGCAACTTCCCGCCCTCCACCAGATGGGCGGCGATCCGGGCGAGCACGCGGCTCTCCGTGCCCGGAGCGACGAAGACCAGCACATTTCCCGCGCAGACCGCCGCATCGAACCGTTCCTCACCTAGATCGAGCTCGGCGAGATCGGCCACGCGATACCGCGGCCCGGGATGGTCGACCTCGGCCGCCTCGATCAGCACCGGATCGACGTCCACACCCGTGACCTCGTGGCCTCGGCGATGCAATTCGCCGGCGATACGCCCCGGCCCGCACCCCGCATCGAGGACACGCGAACCCGGCTTGACGACGGCATCGACGAGACGAGCCTCTCCCGTCAGATCAGCGCCTTCGGCCGCGAGCGAACGGAACCGCTCGACGTACCACTGCGAATGAGTCGGCGAGGTCTCGCTGAACCAACGTGGGGTCGACATGCCTCCAGTGTCCCTCAGCACCCTGCGGGGATTTCCTCCGCTCAGCACAATGGGACATGGTGCGTCAGCGACCCGGTGAAGGAGGACCATGAGCGAGCCGCTCGACGATCGCAGCGGCGACGTCCTCGACGGTCGCTACCGACTAGTGTCACTCGTCGGGCGCGGCGGCATGGCTGATGTGTACCGCGCCGAGGATCAGCTGCTCAAGCGGATCGTGGCAGTCAAGATCATGCGCTGGGGCACGGGCCTGGACGATGCCGAGGCACTGCGCCGGCACGAGCTCGAGGCGCGCATCGGCGCCGGGGTGTCGGCACCGGGCCTCGTCAGCATCTACGATGTCCGCCCCGACGGCGACCAGCCCTACCTGGTCATGGAGTTCGTCGACGGCAAGACCCTCACCGCCGCCCTCGCCGACGGACCTCTGCCCTCGGGGGTGGTCGCCGAGATCGGCGCGCAGATCGCCGCGGCCCTCGCCGTCCTCCACGACGCCAATGTCATCCACCGCGACATCAAGCCCTCCAATGTCATGCTGCTCGCGGGTGACCAGCCTCGGGTGAAGCTCACAGACTTCGGGGTCTCTCGTTACCTGGAGGGAACCCGGCTCACCTCGCCGGACATCCTCGTCGGGACGGCGAAGTACCTCAGCCCTGAGCAGGCCGTCCTGGAGCCGGTGGGACCGCGCGCCGATGTCTACGCGCTCGCCTTGGTGCTGCTCGAGGCGCTCACCGGGGAGAACCCGTTCCCCGGTTCGCAGGTCGAGACGCTCTCGGCCCGACTGCACCGCCAGCCCGAAGTCCCCGCAGAGCTCGGACGCGACTGGGGGTTGGTGCTCGACGCGATGACCCGCCGCGACCCCAACCAGCGCCTCGACGCGGCCCAGGCCAGCACCGCCCTCAGCACACTGGCCGCGGGCGGTGATGTCGCCGCGGTCATCGCCGCTGCCGGACTCGGAGACGCGACCGCGGTGCACGCTGCCGTCGACGACGGGACCATGGTGGCCGGCACCGCGGTCGACGCCCCCGCGTTCGGTGCCACGACGGTGAGTGCCACTGCCGTGGGCGATCCCGCGATGGCCGGTACTGACGAGCCGAAGGACTCGACGACGGGTGCTCCACCGGCCTGGCGCCGCTGGCTCCCGTGGGTCGTCGTGGTGCTGGTGATCCTCCTGGCCATCGGAGTCGTCTGGTGGGCACTCGCGCAGGAGGGCGATGAGACCCCGGCCGAGCCGACTCCCACGGTGACGGTGACGACCCCGCCTGAACCGTCCCCCACGAGGACGACGCCGACCACCCCGGCGCTGCCTCCGAT
>NZ_MIJB01000032.1 GCF_002174305.1 Aeromicrobium sp. PE09-221 | reverse complement strand
AAAGTCTCTACGGAGGTCCACCATTGAAGAGTCGGGACATCGGCGGCAGATGAGGTCGTTTGATGTGAGACGGTTAGGGACGAGAGTTCGGCCATCGGCCGGGCTCTTGTTGTGTATTGCGCAGTGAACTGCGCCTCTCCAACCGCTCCCGCTGAGTGTCTGGCGGTGGTGGCGTTACGATGAAGGGTCGATATCGCCACCCGTGGAGGTCCGAACGTGCGACACAGGCCAGGCGGGGGCTAAGGAATCGACGCCTTCTCCGCGGAGGCTGGTGGGGGCGTGGCTTCGTCGTCGGTGAGCCGACATCATCGTCACAGTGAGGATTTCCGGTGGACCCTCGACATCTTGAGTACTTCGTCAGCATCGCGGAGCACGGCAGCGTGCGCGCGGCGGCGCTGGCTCTCGGCGTTTCTCAGTCGGCGGTGTCCCAGGGCTTGCATGCCTTGGAACATGAGCTCTCCAGCGACCTGTTCAATCGGACTGCGACGGGCATGGTGCCCACTCCTGCCGCTCGCGCGATCATCGGTCCGGCCAGACGGCTGAGACGACGAATGATGCAGCTTTCGTCTGCCGTCAGTGACTCGTCGAGGTCTCAGGGGCTGGTGGAGTTCTCCGTGACCCCCTCGATGGCGTTCGGGGCGCTGGCTCGTGCGGTGGCCCGTTTCAAACGTCTCAATCCCGGTGTGACTTTCAACATCGCCGAGGTCCCCTCCGAGGCTGACGGTGTCGGGCACGTCGCGAACGGAAGCTACGAGATCTTCTTAGCTCATCTCGCGGGTGACGTCGTGGCGCAGATCGACCGGATCTCCGACCTCGAGACTGTCCATCTCGGGTGGCACGAGACCTGGGTCGCCTACCCTCCGGAGACGCGGCTCGATCGAGACTGTGAGGCGATGCGGTGGGAGGATCTTCCCGATCTCCCGATGATCGTGGTCCAACGGGGCGGTGTGAGGGTCCAGGTGATCGAGGACATGGTGCGGAGCATCGGCAGGCCGACCATGCCCTCCTTGGTTCTGGAGCATCGGGAGGCGCGACTGGCCTATGTCATGCGCGGCCTCGGGGGATGCTTCATCGAAGGACCGCTCATTGAGGAGGCTCGTCGTCGAGGAGCGGTGATCGCCCGGCTGGAACCGCCTCTGAGAACGCCTTTGGGGCTGGTCTACTCCCGGTCCACGGTCTCACCCATCGCCCGGGAGTTCATCGCGACCTGCGTTCGCGTTTTCGATGAGTCGGACGAAGAGAGTGGCGGCGGGACTGATCGATCCTCGACGGACGATCAGATGCTCGGTTAGCGTCAATTCCGGCTCGAACTTCCAGTACGGGACGCCGTCCAACTCCGTCCTCACCAGGGCCTCCGGCAGCAACGCGCAACCGACGCCCAATGCCACGAGGTCCCACACGGCGCGCCAACTGCCGCAGCGCACCGCGACGCGCGCCGGAGGCCGGCTGAGCGAGTCACGAACCAGACGTTCCATCGCTCCGTTCATCGGGCCGGTGATCAAGGGCACGGCATCGATAGCCTCGAAGGGCAGTCTCCTCCCGCGGCCATAAGGCCAGTCGTCACCTGGGAAGCCCGCCAGGACGACCCTGCGATCGCCGATGCGGCGACTGACCGTGCCGGCAGCCGAGGTCTCCCCGTCGGCGAGCCCGACCTCGCACTGGCCCGAGCGCACGAGATCCGCGACCCGCTCTGGCGACTCCGCATTGACCAGTTTCACCAGGACACCGGGCGCGGTGACGCTGAGCTCTTTGATGACATCGGCCATCGGATGGATGACCAGACTCTGGGCGACGGCGATGCGAAGCGAGCCGGCTCTGAGAGTGGATACTGACGTCAGCCTGTCGCGGATCGCTCGGGTGTCGGCGAGGATCTCCTCGGCCAGATCGAGAATCCGTCGCCCTGCGGGGAGCAATGTCGCTCCCTGTGGGCTCCGATCCAGCAGGAGCGCGCCTAGGGAGGTCTCGAGCCTGTTGATGCTCCGAGAGACGGTCGGTTGACTGACGCCCAGCTCTGCGGCGGCGGCCGAGAAGCTGCCATACTGTACGACGGCAACGAAATGGACGAGCAATTTGAAGTCAACACTGGACACGCCGCATTCTAGGCCCGGTTCTTCGAACCGGCCCCCGGCCACGGGTCTCACCTGACCTCCCTCGGCATCGTCTCGGTTCAAGCCGAGGGAACGGTGGGCCGGCTCAGTGGCTTTTGCGCCAGTCGAACTGCGCGGCATCGACCTTGCCACCAAGGGCTGCCGCGGCCTGCTGTCGCATGCCGCCGAAGACGGTGTCGTAGTCCATGCCATCGATGGGACTCATGGCGTCCACCTCGAGCAGGACGTCCGTCGGTGGAACGCCATCGAACTCGTGTCCGAGTGCCTCGCTCCACTTCTGGGTGGCATTTCGGAACATCGGTGTCGAGATGGGTGGAGGGTAGGCATTGACGGGATCCGTCATCGCCTCCTCGAGCGATACGAACTCCACACCGCACTCCAGGAGCCGACCAAGGTAGCGGCTCAAGGCTTCAGCTGTGATGGCTGAGCCGTGCGCGAGTCCGATGAGAGGGACCTCTCTGTCGAATACTCTCGTGAGCTGCTGGCGATGGAGTTGATATTGGTGGACGCCCGTCTCGACGTAGAGGTCGACGAGCTTGCTGCGATCGGCGTCGTTCCCCAAGGTGACGGCTCTGGTGTGCGGCAGAATGAACTGTGCGTCGTAGAACCAGTAGGTGGCAGGTGCAGTCATATAGCCGCTGCTTACAAGGAATCGCAGCACCGCGTCCGTCTTCTCCCGCGGGTCGCCCCACATGTCCATCGGGAACCGGAAGTACTTGCGGGGAGCCTGCTCGAGCCATGGGGACAGGAACCGCTCCGAGCGACGCACGTCCTCGATGAACGCGTCGGGGTCGGCCCAGTTCAGGCTCGCGTGCGCGTGCCCGTGGTTGCCGATGTGGTGACCGGCATCGGTCCACATCTCGTGTGCACGCGCGAGGCTGGGATCGTCCTCTAGCGGTGCTGTGCTGGAGAACAGATAGACGCCCTCGATGCCATGCGTCTCGAAGGCGTGCAGGATACTCTCTGTCACCGATAAGGCGTCGAATCCTGGCGGAAAAGGAACGCCGCGCCACAAGAATATGTCGTCGATCGAAAACGCCATCTTCTGTGGTGCTGAATTTCCGGGACCGGTCATGGTCGACTCCGTTCGTCATGCGCGCGCGAGGTGCTCGCGGTGGACTCTCCAAATTCCACCAAGCGGCGACGCACGCCGCGAGATGTACAGGAAGTAGGATGCCACGCTCGCGCGGATAATTGGTTCCAGTGACGCTATTTCGTCATACGTTCGGCTTATCGACTGAATAAGCGCGCGTTCCTGGACTGCGTATGCATCGGCGTGGTTGCATGAGACCGCTTCACGTGATCCGGGTCACTCGACAGGGTCGCTTGGAGGGATCCGCTGCACCGGGAACCACTTCAGCTCCGGGACGGAGCAGGGAGGGTCATGGACCCCGCTAACGGCCGGAGGCTCCGGCTGGACGGCGGCTCTCGGGCCCCACGGATCACTGGGAGAACTACTGGGCAGCCTTCGCTGCGCATCGACAGGAGACATGATGAGGCTGAGACTGATCGCTGGAACGACACTTGGCGCCCTGGCATTCGCACTGGGAGGTTGTGCGATTCCGGGCGAGGACGGCGACGGCGGCGTCACGACACTCACCTTGGCGACCGGCATCCCGGCGGAGCACATGTTCTCGACTGATCACGTCGAGCCGTTCATCGAGGCCGTCGAGTCCGGGACCGATGGGTCCATCGAGATCGACTATTTTCCAGCAGGTCAGCTCGGTGACACCGCGGATGCCCACACACTCGTGGCCGACGGTGTCGCCGACATCGCGTACTTCGTCGTCGGCTTCGACCCCGGAAGGACACCGATCTCAGCGTCCCTCTTCGGGATGCCGGGCACCTTCGCCACTGCCGAGCAGGGATCGCAGGCCTACCACCAGATCAGTCAGCAAGAGCCGACGCTGTCCAGCGATTTCCTCGACCACGGGGTGCGGCCGCTCTTCGCCATGGCGACTCCGCCCACCGAGCTCTACACGAAGGGCGCCGAGATCAACAGCCCCGAGGACCTGAAGGGCATGCGGGTGCGTACTGCCGGCGGCACGGCGAGCGAGTACTTGTCTCACGTCGGAGCCAACCCGATCCAGTTGACCTCCTCGGAACTGTACGGAGCCCTCGACACCGGGGTCATCGACGCCGTGGCTGTCGATCCGACCAACCTCAGGGGTTACGGGCTCGCCGAGCTGACGGCATTCGCCACGCTCGACAGTGGGCTCGGCGGAGCCGGCTTCGGCTTCATCATCAACGACGACGTCTACGCCGCACTCGGCGACGATGAGAAGGACGTGCTCACGAAAGCCTCCGAGGAACTGCTCAAGGGGTACGCGAAAGCCCAGACGCAGGCGGTCGCCGAGATCGTGGAACAGGACCTCGCGAAAGCCACCGTGCGCCGGATGGAAGGTGCGGATCGTCAGGCGTGGACCGAGAGTTTCGAAGAGTTCAATGCCACGTACCTTGAAGCTCAGAGCGCCGACTTCCGAGAGGTCTATGAGGCGTTCCGCGAGGCAGCGCAGTGACGCGGACGGCTGAACGAGCCCAACGGCTGGGCCGACGTCGACCACTGCGACGCGAACGGAGCCTACGGTGATCGACAATCTCGACCGAGCGGTGCGGACGATCGAGCGTCAGGCCGCCCGGGTGGCCGCGGCTGCTCTGTTCGTCATGATGGTCCTCGTCCTCATCGACACCGGATCGCGGTACTTCCTCTCATCGAGCGTTCCGGGTGCCTACCAGTTCGCTGGCGAGTATCTCCTCATCGCCGTGGTGTACCTGAGCCTCGCACACACGCAGCGAGGAGGGGGACACGCACAACTGGATGCTCTCGCCTCCTGGTTGGTCGGTCGGCGAGGGCTGGCGGCTCGATGGCTCACCCACATTCCTGCCGCGTACATGCTGAGCATTCTGATGCGCGCGAACTGGGATCGTGCCCTTGAAGCGTGGGCCTCGAACGCTACCTCATCTGGTCAGCTGCGCTACCCGCTGGCACCGGGGTACATGCTCGTGTGCGTCGGCACCGGGCTGCTCATCCTCACCTTGCTGCTTCAGCTCCGACCCGGTCCCCGCGCTGGTCTCGGCGTGCCGGCGTCGCAGCTCGACCCCGTGAAGGGGGCATGATCCGTGCTCGTCGCTGTACTCATCATCCTCTTCCTGGGGATCCTGCTCCTGCGCCTGCCTATTGGTTTGTCGATGCTGTTGGTCGGCGGGATAGGCATCATCTTGATCAGTGGCCCGGACACTCTCGTCGGCGTGCTGTCGTCGACCGCCTACCGGAGCATCAGCAATCCCACGTACATCGCCATTCCGTTGTTCATCCTCATGGCGATGTTCCTCTCGGAGAGCCGGGTAGCCGACGAGCTCTTCGACACCATCGAGAAGTGGGTGGGTCGTATCCCCGGAGGCTCGGGCGTCACGACCGTGGTCGCCAGCGCCGGTTTCGGAGCTTTGTCGGGGTCGAGTGTCGCAGCGACGTCAGTGATGGCACGTGTTGCCGTCCCGGCGATGGTCCGCGGGAACTACTCCCCGGCGCAGGCCTCGGGCCTGGTGGCCACCACGACGGGCACCCTCGCTGCCCTCATCCCTCCCAGCATCCCGTTGATCCTCTACGGCGTGCAGACGGAGACTTCGGTAGGAGCGCTGCTTATCGCCGGGATCGTCCCGGGCCTGCTCATCGCCGGCTTGATCATCCTCGTGGTGGTCGGCATGAACCTGAGGAGCCCGAACAAGGCGACGGCTGGGCTGGTCGACTGGGGAGACCGGTTGCGCAGCACCCGGGTGCTCGTCGGCCCTCTGGCACTGATCGCCCTCATCGTCGGCGTCATCTACGGCGGTGTAGCCACAGCGACCGAGGCATCGGCCTTCGGGGCCGCGGGCGCGCTGCTCCTCGGCCTGGCCATGCGTCGGTTGGATCGACCCGCCATCGGACGCGCGCTCGAGTCGACCGTGTCCGCGACGTCGATGGTCTTCCTGATCCTCATCGGCACGTACGTGTTCACTCACTTCGTCACTGTCTCCGGCGTGGGACGGGAGTTGGTGACGGTCGTCGAGCAGAGTGCGCTCTCGACGCTGGGGGTGATTCTCCTGCTGTGTGGCTTCTACTTGGTGCTCGGACTGTTCCTGGACCTCATCGGTTCGATGCTCCTGACCTTGCCGGTGGTCTTTCCGCTGATCGTGGCGCTCGAGCTCGACCCCGTGTGGTTCGGTGTGCTCCTCGTGCTTCTGCTGGAGATCGGCCTCGTCACCCCGCCTATTGGTCTGAACCTGTTCATCGTCAGCAAGCACTCCGGTGTTCCGATCAAACAGGTGGTCATCGGAAGCCTTCCGTTCATCGCGGTACTCCTTCTCTCCGTGGGACTTCTTGTCGCCTTCCCGTGGCTGACAGATCTGATATAGCCGATCGAACGATGATCGATAGTAATTCACGAAAGCGACCATAAGAAATGAGTTCACATTGAGCGTCAATTACGAGGTCAGCGCAGAGGGCATTGCCAGAATCACTCTGGATCGCGTTGAAAAGAGAAATGCTCAAGATACCGATCTGTTGTACTCGCTCAATGAGTGTTTCGATCGTGCAGCGCATGACGACGAAGTCAGGGTCATTGTCCTCAAGGCCAATGGCGCTCACTTCTCATCCGGGCACGACATGAATGAGCCGGACAAGATCGGGGCCATGTCCAGATGGGAGACCGTGGGGACGTGGTGTGGCTTCTCGTGCTCGGACATCGAGGCCCAGATGGGTCGAGAGCGTGAGATGTACCTTGGCTTCAGCGAGCGCTGGCGCAACATCCCGAAGCCGACCATCGCTCAGGTGCAGGGAGCGGTGGTGGCCGGTGGCCTCATGCTGGTGTGGCCCTGCGACATCATCATCGCGGGGGAGTCGGCGTACTTCCAGGACACGACCATCGACATGGCTGTGGCAGGGGCTGAGTTCTTCCACCACCCGTGGGAGGTCGGTGTGCGCAGAGCGAAGGAGATGCTCTTCACCGGCGAGCCCGTCACCGCACGTGAGGCGCTCGATCTCGGCATGGTCACCCGCGTGGTCGCGGACGACGAGCTGGCTGCGACCGTCCAGGAGCTCGCCTCTGTGATCGCCCGCAAGCCTCCTTTCGCGTTGAAGCTGGTGAAGCAGGCAGTCAATGCGGCTCAGGACGCGCAAGGTCGCCCAGCGGCGCTGGAGACCAGCTTCGCGCTGCACCAGCTCAGTCATGCCGAGAATCTCCTGAAGCACGGAAGACTCGTCGACCCGCAGTTCTTCACCGGATCCAGGTCCGGCCTCAAGCCGTCTGCTCCCGCACCGTGAACGCGATCGAGTGCCGAGGGACCACGGGCCAGCCATCGATCGAAGCACGGAGCCGACGTTGTTGACGCAATCAGACTTTCCATGGACACAAACTCTCGAGACCACGGTCTTCGAGCTCGCCGAGTGGTCCTTCGCCGAGCACGGTTCCCGTGCCGCGCTCCGGGACGTTTCCGGGAGCGTGAGCTACGAGGCGTTGGGCGATCTCGTGTCCGAGGCTGCAGCGTCGCTGGCGCGCAACGGAATGGGGGCGGGCTCTCGCGTCGCGGTCGCGATGGCGAACAGCCGGTGGCTCGTCGCTGCCTACTACGCGCTTCAGTCCCTGGGAGCCACGGTGGTCCCGACCGACCCGGGCATGGTCGAGGAAGAGGTGCGGCGCAGGTGTTCCCGCTACGGCGTCGACATGCTGCTGTCGGACATCCGAGATCGCTCGGTGGAGGCGGTGTCCTTCGATGAGCACGTAGAGCAGAGAGTGCTTCGTGAGGGTTCGTCGGAAGTAAGGCCGGCCGACTCGTGGGCTCCAGCCGATGCCTTGGCCCACCTGGTCTTCACCGGTGGCACGTCGGGCATGCCCAAGGCGGTACGCGTCACGAACGATAACGTCGTCGGCAACGTGAGGCAGATGCTGATCTGGCGCTGTGGTGCCGATATCGTCCGGCATGCCGATGGGCTCCGCGTGGAACGTCTCGATTCGATCGCATCTCCGCTGGTGCAGACCAGCGGCGGAACGACGATTCTCGTGAGCCCCTTGTACCATGCGCATGCATTGGTGAATCTCACCTTCTTCCTGGTCTCCGGGCACACGGTCGTTTTCCTCGATCGGTTCAAGCCGAACACCATGCTCGATCTCATCGACGAATGGGACGCGACGTACATCACGGGCAGCCCCGCCATGTTCAACGCATTGTGCGACGTGGCGGAGAAGGGGAACTGGGACCTCACCTCGATCCGGGTGCTGTCCTCGGGGGCAGGTCCTCTGAGTCCGAGTGTCCACGTCCGCTGCGTAGAGCTGTTCCCACGGGCCAGGGTGGTGCAGGGCTACGGGCTGACGGAGTGCACCTGCCTGGTCGCGTCACCTCCGCTGGTCGAGGATGTCTCCGCCCCGATCGGTTCGGTGGGACTGCCAGTGGTGGGGACCGAAATCGAGGTTCGTACTCCTGCCGCGGAGCTTGCTGCGAGTGATTCAGGGGAGATCTGGGTTCGAGGACCGCAGGTCACGGCGGGGTATGAGGCCGTGGAGGAGGCCGAGGCGCTCGAGCAGTTCCGAGACGGATGGGTGCATACCGGTGACCTCGGTCGCTTCGACGACGAGGGATGGCTGTGGATCACCGGCCGTTCCAAGGACATCATCATCCGCAAGGGATACAACGTCTACCCGGCTGACCTCGAAGCACGACTCCAGGCCACCGGCGCGGTTCAGCAGGCCGCCGTCATCGGTGTCCCACACGAACGTGATGGTGAGGTACCGATCGGTTTCGTGACGCGTACTCACGGTTGCGCCATGTCGCTCGAGGACGTCAAGCTCCAGGTCAACGAAGACCTCCTGCCGTACCAGCGGATCGACCGGCTGGTCGAGGTCGCTGAGCTCCCGCTTTCCCCGGCGGGAAAGATCCGCAAAAGCGAGCTCCGTGAGCTATGGGCGGCAGATTCGACCGACACCTGAACCTGGCCCGCTCAGCCTTCCTCGCTGATAACGGTCAGGTGTCCTCGCCGGCTCTCCGCAGCAGTCGACGTGCCCGCTCCACGACGGGGAGGTCGACCATGGCTCCGTCGAGGGAGCAGGCTGAGCGGCCCTGCGCTTCCGCCCGGTCGAAAGCGTCGACGACCCTGCGGGCGTGACGCACCTTCTCCTCGTCCGGTCGAAAGCCTGTGGCGGCGATCTCGGCTTGCCGGGGGTGGATGCAGTAGGCGCCGACGTACCCGAAGGCTCGCGACATACGCACCGCGCGCGCGTAGGCCTCCAGGTCCCGGAAGTCGCTGAACGCGCCGATCAACCCGTACGGCCACACACCGCTGGCCGTCGCGGCGAGCAGCAGCTGCCCGTGTGCCCAGCGCAAGTCACCCTCCGGATCCTGAGGATCGACCCCCAGGTCAGTGCCGAAGTCCTCGACCCCGAGCATCATCGCCTGGGTCCGTTCGAGTGCTTCCGAGAGGCGCGGCGCGTCCAGCAGCCCGCGGGCCGACTCGATCTGCAGTTCCAGGCCGATCCGCTCCAGCGCACCGGACATCGACGCCTCGCGGGCGCGCAGGTACTCATCGAGCTCGTGCAACTGGTCGACGGACTCCGTCTTCGGCAGGACGATGCCGCGCACGCCGGCGTCCAGAGCCGCGTCGACGTCATCGAACAGCAGGTCCGGCTCATTGTTCGGACGCACCATGACGTGCTTGCCCTGGGCGGCCAGCGTCTCGGCCATCGTGCCGAGCGCGTCGCGGGCCCGTGCCTTCTGTTCGACAGGGACCGAATCCTCCAGGTCGAGGATGACGGCCGTCGCCGCCGAGCCGGCGGCCTTCGAGGCGAGGTCGGGACGGACGGCGGGCACGAACAGGTGGGCGGCGTGGACGACCGTGTGGGGCGGCGTCATCGCTGTCCCTTCATGCTGGGCGCGACATGGTCGTCGGCCAACTCGCGGGTGAGGTCGGCACGGTCGAGTCCGAGGTCGCTGGAGAGTACGTCGAGCGTGTGGCCTCCGACCTCGCGGGGGCCGGGAGCCGGAAGGCGGCAGCCGTGCACACCGAACCGTGGGAAGACGTTGGTCATCCGCAGGGTGCCCAAATGCTCGTCGTCGACGGCCGGGACTGAGTCGCGAGCGATCACCTGAGGATCGTCGAGCATCGAGCGGACCGTGGCGAGCGGACCCACGGCGCACCCCGCTGCTGTGAGCTGCTCGACCGCTTCGTCGCGAGTGCGCTCGCTGCACCACGCTGTGATGAGCGCGTCGAGCTCCGTCGCGTGCCGGACTCTCGCGAGGTTGTCGCTGAAACGAGGATCGTCGACGAGTCGCTGACCGCCGATCGTGCGCAGGAGGCGTTCCACGACCGAGGGAGTGCTACCGGACAGGGCCATCCAGGCGCCGTCTCCGCACCGGTAGGCGCCACGAGGAGCGACGGCCCCATAGGCGCTTCCAGCCGGGGCATCGTCCTTGTTCGCGTCGGAGTCGAGGATTCGCATCTCCAACAGCTTCAGGACCGCCTCGTAGATGGCGAGGTCGATGACGTCACCCATGCCGTCGCGGTCCTTGGCGCGCAGGGCTGAGAGGACGGCGGTCGCGCCAAGCTGTCCTGCCATGACGTCGGCCAGCGGAAAGTCGGGCAGCAGGGGCCGTCGGCCGTCAGCGGCCGGAGACGCCACGCCGGTCATCGCCTCGGCCAGCGTGCCGAAGCCGGCACGGTCCGCGTACGGCCCGTCCTGGCCGTACGCGGTGACCCGTAGCACCACGAGTCCCGGGTGGGAGGTCAGAAGCGCGTCGGGAGCCAGGCCCCAACGCTCGAGGGTGCCTGGGCGGAAGTTCTCCACCACGACATCGAAGTGGCGAACCCACGAGCGAACGAGCGCCTGCACCCGTGGCCGTCGCAGGTCCAGCGCGACGCTCTTCTTACCGCGACTCAGCGACTTCCAGTACAATCCCTCCCCGTCACGCTCGGCGCCGAACTGTCGCATCGGGTCGCCGGTCAACGGGTTCTCGACCTTGACGACGTCCGCGCCGTAGTCGGCGAGCACACTGGCCGTGAGGGGCCCGGCGATCATCGTGGACAGGTCGAGGACGCGGGTACCGGCCAGTGGGCCCTCGTGTGTGCTCATCGGGACTCCTTTTCGGCCTCGCGGTGTGCCAGCACTGCTGCGCACGAGCGCAGGATGTGTTCATTGGTCGCGAGCCGCGAGTGATCCGGCCTGCCGGCCCCCACCCCCGGAGTGAGCGGGCCGACGTTCTGCCACGGGTTGTTGGCGAGCGCGATGAGCCATCGGCTACCGGAGTGCTCCTCAAACGATGCCCCGATCCCGCGCCTCACGATGCTTCGGTGACCGCGCCGATCTTCAGCGCGAAGTCGAACTTCTCGCCCCCCGGTGGTATCTCGACCGCCTGGTCGCTCGAGCGCAGGGAACCGTGGTTGGCGAACGCCGGCGGGTCGCACCACGGTTGAAGCGGGAGGTCCGTCATGGCGCGAGCCGCGGGGGCGCTGTGCAGGTGATCGAGGAAGCCGACGGAGTCGCGCATGCTGGGTTTCCCAGTCCACCGGAAGCGCCGGCCGGAACTCGATGCTCGATTCCTCGGGGGACGCTGGCCACAGCGCTGCCGGCGCTGAATCGGTCCTCGTCGTGCTACTGATCTCGGTTCGTCCGACGCGCACGCAGGTTTCCTTTCCTCATATTGCACTCGAATGTCAATTGGTGCGCCGCAGGTCACCCTGTCAACGCCGGAGATCAGCGGGGTCTGCGTCCGATTGACAGCAGCGGTGGGGCCGCTTCGGCGAAGAAGTCATTGCCTCGGTCGTCGACGACCACGAACGCGGGGAAGTCGCGGACCTCGAGCAGCCACACCGCCTCCATGCCCAGCTCCTCGAAGTCCAGGACTCGGACAGAGGCGATGCAGTCCTGGGCGATTCGCGCCGCCGGCCCGCCGACTGTCCCAAGGTAGAATCCGCCGTGGCGTTTGCAGGCTCGCGCCACCTCCGGAGAGCGGTTGCCCTTCGCGAGCATCACGAGCGACCCGCCGGCGGCCTGGAACTCGTCCACGTAGCCGTCCATCCGACCCGCCGTGGTGGGGCCGAAGGAGCCCGAGACCATCCCCTCGGGGGTCTTTGCCGGACCGGCGTAGTAGACCGGATGGTTTCGCAGGTAGTCCGGCATCGTGCCGCCGTCGGCCAGGTGTCGGCGGATCTCGGCGTGCACGAGGTCACGGGCGACGACGAGCGGCCCGCTCAGTGAGAGGCGGGTGCCCACCGGGTGCGGGCGGATCTGCTCGCGGATCTCGTCCATCGAACGGTTCAGGTCAACCTCGACGACCTCCCCGCCGAGGGCCTCGGGCGTCGGTGCCGGCAGGAACTGGGCCGGGTCGTGCTCGAGCTGCTCGAGATGGACGCCCTCGGCGTCGATCCTCGCCAGGACCTGTCGGTCGGCCGAGCACGAGACGGCGATGGCGATCGGGCACGATCCCGCGTGCCGTGGCAGGCGGACTACGCGGACGTCGTGACAGAAGTACTTGCCGCCGAACTGGGCCCCCAGCCCGAGTTCGCGCGTGATGGCGAGGATATCCTCCTCGAGCTCGAGGTCACGAAAGCCCCGTCCGGTGCGGTCCCCGGTGGTCGGCAAGGTATCCAGGTAGCGCGCCGAGGCCAGCTTGGCCGTCTTCAGCGCGGACTCCGCCGAGGTTCCACCGACGACGACGGCCAAGTGGTACGGCGGGCAAGCGGCCGTCCCTAGCGAACCGATCTTCTCGGTCAGGAAGCGCAACAGGTCCGCGCGGTTGAGCACGGCCTTCGACTCCTGGAACAGGAAGCTCTTATTGGCGCTGCCGCCGCCCTTGGCCATGAACAAGAACTCGTAGGACGCGTCGCCCTCGGCGTGGATCTCGATCTGCGCGGGCAGGTTGGTGCCCGTGTTTCGCTCCTCGTACATCGTCAGTGGTGCGAGCTGAGAGTACCGGAGGTTCAACGATGCGAACGTTTGGTGGATGCCGCGGGAGATGTGCTCGTCATCGGCCCCGTCGGTCAGGATGTGACGGCCGCGCTTCGCCATGACGATGGCCGTCCCGGTGTCCTGGCACATCGGCAGCACGCCGCCGGACGAGACGGCGGCGTTGCGCAGCAGGTCCGTGGCGACGTAGCGGTCGTTGGGGCTCGCCTCGGGGTCGTCGAGGATCGATCGAAGCTGCTGCAGGTGCGAGCGGCGCAGGAAATGCGACATCTCCGCGAAGGCGTGCGCGGCCAGGCTCGTCAGCGTCTCCCCGGGCACCGTGAGGAAGGTGCGCCCCGCGGCTCGGGAGAGTTTCGGTCGGGGCATGTCGAGCGTGACGTACTCCGTCGTGTCCTCGCCGCGCGGCAGGAGCGGCGTGTGGACGAACTCGGTCATGGGGCCTCCCGGGTCTCGGCCTCCGCCCGTGAGGAGCGGCCGCGGCTGATAATGCATTATTCTTCTTATCATGCACAATACATCGTTCTCGTCCACGTCTCGCCCGCCCACCGTGGCACTCCCGCTCGACGGCGTCCTCGTGGTCTCCTGCGAGCAGGCAGTCGCCGCACCGTTCGCGACACGTCAGCTGGCGGACCTCGGCGCGCGGGTCATCAAAGTGGAGCGTCCCGGTCGCGGGGACTTCGCCCGCGACTACGACGAGACAGTACTCGGGCAGTCGAGTCACTTCGTCTGGCTGAACCGTTCCAAGGAGAGCATCGCCCTGGACCTGAAGGATCCGTCCGCGCTCCAGGTCATGCGCGCCCTCGTCGAACAGGCCGACGTGTTCGTGCAGAACCTCGCGCCTGGAGCGGCCGATCGGCTCGGGCTGAGCGCGGATGAGCTGCGCGCAGGTCACGACCGTCTCATCACCTGCTCCATCAACGGGTACGGGTCACGTGGCCCGATGCGCGACGCCAAGGCATATGACCTGCTGATCCAGGCCGAGGCGGGGCTCGTCTCCATCACCGGGACGCAGGCCGAGCCCGCCAAGTCCGGCATTCCCGTGGCGGATATCGGTGCTGGCATGTACGCCTTCTCTGGCATTCTCGCCGCTCTGTACGAGCGTGAGCGCACGGGCGTGGGCACGACACTGGAGGTGAGTCTGTTCGACGCGCTCGTCGAATGGATGGGCTATCCGCTCTACTACTCCTCGTACGGTGGCGAGGCGCCGCCCCGGACCGGTACCAGCCATGCGGCGATCGCCCCGTACGGGACGTTCGAGGCCGGCGACGGCACGAATGTCGTCCTGTCGGTGCAGAACGAGCGTGAGTGGCGCTCGTTCTGTCGCGGGGTGCTCCGCGCCCCCGAGATGGCCACAGACTCCCGGTTCGAGAGCGGCGCGGCACGGGTCCGGCATCGTGAAGAGTTGGACGCGTTGATCGTCGAACGATTCTCGACCGTGACTGGTCCCGAGCTCACCGGACGACTAGAAGAGGCCGGCATCGCTCATGCGCGGCTGCGCGATCTGCACGAGGTGGTCGAGCATCCGCAGCTGAGCAGTAGGGACCGCTGGCGTACGGTCGCGTCGCCGGCCGGCCCGGTGCGGGCGACGCTGCCACCCATCTCGTTCGCGGGTCATGAACCCCGGATGGATCCCATCCCCGACGTGGGCGAGCATGGAGCCGCGATTCTACAGGAGCTGGGGATCGCCCCCGCCGTACCCAGCTGACGACGAGGTGTGGCACGTGCAGCACGACGGGGCAGAAGCCTGACGAGGAGAGCGAAGATGCAGCACGACTCGACCGGAGTGACCAAGCGGGACCAGATCGCGGATGCCCTGCGCCGGCTCATCTTGGCCGGTGAGTACCCGCGCGGTGAGCGACTGCCCCAGGACGCGCTCGCCGAGCGGTTCGGCGTGAGTATCACCCCGGTGCGCGAAGCCCTGCAGGTCCTCCAGGCGGAGGGGCTCGTCATCTCCGAGCCCCGACGGGGGGTGCGGGTCCTTTCCGTCGACCCGGCGAGGGTGGCCGGCATCTACGTGATGCGACGACTCGCCGAACCGTACGCGATGAAGCGCGCCACCGTGCGGATCTCACGTCTGGAGCTGCGAGCAGCGGGTGACATCGCCGCCTCGATCGAGGCGGCGGCGAGGCTCGGAGATGCTGCGGAGGTCCGCAGACTCAACCGCGCCTTCCACTTCCACTTCTACGAACGGTGCGGCGTGCCGGCCTTGTCCGAGCACATCGCCTCGCTATGGTCGGCCTTCCCGTGGGACCTGCTGCTGGGGTCCGAGGAACGCATCGCCAGTTCCCACGAGGAGCACCGTGAGATTCTTGCGGCGGTGGAGTCGGGAGATCTGGAACGGGTGGATCGCGCGACCTGGGAGCACATCCACCGCGGCTACCTGGCGGTCTCGGCGGTGGTCGGTGACGTCGGGACGCCCGACCCGTTCGAGGTGGACGCGCTCTAACCGGAACCTGGTTCCGGATGGGTCAGGAAGCCGTCCGAGCCGATGGGTCGGTCACCACGCAGGCGGGGCAGCCATGTCGCGAGGGCGGCCACGGTCAGGACCAGACCCCAGGACAGCGTTGGGGAGCTCGCAGATCGGCCATATGCTGCACCTCACGCGAATGTCGGATATTCGGATGTGAGGCGACCAATGCTCTCGTCGCTCTGACGCGTCAGCCCCGGAAGGTCGTGGGCGCTGATGGGAGACGGCTACGCCTGGATGCCGAGAAGATTGAGTTCCACCGCGCGGGCGATCGCATCTTCACGGTTCGTCACCCCGAGCTTGCGGTACAGGCTCCGCAGCTGACTCTTCACCGTATTGGGGGAAACGATGAGACGCTCGGCGATCTGGGCCGGACCACCTCGGGTCAGTTCAGCGAGCACGATCCGCTCCCGCTCGGTCAAGGGCGTCGCCGGTGAAGGGTTGGGCATGACGATCGGTAGAGCGGTGTAGTCCTGGAGGGTCGCTTCGAGGGCAGGATCCTCCGTCGCCAGCGCGATCTCCTGCAGTCGTTGCCGGTCGAGGGCAGACAGAAACAGTCCGTGGTAACGCATACCAGCCGCTTCGCGCAGACTCGCTACCTTGCCGAGAAGTTCTCGAGCTGTTCCGTCGCGTCCGCAGCGTGCTGCCGCGGCGCTGGCGAACAACAGGGCAGACTTGCGCTCCCGCAGGCTCCCCCTCGCGTCGACGGTGAATCGCGCGAGCCGCTCAAAGGCGCTCTCTGCGCGACCGATCTGCATCTCATAGAGTGCCCGTGAGAGCACGAGCTCATCGACATCGGCCGGATGAGCGCGATGGATGGCCTCGACATCGGCGAGCCGGCCTGCGACGAGCAGGAGTACGGCGCGAACGTCGTCCACGCGTCGAGCGCTCGACGCCCACGCGGGGCCGAGGGGATGGTGCCTGAGTTCGAGTGCGATCCTGTCGGCTTCTTTGTTGGCTCTGCCCTGAGCTAGGCGGGCGAACATCAGCACCATGAGAGCCAATGCTCGGTACTCTTCTCCGCTGGGACTCTCGTGTACGGCGGCGGCGGCGACCTCTGCTTCACGGAATCGGCCTTCCTCCAGATGCAGAAGGCCTTGTCCGAGGTTCCACAGAGTCCCCAGCGCGGAGGATTCACCGTTCTCGAGGACCACCGGGTCGATCTGCCGCATCAGGCGACGAGCCCCCGTGATATCGCCATCGAGGATCTTCGCGACGACCGTGTTCAGTTGGTGGGGCCCGGCGGGGGCCGGAGGTTGCAGGCTCTTGGCCGCTTTCCCCGCAGCGGCGAAAGCCACCGTGGCCTGCCGGTAGTCGGTCTCGGAAAGCGAGCTGACGCCGAGCTGGGCGAGGAGAGTCGGCACGAGTCGTCCGAGGGGGAAATCCGCTGACGGCTCCAGATCGGCGTAGAGCTGCCAGGCCTCGCGCATCGCCCGGCGCGCGCGCTTCGTATCGCCGGTGACGCGACCGACCGAGCTCTCGATGCAGGCCAACAGGAAGGCGTCCAGTGGGTCGGCCCGGGGCCTGGAGAGGCGTGCCGCGAGGAGGGCCTGAGGAAACAGCATCCGCGCGTAGGCGGTACCTCGTCGCTCGGCGTCGACCATGAGCGCTAGGGCTATCGCCGCGATAGGACGTTCACGCAGGCAATCAGGCCGCTGGTGTGCCAGGAGTTCACGTACCTGGGGGGCCCATTCGGGTTCCGTGGCCGTAGGGAAGGAGGGCATGGCGAGCTCGAGAACGAGTTCCAGATCCCCTGTGGCCGTAGCGAGTGCGAGAGCCTCCACCGGCTGGTCATTTCGGTGCATCCAGCGTGCAGCGAGAGTGGCGACCCGGCGGGATGATTCCGGCTCCTCGATGCGTACGCCTTCGGCGACGCTTTCCCGCACGATGTCCGAGTAGCGGAATGCCGGCCGCCCGCCCGTGACCTCAGTCCACATCCCGAGTCCGTCGTCCGCGAACCGCGTCAGGATCCGCTCGCAGTGGTCTTCGCCGAGGCCGGTGATCTCACAGACCATGGAGACCGTGACGTAAGGGAGCAAGCTGCTGGATCGCAACACGGCTCGTGCATCCGGGCTGGAGGGAATCGACTCGATCTCCTTCCGAAGTGTGTCGTGCCATCGCTGCCTCAGCTGACTCCGGTCCCGCGGGTGGTCGCGAAGCCTTCTCGCCATCGCCACTGAGGCGCTCCGGATGGTGACCGCGTGGCCCTCGGCCAAGAGCGGGAGCATGAGCTCTTGTGCGTCCGCTGGGACGCCGTCTGCCGTCAGGAGCGCGGCGGTCTCCTCGGCGGTGAATGCCAACTGAGAGGGGCCTATGAGCGCCACGTCGACCGTTGCCGCGGTGCGGACCGAGGCGAGCAGGCCGGGGGATCGTGTGGCTACGACCACTTTGATGTCTGGCAAGGGCGCAAGGAAGGTGAGTATCGCCCGGCTGATCTCCTCGGAGGCGTCGCGCGCCTGTTCATGGGCATCGATGACCACGAGAAGTGGCTGGTGAATGGTTCGAAGAAGGCTGGAGAGCACCTCTCGCTCGCTGAGTGAAGCGAGATCCTCGACCCCGTGGGCGAGCTGGTCGACATCAACCAGATCGGAGTCGCTCGCTACCCGGAGAAGCTCCCTCCAGAAGGTGAACAATGCCGGCTCGGTAGCGGACAGATCGACCCAGAGGAGAGCCCAGTCGTCATTTCTCAGCGACACCCAGTCCGCCACCAACACGGTCTTCCCCGACCCGGCCGGTCCGTGGGCGACCGCCAATGGTTCCGGTCCGTCCAGTAGTTGGTGCAGTCGTGGCCGCGGGACCACGTTGCGGGGGATTCGGGGAACACCGGTACGCCTGCGACGAGCGATGGCCGGCTGCGTCTCATGTGTCGCCATCTGCTCCTCGCGGCTTCAGTCTACGGCGGCTGATGACGCCGAATCGGGCTGGCATTCCAGTGCCATGATACTCGGCCGCTCTGGCTCTCCTGTCTGAAGGTGGGGTCCGCGGGGGTGTGCTCCGGGGGTCCCGGGAAGCGGGGTGGGCTCATCTAGTTGAAGTATCAACTAGATGAGCTAGTATCGACCACAGGTCTCACCCTGTGCCGCGCAACCCGGCCGTCGAACGGAGCACCCGGGTCGACGGACGCGCGGTCGAGGCGTCCCGACGGACATCCCCTGCGGCCCACGTCGTCGCTTCTGAACTCGAAAGGTCCGACTATGCCCGAGACAACCGAAGAGGTCACCGAACGCCAGCTCTCGCCACGACTCGCCATGGATGCGGTCAGCCTGCGCGTCGGAGACCTCGAGACGATGAGCTCCTACTATGCCGATGCGCTCGCATTGGTGCCGATCGAAGAACGCGCGATTGGACGCGAGGTGCATCGGGTTCTCGGCCGAGGAGACGTTCCGATGGTCAGGCTGGTGCACACGCCCGGTCTCCCGGCGATCGATCCGCGCGAGGCCGGGCTCTTTCACACCGCCTTCCTCTTCGATGACGCCGCCAGTCTCGCGGCCACGGTCTATCGGGCCGCGAAGGATCCGCGGAGCAGGTTCACCGGGTCCAGTGATCATCTGGTGAGCGAAGCCTTCTACTTCACCGATCCCGAAGGCAATGGCATCGAACTCTACGTCGATCGCCCGCGTGAGGTCTGGAGCTATGACAACGGTCAGGTCCAGATGGACACGCTGTACCTCGACCCCCAGGCCTACCTTGCTGCCCATCTCGACGAGGACGTGTTGAGCTCGGTCGACCGGCAGTCGGGCAGGGTCGGCCATGTGCACCTGCAGGTAGGAGATGTCGCTCGTGCCCACGACTTCTACGTAGAGGCTCTCGGATTCGGTGCGACCGTGACGGGGTATCCGGGAGCGCTCTTCGCCTCGGCAGGCGGATATCACCATCACGTGGCGATGAACACGTGGAACAGCGCAGGTGCGGGCCCACGCGCCGCCGGGCTGGGCCTTGGCGATGTCGCCATCACACTGCCGGACCGGGAGGATCTCGATGCTCTGGTGGGCAGGCTGCGTCATCGCGGGATCGGATTCGCCGACACGGGACGGTCGGTCATCGTCGATGACCCATGGGGCACCCAGGTGACGCTCTCGGTACCGCAGGCGACCGCAGAGGAGCTGCTCAGTCGATCACTGCCCGACGGCGGACGAGGATGACGCGACGACGTAGACGATCGCTGTAACGCTCGACCGCACGACTCCACATCGCGGAGCCCGGGACGTAGCCGGCTGGGCTCGTTGCCTCTGACGGACCGGATCACGCAGGGGAACGACGCCACCACCACCAGAGGCCCGCTGCGGCCAGGAGGAAGGGCGACCAGGGCACCAGCGCCCCCGCGACCGTCAACGCGGCTTCGGCCGTACGGGTCAGGGCATTCCAGCTGCCCTGTAGGCCGCCGACGAATCCTCCGGGGTCCACCGCCTGGCGTCGGGGACGCTCGCTCACGGTGATCTCGATGCTCGCGAGCTCAGCACGACCCTCCAGGGCGGCCCGCTGGGCTTGCAGGCTTTCCAGCTCGCCCTGTCGCTCGGCGAGGGTCTTCTCGGTCGCCAGCAGATCCTGGCTTGAGTCCGCCTCGGCCATGATCGCCTCCAGGCGGGCTGTGGACACCTCCAGCGAACGGATCCGCGCAGCCAGGTCGACGGCGGTGGCCGTCTCATCCGAGCGCGAGATGCTCACGTCCTCGACCGTGCCGAGCTCCTCCAGCCGGGAGGTGAGCCGGGAGACCGCATCGGGCGGCACGCGCACCGTCAGCGCGGCACGGCCGTCCGACTGCTGTTCCTGCGCGTCGATGCGGCCGTCCTCATCGGAGGCGAAGGCGACGACGGCGTTCACCGCGCTCGTGACGTCGTCGACCTCCACCCGGGCAGAGCCGGTGGTCACCACCACGCGCTCCGCCTGGTCCAGGGACTGCGGATCGCCTTCCTGCTCGCCACCGGGTGCGCTCTCGGCCTCTCCCGGTGGCTCAGCGGGCAATGAACTCACCGACGAGTCCGTCGAGGACGGCGTGAGCAGGGACAGCACCTGCACACCGATCCCCGCGACGACGGCCAGAGCGGCCGCTGTGGCGAGCACCCCCACCATCATCCGTCCTCGTGATGGCCGAGCCTGCTCCGCGATATCGGCCCGTACCTCGGTGAGAACCTGCGACCGGATCTCCTCGCGGCGTTCAGGCGTGAGGATGTCATCGAGTGAGGTCATGAGTCCTCCCGGACAGAATGAAGGTCGACACGTAGGCGGCTGCGCAGACGGGACAGGCGGTTGCGGACCACGCCGCGGGAGACGCCCAGCTCGGCCGCGGCATCGGCATAGCTGTAGTCGTCCTCCAGGCAGAGCGCGAAGAGCCGTTGATCCACCGGGGTGAGGCGACCGACCGCCTCCGCGATCGCCGAGCGGATGTCGGCATCGGCGACCAGCTCGTCCGCGGAGCGAGCGCCGTCGGCGACCTCTGGGAGCTCACCCGGATGCACACGAGCGATTTTGCGCCGAACATTCTGCGCGGTGAATCGGGCGGTGACGAGGAGCCACGGAAGCACCGACTCGTCGACGATCGTGATGTCGTGACGACGGCGCCAGGCCGTCACGAAGGTCTCCTGGGCCACATCCTGAGCCTCATCGCGGTGGCGCAGCACGCCGAACGCCTGCCAGTAGACCGCGTCGACATGGCGGTCGAAGAGCGCCCCGAAGGCCCTCTCATCGTCCCGGCAGGCGCGGCGCAGCAACGCCTCGTCCGTGCTCTCGTTCGTCATCACCAGCTCCTCGGTGCTCTACCGGGTGATGTCGGTCGTGACGAGATCGTCTCAGATCCAGCGCGAGAGCCACATCCGCTGACGCCAGGTGTCGTAGGGGAGCAGCACATCGGTCCAGATCGGATAGAAGAACACGAAGGCGGCGATGACTGCGGCGACGAACGCGCCGAGCGCGACCCAGAACAGTCTCAGCATTCCGCGTGTCGATGCCCGCCGATACATGCCGTGGACCGCGAGGCAGATCGCGATGATGAGGAAGGGTGCGATCGCCACCGAGTAGAAGGAGAAGATCGGACGGTCGGTGCTCGCGAACCAGGGAAGCCAGGTCGCCGCGACGCCCACCAGCGGAAGGCTCAGCCGCCAGTGCCGTCCGCGCAACCACATGACGAGCACGGCGATGATGGCCACGATGCCGACCCACCAGATGATCGGATTGCCGAGGATGAGCACCTCGCTGATGCAGCTGGAATCACTCGGGGCCCCGCACCGCGCAGCGGGCACATCGGTGGTGGTGTCGACCGCGACCGGACGCCACTGCAGCAGCCAGCCGAGCGGATGCGAGGCGTAGGGATGGCTCTTCTCGGCCAGGTAGTCGCCGGTGTGGAACTCCCAGGTCATCACATGGAAGCTCCACCAGGAGCACAGTGGATCGAGGACGGCGCCGAGGGGCCCGCCGATCGGATGCTCGACGCTCGGCCACGGCGCATAGTCCCCGTAACCGTGGCCGAAGCGGTCCTCATAGGCGCCGCGATGCCAGAACCAGCCCGTCCAGCTCACCAGATAGACGAGCCCCGCCACCACCACCAGCCGGCAGAAGGCCGGAAGGCCGACCCCGAACAGCGAAGGAACCACGGCCCTCGGTCGATCACCCCGCTCGCGTGCCATCCGACGGCGGGCGGCTACCTCCCAGATCACCACGGTCAGACCGAAGGCGGCGAGCACGTACAGTCCGCTCCACTTGGTGGCGATCGCCAGCCCGAAGCACACTCCGGCGGCGAGCTGCCAGGGTCGTCCGAGACGCGGCCGCCCGCCGTCTTCCATCAGGTGGCCGAGTCGTCTTCGGTCGGTCACCAGACACGCGATGGCGCAGACGAGCCAGAAGGTCAGGAAGATGTCGAGCAGGGCGAGCCTGGACATGACGAAGTGCACGCCGTCGAGGGTCAGCAGCAGGCCGCCGAGCGCGCCCACCCACAGGGAGCCCGTGAGGGAGATGAGCAGACGTGCGAGTACCAGTACGGTCAGCGCGCCGGCGATCACGGCACTGATCCGCCAACCGAACGGGGTCATGCCGAAGATCGACTCGCCGAGGGCGATGAACCACTTGCCGCCGTCGGGGTGCACGATCCATGCCGGATCCGGGCTGAAGAGGGCGTTCAGGTTCCCGGCCTCGATGCGGTCGTTCGCATCGTCGACGTAGTCGCGGACGTAGCCGAACTGGAGCAGTGACCAGGCGTCCTTGGCGTAGTAGGTCTCGTCGAAGGCGAGGACATCGGGCCGATCGAGTCGGATGACGCGCAGCACGAAGGCGAGAACGGCGAGGGCGCTCGGCACGATCCACGACCACGCGCGCCACGTCACTCGCTCCAGCACGCGCTCCACCCTAGTGGCCGTGCCGAGGGACGCTGTGTTGCGCGGACTGACCGGTGTGAGATGTGCGGAGCGGGCCGGGGCGACGGGTTCGGGGGCCTGCGAAGATGAGTGCGTGTTGATCCTGGCCGGCACCCCCATCGGGCGAGCCGATGATGCCTCGCGTCGTCTCGGGCCCGCTCTCGCCGAGGCTGATGTCGTCGCCGCGGAGGACACGCGTCGGCTGCGCCGTCTCGCCGCCGACCTCGGCGTCGAGGTTCCCGGTCGGGTGGTCTCGTACTTCGAGGGCAATGAGGAGCGCCGCACCGCCGAGCTGATCGAAGAGCTGCGCGCGGGCCGCACCATCGTGTTGGTCACCGATGCCGGGATGCCGAGCGTGTCCGATCCCGGCTACCGGCTCGTCGCCGCCGCGGTGGCCGAGGACCTGCAGGTGACCGCGATTCCCGGCCCATCGGCGGTGCTCACCGCGCTCGCGCTGTCGGGACTGCCGGTCGACCGGTTCAGCTTCGAGGGATTCGTGCCGCGCAAACAGGGGGAACGGTCGCGCTTCTTGGCCGAGCTCGCCGCCGACCGCCGCACGATGGTGTTCTTCGAGTCGCCGCACCGGACGGTCCCGACCCTGGAGGCGATGAGCGAGACTCTCGGCGCGGACCGACCCGCCGCCCTGTGCCGTGAGCTCACCAAGACCTACGAGGAGGTCGTCCGGCTCCCGCTCGGCGAGCTCGCCGCCTGGGCCGCCGGGCAGGAGCACGGGATACGGGGTGAGGTCACGCTCGTCGTCGCCGGTGCTCCGGCGGCCGCCCCGGCCGATCTCGACGACGATGCCCTCGCCGAGCTGGTCGCCGAGGCCGAGGCGACCGGGCTGAGCCGCAAGGATGCGATCGCCCAGGTCGCGGCGCAGACCGGTGTGCGGAAGAAGACGGTCTACGCCGCCGCCCACCGCTGACGCGCCCACCACGCTCGAGGCGGTGACTTACGCACCTCTCACCCGCGCCGAGACGTGCGTAGCCCACCGCCCGCGTGGTTGAGAGGTGCGTAAGCCACCGCCCTGGGAGGTCCGCGCCGCTAGAGGGCGATCTCGGGTTTGATCTGGGAGACGGTCCAGATCCGGCGGCGGTAGGCGGCCGCGCAGGTCAGGGCCAGAGCGCCGACGACATAACCCACCAACACCGCGATGGTCCGCGGCAGACTGTCCAGCGGCGCCCCGTACATGAGGTGCCGCAACCCGTCCACCGCATAGGTCATCGGCAGCACATGGTGCACCACCTGCAAGGGCGCCGGCAGTGTCTGCCACGGGAAGGTGCCGCCCGCACTCGCCAGCTGCAGTACCAGCAGCACCAGGCCCAGCAGCTGTCCCACGGCGCCGAGCCAGGCATTGAGGGTGTGCACGATCGCCACGAAGGTCACCGACACGAGTGCCAGCAATAACGACACGTAGCCGGCGCGCACCCAGTCGATATCGACCGCGAACCGCACCACGAAGAGCATCACCACCGACTGCGCCACCGCGATCGCCGCCGGTGTCAGCCATCCGCCGAGGGCCGTCCGCAATGGCGACTGCCGCGCCGCGATCGCGCGATTCGAGAGCGGTCGCACGAGCAGGAACATGACATAGGCGCCCACCCAGGCGCCGATGGACAGGAAGAACGGAGCGAGTCCGGCGCCGTAGGAGTCGGCCGAGGCCTGGGACACGTCGTCCGTCGCGATGGGGGACGCGATCGTCTGAGCGGTCTCGTCACGCCTCCGCTCGTCGAGCGAGGGGATCGAGGCGACGCCGTCCGCCAGCCCGTCGGCCAGGTCCTGGGCTCCCGACTGCGCCGTGCCGATCCCGTCGGCCAGCTCACCGGCCCCGCTCTGCAACTGCTGTGCGCCGGACAGCGCCTCCTGCTGGCCGCTGACCAGCTGCTGCGATCCCGACCGCGCAGTGCCGATCCCATCGGCCAGGCTCGCCGAGCCGTCCGCGAGCCGCTGGGCCCCGTCGGCCACCTGGCGTGAACCGGAAGCGAGCTGATCGAGCTGTCCGGAGGTCGACTGGACCCGCTCGTTCAGATCATCGAGCGGCTGGCGGAAACCGTCGAGGGAGTCGAGGATCCGCTGGCGTTGCGGATCGGTGATGCCCGCCGCGTCGAGCTGCTGGACGATATCGGCGCGGATCGTGTCGAGATCGCCGTTCGCCGTCTGGGAGGCATTCGCGATCTCGTCGCCGATCTGGGCGATCTGGGCGTTTCCGTCGGCGACCTGACGTGCTCCCGGGGCCAACGCGGCCGCACCGTCGGCCAGCTCACCGGCGCCACCGGCGGCCTGGTCGATGCCCGAAGCGAGTTGCTGCTGGCCCGTGAGCAGCTGCTGCTGCCCCGACACCAGCTCGCCCGCACCATCACGCAGCTGTCCCGCGCCGCTCTCGGCCTCGACGAGCCCGTCGGCCAGCTGCTGGGCTCCGTCACCGGCCTGGAGCAGCTGATCGTGCAGTGTGGAGAAGCCGAGCAGGAAGGCGCTGGCCGCCTGCTCGCTCACATTCTGCGCGATAGAGCCGCTGACCTGGGACAGGACCTGGTCGGCGATGGTCGTCGACAGGTAGTTATTGGCCTCATTGGTCGTGAGCGTCAGCTCGGCCTTCTTCGGCTCGAAGTCGGCGGTCGACGCCAGGGCGGAGGAGAACTCGCGCGGGATCGTCAGTGCGAACAGATAGGTGCCGTCCTGTACGCCCTGACGGGCCTCCGCGTCACTGACTTCCTGCCAGTCGAAGGAGCCGTCCTCGCGCAGGTCGTGTGCCACGTCGCGGCCGGCGTGGATCTCGCCGCTCTGCTCGGACTGCGCGGGGACGTCGTCGACGACGAGCGCGGCCTGGACTTGGCTCAGCTTCGCATAGGGGTCGTGGTTCGCCCACAGGTAGAGCGATGCGTAGAGGGTCGGGATGAGAGTGATGGCGAGGATGGCGAGGGCCGGCATGCGCCCGGCAGTCAATCTCCGGAACTCGCTGACGGCCATGCGGATCGAGGTCATGCGATCTCCTCAGAAGCGCCGGCGGCGGTATTGCCGAGGTGGACGGCGGGGAGGCCGAGCGTGCGGACGCTTGCCGTCATGAGCTGGAGCACCACCACGAGGTCGCGGCGCGCGATCCGTGCCGCGACCTCGTAGGCCTCATCGCTGAGCGTGCCGTAGCGGTCCGGCGCGCAGATCACCAGCGCCTCGATGCCGCGTCGCAATGCCGCCAGCTCGCTCAGCAGATGGATCCGCACGGAGCCGGGGACGTCCTCGACCCGCGCGCCGTGCCAGCCGAGCGCGTCATGGTGGTCGAGCCAGGCGCGCACGGCGGCCGGACTGGCGGTCCGGCGGGCCATCGCGAGCTCCTCGCCGACGACGGTCGACAGTCTGATGACGTCATCGGGCTCGGACACATCCGGCACGTCGACGAGAGCGACGCGCTCGCGTAACCCCTGGTCATCGACCGCTCCGTCCAGCAACACGGTCCCGGCGTCGGGTCGCAACCGTCCGCCGAGCACCAGCGAGAGGGCAGTGTGGCCCGTGCCCGGAGGACCCTCGACGAGGGCGACCTCGCGGCTCGTCGCGGTCAGCGTCGTGGGGCGCAGCAACACGGTGTGGGGCCCGTCCACCGTGACGTCGTGGGTCTCGATCTGCATGCTCAGCCTTCATCGTCGTGTGCCACCCGAAAAGGGCCAACTGATCCATGGTCCATGACGAGTGTCGGGGAATCGAGCGGAGCGAGTATGGCGCGCCCCACGTCGGAGCGAAATGTGCTCACGCTCCATCGACGCGGTGCCCATCCGGTCGACGAAGCGGGAGCACATCTCGGTCCGGGGCGGGCCTCACTAGACTGGGACGTATGGCCACCGACCGGACCTTCTACGTCACGACGCCCATCTACTACGTCAACGACGCACCGCACATCGGGCACGGATACACGACGGTCATGGGCGACATCCTGTCGCGGTGGCACCGTCAGCGCGGGGAGAAGGTCTGGTATCTGACGGGAGTCGACGAGCATGGTCAGAAGGTGTTGCGCAAGGCCGATGCCAACGGCGTCTCACCGCAGGAATGGGTGGACCGGCTCGTCGAGGACGAGTGGAAGCCGATGCTGCGCACCATCGACATCGCCAATGACGACTTCATCCGCACCACCGAGGAGCGTCACGAGAAAGGCGCGCAGGCCTTCTGGCAGGACCTCTACGACCGCGGCGCGGTCTACAAGGGCGGCTTCTCGGGGTGGTACAGCGTCAGCAGCGAGGAGTTCGTCGGCGACGACGACGTCCACGACGGCGAGGGTGATGACGAAGGCTTCAAGGTCTCCGCCCTCGACGGCAGCCGCGTCGAGTACATGACCGAGGAGAACTACTTCTTCCGGCTCAGCGACTACGCCGACCGCCTACTCGCGCTCTACGAGGAGCACCCGGAGTTCATCCAGCCCGAGTCGGCGCGCAATGAGATCGTCTCCTTCGTCAAGCGAGGGTTGAAGGACCTGTCGATCTCGCGCTCCACCTTCGACTGGGGCATTCCCGTCCCCTGGGACTCGTCCCACGTCATGTACGTGTGGATCGAGGCACTGCTCAACTACGTGACGGCCGCCGGCTACGGGGTTGATCCCGACCGCTTCGAGGAGCTGTGGCCCGCCGACATCCACATCGTCGGCAAGGACATCGCCCGCTTCCACGCCGTCATCTGGCCGGCGATGCTGATGGCGGCCGGCCAGCCGGTACCGCACCGCGTGTTCGCACACGGCTGGCTGCTGGTGGGCGGGCAGAAGATGTCCAAGAGCAAGGCCAACGGCATCCACCCCGATGAGATCGTCGAGACCTTCGGCTCGGACGCCTATCGCTACTACTTCAGTCGCGCACTGACCTTCGGCAGCGACGGGTCGATCTCCTGGGAGGACATCGGGGCGCGTTATCACGCCGAGCTGGCCAATGGCTTCGGCAATCTCGCCTCGCGCGTCGCCGCGATGATCGGCAAGTACCACGGCGGACAGCTGCCCGCGGCCGGGCCGTTGAGCCAGCCGGAGATGGCGCTCATCGACGACATCGGTGCCGCGGTCGGTGCGGCGGACGCGGCGATCGAGAGGGTGGCACCCCAGGATGCGATGAACGAGGTCTGGCGCATCGTCGAGTCGCTCAACGGCTACCTCACTGAGCAGGCGCCGTGGAAGGTCGCGAAGGACGGCACCGAGAGCGAGCGCTTGGGCACGATCCTCAACACCGCCGCGGAGGGCCTGCGGGTGCTCGCGGTCGTGCTCAATCCCGTGCTGCCCAAGGCGTGCGCGGCACTGTGGGAGTCCCTCGGCGCCGAGGGACCGCTCGGCGCGCTCGCCGACCAGCCGCTCGCCGATGCCGGACGATGGGGGCAGCTCCCGGCGGGCACCACCATCACCAAGGTGCCCTCGCTGTTTCCCCGCATCGAACTGGACCAGGCATGAGCCTCGGCGATCCAGCCACGGAGGTCATGCGATGACGGTGACCGAAGGGTGGCCGGAGGCGCCCGCGCCGTTGCCGTCTCCGGTCGTCGACAATCACTGTCACCTCGATCATCGGATCAAGGGCGGTCTGCTGATCCCGGTGGAGGAGGCCCTCGATCGCGCCGCCGCCGTCGGTGTCACCCGCATCGTGCAGGTCGGCTGCGACCTGGAGAGCAGCGAGTGGGCCGTGGAGACCGCGCGGGAACACCCGGCGATCGTCGCCGCGGTCGCGATGCATCCCAATGACGCGGCTCGTCTGGACGATCCGATGTTAGATAGCGCACTCTCGCGGATCGACGAGCTGGCGGCCGATCCGGCCGTCCGCGCCGTGGGCGAGACCGGTCTCGACTACTTCCGCACCGGGCCGGAGGGACGTCCGCGCCAGCAGCGATCCTTCCGCGCGCACGTCGCCATCGCCCGGCGCCACGATCGAACACTCGTGATCCACGATCGCGATGCGCACGAGGACGTCCTCGGGGTCCTCGACGACACCGGGATCCCCGATCGCGTCGTGATGCACTGCTTCTCCGGTGGACCGGAGTTCGCGCGAGAATGCCTCGAACGCGGGGCATTCCTCTCCTTCGCGGGCACGGTGACCTTCAAGAACGCCCAGTACCTCCGCGACGCGCTGCGGGTCACGCCGCCCGACCGTGTCCTAGTCGAGACCGATGCTCCGTTCCTGACCCCGGAGCCCTACCGCGGACGGCCCAATGCCTCCTTCCTCGTGCCCCACACCGTCCGTCTCATCGCCGATGTCCTCGATGCCGATCTCGAGTCGCTGTGTCGGCAGATCGACGAGAACACGAGTCGTGCCTTCGGTGGCCCGTGGGCCCCGCATGGTGGTCAGCGGACTTGACGGGCCGTGGCAGCCTCGTTCAAGGTGGACAGGTTGTCGATGAGATTTTTCGAGGTTTGATTCGTGCAGTTTTCGGTTCCTGAGATTCATCCGAAGAACGTGCTGAAGATGGTCGCGGCCGTGCTGGTCGTCCTGATGGCGACGGCGGGGCTCGTCGCCGCGGCCGACTTCGACAAGCGCGTCACGCTCGATGTCGACGGTGTCGTCACCGAGACCCGTACGTCCGCGGAGACGGTCGACGAGCTGTTGACGAGCAAGGGCGTCGAGCCCCGCCAGGAGGACAAGCTCTCCCACGAGTTGGACGAGACGGTGCAGAACAATGACACGGTCACGGTGCGGTACGCCAAGCCCGTCACCGTGGTCGTCGACGGTGAGTCGACCGATGAGATCAGCTACGCCACCACGGTCGGCGATCTGCTCGACGACCTGGAGGTCGCACCGGAGAAGGGTGCCTACCTCTCGTCGGACGCCGACGAGACGATCAACCGCTTCGGTGAGGAGATCGTCGTCAGCAATCCCAAGACCCTCACCGTGACCGCCGATGGCGAGAGCAACGAGATCGAGACCAACAAGCCGACCGTGGGCGATGTGCTCGATGAGGCCGGCGTGAAGCTCGACGAGGATGACGAGGTCGATCCCGGCCTCGAGAGCTTCGTCGCCGCCGACACCGCGTTGAAGGTCGTGCGCATCGAGAAGATCACGCGTACCGAGTCCGTTCCGATCGACTTCGAGACCGAGGTCACCGAGGACGGCGAGCTCGAGAAGGGCGAGAAGGAGGTCGTGACCGAGGGCGAGGCCGGTGAGGCTTCCGAGGAGGTCAACCTCGTGCTGGCCGATGGTGAAGTCCGGGAGCGTGAGGTCGTCTCGCGCAGCACGGTCCGCGAGCCCGTGTCGCGGGTTGAGCGTCACGGCACCAAGGAGCCCGAGATCACCTCGAATGCTCCCGCCGTGCCTGGCGACAGCGTGTTCGACCGGCTCGCGCAGTGCGAGTCGGGTGGCAACTGGGCGGCCAATACCGGCAATGGCTACTACGGCGGCGTGCAGTTCAGCGCGCAGACCTGGCGTTCGGTCGGGGGCGCCGGGCTCCCGCACGAGAACAGCCGCGAGGAGCAGATCCACCGCGCGACGATCCTGCAGCAGCGTTCGGGGTGGGGCCAGTGGCCCGCCTGCGCACGGAAGCTGGGACTGCTCTGACAGAGGCGCAGCCCGTCCGCCTGCTCGGCGCCGGCGATGTCCGCAGGATCGCCGAGGAGGTGGGGCTCCGACCCACCAAGCAACGGGGACAGAATTTCGTCACCGATGCCAACACGGTCCGCCGGATCGTGCGCGAGGCCGGGATCGATCGAGGCGACTCCGTCGTCGAGATCGGTCCCGGCCTCGGCTCGCTCACACTCGGCCTGCTTGAGGTGGCCGCTCACGTCACAGCCGTCGAGATCGATGATGTCCTGGTCGGCCGGCTGGCGCGGACGGTGCGCGAGTTCGCCCCCGAGCGAACCGATCGACTGGAGATCGTCCACGCCGATGCTCTGCGTGTCGACAGCCTGCCCGGGCCCGCGCCGACCGCGCTCGTCGCCAATCTGCCGTACAACGTGTCGGTGCCGGTACTCCTGCACTTCCTGGAGACCTTCTCCTCCTTGCGCGAGGTGCTCGTCATGGTCCAGGCGGAGGTCGCCCATCGGCTGGCCGCGGGGCCCGGCTCGCGCACGTACGGGGTGCCGAGCGTCAAGGCGCGGTGGTACGGCGACGTGCAACTCGCCGGGACGGTGGGAAGGACCATCTTCTGGCCCGTGCCGAATGTCGACTCGGCGCTCGTCCGCGTGACCCGCCGGACGCCTCCCGAGGCGGATCGGCGACGGACCTTCGCGCTGGTCGATGCTGCCTTCGCGCAGCGACGCAAGACATTGCGCGCGGCGCTCTCGTCCTATTTCGGCGGGGGAGAGGCGGCTGAACGTGTGCTACGGGCGGCGGAGATCGATCCTCGGGCGCGAGGCGAGCAGCTGACCGTCGGGGATTTCGCGCGGCTTGCCGCATTCACGGACTGAGACGGCGTACGCTCCGTGTAGCGACACGTAGTTTCCGTCCGATCTCCGGGAGGCCCCCATGTCCCACGTCGCCGATTCTTCGCCGGCTCGCTCACTCGCGACGACGATCTGGTGGCTCATGCTGGCACGTGGCGTCCTCGCGCTGATCTTCGGCGTCGTGGCCATCGTGGCACCGGTCAGCACGCTCGCCGCGCTGCTCATCATCTTCGGTGTTTTCAGCGTCGTCGACGGCATCGTCGCGGTGGTCGGAGGTGTCGCGACCCGCGGCACCTCCTGGGGTTGGGTGGTCTTCAACGGCCTGCTCGGTATCGTCATCGGCGTCGTCGCCCTGCGGTACCCCGAGACCACACTGCTGGCGATGGTGCTCGTGATCGCGGCCTGGGCGCTGGTGACCGGGTTCTTCGCGATCTTCGGCGCCATCGAAGGGCGCCGCGACGGTGGTCGCGCGTGGGGCTGGACCCTCGTCTCGGGCATCCTCAGCGTGCTGCTCGGTCTGCTGTTCACCCTCGATCCGGTCGCTGGGGCGGGCACGCTCGTCCTCATGACCGGGATCTACGCCGTGCTGCTCGGGGCGACGTGGGTCGGCGTGGCGTTGACCGTGCGCAGCGAGGCGCGCAGCACCGGATGACTGATGTGCGGGGCCGGGTTCCAGTCGTCGTGGTTGTCGATCAACGAACTGAGCGGCTCACCACGTCTCGCAGAAATCCTCGGGTGCCGTAGGTTGGTGCAGTGCTCCCCGTCACCGTCCGCGCTCCGGCCAAGATCAACCTCGTGCTCGAGGTCGGCGGGGGCCGGCCCGACGGCTTCCATGCGCTCTCGACGGTCTACCACGCCGTATCGCTGTACGACGAGGTCACGGCGACTCCCAATGACGATGCGGTGCTCGCGGTGCGCGTGCTCGATGCTGATTCGCTGCGCGAACGCACCGATGTCCCCCGCGACGAGCGCAATCTGGCGATCCGGGCGGCGGACCGGCTTCGTGCGCATCTCGGCCGGCCCGAACTCGGTGTCGACCTCCTGATCCACAAGGGCATTCCGGTCGCCGGTGGGATGGCCGGCGGTTCCGCGGATGCCGCGGCGGCACTGGTCGCGTGCAATGAGGCCTGGCAGGGCGGCCTGAGCCGCGCCGAGTTGGAGCCGATCGCCGCGGAGCTCGGCAGCGATGTCCCCTTCCTGCTGCACGGGTCGACCGCGGTCGGGACCGGCCGCGGTGAGCAGATCGCCCCGGTGCTCGCCCGCGGTCACTTCCACTGGGTCCTCGCCACCTTCACCGAGGGCATGTCGACTCCTGAGGTCTATGAGGAGCACGACCGCCTCGGCGGACGATCGGGGACCTTCGGGGAGGCGACGCAGCATGTGCTCGAGGCGCTTCGTGACGGCGATCCGGAGGTGCTCGGCGGGGCGCTGGCCAATGACCTCTCCGACGCGGCTCTCGCGCTGCGTCCAGAGCTGGCGGGTGTGCTCGCCCTCGGCCTCGAGGCAGGGGCCGTCGGTGGGCTGGTGTCCGGCTCGGGACCCACGCTGGCCTTCCTGGCACGCGACGAGTTCGCCGCAGATGATCTCGCTGAGATCCTCCGCGGCGCGGAGGTGGCCGATGTCGTGATGACGGCCGCGGGACCCAGGCCGGGAGCGAAGGTGGTGCGCTGATGCCACCGCTCATCGTCGCCGAGAAGGTCCAGGTGGCCTTCCCGACGGCAGGACCGGTGCTTCGCGATGTCACCCTCGGTCTGGCGGAGGGCGATCGGGTCGGCGTCGTCGGCCGCAATGGCGACGGCAAGTCGACCCTGCTGCGCGTCCTCGCCCGTGAGCTGGAGCCGGACGCCGGACGCGTGACCTGGCGCCGTGACCTGCGGGTCGGCTACGTCGATCAGAGCGACGTCCTCGACCCCGAGGCGACCGTGCGCGACGTGGTCGTCGGCGATGCCCCCGAACATGAATGGGCGGGCGATGCCCGCACCCGTGACATCGTGGCGGGCCTCGTGCCGCCCGATGTCGCCTGGGAAGCGCGGATCGGCGAGCTCTCCGGCGGACAGCGCCGGCGGGTCGCGCTCGCGAGCGTGCTGGTGCGTTCCTGGGATGTGCTGGTGCTGGACGAGCCGACCAACCATCTCGACCTCGATGCCGTGGTCTGGCTAGCCGGTCACCTTCAGCAGCGGTGGCCCGCCGGGAGTGGTGCCGTGGCGGTCATCACCCACGACCGGTGGTTCCTCGACGAGGTGTGCACGACGACCTGGGAGGTCCACGACGGGACGGTGGATTCCTTCGAGGGCGGATACGCGGCCTATGTGCTGCAGCGCGTGGAACGTGATCGACAGGCCGCCGCCAGCGAGGCCCGCCGGCAGAATCTGATGCGCAAGGAGTTGGCCTGGCTGCGCCGTGGGGCGCCCGCGCGCGCCTCCAAGCCCAAGTTCCGGATCGATGCCGCCAATCAGCTGATCAGCCGTGAGCCGCCGGTCCGCGACGGGGTGGAGCTCACCCAGCTCGCCACGGCGCGACTGGGCAAGGACGTGGTCGATCTGCTCGGTGTCGAGGTCGATCTCCCCGACGGACGCCCGGTGCTGCGCGATATCGAGTGGCGGATCGGGCCGGGGGAGCGGACCGGCATCCTCGGCGTCAACGGCGCAGGCAAGTCGACCCTGCTCGGTCTCGTCACCGGCGCTGTGGCCCCCAGCCGCGGCAGGGTCAAGCGGGGCAAGACCGTCGAGGTGGCGGTGCTGAGCCAGTCCTTGCACGAGCTGGACGATGTGGCCGAGGAGCGGGTGAGCGACCTCGTCGGCCGCCAGCGCGCCACCTATGTCGCAGGCGGCAAAGAGCTGACACCTGGACAGCTGTTGGAGCGGCTGGGATTCCGCACGCAACAGCTCTCGACGCCGATCAAGGATCTCTCGGGCGGTCAGCGCCGGCGTCTGCAGCTGCTGCTCATCCTGCTCGCCGAGCCCAATGTCCTGATCCTCGACGAGCCGACCAATGACATGGACACCGACATGCTCACAGCCATCGAGGATCTGCTCGACACCTGGCCGGGCACGCTCCTGGTGGTGTCGCACGACCGTTATCTGCTGGAACGGGTCACCGACCAGCAGTACGCGATCCTGGACGGCCGACTCCGCCATCTTCCCGGAGGCGTGGACGAGTACCTGGCCCTGCGCGAGCGACAGGACCAGGCCCGCGACTTCGCCTCGTCAGCACCGCGCGACACCGTCGTCGAGGAGCAATCGGGTCTCTCCGGTGCCGAGCGGCGGGCCGTGCAGAAGGAGATCGCCTCCGTTGAACGTCGGATGGAGAGGCTCGCCGCCAGGGTCGACATTCTGCACGAGCGGTTGGCCGCGCACGACCAGAGCGACTACGAGGGATTGCAGACCCACACCGAGGAGCTACGCACGGTCGAGGACGAGATCGCCCACCTCGAGGAGCGCTGGCTCGAGCTCTCCGAATCCCTCGACTAGTCAGCATCGGGACCGATGATGATGCCTTACGGCTGCCATAGCCGACACAACGCATCATCGTCCGTACCTCGTTGTTCGAACGTCGATGCACTCAGGTCGCGGTAGCAACCCTTACGCATCATCATCCGTCCTCCATGACGTCTGTGGAGATCAGTCGGAGGAGCCGGCGAAGGGCTCGATGAGGTTGCGCAGAAGGTCGGCGATCGTGGCGCGTTCACCGCTATCGAGACCGGCGAGCAGCTCGTGCTCGTGGGTGAGCAGGGCGTCGAGGGCCGCGTCGACGCGCTCTCGTCCTCCCTCGGACAATCGCACCAGCACGCCGCGACGGTCCGAAGGGGCCGGACGCCGTTCGACCAGACCCTTGCGCTGCAGGCGGTCCACGCGATTGGTCATGGTCCCGCTGGTGACATGTGTGGCCGCGACGAGCTGGCCGGGGGACAGCTCATAGGGCTCGCCGGCCCGGCGCAGCGCGGCGAGCACGTCGAACTCCCAGGACTCGAGATCGACCGAGGCGAAGGCGTGTTTGCGCAGCGCGTCGAGATACTGCGAGAGACGGCTGACCCGGCTGAGCACCTCCATCGGGGAGACATCGGCATCGGGACGCTCGTGTCGCCAGGCGGCGACGATCCGATCGACCTCGTCCATGGAATCAGTTTATCGGGTCGAGAATCTTGAGGTCGAGATTCTTTGCCAGCGCCGCTTCGATCCCCGGCACGAGGTATTCGGTACGCTGGACGCGCTTTCCCCGGTTGGTCTGCCGGCAGGGCCCGCCTGACTTTGAATCAGGATTAGCGACGTAGGTTCGACTCCTACCCGGGGAGCGACGACAGAACCCGTTGAGTGTGACGTTTGGACGCCGAAAACGCGGTTCTCACCGTCCAAACGTCACACTCAACGGGTCGGCGAACACGAAGGAGTCCGCATTGGACGCGAAGGTCACGGCGATCGTCCTCGCCGCCGGAGCCGGAACCCGCATGAGATCCGAGCGGGCCAAGGTGTTGCACGAGCTGGGCGGCAGGTCCATGCTCGGCCACGCACTGGCCGCCGTCCGCGAGCTCGGTGTCGACCGCAGGGTCATCGTCGTCGGCCACCAGCGCGATCAGGTCGAGACCGCGGCCACCGCACTCGATCCCGACGCCCTCATCGCCGTGCAGCACGAGCGCAAGGGCACCGGCGATGCCGTCCGTGCCGGTCTCGACGCCCTGCCCGACGGCACCGATCCGGGCACGGTCCTGATCACCTACGGCGATGTCCCGCTGCTCGCGGCCGACACACTCGGAGCCGTGCTCGCCGAGCACCGCTCCGGCTCGCGGGCCGTCACCGTCCTCAGCGCGGAGGTGGGCGATCCCACCGGCTACGGCCGGATCCTGCGCGATGAGCACGGGGCCGTCACCGCCATCCGCGAGCACAAGGACGCGAGCGAGGCCGAGCGATCGGTTCGTGAGATCAACAGCGGCATCCTCGCGGTCGACGGCGCCTTCCTCGATCGTGCACTCGACCGGCTCACTCCCCAGAACGCGCAAGGTGAGCTCTATCTGACCGATATCGTCGGCTTCGCGGTCGCCGACGGACTGCCGGTCGGGGCCCACGTGCTCGAGGACGTCTGGCAGACCGAAGGCGTCAACGACCGCGCCCAGCTCGCCCGGCTCGCCCGCGAGCTCAACGACCGGATCACCCGGCACTGGATGTTGGCCGGGGTGACCATCATCGATCCGGCCACCACCTGGATCGACTCCGATGTCACTCTCGCGCCGGACGTCACCATTCGTCCGGGTACCCAGCTGCTCGGCGCCACGACCGTCGCAGGCGGCGCCACGATCGGACCGGACACCACCTTGCGCAATGTCGAGATAGGCCAGGGTGCCACTGTCGAGCGCGCCCACGGATCGGATGCCGTGATCGCCGCCGGCGCGACCGTCGGCCCCTTCGCCTACCTGCGTCCCGGCACCGAGCTCGGTGCGAACGGCAAGATCGGCGCCTTCGTGGAGACCAAGAACGCCCAGATCGGCGAGGGCGCCAAGGTGCCCCATCTCTCGTACATCGGCGACGCGGAGATCGGGGAGGGAAGCAACATCGGCGCGGGCACCATCACGGCCAATTACGACGGCGAGCGCAAGCATCGCACGGTCATCGGACGCCACGCCAAGACCGGCAGCGACAATGTCTTCGTCGCACCGGTCGAGATCGGCGATGGTGCCTTCACCGGTGCCGGAACGATCGTGCGCGAGGACATTCCGCCGGGGGCACTCGCGGTGAGCGCCGGGGGACAGAGGATCATGGACGGGTGGGTCGCGAGGCGACGGCCCGGCTCGGTGGCCCACGAGGCCGCGGAGAACGCAGCACAGCAGGAAGAGAACTCTCAGTGACCAACGGCAGCCTCAGTGAGCGCACACCGACCCGCAACCTCATGCTCTTCTCGGGTCGCGCGCACCCGACCCTCGCGCAGGAGGTCGCCCAGCTCCTCGAGGCCGAGCTCGTGCCGACCACGGCCTATGACTTCGCCAATGGCGAGATCTACGTCCGTTTCGACAAGTCGGTGCGCGGATGCGATGCCTTCGTGATCCAGAGCCACTCCGCGCCCATCAATGAGGCGATCATGGAGCAGCTCATCATGATCGACGCGCTCAAGCGGGCGTCGGCGAAGCGCATCACGGTAGTGCTCCCGTTCTACGGCTACGCCCGTCAGGACAAGAAGCACCTCGGACGCGAGCCGATCTCGGCGCGCCTGATGGCCGATCTGTTCCTCTCGGCCGGCGCCGACCGGCTCATGACCGTCGATCTCCACACCGCGCAGATTCAGGGCTTCTTCGACGGTCCGGTGGATCACCTGCTGGCCATGCCGATCCTGACCCGCCACGTCAAGAAGAAGTACGGCGACAAGCAGCTCGCGGTGGTCTCGCCCGATGCCGGCCGGATCAAGGTAGCCGAGTCCTGGGCGAACTCATTGGGTGGCGCGCCGCTGGCCTTCATCCACAAGACCCGCGACATCTCCCGTCCGAACGAGTCCAAGGCCAATCGCATCGTGGGCGATGTGGCCGGTCGCACGTGCATCCTGGTCGATGACCTCATCGACACCGGTGGCACGATCGTGCAGGCCGCTGAGGCGCTCAAGGCCGACGGTGCCGAGGATGTCATCATCGCCGCGACCCATGCCGTGTTCTCCGGCCCGGCGGTCGACCGACTGAAGAACTGCTGTGCCCGCGAGGTCATCGTCACCAATACACTGCCCCTCACCGAGGAGATGCAGTTCGACAAGCTCACGGTGCTCTCGATCGCTCCGCTGCTCGCCCAGGCGATCTCGGCCGTATTCGAGGACGGCTCGGTCACCAGCCTCTTCAAGGAGTGACCCTGCGTCCCGGGGCCGCGCGGCTCGCCGTGTCACTTGGGGGTTGCTTCGCGTTGATCGCTCTCCTTGCCGTGGTGGTGGTTGGACGCGACGCCCCGCGTGAGGCAGTGGTGACCGCGGCCGGGGTGCTCATGCTCTTCGGTTTCGTCGGCGGTGTCCTCACGACGGTGATCGCGCTGCTGGTGCTCGGCTATACACATGATCGCGAGCCCGAGGACGAGGTCGCGGTGACGATCGCCGCCCTCGCCGGTTCGCTCTTCGTGGCGGTCTTCGGGGTGCTGGCGCTGCGGACCACGGGCTGGTTGGTCGCGATCGTGACGACGGCCGTCATGGTGGTCGTCACGCATCTGGTCCTGCGCCGCGGATTGCCCGCCACTCTGCGCTGACCGCTGCACTCGCACGCGTACCCCAGGCGGTGAGCTGTCAACCACGGTGTGGCGTGGAGTGGTCCACCGGAGGGGGTCACGCGGCATAATGAGACGGACGACGTACCGGGCGCCGTCGACCGACGGTGGTGGGAGGGTGGCTCGTGCGCGTTCGAGATCTCAGCATCCCTCCACGGACGATCGCCATCACGAGCATCCTCGTCATCGTGACCTTCCTGGCGACGCTGGTCATGTTCGACGTGGATCCGCGCGGCTGGTTCGGCCGATCAGGTGCGCAGCGCCACAACCCCTTCGTCGACACCGGACTGTACGGTGCGTCGGACTCCCTCGCCCGCACGGCGGCGGATTCGGCTACGGGCCCCGATGCGGAGATCGTGCGCCGTGTCGCCGAGGTGCCCACCGCGATCTGGCTGACCCCTGAGGTGAGCGGGCTCGACGCCATCGAGCATCGCGCGGCCACCATCGCGGAGGCCGCCGCGGAGGAGGATGCCGTGGCGGTCGTCGTGCTCTACGGCATCACCGGCCGCGACTGCGCCGGGGGACACTCCGCCGGGGGTCTTGAGCCGGGGGACTATCGCACCTGGGTCGAGCGGGCGTCGCGCGGTCTCGGACATGCACCCGGTCATGTCGCTGCGGTGCTCGAGCCCGATGCCCTCGCGATGGTGGACGAGTGCCCCGATCCGGACACCCGATTCGACCTCCTCGACCACGCCCGGTCGGCCCTCGACCGCTCGGACGTCACGACCTATCTCGATGCCGGGCACTCGGACTGGGTGGCGGCGGAGACGATGGCTGATCGGTTGCGACGGATCGGGATCGACGAGGCGCGGGGCTTCTCGGTCAATGTCGCCGCCTATAACGGCGAGGCCGATGAGATCGACTATGCGGAGAGGCTGGCCGACCTGCTCGACGACGGGGTGCACTATGTGATGGATACCGGGCGCAGCGGCGCTGGAGCCTCCGATGAATGGTGCAACCCGCCGGGGCGGGCGCTCGGCCAACGCCCCGGAGCGGGGGAGGGCCGTCTCGACGCGCGACTCTGGATCAAGCCCCCGGGCGAGAGCGACGGCACCTGCCGCGGTGGACCGCCCGCCGGGACCTGGTGGAACGATCGTGCCGCCGAGCTCGCCCGCGCGGCCGGCTGGTGAGCCGGCGTGGACGGTGCTTCCGGCGTCCCGAGACGGAAACCGGCCGGTTGACTCCGTCGCGTTGATACTGTGAGCCCATGTCGAGCCAGGAGCAGCGCCGTGTCGTCGTGATCGAGGACGATCCCGACATCCGCCATCTGCTGAAGACCGTGCTGGAGAGCAGCGGCTTCGAGCCGCTCAGCGCCTCCAACGGAGCGGACGGTATCGAGCTCGTAAGACAGTACGACCCTCTCATCACGACCCTCGACGTGACGATGCCCGGCATGGACGGCTTCGCCACCGCCAAGCGTCTGCGCGAGTTCAGCTCGACGTACATCATCATGCTCACCGGGTTGGGCGATGAGATCGACGTCGTCCAGGGGCTGGAGGCCGGGGCGGACGACTATCTCGTCAAGCCATTCCGTCCGCGTGAGCTGCGCGCGCGGATCGAGGCGGTGTTACGCCGTCCCCGCCAGCGCGCGGGTGTCGCGGGCCCAGCCGTGGAGCCTTCCGCCCCTGCGGCCGCCTCGCCGCCGGATCGCACGCCACCGACGTACACCTCTCCCGCCGCGCCGCCGCATCACCGCGCGGACCCCGCACGCCCGGCGCCTGAGCCCCAAGGAGCAGAGCCGGCTGTGGGCTCGGCGGCGTCCGCCCCGGTCTCGGCGCGCAATATCGCCGCCACGAGTCCGCAGGCGGGTGCGGGGACGGAATCCGGCATGCACGGAGCACTCCAGGTTCGCGGGCTCACCTTGGATCCCGAGACCAGGATCGTGACCGTCGAGGGACGAGGGATCGACCTCACCCGCACCGAGTTCGACCTGTTGTACATCCTGCTGTCCTCGGGACGCCGGGTGCGCAGCAAGGCGGACCTCGTGCTGGCCCTGCGGGGACAGGACTATGTGACCTCGTACTTCGTCAACGAGGCCGACAAGCGCGCCATCGAGGTGCACATGGCCAATCTGCGCCGCAAGATCGGCGATTCCAGTGCCACCCCGCGCTGGATCGAGACGGTGCGCGGTGTCGGCTACCGGATGGCCGCCGACTGATCCCCTCACCGGGCGGTGGCTCACACACCCCTCAATTTCATCGGGCGGTGGCTTACGCACCTCTCAAGGCCGTTGAGAGGTGTCCAGACCACCGCTGCGGTGCGTGAGGGTTGCGTAGATCACCGCCGCGGGATTTCCCTCGATCACTGGCCGGGTCCGCCGGACACGCGATCTCAGTTCGCGTTCTCGGCGATCTCCTGCTGTTCGGTCGGGGTGTCGGAGGCGAAGATCGCGATCGGCACCTCCTGGGTGATCACCTGCGGGGTCACGTCGGGCTTGCCGGCGGTGTTCTCCGTCCACACCGTCGCTTCGAAGCGGAGGGTGATCCCGACCGTGTCCTCGGGTAGATCGCCGATCGTCTGATTGCGCAGCTCGAAGGAGCCCTTGGGCGATGTCACCTGCATGCCCCACTGGTTGGTGACCGGTTCGGGATCGAAGGTGATCGAGGGAGCGCTGGCGTCGAGGGTATAGGGGCCATCGGTCACGTTGCCCGACTCACTCGTGATCGTCGAGGTGACCTTGATGTGCTGCAGGAAGGTCTGCCGCTTGGACGAGAACGGGTCGCGGAAGTCGCGGCTCATGTCGTAGGCCTGGAAGGTGAACGAGAAGTTCTTGTCCCCGAGCGGGAACCAGTCATTGGTACGTGGGGTGGACTTGGTCGGCCAGATGGTGAAGACGTAGTCGACATCGCTCGTCGTGTTGTGCGATTGGAAGGTGCCGTCGTGCGTGAACTCTGAATCGAAGACCTGCTGGGACGCCGAGGCGCTGGCCGCGGGGGTCGGGGACGTCTTGTCCTCGTCATCGGGAAAGATCCCGCAGCCCGAGAGAGCGACGAGGACGGCGAACGAACAGCTGGCGAGCGTCAAGCGGTGAATCAAGGTAGTCATCATTGTCCTGTACGGCTGGTGGCGGATCAGACGGTGAAGCCGCGGTAGTTGCGGAGCGCTTTCATACCCATCCATGCGGTCTGGGCGATCGTGATGATGCCGAGCACCGGCCACGCGTAGGCAAGGATATCCGACTGCAGTCCCAGCGACAGTTGTGTCCACGCCGCGAAAGTGGCTGCCAGAAGGATGAGCGCCACGGCATACGGATAAAGGTGCCCGTGGCCCGCGCCGCGCTCCGCTCGTGCCTGTGCTGCCCAGTTATCGGTCTGCGCATTGGTGAAGAACTTGGCCCACGCTCGAACGAAGTGACCGACGCGCACCCACATATAGGCCTCGGCCGGAATGATCAATAACGCGAACAAGGTGTCTCGTCGGTTGCGATATTTCATCGACCGCGCGACACGGTAGTTGAGGATGGTCGCGACGGCCGGCGGCAGAAGCCACCACCACTGGAAGACGAAGGCTCCGATAGAAATCGAGCACAAGGCGAGGGTGATGAACATGGCGCGCGTCAGGATGTTGAGCAGCATCGACACGAGTTCGAACCAGCGAATCCGAAGGTTGGGATGGAACGGCTGCCCCTTCGTGTCGCCGCGTTGCCCGGGCCACATCAGCTCGATCGCCCCGTAGTTCCACTTGACCTGTTGGCCGTCCAGGGCGCGAAGGTTCGGCATGCCGCCAACATGTGCGCGCGCGGTGGCGCTGATCTTCGTGAGATAGCCGGCGCTCTTGATCTGCAGCGACAACAGCGAGTCCTCGACCTCGCTGTCCTTCACCCACGGTGTGTCCTGATGGGATTCGCGCATCACATCGCGCAGCGCTTGAATTGAGAAGATCGAGAACTGCCCGCCCAACACCGCGATATTGCGGCCGCGAAGAAGGCTCTGCATGTTGAACGCCGCGAACTGAGCCCGTTGTCCGGCGACGAGGAACTTCTCCATCGGGGCGCTCAGCGCAGTGTCATCGATCGAGTAGATCGCGGAGATGCCGCCGATGCGGCCGTCGCTCTCGATCTCGGCCAGCAGCTCGGCGGTGGCAGTGGGCTCAGGCGTGGTGTCGCCATCGACGCCCAGCAGGTAGTCATAGCCCTCGACGAGGAAGAAGCCGTAGTTGAGCGCGCCGACCTTCTTATCCTTGTTCTCGCCGATGTCGTGGACGAAGATCTCGATGATCTGCTCTCCCTCGGCGGTCATTCGCGCGTGGATACCCGCGTAGTGGCTGGCGACCTCGACGGTGTCGTCGGTCGTGTTGTTGACGACCACATGGATGACATCGGGCGGCCGGGTCTGTGTCAAGAGCGCGTCGAGCACCGCGGCGATGCTCTCCCCCTCGTTGTAGGCGGGGATCACACAGCCCACCGTCGCCCGGTCGGAGACCAGGCCGCGAGGATCGTCGGGGACGGTGACCGCGCCGGTGAGAGTGGGCACATCCGTTCCCATATAAGGGGTGTTGAACTCCATGGCCTGAGCATGGCGCGGTCCGCTCAAGTCCAGCTGCTGAGCCGCCTCAGGATTTGCCTAATCTCTGCTCAAGGAGAGTGGACTTCAGCTCGGCGGCGGTGGCGGCCATCGAGGTGATCGCCTGTTCGAGCAGTGCTCCGTACTCCGGGGTCACCGAGAAGGTGTCGGCGACCCCGTAGACGGCGCCGATGCGCACGCCCATGACAGTCGCGGTACGGGAGGTGAGCAGGGAGTCCTCGATCTCGCTGACGATCGCGTGGGCGCTCTGCGGTGAGGTCGCCGGAGCGAGCACGGCGAAGTTGCCGGCGCTCAGGTGCCCGATGGGAGCCCATGGCGGGACGTGGGCGCGGACGGTCTCGGCGAGCTTGCGGACGGCATCGTCGCCGAGCGACCGTCCGAAGGCGGAGTTGAGTGCGCGGAGGTCCTCGATGCTGACCAGCAGGAAACAGGCATGGCCCCCGACGAGGGTCAGGCGGTTCAAGCGTCCCTGGGCCGCGAAGCGGAAGGACTGAGGCGACAGCACGTCCAGATCCGCGAGCGGGTTCTCGGACTCGGAGATCGTGAAGCCCTCGGCCGTGCCGTGTTGGCGCAGCAGCTGGATGAGCACGATCGCCGCCACTGTCTGCACCACGGTGAAGCCGACGAGGGCCGACTCGATGCGTGCCGTGCCCTGCCAGGCGGTGATCGTCCACCAGAGGGCCGACGGGACACACGAGGCGAGGTAGCCCTGGAGGATGCGCGTCACCGGATGCTGCGCCCATGAGCCGATCTGCAGCTCATAGATCATCAAGATCGCCGCCGTGATCGTGACGAGAGCACCGGCGGTGACGGCGAGGGCACCGCCCACGTGACCTTCGAGGACGGTGGCAGCGACCACCAGCAGTGCCGCCCCCGCGCCCATCTCGAGTCGGGGAGAGCGGTCGTGGAAGAGCCGGATACCGGACCACAGCAGCGTCATGGCGGCGGCTGCTCCGCCGATCGCCGCCGCTTCGGCGAACCTGCTGGGCAGGTCCTCGCTGGTCCACGAGACGTAGACGACCATGCTCGCGCTGAACACGAACTGGGCGACGGCCAGGATCCGGGCCGCGCGCGTGGCGTGCAGGAGGACCACCGAGAGGATGAAGACGACGGTGACGGTGGCACCCACGATGAGTGCTCCCACGGCGACGGCATGGTACTGGGTCATGTGTGTCTCCCATCGGGGGCGCCCGCGGGGAGGACGATCGATACGGTCGTCCCCTCGCCGGGCATGCTGCTCAAGGTCATCATGCCGGTATGGGACTCGATGATCTGGCGGCTGATGTCCAGCCCGAGTCCCGACCCGCCCACGGCGGAATCGCGTGCCGCCGCGGACCGGTAGCCGCGGTCGAAGACCCGTTCGGCGTCGTGGGTGCTCATACCGCGTCCGGTGTCGCGGATCGTCAGTGCGTAGTGACCGGTCTCGGTGACGTCCGCGTCGACGAAGATCCGCCCGCCTTCCACGTTGTACTTGACGGCATTGGTCAGCACATTGTCGATGACCTGACGGATGCGCAGCGGGTCGGCGTCCAGGACGATATCGGGTAGCGGGCCAACGACGATGGCGATGGCTCGCGCGATGGCCTGGGGACGGACGGCGGTGACCGCGTCCTCAACGATGGCCGAGGGACGGCATGGCTCCATCGTCAGCGCCATCCCGGACTTGCCCGAGGGGGAGCGGGCGGCGAGGAAGTCATTCGAGAGGGTCAGGAGGCGCTCGGTGTTCTTGAGGGCGACCTCGACCATCTCGCGTGGGACGGCGGGAACATCGGGCTCGTCGAGGGCGAGCTCGAGGTATCCCAGGATGGAGGTCAGCGGTGTGCGGAACTCGTGGCTGACCGAGGTGATGAGCTCGTCGCGGTCGGCTTGGGCGCGCAGCTGGCTGGTGACATCGCGGGCGAGCACGATGACGTTCTCGGTCGAGCCGTCGTCACCGCGGAGGAACTGGCTTGTCCACTCGATCGCCATCGGCTGCGCACCGCCGACCCAGCTGGTCTCGCCGTCGACCTGCTCGCCCTGCAAGGCGCGACCGATGGGACTGTCCGGTGCGAAGATCGGGGAGCCGTAGTCGATCTCGTAGTCCGAGAGAGCAGCCTCGAAGCGTGTCCCTCCTAAGTGACGGAGCAGCAGCCAGGCGCTGCGATTGGCTGTGCGAAGTCCTCCGTCGGCGTCGAAGGAGAACACCGCGAGGTCCAGGGTGTCGAGCACCGATGAGGTGAAGCGCTCCTGCAGGCTTGCGCGTTCGAGTGCGCGGGAGAAGGCATCGGACTGGCGGTGCAACAGCCCACGGCGGGCGGAGGCGACGCGATTGGTCTGGTAGGCCGCCACAGCGCTGAGCACGATCAGCGAGGTCACCGCTGCGGTGGCCGGGATGCCACCGATCAGCTGAGTCTCGGCCACCTGCGCCTGTGCCCACCAGGCAGTCCAGAGGGCGACGATGGACGCGGCGACCATGAGGGTCGCCACCAGGCCGCCGAAGGCGATGGCGACCCACACCACGGGGAGGACCACCAGCATGGAGAAGCCCGCACCGGGGGTCGGGATGTAGAGCAGCAGCACGCCCGGCACGTCAATGATCGCGATCAGCAGGGCCCACGGGCTGTTGGTCTCCTGCCAGGGGAAGAGTCCCGCCACCGTCGTCGCGCCGATGATGATCAGCACGCCAATCAGCAATGTCGTGGATTGGGTGAAATCCGGTCGGACCGCGATCGTGGCGAAGAACGGCAATGCGACAGTGAGGACGAAGAGGAACTGCCAGTGCACGATGGCCCGCGGGGAGATGACGACCCGGCGGAAGTCCCGGTCGAGACGGGCTCGCAACTGATCGGGGATCATGAGGAGCCCCGCGCCGCGGCGCCGACCTGTGTCAAGGGGATCTCGACGGTTGCGGTGGTCCCCGCACCGGCGGTGCTCTCGAGCCGGATCGTGCCCCCGTGGGCCCGGGCGATGGACAGCGCGGTGGCGAGCCCGAGTCCGAAGCCGGGCAGTGCGCGGCGGATCGCGGTCGGTGCGCGATAGAACCGCTCGAACGCGTGCCGTGTCTCCTCGCGGGTCATGCCGAGGCCGTGGTCGACGATCGTGACCCGTGCGCAATGCTCATGGGTGTCGACCGATACGTCGACGCGGCCCCCCGAGGCGCTGAACTTGACGGCATTGGACAGGACGGCATCGATCATGCGCTCGGCGAGTTCGCGGTCGAGGGGAACCTGCAGGTGACGCGGGCCGTCTGGACCCTCGAGGGCGATGTCGCGCGTGGCGGCGCTCTCGCGCCAGTGGTTCAATCGCCGGCGCACGAGCTCGACGAGATCGATGAAGGCGAAGGAGGGCGAGGCTCCGGCCACCTCGAAGGGTTCGAGCAGCTCGCTCAGCTTGGCCGATAGGCTCGTGACCCCCTGCTGGGCGCGCTGCAAGAACTCCCGACCGGTCTCGTCCAGGTCATCGGCCTCCAGCAGATCCAGATAGCCGACGATCGATGTCAGCGGTGTGCGCAGCTCGTGGGCGACGGTGGCGCTGAAGGACTCCGCAGCGCGCAGCGCCTCCACCAGATTGGTGATGTCGTGGGCGACGATCACGGCTCCGACCTGCTCGCCCGTCTCGGTGACGGCCGGGAGCGAGGACACCGAGATCGCGTGCTGCGCCCCCGGTTCGCCCACCCATTGCAAGGCCCCTGTCGTGTAGTCGCCGTGGAGCGCCCGGGGCAGCAGCTGCTCCTCCGGGGGGATGGGCGTGACACGGTCGGGTCCGTAGACCTCGTGGCCCGCCCAGGTGGGGTCCTGTGGGGAGACGCCCATCCGGCGTCCGAGTTCCTGCGCCCGCTGATTGGCGAAGGTCGACGACCGGTCTTGCGCCGCGAAGAAGACGGCTGCGTCGACGCCATGGGCGATCGCCCGCATCACCGCGGCATTGCGTTCGGCGCTCGCGAGCGCGTCCTGTTGCGAGCGCCAGGCCTCCTCGGCGATGGCCCGTGATCGGCGCAGCGCATGGGCATTGGCCTGGGTGAGGAGGGCGAGTGAGGTGACCACGAAGTAGAAGACGCTGATCGCCACGATCACGCGTGGACGGTTCGGCATCGGCTCCGCGATCAGCCAGAAGGCGACACAACCGATGCCGAGCGCGACGATGATCGCGATCGTGTGGGGCCAGTCGAGCTGGAAGGCGATCCACAGCACGGGGATCAGTGCGAGCAGCGGGATGGCATTGTTGGTCTGATAGAGCGTGCCGGCGAGCAGGATCGTGATGGCCAGCTGCGCGAGAGCCACCCAGAAGCTGTGACGTCGCGGCAGCCGTTCCCAGGGGAGCGCGAAGGCGGCGATGTTCAAGACGACGAGGGCGGCCCCGGCGGAGGTCAGCACGACCGTGTGCGGTCTGGGCCCGGGGTATGCCAGCGTCATGGCGATGACGACGACGGCGGCGATCGTGAACACGCCCACGAGCACGCGGATGAACCCCGCGTGGGGGGTGCGCCAGGACGGTGCGGTGTTCACAGTGGCCATCGTTGTCTCCCGCCGCGTTTCGAAAACGCGGTTCCTCGGCTCTGATTGTGGCAGAGCGAGCAGCTCGGCGGGGAGGTCATCGGCGTCGCGGCGTGGACCGATTTCACCGGCCTCCGTCCGTGCGGTAGACTCGCGGGGTTGCCTCGGCGAGGGCTACCTCGTAGCCGTGATCGACGTGGCGCTCCCTGAGCGCTGTGCCGACCATGCGCCGGGCGGCCGCCGAGACCTGAAGTGAACGACGTCTGCTGAGGAGCATCACCCCCGTGGCCGAGATCAAGATCGCCGCCGAAACCCGCACCGAGTTCGGCAAGGGCGCCGCCCGCCGCATCCGCCGTAGCGACAAGGTGCCCGCAGTCCTCTACGGTCACGGCACCGATCCGGTGCACGTGACCCTGCCGGGACATGACCTCATGCTGGCCCTGAAGAAGCCGAACCCGCTGCTCTCGATCGAGCTGGGCTCCGAGTCCCATCTCGTGATCCCCAAGCAGGTGCAGCGCGACCCGCTGAAGGGCTTCATCGAGCACGCCGACCTGCTGATCGTCAAGCGTGGTGAGAAGGTCGTCGTCGAGGTACCCGTCAATGTCGTCGGCGAGCCGGGCCCCGATGCCATGGTCGTCACCGAGAACGCGTCGGTGTCGGTCGAGGCCGAGGCCACCCACCTGCCGTCCGAGCTCGAGGCATCGATCGAGGGACTGGAGGCCGGTTCGCAGATCACGGCTGCCGACCTGACCCTGCCCGCGGGTGTCGAGCTGTCGAGCGATCCGGAGCTGCTCATCGTCAACGTGACGCATGCACCGACCGCGGCGGAGGTCGAGGCCGAGCTGGAAGAGGCCGAGGCCGAAGCCGGTATCGAGCACGATGAGCCCGAGCCCGAGGTCGGTGCGATCACCGACGAGGAGGCCCAGGCTCCCGCCGCAGACGAGGAATGACCTGGCTGATCGTGGGCCTCGGCAACCCGGGGCCCACGTACGCCACCACCCGGCACAACATCGGGTACTTCGTCGCCGACGCGCTCGCCGAGCGCGTCGGCGGTCGTTTCTCCGCCCACAAGGGCCGTCGAGCCGATGTGCTCGAAGGACGCTTGCAGGGTGAGCGGGTGGTGCTGGGCCGGGCTCGCTCATATATGAACGAGAGCGGCGGACCGGTGGCGTCGCTCATGACGTATTACGACATCGAGCCCGATCATCTCGTGGTCATTCACGATGAGCTCGACATCGGCTTCGGAGCGCTGCGCGTGAAGTTCGGCGGCGGCGACAACGGCCACAACGGGCTCAAGTCGATCCGTCAGTCCATCGGCACCGGCGACTACTACCGTGTGCGCGTGGGCATCGGCCGGCCGCCGGGACGCCAGCCCGTGCACGACTTCGTGCTCAAGCCGTTCTCGGCGACCGAGCGCAAGGATGTCGGCGTCAACGTCGAGGAGGCGGCCGATGCCATCGAGTCGCTCATCACTCGCGGCCTGGTCGCGACCCAGAGTGACTTCAACCGCTGACCCCACGCACCGTTTGAAGGACAGACCCCGGCCGGGGCGGTCGCCCGAGCGTCGCGAGGCGGGCTGAGTAATCTGGACATGATGACCTCCCCCTCCTCCCAGGCTCCCCTGGCCGCTGCGATGGCCCGCGAACCGGCGATCGCCGCGGCCGTCGCCGAACGCGATGCCGGCTCGCCGGACTTCCAGATCACCGGTACCGAAGCTCTCTATCCCTTCGTGAGCACGGCTCTCGTGCGCGATGCCGCCACCGTCCTCGTCGTCACCGCGACCGCCCGGACCGCCGAGGATCTCGTCGATCATCTGCGTTGCCTGGTCGACGATCCCGATCACGTCGCCTACTTCCCCGCCTGGGAGACGCTGCCGCACGAACGGCTCTCTCCACGATCGGACACCGTCGGGCGGCGTCTGGCGGTCCTGCGTCACCTGGTGCACGGTGATGTGGATCGTCCGCGTGTGGTCGTGGCGCCGGTGCGATCGGTGCTCCAACCCCAGGTCAAGGGTCTCGCCGATCTCGAGCCTGTCGAGCTACGCGCGGGTCAGGAGATCGAGCTCGATGTCGTGGTGGCACGCCTGGCCGCGGCCGCGTACACGCGCGTCGACCTCGTCGAGCGGCGCGGAGAGTTCGCCGTCCGCGGCGGTATCGTCGATGTCTTCCCGCCGACGGAGGAGCATCCGCTGCGCGTGGAGTTCTGGGGTGACACTGTCGATGAGATCCGCCACTTCGCGGTCGCGGACCAGCGCACGGTCGAAGCGGTGGATCGGCTTTGGGCGCCGCCGTGTCGTGAGCTGCTGCTGACCGATGAGGTGCGTGAGCGCGCGGCACGACTGGCGGTCGAGCAGCCCGGTCTGGCCGAGCTGTTCACCAAGCTCGCCGAGGGCCACGCCGTCGAGGGCATGGAGTCGCTCGCCCCGGTACTGGTCGGCGAGATGGAGCTCGTCGTCGACCTGCTGCCCGCGTCGTCGACCGTTCTCGTGTGCGATCCCGAACGAGTACGGGCTCGTGCGCATGATCTGGTGGCGACCAGTGAGGAGTTCCTCGCGGCGTCATGGGCCGCGGCGGCGACCGGCGCCGATACGCCGATCGATCTCGGGTCGGCCGCGTTCAAGGAGCTCGACGATGTGCGCGACCACGCGGTCCGCGCCGGACATGCCTGGGGAGCGATCGGTCCCTTCGGTATCGGAGACGACGCATCGGCCGCCGTCGACCCGGCGCCCCTGTATCGAGGCGATATGGACGCGGCGGTGGGCGACATCCGCCGGTGGCTCGTCGAGGGGCACGAGGTCCTCGTCACCGTCCCGGGACCGGGGCAGGTGACGCGGTCGCTCGAGTGGCTCGCCGAACACGACATCGCGGCCCGGGCCGTCGAGCAGCTCGAGCCATCGGAGGACGGACCCCGGACGGTACAGGTCGCCGTCGCGGAGCTCAGCGAGGGCTTCGTGGCGGAGAAGCTCGGTCTGGTGCTGCTTACCTATGACGATCTCGTCGGGCAGAAGGTCGCCGATCGCGCCGAGCGCAAGATGCCGGTGCGTCGCCGCAAGCAGATCGACCCGCTGGAGCTGACGCCCGGCGACCCGGTGGTCCACGAGCAGCACGGTGTCGGCCGGTACGTCGAGCTGATCCATCGGGTCGTGCAGGGCGCGGCGCGGGAGTATCTGGTGATCGAGTACGCGCCGGGCAAAAGGGGCCAACCGGCGGACCGGCTCTTCGTGCCGATGGATCAGCTGGACCTGGTCAGCCGCTATGTGGGCGGTGAGGCCCCGACCCTCGACCGGCTTGGCGGCAGCGACTGGACACAGCGCAAGAACAAGGCGCGCAAGGCGGTCCGTCAGATCGCCGGGGAGCTCATCAAGCTGTATGCGGCGCGGCAGTCCACGCAGGGGCACGCCTTCGGTCCGGACACGCCGTGGCAGCGAGAGCTCGAGGACGCGTTCCCGTATATGGAGACGCCCGATCAGCTCTCGACGATCGACGATGTCAAGCGCGACATGCAGCGCGTGGTGCCGATGGACCGGCTGGTGTGCGGTGATGTCGGCTACGGCAAGACCGAGATTGCGGTGCGAGCGGCGTTCAAGGCGATCCAGGACGGCAAGCAGGTCGTGCTGCTGGTGCCGACGACCTTGCTCGTGCAGCAGCACTACGCGACCTTCGCCGAGCGATTCGGTCAGTTCCCGGTGACGATCAAGCCGCTGTCGCGTTTCCAGACCGAGAAGGAGTCGCAAGCGGCGTTGGAGGGTCTTGCCGATGGGACGGTGGATCTGGTCATCGGCACCCATCGGCTGTTGCAGCCGGGCATCCGGATCAAGGACCTCGGCCTGATCATCGTCGACGAGGAGCAACGCTTCGGGGTCGAGCACAAGGAGGCGCTGAAGCACCTGCGTGCTTCGGTGGACGTGCTCAGCATGTCCGCGACGCCGATCCCGCGGACTCTGGAGATGGCGATCACGGGTATCCGGGAGATGAGCACGATCGCGACCCCGCCGGAGGAGCGTCACCCGGTGCTGAGCTTCGTCGGTGCCTATGAGGATCGCCAGGTGGTCGCCGCTATCCGGCGTGAGCTGCTGCGTGAGGGGCAGGTCTTCTACATCCATAACCGGGTCAAGAGCATCGACAAGGTGGCGCAGCATCTACGCGATCTGGTGCCGGAGGCTCGCGTGGCGACGGCTCACGGGCAGATGAGCGAGCAGCAGCTCGAGGGCGTGATGGTCGACTTCTGGGAGAAGAAGTTCGATGTCCTGGTCTGCACGACGATCGTGGAGTCGGGTCTGGACGTGTCCAATGCGAACACGATGATCATCGAACGCGCGGATATGTTCGGTCTGTCGCAGCTCCACCAATTGCGCGGTCGCGTAGGTCGTGGCCGTGAGCGGGCCTACGCCTACTTCCTGTACCCGCCTGAGAAGCCACTCACGGAGACCGCACACGACCGGCTCTCGACCATCGCCCAGCATTCCGAGCTCGGCGGTGGCATGGCGGTGGCGATGAAGGATCTGGAGATCCGCGGCGCGGGCAATCTGCTGGGGGGGGAGCAATCGGGTCATATCGCCGATGTCGGCTTCGATCTGTACATCCGGCTCGTCGGTGAGGCGGTGGCGGAGTTCCGAGGCGAGGAGGAGCCCGAGCGCGAGGTCAAGATCGAGCTGCCGATCGAGGCCCATCTGCCGCACGGGTATGTCCCGAGCGAGCGGCTGCGACTGGAGATGTACAAGCGTCTCGCCGGAGTCCGATCCGATGAGGATGTCGAGGAGTTGCGCGCGGAGCTGGTGGATCGCTACGGCACCCCGCCCGATCCGGTCGAGGTGCTGCTGGACGTCGCCCGGTTGCGGGTCAAGGTCCGTGAGGCTGGGCTCAACGAGATCACCTCGGCGGGGTCGAATATCCGCTTCACCCCGGTCAAGCTGCCGGAGTCGGCGCAGCTGCGGCTTGCGCGGGTGTATCCCAAGAGCGTTTACAAGCAGGCTGCGGGTGTGGCGCTCCTGCCGCATCCGAAGACTGCTCCGGTCGGTGGCAAGCCTCTGCGCGACCGCGAGCTGATCGCCTGGGTCGAGACCGCTCTCGACACCATCACCGGCTAGCCGTGCCGGGTCGCCACCGGTGGTCGCGTTGGGTCTGGCCGGTCCACGCAGGATGTGACTCCGTGGTCGCTATGACGACCCTGAAGGCACATCCTCTGTCCCGCGGAGACGAAAGATGTGTCTTCAGGGTTGCTATGACAGCCAGGGAGTCACATCCTGCGTCCCGCAGGGACGTGACGGTGAGAGTAGGCGGGTCTGGTGGAACCGGATCTACCCGGTGGCCCCGTCGTGTTTCGCTCCCAGCTTCGCGATCGATGCTCGAGACTGGCGGTTGTGCCAGTGGGTGCGGAACTCCACGGCGATGCAGTCCAGACCGGTGAATGCCCGCTCCAGCAGCAGGAGCTTCGCAGTGGGGTTGATCGCGGTGCCTTGTGCACTGCGGCCGAGCCAGGTCGATCCGATCTCCAGGCGGCGGTTCGCGGGGTCGAGTTTGAGGTAGGTCGTCATGCCGACGGCTCTGCCGTTCCCCGGGTCGATGACGGCCCAGGCGGCGATCTCACCCTCGGCTTGGCGTTCGCGTCGGCGCTCGATCTCGTTCGCCATGTCCTGAGGCGAGGGGATGTCGGTCGTCATGGTGCGCGGTGGCCAAGGGCTCCAGCACGACGAAATCGTTCGCCAGCGTGGGAGTCTGCGAGTGCAACACAAGGCAACAGTAGTCCGGGTGCAGGTGGGCGGTAGCGCACCGCCGACGACCGAGGTGCGTGACAACTCACCGCCGGCGGCCGCAGGCGCGCACGACGTGATCCAGGTCATGGGTAGGCTGGGTTCGTCCTGTGGGTATGAGGAGGTTCCATGACCGTCCGGTGTCGTCTGGCTCTGTTGGTCGTCGCAGGTCTCGTCCTGACCGGATGCGGCTCGGTGCACAGCGGAAGCGCCGCGGTGGTCGGTGATGGGCGGATCTCGATGAGCGAGGCCGACGAGGTCACCGAGGGCTACTGCACCCTTGCAGCGCAGAATGCCGCCGCGCAGGGCGCGAGCTCGATCCCGGGGGCGGAGGTGCGACGCCAGGCGCTCTCGTTGCTGATCCTCGAGTCCGTCGCCGAGCAGGTGGCCGAGCGTGAGGATATCTCGATCACCGTCGCGGGACTCGATCGCTCCGATCTGGCGCAGGCGCGGCAGGTCTTCGGCGACCAGACCGATCTCGTCGTCTCGACGATCAAGCGCAATGAGCGCGCGCTGGCCGTGGCCACGGAGCTGGCCCGCAGGCAGCTCGGTGACGAAGCCGATGACCTGAGCGAGCAGGAGCTCGGACAGATCGGGCAGGAGATCTTGCGGGCGGAGGCCGACTCCATGGCGCTGTCGATCGATCCGAGATTCGGCATGGCCGGTATCGGCGAGGTCGTGGCGCCGTCAGGCTCGTTGTCGGTAGCCGGTCCGGTGCTGGACGGCCAGGAGCTTCCCGATGCCTTGAACTGCTCGGCATGACCGATCCGCTGCGTGACCTCATCGAGGTCATGGCGCGGCTGCGTGCCGAATGCCCGTGGACACAGGAACAGACCCATTCCTCCCTGCGCGGCTACCTGATCGAGGAGGCCTATGAGACCCTCGAAGCCCTCGACGCCGGCGACAGCGAGCACCTGCGCGAGGAACTGGGCGACCTGCTGATGCAGGTGGTCTTCCACGCCGAGATCGCCGACTCCGATGGCGAGGGCTGGGGTATCGACGAGGTCGCCGAGGGGATCCGCGACAAGCTGATCTATCGCAATCCGCACGTCTTCGGTGAGGCGACGGTGACATCCGCGGCGGAGGTGGACGCCAATTGGCAGCGGTTGAAGGCCGAGCGTCAGCAGCGCAGCAGCCCGACCGAGGGCATCCCCGAGGCCCTGCCCGCGCTGCTCTACGCCGAAAAGGTGCTCGCTCGCACCGGGATCGACCTCGATGCGAGCGATGAGCTGGGCGACCGGCTGCTCGCGCTGGTGGCCGAGGCGCGGGCCGAGGGGATCGACGCGGATCTGGCGCTGAAACAGGCGGCCCGGCGGTACGCCGAACGCGCCTGAGAGGCGGGCGCTCGCGGGGTGACCGACGCGCTAGGCTGAGAGCAGTCGGACCCCACCCTCACACCCCAGGAGACGGCCTTGGCCACCATCGACGCCATCGGCGCACGTGAAATCCTCGACTCGCGAGGCAACCCGACCGTCGAGGTCGAGGTCGCGCTCGACGACGGCACGATCGGCCGTGCCGCGGTTCCCTCGGGGGCCTCGACGGGTCAGTTCGAGGCCGTGGAGCTGCGTGACGGCGGCGACCGATACGGCGGCAAGGGCGTGCTCAAGGCGGTCGAGGCCGTGAACGGCCCGATCGCCGATGCCCTCCAGGACTTCGACGCCGACGACCAGCGGGCGATCGACTCGGTCATGATCGAGCTCGACGGCACCCCCAACAAGGCCAGCTTCGGCGCCAATGCGATCCTCGGCGTCTCGCTCGCCATCGCCAAGGCCGCCGCGGAGTCGGCGGTGCTCCCGCTCTTCCGGTACGTCGGCGGCCCCAACGCCCACGTTCTGCCGGTGCCGATGATGAACATCCTCAACGGCGGTGCGCACGCGGACTCCAATGTGGACGTTCAGGAGTTCATGATCGCCCCCATCGGCGCTCCGACCTTCGCTGAAGCGCTGCGCCAGGGCACCGAGGTCTACCACGCGCTGAAGGCCGTCCTCCACGAGGAGGGGCTGTCGACCGGTCTCGGCGACGAGGGCGGCTTCGCGCCCAATCTGTCGTCGAACCGCGCCGCACTGGACTACATCGCCAAGGCGGTCGAGAAGGCCGGCCTCACCGTCGGCACCGATATCGCCTTCGCGCTGGACGTTGCCGCGAGCGAGTTCTTCGCCGACGGCTCGTACACCTTCGAGGGCGAGGCCAAGACCGCCGAGCAGATGACCGCCTACTATGCCGATCTCGTGGCCTCGTATCCGATCGTCTCGATCGAGGACCCGCTCGACGAGGAGGACTGGACCGGCTGGACCACCATCACCTCCGAGCTCGGCGACAAGGTCCAGCTGGTCGGCGATGATCTCTTCGTCACCAATGTCGAGCGTCTCTCGCGCGGCATCGCGGAGGGTGCCGCCAACTCGCTGCTCGTCAAGGTCAACCAGATCGGTTCGCTGAGCGAGACCCTCGACGCCGTCGATCTGGCTCACCGATCGGGCTTCACCTGCATGATGAGCCATCGTTCGGGTGAGACCGAGGACACCACGATCGCCGATCTCGCGGTCGCGACCAACTGCGGCCAGATCAAGACCGGCGCCCCCGCCCGCTCGGACCGCGTCGCCAAGTACAACCAGCTGCTGCGGATCGAGGAGCTCCTCGGCCCCGCTGCCGTGTACGCCGGTGCTTCGGCGTTCCCGCGCTTGACGCGCTGAGGCCGATGGCCGCGTCCCGACGACCCCCAGCCCGCGGACCGGCTTCCGGTTCGCGCCGGAGGACGCCCTCCGCGGGTGCGACGCGGAGCACCACGAGTGCTCCGCGTCGTCCCGGGGAGGCCGCGCGTCCTACCCCGCAGCAGGCGTCTGGGACGCGTTTCACCGCCCGCGCGGTGATCCTGCTCGCGGTGGTGGTGCTGCTGGTCGCCTCGTACACCACGACGGTGCACGCCTGGTGGCAGCAACGCAGCGATATCGAGGCGTTGAAGGCCGCCAACCGGCAGGCCGAGCAGGATATCGACGACCTCCACGACGAGATCGACCGCTGGGACGATCCGGCGTTCATCAAGCAGCAGGCACGGGACCGCTTCGGGTGGGTGATGCCGGGTGAGGTCGGTTACCGGGTCGTCGGCATCGACGGCCAACTGCAGGGCGAGGTGGGTCGTCTGGGGGAGCCTCCCACGGCGGCTGCCGAGCCCTGGTACGGCAAACTATGGGGGAGCGTCGAACAGGCCGGTAATCCGCCGGACCCGGAGGAAGAGGCGCGTTCCGACGACGTACTGGAGAATCCGTGACCCTGAGCGATGACGACCTGACGACGATCGCCGAGCAGCTGGGGCGGCCGCCGCGGGCCATCGTCGAGGTGTCCTCGCGCTGCCCCTCCGGGCATCCCAATGTGGTCAAAACCGAGCCGCGCCTTCCCGATGGCACGCCGTTCCCCACGCTCTACTATCTGACCTGCCCGCGACTGGCCGGAGCGATCGGCACATTGGAAGCATCCGGTCTGATGGCGGAGATGTCGCAGCGCCTCACCGAGGACGCCGACCTCGCCGCGGCCTATCGGTCGGCCCATGAGTCATACCTGGCCGAGCGCGAGGCGCTGGGTCACGTCGAGGAGATCGACGGGATCACCGCTGGCGGCATGCCGAACCGGGTCAAATGCCTGCACGTGCTGGTGGGGCATTCGCTCGCCAAGGGCCCGGGAGTGAATCCGCTCGGGGACGAGGCGGTCGCCCTGCTGGGCGACTGGTGGACCAACTCCGCCTGCGCCTGAGGCAGCTAGACCACGGTCGGGTCCACAGGCGGAGCGCACCCGGTTCGCTGTCCACAGATCGGTGCCACCGCCGTTGCGATGCTGCCGTGACGGTCACCTTCCGTCATGGGACTCCGTTACTACGCCTACCAAGTAGAGCCACACTTCATCGGTCTCGCGCGGCACGACCCGAGCTTCTTTGTGTCGGCCGAATCGCCGGCCGGCGGTGACGGCCGGTCCGGTGGTGCGATCGTCGACCTGGACAAGCGCCGGCGCCAACTGCACCGATTGACCACGGACGGTGCCGAGCCGCGTCCTTCCTCTCGGCTGTTCGAGGGGGACGTACGGCATTGCGGTGACGATGCGTCGCGGGTGCCCTGTATCCGGGTGCTGGAGCCGGACGAGGTGTCGAGGATCGCCGCCGATCTGGTGTTGCTGGGGGAGCGGGACGTGCGGTCGATGTTCCGCAGCGAGGAGGTCGCCAGCGTGGCAGAGTTCCTCATCCGGGTCCAGCACTTCGCCGTCGATGCCGCTCGCGCGGGCAACGGCATCATCTACCTGATCGGCTGAATCTCGAGGGGATTCACCAGATGGTGACGCGGTCGGCGGGGTCGAGCCAGAGTGCGTCGTCCTCGGTGACTCCGAACGCCTCGTAGAAGGCGTCGATATTGCGCACGACTTGATTGCAGCGGAACTCCGGCGGAGAGTGCGGGTCGACGGTGAGGCGTCGGACGGTCTCGGCCGGGCGCACCTTGCTCTGCCAAGCCTGTGCCCAGGACAGGAAGAACCGCTGCACATCGGTGAGGCCGTCGATCGGCTCCGGCACGGTGTCTCCGCGCGCGATCAGGTACGCCCGGTAGGCGATACCCAGTCCACCGAGATCGCCGATGTTCTCACCGATCGTCAGCGCCCCGTTCACGGTTCGGCCGTCCGCATTCTCGGGTGAGAGTTCATCGTACTGGGCGATCAATGAGCCGGTGAGCTGCTCGAAGGCGGCCCGGTCCTCATCGGTCCACCAGTTGCGCAACGCGCCCGTGCCATCGTACTGCGAGCCCTGGTCGTCGAAGCCGTGGCCGATCTCGTGGCCGATCACCGCGCCGATGGCACCGTAGTTGACGGCATCATCGGCATCGGGGGAGAAGAACGGCCACTGCAGGATCGCGGCGGGGAAGACGATCTCGTTCATGGTCGGGTTGTAGTAGGCGTTGACCGTCTGCGGGGTCATGTACCACTCGTCGCGGTCGATGGGCTGCCCGATCTTCTCCAGCTCGCGATCCATCGCGAAGGAGAGCGCGCGGCGGGCATTGCCCAGCAGGTCGCCCGGGTCGGCCGTGAGCGAGGAGTAGTCGCGGAAGGTCTCCGGGTGGCCGATCTTCGGCGTGAAGGCGTCGAGCTTCTCGTGGGCACGCTTCTTCGTCTCGTCGCTCATCCAGGTCAGCTCACTGATGGACCGGCGGTAGGCCTCGATGAGGTTTCCGATCAGCTCGGTCATGCGCTCCTTGGAGGAGGGCGGGAACTCGCTGCGGACGTAGATCTTGCCGATGGCCTCGCCCATCGCGCCCTCGACGAAGCTCACACCGCGCTTCCAGCGGGGGCGCAGCTCATCGGTGCCCTGCAGGGTCTTGCCGTAGAAGGTGAAGTTCTCGTCGACGAAGTCGCCGGAGAGATAGGGAGCGGCTGCATGGACGACTTGCCAGCGCAGCCAGTCGCCCCAGGACGGCAGGAGGTCCTCGATGAGCAGGTCGGCGAGACCCTCGAGATAGGACGGCTGCGAGACGATGACCTCTGCGAGGACAGCCGGGTCGATCTGGGCGGCATCGAGCCAGGCCGCCCAGTCGAAACCGGGCAGTGAAGCGAGCAGCTGATCCATGCTGCGCGGGTTGTAGGTCTTCTGGGCATCGCGGACCGCGACGCGATCCCAGTGCAGTGCGGCGATACGCGTCTCGAGGTCCATGATGCGAGCCGCGCGGGACGATGCGTCGTCGAGACCGGTCAGGCCCAGCATGCGCTCGATATGTGCCGCGTAGGCCTCGCGCACCGGCGCGAACTGCTCCTCGCGGTAGTAGGACTCGTCGGGCAGGCCGAGGCCACTCTGCACGATATGGGTGATGTAGCGGTCGGGATTGCCGCGATCCGGAGCGATGTACATGCCGATGATGCTCGCGATGCCTGAGCGCTCGAGCGCTCCCATGGCGATGACCAGATCGTCCACCGAGGCGATGCCGTCGATCCGTTCGAGATCGGCCGCGAGCGGTGAGGCACCGAGCGCCTCGACGCGCTCGGTGTCCATGAAGCTGGCATAGAAGGCGCCGATCATGCGCTCCTCGTCGGACTCCGCAGACGTGGCGCACCGTTCGATGATGGCGCGGACGATCTGCTCGGCGTCGTCGACGAGGGTGACGAAGGCGCCGGCGGTGGCGCGGTCCGGAGCGATCGGCGCATCACGCAGCCAGGGGCCGTTGACGTGGCGGAAGAGATCGTCCTGTGGGCGGATCTGCGGGTCGAAGGAGGCCGGGTCGAGTCCATGCGTCACGTCGTCAGGCTAACAGCGGTGGACACGGATCGAACCGTTCGGACGGTCTCCGTCCGTCAGGGAAGCAAGGGTAGGCTTACCGACGTGTCGAAGAATATCGCGGTCGAGCTCGTCGTACAGCGCACCGAGGAGATCGCTCCTCGCCTGCGAAGGGTGATCCTCGGGGGTCCCGGTTTCGAGGACTTCGCGGAGCGCGATATCGAGGCCACGGACAAATACGTCAAGCTCGCCTTCCTGCGTGAGGGATTCGACTATCCCGCCCCGCTCGACCTCGCCCTGGTCCGCGAGACGATGCCGGCCGAGGCACAGCCGATCCTGCGCACCTACACCATCCGGTGGGTCGACCTCGAGGCGCGTGAGCTCGCGATCGACTTCGTGGTCCACGGTGATGAGGGGCTTGCCGGTCCCTGGGCGGCCCAGGCCAGGCCGGGGGACAGGATCCATGCGCGTGGCCCCGGCGGCGCGTACGCGCCCAAACCCGAGGCCGATCACCATCTCTTCGTCGGTGATGAGTCCGCCCTGCCCGCGATCGCGGCGGCGCTGGAGCGGTTGCCCTCCGGCGTATCGGCGACGGCCTTCCTCGAGGTCGACGGTCCGACCGACCAGCTGGGCTTCTCGACGGCCGCCGATCTCGACGTGCGGTGGCTGCATCGCGCGCCGTCGCATCCGGGCACGACCGATCTGCTCGACAGCGCGGTGCGCGGATGGACCTGGCCCCAGGGTCGCGTCCAGGCCTTCGTGCACGGTGAATCGGCGCTGCTGAAGACCGTGCGCCCCTATCTGCTGGACGGTCGCGTCGACCGTGCCGACCTGTCGGTGTCGGCCTACTGGCGTCACGGCGTGACCGAGGAGGGCTTCCGCGAGTGGAAGTCCACCCAGGCCGAAGCCGTCATGCGGCCCAGCGTCTGAGTTCTCGCTCGGCACCGTGGGATCGGTGATCGAGGAGGAAGCCCTCTCAGGGCAACCGTATCGAGATCATGTCGTGTGGCGTCAGCGCTCGACCGCTGCGAGGTGGGCGAGTGTCTGAGAGCCCGGTGCCTGCTCCGCGGCCATCTTGCCGGTATCGTCGGGCGGCCGGTGAGGAAGAGATGACTCGATGCAGAAGGCGATCGTGGTGGGGCGCGGGGATCATCGGCCTGGCGTCCGCCGCGGTTCACGTCCTGACGCCAGAGTCCGGTGCGCTACGCGCGATCCTGGACGCGACCCGGTTGGGGGTTGAATCGGATGCCGGTCACCAGCGCCTTCCACATCTGACGTTGGATGTGGCGGGGCAGCTTCGCCTCACGCATCTGCAGCACGACCCGGCGGACGTAGGTCAGGTATGACCACTTTCCCTCGTAATGCCAGCGGTACGAGGCCTGATTGCGGGCGCCGTAACGAAACTTCCAGAGATCACCTTCTGTGATGCGGCCGTAGTTGACACCACGGTTCACGCCCATGTCGTGAACGACCTGGCTGTCCAGCACCTGAACACCGGGACGGGCCGCCCGCGTGAGGCGCTTGGTGAACTCCTTGTCGTCGAACCAGATGAAGTACTCGGCGAGCGGAAGTCCGTGCTCTTCGACTGTCCAGCGAGGAAGGAGCACCGAGACGAAGGTGCATTCGCTCACTTTGACGGAGTTGAAGCCGTGCACCAGGTAGCGGGGCCAATCCCACATGGTCACGGCCTCGTTCATCTCGCACAGGCTTCCGTCCGGAGCCTTGACCACTGAACAGGAGAAGCTCAGCGGTCGCTTGAGGTAGGCCTCGAGATCGGTGTGCTCCTCGAGGAGTCGCGAGAGGGAGGCCGGCTCGGGGTAGCAGTCGTCATCCATGACCCAGAACCAGTCATGACCGAGTTCCCAGGCATGCCGCAGGCCAGCGGCGAACCCCCCTGCGCCACCGACGTTCTCCGGCAGATGCAGCACGGTGATGTCGTCATCGTCCGCCATCGAGTCGAGGAGGGCGTCAGTGCCGTCGGTCGAAGCGTTGTTGACCAGGATGATGTTGTCCGGCCGGCGATCACATCCCCGCAGCGAGGCGATGGTGCGCTGGAGCTTCTCTATCCGGTTGTAGGTGACGACGACTGCGGCAACCGTGCCGTGATCTGGGGCGACGCGGGCTGAGACGTGCTGGTTCACGTGGTCAAGACTCCTTGGGAGTGGAAAGTCGATGTTCGACGATGTCGGTGAGTTCGGCCACACGGAGGGCATCACGGCGCGACTCATCGATCTCCTCGCGGAGTTCCCGGACCTGTTCGGTCAGCGTCTCGACGCGGGCTTCTAGGAGCGCGACCCGGTGGATACGCGACTTCACACTTGTCGGCGACGCCAACTGTTTGGCGCGGATCGCGCGGTCCGCGAGCCGCGGGGAGATGGAACGGAGTACCGCGAGGATCTTCTCTTTCACTGGGCGCTTCCTTTCACGCTGCCGGGTGACAGTGCGATCTCGCACAGCAGCGTACGTCGTTGATGGTCGCGGGGTGTCGCGGTGAGCAGGCGGGGGCGGATCAGCGAGAGACCGAAAGATGCCAGTTCGTTCTTGAACGGGCTGACCTCCAGGTGCCAGGTACTCGGATCACGGAAGCTGACGTCGGGTGCAGGCACGGTGTCGATGACGGCGACCACTGTCCCGCCGAGTCTCGCCACGTGGCGGAACGCGCGAAGCACGTTGTACCGACCGAGATGTCCCATGCGCTCGAGGAGGTGTGAGGCCAGCACATGTGTCGGGCGCGGCTCGTCGGCCAGCTGATGCAGTAGCTCCGCGTACTGGCGGAAATCGTTGAGGTTGAGACGAAGCAAGGAGACATCGGCATCGTTCGCGCCGAGACGGTTGCATGTCAAGGAGAGCGCATTGGGGGAGTAGTCGACGGCGGTCACATCGAAGCCGTGGGTCGCCAGCCAGGCGGCGTTGGAACCCGCACCGCAGCCCAGATCCACAACGCGTGAACCTCCGGTCACGTGAGCGGCGAGGTACTCCGCTCCGCGGACATCGTGGGCATCAGACGGTAGCGTCGCGACTCCGGATTCGTAGTGCTCCTCCCAGAAGTCTCGCTGGAAGTTGTATGAGCCGAACCAGTTGCGGAACCGGCGCTGGGTCGCTTGAGGCGTATGGAGCTTATACCCCGGTAGCGGGGTGCGCCAGTTCTCGTCATAGTTGACGACCAGCCAGTCCTCGGGCACGGCAGGAGCGGGATAGGGACGGCCCTCAAGCGTGACCGTGGAGAACGGCACCATGCTGGCCTCGGGCATCGGTCCGCGGACATGGAACGGCTGGTTGATGGTGCCGTCGTCGCGGAAGAAGGCGGTGAACAGGTCAACATATCCGTCGACCTTGCCGCTCGACGTCCTGAAGGTGAGCTGGAGGTGTGCGGTCGAGTGCCGGACGACCTCGATCCCGCGTGCTTCGAGTTCGCGTTCGATCTGAAAGTTCTCCAGCGCGAGGTCACTGGGATGGGTGTGACGGCTGAGGTAGGCCAGGTCGGCGTCGTCATCATGGCCGAGGATCTTGCCCTCGCGGACGGCTCCCAGGAGGGTCCCCCCGACCACGAAGGGCCGTAGGTTCCGACTCTCGCAGAAGACGACCAGGTCATCGAGGTGATCGAGCAGCCGGTCGCGCAACCCTTCCTCGGCTCCGGCGAAGGACTTGCCCATCCGTCCCCACTTGTTCACGGCGAGCCAGCGTCCCTGATGATCGACGACCGCGATCGCTGACTGCGAGGTACCGAGCCGGACGCTCTGGCCGGCCAGTTCTTCTCCGGTGGCAGAATCAACCACCATCACCTCTGCGTGACCGTCCAGGAAGGGTGCTAGGGCGGCGGGCCATTCCTTGACGCCATCCTTGGGCAGTGGTTCAGAAAGAAGGTCCACCGACCACACGCGATGGCCGTTGATGAGGATGTCGATCGATGCGCGCTCCGCGGCCACTGCGGGGTCGATCTTGAGGTGATTATTCGTCACCTCAAGAACTTCTAACGTGGCGATAGGGTTCCCTCCGTTCGTTCCTTGTTAAGACTATCGTTACCTCGCTGCCACGATAGCTTCGCTCAGCAGGGATCTCGCACCGCCGGTCCGCTGGGGCCGACGGTAGAGTCCGAGGAATGAGTGACTTGCGCAATGTCGCCGTCATCCTTGCAGGCGGTACCGGCCTCCGAGTTGGCTCCCCGGTTCCCAAGCAGCTCATCGAGATTGCCGGCCGTACGGTCATTGAGCACACGATGGCCGCCTTCCAGGCCGCGCGCGGTGTCGATGAGATCGTGATCGTGATGGCACCAGGACATCTCGGCTCGGTCCGTAAGGTGCTTCTGGATGGTCGCTACGACAAGGTCACACAGCTGCTGGAAGGGGGTTCGACGCGCAGCGAAAGTGCAACCATAGCCCTAAATGCTATCGGTGACAGAGAATGCAATGTGCTTCTTCACGACGCAGCGCGCCCGTTGGTGTCCCAACGGATCATCAGTGATGTCGTCGAGGCTCTCTCGAGTTTCGATGCGGTGGTGACGTCAGTCCCGGTGACGGACACGATCGCAGCGAGTCGCCCTCGGGGACAGGCGCTGACCGTCGAGGACATCGTGCCCCGCCAGGCGTTGCGGCGAAATCAGACACCGCAGGCCTTTCGACGCTCTGTGATTGCGGCTGCCTACGAGCGGGCGTGGAAGGATCCCGAGTTCGCCGCCACCGACGACTGCAGCGTAGTGGTGCGTTATATGCCGCAGGTCATTGTCGCGGTGGTCTCCGGGGACGAACGGAACATGAAAGTGACGGGGCCGACGGATGTCCAGGTGGCTGAGCTATTGATGCAGGTCGATGCTCAGGGCAGCCCGCGATAGTTATCGACCACTTGCTGCAAGATATCCAAAGCGTGACCGAGGCGCTCTATCTCCTGCGGTTCCGGTGCCGCCAGCTGGGCCTTCAACTCCGTGCTGGAGATTCCATCCGTCCGCTCCAGATAGCGCACCTCGCAGAGGTCGGATAAAGTGTCGAACTTTCCCTTCCAGTCTGAGCCGATAGCGAAGATATCTACACCGTGCAGGATGATGTCTGCTCTCTTCTGTTCCCAGCTGGTTTCAGGGATCACACGGTCAACGCTTCGCATCGAGGCGACGATCTCGGCTCGATGCTCATAAGGGATGAAAGAGCGCTTTCCTTTCGCGGCGTTGAACTCATCTGTGGAAACACCCACGATGAGTCGATCGCCCAGCTCGGCTAGGCGACTCAGTAGTCGTACATGACCGATATGAAAGAGATCGAAGGTCCCGTAGGTGAGGATCGTCGTCATGGGTTTCCTCTCAGGCGTCCGGCGCGTGCGTAGGCTGGAGCATCCCGACGGTGGCGCAGAGGAGCCGGTGGCCGGATCGGGCGAGCGGGCTGCTCGGGGTCACCCGAGCAGATGATGGGGAGTGCTCTGCCACTTCTGTGCCTCGCAGCGCTGATCGAACCGTCAATAGGTGAGGTGAACAACGCATCGGCGCCGAGAAACGTGGGATCATCGGAGCCATCCCGTCATCACCATAAACGGATTCTCCCAATAGAAGCATGCAGCGGTCCACGAGTCTATACACGGGGCCTAGGAAGACAGACCGAATATCCGCCGGATCTTGGCGTAGGCCCTTATCAACACACTGGAGTTGCGCAGGTCTTCGCGAATATCGTGTCGTAGATCCACCAGATCTCGGCGTAGATCTGCTCGCAGTTCCTTGTGTAGGCGACCCTTGGTCTCTCTGAGTTGGGTTTCGATGAATTTGCTCAGGTATAGAGGCAGTCCTGGCCCGTATTCATTGATGTATCGACGCAGCGCCTGGTCACGAACAAGCGCATCGAATCGTTTGTGATCGCCGCTTGCCGCGATGACGCTATTCCCCGAGGCGCCGCTGTGTCCGCGACGTTGGTGCCAGTACGCATAGGGAGTATCTCCGAGGTACTCCAGCGGCCCCCGTGTCAAGACCTTGAGATTGAAGTCCCAATCTCCCACCACGGGAAGTTGGTCATCGTACAGGCCCAGTTCCTCGTGGAGGCTGCGCCGATAGAGGAAGCCGATCGGAACGAAGCGGTTGAGAAGTAGCTCATCCCCGAGCATCGGTTCCGAGAGCTGACCTTGGAACATGGTGCGATCGGTGGCGACCAGCTGACCGTCCTGTTCCTCTTCCCAGACAATTTCGATTCGCGAGACAATCCCGTCGCGTTCGGGGTGGGTATCGAGATAGTCGACGGCGAGGTTCAGGAATTCCGGGTCCCAGGTGTCGTCGTCATCGTGAAGGACAAGAAAGGGAGCGCTGGTTGCGAGTACGCCGGCGTTGGCGCTCACCCAGCGCCCGCGCGAGGTCTTCGAATGGAGTGCGCTGACGCGTTGACGATGATGCTCGGGCAGTTCGCGGATCGCCAGATCGACAGCTGTAGGGTCGCCGCCGTCGTTGACGATGACTGCCTCCCATCTCTCGAACGTCTGAGCAGTGATGCTCCGCAACGCCCGGCGCAGTAGTGCAGGGCGATCCTTAGTCCGAACGACGATGGAGACCTGGGGAGTCTGGGCGTCGGGTTGCACTGTCACCGTCCGAGTCCGTGATAGGTCCAGCCGGCCTCGCGCCAGCTAGCGGGATTGAGGGTGTTGCGTCCGTCAATGAGCACCTGGCGTGCGACGCAAGCGGCGCTTCCGGTTGGATCGAGAGCAGGGACCCCGACCCATTCTGTGGCGAGCTTCTCCTCAGCGGCGAATCCTTCTCGCGGAAACGCTGGATTCCCTACCATGCGGGCGCCGGTGGGCGAGGTGGTTGTGAGTTGTTGGGCCGTACCGGCGGGCACGGTGGACTTCCGGGCGGCCTCGTCGTCCGGATGAAGGTGGAGGGTGAGAGCTTCGACTGTCGCGTCGACGCGGCACAGGTCCGCCCCTTCGCCTTCAAGACGTTCGCCGATTTTCGCATCGTCCATGTCCCCGCCGACGACGTTGCGGCTAAACGACGCGATCAATGGGCCGTGAACGGCTCCGAGGTAGCCGCATCCGATCACACGTGACTTCATGTGCTAAAGATGCCCTTCAAAACATTTGACGTCGAGATACTCCGCGAACCGCATGCCGCACTCAAGATACCTGATCAACGGTTCCTCTTCTTCAGGGCGGGAGACTGGGTTGCCCGGGCAACCCGGCTGGTGTCCCCGGAGCATGCCGTACTCGATGACATGGTGTGGGGCCCGCTTGCCGGACCCTGCGAGGCCTCGGAAGGAGGGGTCTGACGAAGGCGGCGATAGCATTGGTAACGTCGGTGTCGTTTTCGAGTCGAGGGGGAACTCGAGCGGATGTCTGCGACGGACACCTTGGAACGACCGGGTTCGAAAGCCAGCTCGGATCGCATCTACCGCCCTGAGATCGAGGGTTTGCGTGCGCTGGCCGCACTCCTGGTCGCCATTTGGCATATCTGGGTCGGTGGGGTCTCCGGCGGTGTTGACGTCTTCTTCGTGGTTTCAGGCTTTCTGATCACGACCACGCTTCTCGGGCACATCGACCGATTCGGCCGCGTGAGACCGTTCATGTTCCTTGGGCGGCTGCTGAGACGGCTTCTTCCGCCGGCTCTGGTGGTCTTGGTGGTCGTCTTGGTGGCCACCTGGGTGTTGGTCCCGGAGGCCCTGAGAGATCGGTCGTTCCGAGAGATCTTCGCCTCCGCGCTCTACTTCGAGAACTGGCAGTTAGCCTTCAGCGCAGTCGACTACCTCGACCAGAATGACCCCCACACGCCAGTGCAGCACTTCTGGGCGATGTCGGTGCAAGGCCAGTTCTATGTGACCTGGGCAGTCATCTTCCTCCTTGCCTCGGCTGTCGCGCTGAAACTGCGGCGGAAGACGAGAAGCATCGCCGCCGTGCTTCTCGTGATTATCGCGCTCCTCTCATTCGCTTACTCGGTCTGGTTCACTGCGGTGAACCAGCCCTTCTCCTACTTCAGCGCTTTCTCGCGAGGATGGGAATTCGCCGTTGGAGCGATGACAGCCTTCGTGCTGGCCCGGGTGATCCTCGCTCCGGCTGTCTCGTGGCTCCTCGGATGGACCGGGCTGGCCGCCGTGCTGTTGTGTGGTGTGCTCCTGCCAGTGGCTACCTCATTTCCTGGTTACGTGGCCCTCTGGCCAGTGGCCGGAGCGACGCTCATCCTGTTCGCGGGCGGGGGGAGAGACACACCGGGTCATGCGACGTGGCTCCTGTCTCGGCCGACGATGGTGTGGTTGGGTGGCCTGTCCTATGGCATCTACCTGTGGCACTGGCCCCTGCTCATCCTGTATCGCCACGAGTCGGGCAGTCACGACGTGGGGCCGGTCCCGGGGGCTCTGATCATCGGCAGCTCGGTCGTGCTCGCCTGGCTCACGGTGAGGTTGGTGGAGAACCCCTTCCAGATCCGCTTCGGGGGGACAACAAGCGGTCGTCGCATCGGCACAACCCTTCTTCTCCTAGGAGTTCTCGTGGTCGCCGCGGCGAGTCTCGTTTCGGCTCGAGCAGAGGCCGCACGGGCTGACCAACGTCAGGCGGAAGCGGAATCTCGGCTGATGGACGACGCCGATTGCTTTGGCGCTGAGGCGGCTTTGCGTGATGCGGCCGCGTGCGAGCCCGACGCCGACCTTCTCGTACCGACGAGCGCAGGATTGCTCTCCGACACAGGTGGCGCTTATGCCTGTTACGCGGCAGCCGATGATGTCGACGTCACTACCTGCGCGATCGGCTCGGAACAGCCCGATGCGCTACGCATCGCCCTTGTGGGTAATTCACATGCGGCCATGATGATTCCGGCTTTGGAGCCGCAACTGGAGGAACGCAATTGGCACATCGACACCTTCACTGGTAACGGCTGTGTGTGGGGGCTGCCGGCCAGTGAGGAAGCCTGTGGCTCTCGGATGGCGCAGATGGAAGAGTATCTGCTCGAAGCTGAGCCTTATGATGTCCTCCTCGCGACAAGTGGCAACCCCAGCGGGCGCGTCTCCGAGGAATCGATCGCTACTACGTTAGACGCCTGGGAGATGCTCGAGCAGCGGGGAACGCAGGTCGTGGTGATCGAAGACAACCCGCGTTTACCTGAATCGGTGGCGGACTGTGTAGTCGCAAGTTCCGCCGAGGAGCTGGTGGACAATGCCTGCGTCGTTACCGAATCCGAAGGCTTCGCCGCCGGGGATGTCTTCGTCGCACCTGCGGAACGATCCGATGTGCCGGTAGTCCGTACTCGAGACCTTTTCTGCCGTGATGGTGAGTGCCCCACGGTGATCGGCAATGTGATCGTCTACCGAGACGCCCACCACATCACCGCCACCTACGCACGAACGCTCGGTCCCATCCTGGCGGAACGGTTGGCCGATCGGTTGCCGTGACCGTCGGATCACCTCGCCTTGAGCCCGAGCCAGCGCCGCCGAGGTGCGGGCTTCGGTGCATTGCCGAGTACAGGACGTGGCTTCGGCATGCCGATCACGTGAACTGGATGGCCGTCTAGTTCCTGGCGTTTCGAACGGTCCCCGAGTTCGGCGCTGCGCGCCGCGATGAGTTCAAGGAATGCCGGGGCGTCTTCGGCCCGCGCGACGAGGACCTTGTTGTAGCCGACGGCGAAAGGCGCGAACTCCGGTCGTTCGGAGAGGAACCGCAGAAAGCCCACGCAGACGTCCGGCCAGGATTGATTGAACACGTCATCGGCGATGATGACGCCGCCCGGGCTGAGCGAATCGGCTGCGGTATGAAGATCGTGGCAGACGATGTCGGCCCAGTGCCCGCCGTCGACGCTGAAGAGCCGCACCCTGGTGCCGAGGCGTTCGAGGACGCCAGCGCCTGTGAGTTCCATGGAATCGCCCGGGACGATGAGTGCTCGGTCCGCCGTCCTCGGAGCATGCAAACGCAAATTCTGTTCGAAGACGCCGCGGTCTCCGAAACCGGACTGATCGATGTTGAGTTCCTGAGAGTCGAATATGTCAAAGGCAGCTGATCGCTCACCGTCGCTCAGCAACAGATGGAGGGCGATGAACAGACGACCATGGTGCACGCCGATCTCGGCGACGGCGCCGTCGACGCCCATCTCTTTTTGGTGCTGATCGATTGCCGTCAAGAAGTCCAGCAGGCCGGCTTGCATCCAGCCGTGGACGGCGTGGTGTCCGCCAGCCCGGTACGCGTCGAAGCCATTCATCTCCTCACCCTACGAGTTGTTGCTGAACAGGCCAGTGCTTTACTCCGCTGCGCCTGAGAACCCGGTTGCTAGGCGAGTCGTAGTAGGCGAAGACTGGCGACCTTGGGTAATGAGGCACCAGAGGGTTGGATCTTCCCGCCAAAGGACTTGTTGGCGCGCCACAAACCGTTGGCGTGAAGCTTCTTGTAGACCGGCTGCAGTGGCGCTGGCAGCAGATCGAGGTCATCGTCGATCCAATCGGGCGCTTCATGATAGTTGCCTGTGAAACCGATGCTCTTCGCCACCGATAACGCCAACTGGCTGGGACCACGGACGACAGACTCATGCGAGCCCTTGACCCCGCGTTCAGGTATCTCAGATTCTCCGATCGGGCCGCCGAGTTCGCTGAGCCGCTGTTCCACCGCGCTCTTGGTCAACGTTCGGCTGGGATCACCGTACGGCTGAACGGCAAGTTCTGGTGAGAGGAGCATGGTGAGGTCGGTGATCAGGCGATTGGATCGCTCGAGATAACCGGCCTCCGCGAGATATCTCGATGCGAGGGGGCTCAATGTCAACGGCGTGAGGGTTGCCACGGGAGAGGCGGCGTGAAGGCCGCACCGGTAGATGGCGTACATATGGCGCGCGCCGATGGGGTCATCGGCCTCGAGCCCAGCGACTCGCAGTCCCCGGTGGCCCGCCCTCAAGAACTCCTCGATGGCTGTGGGCGGGGCGTGTTCACCTGGTGGCGTCTTCGACTGCGCATAGGTAGACCAATGGGCCCACGGCCACGTGCTGGGGCGAGCGATCTCGGCGCCGACCCCGTTGAGGTAGACCCGGAAAGGTCCGAAAGGCAGTGAGGGTCCCGCGGGCAGGAATCCGTCGTAGACCCCGGCTAGGGAGGATCCCCAGAGCGTGAGGGCATCTCCCGGTCCCCGAGCGTCGTGTACCACAACGTCTTCGAAGGGCAGGTCGTACGTCGTCGTGAGAGCGACGGCAATCTCGCGATCACGTGCTTGCTCAGCATTGTGCACCTGTGTATGACTGGTCACGGTTGCCTGTGCCAGCAGGGCCGCGGCGAGTACCGCCCGAGAGTCGTAGCCACCGGTCAATCCCAGCTGCACGTGAGCGCGTGCGGTGGTGAGTGACTGCAAGACGCTGGCGAGATCCAACGCGGCTTCTCGAATCAGATCCCGGTATGGACGTCCGCTGTCGCGCAGGACGGGCGGCGCTGGTTCGGTCATGTTGTAGGTCTGCGATCCAAGATCGATGTCGAGTCCAGGCGGAATGAACCGGATCTCCGAGATGAGCGTCTCATCGTTCATCTGCTGGGTCGTAGCGGCGGTCAGGATGGAGCGTGCCCAGAGCGATTGCTCGTTCGTGGACACCTTTTCGCCGAGCGCTGAACGCAGGGACGCCAAGGTGACAAGGGAGTCGCTGGCCGCGCTGAACCCTCTTCCCGATGTCGCCAGCAGCTTCTGCATACCGAAGAGATCGCGTCTGACCGTAATCGCGGCGGGGGGATGTTGCCAGCCGATGGCAACGAAGCAGCAGAAGCTTCCCCGACGAGGCGAGAATGTTCAAAGGCGACAGCATCACGTGTGATGGCGATTCCGCGATGAAAGCCACCACTGGAAACGTTCGAGTCGACCTCCCTGCTGACGATGACGAGTCGTTCGCTGCCGTACTCAGTGCTCCAGGTTTCCGATCGTGCGGCGTGGGAAGCGAGCCACCGGTCGATGGCTCTGCGTCGACGACGAGCGTGTCGGATCACCAGGAAATTCGACATGCGGCGAGTCTAGGTGGATGGACGTTCTCCGGAGCGCCGAGCATCCACGATGCTGTTCGGTAACAGGCAGGCGAGTCGACGATGAGCGGCGTATAAGATCGCCGGGTGAGCGTGATGGTCGACGATGTCTGGAGGCATGAGTGTCGGATCGATTGACGCAGGTGGGTGGTACCGGCGTCGCGTTGACCGTGGTAATTCCGACGCACAACGTTGAGCCGTGGGTGCAGGAGACGCTCGACTCCGTGCTCGGTCAAGATGTCGACGACATGGAAGTGATCGTCGTCGACGATCATTCCACCGACAGGACGCGGCAGATCGTCAGCGACTACAGCGCCAGGGATGCGCGTCTAACCCTCCTGCAGACAGACGGACGAGGAGGCGGAACGGCGCGCAACCTCGGTGTCGAGAACGCGCGGGGTAAGTACCTCATCTTCTGCGATGGTGATGACCTCATCCCCGACGGGGCGTATGCGGCTCTGGTCGCCAGCTTGGAGGCCAGCGGTTCGGATATCGCGTTCGGCGACTACCTCAAGTTCCGACCAGCCCACACCTGGCGTCCCACGCGGAGTATGGAGGCATTCTCTCGTCCCCAGACCGCCATCCGGTTCACTGACGAACCAACACTGCTCTACAGCAGGCCATGCTGGAACAAGGCTTTCGTGCGCGAGTGGTGGGAGGAGAACCAGATACGTTTTCCCGATGTCCCGCGATCGAATGACATCGTGCCCATGGTGACCGCTTACCTGGCGGCTCGCAGGATCGATATCGTCGACGACGTCGTTTATCTCTATCGAGAGCGCCCCGGTGGCAGCTCCATGACGGCTCAGGCCACGTCGACGACCTCCATGCTGAGCTACCTCGGACAAGAGCTCGAGTGCGCCCGAATGCTGTCCGCTCATGGAGGCGATGACCTCGGTGATGTGTACAAGAGGCTTATCTATGATCGAGACACCTATGTCCACATCGCGCGTTTCCTCAACGACTGGACGGAACCGTCAGATGACGATCAGGTGATAGCGAACGCCATTGCTGAACTCCTGAAGTTCGCGCCGCCGCCCTCGCCGCTCATCGCCATGTCGAAGAGGGTGACCGTGCAGCTGGCGGCTCTCGGGGAGATGTCTGCAGCCAAGACGTTCGCCTCGGGGGCTGGTCGCTGGTCGCATGCGCTGGGATGCGCAGCTCGTCACGGGTTGATCCTCGACGAGGACCGTGAGGCGGTCACCGATCGTGTCACCGCGGTTCTCGCATCGGCTGACCTGCGAGAAGACCCCGCCGAGCGTCTCCTGCTCGTGGACGTTGTCCGCCGACACTTCAGCGACTCGTTCCTCCGGTACGTTCCGGAGACGCGACTGCCGGGCACGGAGGATCAAGCATTCCGCAGCGCCGACCGGATTGACGCGACCGTCACGACGATGGCTGGGGGAGTGAAGACGTTAGCACTCGCAGGACATCACTCGGGCCACGCGAACGAGGCTGTTCCGGTCTTGATCAATGTCGACGCCGATCCTCGAACGGTGGTCACCGCCGCTCAGCTAGAACTAAGGCCGTCCGACGATGGCGGTTGTGACTGGCGTGCGACTTTCTCGGTTCGATCGGTGCCGTTGCACCACTCGCTGGTGCCGGCGCTGCAGTTCACCGACGGAACGACAGTCCTCGCGGCAGGCGAGACCCGCTTACCGGAGTATGCCGCGAAGGACAGTTTTCTCTATCGGCGCATCGGACGGGTGGTCTTGACGCGACGACGGCGTCACTGGGCGCCCCGTGCGGTGAAACGATCCCTCATCATCCTCCGCGACCGCTTGCGCCGTGGCGTGGGTAGAGGCCCCGACGCCTGATCGGACAGCGGCCCCGAGGCATACCTGTCGATCAGTCGGTGGTACTGACGTGAGATGTCCCAGGGGCCGATCCGCGAGGTGAAGCGGGTGAAATCGTGCTCGTTCAGGTCCTTGAACAGATCCGGGTCATTGAGCAGCTCGGCGATGGACTCCGAGGGGCGCTGCTTGTCGAAGAAGGCCACCCAGGGCTCGTCTCCGAACTGCCGACGCAGGTGGTCTTCGCCCGGTAGAAGTGTGGGAACACCGAAGGTCGCCGCCAAATGGACGCTGCCGGAGTTGAGAATCGCCTGGTACGGGAACACCGCGACATCGGCGGCTCTGAACCATCGTGAAAGATCCCCGTCAGGGACGAAGTCGAAGAAGGTCCGGGTCGACAGATGATCTGGGATCGCAGCGATGAAGTCCTCCACGCGAAGATCCTTGACCACCCCTGCGAGCATGAGCACGAGCCGGCTATCGCTGGTCTTCGCTGCCAAGCTCGTTGCTTCGATGAGGGCTTGAACTCCTTTGTAAGGACGGATCTGCCCGAGGAAGAGCACCGACCTGTCGTCGGCCTCTAGGCCGAAAGAACTCCGAGCGGCGTCACGATCAACCCCCACGTCGTAAACGCCTTGGTAACTCGGGTGCGGGATGACATGGATCTTGGCTGGGTCGAGTTCCACCACGTCGGACATGACCGCGGGAGTATCGGGAGCCATGATGTGAATGGCGTCGGCCTCCGAGGCGAGAAGATGGTGCAGCTCTATCTCAGGTTCTCTGTAGTGCAACTCGTGGGGGATGCGATTGTGGATCGTCCAGATGATCGTGACTCCGCGCTGCCTCAAGGACCGCAACATCTCAGAGAATTGAGATAGTCGAGCGTGGGCTTCCTCTTCTGATGGGGCGTTCTGCAGCAGCGGATACGTCCAATGCAGATGGAAGATATCGCCGCCCTGCAGCCGGTCGGCTTGCTCGAGCAGCTTGTTGAAGTTCGTAGCGTCGAGGAATCGGTAGCCGGAAGACCGAGCGCTCAGACTCAGCAGATTGAGGAAAGGGTTGTCTCGCCAAGCGGGAAAGACGAGTACCTGAGCTGCTGTTTTCACGAGTCTGATCCTAAAGGTCGTCACAAGTCCGCAGCTCAGGGCTGTTCCCTCCCACTGGGGATGACCCCATGGGTGGACTCATGGCGCGTCGGGCACATGGCCTTTGGGCATTGATCCCCTGCTTGCTGTACGCGGGAAGAGGGCCACGAGAAGGGCGCCCGGGTCGCCCTGCTTGGGAGCAACGCCTCATGGACTCATGGAGTTCGACGCAGGACTCCAGCGTGTTTCTCAACGCTCAGGATCTCCTGTGAAAACTCAGGGAAGCTCTCACTCCACTCCTTCAAGATCGCGAGTTCCTCGTCCCGTTTCGCGTCGTCGAGAACGATCGTGCCGTCGCGACTGACCTTGTCTGCGAGCGCGTAGAGAGCTGGTCTGCGGGCTAGCGGTCCGGAGTCTTTGGGCGGGCCATCGACGAAGAGGAGATCGATATTCTCGATGTCGTGCCACGCCGCCGGTGAGTACCATGCCTGGGTCTCGCCGTTCTTCTCTAAGGGCGCGTCTCGTATCTCAGCGAAGTGACTGAGCCCATGACGATCGAGGAGGGCTCGCGACTTCGCCGCGAACGTTGCCTCGTGATCGAGTGAGATGATCCGTGAATCAGGGGAGTACTTCTCGGCCGCTTTGGCTAACCAGAAGGTCGAGACGCCACTGCCACATTCGACGATGAGCTGAGGCTTTTGAAGACGTACGATCTCGACGAGATAGAGTGTGATGTCTGGCGAGGCCGCCCAGCCGCGCATGGGGGGGATCTCCCCCTCTATGTCGAACATGGAGAAGAGGTTGAGCATCGCCTGGATCTGACGGTAGTTCTGCTCAACGCCGCTTCGGGTCGCCATGTAGGTCTTGATAGAGTCGGTCAGCTTGCGCTGATCGGCAAGTGCGGAATCGAGCTTCGACACGTGGCCGGAGAGCTCTGCGATGCCAGCAAGGCTGCTGTCTCTCTGGGTACGCACTAGCCCACTGATGCCATCGGCAGCCTTCTGTACGTCGGCGACGGCGTTCCGGACGCCCTCGATCTCGTGCAGACGGCCCGCCATGCGCCGTGAGTGCATTTCTATGCGCAGAATCGCGATCGCGAGCAGGGCGACGACGATGCCGCCGAGCACAGCCGAGGCCACGTCATCGAAGGTTCGCTGAAGAAGAACCGCTGCGATGGTGACGACGAGGACGCCGATACCCGCAACGCTCAGTCGTCCTATCCGCGTGCCGGGAACAAGCCTTCGATACATGGGCTGATAGTACTTGGGAGCCTCCGCTGATGGGCGGGGGAGTGTTCTGGCAACGGAACGCTCCACGTACGAGGCATCGCGGGGTGCGAGCAGCCCAGCAACGTCCGGCTAGACTGCTCAGGTTGCCACCTAGCCAGGAGAGTGTATGAATCCCGACCTCGTGGTCGTCGGGTCCGGTTTCTTCGGACTCACCGTCGCTGAGCGCGCGGCGCGCGAACTGGACCTGAAGGTCTTGATCGTGGAACGGCGCGATCACCTCGGTGGCAATGCCTACAGCGAGGACGACCCCGACACCGGAATCGAGATCCATCGGTACGGCGCGCATCTCTTCCATACCTCCAATGAGCAGGTCTGGGAGTACGTCAACCGATTCACGGCGTTCACCTCCTACCAGCATCGCGTCTACACCAACCACCGTGATGTGGTGTACCCGTTGCCGATCAATCTCGGCACGATCAATCAGTTCTTCGGCTCGGCCTACTCGCCCTCGGAGGCGCGTGCACTGATCGCCTCCCAGGCCGACGAGGTCGACACCGCGTCCGCCTCCAATCTGGAGGAGAAGGCGATCTCGCTGATCGGCCGCCCCCTCTACGAGGCCTTCATCCGCGACTACACGGCCAAGCAGTGGCAGACCGATCCGACCGAGCTGCCCGCCGAGATCATCACCCGGTTGCCGGTCCGTTACACCTACGACAACCGTTACTTCAACGACACGCATGAAGGTCTGCCGGTCGACGGCTACACGGCGTGGCTGGAGCGGATGGCCGATCACCCGAATATCGAGATCCGGCTCTCCACGGACTTCTTCGATGCCTCGCAGCCCGTCAACAAGGCGGCGGTAGTGGGGCAGGTCCCGATCATCTACACCGGCCCGGTGGACCGGTACTTCGACTACGCCGAGGGCTCGCTGTCCTGGCGCACCCTCGACTTCGAGCGCGAGGTCGTCGACGTCCCGGACTATCAGGGAACATCAGTCATGAACTACGCCGACCGCGAGGTGCCGTACACCCGCATCCACGAGTTCAGGCACTTCCACCCCGAGCGCGCCGACCGTTATCCGGACGACCGGAGCGTCATCATGCGTGAGTTCTCCCGGTTCGCGGAGAGCGGTGATGAGCCCTACTACCCGGTCAACACGCCCGCGGACCGCGACGGTCTGCTCAAGTACCGCGAGCTGCAGAAGGGCGAGGACCGCGTGGTCTTCGGCGGCCGGCTCGGCACCTACCAATACCTCGACATGCACATGGCCATCGGCTCGGCGCTCTCGACCTTCCGCAACACCGTCGCCCCCATGTTCGGCCGGTCCGACGACTGACGCTCTGGAGACGCTCGCGGCCGCTTGTCAGTTTGAGCTAGATCTCAGGTGGGAAGAGTTCAATAGTGCAGGTGGGCCCAGGGGCGCGCGCAAGTCGTGCATCGCCAGTGATCAAAGGCGCGTTGAAGTGCTCCGCAACCGCCACGTAGGCGGCGTCATAGACGGTGACGGTGTCACGTAGCTGCCAGATTCGCTTGACGAGCGGTAGGTGCTCTACGGTGCGCAAAGGGAGCGCGAGCAGATCCTCCAGCGCCAACTCGGCGCGCCGCCGATCGAGACGTTCGGCCGCCACATGACGACGCAAGACCGAGCTGACCTCCAGGTAGACCAGATCCGGGGCGAGCAGCACCTGCTCTCGGAGTCTCCTGCGTGCAGCATCGCCATCAGCGTCATCGTCTACGAGACCGACGAGCAGAATGCTGGCGTCAACGACGATCACGATCGGCCTGCAGCGCTTCAACCGCTTCGCTGAACGACAACCGGCCTCCCGCCCGGCCGCCCGCCCGATCGAGTACCTCGTCGACCGTGGGTGTCGAAGCTTCGGCGATGAGTCGAGCCTTCAGATACTCCTGGAGCGACTGACCCGCCGCCGCCGCACGCCGGCGCAGCACGGCATGGACCTCCTCGGGAACATCTTTGACTTGCACACTCGTCATAGCGCCATTCTGGCGCTGGAAGTGCCAGAACACAAGCGATCCTTACCTGCGCCATGTACCCGCGTGTTCCCTACTTCATCGCTGAGCCCAACCGGGAGAAGGGGAGACCGGAACCCTTGAGCACGGTGTCCGCCTCGACTAGACCGTGAGAAAAACCGGTGATGCGCCCTGGTACGAGTACGACCTCAATGACAGCCGGGAGCACCTCGAGGTCGACGCGGTCCTGCCCGACCCGGCCCGCGACGCCATTGGGCATGCGCCGGCGAACGCTCCAGACGATCGGTGACGCGACGATGCCGCGCTGAGCACCGGCTACGGCTAGCGGTGCGCGCTCAACCCTCGAAGGTGCGGTGCCAGCGTTCACGCGAGGTCAGGTCCGGCAGCGCGGCACGGTACTGGGCCGCGAGCTCGTCCCAGCGGTCTGCCAGGTCCTTGTGCAAGGCGATGCTCTCGCGCAGGAGGCGACGGTACTCGGCCCGATCACGGCGGTAGACGGACTTGCCTCGACCGTCCGCGGCGCTGATGAGCGCGGAATCGAAACCGGGAACTCGCCACCAGGCGGCGTCGTGCTTTGACAGCTCGACCTGCGGCTCGGCGGCGCTGTCGGTGGGGCGGATCCAGTGACGCAGCGCTGCCTTGGCAGTGAAGACCACACGTCCTATCCCGCGAGGAGCCTGCGGGGCCCTCTCGTACGGATAGTGCCTCTGTCCCTCGCGTGTGGTGGGCAGGGCGTCGACATCGGTGATCACCTGTGTCTCGCTGAATCCCTGGGCATAGGCGCGCAGCTCCGGCATCACCGACGGCCAGTCGCGGTCCAGATGCGAGGGCCCGGCGAGCAGGTCGCGCAGTGCCCGATGTCGCAGCTCGATCGCGTAGTACTGCATCGAGATCAAGTGCTTCAGATCGATGCGCCGGCTCGCCTTGACGAGCCTCCCGCCGCCGGGGAAGGGGGAGTGCAGCATGGCGGCCAGCAGTCGATTGCGTGCGTGGTAGTACGCCTGCCAGTCCTGGGCGTCGTCCTTGTCGAGCCACGACACATGCCACAGCGCCGCGCCGGGCAGGCTCACCGTGGGGTAACCCGCCTCGCGGGCACGCAGGGCGTACTCGCTGTCGTCCCACTTGATGAAGACCGGCAGGGCGAGTCCCACCTTCTCGATCACCTCGACCGGGATCGTGCACATCCACCAGCCGTTGTAGGTCGCGTCCTGGCGCGTATGCATCCACGGCGTCTGTCGCAGGTTCGCGGCCCGGAAGTCATGCCGGTGCTGTTCGGGGAAGGTCGGTGCCCACAGGAAGTGGTCCATCTCGATGCCCTCGGCCCAGGCGTGGAGGACCGGTTTGTCAAGCAGATCGAACATATGCCCGCCCACGATGGTGGGCCGGCGGGAGGCACGAGAGAACTGGATCGTGCGCCAGATGCTCTCGGGCTCGATCTCGACATCATCATCGAGCAGCATCACCCAGCTGCTCCGCCCTGCCTCGACGGTCTCGCTCATCGCCCGCGAGAAACCACCGGACCCACCGAGATTCGGCTGCCGGACGATCTGCAGCCTCGAACCAAGCCGCGCCGCGACCTCGGTGTACCCGTCGGCCTCGGCCACCAGCTGCGTGCCCTGGTCGACGACATAGACACGGTCCAGCTGTTCGACGACCTCGGGCGCATCGGCGAGCGTCTCGAGCGTGCGGACGCAGTAGTCGGCTTTGTTGAACGTGGTGATGCCGATCGAGAGCGTTCCGTCGCCGAGCTCGGTATCGGTCGACCATGCACCGTCGCTCACGACGACATCCGTCTCCGCGGCGGTCACGTCGAACCAGTACCAGCCGCCGTCGCTGAAATTGCGCACCGGGAGCTCGAAGCTCAGGTCGTGATCGCCCTCGACGTGCTCGAAGGCCATGCGCTGCTGGACGCCCTGCGGATTGGAGCGGTAGACGGTGACCGTCCCGCTTCCCTCGGTGCGCAGGGTCAGCGTCACCGACTCCACGCGGGTCCACCGCTGCCAGTACGCGGCGGGGAAGGCATTGAAGTACGAGGCGAAGGACACTCGCTCGCTGCGCCGCACCCGGATGCTGTGACGCGACTCCACCCGCATCAGGTGCGTGGCATTGCTGACGCGTACGGTCTCGCCGTCGATTGTGGTCCACGTCTCCGGATCGGCGTACAGCGGCATCACGTCGGGGTCGCCGTCGGCAGGAAAGACGACATGGGCGAGAACATGGCTCATGGGTGCAGTGTCTCCCAGGAAGATGAGAAGTCGTTGAACGGCGGGGTCAGTCCAGAGGCGGCATCGGACGCCAGCTGCGATCGCGCCAGATGGCGCGGCCGTCGCGCCATCCCTTGACGAGCACGCCGACCCCCTTCAGCCCCCGCTCGACGGCGATGAGACGGAAGACCTCCTTCGCGAAGGTCAACGCCGTCCCCAGCGCGAATCCGACGCGATTCAGCTGACCGTGGACGTCGAAGTAGCGTCCGACATAGGCCCGATTGCGCATCACGTGGTACTTCGCCAGCGGACTCGAGTCGTTCAGATGCCGCAGGCCCAGGTTGATCTGCTTCTGCTCGCGCTTTTTCTGCAGCACATAGGCATCGACATAGGCCACCTGCGTGTAGCGCGAGGCCAGCCAGGCGTAGACGGCATCATCCCAGGAGATGAAGAACCGGGGGTCGGGCAGTCCGATGCGCCGCACGATGTCCGCATGGATCAGCATGCCTTCGAAGGTGCCCGAGTTCGTGATGGCATAGCCCTCGGGATTGAAGGCCTTGCGCGTATACGGCAGCGGCACCCCGAGGAACTCGTTGAACTTCGCCTGCCAGAAGAACGGCGTGCCGTCCACGTCGTAACGTCGGCCGTGCAACACCTGGAAACGGCGCATCCACGGCTCGAAGCGCTCGAGTGCCTCGGGCAGGATCTCGACATCGTCGTCCATGAGCCATACCCAGTCGGCGCCCTCCTCGAGTGCTACCCGCGTGCCCTCGCTGAAGCCCCCGGAACCACCGGTGTTCGTGGAGAGCCGGTGATAGACGAGGACACCGTCGGCGAACCTCTGACGGAACGACTCGACGACCTCGGACGTGTTATCGGTGCTCGCATTGTCGACGACCACGACCCGATAGGGCGAGCCGTGCATCGTGGCGGCGCTCTCCAGCAGCTCACCCAGCAGTGCCGAGCGGTTGAAGGTGACGATGGCGATGGCCAGGCGGTCGGTCGTCGAGGTCACCGCAACAGCGTAACGGGCGTCCTGCGCGCTGTTGCGCTGCACGTCGCCGGGAGCGCGGTACCGTCATCGGGTGATGAGGCCCTCGCGTCGCTGGCACATACCTGCCGCCATCGCGCATCCCGTGCGATTGCTGCCTCTTGCCTTCCTCGGCCTCATCCTGATCGGCACCCTGCTGCTGCTCCTGCCGATCGCACGACGCGGGAACGCATCGCCGGACTTCCTCGATGCCTTCTTCACCGCGACCTCGGCCGTCACGGTGACCGGGCTGGCGACCGTCGACACCGGCACCTATTGGTCGCCGGTCGGACACGCGATCATCCTGCTGCTCGTCGAGATCGGCGGCATCGGCATCATCGCCCTCGCCACGATCCTCGGACTCTTCATCGGTGGCAGGCTGGGACTGCGCACGCAGATGCTGGCCCAGGTGGACATGCACGTGGTCAGCCTCGGCGATGTCCGCCCCCTCTTCCGCCGCGTGACCGTGACCCTGTTGAGCTTCCAGACGGTGATCGCGGTCATTCTCACGATCCGCTACCGGATCGCCTATTTCGACTCCTGGCTGGACGCGATCTGGCACGGAGTCTTCGATGCCGTCATGGCGTTCAACAACGCGGGTTTCTCGCTCAATTCCGACAGTCTCACCTCCTACGCGGGAGACGTGAGCGTCATCGTGCCCATCTCGATCGCGGTCTTCATCGGTGCCATCGGTTTCCCGGTGCTCGCGGAGCTCTATCGCGGTTGGCGACGGCCGAGCCGGTGGACTATCCACACCCGGCTCACCGTCTGGGGGTCGTTTCTGCTCTTGGCGGTCGGAACACTGGCCTTCCTGGCGATCGAATGGAGCAATCCCGACACCCTCGGCTCGCAGCCCTTCGTGGACAAGATCGCGACCAGCGTCGAGGGCGGGATCATGACCCGTTCCGGCGGGTTGCAGAGCTTCGACTGGGCCCTCGTGCGGCCCGAGACCCAGGGCATCGCGGTCCTGATGATGTTCATCGGCGGCGGCAGCGCGAGCACGGCCGGCGGCATCAAGATCACGACCTTCCTGCTGCTGGCCTTCGTCATCCTCGCCGAGCTGCGCGGCGACCCCGAAGTACGGATCGGCCGGCGCTCGATCAGCGGCCGGACCGTCCGCACGGCGCTGTCGATAGCGCTCATCGCGGTGATGCTCGTGGTCGGCGGCACGCTGCTGCTCATGCTGCTGTCGGGGGCCTCCTATATCGACGCCCTCTTCGAGGTGACCTCGGCCTTCGGAACCGTGGGATTGTCCACCGGCCTCACCCCGCAACTCGACGCGCCGTCTCAACTCCTGCTCATCGGCTTGATGTTCGTGGGCCGAGTGGGCACGATTGCCGCAGCGTCGGCCTTCGTCCTACGTCGCCGTCAACCGCGGTATCACCTTCCCGAGGAGCAGCCGATCATTGGGTAAGAAGAGCGACAACCCCCTCACCGCTCCCGTCCTCGTCGTCGGCATCGGCCGCTTCGGCGCGTCCGTCGCGCGGTCGCTGGAGCGGCTGGGCCACGAGGTGCTGGCGGTCGACGAACGTGCCGACCTCGTGCAGAAGTTCGCGAGCGACTTCACGCACGTCGTCGCCGCCGACACCACCGATACCGAGGCGCTCCGCCAGATCGGCGCCGAGCAGTTCTCCCGCGCCGTGGTTGGCATCGGCACGGACATCGAGGCGAGCGTGCTCACCGTGCTCAGCCTGGTCGAGCTCGGGGTGGAGGAGGTCTGGGCCAAGGCCATCAATGCCAAACACGCGCGCATCCTCGAAAGGGTCGGCGCCACGCACGTCGTCCGTCCCGAGTCGGCGATGGGCGAGCGGGTCGCCCACATGGTCACCGGCGCGATGATCGACTACATCGAGTTCGACGACGGCTTCTCCATCGCCCGCACCCGCGCCCCCAGGATCGCGGTGGACCAGACCCTCGAACAGTCGGCCCTGCGCAGCAAGTACGCGATCACGGTCGTGGGGGTCAAGCGACGCGGCGAGGACTTCACCTACGCCCGGCCCGAGACGCTCATCTCCGCCTCCGACGAGCTCATCGTCTCCGGCCCCACCCGCAAGGTCGAGATCTTCTGCGCCCTCCAGGGCTGAACCGGGCCCTCGGCGGTCGAGTAGCCAAAGGCCGTCCACGGCCGACGCGTATCGAGACCTACTCGGCCGCTGACGGGGTGAGCTCCTGGGCGAGCATCACGATGATGCCGCAGGGACCGCGGACGTAGGTGAGCCTGTAGATGTCCTCATAGGTGGCGACGCCGCGCAGCGGATGGCAGCCGTGCCTCGCCGCGATCTCCAGTGCTTCATCGAGGTCGTCGACAGAGAAGGCGACGCGGTGCATGCCGATCTCGTTCGGAAGCGTGGGCTCGGTCTCGATCGCCTCAGGGTGGATGTACTCCAAGAGCTCGAGTCGACCGTGCCCGTCGGGGGTCTGGAGCATCGCGACCTTGGCGTGGTTGCCGTCGAGGCCGACCGCGGTGTCGGTCCACTCGCCGCTGACGGTGTCGCGGCCGAGCACGGTCAGGCCGAGATCGGTGAAGAACGCGATCGTGGCCTCCAGATCGCGGACGGCGATGGCGACATTCTCGAGCTTGGTGGGCATGAGGCGATCGTAGTCCCGAAGAGCGCTCAGGGAGCGGCCATCGCGGCCCCCGATTCGACACCCGGCAAGCACCCGAGGATGGGAGTAACGTCACACGACGTGATAGCGACAGCAGACTCCACATTCCGTCTCGACGCGAATTTCGTGGACTACCTCATCGTCGCGGCCTACTTCGCCGTGGTGCTGGGCATCGGCCTGTTGGCCAGACGCCAGGTGTCCAGCAGCATCGACTTCTTCCTGTCCGGGCGTTCGCTCCCCGCGTGGGTCACGGGCCTGGCCTTCATCGCCGCCAATCTCGGCGCGGTGGAGATCATGGGGATGTCGGCCAACGGCGCACAGTACGGCATGGCGACGGCCCACTACTTCTGGATCGGCGCTGTCCCGGCGATGCTCTTCCTCGGCATCGTCATGATGCCGTTCTACTACGGCTCGGGCGTGCGCAGCGTGCCCGAGTTCATGCGTAAGCGCTTCGGCACGGGCGCCCACCTCGTCAACGCTCTCAGCTTCGCCATCGCGCAGCTGCTGATCGCCGGCATCAATCTGTTTCTGCTGGCCACGATCGTCAACCGTCTGCTCGGCTGGCCGCTATGGGTCTCCCTGGTGATAGCTGCGGTCATCGTATTGTCGTACACCGCCCTCGGTGGACTGTCGGCGGCGATCTACAACGAGGTGCTGCAGTTCTTCGTGATCGTCGCGGCGCTGCTGCCGCTCACGGTCATCGCCGTGCACAAGGTCGGCGGCTGGCAAGGGCTCACCGAGAAGATCCAGCCGGGTCCCGAACAGCTCGAGTCCTGGCCCGGCACCGATCTGACCGGCATCGACAATCCCGTCCTCTCGGTGATCGGCATCGTCTTCGGTCTCGGCTTCGTCCTCTCCTTCGGCTACTGGACCACCAACTTCGTCGAAGTCCAGCGCGCGATGGCCTCGAAGTCGATGGCCTCGGCCCGCCGGGCTCCGATCATCGGCGCCTTCCCGAAGATGTTCTTCCCCTTCATCGTCATCCTCCCGGGGATGATCGCCGCCATCGTCGTGCCCGAGCTGGCGCAGCTGAAGGGCGGCGAGAATGTCGAGGGGGTCACCTACAACGACGCGATCCTGCTGCTCATGCGCGATCTGCTGCCCAATGGCATGCTCGGCATCGCCATCGCCGGCCTGCTCGCCTCGTTCATGGCCGGCATGGCGGCCAATATCTCGGCCTTCAATACCGTCTTCAGCTATGACCTATGGCAGCAGTACGTGGTCAAGGACCGCGAGGACAGCTACTACACGCTCGTCGGGAGGCTCGCGACGGTCGCCGCCACCGTGATCGCGATTGGCACGGCGTTGATCGCCTCGAATTACTCGAACCTGATGGACTATCTGCAGACACTGTTCGGCTTCTTCAACGCACCGCTGTTCGCCACATTCATCCTCGGTATGTTCTGGAAGCGCATGACCGCCACCGCCGGCTGGACCGGGCTCGTCTCCGGTACGCTCGCGGCGATCGTCGTGGCGTTCCTCAGTGAGGACGCACTCGGCGGTCTCAGCTTCGGCGTTCTCCCGCTGAGCGGCCAGGGCGCGAGCTTCGTGGCGGCCGGTGCGGCGTTCGTCGTCGATATCGCGGTCAGCGTCGCGGTCACCTCGGTCACGGCGCCCAAGCCCGAGAAGCAGCTGGTGGGCCTGGTGTATGGGCTGACGCCCAAGGAGTCACTGGTCGATCCCGAGGAGAAGCAGTTGCCCTGGTACCAGTCGCCGGTGAAGCTCGCCGGTATCGCACTCGTCATCATCATCGTCTTCAACGTGATCTTCTGAGGTGGCCGACATGAACGATCAGGAACACCGCGAGCACCCCGGACAGAGCAAGACCGCCGGGGCTTTCGACATCCGCACGATCATCGGCGGCCTGCTCGGCTTCTACGGGGTCGTGCTGGTGATCGTCGGGCTGTTCTTCACCTCCGATGAACAGCTGGCCAAGGGTGACGGCTTCCACGTCAACCTGTGGACCGGGATCGGACTCCTCGTCACCTCGGCGATCTTCATCGCCTGGGCGCGGTGGCGTCCCATCCTCGTCGAGGAGGAGTAGCCGTCCATCACGTGGGCGGTGCGCCATCAACCACGACATGCGCAGGCAGTGGATGATGGTGCACCGACATGGCGTAGTGCCCGGCGGCGGTGGGTCCTCAACCGAGGCGACGGGCCTCCGAACGCGGGATGGGTCACCGCCCACGGATCGGCGGGGAGGCCGCTGGCTAGCATGGGCTGGTGACCACCGATAACCCCACCACGCCCTCCGACACCGGCCACCGCTACACCAGTGAGCTCGCCGGACGCCTCGAGTTGCGCTGGCAGGACCGGTGGGAGGAAGAGGGCACCTTCGACGCCCCCAATCCGGTGGGCGATCTGGCTCCCGACACCGCACAGCTTTCCGACGGAGCCAAGTACTTCCTGATGGACATGTTCCCGTACCCCTCCGGGGCGGGGCTGCACGTCGGTCACCCGCTCGGCTACATCGCCACCGATGTCGTCGGACGCTACCGGCGCATGCGCGGCGACAACGTCCTGCATGCTCTCGGTTACGACGCCTTCGGCTTGCCCGCCGAGCTCTACGCCGTCCAGACGGGCCGTCATCCCCGTGAGACCACGCTGGAGAACATCGCCAACATGCGGCGCCAGCTGCGGCGGCTCGGTCTCGGCCACGACCCGCGACGATCCTTCGCCACCATCGATCCCGACTTCGTCAAGTGGACACAGTGGATCTTCCTGCAGATCTTCAACTCCTGGTATGACGACGACCTGAACCGCGCCCGCCCCATCGACGAGCTGATCGCCGAGTTCGAGAACGGTGCCCGCGACGTGCCCGGGGGAGCGGTATGGGCCGATCTCTCCGCCGCCGAGCGCGAGGAGGTCATCGCCGGTTACCGCTTGGCCTATATCAGTGACGCCCCCGTCAACTGGGCCCCCGGCCTCGGCACCGTCCTGGCCAATGAGGAGGTCACCGCTGACGGGCGCAGCGAGCGCGGCAACTTCCCGGTCTTCAAGCGACGCCTGCGGCAGTGGAACCTGCGCATCACCGCCTATGCCGACCGCCTCATCGACGACCTCGACCGGGTCGACTGGCCCGAGTCGGGCAAGCTCATGCAGCGCAACTGGATCGGCCGTTCGCACGGTGCGCAGGTGCAGTTCGCCGTCCCGGGGATCGACGAGCCCATCGAGGTGTTCACGACCCGACCCGACACCCTCTTCGGTGCCAGCTACATGGTGTTGGCCCCCGAGCATCCGCTCGTCGAGGTCCTCGCGGCCGACGCCTGGCCCGCCCACACCGACACGCGCTGGACCGGTGGGTCCGCGACCCCCGCTGAGGCTATCGCCGCCTACCGGGCGCGTGCCGCCGCCAAGTCCGACGTTGAGAGGCAGGAGAACAAGGAGAAGACGGGAGTCTTCACCGGAGCTTTCGCGGTCAACCCGGTCAACGGTGAACAGATCCCCGTCTTCATCGCCGACTACGTCCTGATGGGCTACGGCACCGGCGCCATCATGGCGGTCCCCGGCCACGACGAGCGCGACTTCGAGTTCGCCCAGGTCCTCGGCCTGCCCACCCCGCGCGTCATCGACGGTGAAGGCGATCTGCCGTTCACCGGTGAGGGACCGCTCGTCAACTCCTCCAATGCCGAGATCAGCCTCGACGGTCTGTCGGTCGCCGAGGCCAAGCAGCGCATCATCGCCTGGTTGGAGGAGCAGGGCACAGGCCAGGGCACCACCACCTACCGCCTGCGCGACTGGCTGTTCAGCCGCCAGCGCTACTGGGGCGAGCCCTTCCCGATCGTCTACGACGAGCACGACACCCCCATCGCGCTGCCCGAGAGCATGCTGCCGGTCGAGCTTCCCGAGGTGCCCGACTACTCGCCGCGCACGTACGCCCCCGATGACGTCGAGAGCGAGCCCGAGCCGCCGCTCGCGCGCGCGACCGACTGGGTCAACGTCGAGCTGGACCTCGGCGACGGCCCCAAGACCTACCGCCGCGAGACCAACACCATGCCCAACTGGGCCGGGTCGAGCTGGTACGAGCTGCGCTACACCGACCCGCACAACACCGAGCGGATCGCCGATCCCGCCAACGAGCGGTACTGGATGGGCCCGCAGGAACAACGACGCCCGAACGATCCCGGCGGCGTGGACTTCTATATCGGCGGCGTCGAGCACATGGTGCTGCACCTGCTGTATGTGCGGTTCTGGCACAAGGTGCTCTTCGACCTCGGCTACGTCTCCAGTGAGGAGCCGTTCTACCGGCTGTTCAACCAGGGTTACATCCAGGCCTATGCCTACACCGATGCGCGCGGCGCCTATGTCCCGGCCGACGAGGTCGTCGAGGCCGAGGACGGGACTTTCACCTATCACGGCGAACCGGTCCAGCGCGAGTACGGCAAGATGGGCAAGTCGCTCAAGAATGTTGTGACACCCGACGAGATGTACGAGACCTTCGGCGCCGACACCTTCCGCGTCTACGAGATGAGCATGGGGCCCTTGGACGTCTCCCGTCCCTGGGAGACCCGTGCCGTGGTCGGCTCGCAGCGCTTCCTCCAGCGGGTCTGGCGGCTCGTGGTCGACGAGGAGACCGGCAACGCCCGAGTCACCGAAGACGATCTCGACAGTGCGACCCTCGGCATCCTCCATCGTACGATCGCGGGAGTGCGTGCGGACATGGAGGAGCTGCGGTTCAACACCGCCATCGCCAAGCTCATCGAGCTGACCAATCACCTCACCAAGCAGTCGGTCTCGGCGCGTGGTGCGCTCGAACCGCTGGTGCAGATGCTGGCGCCCTTCGCCCCGCACCTCGCCGAGGAGCTTTGGGAGCGGCTCGGGCACGACGCCACGATCACCTATGTGCCCTATCCCGAGGCCGACCCCCGGTACCTCGTCGCTGAGGAGGTCACCTGCGTCGTGCAGGTGCAGGGCAAGGTCCGTGGCAAGTTGCAGGTCAGCCCGGATATCGCCGAGGACGCCCTCACCGAGATCGCCCTGGCCGAGCCGAATGTCGTGCGCACGATCGACGGGCGCGAGATCCGGAAGGTCATCGTCAAAGCTCCGAAGCTCGTCAACATCGTCGTCTAGCCTTCACCGTCTCCGGTGGGCGGTGGCGACGGATAAGGTGACGACATGATCGAGCGTGGGCGGGCGACGGCATGAGCATCGCCATCGTCACCGACTCGACGGCATCGCTCGACCCCGGCGACGCGCAGCGCGAGCGGATCGTCGTCGTGCCCACGACGGTCGTCATCGGATCGCGCGTCTACACCGAGGGTGTCGACATCGACGCCGAGACGATCGCCGGTGCTCTGCGCGACAGGGCCACGGTCAGCACCTCTCGCCCGAGCCCGGAGGCCTTCGCGGCGGTGTATGCCGGTCTCGTCGCCGAGGGAGCGACCGAGATCGTGTCGGTGCATCTGAGCAAGCGCGTCTCCGGGACGATCGATTCGGCTCGACTCGCGGCCTCGCGCTGCGAGGTGCCGGTGCACATCATCGATACCGGGCAGGTCGGCATCGCCACGGGCTTCGCCGCGGGTGCCGCTGCGCGCATCCGCGATGAGGGTGGGTCGAGTGCGGAGATCGTCGCTGCTGCACGACGCGCCGGGCAGCAGTCCACCGTCCTGCTCTATGTCGACACGCTGGAGTACCTCAAGCGCGGTGGGCGCATCGGCGCGGCCCAGGCGCTGATCGGCTCGGCGCTGGCCGTCAAACCGATCCTCACGGTCGCCGATGGAGCAGTCGTGCCCTTGGAGAAGGTGCGGACCTCCTCCAAGGCACTCGCGCGGGTGGTCGAGCTGGCGATCGAGGCAGCGGAGCGGTTCCCCCGTGGCTTCGATACCGGCGTGCAGCATCTCGCGGCAGAGGAACGCGCTGCGGGCGTTGCCGCGCGCCTCGCCGACGCCTGGGGCCGCGACGATGTGCCCGTCGACGAGGTCGGCGCCGATATCGGCGCCCATGTCGGCCCGGGCATGATCGCCGTGACGGTCACCGGCCGCTGACCCGGTTATCCCCAGGATCCGAGGCTCACCGGGCTGTCCACAGATCCTGGTCGAGGCGGTGACGATCCGCTGATCGGCTTCGTACGGTGCTCACGTGGCCAGAAGAATCGTTCCGGGAGTACCCGATGAGACGCGTGCCGAGATCGCGCGTCGGCGACTCGCGGAGCTCGCCACGGCCTTCGACGCCACCTGGAGCCCGGCGGAGGACGATGATCCGTCCGAGGAGACGCTCGATGACGACACCGAGCCTCGGCACGCTCGGCCGGTGCGACGGCGCTGGGGCGATCGCCACCTCGCCGTCGTCGCCGTTCTCGGTCTTGCGGCGGCGGTACTCGTCGCGTGGTGGGTGATCGCCGGGCGACCCGCGGAGGTCGACGACCCGGCGCCCCTCGCCTCCGTCGGGGCCTCGGAGAGTTCGGCGGACCCCGGGGACGCGGCCGGGGCCGAGACCTCCGGGGAGCTGGTGATCCATGTGACCGGCGAGGTGCAGACCCCGGGCATCGTCGTCGTGCCAGCGGGAAGCCGAGTGCACGAGGCGATCGATGCCGCCGGCGGCGTGGCGGGGGCGCCGGATCTGTCGACCCTCAACCTGGCCCGCGAGATCCAGGACGGCGAGCAGATCGTCGTGGGCGGTCCTCCCGCCGGGCCCGAGGGGGGAGCGGCCGCTTCGGGGGCCGGTGCCGGCGGGCTGATCAACATCAACACGGCCGACTCCTCCACGCTGGAGGAACTCCCCGGGGTCGGGCCTGTGACCGCCCAGGCGATCATCGACCGTCGCGCGGATCACGGTCCCTTCCGTGCGGTGGAGGACCTGCTCGATGTCAAGGGCATCGGAGAGGCGACGCTGGCTGACCTCCGCGACCGGGTCACCGTGTGATGGGAGGCCACGATCTGCGCATGGTGCCCGGTGCCTGCGCGGTCTGGGCGGTGGCGGTCTGGGCCGTCACGAGCACCGGTCGGGTCGTCGTGATCGTGGCTGTGGCGGCAGCGCTGGTGGCGGTGGTCCTCCTTCGATGCCGACCGGGTCTCGGCGTCATCGCTCTGGCGATCGGCCTGGTCGCGATGTCGTCGGGAGTGCGGATGGCGGCGGTGGAACAGCATCCGCTGCGCGGCTGGGCCGACGACGGCCGCTGGGTGACGGTCGAGGCCACGGTGCGTCAGGACGTGCGCGCCTTCGGGCCCCAGCGGGATCAGGGGGTCGTCGAGCTGACGACACAGCGGGCGCGGAGCAGCGGCGGATCGGTCGAGGGACGTGCTCGGTTGACGGCCTTCGTCCGGGGCGATCTGGAGGGACTCGTCGTCGGACGTCATGTGGTGCTCGAAGGCACCATCACCGCCGCGGAGGACTCCGATGTCGTCGGCACCCTGGCGGTCCAACGATGGCGACCGGCCGGGGATGCGGCTTGGTGGTGGGAGGCGAGCGAGCGCGTCCGCGAAGGCGTCCGCTCCGCGGTCGCCCCTTATCCCGGCCCCGGGGCCGCGATCGTCCCGGCCCTCGTCACGGGTGACGTCACGGCGGTCGACGATGATCTCCGCGAGGACTTCCGGCGCTCGGGTCTGACACATCTGACGGCGGTATCGGGCAGCAACCTCACCATCGTCCTCGGTGCCGTGCTGCTGATCGTGCGAGGTGTCGGCGCCAAGCGCCTGATGATCCCGGCGGCGCTCCTGGCGGTCGTCGTGTTCGTTCTCGTGGCGCGACCCGAGCCGAGCGTTCAACGGGCGGCCGTCATGGGCACGGTCGCGGTGGTCGGCCTGGGATGGGGGACGCGCGACGGCCTGCGGGCGGTGGCCTGGGCGGTGATCGCCCTCCTCGTCATCGATCCGTGGATGGGCCGTGCCGCGGGCTTCGTCCTGTCGGTGTGTGCCACCACGGGCATCGTCACGCTGGGGCCCTTGTTCACGCGGCGCCTGGAACGGTGGCTGCCGACCTGGGGCGCGATGGCGCTCGCGGTCCCCTTGGCAGCGCATCTGGCCTGTGTGCCGATGGTCGCGGCGATCTCCGAGGAGGTCTCCTTGGTCGCCGTGGTGTCGAATGTCGCCGCCGCTCCGGCTGTCGCCCCGGCGACAGTCCTGGGATTGACCGGCGGTCTCGCCGACCTGGTGTGGGCACCTGCCGCGCGGCTGATCGGTGCGGGTGCCTTCGGCGCTGCCTGGTGGATCGCCGAGGTCGGCCGGCGGTCGGCCTCCTGGGACGGTGCGGCAATCACCTGGGAGCATCCGTGGTGGTCGCTCGTACTGGTCGTCCCCGTCGTCACGATGATCATGCTGGCGGTGCTCAGCCGTCCCGTGCTGGCGGTCGGATTGTCGCTGGGTCTGCTGGTGGCGATCGTCCGGCCTCCGCAGACGGGTTGGCCACCTGACGAGGTCATCGTGGTGGCGTGCGATGTGGGCCAGGGCGATGCGAGTGTCGTACCGCTGGGCGAGGGCGACGCGATCGTCGTGGACACCGGCATGGACCCGGGGCCGATCGACCGATGCCTACGCCGGCTCGGTATCGATCGGATCCGGTTGCTGGTGTTCAGCCATGCCGATGCCGATCACGTAGCGGGCTGGCGGGGAGCGGTGCGCGGGCGCGAGGTCGAGGAGGTGATGGTCGGTCCTTCCGGTGGGCCGGAGCTCCCCGATGTCCCACGCTCCACACCCGGCTCAGGGGAGTCCGTCACGGTCGGTGATGTCGAGATCGAGACGCTCTGGCCCGATACGGATCATCGTGCCGCCGACCGTAATGATGCGAGCCTCGTGCAACGCTTCACGATCAAGGGAGTGCGGGTGCTGTTCACCGGTGATCTCGGTGAGCGGACGCAGGCGCGGGTGGCCGCGCGCGAGGATGTCACCGCCGACATCCTCAAGGTGCCGCATCACGGCAGCGCCGACCAGTCGGCGCGGTTCCACGAGGAGACGGGGGCGGTGGCGGCGACCGTGAGTGTCGGACAGAACGACTACGGACATCCGACGCGCCGTTCCCTGGACATCCTTCGCGATGCGGGCATCCGCGCCTGGCGCACCGACGAGCTCGGCGATGTCGCGATCGTCCATCGCGACGGGGAGCTGCGCGCGGTCTCACCCTGAACCCGCCAGGAGGGGGAGCCGGCTGTCGGCTCGCGCAGATATCCTCGACACGTGGCCACGGCATTCGGCAAGATCCTGCTCATCACCGGCAATGCCGAGTTCCTCGCTGAGCGAACACGCCGCCGTGCACTCGAAGCGGTGCGCGAGGAAGTCTCGGATGTCGAGGTCTCCGAGACCGTGGCCGGGCAGCTTGCGGCCGGGGAACTCGCGGCGCTCACCAGCCCGTCCCTCTTCTCGACCGCGACCGCGGTCGTCGTGCTGGAGCTGGAGAACCTCGCCGAGGCGCCGGCCTCCGAGTTGATCGCCTATGCCGCCTCTCCGCAGGACGATGTCGCGGTGATCGCCGTCCACGGCGGGGGCAACAAGGGCAAGGGCACGCTGGACAAGCTCCGTAAGGCGGCTGCGGTCCATGAGGTCAAGGTGCAGCCACCCAAGTACGAGCGGGACTTCGCCGGATGGGTGCGGTCGGAGGCTCGCGATCTCGGCCGCTCGATCGATGAGGCCGCCGCGGCCTTCCTGGTCACGGCCGTGGGCCAGAACCTGCGGGCGCTCGCCGGAGCGATCGATCAGCTGGCCGTGACCACTCCCCCGGGTGAGGCCATCACCCTCGAGATCGTCCGTCGGTATTTCGGCGGGCGGGCAGAGGTACGGGGCTATGAGATCGCCGATGCCGCGCTCGAGGGCCGGCTCGCCGATGCCCTGGAGCGGGCCCGGTGGGCCGAGGCCGCCCGGGTCGCTCCGGTGCTCGTCACCTCGGCCTTCGCCACCGGATTGCGACAGCTGGCGCAGTTGGCGAGCGCGCCCGGCGGGATGCGCGACAACGAGCTCGCATCCCAGGTCGGGGCACCGCCCTTCAAGATCCGCGCGCTGCGCCAGCAGCTGCGCTCGTGGGAGCCCGCCGGCCTCGCGCGGGCACTGCAGGCGGTCGCCGAGGCTGATATCGCGGTCAAGGGCGGAGGAGCCGAGCCCGGCTACGCCGTGGAACGCATGATCCTGCGTGTCTCCGCCGCTCGCCAGCGCCACTGAACACGGCCCTTGCCCGGTGGCGGCAGGCCATCAACCTCATCTCGCGCGGATGGGGGTTGACGGCCTACCACCGCCCCACGGGAAGGGTTGATGATCTACCGCCGCTGGGGCGGCCACGGCTCGAGATGTGCCGGGAAACGACGAAAGCCCCGTCCGGGGGACGGGGCTTTCGAGGGCGGGAGCAGCTCAGAGAGCGGCGGCCTTCTTGTCGATGGCCGACTTGCGGTTGGCGGCCTGGTTCTTGTGGATGACGCCCTTGGAGACGGCCTTGTCGAGCTTGCGCTTGGTCTCGCGCGCGATCTCCTGAGCCTTGTCCTGCTCACCGGCCTCGGCGGCCTCGTTGAAGCGACGGACGGAGGTCTTCAGGGCCGAACGCACGGCCTTGTTGCGCTCGCGCGCAGCCTCGTTCTGGCGGTTGCGCTTGATCTGCGACTTGATGTTCGCCACGGGGCAAAACCTGTTCTCTCGTGAAACTGCTGATGAAGATGGTGATGGCGCCGGACGTCGAAGGACGTGACCGGGCACGCGAACCTCAACGATAGCAGCACACGCGCCGCCGACTCAAATCGCATCGACCTCTACGATGGGGGCCGTGGCTACCCTCTTCACGATCCTCGTCGTCCTGCACGTCCTGTTCTGGGCTGTGGCTCTGCTGGCGATGAACTTCATCCCGCCGCAGATCACCCCCGGCACGGCTCACGCCACGGCCGCGGCGCTGGTGACCGGCCTGCTCCTGGTCGGGCTGTGGGAGATGACCGATGTATACGACGAGGGGCCCAATCACGCCAAGATCGGCGTCAAGCTCGTCGTCGCGCTCGCTGCCGTCGTGGTCGCCTACACCCAGCAGCGCAAGCCCGCCCCCAACTCGATGGCGTACGTGCTGGCCGCTCTCATCGGCCTGAACGTCGCCATCGCGATCGCCTGGTAGTCGCCTCGTGTCCACTCTCCACAGCCCGGCCCCGGGTTCGACCCCGGCCGAGGTGCTGCGCAATTTCTGCATCATCGCGCATATCGACCACGGCAAGTCGACGCTCGCCGACCGCATGCTCCAGATCACCGAGGTGGTCGACGAGCGCGCCGCACGCGCTCAGTACCTCGATCGCATGGACATCGAGCGTGAGCGCGGCATCACGATCAAGAGCCAGGCCGTGCGCATGCCGTTCACGCCCACCCGAGGCGAGAGCGCCGGCACCGTCCACGTGCTCAATATGATCGACACACCCGGCCACGTCGACTTCACCTATGAGGTGAGCCGCAGCCTCGAGGCCTGCGAGGGCGCGATCTTGCTCGTCGACGCGGCACAGGGCATCGAGGCGCAGACCCTCGCCAATCTCTACCTCGCGCTCGAGGCCGATCTCCACATCATCCCCGTGCTCAACAAGATCGACCTGCCCGGCGCGCAGCCGGAGAAGTACGCCGAGGAGCTCGCCGGCATCATCGGCGGCGACCCCGCCGATGTGCTGCGGGTGTCGGCCAAGACCGGTGAGGGCGTCGCCGACCTGCTCGAGGCCATCGTCGAACAGGTGCCTGCTCCGGTGGGCGATCCCGATGGCCCTCCGCGAGCGCTGATCTTCGACAGCGTCTACGACACCTACCGGGGGGTCGTCACCTATGTGCGCGTGGTCGACGGTCAGCTCAGCCACCGCGACCGCATCAAGATGATGTCCACCGGCGCCGTGCACGAGATGCTCGAGGTCGGCGTCATCAGTCCCGAGCCGATCAAGGAGAGCAGCCTCGGCGTCGGGGAGGTCGGCTACCTGATCACCGGGGTGAAAGAGGTTCGGCAGTCCCGTGTCGGCGACACCGTCACCTCCAACAGCCGACCGGCCGGTGAGCCGCTCGGCGGCTACCGGCATCCCAATCCGATGGTCTTCTCCGGCCTGTACCCGATCGACGGTGACGACTACCCGACGCTGCGCGATGCGCTGGACAAGCTGCAGCTGAACGACGCCGCACTCCAGTTCGAGCCGGAGTCGTCCGGTGCGCTCGGCTTCGGCTTCCGTATCGGCTTCCTGGGGCTGCTCCACCTGGAGATCGTGCGCGAGCGGCTGGAGCGGGAGTTTAACCTCGATCTCATCTCCACCGCGCCGAATGTGGTCTACCGGGTCGTCATGGAGGACGGCAGTGAGGTGACGGTCACCAATCCGAGCGAGTACCCGACCAGCGGCAAGATCGCCGAGGTCTACGAGCCGATCGTCAACGCCACGCTGCTGGCGCCCGCGGACTACATCGGCGCGATCATGGATCTGTGCCAGTCGCGTCGTGGCAAGCTCGAGGGAATGGACTACCTGTCCGAGGACCGCGTGGAGATCCGCTACACGCTGCCCATGGGCGAGATCATGTTCGACTTCTTCGATCAGCTCAAGTCGCGCACCAAGGGCTACGCCTCACTCAACTACGAGCCCTCGGGCGAGCAACCCGCCGACCTGGTCAAGGTCGACATCCTGCTGCAGGGCGAGATCGTCGACGCGTTCAGCGCGATCGTCCATCGCGATTCGGCCTATGCGTATGGTGTGGCGCTCGCGGGCAAGCTCAAGGAGCTGATTCCGCGGCAGCAGTTCGAGGTGCCGATCCAGGCCGCGATCGGAGCGCGCATCATCGCCCGTGAGACCATCCGCGCGATGCGCAAGGATGTCCTCGCCAAGTGCTACGGCGGTGACATCAGCCGTAAGCGCAAGCTGCTGGAGAAGCAGAAGGAGGGCAAGAAGCGCATGAAGATGGTGGGCCGTGTCGAGGTCCCTCAGGAAGCCTTCATCGCCGCCCTCTCCACGAGCGAGCCCAAGCAGTCCTGACCCCTGTTCCTGTCGTGCGCGGTCCCCGTTGAGTGTGACGTTTGGACGGTGAAATGCCCGATTTCACCGTCCAAACGTCACACTCAACGGGGACCTACTCATAGGCTGCCTCCATGAAGCGGGTCGAGTCGGTGAATGTGGGGCGGGTGCGACCGACCCCGCACGGGAAGCTCAAGCGGACGGCGATCGACAAGCGAGCCGTCGACGGCCCGGTGTGGATCGGCGAGCTCGGTCTCGACGGCGACGAGATCGCCGATCTGGTCCACCATGGCGGACCGGACAAGGCGGTCTACGCCTTCGCGCGGGAGGACTACGCGCACTGGGAGGCCGAGCTGGGCAGGCCGCTGGACAGCGGTGTCTTCGGCGAGAACCTGACCACCAGCGGCCTCGACATCCAGCACGCGCGGATGGGAGAGCGGTGGCGCGTCGGTGAGGCGCTGCTCGAGGTCGCCTCGGTGCGCATCCCCTGCTCAGTGTTCGCCGGATTCGTGGACGAGCCGCGGTGGGTCAAGCGTTTCACCGCCCACGGTGTCCCTGGGGCCTACCTGCGGGTGCTCGAACAAGGCCACGTCACCTCCGGAGCCCCGATCGTCGTCGTGGAGCGCCCTGACCACGATCTCACGGTCGGCCTGGTGTTTCGGGCCTGCACCACCGAGCGGGCGCTGCTGTCGCGGTTCGCCGAGGAACCCCGGATCAGCGTTTCGCTGCGTCAGAAGGCAACAACTCGGTGAAGCCGGTGTGAGACAAGCTACTCATCAGTTAAGGTGATCTCCACCACAAGTCCCCCGCGAAGGAGCACGATGCCTGCCCCGACCCCCACGCCCGAGCAGCTGGAGATCATCAACAACCGTGCGCGCAGCGTCGGAGAGATGTTCTTCGACCGCGTCGCCAAGTCCGGCAGCGGTGAGGCATTCCGTTACCCGGACGCCCAGGAGAACTGGCAGTCGATCACCTGGTCCGAGGCCGGCGAGCATGTGAGCAAGCTGGCCGCCGGACTCATCTCCCTCGGCATCGAACGCGAACAGCGTGTCGCGATCGCCGCCGGAACCCGCTACGAGTGGATCCTGGCCGATCTTGCGATCAACTCCGCCGGCGCGGCCACCACCACGGTCTACCCCACGTCCGTGGCCGATGACGTCGCCTACATCCTCGCCGACTCCGACAGCCGCGTGGTTTTCGCCGAGGACGACGAGCAGCTCGCCAAGCTGCGCGAGAAGCGCTCGGAACTGCCGAGCGTCGAGAAGGTCGTCCTCTTCGATGGCGAGGGCGATGGCGACTGGGTCATCACCTTCGCCGAGCTCGAAGAGCTGGGACAGTCGTACCTGCAGGATCACCCCGAGGCGGTGCGCGAGCGCGTGGCGGCCACTGAGCCCGATGATCTCGCCACCTTGATCTACACCTCGGGCACCACCGGCCGTCCCAAGGGCGTCCGCCTCAGCCACGATGGCTGGACCTATGAGGGCGCGGCCGTCGCGGCGGGCGGATTCCTCACCGTCGACGACCTGGAGTTCCGCTGGCTGCCGATGGCGCACTCCTTCGGCAAGGTCCTGCTGACCACGCAGCTGCAGGTCGGTTTCCCGGCCGCGATCGACGGCCGCGTGCCGAAGATCGTCGACAACCTCGCGATCGTCAAGCCGACCTTCATGGGTGCGGCGCCGCGCATCTTCGAGAAGGCCTATGGCCGCATCGTCGGCATGATGGAGGAAGAGGGAGGCGCCAAGCTCAAGATCTTCCGCTGGGCCGAGAAGGTCGGCCTGGAGCACTCGAGGCTCGAGCGCGCCGGCAAGTCGATCCCGACCGGCCTGAAGATCAAGTACGGCATCGCCGACAAGCTCGTCTTCACCAAGATCCGCGACCGCTTCGGCGGCCGGGTGCGCTTCTTCATCTCCGGTGCCGCGGCGCTGTCCTCCGATATCGCCGAGTGGTTCCACGCCGCGGGCGTTCTCATCCTGGAGGGCTACGGCCTCACCGAGACCTCGGCCGGGTCCTTCGTCAATCACCCCGATGACTTCAAGATCGGCTCCGTCGGCCTGCCGATGCCGGGTACGGAGGTCAAGATCGCCGAGGACGGCGAGGTCCTCATCAAGGGCCCGGGCGTCATGCGTGGATACCACAATCTCGAGGCGGAGTCGGCCTCCTCGCTCACCGACGACGGCTGGCTCGCCACGGGCGATATCGGCGAACTCGATGCCGACGGCTTCTTGAGGATCACCGACCGCAAGAAAGACCTGTTCAAGACCTCCGGCGGCAAGTACGTGGCCCCCTCGCACATCGAGGGCGCGTTCAAGGCGGTCTGCCCGCTCGCGAGCCAGATGGTCGTGCACGGTAACCAGCGCAACTTCTGCTCCGCCCTCATCACCCTCGATCCCGATGCGGTGGAGGCCTGGGCACAGCAGCACGGCATGGCCGGCAAGCCCTACAGCGAGGTGGTCTCTTCCGATGCGATGCAGCGCGAGATGGAGGGCTACATCAAGGAGCTGAACTCCAAGCTCAATCAGTGGGAGACGATCAAGAAGTGGGCCATCCTCGATCATGATCTGTCGATCGAGTCCGGGGAGATCACGCCGAGCCTGAAGGTCAAGCGCCGCGTCGTCGAGGACAATTACCAGGACATCCTCAACGGCTTCTACGCCTGACGCCTGACAGCCGGGTGAGCGCCAGCCAGTAGGCTGGATCCGTGACCGCCGAAGGAGCGACCGCCAGGGAGTGGGGTCGCTCCTTCGGCTTGTACCTGCACGTGCCGTTCTGCGATGTGCGCTGCGGTTACTGTGATTTCAACACCTACACGTCCGATGAGCTGGGGGAGGGCGCCACCCGGGCGCAGTATGCCGACTCCGCGCTTCGCGAGGTCGACCTCGCCGCCCGAAGGACCGGCCCCCGCCCGGTGGACACGGTCTTCGTCGGCGGCGGCACACCCACGCAGCTGGCCTCGTCAGAGCTGGTGCGGATGCTGCGTGGCATCGACGATGCCTGGGGCCTCTCCCCGGATGCCGAGGTGACCACCGAGGCCAATCCCGACAGCGTCACGCCCGGATCCCTGGCGGAGCTGCGCGAGGGCGGCTTCACCCGGATCTCCTTCGGCATGCAGTCGGCCGCTCCGCATGTCCTCGCGATGCTCGACCGCACGCACGACCCGGCCAATGTGCCGCGTGCGGTGCGGTGGGCGCGGGATGCCGGTTTCGAACAGGTGAGCCTCGATCTCATCTACGGCACGCCCACCGAGTCCGTCCAGGACTGGCGGCGCAGCGTGGAGGAGGCTCTGTCGATGGAGCCCGATCACATCAGCGCGTATGCGCTGATCGTCGAGGACGGGACCGCCTTCGCCCGCAAGGTGCGGCGTGGCGAGGTGGCGATGCCCGATGACGACGAGACCGCCGACAAGTACCTGCTCGCCGACGATCTCTTCGAACGCGCGGGACTCAGCTGGTACGAGCTGTCGAACTGGGCCCGTGACGGTGAAGCCCGGTGCCGCCACAACATCGGCTACTGGTATTCCGGGGATTGGTGGGGAGTGGGGCCGGGAGCTCATTCGCATCTCGATGGCGAGCGCTGGTGGAACATCAAGCATCCGGCCGCCTACGCGCAGCGGCTCGCATCAGGCGGTTCGCCGCGCGCCGACGGTGAGACCCTCGATGACGACACCCGCGCACTCGAGGACGTCATGCTCCGCATTCGGCTGCGCGAGGGGATCGAGCGCTCGGCGCTCGCCGAGGACCCGACGCCGATGGTCGGCGAAGGACTGCTGACCGAGGAGGGCGATCGCGTCGTGCTCACCCGGGAGGGCCGGCTCCTGGCCGATCACGTCGTCCGGCGCCTCACCTGACGTCACCGGGTCCAGGTCACATGGGGGACGTGGTTCGGCGTGGGCCATCGCGGGTACGCACCGGGTGACGACGCGACAAGTCGCCGTCCTCCACGCTGATCGAAAGGTGTGTCGCATGCGTGTGGCTCATCGGCCCGCCTCGGTTCCTCACCGGACCGGGGCGGACGTCATCCGGGTGGCCTCCGTGCCGGCCGGTCACGTCTACATCCGTCACCTCGCCCCTGTGGAAAGGGCATGGCGAGAGGTCGTCCGCCTGGACGACCCCGCGCCGCCGGACGCCTCACCGGCCGGGCAGAGCCGCTGGTGGCCGCCGGTCATGCTCGACCCGGCCTGGATCGAGCGCGCACACGACAGCTTCGACCTATTCCATGTGCAGTTCGGCTTCGACGCCTTCGCCCCGGCCGATCTGCGACGCGCGGTCGAGGCGCTCCGGGAGCACGGCAAGCCCCTGGTCCACACGGCGCACGACCTGCGTAACCCGCACCACCGCACGCGGGAACTCCACGATGCTCAGCTCGATGTGCTGATCCCGGCCGCCGATGCCGTGATCACCCTGACGTCAGGCGCAGCCGCGGAGATCGAGCGCCGCTGGTCGCGCGAGGCCGTCGTCCTCCCGCACCCGCATGTCGTGGACTTCGAGACGATGAAGTCGCTGCCCGCGACACGTAGAGCACCCGCCGATCGCGGAGGCGAGTTCCGCGTGGGGTTGCACGTCAAGAGCCTGCGTTCGTGCATGGACCCCTTGGCGATGCTCCCTGCGCTCGTGAGGGCGGTCAGCTCGATCCCCGGCGGTGTGCTCCAGGTCGACGGTCACACCGATGTCCTGGACCCGGCCGGGGCGCGGTACGATGTCGAGCTGGCCTCGGCCCTGCGCGCCGCGCCGTCCTGTGTCGATGTGCGGATCCACGACTTCTTCTCCGATGCCGAGCTGGTCGAGTACCTGGCCTCGCTGGACCTGTCGGTGCTGCCATACCGATTCGGCACGCACTCGGGGTGGCTGGAAGCCTGTCGCGACGTGGGCACACCGGTCGCGGCGCCCACATGCGGCTACTACGCCGACCAGGGACCCGTGCATTCGTTCACGATGGACGAGGACCGTCTCGACGAGGATGAGCTGGCCGACGCGGTTCTGGCCGCGTACCGGCAGACCCCGCCGCCGGCGGAGATCGTGGCTCGGAGGCGGGCCCAGCGCGACCAGATCGCCGCCGCGCATGCCGAGCTCTATGCCGATCTCGTGGGGGCCCGATGCGCGTCTGCCTGATCGCCTCCAGCAGATTCCCGATCGCCGAGCCCTTCCAAGGCGGTCTCGAGGCGCATACGGCGGCACTCGGCTCAGCACTGATCGAGCGAGGACATGAGGTCACGATCTTTGCCGCCCCGGGTTCCGATCCGGCCCTCGGTGCCGTCGAGCTGCCCGTCCGGCGGTTCGAGCCGAGTCCGGCCGCTCGGGCGGATGTCGGCGCACACCCCGAGACGTGGCTGCGCGAGCACCACGCCTATCTCGCCCTGATGCTCGATCTCATCGAACACGGGCGCGACCGATTCGATGTGGTCCACAACAACAGCCTGCATCACCTCCCGATCGCGATGGCCGCCGCGACGGGGTTGCGCTTCCTGACGACCCTGCACACGCCACCGGTCGGCTGGCTGGAGTCGGCGATCGCGCTGGCGCCCTCGCCGTCGACCTATGTCGCCGTCAGCCGGCACACCGCGGATGCCTGGGCGCACGCGGTGCGTCCGGTAGTGATCCCCAATGGCGTCGACACGCAGCGCTGGGTGCCGGGCCCTGGGGGCGAGCGTGCGATCTGGACCGGTCGGCTGGTTCCCGAGAAAGCCCCGCACCTGGCGATCGAAGCCGCCCGGCGTGCCGGTCTCCCGCTCGATCTAGCGGGGCCGGTGCTCGACCGGGCGTATTTCGACGAGGCCATCGCTCCGCGGCTGGGCGACGGCATCCGCTACCTCGGTCACCTGGGGAGCACCGATCTCGTGGCAGCCGTCGGTACGTCGCGCGTCGCGCTGGTGTCCCCGCGCTGGGACGAGCCCTATGGACTGGTCGCGGCCGAGGCGATGGCATGTGGCACGCCGGTCGCGGCCTTCGCGCGAGGGGCGCTGCCCGAGGTGATCGGTCCGCGGGGCGGACGGCTCGCGCAGCCCGATGACGTGGACGCGCTCGCTCGCGCGGCCGTCGATGCGCGGGACCTGGACCGCGGGGCTGTGCGGGCCCATGCGGTCGAGCACTGCGACCTTCGCCGGATGGTCGACGACTACGAACGGCTCTACAGCGGCTCTCCCGTCGAGGCGATGGCGTGATCGGTTACTACGCACACCATCACGGCGCCGGTCACGTCAACCGGGCCATGACACTGGCGCCCTGGCTGCCGGAGTTCACCCTTCTTTCGTCGGCGGCGCCCCCGGACTCGTGGGATGGCGACTGGGTCGAGCTCGCGCGCGACGACACAGGGGTGGCGGAGGATCCGACCGCGCATGGGCTGCTGCACTGGGTGCCGCGGCACGACCGGGGTCTCAGCGCCCGGATGGCGACCATCTCGGCATGGATCGAGCGAGCACGGCCCGAGCTGATGATCGTCGACGTGTCGGTGGAGGTCTGTCTGCTGGCGCGGCTGCACGGCATCCCGGTTATCGCGGTCGCGCAGCCGGGGATCCGCGATGATGTGCCCCACTCGATGGCCTATCGGATCGCCGACCGGGTGGTGGCTCCCTGGCCTGCGTCCGCGGGCGACTTGCTGCCGGGTGTCGCTCACGGTGATCGCCTCGTCCACGTCGGGGCCTTCTCGCGCTTCGACGACCGCGTCCCGCCCCCGGGACCCGAGACCCGCAGGGTCGCCCTGCTGCTCGGGCGCGGCGGACACGATGTGCCCGAGGAGGCCGTCGATCGCGCGCGGGCGTCCACCCCTGACTGGGAATGGAGCCTCGCCGGTTCCTCGGCGGCGTCCTGGGTGGAGGACCCGTGGACGCGGCTCGTCGATGCCGATGTGATCGTGACCCATGCGGGGCAGAACGCCCTCGCCGAGGTCGCGGCGGCGCGTCGCCCGGTGATCATGGTGCCGCAGGACCGGCCCCACGACGAGCAGCGCACGATGGCGGCGACTCTGCGCGAAGGAGGACGGTGGCCTGTCGTCTCCCTCGACGGGTTCCCGAGCCACGGATGGCCGGCCCTGCTCGATCTCGCGTCGGGGCTCGACGGTGAGCGGTGGAAGGACTGGAACGACGGGGGAGGCGCGAGGCGTTTCGCTCAGGTCGTGTGCGAGGTGCTGCGGCGATGACACGCACAGCGCTGATCACCGTGGCCCACGGCCGACACGATCACCTGCGGCGTCAGCAGGAGGCCCTCGGGGCCGGGACGGTGCCGGTGGACTCCTACCGCGTGGTGGCGATGGACGATCCCTCGCTGAGCCGGTGGCGCCCCACCGCCGCACCGTTCCCGCTGGTGGAGACGGTCGAGGCCGACGCCGCTGCTCTACCACTGGCGACGGCTCGCAACCGTGGTGCCGCGTCGGCTCTTCGCGAGGGAGCTGAGCTGTTGATCTTCCTCGACGTCGACTGTCTGCCGGAGGGCCGACTCGTCGAGAGCTATGTCCGTGCGGCACGCGAACCGCGCGGACGCGATGCGGTGCTCAGCGGTCCGGTCGCCTATCTTCCGCCGCCTCCGGCCGGAGGGTACGACCTCGGTCGGCTCGCCGCGATGGCCGACCCTCATCCGGCCCGACCCGCACCGCCACGCGGCACCGTGGTGCGCGATGACGACGGGCATACCCTGTTCTGGTCGCTGTCCTTCGCCGTGACGGCCGAGACCTGGCAGCGGATCGGCGGTTTCGACGAGCGCTACCGGGGGTATGGGGCCGAGGACACCGACTTCGGACAGCGGGCCAGGGCAGCGGGTGTGCCGATCGCGTGGGTCGGCGGGGCGCGGGCCTTCCACCAGCATCATCCGACGAGCGATCCGCCGGTGCAGCACCTTGAGGACATCCTCCGCAATGCGCGCCAGTTCCATCGCATCTGGGGATGGTGGCCGATGCGCGGGTGGCTCGATGCCTTCGTCGAACGTGGCCTCCTGGAACGCACCGACGACGGCGCCTACCGCCGAACCGTCGATCAGTCGGCGGGCAGCGTGGCGAAGTCGATGAGTTCCTCGACCCGGCCGAGGAAGGCCGGCTCGAGGTCGGTGTAACTGCCGACCCGGCTCAGGATGTGCTTCCACGCCCGCGCGATGTCCGTCTGATCCCGATGGGGCCAGCCGAAGGATGCGCAGATCCCCTTCTTCCACTCCACCGAACGGGGGATGGTCGGCCAGGACTCGATCCCGAGGCGTTCGGGTTTGACGGCCTGCCAGACATCCACATAAGGGTGTCCGACGACGAGGACGTGCGGCTGTCCCGAGAGCTGCTCGGCGATGCGCGACTCCTTGGAACCCGGGACGAGGTGGTCCACGAGCACGCCGAGACGACGCTGGCTCGTGGGCGCGAAGTCGCGCACGATCGCCGGCAGGTCGTCGATGCCGCCCAGGAACTCCACTGCGACACCCTCGGCCCGCAGGTCATCGCCCCAGACCTTCTCGACGAGCTCGGCATCATGGCGTCCCTCGACGTAGATGCGGCTCGGAAGCGCGACCTTGGCACGGGTGTCGGCGGCGATCCGCGACCCGGAGGCCGTCCTGGTGGCCTTCTGCGGGGCGGAACGGGCCGGTGCCACGAGCACGACGGGCTTGCCCTCGAGGAGGAAGCCGGGACCCAGCGGGAAGGTCCGGCGCTTGAGGTGGCGGTTCTCGAGCACGACGGTGCCCAGATCGCGCTCCACCTTCATGATCTCGCCGACGAAACCGCTCGTGGCCTCCTCGACGACGAGCCCGATATCGGCCGACTGCTCGGTAGAGCGGCCGCGCGGGGGCTTGCGCCAGTCCCCGCCGAGCACATCGGAGCCGTAACGGTCAAAGACCATGGACGACCTCCAGCAGGCGTTGATGGAAGGACTCGATCTCGTCCTTGGAACCGCTGTCGAGCGTGTCGTCGGCGATCAGCCCCAGCGCGAGGTCGACCGCGGCCGGCCAGCTGTCAGGGACATCGGCGGAGGGGGCTTCGGGGGCGATGAGGGCACCGAGGGCGACCTGGGGCGGTTCACCGGGCAGCGTCACGACCATGACGAGCTCGCCGCCCACCGGCCCGTCGCCCAGATAGGAGACCTCCACGAAAGCGTCGCCGACCTGTGTGGACCACACACCGACCAGCGAGCCGCCTCGGGACTCGTGCGCGATCCGCTGCCCGTCCGGTGCCGTGACGGCGTAGGGGGTGTACGTCAGCACGTCATCGCCCGAGGTGACCGTGATCGCCCCGTCAGGACATATGGTGAGCTCGGCCATTTGGCTAGACTGGCACTTGACCATCGAGAGTGCCAGTGCGACACGGGGAGGTGACCGCGATCATGTCGGAGGAACGCCGGCTGGAAGTGCTCCGTGCCATCGTCGAGGACTATGTCGCGACCCAGGAACCCGTCGGCTCGCGTGCGCTCGTCGACCGGCACCATCTCGACGTCTCACCAGCCACCATCCGCAACGACATGGCTGCTTTGGAGGACGAGGGGTACATCACCCAGCCGCACACCAGCGCGGGTCGTATCCCCACCGACAAGGGATACCGGATGTTCGTGGACCGGTTGGCCACGGTCAAGGCGATGTCACCGGCCGAGCGCCGCGCCATCGAGACCTTCCTGGCCGAGGCCCTCGACGTCGACGACGTGGTGCGCCGGAGCGTCAAGGTGCTGGCGCAGCTGACCAATCAGGTCGCCATCGTGCAGTACCCCTCCTTGACTCGTTCGACGGTGCGTCACGTCGAGGTCGTCGCACTGGACGGCGCTCGGATGCTGTTGGTGGTGATCACGAGCAGCGGACGCGTCGAGCAGCGCATCGTCGAGTTGGTGGAGACGCCGAGCGAGGAGCTGCTGACGGATCTTCGCGGGCGGTTGGTGCGTGCCACGGTCGGCCAGCGCCTGCCCGAGGCGGCGTTGCGGCTGGCCGAGTTGATCGACGGAGTCGATCCGCGCGACCGCCCGATCGTCACGAGCATCGTCACGACCCTGAGTCACACATTGTCCGGTGAGCGCTCGGAGGAGCGCGTCGCGGTCGGGGGCACGGCGAATCTGGCGCGTTTCGGGGCCGACTTCGACACGGCCATCCGTCCCGTGCTCGAAGCGCTGGAAGAGCAGGTCGTCCTGCTCAAGCTGCTCGGGGAGGCGACGCGCGGCCCGAGCGATGCGGCGCAGGTGCGCATCGGGATGGAGACCGGACACGACGGCCTCTCGAATACGGCGGTGGTCTCCTCGGGTTATGGGTCCGATGCCGAGGTCCTGGCGCGTCTCGGTACCGTCGGACCCACGCGCATGGACTATCCGGGCACGATGGCCGCCGTCTCGGCCGTGGCCCGCTACGTCGGACGAATCCTCGCGGACGGCTGATCCCCCGATCGGGTGAGAGAAGGACATGGCACAGGACTACTACGCACTGCTGGGCGTCTCGCGCGATGCGAGCGCCGAGGAGCTGAAGAAGGCTTACCGCAAGGCCGCGCGGCGGCTGCACCCGGACGTCAACGACGCTCCGGATGCCGCCGAGCAGTTCAAGGAGGTCTCGCTGGCCTATGAGGTCCTCGCGGACCCGGACAAGCGAGCCGTGTACGACCGCGGCGGGGATCCGCTCTCGAGCGGCGGCATGGGCGGCGGCTTCGGCCAGGGCGGCTTCAACTTCGATGACATCATGGATGCCTTCTTCGGTCAGGGTGGCGCGAGCCGCGGGCCCAAGTCGCGGGTCCAGCGAGGATCCGACGCCCTGCTGCGCGTGGTGGTCACGCTTCCCGAGGCCGCCTTCGGCGTGACCCGCGAGCTCAAGGTCGACACGGCGATCGTCTGTCTACTGTGCAACGGCTCCGGGGCGAGCGAGGGATCTGAGCCGGTGACCTGCGGCACCTGTCACGGACACGGTGAGGTGCAGTCGGTGCAGCGGTCGCTGCTCGGCGATATCCGCACCTCGCGGCCGTGCCCCACCTGCCGCGGCTTCGGCACGGTCATCCCCGACCCGTGCGCGGAGTGCGGTGGCGACGGGCGCGTCCGGGCGCGTCGCACCATCTCGGTCAACATCCCCGGGGGCGTCGACGACGGCAACCGCATCCAGCTGGCGGGGGAGGGCGAGGTCGGCACCGGCGGTGGACCGGCGGGTGATCTCTATGTCGAGGTCCGGGTGCAACGCCACGAGGTGTTCACCCGTCAGGGCGATCAGCTCGCCTGCCAGATCGCCGTGCCCATGACGGCCGCCGCGCTGGGCACCCGCATCGAGATCCCCACCCTGGAGTCCGAACGGCCCGATCTCGGCGATGTGCCGGCCACCGTGTCGATCGACATCCCTTCGGGCACGCAGTCGGGTGAGACGGTCACCGTCCGCGGTCAGGGGGTCCAGCGGCTGCGTGGCAGCGGCCGCGGTGATCTGACGGTGCAGGTGGTCGTCGAGACGCCGAGCGATCTCGACGACCGTCAGCGCGAGCTGCTGGCCGAGCTTGCATCGCTGCGCGGCGAGGAACGACCCGAGCCGGTGGTCGGCCACTCGCACCGGAACGGCGTCTTCGGCCGTATCCGCGATGCCTTCAAGTGAGGCGGGTATGACAAGGGCATGAAACAGTATTCGCTACGTCACGACGGTCGCACGCTGACCGTCGAGTTCGACGGAGGCTCGTTGTTCTGGTATCGAGTCCGGCTCATCGTTGATGGCGATGTCGTCGACGAGCGCAGTCTCCTCGTGGGGACCACGCGGCTGCGGGCCGGCAGGCCGACATCATTGGCGGTCGATGCCACGGTGGGCTTCTGGGGGCCGAAGGGAGCCGTCCTGATCAGTGCCGGAGAGCTCGACGTCAACCGACCGTTCACCCGCGACCCCGAGAGCTGATTCCCGACGGGGCGACATGTTCGTAGACTGACCGTATGGCTGCTGACTGCGTGTTCTGCAAGATCGTCGATGGAGAGATCCCCGCCGAGGTGGTCACCGAGTCCGAGCACACCATCGCCTTCCGGGACATCAGTCCCAAGGCGCCGGTGCACGTGCTCGTCATCCCCCGCGAGCACGAGCCCGACATCGTGAGCCTGGCCGAGGCATCCCCGCTGGTGGCCGCCGAGCTGCTCGCGCAGTCCCGGGTCGTCGCACGCCAAGAGGGCTATGAGGACTACAACCTCGTCTTCAATACCGGTGCCGAGGCCGGCCAGTCCGTCTTCCACGCCCATGCTCATGTGCTCGCCGGGGTGGACGTCTCCAAGCTCTTCCTCGGCTGACAGCATCGGCGGCGGTAGAGCATCAACCTTTCGTTCTCGTGGCGGTAGACCGTCAACCCCATCACTCGCGGATGAGGTTGACGGTGTACCGCCGTTCACGAGGTGAGGTTGATGGCGTACCGCCACGTGTGGGGGACGGCCGAGTCTGTAGCGAGACGCCTGTCGGTGCAACAGCGTAGACTGGCACGCGTATGACTGATGACATCAAGGCTCGCCACGTGTTCACCGTGCCGTCGAGCGTTCCCGCCGTGGCCCTGTTCGGCCCGGCCGATGAGTTCCTGAGACTGGTCGAGGATTCCTTCGATGCCCGTGTCCACGCGCGCGGCAATGAGATCACCGTCGAGGGCGACCCCGCCGAGGCGGCGCTCGTCGAGCGCCTGCTCGATGAGCTCGTCACTATCCTGCGCACGGGACAGGCGCTCAGCCGCGAGACGGTCGAGCGCAGCATCTCCATGCTGCGCACCGAGACCCAGGAGCGGCCCGCCGAGGTGCTGAGCCTCAATATCCTCTCCAGCCGGGGCCGCACCATCCGCCCCAAGACCCTCAACCAGAAGCGTTATGTCGACGCGATCGACAAGCACACCATCGTCTTCGGGATCGGCCCCGCAGGCACCGGCAAGACCTATCTCGCGATGGCCAAGGCCGTGCAGGCGTTGCAGGCCAAGGAGGTCACGCGGATCATCCTCACGCGCCCGGCCGTCGAGGCAGGGGAGCGGCTCGGGTATCTCCCCGGCACGCTGAGCGAGAAGATCGATCCGTACCTGCGCCCGCTGTACGACGCTCTGCACGACATGCTCGACCCCGAGTCGATCCCCAAGCTGCTGACCAGCGGCGTCATCGAGGTGGCCCCCCTCGCATACATGCGCGGCCGGAGTCTCAACGATGCCTTCATCATCCTCGACGAGGCGCAGAACACCACCGCCGAGCAGATGAAGATGTTCCTGACCCGCCTCGGATTCGGCTCCAAGATGGTCGTCACCGGGGATGTCACCCAGGTGGACCTCCCCGGCGGCGCCACCAGCGGTCTGCGGGTCGTCGAGAACATCCTCGGTGATGTCCGCGACATCCACTTCTCCCGGCTGACCAGCAACGACGTCGTCCGGCACAAGCTCGTCGGACGCATCGTCGCCGCCTACGACCAGTACGACGCGGGGCGGCGCGACGATGCCGGCCGCGAGCGTGCCTGAGCAGGTGGGCCACGGTGAGCGTTGACGTTCTCGACGAGTCCGGCGAGGACGTGGACGTCCTCGGCCTCACCCGGCTCTGCCGCTTCGTTCTGCGGAGGATGCGGCTGCACCCGCAGACCGAGATGACCATGCGGCTGGTGGACGCCGACACCATCGCCACGCTCAACGAGCAGTGGATGGGCAAGGAGGGTCCCACGGACGTGCTCTCGTTCCCGATGGACGAGCTGACACCGGGGCGCGAGGAGCCCGATGACGGTGATGACCCCGGTTATCTGGGCGATATCGCCCTCTGCCCGCAGATCGCCGCCCAGCAGGCGCCGGCCGCCGGACACGACCGAGACGACGAGATCGCCCTGCTCACGGTGCACGGCATGCTGCACCTCATGGGCTACGACCACGCGACCCCCGAGGAACACGCCGAGATGTTCGGCATCCAGGGACGCCTCCTCGTGGAGTGGCACGAGGCGGCCGCCGGACAGGATCCGGACGCATCGTGACCGAGCTGCGTGAGCTCGTTCCAGGGGTGACGACATGGGCGTGACTACGCCGCTGGTGCTGGCGGTCGTGCTCGCGGTGCTGGCCGGCATCCTGGTGAGCATCGAGGCCGCCATCTCCTCCTTCTCGCGGGCCCGGGCCGAGGAGCTGGCCGGGTCCGGGAGCGCCGGCGCCAAGCGGCTCGGCACGATCCTGGAGGATCCGGCTCCCTATCTGAACACCGTCCTCCTCCTGCGCATCCTGGCTGAGACCGCGAGCATCGTGCTCGTCGCGGCAGTGGTCGCGGATCATGTCGAGGGGCTGTGGAGCAATGTGCTCATCGCCATCGCGATCATGACGGTGGTGAGCTTCGTCGTCATCGGCGTCGGTCCCCGCACGATCGGCAAGCAGCATGCCGAGCGCATCGCGGTCGCCTCCGCCTTCGTGGTCGTCATGCTGACCGCTCTGCTGGGCCCGATCCCCAAGTTGCTGATCCTCATCGGCAATGCCCTCACCCCCGGCAAGGGGTTCAGCGAGGGGCCCTTCGCGTCGGAGGTGGAGGTGCGTGAGCTGGTCGATCTCGCCGCGCGCAGCTCCGTCATCGAGACCGATGAGTCGAAGATGATCCAGTCGGTCTTCGAGCTCGGCGACACGATCGTGCGGGAGGTCATGGTGCCCCGTCCCGATCTGGTGTTCATCGAACAGCACAAGACCCTACGGCAGGCGATGAGCCTCGCGCTGCGCAGTGGATACTCGCGTATCCCCGTGGTGGGGGAGAACCTCGACGATGTCGTGGGCATGGCCTATCTCAAGGACCTCACCAAACGCGTCTTCGACAATCACGCGGCCGAGACCGCCGAGAAGGTCGACTCGATCTGCCGGCCGTGCCCGTTCGTCCCCGACACCAAGAAGGCTGATGACCTGCTGCGTGAGATGCAGGCGAGCCGCACACATGTGGCGATCGTCGTCGACGAGTACGGCGGTACTGCCGGGATGGTCACGATCGAGGACATCCTCGAGGAGATCGTCGGGGAGATCACCGACGAGTACGACTCGGAACCCGATGAACGCGAGCAGCTCTCCGATGGTTCCTGGCGTGTCAGTGCGCGCTTCGATGTCGATGACCTCGAGGAGCTGTTCGGTGTCCCCATCGAGGACGAGGATGTCGACTCGGTGGGGGGTCTGATGGCCAAGCATCTCGGCAAGGTGCCCATCCCCGGCAGCGTCGTCGAGGTCGACGGCCTGCGGCTGGAGGCCCAGGCGCCTGCCGGCCGCCGCAATCGTATCGGCCGGGTCCTCGTCTCCCGTCTCGACTCCTGAGGCCTCGGTAGGCGGGCGGGCCGATACGCTGAGGACATGGATCTGTCGGCTGAGGATGCCAAGCTCGTCACGCTCGCCCGCGCCACCCGCGCCCGGCTCGGGGTCGCGCAGGGCGCGGCCGTGCGCGATCTCGACGGGCGTACCTACGCCGCCGCGACGATCGCCCTGGAATCCCTCACGCTCTCGGCTCTGGATCTCGCTGTCGCGATGGCCGTTTCCTCGGGGGCCAAGGGTCTGGAGGCCGCAGCCGTCGTGACCGAGGGTGACGTGCCGATCCGCACCGAGACGGTGCGCGAGTTCGCCGGGGCCGGGACCTCTGTCGTGGTCGCCGGACCCGATGGCGCGGTCGACACGGTGCTGGAGGCCTGAGATGAGCGAGTTCCGCTCCGGCTTCGTCAGCTTCGTCGGCAGGCCCAATGCCGGCAAGTCCACCCTCACCAATGCGCTGGTCGGTGAGAAGGTCGCCATCACCTCGTCACGTCCGCAGACCACCCGGCACGTCGTCCGCGGACTCGTCCACCGCCCCGACGGCCAGCTGATCCTCGTCGACACCCCCGGCCTGCACCGGCCCCGTACGCTGCTGGGCGAACGCCTCAACGATCTCGTCCGGTCGACCTGGTCCGAGGTCGACATCGTCGGGATGTGCTTCCCATCCGATCAGCGGATCGGGCCGGGGGATCGGTACCTGATCGGGGAGCTGGCGGCATTGCGCTCCAAGCCGATGTTCGCGATCGCCACCAAGACCGATCTCGTCTCGCCAGAACGACTGGCCCAGCACCTGCAGGCGATCGCCTCCGCTGGACAGGAGGCCGGTGTCGACTGGACGCAGATCGTGCCGGTCTCGGCGGTCAAGGGAGAGCAGGTCGAGCTGCTCTCCGATCTGCTGCTGCAAACCCTCCCCGAGGGCCCGGCCTTTTATCCCGAGGGGCAGCTGACCGACGAACCCGAGGAGACGTTGGTCGCCGAGATCATCCGAGAGGCGGCTCTGGAGGGCGTCCACGACGAACTACCGCATTCGCTGGCTGTGGTGGTCGAGGAGATGGTGCCTCGACAGGATCGTCCCGAGAGCAAGCCGCTGCTCGATGTCCGTGTCAACCTCTACGTCGAGCGCGACAGCCAGAAGGGCATCATCATCGGCAAGAAGGGTGCTCGGCTGCGTGAGATCGGCGTGACCTCCCGCGGTCAGATCGAGCGGCTGCTCGGCACTCCTGTCTACCTCGACCTGCACGTCAAGGTGGCCAAGGACTGGCAGCGCGACCCCAAGCAACTGCGCAAGCTCGGCTTCTGAGGTCTCGTCCCCTCACCGGCCGTCGCGGCTCAGCCAGGTGCGGAGCCGGTCGAGCGGCCAGGTGGTGACGATGCGCTCGGCCGGGACGCCGCAGGCCATCGCCCGCGCCGCACCGTAGTCGAGGAAGTCTAACTGCCCCGGCGCGTGGGCATCGGAGTCGATCGAGAACAGGCATCCCGCGTCGAGGGCGACCGCGATGAGATCGTCGGGCGGGTCTTGGCGTTCGGGCCGCGCGTTGATTTCGACGGCGACATCGTGCTCGGCGCATGCCTCGAAGACCGCCCGCGCGTCGAATTCCGAGGGCGGGCGGGTGCCGCGACCGCCGGTGACGAGTCGCCCGGTGCAGTGGCCCAGGATCCGCGTCCGCGGGTTCGCCACGGCCTTCCGCAATCGCCGCGTCATCGCCGGTGCTCGCATCCGCAACTGCGAATGCGCCGATGCCACCACGACCTCGAGGCGTTCGAGGAGCTCATCCTCTTGATCGAGACTGCCGTCGTCGAGGATGTCCACCTCGATCCCGCTGAGCAGGGTCGTGCCCTCTGTATCGTCCTCGAGGCCGGCGATGAGGTCGAGCTGCTCGCGCAGGCGCTCGGGGGAGAGCCCGCGGGCGACGGTGAGCCGGGGCGAATGATCGGTCAGGGCGATGTACTCGCGACCGAGCCGGTTCGCGACACGCAGCATCTCCTCGATCGGTGAACCGCCGTCGGACCAGTCCGAGTGCAGGTGCAGGTCGCCACGTAACTGCCCGCGCAAGGGGTCACCGCCGTCCACCAGTGGAGTCGCGCCTCGCTCCCGCAGTTCGGCCAGGTAGTCGGGGACCTCACCGGCGATGACATCCTCCACGACGCCGACGGTGCGAGCCCCGAGGCCCTTGAGACGTTTCAGACTGCCCTCGCGCGTCCGGCGCTCGACATCGGCAGGTGCCAGCGCGGACAGCACATCGGCGGCCGTGCGGAAGGCTTCCACGCGGTACGTGGATGCGCGTTCCCGCTCCAGCCAGAAGGCGATCTCACGGAGTGCGTCGACGGCGTCCATAGGCCGATGCTCCCACCTTGCGAGCGTCTCCGCCGCATGCCTTCATGGAGACATGCCCTCCACGATCAGTCGCCATCTCATCGTCCACGGCCGTGTCCAAGGGGTCTACTTCCGCGCTTCGTGTGAGGACATGGCACGCCGCCTCGGGGTCGCCGGTTGGGTGCGCAACCGTGACGACGGCGCGGTAGAGCTCGTGGCGCAGGGATCCGCCGATGCCGTCGAGGAGCTCGTGCGCTGGTGCCATCAGGGTCCGCGGCAGGCTTCTGTCACCTCGGTCGAGGTCGGCGAGGCCGAGGTCGACGATCGGCTGAGCGACTTCAGGACGCGCTACTGATCGGCTCCCTCCGCCGGCTCCTGGGCATGGTGAGTGGTGCAATCGTGAGGCCGCCGGAGGTGCTCGACCGCGCGCTCACTCCATGAGGAGGGCGGCGAGAGTGCCGCCCAGTTCGGTCGCCTCGTCAAGATGGGGCTCGATGCCGCCGGTGAAGACGAGAGGTTGCGCGGCCAGCGACCACTGCAGTCCCGTCGTGATCGACTCCATCGCCCGCTCCGCTCCCGTCGTGTCGTAACCACCGCGGATCCAGTACGCGAAGGGTCGCTTGGCCGTCGGGTCGCGCACGTCGTTGTAGACGGAGTCGAAGAAGTGCTTCAGCGCCCCGGAGATGTAGCCGAGATTGGCGCTCGTGCCGAGGAGATAACCGTCCGCGTCGAGCACATCCTCGACCGTGGCGTCCAGCGCCGGCCGCTCGATGACCTCGACTCCCTCGATGGCCGGATCGCGGGCACCGTCGAGGGCGGCATCGGTGAGCTTGCGCAAGGTGTCCGTGGGCGAGTGGTGGACGACGAGAAGTCGGGACATGGTCCGACGCTAACCCGGGCGGCCGAGTGGCGGCGAAAAGCGGTCAGGAACTTTCGGCGCAGGGCACTAGGATCGTGCCATGGACCTCGCTGCCGCCGCGATGTCGATCCGCGCGAATGTCGAACGCGTCATCGACGGCAAGTCCGAAGCGATCGACACGGCGATCACGGTGCTGCTCGCCGAAGGTCACCTGCTGATCGAGGACGTTCCCGGCGTGGGCAAGACCGCTCTGGCGCGTGCTCTCGCCCGATCGATCGACGGCACGGTCCATCGTGTGCAGTTCACGCCGGATCTCCTGCCCTCCGACATCACCGGAGTCTCGGTCTTCGACCAGGCCCGGGCGGCCTTCGAGTTCCGGCCGGGTGCCGTCTTCGCCAATATCGTGATCGGCGACGAGATCAACCGCGCATCGCCCAAGACCCAGTCGGCCCTACTCGAGGCGATGAGCGAGCGCCAGGTCTCGGTGGACGGCACCACGTATCCGCTGACGCCTCCGTTCATGGTGGTGGCGACCCAGAACCCCGTCGAGATGGAGGGCACGTACGCGCTGCCGGAGGCGCAGCGGGACCGCTTCATGGCGCGGATCTCGATGGGATACCCCGATGCGGATGCGGAGTTGGCGATGATCCGCGGACACGATCGGGTGGAGCCCGTCGAGGAGCTGGAATCTGTCGTCCCGCTCGCGGACTTCACGGCGATGATCGGCGAGGCCCGCGCCGTGCACGTCTCGGATGCGGTGGGGCGCTATGTCATCGCGATCACCACCGCGACCCGCGAACACTCCCGTATCTACCTGGGGGCGAGTCCACGGGCCACGCTGCAGCTCGTCCGTGCCGCGAAGGCACGGGCGGCGATGGCCGGACGCGAGTTCGTGCTGCCCGATGACATCGACGCCCTCGCGGAGGCCGTGCTCGCGCACCGCCTCATCGTGGATCGCGGCGCGCCCGCTGCGGCGACCCTCGTGCGGGAGATCGTCGCGGCGGTCCCCGTCCCGCAGGGCGGCTGACGCGGTGGCCTGGTCCCGGTGGCCTGTCCCGACGGCCCGAGGCGTGGTCTCGCTGGCCGCCGCGGTCGGCAGCGCCGTGAGCGCCTTCTGGTGGGGTGTCCCGGTGCTGCTGAGTGTGTCCGGCCTGCTTGTGACGATCGTGGTGCTGGCGCACATCGCCGTCGCCGTCAGCCACCCTCGGTGGGAGGTGCGCCGGAGCGCCGTGCCGCATGTCGCGGAGCCGGGAGAGCCGGTGGACGTCCGCTTCCGGCTGATGAGCACCCGGCGCAGCGCTCTCGATGTTGTCGAGTGGTGGGAGGATGCGAGCGGCGGGGGCCACAGCGGGTCGTTCGTCGATCGAGGGGCCGGTGCCAGCGCACCCCACGGGCGCTACCAGGTGCGCCTCTCGAGGCGCGGCCGTCATGGTCTCGGCCCCACGAGCATTCGCGTGACCGACCCATTCGCGCTCGCCACCCGCTGGACCCAGCTCGAGGGTGAGAACACCGTCATCGTGCTCCCGCACCGATACGAGCTGGAGGGAAGGATCGACGCGCTGATCGGCGCACAGGACCGCGAGGACTCGGCACTGCGCCTGAGACCCTCCGGCAGCGGCGATGCGGATGTGCTCGCGCGGCCGTACCGTACCGGCGACGCGGTGAAGAGATTGCACTGGAAGGCCACAGCCCATCGGGGCACGTTGATGGTGCGTCACGATCAGCAGCAGTCCCAGCGTCAGGTGCACGTGGTCGTCGATCCGCGCGGTGATTCCGCGGGCGATCTCGACTGGCGGATCTCTGCTGCGGCCTCGATCCTCCAGCATCTGCATCACGATGACATCGACCTGCAGCTGTCGGTCGGGCGGAACGAGCATGCCGTGCGACGCGACGACACGCCGCGTCCCGCACTCGTCGAGCTGGCCCTCGCGGAACCGTATCCGCATGGACCGTCGATCGATCCTCACGCGCCGATGGTCCTGCTCGGGGGACGCGTCGATGTCCCGGTCGCGCGCGAATGGCTGGCCGCTCGCCGCCGCCCGGCTTACGCGATGCTGCACGATGCCAGCGATGCCGAGGCGCTGGCGCTGTTGCGCGAGGATTCCTGGCGTGTCGTGACTTACCGCGATCGCGACGATGTCGGAGGTGTCTGGAGCAGGCTCGACGAGGATTCGAGCCGATGAGGGCTGAGCGGGCCTCGTTCTTCGGCGTCCTCGGTCTCGTCGGAGTCCTTCTCGGGCTGCGGGTCGTGCTCCTGGGGACCTGGTGGTGGCCGGTCGTGCTGGTGATGGCGGTGGTGTTCGTCGTCTCGGCGCTGGTGCGGCGCGTGCGGCCGGTCGTGGCCCCACTCGCGGCGGTGGCGGCTCTGGCCCTCCTGGTGATCTGGATCTTCCTGCCCGCCACGACGGTCGTGGGCGTCCCGACGGGTGCCACCTGGGCCGCGTTCGGCGACCAGCTGAGTCTGGCGATCGCGGTGGTCGCCGAGGAGCAGGCCCCGCTCGCGCCTCCGGATGCGCTGGTCATGTTCATCGCCCTGGGCTTCGGCCTGGTGGCCCTCGTGGTCGACGATCTCCTCTCTCGACCCATCCCCGGGGTCGCCGTCGGGTGCGGGATCCTCTACACCGGTGGCCTGGCGGCGGCATCGCTGATCGTCGGGGTCACGCCCGATCCGCTCGCGGTCGCCGTGACAGCGGCCGGCTGGCTGGGCGTGATCATCGGCCGGGGCGGCGTTCCGACACCGGCTCGGGCAGCGCTCGCCGCCGGTATCGGCGCGATAGCGGTGGTCGTCGCCCTGCTGACCCCGTCGCTCGCCGCTCCCGGTCTCGAGCCCACGGTCACCTCCTGGGGACGACCTCCCGCGGAGGTGTTCGGTCGCGGTATCAACCCGATGCTGCGGCTGGGGGAGAACCTGCGCCGCGGCGAGTCGGTGGAGGTCGCCCGGTCGATCACCACCGCGGATGATCCTCCGTATCTCAAGGTAGCGACCCTCATCGACGTCGACGGCGAGACCTGGCGGCAGGTCGGTGACGGCGCCGGGCTGCCGGCGGAGGAACCGCTCGCCGATATCGGCCCCGACATCGCCACGAGCACCGAGGAGATCCGTGTCGAGATCGGTGACCTGGACACGACGATGCTCCCGGTTCCCTATCGATTCGATGAGCTGCGGGGCCTGGCCGGGGCTTGGGCGCGGCATCCGATCGGCGGAACCGTACGGTCGCGCGGCGACACCACCCGGGAGCTGACCTATGCCGCGTCCTATGTCGAGATCGCGCCTGACGCCGAGCAGATGCGTGGACGCTCGACATCGATGACCCCGGGGGTATTCGGTCGTTATACCGACTTGCCGGACGGGACTCCGGGAGAGATCGGCGAGGTCGCGCGCGAGCAGACCGCCGGTCTCACCAACTCCTATGACCGCGTCGTCGCCCTCCAGGACTGGCTGCGCGGCAATTTCTCGTACTCGGAGTCCGCTCCGGTCGCCGAGGGCTACGACGGCAACGGACTGGACGTCGTCGCTCGTTTCCTCACCGAGGAGCAGTCGGGCTATTGCGTGCACTTCGCCTCGGGGCTCGCCGCGATGGCGCGGTCGCTGAACATCCCGGCGCGCATCGCGGTCGGTTATGCCCCGGGGCGGCCCGCAGGTCGCACGTCCGACGGGGAACAGGTGTACTCGACCCGGTCGGACATGCTGCATGCGTGGACCGAGGTCTGGTTCGACGGCGTCGGCTGGGTGGCCTTCGACGCGACCCCGGGGGTGGGGTCGCCGACGGAGTTCGACGAGCCCCGGAGCGAGTTGGGCGCCACAGCACCGGATGTGAGCGTGCCGGAGGTGCCTACGGCGGCTCCCACTGACGGTCCCGACACCGCACGGCCCGACCCGGATCAGACGGCGGAGTCGGGCACGGACAACGAGTCCGCCTGGGGGATCGGCTTGGTCTCGACCGTGTTCCTGGTCCTGCTCGGACTGGCTCCGGGGCTCCTGCGGCAGGTGCGCCGGTCTGTGCGCTGGCGGAGGACCCGGGTCGAACCGTGGTGGCGGGAGCTCACCGACACCGCCACCGACCTGGGGATCTCGATCCCTCCCCATGCGACCGCTCGGGCACAGGCGGAGGCTCTCGCTCCAGCCGCCGGGCCCGAGGTGCGCGAGGTCGTCGCCCTAGTGGAGCGTGAACGCTACGCCGCGTCTCCTCCAGGCCTCGACGAGCACCACCGCGGGACGGCTCGTCGCGTCGCGCGTCGGCTCAGCACCTCGACCTCCTGGCGACGCCGGATCATCGCCCGGGTGTTCCCCCGTTCGCTCTGGAGCTGATCAGCCGCGGCCGTGGGGCTCGAGCCATACGGCCGGATCGGGTCCCAACGGCACGATCTGCGTGGGGTTGATGTCGGTGTGCACCACGTAGTAGTGCTTCTTGATCTGCTCGAAGTCGATCGAGTCCCCGAAGGCGGGGATCGAGTAGAGATCGCGCGCGTAGCCCCAGAGATTCGGCATCTCGGTGAGCTTCTGCCGATTGCACTTGAAGTGCCCGTGATAGACCGCGTCGAAGCGAGCGAGGGTGGTGAACAGCCGGACATCGGCCTCGGTGATCGTGTCGCCCATCAGATAGCGGCGGGTCGACAGCCGGTCCTCGAGCCAGTCGAGTGCGGCCCACAGTCGCTCGTAGGCGTCACCATAAGCCTCCTGGGATCCGGCGAATCCGCAGCGGTACACCCCGTTGTTGACCTCGGTGAATACCCGCTTCATGACGTCTTCCATCTCGTCGCGGACGTCGGCGGGCCACAGGTCGGGAGCATCCGGCCGATGGTGCTCGCGCCACTCGAAGAAGAAGTCGTGGGTGATCCACGGGAAGTCATTGGTCACGACCTGGCCGGACTCGATCTCCACGATCGCCGGCACGGTGATACCGCGCGGATAGTCCGGGTAACGTGCGAAATAGGCCTCCTGGAGCCGCTCGATGCCCAGGATCGGATCGACGCCTCCCGGATCGAGGTCGAAGGTCCAGCTGCGCTTGTCGTGTGTCGGCCCGGGCATGCCGAGGCTGATGACGTCCTCGAGCCCCAGCAGCGACCGCACGATGATCGATCGATTCGCCCACGGGCACGCCTTGGCGGCGATCAACCGGTAACGTCCCGGCTCGACGGGCCACCGCGGCGCGTCATCGGGGCTGGTCTTGCCCGTCCCCGCGCGATCGTCGATCGGGTCACCGCCGTGGGCGGTGATCCGGTCGGGGATGTAGTCCATGTCGCGGTCGAAGGCCTCTCCGGCGGTGACATAGGAGCCGGTGGTCGACTGATCGGGATCTGAAGAGCTCACCTCACCAGTCTGCCGCACGCGATCGAGCTGCGTCGGGTGATGAAGGGTGCCAGGCTGGCCGGTATGGGGAAGCGGATGTTGATGGCGGGAGCCGGAGCGGTCTTCGCGGCTCTCCTCGCGGGATGCGGCGATAACGATGACGCGTCCGGCGGCCCGACCCGGACGACCACGGATCTGGCGGATACCGACGTGGCGCTGTCGTGGCGGGACGCCGTCGCGCTGGCACAGGAGTCCTTCGACGGCGATCTGGCCTCCATCGAACTCGACGATGGTCGCGAGGGCCTGGTCTACACGATCGAGCTGGTGTCAGCGGATGAGGAGTACGAGACCGTCATCGGAGCCGATGACGAGCGGGTGCGCGGAGGAGACCGAGCGGTTCGATGACGATGACCGGGCCGAGAAGGCAGCCGAGGTCGTCTCGGTCGGCGATGTGGTCGAGCTCGACGACGCGATGGGGACCGCGCTCGCCGAGTATGACGGCCGCATCGTCGAATGGAAGCTGGAGGGCACCTCGCGAGGTCCCCGTTATCAGTTCGACATCCGCGCCGACGGTGACTCCGAGGACGTGGAGGTGAGCGTCGATGCGGTGAGCGGCGAGTTCCTCGGCTGCGACGACTGAAGCTCGTCTGAATCGGCACCGGCCATGGTGCGGTCCGACCTGGCTGGGGCGATCAGCGGTCGCGCGTGGGGGCGGTCGTCGCGTGCCTGTTATGCTGACCACGTCATGCGCTACGCGAACCTGCTCCTTCGCTGCCGCGTCGAGGTCCACTAGGTCGGGCACCTCGCCGCGGAGTTCGTCGTGACCGGCCGCCTGACGAACTCACCCGAGGAGCCCCTAGTGAAGAACAACCCCGTCTCTCCCCAGCAGCCGTCGCCGATGCCGTTCGGCCGTTACCGTGCCTTCGAGCCGATCGACATCCCCGATCGAACCTGGCCGAACACGACCATCACCGCCGCGCCCCGGTGGCTGTCCACCGATCTGCGTGATGGCAATCAGGCGCTCATCGACCCGATGACCCCCGCACGCAAGCGCCGGATGTTCGATCTATTGCTGCGCATGGGCTACAAGGAGATCGAGGTCGGATTCCCTGCCGCGAGCGATACCGACTTCCAGTTCGTGCGCGATCTGATCGAGCAGGATCTGATTCCCGATGATGTGACGATCTCGGTCCTGACCCAGGCGCGCGAGGACCTCATCGAGCGCACCACGCAGTCGCTGGCCGGTGCCGCGCGCGCCAATATCCACCTCTATAACGCGGTGGCGCCGTTGTTCCGCAAGGTGGTGTTCAATGCCTCGCGCGACGAGATCCGCGCCATCGCCACGCGTGGCACCGAGATGGTCATGAAGTACGCCGAGCAGAATATGAACGACACGGCCTTCGGCTACCAGTACAGTCCGGAGATCTTCACCAGCACCGAGCTCGAGTTCTCCGTCGAGGTCTGTGATGCGGTCATGGACGTCTGGCAGCCCGAGGCCGGACGCGAGATCATCCTCAACCTGCCCGCGACGGTCGAGATGGCCACCCCCAACACCTATGCCGACCAGATCGAGTGGTTCGGCCGGCACGTCAAGAACCGCGAGCACGTCGCGATCAGCCTGCACCCGCACAATGACCGCGGCACGGCGGTCGCGGCGACGGAGCTGGCGATGATGGCCGGGGCGGACCGCGTCGAAGGGTGCCTCTTCGGCCACGGCGAGCGCACCGGAAATGTCGACCTGGTGACCGTGGGCATGAACCTGTTCAGCCAGGGCATCGATCCGCAGATCGACTTCAGCGATATCGACGAGATCCGCCGAACGGTCGAGTACTGCACCAATCTGCCGGTCCACCCGAGGCATCCGTACGCCGGTGATCTGGTCTACACCGCCTTCAGCGGCTCGCACCAGGACGCCATCAAGAAGGGTCTGGAGCACCTCGAGCGGGAGGCGGCCGAGCAGGGCGTCGATGTACGCGAAGTGCCCTGGGAGGCTCCGTATCTGCCGATCGATCCGCACGACGTCGGCCGTACCTATGAAGCGGTCATCCGCGTCAACAGCCAGTCGGGCAAGGGCGGCGTCGCCTACATCCTGCGGGCCGAGCACCAGCTCGATCTGCCGCGTCGTCTGCAGATCGAGTTCAGCCGCGTCATCCAGGGCATGAGCGAGGGTGAGGCCGGCGAGATCGAGGCCGATCAGATCTGGCAGGCCTTCCAACGCGAGTACCTCGAGGTGGAGGAGCCCTACGCATTGGCCGGACTGTCCTCGACGACGAGTGTCGATGGACGCGATGAGCAGATCGTCGACCTCGTCGTACGGGGCGAGCACCGCTCCTTCAAGGGCGTGGGCAATGGCCCGGTCGATGCCTTCGTGGACGGGATGCGTCAGGCCGGTGCGGAGATCCGGGTGCTCGACTACAGCGAGCATGCTCTGTCCTCCGGTGGCGATGCGCTGGCCGCGGCCTATGTCGAGTGCGAGATCGCCGGTGAGGTGGTCTGGGGCGTGGGGATCCACCCGAGCATCGTCACGGCATCGCTGCGCGCCGTGGTCTGTGCGGCCAACCGCGCGGAGGCCGTGACCATCCCGCGCGACTGACCCGTCCTCACCCGCCCACCCGGGCGGTGAGTAGGCGTCCATCCGCAGTCATGAACGGTGGATGAGCGTCCATCCGGTCAGCCGGATGGACGCTCATGCACCGCGCGAGGAGGCGGGTCGAGCGTTCCCCTGGACCGTCTGGACGGCTTAGTCCATGCTGTGAGCATGGCCACGCGATCGATCGAAACGGTAGCAGTGGTCGGCCTGGGCAAGGTCGGTGAGCTGGTGGCCTCGCTGCTGGTGCGGGCCGGGTTCGACGTGATCGGTATCGACGCCGTCGAGAGATCGTGTGCCGATTTCGCGACCCGGGTCCTCGATATCGCCGATGACGGTGCTGTGCGTGTCGCTCTCGCCGAGGTCGATGCCGTCATGGCCTGTCTGCCCTATCACCTGAACATCGCGGTGGCCGAGGCTGCCTACGAGGCCGGCACGCACTACTTCGACCTCACAGAGGACGTGCCGACGACATGCCGTGTGGTGGAGCTGTCGGCCGCACGCCCGGAGTCCGTCTTCGTGCCGCAGTGCGGCCTGGCCCCCGGTCTGATCGGCATCATCGGAGCATCGGTCGCCGCGACCTTCACCACGATGCGCAGCATCGAGCTGAAGGTCGGTGCCCTGCCCCAGAACCCGACCGGCCTCCTCGGTTACGCCTTCAACTGGTCGGCCGAGGGAGTCGTCAACGAGTACCTGAACGACTGCGAGGTGCTCCGCGGGGGACACCGTCAGACGGTGCCGGCATTGACGGAGAAGGAACGCGTGGTCATCGGCGGCATCGAGCTGGAGGCCGCGCTCACCTCCGGCGGACTCGGGACGATGTGCCGGACCTATGAGGGACGCGTGCAGCGGCTCGACTACAAGACACTGCGCTATCCCGGGCACTTCCGGCAGATGCACTTCCTCTTCGATGAGCTCAACCTGCGCGAGGACCGAGCGCTCATCGGGCGCATCCTGCTCGATGCCAAGCCACCGGTCAACGACGACATCGTCTACGTGCACGCGGCCGTCGAGGGAGTCAAGGACGGGCAGCCGTTCCGTGAGAACTTCGTCCGCGGCTATCTGCCGATGGACATCGACGGCCGCCGCTGGCGGGCCATCAGCTGGACGACCGCGGCATCCGCGGTCGGCGTCGTGGAACTGGTGGCCGCGGGCGTGCTGCCGCACACCGGATTCGTCCATCAGGAGGACATCCGGCTCGCCGATCTGCTGGGGACACGATCCGGGGCGCTGTTCGCGGCCGCAGCCTGATCGGGTCAGATCGTGAGCAGGACCTTGCCCGTGGTGCGACGGGCCTCCAGATCCCCGTGTGCTCGCGCGGCCTCGGGCATCGGGTAGGTCGCACCGATGCGCACATCCAGTTCACCCGAGGAGATCGCCGTGAAGATATCGGTGGCCCGGTAGTCGAGCTCGGCACGATCGGCGATGAAATCGTTGAGGGAGGGGCGCGTCAACATGAGCGACCCCTTGGCAGCGAGCGTCTGTGGATCGACAGGGGGCACCGGACCGCTCGCGGCGCCGAATAGCACCATGGTTCCGCGCGAGCGCACGGCGTCGAGTGAGCGGTCGAAGGTGTCCCGGCCGACCCCGTCGAAGACGACCCGGGCACCCTGGCCATCGGTCAACTCGCGGACACGCTCCTCGAAGCGGTCATAGCCCACGATCACGTCCTCGGCCCCAGCGCTGCGCGAGAGATCGGCCTTCTGGGGAGTCGAGACCGTGGTCAGCACCCGGATACCCCGGTGGGTCAAGAGTTGGGTCAGCAGCAGACCGACGCCCCCGGCGCCGGCATGCAGGAGCACGATGTCGCCCGCGTCGAGCTGAACGATCGAATGCGCCAGGAAGTGCGCGGTCATGCCTTGGAGCAACGCAGCCGCCGCCTGCTCGTCGCTGATTCCGTCGGGTACCCGCACAGCGAGCCTGACGGGGACCACGACATGCTCGGCGTACCCGCCATCGCCCATCGCCCAAGCGACACGATCACCGGGTGCGAACTCCGTGACATCGGAGCCGACGGCCACTACCCGGCCTGCGCCTTCCTTGCCCGGGGTGAACGGGAGAGGTGCGCGGTAGGTCCCCGTGCGTAGGTAGGTGTCGATGAAGTTGACGCCTGCGGCACCCGTCTCGACGAGGAGCTCACCCGGTCCCGGCACGGGCTGCTCGACCTCGCGCCACTGCATGACCTCGGGTCCGCCGGTCTCCTCGATGACGATCGCGTGACTCATACAGCCAGGGTAGTCCGCGGCCCTTGTCGCGCTGCTGAGCTCGGCGTGGCGGTAGGTCATCTAACCCTACGCTCGTGGTCGCGGTGGGCTATCAACCTCATAAAGCCTTCATCACGTTGCTGACGTACCCCTGCGATCGAGGTGAGGTTGACCGGCTACCGCCATCCGCGGGCGGCGGCGAGTGCGACGCTTACTCCTGCGGATCGCGGGCTGCCTCGACGCCGAGGGCCACCAGGAGGCGAGGGAGGGCGATGGCCGCGATCGACGACACGAGCCAGACGACGAGTGCACCCCACGCCCAAGCGGACAGGCCGGAGATCCACAATGCACGTCCGAACCAAGAGGCGATGACCAGCGCGATCAAGGTGGCACCGAGGCCGGTGAGTCCGACCAGATACCGGGCACGCTCCACGGTGACCCGGGCCAGCCAGGGTGTGACGAGTCCCTGGACGATGGCATAGATGATGACGGTGGTCACGAATCCTAAGACGCGCACCCGGAACCCGTCGACCGCGATGGCGGCCGCGAGCAGTCCGAGGGCCGCCGAACCCAGGTAGACGCCGATCATCACCGCGAGTCTGGCCATGGCCACATCGTAGAGCCTCTGCCGAAGACGATGCGCGCGCCGAGCCGGGACTGTCGGAGGGACGCGGCACAATGGGGCGGTGAGCCTCTATCGTGACGCGGGTATCGTGCTGCGCACCCACAAGCTGGGTGAAGCCGACCGCATCATCACGTTGCTCACCCGGGAACGAGGTGTCGTGCGGGCGGCGGCGCGCGGCATCCGCAAGACCACCAGCCGTTTCGGTGCACGCCTCGAGCCCTTCATGCACGTCGACTTGCAGATGGGCGAGGGCAAATCCCTCGACTTCATCACCCAGGTCGTCACGATCAACGCCTTCGCCCGGGATCTGGGCGCCGACTACGGCGCGTACACGGTCGGCTGCGCGATGCTCGAGACGGCGGAGCGACTGGTCGCCGATACAGCCGAGCCTTCGGTGCCACAGTTCACGCTGCTCGTGGGTGCCCTGCGCGCGCTGACGGAGCGGCGCGAGGATCCGGGTCTCATCCTCGATTCCTTCCAACTGCGGTCCCTGGCGATCGCCGGCTACGCGCCGTCCTTCGAGGCATGTGCGCGGTGCGGCGTCGAGGGTCCGCACACCTTCTTCCAGGTGGCGGCGGGCGGGATGCTCTGCGACCGGTGCCGTGTCGCGGGCGCGACGGCGCCGTCGCCGGCCACCGTCCAGCTGCTCGGATCGCTGCTGGCGGGGGACTGGGCGACGGCCAGGTCCTCCGATGACCGTGCCCGGCGTGAGGCGAGCGGTATCGTGGCCGCCTACTTGTCCTGGCATCTGGAGCGCGGTCTGCGTTCCCTGGCTCACGTGGATCGATACTCATGACATTGCCGGCCCCCCGGCCCCCGCGCCCACATCCCTCGGGTGCCCAGCCGCCGTCATTGGCGCCCTCGCAGGTGCCCCGCCATGTCGCGATAGTGATGGACGGCAACGGGCGCTGGGCCAAGCAGCGCGGTCTGCCTCGCACCGCCGGCCACGAGATGGGGGAGGCGGCGCTTTTCGATGTCGTCGAGGGTGCCATCGAGATCGGTGTCGAGGCAGTGTCGGCTTATGCCTTCTCCACCGAGAACTGGAAGCGATCGCCCGACGAGGTGCGGTTCCTGATGGGCTTCAACCGCGATGTGATCCGCCGGCGTCGGGATGAGATGCACGACTTGGGTGTGCGGGTGCGATGGGCGGGCCGTCGGCCCCGGTTGTGGCGCAGCGTGATCCGCGAGCTCGAGCTCGCCGAGGAGCTGACACGGAACAACACGGTCATGACGCTGACCATGTGCGTCAACTACGGCGGCCGCGCTGAGATCGCGGATGCGGCGGCCGCGCTCGCGCGCGATGTGCAGGCGGGCAAGGTCAGCCCCGATCGGATCGACGACAAGGTCTTCGCCCGGTATCTCGATGAGCCGTGGATGCCCGATGTGGATCTGTTCTGGCGCACCTCGGGCGAGCAGCGCACGAGCAACTTCCTGCTGTGGCAGTCGGCCTACGCGGAGATGGTCTTCAGTGACATCGCCTGGCCCGATGTCGACCGTCGTGCGCTGTGGGCCGCCGTCGAGGAGTATGCCGCCCGCCAGCGCCGCTTCGGCTCCGCCTGACCTCGGGAACCCGTTGAGTGTGGGGGCACCTCCCTGGACGGAGCGCAAGCGGAGTCCTTGGGGGAACGTTTGGACGGCAAAATCGACAGTTGTACCCTCCAAACGTTCCCCCTACTCGCTGCGCTCGTGGGAGGTGCCCCCACACTCAACGGGTTAGGGAGGAGGGGCGCTCGATAGGGTGGGGGCATGCGCGTTGCCCGCTTCTCCTTGGACGATGAACCTCGCTTCGGTGTGATCGGCGATGACAACGGAACGACGGTGATCGCGCCGCTCAAGGGCGACCCGATGTACGCCGGTGTCGAGCTGACCGGGCAGAAGCTCCCGCTCGATGATGTCAGGCTGTTGGCGCCGGTCATCCCCCGCAGCAAGGTGGTCTGCGTCGGCAAGAACTACGCCCGGCACGCGGCGGAGATGGGCGGCGACGTGCCCGCCGAGCCACTGATCTTCTACAAGCCGAATACGAGCGTGATCGGCCCCGATGAGCCGATCTTCTATCCCGAGCAGACGGAGGACCTCCACTTCGAGGGAGAGCTGGCCGTGGTGATCGGTCGGATCTGCCGCAAGCTCGACGCCGCGGATGCCGCCAAGGTGATCTACGGTTACACGGTTGCCAACGATGTCACCGCCCGCGATCTGCAGGCCCAGGACGGTCAGTGGGCCCGGGCGAAGGGTTTCGACACCTTCTGCCCGCTTGGTCCTTGGATCGAGACCGACCTGGATCCGGCCGATCTGAGGGTCACCACGTCACTCAATGGTCACCTCCGACAGGATGGTCGGACGAGCGACATGGTCTTCTCGGTCGCCGATGTCATCGAATACGTCACGAGCTTCACGACGCTGCTGCCCGGCGATGTGGTGCTCACCGGCACTCCGGAGGGCGTCGGCCCGATGCAGGTCGGCGACTCGGTGAGCGTGACCGTCGAGGGTATCGGCACATTGACCAATCCCGTCGTCGCCGATGTCGATGACGAAGACGACGACCTGGAGGTGCCGGCATGACCAAACCGGTCGTAGCCCGCTTCTGCCCATCGCCGACCGGTAACCCGCACGTCGGCATGGCGCGTACCGCCCTGTTCAGCTGGGCCTTCGCCCGCCATCACGGCGGCCGTTTCGTGTTCCGCATCGAAGACACCGATGCCGCGCGTGACAATGAGGAGTCGTATCAGCTGCTTATCGACGTGATGCGCTGGCTGGGGCTGGACTGGGACGAGGGCGTCGAGGTCGGCGGACCGGACGGTCCGTACCGCCAGTCCGAGCGCATGGACATCTACGCCGATGTCGCCCAGCGACTGATCGACGCGGGCTTCGCCTATAAGGCTTATGACACGGCCGAGGAGCTTGAGGAGCGGCGGGAGAAGGCTCGTGCCGAGGGCCGCCCGAGCGGTTACGACGGCTTGCACCGCGACCTCAGCGTCGAGCAGCAGCAGGCCTTCGAGGCCGAGGGTCGCCGGCCGGTGATCCGCTTCAAGATGCCGGCCAAGGACTGGACCTTCGACGATCTCGTGCGCGGGCCGATCACCTTCGGTGCCGAGAATGTGCAGGACTTCGTCATCGTCCGTGCCAATGGCCAGCCCCTCTACACGCTGACCAATCCGACCGATGATGCGCTCATGGGCATCACCCATGTGCTGCGCGGTGAGGATCTGCTGAGTTCCACGCCGCGTCAGATCGCCCTGTACGAGGCCTTCGCCGAGATCGGTGTCGGCGACGGATCCACCCCGCAGTTCGCTCATCTGCCCTATGTGATGGGTTCGGGCAACAAGAAGCTGTCCAAGCGCGATCCGGAGTCGAATCTGCTCGGCTATCGCGAGCAGGGCTTCCTTCCGGAGGGGTTGCTGAACTATCTGGCTCTGCTGGGCTGGTCGATCGCCGAGGATCGCGACATCTTCACGCTGGCGGAGATGGTCGAGGCCTTCGAGATCTCGCGGGTGAACCCGAATCCCGCGCGTTTCGATCTGAAGAAGTGCGAGGCGATCAACGGCGACCATGTCCGGTTGCTGTCGCTGGACGAATTCACGGACCGTCTGGTGCCGTACTTCCAGTCGGCGGGGTTGGTCGACGACCCGATCACCGAGGAACAGCACGCCACGCTCGCGAGTGCGGCGCCGCTCGTCCATGAGCGGACGAATCTGCTGACCGAGGCGGTCGCGATGCTGCGCTTCCTCCTCGTGTCGGAGGCCGATTTCGCGATCGACGAGGCTGATCGGGCCAAGCAGCTCGATGAGAAGGGGTTGGAGGTCGTGAGCGCCGCCCGCAAGGCTCTCGCTGGACTGGGGGAGTGGGCGACGGAGTCGATCGAGGGCGCGCTGCGGCGCGCTCTCATCGAGGGCCTGGGTCTCAAGCCCCGGCTCGCCTTCGGCCCGGTTCGAGTGGCGGTAACGGGCAGCCGAGTGTCACCGCCGCTGTTCGAATCCCTCGAACTCCTCGGTCGCGACACGACCCTCGCCCGCCTCGACGCCGCCCTGGCCTGAACCGAGATTGCAGATCTCGGTACAAGGTGGGCACGCACCCCGGTTTGGGGCGTGGTGGGGCCGTCGGGTAGAGTCTTACTTCGGTTCCCCGGGCTCCGCAAGGAGCCCGCAGGGTACCCCCTTGGGGTATGGTGTAATTGGCAACACGGCTGATTCTGGTTCAGTTGTTCTAGGTTCGAGTCCTAGTACCCCAGCCAAATCCGCCTGGAATCTCGCGGGAAATGTGAGATTCCCATGCTGGTGTCACGGCCGGTTACCCCTCAAAGTCCCTTTTTGGGTCCCGTTTTGCCTGGCGGAGCCCTCGTCGGCCTTCGTCGCCCCTGGCTGCTACGACTAGCCCGCAGCCGGCCCGTGCTGGCCCCGAAGCGCCTGGCCTACCTGCGTGGCATGAGCGACGAGCGCCAGATTCTCACCGCCGAGCAGGTCGCCGAGCTGCTGCAAGTCTCGGTGCGCACGGTCGAGGAATGGCGACGCACCCGCACCGGTCCGCCGTACCGGAAGATGGGCCGCCACATCCGCTACCTGCGCGCCGAGGTGCTGGTCTGGTTCGAGGAGCTGGCCGGCGATGAGTAGGCAGAGACTCCGCGCCGGCCAGCTCGGCCGCATCCGCGTCACCCAGATGCCGAGCGGGCGCCTACAGGCCCGGGCGCTGTTCTGCGACGAGGTCGGCCGCCAGAGCCGCCTTAAAGCCAGCGCGACGACCGCCGAGGAGGCCGAAGAGCGGCTGCGCGCCAAAGCCGCCGAGCTGCGCGACAGCACCGGCGGCGTGGAACTCACCGCGGACTCGACCATCGCCGACGGTTGCGCGGTGTTCCTACGTGACAAGGCCGAGTCGGGGCTGGTCGAGGACAGCACGATCGACAGCTACACCTACACGGTCAACAACGAGATCGTTGGCACCTGCGACAACCTGCTGTTGATCGACCTGTCGGTACGCCGATTGAACAAGATCCTCGCCGAAATCCGCACCACGCGATCGTTGTCGGCGGCGCGGAAGGTGCGATCGGTGTTGTCGCAGGTCTGCCAGGTCGCGATCGAGCACGAGGTCCTGACGCACAACCCGGTGCGGGCGGCGCGCCGACTACCGATGCCGGACAAGAAGGAATCGGTGCTCACCCCCGCACAGATCTGGGAAGTGCGGCGATTGATGCGAGCCTGGCGCGCCGACAGCGGTTATGGGCCGCGTCCCAACGTGCGAGTGCTGGAGAACGCCATGTGGATCATGATCGGCACCAGCGTGCGCATCGGCGAAGTGCTGGCCCTGCGTCGATGCGACGTGGACGTGACAGCCGTCAAGCCGCTGGCGCACTTCAACGGCACGATCCGCTACACCAAGAAAGAGGGCCTGCATCGCAAACCCGCCCCGAAACAAGTCCGCCAAGAACGGCGGATCGTGCTGCCATCGTTCAGCGCGGCCGCGGTGCGCAACCAACTCGCCGTCACCGACACACACCCCGAGGCGTATCTGTTCGCCACCAAGACGGGAAAGCCGTTGAGCGTCAGCAACTACGAACGCCTGCTGCGCACGTTCGTCGGCGACCACCGGTCCGAGCTGATCGCCGCAGGGATCGATGTCGAGGAGTTCAGCACCCACATCTTCCGCCGCTCGACCGCCACCATCGTGGAAGCCAAAGCCGGCATCGGGCTGGCGTCCCGGCTGCTCGGGCACGCAGACGAGCAGGTCACTCGCCGCAGCTACGTCGTCACTAGCGAACTCGTCGACCCGGTCACCGCCGACATCATGGACGACGCCTTCGCCGACCCGCTGTGATCCGCGGTCAGCCCCCGGGGGAGGGTGCGGGGTCGCGCCGGCCGTCAGCGGCCGGCCGGCGCGGTCCTGGCGCGGTGCTCCCGCACCCGCACGATCGTCAACTGGACCAGGCTGACCGGCCCGATAGCCAGGAACTTGATGCCATTCCAGATGCCCCACAACACCACCAGATGCAACCATCCGGGACCGCCGCCATTGATGAGCGTGGTGCACCAGTACGCGATGGCCAGGTAGGGCACCGCGATCCCCATCGCGGGAACACCCCACTTGAGCCCGGACCGGGTACGGATGAGATCTAAGACGATGTTGCTGGGCGCCCACGTCCGCAGAAAGACGTAGACGTAGGTGACACCGGCGAGAATAGGACCGAGCATGGTCCAGTCCTCCTTGATGACGGCGACGTCGCGTGGGAAATGGACCGACCCCGAGCGGTTTCCCGAGGGCGTCATGTCACCGGATGTATCCGGTGACCTAGCTGATCTACAGGTCGCCTTGGTTGGTGATTCTACCGCTGATCAACGACGGGCATCTAGTCAGACGTAACGATTCGACGAGCCAGCGGTCGGCGGAGCCTAGCATGTGTGTCGGCAATGAGTCGTTTCCGCTCAAAGCTGACACCACTAGAACTGTCGGGATATAACCTCGCGATACGACGGCATGAGACTGCCCCTGTGAAGAGTTCGCTCAGCCGGCAGTCCTCACAGCCGGGCGAGCGAACGTGACTACTGTGGTTCATCAGAGCTGGTGTCAGCACTGGTCGCTAGGCTGCTTCAGTGGCAGAAAAAGCAAGCGAGCCTACTCAACAGCGACAGCCGTTCAAGGTTCAACATGTACGCGGTCGCGGCTCCTCTCCTGAACCGGGGTTGGCGAAAGCCCATGAGATGCTGCTCGACGACGGCCAGGGCAAGAGCCTGCGGATCAGCCGTCTGGAACACGAGAACTATCGCAAGGTCGATCAGATTATTCCGATCGCCGAGATCCTGCCCAATCGCCACTTCGATCGTTGCCCGCTCTGCCTGGCATCGGATGCAGACAGCCTCGAACACGTACCGCCGAAGGCGCTCGGCGGCGCAGTCATGGTCAACACCTGTGCGCGATGTAACAACGCCTTTGGTTCGAAGTTGGAAGCTGACCTCGTCGATTGGTGGGAAGACGCCCTGGTCCGGGTTGAATACCGTAGTCCCCGATTTCAGGGAGCTCGTCGCGGTCCGAAGATTCTGCTGCGACAAACCGACAACGGCGAGTTTGTCATGCTGCCGGACAAGCCGCGGACCCCAGGAGAGGTGCGGGAGGTCTTCGAGGAAGGCGGTGAAATCGACTTCACTTACCAGGTCATCGACTCCGTCCGCTGGCAGCTGGCGGCACTCAAGTCCGCATACCTCGCCTCGTGCTTGCTACTGGGAAAAATCCCAGAAACCCCGGAAGCTGAACGAGTCCGGGAGTCATTGATGATCGCTCGGGACAAGCCGAAGAATGAGCGTCTTGATCCCATGCTTGTACCTCAAGGCATCAGGGTTGCCCGGAGTCAGGGTCCGGCAGCTCGCGGCGAAACACTCTTGGTCCAAGCCTGGTCCGATGACCACGCGGAGTATGCAGTTCTTCTCTCAGCAGTGTTGCTCGTCACTTGGCCTGTCGGAGGCTGGGTGGTTCCGGTGGTAGACGATAAGCCGGGGGCGGCTGTGCAACTGGGGCCGCACCTGGCGGACAGTTAGCTTTCGGGTCCACTATCGTTACGTGGCTTCTGTGCCCACTGCAGAAATCGGACGAGGAGGCCAGGCTTGCGGGTGTCTCCACGCATCACCGCTTCCTCGGTCCGAAAGTAGTTCAGAAGCGGTCGAGGGAAGTGGAAGAACTGCGAGCGCTCTTCGTTTGGAATCTCCTCTTCTGACCACATGTAGCGAACCCCGAATGATCCCAGGTAGACCGCCATCACATATCCGGTGAATCTTGAACAGTCGGACGAAACGTCAACACCGTCGGGTCCTATGTACATGCCATGTCGATAGAGCCGGTGGACTGAATCGGTTGTTATCAAAGCCATGTGAGCATCCGGCATGTCAGTGGAGCCGTCGAGGAAGCTCCGCAATGACTCCGGGACCGGCACGCGAGATCGGGCCATTCGGCAACCGAAGTGCTTTCCGAAGTACCGCGCAAGATTCAGAAGATCGTTCTCCCACGACTCACCGTAGACCGCCTCGAAGTCAAGTCCGGGGATCTTCCGAGTCGGTCGTTCAGTCACATATTTGGCGTACCTGTCGTATGCCAGATCGAACGGCTGCGACCTAGCGTTGTTGCAGGGGCCGCACATTGACTTCGGAAACTTAACCACCCCGTGCCGGTCACGTTTGATGCCGCTCCTACCGCGCAATTCGCGGAACTGTTCGTGGTCACCCCAATACAACACATCGTCGTCGCCCATCAACCGCTTCAAATCGCTGTGCTTGTACTTGTGTTCGCCGGTCGTTGCGGGACGTTTCTGACACCACCAGCACAAGCCGTCATTATCTAACAGCAGATGTGCGAAGTCGTCGGGTTGAAGTCTGCGCCCGTCTTGCATGCACAACATCATGGCATTGAGAGAGCGCCCATCTCGTTCCGAAACTCACACCGGCTAACGCGAAGCTCACGACCTTCGCAGAGCGATGCTGTCTCGGTACGGTTGGAGACCCGACCGCCGCACCGTTCGCCCGCCCGCGTTCGGGGACTCGGCGACTGACGGCACCGGTCAGCGCAGTTCACCGGTGTCGGGGTCGAGGGAGGCGTAGAACTCCTCTTCGGCTTGTCGGCGTTGGTCGACCTCGGCGATCACGAACTCCACGAAGTCCTGGTCGCGGTTGGCGATCGGCACCTCGCCCGAGGACTCGATCGGCTCGTCGCCCGGCCAGACGGTCTGCCGGGTGGGCCGGTCACGATCCAGTCGTGTCCCCGCAGCTGTCACCCAGTCGCGCAACCGCCCACGTGCGTCGGCGAAGTCCCGATGCCAGCCCAGCGGGGCGCTGCCGTCTTGTTCGGGATCGTAGGCGCAGAGCCAATGTAAATGCAGCGAACTCAATTCCCAGATCAGCTCCCAGTGCCGATGCCACAGCGGTGGGATCACGCTGGCTGGCAGCCCATAGGTTCGGCACAGCCACCGGACCCATTGGTTGAGCTCCAGCAGCTCGATCTCCAGGTCGTCGGCGGTGAGCAGGTTCCAGTTCACTGGCCGCGGCGGTTCAGCCGAGACCTCCATATCGTTCCGAGCATCGATCGTGTCGTCGAGGTCGGGTTCGGGCTCCTCAGCGAAGTGATCGTCAGCAAATGGCTCGTCGGTCATGCTTCTCCCCATTCCTTACTGACCGAGTACGGACGCCGCGGACCCGGCGGCCCCGTAGGAGGGTGGGTCGGGAGAGGGGAACCCGCCACGGCGGTCGAGTGCTCGGTCCTCGTGATCGACGGCCCGGTCGCGTGGTGTCCGGTCGACGGTGTAGCGGCTGCGGGCGGTGTCGTGGCCGATCTTCTTGGCGACGAATTCCTCGCCCTCGACTTGTCGGCCGTCGCGCTGGTAGCTGTATCGACGGACGTAGCCCTCGGCGATGAAGGCGTCGCCCTCGGCGAACATCTCGTGGGCGCGTTCGGCGGTCTTACGACGGATGACGAGGTGGTGGAACGTCGGTTCGAGCTGGGTGAACGACCCGTCGGGCTCCTCGCGGTAGTGCTCCTTTTTGAACCGGGCGTAGAACCTGGGGTTCCCGTCATGGTGGTAGGTCAGTTTCGGGTCCGACGCGATGAAGCCGCTGATCGACTTCTGGGTGTGCATGGTCATGAGAGGTCTCCTCCCGGCGACCGGACGGGCCGGTCGATGATTGCTGTGACTGCTAGGTGCACTGGCCGATCAGGACGGCCCGTCGGATCCGGTCTCCAGCAGGTGCTCGATCTGGCGGCGGTCGGCTGTCAGAGTTGTCGCGTCCTCACGTTTGGTCCACGCTGTCAGGTCGGTGACGATCGGTGGGGCGGCGCGCAGCAGGACCATGCCGGTGCCGAACGGTAGGGTGCGGAGTCGGTCGGGCGGCAGGATCGGTATCCGGCGGATCGACCGTTGTGAGGACCGTGATCCGTGGTCCCCGATCGTGATGGAGTCGGTGTGTTCGTCGCGTTCGCCGATCAAGGCGGACAGGTCTTGCAGGTCTCGGGAGTTCGATGCTCCGCCGAGGATGACCTTGACGATGGCCGCGTCCCAGATCGCATTCGCCTGGTTCTCGTTCCATCGGTCGCGTGCCTGGGCCAGCGATTGCAGGACCACCAGCGTGGTGATGCCGGTGCCGCCGCCTTCGGCCATCAAGGTCGGCAGGCTCGGCAGATTTGCCAGGTTGCCGATCTCGTCCAAGGCCAGCAGCACCGGTGGATCGAGTCGAGCGCCCGGTGAGCGGGCGGCCATCCGGCGGGCGGTCTCCACCAGATCCTCGATGAACGCGGCGACCAGTGGGGCGCTGGCTCCGGCTCCGGATCCAGTCGCCAACATGTAGAGGGTGCCGCGGTCGGCGAGGAACGTCTCGGGGTCGAAGTCCTCACCGGGGCGCGGGCTGACGGCATCGAGTACCCGCGGGTCGGCCAGCGCACCCAGGGCGAGGGAGACGCCTTGCCAGATGCTGTCACGGGTGCGGGGGTCGGCGTCGATCATGGCATCCAAGGAATCGGCCCACCCGGTCGCCGCGGTCGGTGCGTTGGTGAGGATGGCGACCGCTTCGGCCGCCGCCGAGGGATCAAGGGTCCAGCGGAACAGCTCGGCGGGGGAGCGCTGGTCGAGGGCGGCGGCGTGCAGCAGGCTTTGCAGCGCGGTTCGTGTCTTGCCTTCCCAGAACCCGCCGGACTCGACGCCGCCGGCGCCCAGTCCGGTGGAGGCGGCCAGTCCGGTGGCGCGGATCATCGCGGTCAACGGGTCGGCGCAGCCACGGATCGGTGACCAGCGCATCCCGGCCGGCACCCCTTCGGCCAGGTGTTGGGGATCGAACACCGCCACCGGGCCGATGCGTTCCCGGGCGCGCAGAGTCGCCGTGAGATTGTCGGGCCTGGTGGAGGTGGTGATCGTCGCGCCGGGAGCATCCAGGATCGACGGGATCACCACATGCAGGCCCTTGCCACTACGCGGCGGGCCGAGCAACAGCATCGAGTCCTCGACACTGGCCCACACCTGTTTGCCGCGGCTGGCGCCGAGCAGGTAACCCACGTCCCTTGGCGTCGGATGCTCCAGAGAAGGGCGCAGGTTACCGGCGCGGCGCAACAAAGCCCGAGGTGAGGCGACCTGCCTGACTTCCTCGGTGGTGGCGACGCCGGCGAGCTTGCGCGGGTCGGTCTCGGTTCTGCGGATGTGACGGCGTACCCAAGCCCACCCCCAGGTTCCCGCAGCGGTGAACGTGGCGAGCATGGCCGCGACCAGGGTCCAGTAGACGACCGGGTTCAAGCGCTCGGCGTCGAGCGCGGCGGCGGGGTCGCCGGGACGAAACAACACCCGTACCCCGGCAGTGACATTCCCGGCGGGCTGGGGCGCACCGGTCACGAACGCGGCGATCGACCCGCTAACGCGCAGCACGAGCGTGGTCCCGAACAACCCGATCAGACCGGCCAGCAGCATGTTGGTGAGTTCGTCGCCGAACGAGCCGGTCTGACGCTGCCCGCTCATCCGACCCGCTGGGTGCGCAGCGTGGTGGACATCCGTCCGACCAGTACCACCTCGTCCGCCGGCTCGATCCGGCCCGGAGACAGTGCGGCTCGGGCCGTGCCGTCCGGACCGGCATGGACGTCGTCGATGACGATCGCCACCAGGACCTGCTCACCGGGGCGGAACCTCTCGCCGACGACCTCGACCTGCTCGAACGAACGCACCGCGTCGCGTTGCGGCGGCTCGTCGGCCGGAGGGTCGGGCTGACCGGTGGCGGGGCGGCGGCTGGCCTGAACCAGGTCGGTGAACACCGTGCCGTCGGTTTCGCGGACTTCGATCCGCACCGGCACATGCCGGTCGCGGGTGACGGTATCGAGCAGGTCGCCGAACGTCGCCCGCGTCCACGGCGGGTCACCGTCGGGCGGGTGGAACGGTTTGTCATCGACATTGACCGTCAACGTGCCGGTGTCGGCGGCCGTGACCACCACATGCGGCAGCGTCACCGGAACGCGACCGGGCGACCGTTCCGGTGACGTGTCCTGATGCTTTCCGGGCCTGGTCCGATGCGCTGACCTGCGATCCGCCCCACTGGGGGTATGTGTTCCCATGCCAGCCAGGTGCGCGCCGCGGCCCCGCGCAGACCTTGATTACTCTACAATTAGAAGATGCTAATTTTGAGAATCAATCATGCGGCCCGTGGTGTCGTACAGCGCTAGCTCGGCCGGATGAAGCTGGTGCTGGACCACGAAGCTGCGGTCCTTGATCTTCCACAAGCCCTGGCCGACCCCGAGCGACGGCAGGAGCTGACGTTCGGTGCCGGTCAACGCGAGCATGTCGGCGGTGACGCCGAGTTGGTCGCTCTCTTGCCGGTACACGATTCTCGACTCGGCGTTGGCCAACAGCGAGTTCGCCAAAGCGCGCATGGCCGACCCGGAGTCGCCCACGTTGTCCAGGTCGCTGAGTTTGTGGAACAGCAGCATGTTGCTGATCCCATAGTGCCGGGCCAGCCGCCAGTGGGAGTCCATGCGTTTGAGCAGGGCGGGATGGCTCATCAGCCGCCATGCCTCGTCGTAGATCACCCAGCGTTGCCCGCCGGCCGGGTCGAGCAGCGCGGCCTCCATCCAGGCGCTGGAACAGGTCATCAATACGCTGATGAGCGTGTTGCTCTCGGTGACCTGGGACAGGTCCAAGGAGATCATCGGCAACGACGGGTCGAAGGATTCGGTACTCGGGCCGTCGAACAATCCGGCCAAGTCACCGGCCACCAGACGGCGCAGGCCGTGGCCGACGAGCCGGCCGTCTTCTGCCAAGCGCCCATCCGGATCGTGCGAAGGGGCCAGGATGTGGTCGACGACCATCGGCAGGGTCGGCACCGTATGGTCGCGGACGGCCTGAGTCAGGGCGGCGTCGATGACGGTGTGCTCCAACGGCGACAACGGCCGCTCGACGACGGTCTCGGCCAGCGAACCGACCAACGCCCGGCGCCGCGCCGTGACCGTGACAGCCCACTCAGCGTCGGACAAGTTGCTGGGCCGGTAACCCTCGTCGAGCGGGTTCAACCGGGCCGGCAGGCCGTGGCCGAGGCGGATCGCCCGACCCCCGACCGCTTCGGCCACCGCGGAGTGCTCGCCCTTGGGATCCCCGGCGATGTAGACCCGGCGCCCGAACGGCAGCGACCGCACATACAGGGCCTTGGCCAGGCTCGACTTCCCACTGCCCACGATTCCCGCGACGATCACGTTCGGCGCGGTGATCACGCCCTGCCGGTACAGCTCCCACGGATCGAACACGAAACTGCCGCCGCTGTACAGATCGGCTCCGACGAACACGCCGTTGCTGCCCAGGCCCGCCTCGGCCAGAAACGGGTACGCGGCTGCCAACGTGGCGGACGTGTCCTGATGGCGGGGCAGCCGGAACCGCCCCGGCGTCCGCAATGCGGCTGGTCCCGGTTCACCGGCCGCGGGCAGATACCGGGTGGCGTGGCGCTCGGCGCGTTCTGTCTCAGCCCTGGCCTTCGCCGCCGCCCGTGCGGCGCGGCGCCGGTCGGCCTGAAGCCGTGCTGCCGCCTGACGGCGCTGCTTGCGCAGCCGGCGCCGCTCGGCGGACGGGGCGACCAGGACGGAGGTGTGCAGCCGCTCGGACTCCTCGTCGCTGGGGTTCACAGGGACCGTCCCCGTGTCCGGGTGACGATACCGTCGTCGCCGCGTGAGAACCACGATGTATCGGCCGCTCGACGCCGAGCTGGCCGACCAGATGTGGCGGTTCCGCCCGGCGCGGGTGTTTGGCTCGTGTGGGCGCCTGTCACGGTGGGCGCGGCGACGCCGAGCGGTTTCAGATCCGGTAACGCGTCAGCTTGCCGGTAGAGCCCGATCTGCCCGAACGGGATGCTGTAAGTGAGCGTATACACGCCGCGTGTCGCCCGGCGGTCCATCGAACCGAACGGCGGCTCGTCATACACCTGCCCGTTGTCCAACGCCGCCTCGGTCGTCTCCTCGCCGTAATCCCACTGAGCCACGTGCTCGATGGCGGCATCGGCGCCGTCACGGTCCATCAGCTCCACCACGTGATCGGTGTCCTCGCCATTGAGGATCACCACCGGCACCCACTGACCTACCGGTACCTCGGCCTCAGGCGCGTAGGGATGCCAGGCGATGCGCCCGGCCTCTCGCAACGCGGTGACGAGATGCGACTTGGCCTGATCGAGCAGCGTCCCCGCCTCATGTAACTCATCAGCAGCAGACAACGCGGCCAGCAGCCCGGGCGCCCGACTGCCGTCCTCGTCACGCGCCTGCCCACGGTGGGTCAGATGCGCGTCGGCGAGCTGGTCCAGAACCTGCCGAAACGACCGGCTGGCGGCCAACAGATCAGCAAGCACCCCATAGGTCTGGTCCGGGTCCTCGAACGATCGAGAAGCGTGCGCCAGACCGCGCAACGCGCTCGCGGCCTCGGTCGCATCGGCGACAGGATCATGAAACGTGGGCATCTTCGGCCTCCCCAAACGATCGGGTTCGACCGGGAGGTGCGCCGAGGCGGTCACGAGTGTCGGAACACGCCCGTACAGTGAGGAGGACGCTGTGGTCCAGAAAGGGTCAAGAGAGTGAGCGCAAGCCAGTACCGAAGTCAGCTCGAACGCAAACGAAACCAACGTCTGGCTGCTGAGAAGAAAGCGGGTGAGTTCCGATCCAAGGAGTCGACAAAACGGGCCGAGGCTGGCCGGGCTCGGCTTGCGGGTGCGAAGACCAAGAGCGACACCACGCGGCGAAGTAAGCAGCGCCAGGCTGACAATAAAGAACGGGAGGCTGAGACCGCAGGCAAAGAAGCTGCGCGCTGGCAGAAAAAGGCCTCAACCTATGCCAAGGAGGAAGCGGCCCTGGCGTCGAAGCTTGCTCGCGCTGAGAGCGCCGAGGCTGATGCGGCCGAACGCCAACGTAAACAGGTGCAACAGCGAATCGAGCGCCAAGCCATTGCGGAACACGCCACCTTGGAATCCAGAGTCGCTGACACCGAACTGGCAGTTGAGCACTTTGCACGACAACTGAGACAGCCCAAACAGGAGAAGCTGCGGGTCCTGATTCTTGGAGCCTCCGCCGAAGGTGACCTGCGTCTTGGGCGGGAGCAGAAACGCATCCGTGCTGCGGTGGAGTCAGCGTTACACCGCGACCAGATCGAGCTCGATGTCCGACCGGCGGCCACCACGGCTGATCTGCTTGAAGGACTAGCAAAGTTCCGGCCACATGTCGTGCATTTCTCGGGCCACAGCAACGAGAACCTCATCGTGTTCGAGGATGACCACGACGGTCACCACGAAGGCGTGATTGTCACAGCGAAAACTTTCGCCAAGGCAATCGACGCAACCGACGATCCACCCGTGCTCGTGCTGCTGAACTCGTGCAACTCGGCCGCACAAATCGATGACCTTGTCGCCCAGGTGGTGCCATTCGCGATCGGTATGGCCGGGACCATCGACGACAGCGATGCCATCAGCTACGCCGCCCAGTTCTACGCCACGATCGCCAACGGACAATCGATCCGGTCCGCGCACTTGTCCGCCCAGGTCGCACTCGAAGCCGCGGGACTCGACAGTGCCGAACTGCCGACTCTGGCCTGGGCGCAAGGGGTCGAACCAGGCGATACCGTCTTAGTGAAAGCTCCCAAGTCCGAATGAGGCGTCACACCCGCCTGGCTAGGGGGAGCGCGGCGGCGGTGAAGGCTCTAGCCTGTTGTCCGACGAGTCGCCGGGTTTCGCAGGAGGCTTGGATGGCGGCTTGCTCGACGGCTGCCACGGCGGCATCGAGCTCGTCGGGGTTGGTAGCGGTGACCGAGACGAGGCCGGTGTAGCGCAACAGCCCGTGGCCGGCGGTGAGGTCTGCTTCTTGGGCGAGCACGTCGGCGTACTCGGCGGCCTGGGCGGCGTCTTCGATCTGCCCGATCCGTGCCCGCTGGGCCGCGTCACTGATGTGTTCGGTCTTTCTCTTGCGGACGTGGCGTGCTGCTTGATCGGCTCGCATGGGCGTGCACAGCAGGGAGAAGGAGCGTTGGATATCGGTCGACAGCAGCACCGGGGAGAGGAACCCGGGATGAATGCGGGCGCGGGGCCACTCGCTGATCCACAGCACAGCGTGATATGCCGAGTCGGTGCGGATCCGTGACCAGGACTCGTTGACCGCAGCGGGTCCGGCGGTCGCCAGCGACCGGCCGAGCTGGCCGTGACGTTCCAACGCCGGCGCGATGGCCGGGTCGTAGGCACTGCGCAAGATCACGGCGATGTCGCCGCTATCCAACCAGGCCGAGGGCGCCAGGTCCGCCGACCGCAGCGCCGCGGTCAGGGTGGTCATTTCTTGTCGCAGGATGGCTGCGGCGCCACGGATGCCGCCACCGGCGGTCCGGATCTGGTGTGTGGCGGCGCGCATGTCGAGGCTGAGACTGATGGTGGTTGCATGGCGTTGCGCGGTGGGACCGGCTCGGTCGATGAGTTCGGCGTAGGTGGTGGCCGCCCAGGAACCGTCGTCGTTACCGTGGGTGGCCCACCAGTCGGCCAGGCCTGTGCCGGACGCTGGCAGGGTACGTTCGAGGACTTGGAGCATCGCGATCCGGCCGGAGCGGCAGATGGTGGCCAGCACGCGACCCCAAGCGGTGACCCGGCGCTGCTGCTCGGCGGGGTCGAGCAGGATGAAGGCTGGATGCGTCACCTCGCACACCACCGTCAGGGTGCGTGTCCTCGGGTCGTGGATCATCCCCGCACCGGTGTGTGGGTCCACGTACTCGCGCAGCCGGGCGACATCGCCGGGCAGAGCGAGGGTTCCGGCCGGACGCGGGGCGAGAATGCGGCGACGGTAGGCGATCTGGTGGCCGGTGGCACGCCAGGCCCACCAGCCGGCGACCGGTACCCACTCGACGGCTGGGCGCCCGGCGACCGGGACCCAGGCGGCCAGCGCGGCCGGTAGCCAGATCGGCGCGGACAGCCAGATCAGTTTCCCGCCACCGGAGTAGAGCGTGCCGGTCAAAGTGGTGCCGGCGATGCCGAGAGCGATCAGTTGGGCCAGCGATAGTCCGAGTAGGATGCCGCGCCGGGTCAGTCGGGAGAACTTCACTGGCACCAATTCGGTGCCCGGCGGCTGGTCCGTCGACGTGGTCATCGGCGGGTCACTCCTTGTTCGGTTGGCTCGGGTCGGGTGGTGTCTTCGGCACCGGGTCCGACGGAGGCGGAGGCGGCGCGCTGTCCGCGCTGGCATTCGTGGGGCCGTCCGCAGCGGTCTCGGCCTGGTCGCCCGCGGCCTCACCGGCCCGAGGGCCGGCGGTCACGGTGTCCTTGACGGCTTCGGCTCCGGCGACCACCACGGTCGCGGGCCCAGCGGTGGCCGCGACCTCGGTGGTCTCCGGATTCGATCCGGGCGTGCCCTCCGGCGCGGGGGAGGGTTTGGGCGTCGGTCGCTGCCCGCCTTCGCTCGCGGTGTCCGTCTTGCCGTGACCATCGTCGTTGTTGTCGCTGTTGAGGACGCTCTTGGTGCCTCCGCCCTGACGGCGAGCGCCGGGTATCGGAAGAGGCCTGTTAAGCGCGTTCTTGGCCTCTTGCTCGGTCCCGGTCGCGTGGTAGTGATCCACGCCGAGGAACGAGATCGTCTTGTAGACGATGTAGGGAGCGAAACCCGCGATAAACAGCAAGGCGATCCCGGCCAGGGGGTCGGCGACCGAGGCGATGTCGCTGTCGATCGGGGCCGCGACCTGCGTGATCGCCACCAGAAAGATCACCACCAACACGAGTTTGCTGACGATGAGCGCGATGACAAAGGCGAGCCATTTGCCGATCCACCCGCGGGTCAGATCCCAGGTCGCCCCGGCGAGCGCGACTGGCGCGAGCACGATCGCCACTAACAGCAGCGCCTTGCGGATCAGCAGCGACAGCCAGACGATCGCGGCCGCGCAGATCATCAACCCAGCCAGAAAAATGGTGAGGATGGCACCCACTCCCGGGATCGCGACCGTGGTCGCGCCCAGCCCCACCGCGAGGGCGGCGATCTTGTCGCCCATGGTCTCGCTGGTCTCACCCGCGGCCTGCACGATCCCGAGTGAGAGCCGGTCGACGATTTCCAGAGCGAGTGCCGCCAAAGTGATCACCAGGAAGCTGCCGAGGACCGCTTTGGCCGCCCCGAGCGCGGCTCGCGACAACGCCGCCGGGTCACGCCGGATCAGGCCGAGGATGAGTTGGCAGCATAAGAAGATCAGCACCAGGAAGATACCGATGCCGAACAGCAGCCGGTAGACCGCCAGGTACTCGGGGCTGGTGATATCGACGAAGGTCGTGGTGTCGAATATCGCCCACATCGACTCGATCAGGTATCCGGCGGTCTCGCCCATCGCCGAGGCCAGCCACTCGAACGGCGCCGCCACCAGGCTCGCCGCAGCTTCACCGGCGCTGTCGCAGACGCCGGAGATCACCGGGATATCGCAGACGCCCATCAAGAATCACACCTGTTGTCCCACGTTCCAGAAAAAGTTGATAAGCGTCACCGACGCGCCGCAGATCACCGCGGCGGCACAGGAAATCAGCACGCCGAGCTTTCCCCGGCCCGCTAAATGGGGATTTGATGAGTTCGACCCGAAACCCCACACAATCGCGCTGATCACTAAGGCCAACACCGACAGGATCAGACCGATCGTCATCACCGCGCCGACGATTGTGCGCAGCTGCGCGATGCCCGGTAGCCCATCGGAGTTCGGGGCGATATCGACTTGCAACGGCATCGTGACCGCGCCGGTGATCACGGAAACAACTAACTCGAACACGGCATGCTCCTGACTGGCGAGAAACAGGTGGGGACGGCGATCAGGTACACCCGACGACCCCGGGACTTCTTCGCCTTCGTGTGCTCAGCGCGGCCGGACATGAGGAACGCCCATCCCTTCGGTCAAGAGATGGGCGTCCGCTGAGAGAACGGGCCGGGTCTTAGAGCTGCCGGCCGATACCGATCAACCAGTTCACCCACGCGATGGCGCCTCCGGCCAGCACGGCCGCACCGAGCGCCACCAGCACGCCGCCTCGGGCCTTCCCCGCGGTCGCGTAGTTACCAGCTGCCGACGCGATCGCCCACGCCACAGCCGAGACGATCAACATCAACACCGCGGCCACCAGCACGATCGTCAACAGCGCACCAACGACGTCTTCGAGATCGCTTACGCCCGCCAGCCCGTCGAAATTGGGAAACACGTCCATTACGCATCACAGCTCCCACGGCGGCCCGGCCCCCGGCTTTCGGCCGAGACCAGCGTGATCGTTGCGCCCGAAGCGGCCAGGTGCCCGCCGGCCCAGGATCTTGTCAGTCCACCGGTGACGGGCGGAAGGCTGCCGAGCAGACGGCGCGGGAGGTGCGGCGGGCGCGCCTTCGTCGAGCCACCGGCGGATCAGATCATGTTCATCGCGGGTGGCATCCTGGACCGTATCGGCGAAGCTCCGGCGGGTATCCCACCGGCGATAGGCGTCCGGGTCCTCGTTGCGGAACCACTTCTCGGCCTCGGTTAGCCGTTCCTCCCTGGACGTCTTCAACCATGCCAGGTAATCTCTCGCGCCTGTAGGCAGGTCGTCGCCACCATCACGATGCTGCCGCCACAGGCTCAGCAGCTCATCGTGGTCGTGCTCGATTTCAGCTGGCGTCATCGCCAGACCATGCCAACGCCGCCACGGGGAGGCATACTCCCGCCCGAGCCAGTCCTCGGCCTGCGCCAAATCCGAGTTCAACCGTTGGTGCGAGGGCAGCGGATCGTCACGATGCTGCCGCCATTGCGCCACCAACTCACGGGTGAGCCTGTCGTAGACCTCATCGGGCTGGTAGTCGGCCGCGTCCAGCCGTCTCTCCCAACGCCGATGCTCCTCAGGCTGGGCGACTTCGAGCCACGCCAACGCCTGGCACACGGTGCGAAAGGATGGTGCTCCAGCTTCAGACTTCTCTGCGTCCATGCCGACAGGTACTCGTGAGGTATCGGGTGCGCTGGATATTCCGCAGGCGTTCTTCTCGTTATGCTCGCGTCAACGCGAGGAATTAGACCGCAGTCGCCCGACGCCAGGAATGAACCGTCCGACTTTCTGGGCGTAGTCCTGATAGACGTCGCCGTGCATTGTCTGTAAGTGAGGCTCCTCGACTGCCCTGACCTGGAGTTCGATTGCGACAAATAGGGCAGCGAAAGCCGCAACGGCCAGCAGGTTCGGTGTGAGAAGAGCGAGGCCGGCTGCGGTGGCCAGCAAAGCGCTGAAGAACGGGTTGCGGACGATGGCGAAAAGTCCGGAGCGAACAAGTCCAGTGAACTCGTCGTCATTGACTCCGACACGCCAGTGCTGGCCCATCGCGTGTTGGGCGACCAGCGTTGCCGTAGCACCGCTCAAGGTGAGAGCGAAAGCGATATAGCGCACGGCGGCATTATGGAGTACCTCAATGGGCTCGATCGCGCCGAGGAGTTGCAGCAAGGGGGCAACCAGTCCTAAGAGTAGAGCGACGATGAAAAGAACACCGCTTGACCAGCCCGACGAGCCGACAGATCCTGATGGGCCGTTGTATCCGGTGATGCCCGTCTGTCGATAAAGCAGCCAGGTGCGCAGGCCGAAGGCGACGGCTAGGTAGCTCAGATAGAGAATGAGCGCGACGGCGGCGTCTCGCATCATCTGGCGATCCCGCCAGCCGTGTCTGCGGGTAGATCGAGCTGAGCAGCAGTCTGGTGATGACGTTCACAGGTCATGATGGTCGTCGAGTATTGTTCAGCAAACGGTGTATAGTCATCATATGCTGACTATATCGTCTCGGGTAGATGCAATGAATCGGCTGGGCCGGGCGATGTCCGATCCGACGAGGTCACGGATTCTGTTGTCTCTGTTGCAGGGGCCGGGGTATCCAGCGCGGCTCGCGCGCGAGTTGAACCTCTCGCGGACGAACGTATCGAACCATCTGGCCTGTCTGCGGGGGTGCGGGATTGTGGTGGCTGAGGTCGAGGGCAGACAGACCAGGTACGAGATCGCCGACCCGCATCTGACCCGCGCCTTGGAGGCGCTGCTGGACGTGGTGCTCGCTGTCGACGACGGCATGTCATGCGTGGACACTGACTGCGATGTACCGCTGTGTTGCGGGCCTGCCGCCACTGCAACCCCCGACGGGCTGACGTCGAAGGCCCGAGTATGAGCCGGGAGCGCCGTGGCCCCGCCGAGCCGGTGCCCCTCCCCTCGGCGCGGAGACCGTCCACACTGGGGGATGCGTGTTGCGGTCCCGAACCAATGCGCGACCGCGATTACCAGTCTAGTGGCGAGCATGAAGATCCCGCGCCGTGGTGGAGCGACCGAACGCTGGTGCTGCCGGTCGCCTCCGGCGTCCTCTGGGTGACGGGGCTGATCCTGGACTGGACCGGCCAGGAGGTTCCGGCGTTGATTTCCCATGCGCTGGGATTAGCCGCGGGGGCGTGGGCGTTCGTCCCACACGCCCTGCGCCGGCTGTTCGCCGGCCGTGGACGCGCCCGACTGGGTGTGGGATTGCTGATGACGATTGCCGCGACCGGCGCGGTGCTGCTAGGCCATACAGGCGAGGCTGCCGCGTTGGCGTTCTTGTTCTCGATCGCCGAGACCCTGGAGGACCGGGCGATGGATCGCGCCCGCCAGGGTCTGCGGGCCCTATTGTCGCTGATCCCTGAGACAGCTCGGGTCTCCCGTCTATCCGGGGAGGAGGTGATTCCCGCTGCGCAGATCCGCGAGCTGGACATCCTGATCGTGGGCGCCGGTGAGCGTATCGCCACCGACGGCGTAGTAGTCAGTGGCCGGTCGTCGGTGGACACATCTGCGATCACCGGAGAGTCGATTCCGGTCGAGGTTGTACCCGGAGACGTTGTGTTGGCTGGGTCGGTGAACGGATCGGGCACGCTGAGCATCGAGGCCATCGCCGACGGGCGGGACAACTCGCTGACGAAGATCGTGCATCTGGTCGAGCAGGCCCACGCGGCCAAGGGCGAGCGCGCCCGGCTTGCTGACCGGATCGCCCGCCCGCTGGTGCCGACAGTGCTGGTAGCCGCTGCGCTGATTGCGGCGTTCGGGTTCCTTATTGGGGATCCGGGCACCTGGGTCGAGCGTGCTCTGGTGGTGCTGGTCGCGGCCTCGCCCTGTGCTTTGGCGATTGCGGTCCCGGTAACGGTGATCTCGGCGATTGGCTCGGCCAGCAAGTTCGGCATTGTCATCAAGTCCGGTGCGGCGTTCGAGCAGCTTGGCACCATCCGCACGGTCACGGTGGACAAGACGGGCACTCTGACCCGTAACCATCCCCAGGTTGTAGCAATCCACACGATTGATGGCTACTCGCATGATGAGGTGTTGCGGATGGCCGCGGCGTTGGAGGTCAACAGCAGTCATCCCCTCGCCGGCGCAATCATCACCGCGGTGTCCGAGAATCCGACTGCGGCCGATGTGCAGGAGCATCCTGGTCATGGGCTGACCGGCGTTGTTGGTGGTAGGAAGGTGCGCGTCGGCAGCCCCCGCTGGATCAACCCCCAAGGTCTGGACGCCCAGGCCGAGGCAATGGCTGGAGAAGGGATGAGCATTATCGTTGTTGAAGCCGACACCCACATTGCTGGCGTGATCGGTATCCGCGACGAATTGCGCCCCGAAGCCGCCGAAGCCATCGCCGCTCTGCACGCTCAAGACATCAACACAGTGATGTTAACTGGCGACAATGCCCTGACCGCGAACGCGATTGCTGCGCGGGCCGGGGTCGACCAAGTGCATGCCGAGCAGCTTCCAGCTGACAAGGCCGAGCACATCCGCCAGCTGGCAAGTCAGGCTCCCACGGCGATGATTGGTGATGGCATTAACGACGCTCCCGCCCTGGCCTCGGCCACTGTGGGGATCGCTATGGGCGCCACCGGGTCCGCCGCTGCGGTGGAGTCCGCCGATGTGGCCTTCACCGGCCACGACCTGCGTCTGATCCCCGCTGCCTTGATCCATGCGCGTCGTGGCCGAGCGATCATGACTGGCAACATCGCCCTCGCGCTCGCGATCATCGTCATTCTGTTCCCCCTCGCGCTGTTCGGGGTGCTTGGCCTGGCCGCAGTGGTGCTCGTCCACGAGATCGCTGAAGTGATCGTCATTGGCAACGGACTACGCGCCGCCCGCGGCCGAACCCACGCGATATCGACGATCACCACCCCCGTTCGGCGCGATGCCACCACTGGTTGATAGTCGTTCCAGACTTTGGATTCGGCACGACCGTTCTCACCCAGGAAAGTCGTCGATTGCGTCGGAGTCGTTGAACGTTTCACCGCTGCGCACGCTATCCACCCCTCTAGGCGAGAAGATCCTCGCATTCTGCTTGCTGCGCTTCTCGGCGAACCCGTAGCATCTCTATACCCGTAGGGGGTATAGGTTATATCTAATGTTCGCCGTTCCTGGGTGAGAGCTGGGCATGGCAGTCAAACGTGGTGACGTGTGGTCTTGTGCTGCGCGGATGAAGGAGTGGGGATGACCTCGAAGGTGCAGTTCGGGGGCGGGTTGATCCCGCTGCTGGTAATTGCAACGGCTCAGTTGATGCTGGTGTTGGACGACTCGATCGTGAACATCGCGTTGCCGAGTATCCAGGACGAGCTCGGCGTTGCGGCGGTGCATCTGCCGTGGGTGGTCAACGCCTACATCCTGGCCTTCGGCGCGCTGCTGTTATTGGGGGGCAGGATCGGTGATCTCTGGGGCCGCAAGCGCACGCTGCAGACCGGTATCGCGATCTTCATCGTCGCCTCCCTCGTCGGCGGCCTCGGACAGAACACACTCATGCTGATCGTCGCCCGCGCCGCGCAGGGTGTCGGGGCGGCGATGGCGGCCCCGAACGCGCTCGCGCTGATCACGACGACCTTCTCCGAGCGGTCGATGCGCGACAAAGCGCTCTTTCTCTACGGGGCGATGTCGGGTATCGGGATCGTCATCGGCCTACTCGTCCTGGCCGGCACCCGCACCCTCGTCGCCGCCGGGCGCCATGCCGGACGCCTCGGCACGCTCGGCGCAGTGCTTGGCACTGGCGGTATGGTAGCCCTGGTCTACACGATCACCCGCTTCGGCGAAGACGGCTTCACCGACCCCATCGCCTACATCCTGATCGTCGCGGCGGCGGTGCTGCTGGTCGTGTTCGTCCTCACGCAACGCGGTAGCCAGAACCCTCTGGTGCCGCTGAGCCTGTTCACAGACCGCAACCGGGCCGGCGCGTATCTGACGATGCTGGGACTCGCAATCGGGCCGATGGGCACGCTGTATGTGATCACCCTCTACCTCCAGCAGGTGCGCGACTACACGCCGCTGACCACAGGGCTCGCGTGGCTACCGTTCGCGGTCGGCATCGTCGTGGGTGCAGGTGGCGCGCCGAAGTTGCTGCTGGCAGTCTCTGCCCGATATGTCACCGCAGTCGGTGCACTATTGAGCGCGGTCGGTGCGTTTTGGTTCTCCCGCATCAGTATGGACACCGGCTATTGGCTCGGATTGGCCCCGGCTATGTTCCTCGTGGCGCTCGGGTTCGGTATCGGAGTCATCGCCCTCACCCAGGCCGCGGTCTACCGGGTCGATCCGGACAAGGCCGGTATCGCCTCGGCGCTGTTGAACTCCGCCCAGCAGATAGGCGTCGCCCTCGGCCTGGCCATCCTCGCCAGCGTCGCGGCGACCATCACCGCACGCGCCGACAACACGGCCTTGCCGCCCGGGGAGGCACTGGTCGCCGGATACAGCACCGCCCTCGTCGCCGGCAGCGGCATCCTCATCGCCGCCGCGCTCCTCGCGCTGTTCACCCTTGATGCGAAGGCCAATACCGAGTCGGAGTGACCGGACAAGCCTCATCGCTGCCCGTTCTCCCGATAAGGAAGGAAAGAAGAAGCCGGAACATCACCACGGTCTACAGGTCGACCTCCACATGGGCGACAAGAGGATGACCGTCCACAAAATGGGTTGCCGGCGAGAGGGAGATGAGTCCGATCCCTGAACCGTGCGTTCAGCGCCACCCGACGGTAGTGACATGCACGTGGTCCAAATGATTCTGGGTTGGGTCACCCCGGCCTTCCATGGGGCGCCAGCCTTCGGCTGAGCGAGGGACTGACCAGATCTTTCGTGCGTGAATCACGTAGTCGATACCCAACTCCTCATGGTTCTCTTGTAGCCAATAGGCGATATCCCAGCCGGCTTTTCCGGAGATCATGATGTCTAGGGAGTGGCCAGTGGCGTGTTCACCGCGTGGGGCGAGACCGTAGTAGATGGTCACCTCTTCGGGCCAGGCGGCGCAGACCGCACGGTAGACCTTGACGGTGTCTGGCTGGAGTCCTTGTTCGATCCGTGAACCATGTCGGCACTCGGCATCCGAGATGCTGCCATCATCTGGCCCAGGCCTTCTGGGATCGCAGCCAGCCGGTCCTGGAGCTGGAGAGCCGGGTCCCGGCTCGGGCAAGTCGGCCGCGCCGTGTTCGTTCAGCCAGGGCACGGGGTCGACGGCTGCGGCGTTGGTGCCACCGGGACGGACCTCGAACTGCAAATGGGGACCCGTCGAATAACCGGCGCTGCCGACGTCGCCGATGTGTTGACCAGCGCTCACGGTATCGCCGACGTTGACGCGGACGCCGCTCTCCCACATGTGGGCATACGCGGTTGCCACGGTGGCGCCGTCGATCTGGTGCTCGATGACGATCAGCTGACCGAACCCGGCGGCCGGCCCGGCTTTGGTGACAGTGCCGTCCGCAACTGCGAGAATTGGTGTGCCCTCGGCCGCTGCGAAGTCGGTACCGGTGTGCATCGATGGCCGGCCGGTGACTGGATGAGTTCTCGGTCCGAACTCGTCGGTCATGACCCAGCTGTCGGCCGGGAGCGGGAACACGATCCGTGCCTGGCTAGAAGCCCTGGTGGTGATGTCGGCCGCGACGAGCGTGGTTGCCAGCGCGTCGGTGCTGTCGGTGAGGGCGTCCAGGATCGTGTCGGCCACCGGTTGAAAGGTGCGGTATCGGTCGGGGTGGGCGGAGGCCTCAACGGCTTGGGCGGCCTCGCCAGGATCGAGCTGTTCCCAGCCTGAGATGTCGAGTAGTCCTCGCGGGGAGCCGTTGTTCGGCCCGCCCGGGCCTCCGAAGAACGCCCGGGCCTGATACTCCGGATTCATGAGTTGGCTCGGGTCGCCCCATCCGGCCGATGGGCGCATCTGAAACAGTCCCAGGCTGTCGTTGTTCGTGCCGTTCCCGTCGTTGGGCAGCTCACCCGATTCGGGGTGGGCGGGGTTGGCGAGGTTCTTCAATGTGGATTCGGCGAGCGCGGCCATCAGCGCGATTCGCTGCCCGTCCCGGCCGACGCCGTCGATGCCCGATCCGGTGTCAATGATCGTGGCCGCGTGCTCCAGCTGGGTCTTGGTCAGGGTGATCTGGTCACCATCTGCGGTGGTCGCGCTTAACTTGTCGGGCACCTCACCTGCGGGCGTGCTGGTGTCGCCGCCGGGTATGGTGCAGGCGGCGTTCGCGGCGGGGTTCATCAGCGCACCCACGCCGACGAGCCCGAGCGAGGGACACAGGATCATCAACGCCAGGACACCGATACTGAGCTTCTTCAACACGGGGATGCCTGCTTCTCGGCTCAGCGCAGCGGGTTGTCGAGTTCGGACAGCCTCAGGAGCCGGCACGAGTCGTAGGTGGGTTCGCAGACGATGAACACGGTGAACTCCACGGCGTGCTCGGAGGTCACGTTCTCGTCGTTCCAGACGCCCGAGCGATGCCGAGTGCCCTCTATCGTGTAGGCGATGGTGCCCTCGGCGAGCTGTCCGGGCTCGGCCTGTTCGACGGCGGTGTCCCAGGCTTCGGGCACATACGACTGGTCGATGGTCAGTTGCTGTCGGGTGGCGTACTCGCGCAGTTCGATCCAGGCCTCGCGGGTGGGCAGGTAGGAGGCGACGTCGGAGGCGAGACCAGGCTGCTCGGTCCCGGACGGATCACCCACATCAAGGATCACCGTGGTGTAGTCCAACGGTAGGTTCCCGCTGGCGGTGTCCCAGTCGAACAGCCGGGTGGCCACGACGCGGGCGAACGTCGCAGGGTCTTCGCTGGGGCGGATCGGCGGAATCGCACCACTTCTCGCGGGTCCACCGGGCTCGCTGGTCACCGACCCGGGCCGCGCTCGTTCACCATCGCTGGTGCCGGAGTCACTATCGGGACCGATGACCAGGCCGTAGACGCCGATCCCGACCAGGACCAGCACGGCTAGGCCGGCGATGATGACGGCGAACAGGCGATGCCGCGCATGAGAGTCGTGGAAAGTCATGCCATCAGGTGCACGGCCGGCGCCCACCGGCACGGCGCCTACCTCAGGCGCAGGTGACTCGGCGCAGGGTCGCTGCTGGCTTCACCGTCGGCGCCCCCCGTTGTCGTGATGTCGGTGATGGGTGGTCAAGGCGTCGCGGAGTTGGCCGGCGAACCAGTAGGTGCCATCGGCGGTGTCCAGGAACGACGTGATCTGCTCATCGCTCAAACTAGTGGCGAGCTCGACCGGGTCATAGTGGGTCCACCAGCATTCCAGGCTGGTCCAGGTCTGTAAGAACGCCCGTACCGGCCACTTTTCCGGCTCTCCATCAACGGTCCGTGTCGTTCGGGCCGACTTCTTCCGAGTCCGGTCAGTCTTGGCGCCGGTGGCGCGAGCGACCGCGTCATCGGCCAGTTGTTCCAGCTCGCTCGCCCGAGCACCCTCGGCGGCGGTGCGCAGACGTTGGTAGGAGGGATCGATCGGTGCGCCGGCGTCGATACGTTTCAACTCGTCGCGGGTCGTGGCGCGCAGTCGCTCGGGGAGGGTAGGGTCCTCGGCGATTTGTCGGAGATATCCGATCTTGTCCAGCGTCTTGTAGGAGGCGCCGCCGGGGATCATCGCGGCGGCTTGCTCGCGAGCGTCGCCGACAGAGATCGACGGTCCCGGAAAATTTCCGGGACCGTCAATGCGCGGCTGGTGGGTGGCGCTGAACTGCGTCGATGCCTTGCGCCGTCTGGCATCCTCGGCCATCAATGTCTTGAGTTCGCGGTAGAGCGCGAAGGCCTCAGACGCGGTGAGTTCCTTATGCAACACGTTGTCGTCCTGCTCGGCCAACAGGTGCCCCAATCGGTCCGATATCCCCGACCGCACCCACACGTTGAGGGTTCGCCAGCCGAGGTGTTTGATGGCTGCCAGCCGTCGCCGACCGCATACCAGTACCCCTTCGGGAGTGACGGTCGGCGGCTGAAGCAGGCCATAGCGGTCGATGGATGTGGCGAGGGCGTCGAGGTCGCCCAGGTCGGTGCGATGCCGTCGCCCGATCCTGATTGACTCGACCGTGCGATCGAGTTCAATATGCCCGGTAGTTGTGGCCACGATCAGTAGCCTCCTCGTTTCGGCGCAGCCGCCTCCACCGCCAGTCGCAGGCCGTTGTCCTCCAACAGTTTCGGCAGGTTCTCGCCGATCAGCAGCCGCAACAGCACCCCGCGGCCGGTGTCAGTTGCGGCGTACGCCGGATGCGGGTGGCCCAACAAGATCCTCAGCAGCATCGACCAGGATTTCGCGGGCAGGTCGAGCAGCGCCCGCGCATGCTGATCGCGTCGCAGACTTTCATAGGCGGTCTGTCGAGATCCGGCCCGTGCCAGTACACCGCATACATGTTCGACGGCAGTCCGGGCCGTGGTCGCTGGCCAGCCCCACTTTGTGAACAGGGCGATGGTTTCCTCGACCGCCTCGGTCGCCGATACACCCGCAGGTTCCGATGCGTCGTCGGCATCGTCGTCGAGGTCGGGTTCGTCGGTGACGTGGAACGCCGGGTGCCACTCGGTCAACGGAGTCTCGCGGTCGCTGAACCGCTCCGCGTCGTGGAAGATCGAGAAATGAGGGCGCCTCGCCTGCTGGGTCGAACAGAGCATGCCTTGGCCGCGCTCCTCGAAGACGCAGGTCACCCGCACGGCGTGGGTGACCATCGCCCACGGATCGGCGGCATTCCTGGTGGAGCGGTACTGCATCGCATCAAATGCCGCGGTCGCCGCCTCCCACGGGTCGAGTCGGTGCTTCCTGGCCAAGGCGGCATACTTCTCGGCCGCATACGCCATCAGCTCCGCGGCGGTCTGGTCGTGTTGCCACGCCCCTGGACCAGCCGTGTGGAGTCGGTGCAGCAGAGCCCGCAGCCCCTCGCTACTCGTGTAGTCCTCACCGCCGGGCGGGGTAGGGGCTCGGTCGTCAGCTCTCATGGTTGGATACCTCCTGCCAGCCAGGTACGCCCACCACGTCCGGACCCGGTGGACCTTTCGCCCTCGACGTCAACGTCCATGACCTGACACCCGGCTCTTCAGCTCATGCCGACACTGGAGCGGCCCGTGCCATCACGCCTCGAACTCCGCCCGAAAGCGGCCAACGGCGGGAGCTGACGAGCCCGCTCACCGACCCGCTGGAGCCGATCGACCACCGGAGCGCGTACGGTCCGTGCCAGTTCAGCCTGAAAGCTGATCCCACGCCCTGACGCCACGCCGCCGGTACGAGTAAGCAGTTCTGTCGGACGCACCCACTCCACACCTCGGCCGCGCCGATGCTCCTGCCTCGATTCCTGTTCCTCGGCTTTCGCGGTGGCTTCGTCGTTGAGATCGCGGTCCTCAAGCTCTCGGTTATGTCGTTGTCCCAGATCAGCGGCCTGGACCGCATCCGGCGCACCGCCAGGGCCAGCCGACTCTGTCGGCCCGCGGTCAGGCGTCGGGTCCGAACGGCTCCACGGCTGATGGTTCTGTTCCTGGTTGTTGGGGTTCATCAGTCCCTCTCCTTCTCCATGGCTCCTTTAGACTCCCTAGGGGCGTTGTCGCCTCCTGGCGCTCACGGTGTTCGCGAGCGAACCAGCGGCCCACCGTCGCCGCGTGCACATCAAGCTCTCGGGCGATGCGCTTGTTCGACCAGCCTTGGCTGCGTAACTCGCGGGCCCGATCACGCCGATCCCGCTGCGGCTTCGCTGGTCCGGACACCGGCCCGGGCAGCTCAGGTTTGCCGGTCGTCGGGGGAGTGACCGTGGTCAGCGGGGTCGGTTCGGCTGGATGCCTGTTATGTGGCGGGGACTCAGCTCGGGCGGATGGGCGGATGAGGATCACCGTCAGGTGGGTGCTTGCCAGCAGCACCACCGGAGGGATCGCCGCCACCGCGGCGGCCAGAAGTGCAGGCACACTGGCCTCGGCAGCGACGATCGCGTGCACGGAGTTCGCGGTGACCGAGATCGCGGCGGCACCGATCAGCAGCGCCCACGGATACCACGCGGTGGACTGCCCATCGAGGGCGACCACCGCGACGGTGGACACCACGATGATGCCGTCCACGATGACTGGCCATACCCACGCGTGCCCTGAACCGATCCCTGAACGTCGTGCCAGGTCCGCTAACGACATGAACGACAGCCAGAACGCCCCGCATCCGATGACCACCGTCCCGGCCACCGCGGTGACCACCGCCCCACGTCGCCCAGTCAACACGACAACCCCCGTCCGCGAAAGGCCCGTTGGGCAGGGCGCTCATCCATCCAACCGCCCGCAGTCGATGGCATCGATCCTGCGGTGCGTGGCGTCGGCGTGGGCGTCGACGACGGTCTCGGATGAGTGCAGCGGTAGGCGGATCGGACGGTGGCGACAACCTCCCGCTCACCCAACCCCGCGTGGCCCGCAGCCGCGATGAACACATCGAGCGCGTCTGCGGCTGGAATCCGATTCTCGGCCAGACGGCAGGCCGCCCAAAACAATCCACGATTACGTTCGCCCTCAGGCCGGCTCGCCACCCAAGCTGCCAGCCTCGACACATCAGCCCCCTGTCGCATGTCGGAAGGTGACAGCGGACGGGGTTCGGGGCGCGGGTCGAGAAAATCGCGCAGGCGGTCGGAATCCACCGGTCGCGCCGCCGCGATACCCACCTGGTGCAACTGATAGGTCGCCCTACCGCGCTTACTAGTGATCATTGAGGGTGGGACGAGCACATAACCACCGTCACCGCGAAAATCCACTCCAGAGCTGGCTGCCTGCCACGACCGCTGGACCACACCCCGAACTGTCGGGTAGTAGGCGTGCAATCCACCAGACGGCGTATCCACGAGAAACGACCAGCTTGGGACCAACCCGGCTCGCTTAGCACGGTCGAAGGCTCTGTAACCGTTGGCGGAACCATGGACATCAACATCGACGACCACCAAACCTGATACCCCACCAGTGGGGATGGCGAGGTTAGCCGTTGGATGCCGACGCCACCACGCCTTCACCTGTTGAAGGTTCGTGGTGGCGTCGTGAAATCCTCTCGGCGTCAACGGTCGCTTCTCTCCCGGAACACACGGGAAGATCGGAATACCGCCAAGGGCTAACAACTGCGCAGCTGTTGGCAAGGACACCTGTCCAACTGGCCTGGAAAAGACCGCAGCCAGAGTCGCATACCGGGTCGCCGTACTCCGCATCCCCATGCTCGAACCTCCTCCCGCCGGACCACCGCGGCGTGGGTGGTCTCATGACCATGAGGTGCGTCAGGAGAGCCAGCGGATCCAGCCAGACAGCAAACGAGGAGTAGCAACAGCGGCCGTCAGGGATCGATAGCTTGCCTGACGATTCTCTCCTGCTTAGCCGCTCCCGCAGGCGTCCGCCAGGAGGTAACCCCGTGATTTGAGAAGAACGCCGTCAACTACCGCAAGATCACCCTCGAAAGTTCAGCCATCATTGAGGTCGCTCGACCCCCAGCTGCTACTGCCGCATCTCAGAACGACAAGGGCTTAAGTCATTGCCGGTCTCCTCGACCGTCAAGTAACTGGCGGTACCGATGCGGTGATGCTCCGACCAGACGTCGAAACATACGAGCCGCGTGGCTGCGGTCACGCCAACCTACTGCGTTGGCGATCTCTTGCACCGATAAGTCCGAGCTGCGCAGTAAATCGGCCATCTTCTGGATTCGAAGCAGTGCTTGATAGGCTAGTGGGGTTTTCCCGTATGCATCCAGAAACACGCGATGCGCTTGCGACGGTGAGAGATGCACCGCAGCCGCAAGTTGGTTCAGGCTCCACCGTAATGATGGCTCCTCTTCTAGTAACTTGCGTATGTTCGAGGCCTCGCGGCGCACGGGGCGGAACCGGCGTGCACGAGGAAGTGAAGGCCGACTCCAGCTGGCTTCTTGCTTGGGTTCCGGCCCGCCGGGTCTAAAGAACGGTGACAAGGCATTCAGTACGGCTGCGAGATTCGCCTGCATTTGGAAGAATTGATCTGCACTCGCACCCGCCACGCTCAGATCTACAAGTTGATCGAGCCACGGTGAAACTGCGCACATCCGCTCCGATCCGAATCGGATGATTCGGGCCGGGTCAGGAAACTTCCTTGCGATGAACTCTCGTGCGTGATGCCGGTCTGTCAGAAAAGCAGAATGTTGCCAGAACGCTTGATCAATCAGATAGTCCAGATCCGCATAGATCGTCGTCGTTGTGATCGCACCTTCGGGATGACTCCCGCACATGGTGTTTGGTGCGAGCACGACCACGTCGTTGGCCCGCACTGGCTTTTCGCCGAACTCGCTGAATAATACTGCTGATCCACTGCGAATGAAAATGAGCTTTACACAATCGAATGCTCGTGAATCTACTGGGCGAGTAATCGTCTCTGTTCTTGCGACTATAGGCGTAAAGCGGTAATTCACGCTTCACTAACCTCGCCGTTCTGGATCATTGACGAATGACCGAACCCATGCCCGGCTACCTCATCCCGGGTTTGTCTAGCCATCGACCGCTGTTAATATCTACTGCTATGTGACATAGTCAGTAGGATTCATGTTCCTCCTGGCCCTCTTGTCGTCAGTTTTCGAGCGACCTCACATGCTCTTTGTGGCGAGCGGGCGTGCGGCCCCCATTCCCGTGCAGGGCGCGGGCGCAGAACTGGACTGCGACAGCATTGTTTGATCGCCGCTAAGGCACTCTACTATCAACCATAGTAGAGTGTGGTGGCAGGTCCGTGTGTGCGGATTACTGAATGAAGGTTGTTGCTGACCGCTGAGGTGTGAGTGGTGGATGTGAGTGGTGTGAGTAGCCCACGCCTCGCGCTGTGCACTGAGCTTGCGGTCGAGCGGCTCAGTCGAGTTCGTGCCCTCGGTGCCGATGCCTATGGCTAGTCGGTGGTATGCGGGTCGTTCCGGCAAGCACCGTAAGAAGCCCTCTTCACGCCGCCTCGTCGCGACCTCGATCCTGACGGTCTCATTGGTCGGTTCGGTGATGGGGGTCGGTATCGGCGTGTCCCGACAACAGACGGACATCGGATCCATGTCTCGGCAGAAAGCCTCGACGCCGCAGGCCGGAGGGACGCCGGACCAGGCACGGCGACCGTCTCGGTCAACCGGGCCGACTGAGACGGAGCCTGCGGCGCGTCCTCCGGCGGATGTTACTCAGGTGATCGATATCGCCGAGACCGGGCCCGGTAACTTCATCGTCTCTGCGCCGTCCGTTTCGCCGGACCACGACCTTGGGGCGGGGGAACTGACTTATACCGTCGAGATCGAAGCGGGTCTCCCGTTCGATCCGAGTGCGACGGCCGACGCAATCGATGGGATCCTCGATGACCTTCGAGGCTGGCCGGGTGTGGCTGGACGCGAATTCCACCCGGTTGCCGCCGCGGGTGAGCTGCGCATCCTCGTGGCTACTCCGGGGACCACGGACCAACTTTGCTCGCCGTTGGAGACCAACGGCGAGGTCTCCTGTCGCAATGGGGAATCGGTGGTGCTCAATGCCCGCCGCTGGGCGTTCGGTACCGAGGACTACCAGGACGCGGTGCCCGAGTATCGCACGTACCTAGTCAACCACGAGGTTGGGCACGCCATCGGCTACGCTCACGTCCAGTGCCCCGGGCCTGGAGAACCGGCACCGGTGATGCAGCAGCAGACCTACGGACTGGACGGTTGTCGACGCAACGTGTGGCCTACGGTCGCTTAGGACCCATTCTCATCTCGGGTATTTGGCGTTGGTTAGCCGAGGACGGTGGTGCATCCGATGATGATCATCTCCATCATAGGTGTCGTCGCTAGTGCGATAGGGGTCGCGAGCAGTGTGGTGGTGGCCAGGCACACCGCGAAGCTCTGTCGACGTTTCCATGGCCCCGCGCCGTTGGTCAGCCGTTGGACTCTGGCGAACGTGGCCACGTCACCGGCGCTCAGGCCAGGTTCGGGCGTGCCGGAGCCCAGCGTCACTAACGCACGAGCGAGGCCGTGGCGATCGTGTGCCGCGTCATCGGCTTGCATCTCGATGAGCGTTCGCACCTGTTCATGCGCGACAGTGAACAACCTCAGAGGTCTGAACGTACGGCGCAGCACGTCAGCTAGTGCGATTGCGATGTCGTGACGTGAGCGCAGATGCGACTTCTCGTGTGCCAGCACCAGTTCGAGTTGGTGAGCGTCCAGTAGTTCCAAAGCTGCGGTGGTGACCACGACCCGTTTTCGTAGTCCAGGTAGGCAATAGACCAGGGCTTGGGAATGCTCAACGAGTACGAAGCCGCCGGGGTGATCGCGTCCGAGCATTCGTAGGAGCCGCAGGTGGGCGCGGCGGCTGCGAGTGGTGTCGATCAGGGTCGAGATGGTCAGCCACAGCATCCACACTGTGAAGCCGGCGACGGCAAAGACGGCAGTGTAGGCGAGCCAGACCCCAGCTGGGGTCTGGTAGTGCTCGACGACTTCGGTGGGTGTCGTACGAAATAGTCGGGCGATCGGCTCGGCTAACGGCGACACGGGTGTTGCCAGCGTGAACCCGAAGAGGGCGACTGCAGCGACGACCGAGAGTGTCAGTGCGTGCCATGCCATGACACCCCAGCCTGGTGCCCGGCGTACCCAGGCAGACCCGAGTAGGAGGCGCGGACCGCAGATGATGGCGAGAGCGGCGAAGGCGAGGAGAACGATGGGGGCGAGCACGTCTTACTCCTCGGTGTCTATGTCGTCTGGCTCATCGAACTTGGCCAGCGCTGCCCGGAGTTGGACTTGTTCTTCGGCTGAGAGCTGCCCTACGAAGTTCAACAGGGTCGCTTTGCGGTCCGGGCTCTGATCCAGAACGTCCTCCAGCAGGCCCGCGGTGTGGGCTTCTCGGGACATGACCGCGTGGTACTGATAGGCGCGCCCATGTTTCTCGCGGTGTACCAAGCCCTTGCGATGGAGATTGTCGAGCACTGTCATCACCGTGGTGTAAGCGATTCGCCGTTCCTTGTGGAGATCCTCGACGACTTCTCGCACTGACACCGAGCGGCCCCAATCCCACAGGCGTTGCATGACCACGGTTTCCAGTTGTCCGAGCCGTCTCATTCAACCTCCATTTTCAGGGGAGTCATCGTCTACTATGCTACATCGTAGATCGGTTATTCATCCGTCCTCAGGATCCCATGTCTTCAGCTTTCGACGCGCCCTGTCGCATGTCCTGGTGGTCCGCGGCTGGGAGTGGACTGCTTGCGGCTTTGTCTTTTCCGCCGGTCAGCGCAGGTTGGCTCGCGCCACTTGCGATGGCCTTGCTGTGGGCCAGCTTGTCGCGCATTGAAGCAAGACGACTGTGGTCGTTGGTGGGGTGCGGACTCTGTTTCGGGCTGGCGTTCATGCTGGTGTTGCTGTGGTGGCTGAAGGATTCGATTGGATGGGGAGCCTGGTTCGGACTCTCGGTTGCACAAGCTGTCGCGGTCACGATTGCCGTCGTGGCGATGCGGGTGGTCGCCTCGCTGTCGGGTGGACCGGTGTGGGCGGCAGCGGTCTGGGGCAGTGTGGAGGCACTGCGCAGCAGCTGGCCGCTCGGTGGGATGCCTTGGGGACGACTCGGGTTTACGGCGATCGATACTCCTTGGCAGGCGTTGCTCGGCTACGGCGGGGTTTCCGGCGCTGGGTTCATGATCGCCCTGGCTGGGTTCGCGACTGCCCACGCTTGCAGCCGGCGGCGTGGGCCGGCGGTGGTCCTCATCGGTGGCACCTGTTTGGTTGCCGTGGCGTCCGCCGTATGGCCCTATCGGGTGCCGGCCACCGACACGGCCACGGTGGCTGCGGTGCAGGGCGGGGTGCCAGGAGACGGTCGAGACCTGGCAGCCAACCACCGACAGGTCACTCGCAACCACGTCGAGGCGACCTCGGACCTGGCACGTCGGCTCACCGGGGAAGAGCGGGACTCGCTGGCGCTGGTGGTCTGGCCGGAGAACGCCACTGCCGTCGATCCGGTCCGTGATCCTCTCGCCGGAGCGGAAATCAGGGAAGCCGTCGCTGCGATCGATGCTCCGCTGCTGGCCGGGAGTATTCTCGACGGCCCGGATCAGTCTAAGGCCTACAACCGTGGACTGCTGTGGCTTCCTGACGGCACCCGCGCCGGCGTCTACACCAAGACCCATCTGGTTCCTTTTGGAGAGTACATTCCCTGGCGACCTTTGATCGAGGGATGGTCGTCACGGTTCGACCGGATACCCCGTGACATGTTGCCCGGCAATGACGAGGGACCGATCGACGTACAGGGAATGCTGGTGGCCGATGCGATCTGCTTCGACGTCGCCTACGACGACGTGCTCCCCCGCCAGGTAGCTCGCGGAGCGCAGCTGGCAGTGGTGCAGACGAGCAACGCTACTTTTACCGGTACTTCTCAGCCCGAGCAGCAGTTCGCTATGACTCGGGCTCGCGCCGTCGAGTTGGGACGCAGTATCGTCGTGGCCTCCACTAACGGGGTTTCAGGGATCATCCGACCTGACGGCAGTGTGGTTCGGCGCGCCCCCAGCGGTCCGGCAGCGACGCTGGTGGCAGCTGTCCCTCTCGCGGAGGTGATCACGCCGGCGATACGCCTGCAGTTCATGCGCTCTGCCGGTCTCCATGCGGCCGGGTTTCTTGGCCTGGCTTTCGCCCTTGCTCGTTGGTCCCGACAGCGTCACTCCTCGAAGTTTCGGCGCGCCGGTCCTATGTCGACGCCCGAGCAACCGCGATGATGATAGGACGGGGCGACAGCGAGCATGCGGTGGCAGGCGGATTTGCGCCGCCCCTTCAGAGTTCGAAATGCTGCGAGCCACTGGTTGCCAACCACTAAGACTCACTGCTGCCGCCGTGGTCCGCGTCCTGAGGGTATCTCCGCCGCCGAGTGATCGCGAGAATGAACACTGCTGCGAGCAGGAGGACGCTGATGAGGAGCGCAGCGCCGGCGCCCAGAACGGTGTCACTATCGGCGCCTTTGATGGTGGCTTGCGGGTCCAAACCGGTCGGTATTCGTGATGTGCCGCCATCGTCGTTGGCGATGGCGAAGGTCGATGTTCCGGTGACGGGATGGCCGTCCGACGATGTGATGCGCCAGCCGATCGTGTAGGTGCCAGCCGGGCTTTCCGGCGCGATCTTCTGCGTCACGGTGGTGCCGTTGATAGTGGGGGCACCCAGCGCGATGCTGCTGTCGCTTGAGTCAACGACGGCAATGCTGGTCGTTCTTGGTGCCGGCTGTTCGTCCAGGGTCAGCTTGACGGCGTTGAGATCCTTGACGACGGTGTGGTCGGCTGGATCGACGTCGATGATCTGGCTATGGGCTGATGCCGGGCCGGTGCCGATGAGCACCAGACCGGCTACCAGCGAAGCCATGCTCAGGATGATCGTCGAGCGTGTGAGTAGGCGCATGGTGATCTCGCTAGGTCAGACGGGAAGGGTATAGCCGGCGATGAGGCCTTGCAGAGCGTTGACGAGGCGTTGCCACAATCCGGTCACGAGCAGCAGGCCGATGGAGATCATCAGGGCTCCGCCGATGCGCTTGAACAGCAACTGCCGTTGGCGCGCCCACGCCATGGTCCGAAGTGCCCGTCGGTACGCAATGGCGGCGAGGATGAACGGCCCTCCGAGCCCGATGCAGTAGGCAAGAGTGAGCAGGGCACCCCGGGACGCGCTCGCCTCGGTCATTGAGAGCGAGAGCACGGCGGCGAGCGTCGGCCCCAGACAAGGTGTCCACCCGACTCCGAACAGCACCCCGATGACGGGGGCACCGGCCAAACCCACCCGTGGCACCGCCACCGCTCCGACGCCACGGTCCAGCGCCGGGATCGCTCCGAGGAATGCCAGGCCCATCAAGATGGTGATAATGCCCAGTACGATGTTGACGGGCTTCTGATAGGCCAGGAGCTGGAAGCCGATGGCGCCGAATGCCATGCCGTACGAAACAAACATCGCGGTGAATCCAGCGACGAACAACGCTGCTCCTGCGATGATGCGCCAGTTCGTACGTTGTCCGATCTCTTCGACTGTCAGGCCGCTGACATATGACAGATAGCCCGGTAATAGCGGCATGATGCAAGGAGAGAAGAACGATATGAGCCCGGCGATCACCGCGATGGGCGCGGCTACGACGAACGCGCCTGAGGTGACCTGGAGGGCGAACCAGTCACCCATCATCGACGCCCTAGTTCTTGCTCGATGAGCTGACGTAGGGTCGTTTCGTCAACTTCGGAAAGGATCCGTGCCGCGACCTTGCCGTCTCGGTCGATGACGTAAGTCGTCGGTACCGCGGCCGCTGGCAGTGACTCGGTGAACGCGAGCAGCAACTTGCCGGCTTCGTCGCTGAAGCTGGGGTAAGGAACGTCGTTCTTTTGGACGAAGGCTTGCGATGCCGCCGGACTTTCTCGCACGGCGATCCCGAGGAACTGTACGCCTTGGTCTTCGAACTCGCGGGAGAGTGACACCAGCGTGGGCGTCTCCTTGCGGCACGGCGGGCACCAGGAGCCCCAGATGTTGATGACGAGGACGCCGGCGTCGAAGTCCCGTGAGCTCATCGGCTGTTCGGTTAAGTCGACGCCCGTCAACTCAGGCAACTCAGCACGCTCTGCTGGCGGCACGAACGTGACCGATCCATCGCCGGAGGCGAAACCGGCCTCGTTGGTCTCCTCCGTTGTCCCGCACGCTGTAACGATGGCCAGCAAGCTGCTACTGACTATGATCGCCAGCGGTCGCCGGCGTTTCATCGGCGGGCGATCGCGGCGTCGATCGCGTCGGTCATGTCTTGCAGGCTTTGCGGCTGCAGGGGTTCGTCGTCGATGAAGAACGACGGTGTGCCGCTGAGGTCGAGGGCGATGGCCGCGTCGTAGTCCTGCTGGACGCGTTGGGCGACCGAGTCGCTGGCGACGTCGCGGTCGTACTGGTCCAGGTCGAGTCCGAGGCGTTCGGCGTAGCTGCGGAACAGCTCGGACCTGTCGTCTTGGCTTTCGCCCCAGCTGGCCTGGGTCTCGAACATCAGCTGGTACATCGGCTCAAGGGCGTCTTGACGGGCGGCGGCCTCGACCGCGTGGGCGGCGTTGCGGGAGTTGCGGTGGCCCGGGAGCGGGAAGTAGCGCACGACGAAGGTCACCTTGCCCGCGTACTGTTCGCGTAGGTCTTCGATGACCGGGTAGGCCGCGCCGCAGGCCTCGCATTCGAAGTCCAAGAACTCCACGAAGACCGGAGCGTCGGGGTTATCGGCTTCTTGCAGCCGATGACTGTTGTCCTCGACGGTGCTGACTTCGGCGGCGGCTTGTTTGTCTTGATCGGAACTGCTCATCTGGAACAGTACGAGCGCGGCGAGGGTGAGCAGAGCGGTGATGACGACGGCCAGGGTGACGATGGCACGGGTGGTACGGGACATGGGGACTCCAAGGAAAATGACACTGGACAACGACGAGATGGGCACGCCGCAGCATGCCCATCGGACCGGTCTGAGGACCGGCATTGTTGTCAGGTTCGGGAGATTCCCAGCGCGGAAAGTGAAGGTTTATCGGCCAACACGTTCCATGCAGCGATATGCGGCACCACGACATTGGGGTCAGGAGCCCGCGAGCGCACGAAGTACCAGAAGCGGCTCGTGGGAACACGCCAGGCGATGACGAAGCCGATCAGCGCGAGAATGCACCCGATGGCCACGGCCGCATGACCTGGATCGTCGGCGCACGAGTCGCACGGCACCTTATCGGCGGAGCCCGCGAGCACGTGACCGGCGTCGACGGCCACTGCCGGCGCGGGCGACTCGTGTCCCGCCGCGAAGGTGTGCAGTCCGAGCACGCCGAGCACCAAGGCACCGACGAACACACCCAAGCTCATGCGCAACCTCACGACGGCACCTCCTCGGGAAAAGTATTCCTGACGCTTCAAACCACCTCTGGTGTCATTCGGCGGCTCTAGGGCCTGGGGGTATGAGGGACAATGGAGACTTGAGCCTCTACAATGAGTAGAGTTGTAAACCGGCGACGGAGGGTCGGTCCAGTGGAAGACGCAGCCAGATCGCGGCGCTCGCGTGGCGAGCTTGAAGCTCTGGTGCTGCGCACGCTGTGGGACAACGACTCTCCGATGACGGCGAAGGAGTTGCAGGCCGCGCTGCCGGGTGCGAGGCCCGCGCACACCACTGTCCTGACGGCACTGGAGCGATTGCGTGCGAAGGGCCAGATACGTCGTGTTGGGGAGGAGCGACGAGGGGTGCGGTTCGCTGCGACGCGCACCGAAGAGGAATACATCGGCTTGGCGATGCTCGACCGGCTGGACCATGCGCAGCGTCGGAGTGCGGCACTGCTGCATTTCGCTGGGCAACTCAGCGATGAAGATGTGGCGGCGCTGCGCAAAGCATTGGAAGATCAGGGCGACGGCTAGAGGTGGCGCCCGCCGCTTACCGGCGGGCGCCGGTGGACACTCCAGTCCCGGCATGGTTGTTCTCTACGATATGTAGAGTAGCTGCGTGAGTGCTGAACTCTTCACGCCGGTCGTCCCCGGGCGACGTCTTGCCGGACGCGTACTCGCGTTCGTTCTGTTTTTGGCCGTGATCGCCGTACCGGTGATTGTCACTATTGTGCTGGGCGAGGACGCCAACGATCGACGCGACTATCCAGGCAGTCCGGCCACAGGGGCAGTCACGGCGGCGGTTCGAGCAGTGGCGGACATGTCTGCCATCCTCACACTCGGCGCCGCGGTGTCGGCATTGTTCTTGCAGAGGCTCCGGATGGCCAAACAGTTGCGGCTCACGGATTCGTTCGACGTGCGCGTTCTGCGTGGCGCTGCGGGCTTATGGATGGTCTCTGCTGCAGCGTCGGTGTTTCTCGAAGCCGTGGACTCGAACGGGATGAGTTTGTCCAGGCTTCTCGAAGAGGGTGCGTTCTGGCATCTGGTGAGCACGAGCCTCTATGCCCGTGCCTGGTTCGTTGCTGCCGTCGCGGCCATGGTCATCGTGGTGATCACCTATTTCAGTTACTTGTGGTGGCATCTGCTCGTGCCGTTGATGCTCGCAGTCGTGGGCATTCTTGCGCCGGTGGTTGTCGGTTCAGTGCTGGTCGGTCCGAACCATGACTTCGGCGGCGACGCGGCGGTCATCATGACGGCTCTGTCACTGAGCGCACTCGGCTGTTGGACCAATCAGTTGTTTCGCATCGTCTCGGGCGAACCGACCTCGGGTCAGCTGGTACGCCGATTGGTGCTCTGGACTGTGACGGCCATGCCGGTGGCACTCGCTGCCGAGGTCGTGATCGTGTGGTTCAAGCTCGCGGGTACCTCCCTGACTGGTGGGTTGGCCGGATGGCTCAGCTTGGTTCGGCTGGTGAGTCTCCTCGCCATCTGGGTCATCACCTTCGTCCTATGGCGTCGAAGCCGTGGCGATGCGACGGTGGCTGGAGAGCGTGCGGTTTTCTGCATCGTCTCGCTGGGAGCGGCCTCGGTGGCCGCGCAGGTGGCGATGACGCGGTTCCTCTCACCCCAGTACGACGTGGAAACCTCGCTGGCCGAGATTTTTTTGGGCTTCGATCTTCCAGATTCACCGAGCCTGGCCGTGTTGCTCGGGCAGTGGCGTCCGAACCTGTTGTTCTGCGCGATCGCGGTGGTGCTCATGGTCGCCTACGGGTTGGGTCTGCGACGCCTCCGCCATCAAGGTGACAGCTGGCCGGTAGGGAGGTCGGCGGCTTGGTTTGCTGGCTGCCTACTGCTGATCGCGGCGACGAGTTCAGGCTTCGGGAAATATTCAGGGGCCGACTTCGCGGTGCACATGGGCGTGCACATGGTCCTCAACATGCTGGTGCCGTTGTTGTTAGTGCTGGGCGGGGCAGTTACGCTGGCGCTGCGGGTGACCCGAGCTGGTGGGCCGTCCGGGCCGCACGAGTGGATCACGGGGCTGCTCCGTTCACCGCTGGCGCGGGTGGTCTACCACCCGCTGGTCGTCTTCGTGGTGTTCGTTGGCTCCTATTACGCCCTCTACCTGACCGGCCTGTTTGAACAGATGGTCCGAAGCCACTGGACGCATCAGTTGATGAACCTGCACTTTCTGCTGATCGGTTACCTGTACTACGGACTCGCGGTCGGAATAGACAAAGTCCCGCACCGACTTCCGCATATCGCCCGCCTCGGTTTCGTGTTCGCCGCGATGCCGTTCCACGCGTTCTTTGGCGTCATCATCATGTCGACGGGCACGATCATCGCCGCGGAATACTACGCCTATCTGGATATGTCCTGGTCCACCGACTTGCTGGCGACCCAGCGTCTTGGGGGCGGGATCGCCTGGGCTGGTGGCGAGATCCCGCTTCTCATCGTGGTGCTGACCCTGGCTGCGCAATGGGCACTCAGCGACGCACGTGAGGCTCGACGCAAGGACCGGCACTTCGATACCGGGCGTGACGACGAATTCGAGGCCTACAACCGCATGCTCGATCGGTTGGCGGAACGGCCATCGACCCGTAACTCTCCGGGCCGACGAGGAGACGAATCATGACAGCGAGCAAGCAGTCCGATGAGCGCACGACTGTGCTGCAACTCGACATCGGCGGGATGACCTGTGCCGCCTGTGCCGGTCGGGTCGAGCGTGCCCTCAACAAGCTCGACGGCGTGCGGGCAACGGTCAACCTCGCCACCGAAAGGGCTACCGTCGGCGGGCTGCCGAAAGATCAAGTGCACCGTGCCGTTGAGGCTGTGGAGAGGGCCGGCTACGAGGCGCGTGAACATCAGGCCGACGAACAGTGGTCGGTGGCCGCCGCCCGGCGACGGCTCAGCGACCTGCGCATTCGGCTGGTGGTCGCCGCTTTGATCACCGTGCCTCTCATGGACCTGACTATCGCGCTTGCCCTCGTACCCCGGTTGAGGTTCGACTACTGGGATATGCTCTGCGTCCTGCTGGCGATACCGGTCGTCACCTGGTGCGCGATGCCTTTCCACCGAGCCGCCTGGCACAACGTGCGACGTGGCGCGGTAAGCATGGATACCCTCGTGTCGCTGGGTATTGTCGTCTCGTTTGGCTGGGCCGCAGCCTCTGTGTTGCTCGGGCTTGCCGATGACTCCGGATTCTGGATCGGCTTCGGCAAGGTGCCCGCCGGTGCTGACGCGCTCTACCTGGACGTCGCTGCCGGGCTTACAACATTCCAGCTTGCCGGCCGTTACTTCGAAACCAGGTCACGTCGCAGGGCGGCAGACATGCTCGAAGCGCTCGGTGAACTAGCTTCCCCCGAAGCCAGGGTGATCCGTGGAGGCGAAGAGTATGTTGTTGCCACCGAAACGGTCAGCGTCGGTGAGACTATCGTGATCCTGCCCGGCGAGGTGGTTCCCCTCGACGGAACCGTTCGGCGCGGCGTAGCCTCGCTCGATACGTCACCGGTCACCGGCGAATCGGCGTTACGCGCCGTGACCGAATTCGATCATGTTGTCGGCGGCGCGTACAACATGGATGGACGTATCGTCGTCGAAGTCACCGCAGTTGGTGCCGACACTCAACTCGCGCAGGTGGCCGCCATGGCCGAAGAGGCGCAAGAGCGAAAAGCACGTATTCAGCGTCTCGTCGACAAGGTCGTGAGCTGGTTCGTCCCTGCCGTCATCGTCGTCGCCAGTCTGACAACCATCGGTTGGTTCACCGCCGGCGCACCACTGGGCCAAGCGCTCGCCATCGGCATCGCTGTGCTGATCATCGCCTGTCCCTGCGCGCTCGGGCTCGCCACTCCCATGGCGCTCATGGTTGGTGTCGCCCGGGGAGCCCGCGGCGGAGTGCTTGTGCGAGGCCAGGATGCATTCGAGGCCAGCGGCACTATCGACACAGTTGTCCTTGATAAGACCGGCACGCTGACTACGGGCAAGATGCGAGTGAACCAACTGGCAGTAGTGGATGGCTTCGCTACGGACCAGGTGTTGCGATGGGCGGCTTCGGTTGAGAGCGGTGCCAGCCATCCAGTCGCCCAGGCAGTGGTCGACTACGCCGCAGATCGGGGAATCGGGGTCACTGAGCCCGAGCTCAGCGAAACGGTCGCCGGCCGTGGTGTCCGTGGGTGGGTCGACAATCGGCGGATCGATGTGGGAACTGTCGAGATGATGACCGAACTCGGCTACGAACTCGGTGTCCTCAACGATGACGTTCGCGACCAGCGTGAGACCGGCTCGACCGTGATAGTCATCGCAGTCGACGGCCGCTGCTGCGCGGTCATCGGATGCGCCGACACACTCAAAGACTCCGCCGACAGCGCTATCAAACGTCTCAAGTCCATGGGTCTGGATGTCGGTTTGCTTTCCGGTGACCATTATCGAGCTGCCAGTGTTATCGCCGACCGTCTCGACATCGATCTCGTGCTCGCCGAGGTGCTGCCGGCGCAAAAGGCGCTCGCAATCGGAGAACTTCAACGACGTGGGCGTCGGGTGGCGATGGTCGGCGACGGAATCAACGACGCCGCGGCTCTTGCCCAAGCCGACCTCGGACTCGCCCTCGTCACAGGGACCGACATCGCGATGCGATCAGCCGACGTGATCCTGCTCCGCGACGACCTCGATGTCATCCCCGATGCCATCGAATTATCACGCGCCACCCTCAGGACCATCCGAGGCAATCTGATGTGGGCGGCCGGCTATAACGTGGCCGCAATTCCGATCGCCGTGGCAGGGTTTCTCAACCCACTCATTGCAGCCGCCGCAATGGCGTGCTCATCGCTCTTCGTTGTTCACAACAGCCTTCGGTTAGGCAAACACGCAGACCGTGAGAGGCTTCGAGCAGCCAACTGAGATTGAACCGCCCCAGGTTCGCTGC
>NZ_MIJB01000031.1 GCF_002174305.1 Aeromicrobium sp. PE09-221 | reverse complement strand
CCATCAATGACTCGCTCGCTCATGACTCCGAGCGCTCCTCGGGCGAGGGCGCATCGGGGCCCGAATCGGGGGCGATGACCTGACCGGAGTCGCGCTCATCGGCGGGCTTCTCACCGGTGCTCGCCGGGATGACGACCGGAGGCCGCTGGTCGGGGACTCGCGTGTCCGAGCCCGTCCACGGCGGTCGGATGTCCCGACGGCGCAGCGGTTCGAAGATCCGCGCGACCTGAGCCTTGTCGAGGGTCTCCTTCTCCATCAGCTCCTCGACGAGCGCGTCGAGGACATCGCGGTTCTCCGCGAGGATGTCGAAGGCCTCCTGATGGGCGTGCTCGATCAGCGCGGAGATCTCATCGTCGATGGTCGCCGCGACGTGCTCGGAGTAGTTGCGCGTGCTCCCGAGATCGCGGCCGAGGAAGGGCTGCGAGTTGTCCTCGCCGTACTTGATCGCGCCCACGCGCGAACTCATGCCGTACTGCGTGACCATCGCCCGGGCCAGACCGGTGGCCTTTTCGATGTCGTTGCCCGCACCGGTCGTCGGGTTGTGGAAGACCAGCTCCTCCGCGGCGCGGCCACCGAGCATATAGGCGAGCTTGTCGAGCAGCTCGGCGCGGGTCTGAGAGTACTTGTCCTCATCGGGCAGCACCATCGTGTAGCCGAGGGCGCGTCCGCGCGGCAGGATCGTGATCTTGTGCACCGGATCGCTCTGGGGCAGTGCAGCGGCCACGAGCGCGTGCCCGCCCTCGTGATAGGCGGTGACGAGACGCTCGTGCTCGTTCATCAGGCGGGTGCGCTTCTGCGGTCCGGAGATCACCCGGTCGATCGCCTCGTCGAGGGCGGCATTGTCGATGACGCTCTGGTTGTTGCGCGCTGTCAGCAGTGCCGCCTCATTGAGCACATTGGCCAGATCGGCACCGGAGAAGCCAGGCGTCCGACGCGCCACCGCCGCGAGATCAACGTCCGGTCCCATCGGCTTGCCCCGCGCGTGGACCTTGAGGATGTGCGTGCGTCCGTCCAGATCCGGGGCCTCCACGCCGATCTGCCGATCGAAGCGGCCCGGGCGCAGCAGCGCCGGGTCGAGCACATCGGGCCGGTTGGTGGCTGCGATGAGGATGACCCCGCCACGGACATCGAAGCCGTCCATCTCGACCAACAGCTGATTGAGCGTCTGCTCCCGCTCGTCGTGGCCGCCGCCCATACCGGTCCCGCGGTGGCGTCCGACCGCGTCGATCTCGTCGATGAAGACGATCGCCGGAGCGTTCTCCTTGGCCTGCTCGAAGAGATCGCGGACACGCGAGGCGCCGACACCGACGAACATCTCGACGAAGTCCGAGCCCGAGATGGAGTAGAACGGCACTCCGGCCTCACCGGCCACGGCGCGGGCGAGCAGCGTCTTGCCGGTTCCCGGAGGACCGTAGAGCAGCACGCCCTTGGGGATCTTGGCGCCGACGGCCTGGAACTTGGCCGGCTCGGCGAGGAACTCCTTGATCTCCCCGAGCTCCTCGATGGCCTCGTCGGCCCCCGCGACATCGGAGAAGGTGGTCTTCGGCGTGTCCTTGCTCATGACCTTCGCCTTGGACTTGCCGAACTGCATGACCCGGCCGCCGCCACCCTGCATCGACATCATGATCCAGAAGAAGAGCAGCAGGAACAGCAACAGCGGCAACATCGTGCCGAGCAGCGAGAGCAGCGGATTGCTGCGCGGGACCTCGACATTGTAGGAGTCCATGTCACCGTCGTCGACCTGCTGCTGAGCCAGGGTGACGAGGTCGCTGCTCTGCTGGTCGCCGAGCCAGGTGGACTTGATCTGCTCCTCGTCCTCACCCTTGAGGGTCGCGCGGATCTCCTGGTCTCCCTCGACGAAGGTCACCTCCTGGATGTCCTGGTCGTCGAAATGCTTGACCATGGTGGCCGTCTTGACCTCTTTGTACCCGTCCGCGCCCGAGGAGAAGTTGATCACCACCAGCACCACGACGGTGATGAGGATGATCCAGAGCCAGGGGCCCTTGAAGAGACGTTTGACGTTCATGTGGCGCGGGGGTGTCCGTTCACTCAGGAGTAGACGTGCTCAGCCAGTGTGCCGATACTGCGCAAGTTCCGGTACTGCTCGTTGAAGTCCAGCCCATAGCCGATGACGAAGGCATTGGGGATGTCGAAGCCCACGTACTTGACGTCGACGGGGATCTCGAGTGCCTCCGGCTTGCGCAACAGCGTGGCCACCTCGACCGAGGCCGGGCCACGCGATCGCAGATTCGCGACCAGCCACGAGAGCGTCAGCCCCGTGTCGATGATGTCCTCGACGATCAGGACGTGCCGGCCTTCCAGGGAGGTGTCGAGGTCCTTGAGGATGCGCACCACCCCCGAGGAACGGGTGCCCGCATACGACGAGACGGCCATCCAGTCGATCTCGACGTGCCGGTTCAAGGCCCGGGACAGGTCGGCCATGACCATGACGGCACCCTTGAGGACGCCGACGAGCAGCAGGTCCTCACCCTCATAGTCGGCCTCGATCTGGCGCGCCATCTCGGCGAGGCGGGCCTGGATCTCGTCCTCGGTGTAGAGGGGCTTGGTCCGGTCGATGTCGCTCTCTACGTGTTCGACGTCCACGGGCTCAGCCTGCCACAGGCGTGGGAATGAACCGGAGCCGGTTCCCCGCCCGCACCGCGCTCACCCCGCCCGGCAGCTCCACCCGCCGCTGGCCGTGCCACCGGGTGACGAGCGACTCGAGCCCGTCGACGTGCGCGGCGGTGAGCTCGCCCGGACGCGCTCCGGCGGCGATGGCCGCGCGCCGCAGCACCCGTGAACGGATGGCGGGAGCGAGTACGGCCAGCGCATCGATCTCGTCGGTCATCGCCGTCTCGGCGGCGGTGTCGAGGGCATCGGCATCCGCGCGCAGCAGGTCGGCTGTGCGGGCGAGGGCCTGTGCCGCTCCCCCGCCGAGCACCTCCTCCATCAGCGGGAGCAGTTCGTGGCGGACGCGTGTCCGTCGCAGCCGGGGATCGGCATTGTACGGATCGCTCCACCAGTCGAGCCCGTGCACGCGGCAGATCCGCTCGGTGTCCGCACGGCGGAGCGTCAGCAGAGGGCGCACCAGTCTGCCCCTCCGTCCGGCCATGCCGGCGAGCGAGCGAGCTCCCGAGCCCCTCCCGAGCCCCAACAGGACGGTCTCGGCCTGATCGTCGAGGGTGTGGGCCAGCAGGATCTGGGCGTCATCGGCGACCGCGACCCGATCGAGGGCTGCATACCGCGCGTCCCGCGCGGCAGCCTCCAGACCGCGCGAGTCGGCCGGGTCCACGTGGATCTCGACCACCTCGGCAGCGACGCCCAGGGAACGCGCCGTATCCGCCGCGCGGCGGGCGGCGTCGGCCGAGACCTCCTGCAACCCGTGATCGACGACCACTGCCCGCAGTGGGCGTGCCATCCGTTGCGCGACGAAGGCGGTCACTGCCGTCAGGGCGAGTGAGTCGGCACCCCCCGAGAGAGCGATGACGACGGCACGGGGGTCGTCCTCCAGTGCCGCGCGCACGAGCGAGCGAGCCCGTGCGACGACCGGATCCAGACGTCCCGGCATGGTCGTCAGCCGTGGACGCGGGCGATCCAGCGCGCGGGATCGTCGATCTCGGCCCTGGTGGGCAGATGCGCCGGCTCGGACCAGACGGCCGCGAATCCGTCCACACCGACTCGCTCGCTGACCTCGCGGACGAACACCGCGCCGTCCCGGTACTGGCGCATCTTCGCCTCCAGGCCGAGCAGGCGCCGCAGGATCTTGGCGAGCCCGGTGCCCTGCGAACGGCGCTTGTCGAACTTGCGGCGGATGGAGGCCACCGAGCCGATCAGATCCGGTCCCGCAGCGTCCATGACCACATCGGCGTGTCCCTCCAGCAACGACATGAGACCGGTCATCTGGTCGACGATCCGCCCCTGACGCTCGTTCTGGAAAAGGTCGGAGAGGGACTTATCGGACTCGCCGCGGATGATCCGCATCAACTCGGGGAGCACCTCGGTCACCAGCGCGCTCACGGCACCCTCGGACGTATCGGTGGCGTCGACGAAGTCATCGAGCAGACCCTGCAGGTGCTCCCGCATCCACGGCACGCCGGTGAACTGGGCACGATGGGTCTCCTCGTGCAGGCACACCCACTGCCGGAAGTCGCTGGGATCGGCGCCGAGCTCACGTTCGACGTGGACGATATTGGGCGCGACCAGCAGCAACCGGCCGCCGATGCCGCCGTCGACATGGAAGGGATCGAACTGCCCGAGCACCTTGCTAGACAGGAAGGCCATCAGCGCCCCGAGCTCGACCCCCGATGCTTTGGCGCTGACGGCACGAGCGGCCGGCGACGGCTCGCGTTCGGCGGTGAGCGAGGTGACGACCGGCTCCATGATCCGCGAGAAGGTGGACAGATTCGCCTCGACCCACCGGGGACGATCGACCACGAGCACGGGCGAGGCGGCATCGGCCACCAGGCCGGTGTAGCTCTCGACGGGAGCGACCGCGCGTCGCGCCGCGGCGCGCAGTTCATCGACCACCTCGGCGACCTCGGCCGCCTCCAGCTCCGGGCCGGGCTTGATGAAGCGGTTCGCGGTGCTCTGCGCGAGCTTCCAGTCGATCATGGCGCCTACGGTATCGGCCCCTTCGCGATAGAACGCGAAAACGGACCTGCCTGAGACTCCTGGGCGGTGACTCATCAACCACCCCATCATCCCGATGAGTCCTGAATCGTCGACATCGCGCCAAGCGGTGAGTAATCAACCGATGCTGATAGTCGACGACGCACCGCCCATCGCGGAGTCAGCTGGTGATCGGCGAACGATCAGACCGCGGTCCCTGTTGGACGCTCAGCACGCGCAGCCGGCCACGGCGCCGGCGACCGCGTCGAGCGCGGCCTGGGTCTCGAGCGGGTTCAGCGCCTCGGTGTCGTCGGCCATGACGGCGAAGGCGATGGGGCGGCCTCCGTCGATGGTCGCGATGCCGGCGAGGCTGTGCACGCCCGTGAGGGTGCCGGTCTTGGCCCGGACCCATCCCAGGGCATCGCGGCTCTGGGCGAATCGGTTGCGGACCGTACCGTCGAAACCCCCGACGGGCAGGCCGCTGAGGGTGGCGGTCGTCGCCCGGTCCCGTCCGGCGGCGACGAGCGTCTGCACCAGCGTGGTGGGACTGATCCGGTTCCCGCGGGAGAGGCCGCTGCCGTCGTAGAGCTCGAGCCCGTCCGTCGAGATCGCGGACTCCTCGAGCACCGACCTCAGCACACTGACACCGCCCGCGAAACTCGATTCCTCACCGCGCGCCACGGCGATATGGCGCAACATGACCTCGGTCGCCTCGTTATCGCTCGTGGCCAGGAACTCCGCGGCGATCGTCGCCACGGGGGCGCTGCGCACCAGGGCCACGTCCGAGGCGTTCGCCCTCGCTTCACCCGGAGCGACCGTCGAGACGGTGACCCCGCGATCGCGCAGGAGTGTCGCGAAGTCGTTGGCGGCCGCGAGGGCGGGATCCAGCGAGCGGATGCCGTCGCGCCGGCCCTGATCGGCCCAGAGGGAGACGATCGGGGCGACTACCCCGGGCACATAGCCCTCCTCCCAGTCCGGGCTGATCGCCGGGCCACTGAACAGCGAGGCGTCGTACTGCAACGCGAACTCGCCGGCACCGACCTCGCGCACGACACGGTCGGCGAGCGTCTCCAGGCTCGCGGGCCGGACCGGGTCCGACTCCGCCGGGCGGTCCCGGCTCAGGTAGGGATCGCCGCCGCCGATCAATGTGAGGGTGGTGCCATCGCGGACGACGCGCGTGGAGAAGCGGTCGTCCGGGCCGAGCGTTTTCAACGCGCCGTAGGCCGTGAGCACCTTGGTGGTCGAGGCAGGGACGAATGCGGCCTCATCACCGCCGGCGAGCGGGGTGCCGTCGCGGGCATCGACGGCCGCGAAGCCGACATGCGGTCCGAGGGAGCCGGCAGACAGCGGACCCGCGACGGCCTGTTTGAGGGCATTGGAGGCGATCGGCTCGTCAGTGGGCTCGTCGGGCATGATCCGCGAGCCGGCCAACGACTGCACGCCTTCGGGGGCCGTCGCATAACGCGCCGGACAGGCACCGTCGCAGATGAAGCGGTTCAGGTCACCGCGCAGATACAGGATGCCGATGCCCGCGAGCACCGCCAGCACGACCCCGAGCACGAGGAATCTGCTGAGCACCCTGCCCCAGCCGCGTACCGCCATGTGGGAGAGAATATAGAGTCAGCACTCGACCGATCACGCGAGGCGACGATCTCGTCTCCGCGCCGTGGACGTCGCCTACATCACCGGAGGTACTGTGTTTTTCGATGTCACCGTGGAAATTCCCAAAGGGGAGCGCAACAAGTACGAGCTCGACCACAAGACGCATCGCCTTCGCCTGGATCGGACGCTCTTCACGTCCATGCAGTATCCCGCTGACTACGGTTTCATCGACGATTCCCTCGGCCAGGACGGCGACCCGCTCGATGCACTCGTGATCCTGCCGTTCCCGACTTTCCCGGGCTGCGTCATCGAGTGCCGCGCCATCGGCATGTTCACGATGACCGACGAGGCCGGCGGCGACGACAAGATCCTGTGCGTCCCCTCCACGGATCCCCGCCAGGAGCACCTGCAGGACATCGGCGATGTCGCCCAATTCGACCTCAGCGAGATCCAGCACTTCTTCGAGTCCTATAAGGCGCTCGAGCCGGGCAAGTCCGTCGAGGAGGGCTCCCACTGGGTGGGCCGCGCCGAGGCCGAGGTCGAGATCGAAGCCAGCTTCCAGCGCTTCCGGGACAACGGCGGCTACTGAGCACCGCCCTCCGCGCGGGTACCGGATGACTCACCGCCCACCGCGTGGGTGGGCAGGGTCGTCCTAGTCGGCCGGCGCGTCGTCGCCGGCCGGTGGGATGAGCGCTCGCATGACATCGGTGAACACGCCGACATCGATATGCGCGTCCAGGGACCGCAACGCCCCGAGGCCGACGCCGAGGCTCAGCAGTGCGGCTGCCGCGGTGGGGATGGGGAGCCGGGAGGTGAGCCCGGCCTCCTCGACCACGTACTCGATGAGCTGGCCGATCGCTTCGCGAATCTCGCGATGCCGGGTGACCAGCTCGGCGGCCACCCACTCGTTGTGGCGGGCCACCGCACCGAACTCGACCTCGAGGGCCGTCCACCGAGGCTCCCCGAGTCCATCGTGGGCCCAGTCGGCGAAGGCCTTGAGCTGCGCCTCCAGGTCGGCCTCCCGGGTGAAGGCCTCGCGGACGCCACGGACCTTCTCGGCGTGGATCACATCGAGCACGGCGAGGCAGAGCTCTTCCTTGCCAGCGAAGTTCGAGTACACCGCTCCCTTGGAGAACCCTGCCTCCAAGGCGACCTTGTCGAGGGAGGTCGCCGCATAGCCGTCGCGGAGGAACATCTCCTGCGCCACCTCGATCAATCGCCCCCGCGTCTGCGCCTGTCGTTCGGCGCGTGTCACCCTGGTCCCTGTCACCTTCGGGCCTCCTGCCACTCAGATACCGATAGTATCTGAAAATCCAAGTTGACGCGAGGTTCAGGTTCACCACTAGGCTCTGCCTATGCGTGCGATTCAGATCACTTCACTGGGCGGACCCGACGCGATCGAACTCAACGATATCGAGGCCCCCAGCGATGACGCAGCGGTCGTCATCGCCGTCCGGGCCGCTGGCGTGGCCTTCCCCGAGCTCCTGCAGACTCGCGGCCAATACCAGATCAAGCCCGAGCTGCCCTTCATCCCCGGCAGCGAGGTGGCCGGCGATGTCATCAGCGCCCCGGCGGACTCCGGCCTGCGTCCCGGCGACCGGGTCGCCGCGCTCCCCTTCCTCGGCGGCTTCGCCGAGCAGGTGACGGCCGAGCCCCAGTACACCTTCGCGCTCCCCGACACGATGAGCTACGAGGCCGGCGCGTCCTTCATGTTCAACTACGGCACTGCCTATTTCGCCCTGGTCGAACGCGGAGGACTACAGGCCGGTGAGTCCGTACTCGTGCACGGTGCCGCCGGCGGTGTCGGCACGGCCGCGATCCAGGTCGCCAAGGCCTTCGGAGCCGGACGCGTCGTGGCCGTCACCTCGACCGACGAGAAGGGCCGGATCGCCCTCGAGGCAGGTGCCGACGAGTACGTCCTCGCGGAGGGCTTCAAGGACGCCGCCCTGACGGGCGGACGCATCGACATCATCGTGGACCCCGTCGGCGGCGACCGCTTCACCGACTCGCTGCGGTGCCTGGCCGAGGACGGTCGCCTCCTGGTCATCGGATTCACCGGCGGGGAGATCCCGACCGTCAAGGTCAACCGGCTACTCCTCAACAACGTGTCGGTCGTCGGGGTCGGCTGGGGTGCCTACGCACTGAGCCGTCCCGGCCACCTGCAGAAGGAGTGGAAGGCCATGCTGCCGCACATCGAAAGCGGAGCACTCGCTCCGATTATTGGCCATAGCTGGCCCCTCGCGGAAGCCGCCCAGGCGCTCAACGCACTCGACCAGCGACAGGCCACCGGCAAGGTCGTCCTCACCGTCTGAGCCACCCGGCCACACCGGAGTCGGGTGTCCGGAAAAAACCGCGAATAGGCCATTAGTACTAGTCATGATGGGTCCAGCCGTCTAGGCTGGACCCATCATCGCGTGCTGGTCGCGGTGATCCGGTGCACGAGGCAAGGGGGTCCCATGTCCATCAAAGTCAGTGACCCGGCCCTGTCCATGCAGCTCGGCGCCGCGCGTGTGGCCGCCGCCCGCCGGGAGATCGCTGCGCACAGCAGCGCCCTTCGCGCATCGCTCTTCGGGGACGACGAGCAGTCCACCCGCGAGCACTACCGCTATGATGCCGACACCCGGCGTATCCTGACGGCTCTCGAGCGGCTCGAGGCCGCACTGGACCATTCGGCGCTGGCGCAGCCCTTCCTCCAGGACGATCCCCGGCCTCGGCGCGCCGGATGACCTCGTCCGATTCCCCCCACCGCGATGCCATCAACCAGCGGTTGATCGAGTTGGAACACGAACTCCGCGAACTCCGCGTGCAGTGGAGCAACACCGCCACCGAGGCGTATCAGTCGGCGCTCGGCCAGTGGCAGAGCGCCGCGGCCGACCTCTCGCTCCTCCTCGCACAGGAGTCATCGTCGGCCCCTCGGGATGACGATGTTTCCGCCGCGGAGGAGACCCACCCGGCGCCACGGCGTTACCCGCACTGGGCCTGATCCGGGAGCCGAGTCATGCAAGACTGAGCCGCATGGCGGTGGTCCCGGAGTTCTGGCAGTCAGTCGAGACCTTGCACGCTCCGGTCTACTTCGCCGAGGGCGCCACCGAGCGCTATGCCGAGATCGGCCTCGCCGGATTCTGGATGGGGTACACCGCGTCCAGGTCGGCGGCCCTCGGCACCCCGTCCCCCGAGCTCGTCACCGCGTTGTTCCACGGTTTCTCACCGGCCCGCATCCGTCGCGCCCTGCCGGACGCGTGGTCGCGCTCCGTCCCGGCCGAGATCCTGCGCACCCGCCGGTCGATCGCCCACGACGCCCTCGCCCCGCTACTCGGCGCCGATGACACGATCGAGCCCGTGGCGCGGCAGCTCACCGCGATGCTCGATGGCGCCGACTGGGCCGGTAAACCCCTCGCGGCCGCCCACGCCGCGCTCCCGGTGCCCGAAGACCCGCTCGACAGGCTCTGGCACGCCGCGACCGTGTGGCGGGAGTATCGCGGCGACTGCCATGTCGCCGTCCTCACCGCGGCGGGTCTGGGAGGCGCCGCGGCGAACCGGCTGACCCAGGCCGCCGGCCTCGTGCCGCCCACACAGCAGGCCGCCCGAGGGTGGGACGATGACGCGTGGAGCGAGGGTGCCGAGAACCTCCGCCAACGCGGCTGGCTCACCCCCGAGGGCGCGCTCACCGATTCCGGCCGCGCCGCGCGGATCCAGCTCGAAAGGGCGACCGACCGGGTCTGCGCCAATGGACTCGACCATCAGGCCACGGCCCGCGCGCTGACGGTCACAGCGGCGATCAGCGAGCTGGCGAAGCGTGTCAGCCCACTCGTCCCCGAGCTGAGCCCCACGGGCGTGCGACCACCCACCGGCTGACGGGGACAATACCGAGGTGGATCTCTTGAACGCCTGGCGACTGTCGATCGGTACCTTCACTGCCATCCCGGTGACACCGCCCCGCGAGGTCACTCCGCGTCTCAGCGGGGCCGCGGTGGCCCTGGCACCGCTTGCGGTCGTGCCGATCGCCGCCGTCGCGGCCCTCGTACTGTGGTCAGGTCGAGAACTCGGCCTCGCGCCGATCGCCATCTCGGCGACCGCCGTGGCCGTGCTCGCCCTCGGCAGCCGAGCCTTCCACCTGGACGGACTGTCCGACACCGCGGACGGACTGACCTCGTCGTACGACCCCGTGCGAGCCCTCGAGGTGATCAAGGTCGGCAATGCCGGTCCCGCCGGAGCCGCCGCTCTCGTACTGGTGCTCGGCATCCAGATCGGCGCGCTCACGGCGCTGCTCGACGAGAGCTGGGGCCCGGCGATCGCCGCCGCGCTGATCTGCACCTCCCGCGCCGTCGCAACCATCGGTTGCACCCGTGGGGTGCGGGGGGCGCGCAAGGACGGCCTCGGCGTGACCTATACCGAGACGATCCATCCGGTGGTCACGGCGATCATCTGGACCGTGCTCACCATCGCCCTGTGTCTCGGCGCCTGGGTCCTCGACCTGCCGTGGTGGCGCGGGCTCATCATCGCCGCAGCAGCGCTCCTCGCGACCGGCTGGCTGCTGCGTCGCGCCGTCCGACGGCTCGGCGGTGTCGTCGGCGACGTCTTCGGCGCGACGGTGGAGGTCTCGCTCGCCGTCATGCTGCTCTCGGCCACCTGATCCCCCGTCGTGGGCGGTGAGCTCTTCCGCACTTCAGTGCTCAATTGCGGGATAGCTCACCTCGGCCCTCGGACCCACGCACGATGTGCTTTCGCGGTCGCTATAGCGACCACAGATGCGCATCCCCGTCGATACCGCACCGCGGACCGTGTATCCAGGCCACGCCGCTCACAGCCTCAGCACTCGGCCGGCGACCACGAGGAGGACCTCGTCGCATTCCATCGCCAGGCGCTGATTGGCGAATCCGAGGAGATCGCGGAACAACCGGGCCCTCCAGTCATCGGTCACCGCGCCCATGCCGACCTCCTGCGTCACCAGCACCACGGTGTCGCGGCGGGCCGCGACCGCCTCGGCCACCGTCTCGACCTGCTGCATGAAGCGCGGCTCCCACTCCTCGCGAGTGGCATCCCAGCCGTCCAGCTCACCGATGAGCCATTGCACCCAGTCGCCGACGCAGTCGACGATGACGGCTCCCTCGGCGGCGCAGACGGCATCGGCCAGACCATGGGACTCCACCGTCACCCAGCTCGACGGACGACGCGCCTGATGCTCGACGACCCGCGCCGCATGGGACGGGTCGGCAGCAGGATCGGCCTCACGCCCGGGCGCGATATACGTGACATGGGGTTCGGCCACGACGAGCGACTCCGCGTGGAAGGACTTGCCCGAGCGCACACCCCCGGTGACCAGTGACTTCACGGTGACCTCCTCCACCCGTGCAGCGCTCACGAGCGCCATCAGCAGTACATCATGGACAGCCGATGCCCGCGGTCCGAGCGGGGATGAACCCTCACTCTCGTACAAAGATCGCGATCGGACCGCCGACTTTTCGGATGATCATCCGAGTTTTCCACTTTTTCCTCCGAGCCGGTGGCTCAGATCGGCGACACGTGCTGCACTGGACGATGTCGGGTCACTCCTCCCTCATGACTCGGCCCGTGAATCGCGGAGTGGCCAGTTACTCCCTCCCACTCCCTACTGGCCACTCCGCGATCTTCAGCAGCTGCTTGCGCGTCGGCTGGTGGTCCGGCGAGAATGTGAGGCCCGGCACGTTGAGCAAGGGAGATCATGAGCGCCGCATCACGTCGTCGAGCCGATGGCGCGTCCTCATGACCGCGCTCCGCGAGGACGGCAATCTCCGCGGACTCGCTCGCACCTTCGTTCCCCTCTTCCGCCCTCGAATACCCGAGCTCGTCACGCGGATCACGAGTGAGATCCAAGCGGGGGTGCCGGCCTTCGCGGGTCCCTCGCAGGGACGACGCCACCGGCTCATCATGGTGGCGGTCAACGGAGCGGTCAGCCACTTCCTCGATCTGGCTGAAGGCAACGGTGGCGCGGGCGACCGCGTCGACGATCTCTTCCGCAAGATGGGATACGGCGAGGCCCTCGACGGACACGACCTCACCGCGATGCGGGCATCGCATCGCATCGCCCGTGAGCGTGCCTGGGACTACCTGCGCAGCTTCGCCGTCGAGAATCAGTTGAGCGCCGAGGCCCTCGGCGTGCTCGGCGATGCTCTACTCGCCTATATCGACCATCTCTCCGAGCAGGCGGTGATCGGCTGGCAGGCGGCCCACGATGTGCTCGAACGCGATCAGGACCGCAATCGCGTCCGTCTCCTCGACATGCTGATCGACCCGGGCCTGCCCGATATCGGCGGACTCGCCGCGCAGGCCCGCTGGCCGGTACCCGAACGCTTCATCGTGTGGGCGATCCGGGCGATCTCCCTCGAACAACCACTCACACTCCCCGAACTGCCCGGGGATGTGCTGCAACGCTCCAGCGCGCGTGCCGTCGACCTGGTCTGCGCCGAGCACGATGCCGACGAGCTCCGCCGACGACTCGACGAGATCGCGGCACCCGGCATCGTCATCGCCTTCAGCTGGCCCGTGGAACGCCACGACGTACCCGATGCCCACCGCTGGAGCACCCGGGCGATCCAGCTCCACACGGCCGGTGTCATCGCGGACCATCCCGTGATCGACTGCGCCCAGCACCGCACCCAACTCTGGCTCGGCGCCGAGCCCGCGCTGCGGCGCGGCATGGTCCAGGAGCTGCTGCGGCCCCTCCTGGCCGAGACCCCCAACTCCCGCGAGATTCTTTCCGAGACGCTGCTCGCCTGGCTCGAGACCCGCGACAGCGCTCCGGCGATCGCCGCACGACTGGGCGTGCATCCGCAGACCATCCGCTACCGATGGAAGCGCATCAACGAGATCTTCGGCGATGACCTCCACGAACCGGAGTTCATCGTGCAGATCACCATGCTGCTCAAGGCGAGCGTCCCTCTCTGGAAGGCCGGGGACCAGCGCGACTTCGAACGGTTCCACGCCGAGGAGACCCCGTGATCGGACGTGTGCTCTGGGTCGGGGTGGGCGCCGTCGTTCTCGCTGTCTGGTGGATCCAGGACGGACCGCTGTGGGCTCTGATCGCCGCGGTCGGCACCCTCGTCGTCACCGCTCCGGCTGCCTTCGACCTCGGGGCGCGCGGTGCCCGGCGATCACTCAGCCGTGCCGCAGCCAAGCGAGGACTCGATCTCCCCCCCGATCCCTGGATCGAGCGGCTGGTGATGGATCGAGACGGTTACCTCGTGACCGGCATGCGGGTCGACGAAGTGCAATCGCTGCGCGCCGGACACGAGCGGGACCTCCGCTGGTTCGCCGGGGCATTGGAGCACCATGCCACCCACCGGGTCGGCCGGGCGATCGCGCGACTCTCGACCCGCGGACGGGTGACCGATGTCTTCGAGGACTCCGCCGTGGGCATCAGCGGCATCGTCGACAAGCATCCGGTGCGGGTCGGCGCGCCCCGATGGATCGGCATCGACACCGCGACCGATCCGATATCGACGACCGTGGCAGTCGAGGTCGACGACCGTCCGCTCGGGCTGATCCGGCTCGTCGACGAGATCGCCGACTCCGCGGCGCCGGGGGTGCAGCGGCTCCGTGAACTCGGCATCGGCTGCACCCTCGCCACCCGGACCACACGCGAGAAGGCCGAGCATGTCGCGGCCCATGTGGGTATCGACGATGTCCGGGCACAGAGCTCGCCGGAGGAGGTCTCGGCGGAGCTCAACGCCGCGGGGGTCCATGCCGCCGTCCTGCCTCTTCCCGACGGCCCCGCCGATCTCCGCCTCGTCGCCGAGGCCTACGCCCTCGCGCGTGACCTTCCGGCACGGATCCGACGCGGCAGGAGGCTCGCTCTGATCGGCAGTATCACCGCCGGACTCGTCGTGGCGACCGCGCCCTCGTTAGCCGTCATCCGTGGCGGTTGACGGGACCACTCCCCGCCCATCGCCGAAGGGCCGTCAGAAGGCGACGTGTAGGGCGCCCACCGTCTCACCGCCGCCGAGGACGCGCGGACGCTCCGTCAGGACCTCGGCCTCCCAGCCGGCGAGCTGCACCGCTCGCCCGGCGACGGCATACAGCGGCCGGTCGGCTCCGTCCTCGATCTTCACGGCGATCGCCGTGGAGTCCGGCAGCCCGACCACGAACAGGGCCTCGGCACCGGACTTGGCGATGACCCCCGGCAGCTCGGTCATGAACCGCAGCTCCGGGCGACGGGTGCCGCTCACGAAGGTCGGATGGTCGAGCATCGCCCGCCGCAGCCGACCCTCCTCGGAGTCCTCGGGCGCGGCGGCGATCCGCGCGATCCCCATCGCGAGATGGCGCATGCTGGTGGCGTGCTGCGGCGCTCCGCAACCATCGATGCCGATCCGGGCCGGCCGGGCCCCGATGAGCTCGGTGAAGGTCTCCGTGATCGCGACCTGCAGCGGATGGTCCGGCTCGAGATAGCTCCCCGGGTCCCAGCCGCGCTCCACGCAGGTCCGGAGCATGGCCGCGTGCTTGCCCGAGCAGTCGTGCCGGATGGGCAGCCGCCCCTCGCCCGCGCGCAGGATCGCGGCGTGCTCCTTCGGATCGACGGGATAGGACGGGGGCGTCTGCAATGCTTCCTCGGTCAGCCCCGCATCGGCGAGCATGGCACGTACCGTCTGGAGATGGAACGGCTCCGCGGAGTGGCTCGCGCTGGCGATCGCGAGCTGCTCGCCCACCAGCGGCAGCCCGGCACGCAGCATCGCGACAGCCTGGAAGGGCTTGTTGGCCGATCTGGGGTAGGTGATGGTGTCGGGGTCGCCGAGTGCCCAGATGACGGCGCCTTCAGCGTCGACCCGCACGGCTACACCCCGGTGCCGGCTCTCCACCAATCCAGACCGTTCGACCTCCGCGATGACGTCCATGCCGCCACCCTAGTGTCCTGCGGCTCAGCCGTTCTGTCGGCCACCGGTAGTCTCCCGGCATGGACGAACTGCACGCGATCATCCCCGCGGGGGGCGCCGGAACCCGGCTCTGGCCGCTCTCCCGCGCCGGTCACCCGAAGTTCCTCCTGGACCTCACCGGCACGGGCCGTTCGCTGCTGCAGCAGACGGCGGACCGCCTGGACGGTCTGGCGGCGGGCGTGCACGTCGTCACCGGGCGAGCGCACGAGTCCGCCGTCGCCGAGCAGCTCCCCGATGTCGAGGTGCTGGCCGAGCCCAGCCCCCGCGACTCGATGCCCGCGATCGGCCTGGCCGCCGCGATCATCGCGCGACGTGACCCCGACGCGATCATCGGATCGTTCGCGGCCGATCACGTGATCGACGACATCGCGGGGTTCACCGCCGCGGTACGCGAGGCGGTGAGAGTCGCCGAGACCGGCAAGGTCGTGACGATCGGTCTCACCCCGCTGACCCCGTCGACCGCCTTCGGCTATATCGACGGTGGCGACCGACTCGATGCTTTCGCGACCGCGAGGAGCGTGAACCGGTTCGTGGAGAAGCCCGATCTCGAGACGGCGCGCGGATACCTCGCCGCCGGCACCTACTCCTGGAATGCCGGCATGTTCGTGGTCCGGGCGTCTGTACTGCTGGAGCACCTCGCCCGACTGCAGCCCACGATGCACGCCGGACTGCTGGCGATCGCCGAGGCATGGGACACCCCCGGACGGGAGGCCGCCCTCGCGGAGCACTGGCCGCGACTGACCTCGATAGCGATCGACCACGCCATCGCCGAGCCCGTGTCGCTCGACGGCGGAGTGGCGGTCGTGCCGGGCGCCTTCGACTGGACCGATCTCGGAGATTTCGCCGCGCTGGCCGCGAAGTCTCCGTCTGCCGATGCGGTCTGGGTCGATGCCGCCGGCTTCGTCGCCAGCACGACGGAGCAGACGGTGTCGGTCGTGGGCCTCGACGACGTCATCGTCGCGGTCACCCCCGACGCCGTCCTCGTCACCACGCGGGCCGCGGCCCAAGACGTCAAGGCAGTCCCGGGGCGATGGCGAGAGCGCGGTCGCACCGACCTGCTCTGACCCACCCGACCGGCTGACTCCCCTGGGTGGTGGATTACGCACCTCTCGAGGACGTCGAGAGGTGCGTAACCCACCACCCACCGAGACCAGACGTGCCTAGCTCACCGCCCCACCGAGGCGAGGGGTGCGTAGGTCACCGCCCCGGTCAGATGAGATCGACGAGGCGGCTGGCCGCGCGATCCTGCGGAGCATAGGCCTCGGCGATCTCACCCGTCCCGTGGACGGTGAGCTCCCCGTCCACGGCTCCGGCGTACACGGCATCGCCGCGGGTCAGCTTGAGCCGCTCATCGAAGGAGTTCACCAACTCGACCTCACCGCCGGTGCACACCACGATGCGCTGGGGCGCATCGATGAGCCGCACGCCTTCCGGCTCACCACGAGAGCACTGCGTCACCGCGAGGGCGAAGTCCCCGACACCGGGATCGTAGACCTCGGTCGTGAAGCCGAGGGTATCGGGCGTGACCCGCGCCAGCCGCGACATGCCGGCATCGAGGCAGTCCACCAGCCCCCGGGTGTCCAGATGCTTGCTCGTGAGGCCCGCCCGAAGGACATTGTCCGAGGTCGCCATGACCTCGAGACACATTCCGCGCAGATGGGCGTGCACGACCCCCGTGTCGAGGAAGGCGGCCTCGCCCGGCTGCAGTGTGAGGCGGTTCAACAGCAAGGAGATGACGACCCCCGGGTCGTTGGGGAAGTCCTGACGGATCAACAGAGCGGTCGCATAGGCCCGCTTGATGTCGAGCCCCTGGTCGAGCAGATCGCGGCAGCATTGCACGACCTGATCGATCTGCTGAGGATCGATCGACTCGGCGAGCAGCGATTCCACGAGACGTACGATGCCGGCGAATCCCGGATTCGCCCGCAGCCCATCGTGCATCCATTGCGCCAGGGGTGCCTCGATCGGAGCGAGCACCCGCAGGATCTCCGCGGTGGGCCGGAAGCCGACCACCGTGTCGAAGGTCGACAGCGCGTAGACCATCTCCGGTTTGTGATTCGGGTCCTTATAGGTGCGCTCAGGAGCGTCGAGGGCGATGCCGAGCGCGTTCTCCCGCTCGAATCCCCGCCGCGCCCGCTCCCGGTCCGGGTGCACCTGCAGCGACAGGGGGCGACGCGCCGAGAGGAGCTTCAGCAGGAAGGGAAGCTCCCCTACCACCTCGTCGAGGCGGCGCCTGGATCCATCGGGCAGTGTGACCGATGACGGGTCCATGGGGTGGGTGCCCATCCAGACCTCGGCGACCGGCTCATCGGGGCGTCCGGCACCGACGAATCGCGGGATCTCGTCGAAGCTACCCCAGTCGTAATGCCGTACGGCGTTGTCGAGGACGAACACCCGTCCAGTCTAGGGCGTGGCGCCCGATCGCAACCGTCGTCCTGCTCGAGTGACATCGTTGCGCGGCGGTGCGGACCGATCGCGGACTACGTGCGGGGGCCCTTGCGATGCGGCGGCTTGCCTCCTCGACCCTTGCCGCCCTTGTACGCAGCACCCTTGCGCGGTCCGCCTTTGTCGCTCCGGTAGCCGCCGGGACGGCCCTCGTCGCGGCGCAAGTCGATGCGCCGTCCGGAGATCCGAGTGTCGCTCAGCGCATCGAACACCTCACCGGGCAGATCCGGGGGCAGCTCCACGAGCGTGTGGTCCATGCCGATCGTGATCTTGCCGAAGTCCGAGCGCCTCAGACCACCCTCGTTCGCCATGGCGCCGACGACCATCGCCGGGGTGACCTTGTGCCTCTTGCCCACCGCGATCCGGTAGACGGATCGTCCGTCCTTCGGAGCCCTCGGCTCCCGGGCCTCGCGCGGCTCCCGCTGGTCGCGGGGCCCGCGCTTGTGGGGGCCGGGCACCTCACCGGAGACGAAGAACTCGTCGCCATCGTGGCCCATCACCGCGAGCGCGGCGGCGATGTCGATCATCTCCACGCCGTTCTCGACCGCGAACTGCTCGACGAGGCCACGGAAGGCATGGAACTGCGGCGAGCCCATGCTGGAGGTGATCTCCTTGGCGAACTTGTCCACCCGGCGCGCGTTGACCTCATCGGCGGTCGGGATCGACATCTCGACCACCGGCTGTCCCGAGACCTTCTCGATCGCTCCGAGCATCCGCCGTTCGCGCGGGGTCACGAAGACGATCGCGTCACCTGTGCGCCCCGCCCGGCCGGTGCGACCGATGCGGTGGACATAGGCCTCGGTGTCGTGCGGGATGTCGTAGTTGACGACATGGCTGATGCGCTCGACGTCCAGCCCGCGGGCCGCGACATCCGTCGCCACGACGATGTCGAGCACACCGGATTTGAGCGCCCCGACGGTGCGCTCGCGCTGGGCCTGCGCGAGATCGCCGTTGAGAGCCGCCGCCTGATAGCCGCGGCTGCGCAGCTTCTCGGCCAATTCCTCGGTCGCCTGCTTGGTGCGGACGAAGATGATCATCGCGTCACCCGACTCGACCTCGAGGAGTCGCGTCAGCACATCGAGCTTGTAGTGCTGCGAGGTCGCGATCCAGCGCTGGCGCACCGAACTGGTCGACTGACGCGCCTGGGGTGTGGCGATGTCCATCGGGTCGTGCAGGTACTGCTTGGCCAATCGGCGGATCGCCGTCGGCATCGTCGCCGAGAACAGCGCGACCTGCTTGTACTCGGGCGTGTCGGCGAGGATCCGTTCGACATCCTCGGCGAAGCCCATGTTGAGCATCTCGTCGGCCTCGTCGAGCACCAGGACGTCCAGATGCGAGAGGTCGAGGGTGCCACGTTCCAGGTGGTCGATGACGCGGCCGGGAGTGCCGACCACGACATGTGCACCGCGCTTGAGTCCGGAGATCTGGAACTGATAGCTCTGCCCGCCGTACACCGGCAGCACCCGGAGACCCGGGGTGGCGGCGGCGTAGGTAGCGAAGGCCTCGCAGACCTGGAGCGCCAACTCGCGGGTCGGCGCGAGCACTAGCGCCTGCGTCTGCTTCGCCGAGGGGTCGAGGCGCTGCAGGATGGGCAGCGCGAAGGCCGCGGTCTTGCCGGTGCCGGTCTGCGCCAGGCCGACGACATCCCGGCCGGTCAGCAGCGCTGGGATGGCCTTCTCTTGAATGGGGGTGGGCGTCTCATAGCCCAGTCCCGTGACGACGTCGACGATCGCGTCGTCCAAGCCGAGTTCGGCGAAATCGGCCATTACCGGGCCGCTCGCACGTGTAGTCCTGCATCGGGGTCCACGATGATCTCCTGTGATGCGGCGACGCCGTCGGCCACGAGCGTGGCGGCGGGGTCGACATTGCGTTTGACGACGGCCAGGGCGATGGGCCCCAGCTCGTGATGGCGTGCACTCGAACCGATCTGTCCGACGACCTTGTCGCCGTCGAGGATGTCGGTGCCGTGCGCGGGAAGGTGGTCGACGGAGCCGTCGAGCAGCAGCCGGACGAGGCGGCGCGGCGGACGCCCCAGGTTGTAGACGCGGGCCACCGTCTCCTGCCCGCGGTAGCAGCCCTTGTCCAGGTGGACGGCGCGGCCGAGCAGGCCGACCTCATTGGGGATGGTGCGGTCGTCGGTGTCCAGACCGAGCCGCGGCAGCCCCTGCTCGATGCGGATGGCCTCATAGGCCCAGGTGCCGGCCGGCCGGCCGAGCTCGGCGGGGAGACCGGCCAACTCCTCGCGGGCGATGAAGCGGGGCATCAGCTCAGCCCCCGTCGCGATGAGGACATGGTCGGCGTCGCGCGCCACCTCGACGCGCGACATGAAGCGCATGCGATCGAGGAAGGCGATCAGATCGTCAGCGGCACCCGGTTCCGTGTAGGCGCGGAAGACGTCCTCACCGTCGTCGCGGCCGGTGAAGGCGAACTCGATGCGCCCCTGCGGCGTGAGCAGGAGGACATCGGTCCACGTGTGCGCGGGCAGCGATTCCAGGTGCTGGGTGGTGAGCGAATGGAGCCAGGTCAACCGGTCGGGCCCGCTCACGGTGAAGACCTCACGGTTCGACAGGTCGACGAAGCCCTCGCCGACGATCAGGCGGCGCTGCTCGGGGACGATCGATCCATAGTGCGCGGCAACGCCGGAATCGGGCGCGTCGGCCTCCACCGCGCCGGGGAGGTCGAGCAGGGGGCTGCGGTGTTCAGACACGGGCGAGCTTCCCCCAGAGGTGGGACTGCAGGGGCTGACCCTCGGCGGCCATGTCATAGGCATACATGAGGTTGCCCTCCACCAGGCCGTACATCCGCTGGCCCGCGGTGTACTCCTTGGCGGTCTCGGTCCGGGCGATGACATCGGTGCTGAGCGTGAGACGGGGGCCGTCGATCTCGCCGTACCAGATCTCGGCGTAGCCGGTGGGGTGCGCGAGGACCATCTCGACCTTGCCCTCCCCCACAGCCCGGATGAATCCGGTCTCGAGGGCACCGGGTCGCACGCGATCGCCGTCCTCGTCGGTGATCCAGGTCTGGCTGAAGTAATGCAGGAACGGGCGGGTGTCGTGCGTGAACGCGATGTCCTGCTCGAAGCCGAACTCCTCGATGGTGGGGTAGTCCCCGCGGCCATTGCCGTGCCAGTGCCCGAGGAGCCAGGCGAGGGGCATGACGTCCTGATGGAGGTCGGGCGGAATCTCGAAGGCCATAAGGGCCATCCTATCGCCGATCGCCTGAGGTCCGACACGTACGCTGGCGCGCATGCGGGCGGTCGTGCAGCGGGTCACACGGGCATCGGTCACGGTGGGCGGAGAGGTGATCTCACGCCTCGACGCACCGGGGCTCCTGGTGCTGCTCGGCATCACCCACGACGACACATCGGAGCGCGGGGCGACTCTCGCCGCGAAGCTCTGGAAACTGCGGATCCTGGCCGAGGAGAAGTCGGCCTCGGACATCGGGGCACCGGTGCTGGTGGTCAGTCAGTTCACGCTGTACGCCGATACCCGCAAGGGGCGGCGGCCGTCCTGGGGCGCGGCGGCGCCGGGGCCGGTGGCCGAGCCCCTGTACGAAGAGTTCTGCGTGGCCCTCGAGGCACTGGGCGCGACGGTGGGCCGCGGGATGTTCGGGGCGGACATGGCGGTCGAGCTCGTCAATGACGGCCCGGTGACCTTGCTCCTCGAGGCCTGAATCGGACACCTCACCCACGCGCCGGTGGCAGTACGCCACCAACCCCATCCAGCCGCGAATACGTTGACCAGGTACCGCCAGCTGCGACGAGGGGTTGATGGCCTACCGCCGCCACCCAGCGGGACGACGAAGGGGACCCACCGGGTCGGTGAGTCCCCTTCGTTCGATGGATCGGGTCAGACGGTGACGGCCACCTCGGCGACCGATCCCTTCTGGGCGACGACCTGACGCTCCACGACATCGGCGCGCGGCGCCAGAGTGCGCAGCGTCCACGAGCCCGGGGCCGCGAAGAACCGGAACTGTCCGGTGGCCGAGGTCGGGACCTCGGCGGTGAACTCGCCGCCCGCATCCAGCAGTCGCACGTAGGCATTGCCGACCGGCTCGTCACCGCGGGTGACGATGCCCTGGATCACAGCCTGATTGGCGACATCGACGCCCTCGAGGCTCGGGCCGCCCTTGATCGCTCCGCACATGTCAGGCCTCCCCGGGCTCGTCACCGAGGGCGACCGGCACGCCGCGCAGCGAACCGTACTCGCTCCACGAGCCGTCGTAGTTCTTGACATTCGGGTAGCCGAGGATCTCCCGCAGCACGAACCACGTGTGCGAACTGCGCTCGCCGATGCGGCAGTAGGCGATGGTGTCCTTGTCCTCATCGAGTCCGGCGTCGCTGTAGAGCTCGCGGAGCTCCTCGTCGCTCTTGAAGGTGCCGTCCTCATTGGCGGCCTTGCTCCACGGCACGTTCCCGGCGGTGGGGATGTGACCGGCGATCTGCGCGGCCTCCTGCGGCAGGTGCGCAGGGGCTAGGAGGCGACCGGCGAACTCGTCGGGGCTACGAACGTCGATGAGGTTCTTGGTGCCGATGGCTTCGACGACCTCGTCGCGGTAGGCGCGGATCTCCTCGTTCGGCTCCTTCGCCGTGTAGGTCGTCGCCTCGCGCGAGGGGACCTCGGTGGTCAGCTCGCGGGAGTCGAGCTCCCACTTCTTGCGTCCGCCGTCGAGCAGCCGCAGGTTCTCGTGCCCGTAGTACGCGAGATACCAGTAGGCATAGGCCGCGAACCAGTTGTTGTTGCCGCCGTAGAAGACGATCGTGTCGTCATTGCCGACACCCTTCTCGCTCAGCAGCTTCTCGAGGCGGTCCTTGCTGATGAAGTCGTGACGCACGCCGTCCTGGAGGTCCTTCTTCCAGTCCAGCTTGATGGCGCCGGGGATATGACCCTTGTCGTAGGCCTCGGCATCCTCGTCGACCTCGATGAGGACGACATTCGGATCGTTGAGATGCTCCTCGACCCAGTCGGCCGTGACGAGCGCGTTCTCGCGGCTCATACTCATTCCTTTCGGTGGTGACTCAGGCCAGGGAGGTGGCCAGTCGGCGGGTGATCAGGTACAACTCGCAACCCAGGCACAGGCCGATGGCTGCGTTCAACAGTGCCGCGACGAGGGCCGCGGCGGTGGCGACGAAGCCGAGCACCGTGATGCCGGTCAGGAAACCGGCGATGGCGACGACCACGAAGATGAGGCCGACGAGCTGGGCGAACTGCGGCGGGCGCGCGTCCTCCCACTCGGTCGGTGCCGCGAGGCGCGGGCGCACCACGCGGGCGAAGAGCTGGGCATAGGGCGTCGCCCCCACTCCCACGAACGCTCCCAGGGCGAAGACGACGGCCTGGACGGCCAGCACGATCTCTCGTGCGGGCGACGGGACCACGAGGGCGACGGCGAGGACGGCCGCGGTGAGCGCAGCGGCGACGCGGGGGCCACGCGGGTCCACTTGCACGGGTCGAGACAAGGGTCTTCTCCAAGGAGGGCCGCGGGAGCGGCCGGCTGACGGTGGGAGGGGTCAGCGAAGACGACACAGCGCGGAGCGCACGTGGCAGTTATCGACCGCCCGGCGTCGCGTAAGGAGTGCCGTGATGAACATGTCCCTCAGCTTAGGGGCGAAAGCGGCCGACCCCATCGTGCGTCTCGAAATGCAAGACAACTATCCATATATTGAGATCATTCGATCGCTTCCGCCACGGCGGCCAGCACCTGATCGCGGCTGGGAGCGCCGGAGGCACGCCGGACCAACCGACCGGAGGAGTCGAGCACGAAGACAGTCGGCGTCCGCAGCACGCCCCACTCCCTCACCAGTTCCAGGTGCGCCTCGGCATCGACCTCGACCACTTCCACGCCCGGCACGAGCTCCGCGACCTGGGCGAGCACCGCCCGCGTGGCCCGGCACGGCTGACAGAAGGCGCTCGAGAACTGCACCAGCGTGGCCGTCTCCCCAGGGCGCCGCCCGAGGGCTCCGAGATCGAATCGGCCCTCGGCATCCTCGGTCGCAGGCACGCCGTCACTCCCCGTCGAACGGAACCGGCCGTTGACCGCGCGGGCCGCGAAGGCCACGAGGAAGGTCGCGACGAGAGCGGCCGCGAGCACCCACCATCCGGTCATGTCATGAGACTAGAACGCGACCGAAACAGATGTGATTCAGTTCTCATTCCACCCGTCACACCTAGAAACATCGATGAATCATGAAGTACGATCGACGCAGCAATGAGGCCACGGTGAATTCGCCATGGCCTCAACGTGTACTGGGAGGATTCCACGCCATGTCCCACCTGATTCTGCTCACCAGGAGCACCCAGTCATCGGTGGAGGTGCTGCCCGCGCTGGCCCTGTTGCCGCACCACGTGAAGATTCTGCCCGCCGAGGCGAGCGCCCTCATCGACGCCCCCCAGGCCGATGCCGTGCTCGTCGACGGCCGCCTCGATCTCGCTCAAGTCCGCTCCCTGACCCGCGTGCTCCGCACCACGGGCATCGACTGCCCCCTCCTCCTCATCCTCACCGAAGGTGGACTGGCCGTGGCCGCCGCCGATTGGGGAATGGACGATGTCATCCTGACCACCGCTGGACCCGCCGAGCTCGAGGCGCGCCTGCGGCTGGCCATCGGTCGTCTCCAGCAGGCCAAGACCACCGGCGACGACGACGCGCACGTCATCAGCTCGGGCGGACTCGTGGTCGACGATGTCACCTACACCGCCAAGCTGGAGAACCGCTCGCTCGACCTCACCTTCAAGGAATTCGAGCTGCTCAAGTTCCTGGCCCAGCACCCCGGCCGGGTCTTCACCCGGCAGCAGCTGCTCCAGGAAGTGTGGGGTTACGACTACTTCGGCGGCACGCGCACGGTGGACGTCCACGTCCGGCGACTTCGTGCGAAGCTGGGTGCCGACCACGAGACCCTCATCGGCACCGTCCGCAACGTCGGCTACCGCTTCGTGGCCGCCAAGCGCGAGACCTCGCGCGACACCGCCGACACCTCCGTCTGAGGCGTTCGACGCCCACGCGCGGCGCACAAGCACTAGAGTCGCGGGCGTGGGACGCCTGAACGCACGCGAGCTGATCGACCTCGTCCTCGACGAGGGCTCCTACACGTCCTGGGACGAGCCGATCGACATCAGCGGACACCGAGAGCCGTACCGGACCGAGTTGCGCGCCGCGGCCGAGCGCGCCGGGACGGACGAATCGATCGTCACCGGTCGCGCCACGGTCAAGGGCCGGCCGGTCGCCGTCCTCGTCAACGAGTTCGGTTTCCTCGCCGGATCCATCGGCCGGGCCGCTGCGAGCCGGATCGTCTCGGCCGTCCGCCGGGCCACCGCCGAAAGGCTGCCGGTCCTCGCGACGACCGCCTCGGGAGGAACCCGGATGCAGGAGGGCACCCCTGCCTTCGTGACGATGGTGGACATCTCCCGCGCACTCATGGATCACAAGGCTGCAGGTCTGCCCTATCTGGTCTACCTGCGCCATCCCACCACCGGCGGAGTCTTCGCGTCCTGGGGATCGCTGGGCCACATCACGATCGCCGAGCCGGGCGCCCTGGTCGGTTTCCTCGGCCCTAAAGTCTATGAGCTGTTGAACGGGGCGCCGTTCCCGCCCGGTGTCCAGACCTCCGACAATCTGGCGAATCGCGGCATCATCGATGCGGTCGTCTTCCCCGAGGAACTGCCATCGATGGTCGACACCGCGCTGTCGGTGCTCGTCGACCCCGCCGAACCCTCGAGGCGCCACCGACGGAGCGAGCAGACGACCATCCGGCACGACACCTGGGAGTCGGTGCAGCTGACGCGGCGCGCCCAGCGGGCAGGGGTCCGCGAGGTGCTCCGCTACGGCAGCGATGCGACGCTGCGCCTGCAGGGCACCGAGAAGGGCGAGCGGGACTCCGCGATGATCGTCGCCCTCGCCCGGCTCGACGGCGTGCCATGTGTCGTCATCGGGCAGGACCGCACGACACAGAGCCGTATCAAGCCGATGGGACCCGCGGCGCTGCGCGAGGCACGCCGCGGGATCCGCCTCGCCAATGAACTCGGCCTGCCGCTCGTGTCCTTCATCGACACCCCGGGCGCCGAGCTCTCGCCGCAGGCGGAGGAGGGAGCGATCGCCGGCGAGATCGCCCGCTGCATCAGCCAGCTCTCCACCATTCGCGTGCCCTCGGTCTCTGTGCTGCTCGGCCAGGGATGTGGTGGCGGCGCGCTCGCTCTGCTCCCTGCCGCACGGGTCATCGCCACGCAGAATGCGTGGCTCTCACCGCTGCCGCCCGAGGGTGCCAGTGCGATCGTGCACGGGGACATCGATCATGCCGAGGAGCTCGCCCGAGCCCAGCGCATCGGCGCCTTCGACCTGCACGAGTCCGGTACCGTGCACCGGATCATCCCCGAGGACGACGAGGACGATGCCGAGTCCCTCGCGCGTGCGGTCGCGGCCGAAGTCGGGGCCCAGTTGCGCGAGCTCGCCTAACGCCTCCTCTCACTGAGCGCACACCCAGGCCGGCGGGTTACGCACCTCTCGACACCCAGGGCGGTGGGTTACGCACGCCTCACGGCGCGGGACAGGTGCGTAGGCCACCGCCCACGCTCGGGACAGGTGCGTAAGTCACCGCCCATGAGCGGCGGGGCTGGATGGGTAGGGTGACCGCATGAGCGTCCAGGACATCGCCGACCTCGCTGAGGCAGCCCGCCTGGCCGATGGCGTCGCACCGTTCAACGAGGCCACCACCATCGCCGTGGAGAACGAGGGACCGTGGCGGGTCTTCCAGGCGGAGGACCACGCGGCCGCTCTCGCCAGCGGCGATGCCCCCGTCGAGATCGCCGTGCACCCCGACCATCGCCGCCGGGGCCGAGGCGGGGCTCTGCTGGATCGACTTCTCGCGAGCGGCGAGGAGGCATTCTGGTCCCACGGCGACCTGCCCGCCGCACGCGCCCTCGCCACCTCTCGCGGTCTTCGCGTCGCCCGCACCCTGCTGGTCCTGCGGCTCTCGATGACGACCGCACCCGAGGTCGTCGAGCCCCCGGGCGTCACGCTCCGGTCCTTCGAGGAGGACGACGCCGATACGATCGTCGCGATCAATGCGCGCGCCTTCGCCGCGCACCCCGAGCAGGGTGCGATGGACCGCACCGACTTCGACCGCCGCCGGGCCCAGCCGTGGTTCGACCCCGCCGGACTCTTCGTCGCCGAACGGGACGGTCGTGTCGTCGGCTTCCACTGGACGAAGGTCGAGAACGACTCGGGCGAGGTGTATGTCGTCGGCGTCGATCCGGAGGCCCACGGTGGTGGACTGGGCACCGCCCTCACCGCCCGCGGCCTGCGACATCTGTGGGACAGCGGTCTGCGGACCGTCGATCTGTACGTAGAGGGCGACAATGCCCCTGCCCTCGCGGTCTACCGCAGACTCGGATTCATCGAACATGCGCGCGATGTCCTCTGGTCGTCCTGAGCCCTCGGCAGGACAGGTGTTCACGCACCGTTCACGTTTTCATGTCATCGTGAACACGTGGAGAGTTCGGATCTGATCGAAGCTGCGACGTCGCCTGACGAGTTCGACGTGGATCCGCCCTATGATCCGCATGAGGGCAGCCTGCCCGACGACCGCTTCCTCGACCGCGAGCTGTCGTGGATCGCCTTCAACGCGCGCGTCCTCGAGCTCGCGGAGGACACGAGCCTGCCGCTGTTGGAACGGGTGCGCTTCACGGCCATCTTCAACAGCAATCTCGACGAGTTCTTCATGGTCCGCGTCGCCGGCCTCAAACGTCGCATCGCGGCCGGGGTGGCCGTCCCCTCGGCGAGCGGGCTCAAGCCGCGCCATGTCCTCACCGAGAGCCTGCGTGAGAGCAATGCCCTCATGGCCCGGCAGGCCGAGCTGTTCACCTCCTCGCTCGTGCCCGCGCTCGCGGCAGAAGGCATCGAGCTCATCACCTGGGCCGATCTCGATGCCGACGAGCGTGAGCGCCTCGGTGCGTTCTACCGCGAACGCGTCTTCCCGATCCTGACCCCGCTCGCGGTCGACCCGGCACACCCCTTCCCCTATATCTCCGGGCTCTCGCTGAACCTGGCCCTGCTCATGCGCAATCCGACGACCGGCAAGGAGCACTTCGCCCGGGTCAAGGTGCCGCCGATCATCGACCGCTGGGTATCGGCATCGGACGGCCGCTATGTGCCCCTCGAGGAGGTCATCGCGGCCCATCTGGACATGCTGTTCCCAGGCATGGAGCCCGTAGCGCACCACCTCTTCCGCGTGACCCGCAACGAGGACCTGGAGGTCGAGGAGGACGACGCCGAGAACCTGCTCAAGGCACTCGAACAAGAGCTGCTGCGGCGGCGCTTCGGCCCACCGGTCCGGCTCGAGGTCGAGGACACGATCACCGACGACGTCCTGTCCTTGCTGGTCACGGAGCTGCGCATCACTGAGGAGGAGGTGTTCCGGCTCCCCGGCCCGCTGGACCTGCGGTCACTGAACCAGATCGCCGACCTCGACCGACCGGAGCTGCAATACCCGCCCTTCGTGCCCGGCACGCACCAGCATCTCGCCGAGGTCGAGACCGCCAGTCCCGCCGACATGTTCGGGGCCCTCCGCAAGCGCGATGTCCTCGTCCACCACCCGTACGACTCCTTCGCGACGAGCGTGCAGCGCTTCATCGAGCAGGCCGCCGTCGACCCCGATGTGCTGGCGATCAAGCAGACCCTCTATCGCACCTCGGGAGACTCGCCGATCATCGACGCGCTCGTCGACGCCGCCCGGGCCGGCAAGCAGGTGCTGGTCCTGGTGGAGATCAAGGCGCGCTTCGACGAGCAGGCCAATATCCGCTGGGCTCGCAAGCTCGAACGGGCAGGATGTCACGTCGTGTACGGCCTGGTCGGCCTGAAGACCCATTGCAAGCTGGCCCTCGTCATCCGCGACGAGCCCGACGGCCTGCGTCGCTATGCCCACATCGGCACCGGCAACTACAACCCCAAGACCGCGCGTCAGTACGAGGATCTCGGACTGCTGACCTCGAATGCCGGCGTGACCCACGACCTCACCGAGCTGTTCAACAATCTGTCGGGCTTCGCGCAGAACACCGACTACGACACCCTGCTCGTGGCCCCGCACGATGTCCGCGCCGGCCTGCTGGAACGCATCGGCCGCGAGGCGAGCCATGCGCGCTCCGGCCGCCCCGGAGCGATCCGGATCAAGGTCAACGCACTCGTCGACGAGGAGATGATCGACGCCCTGTACGAGGCATCGCGGGCAGGCGTGCGCATCGACCTCATCGTGCGCGGTATCTGCGCCCTGCGGCCGGGTGTCCCGGGGCTCAGCGAGAACATCCAGGTGCACAGCGTACTGGGACGCTTCCTGGAGCACAGCCGGGTGTTCTGGTTCGCCGGCGGTGGCGAGCAGGAGGTCTGGATCGGTTCGGCCGACCTCATGCACCGTAACCTCGATCGCCGCGTTGAGGTGCTCGTCCGGGTCCCCTCGCAGCAGCACGTCGACCAGCTCTCGGATCTGCTCACGAGGATGGCCTCCCCCGAGACGATGTCCTGGCATCTGGACTCCGACGGCACGTGGACCCGGCACGGCGACCGCGACATCCAGGCGAGCCTCATCGAACAGGCCCGATCCCGCCGATCCCGCCGCGACTGAGCCTTCAGCACACCGACCAGGAGGAGGGCGAGGTGGCGCATACTCCGGGTCTACTTCACGGCCTTCTTCCCACCCAGTAGGCGGAACCGATGTATGCCTTACCGCCGCGTCGGCCACACTCTGTCCCGAGCCTATCGGCCGGGAGCGCGGAGTAGGCCGGGCAGCGAGTGCTCAGAGCGAGCGTTCGACACTGCGGCGCAGGCTCCAGGTGCCCGCGGCGAGAACCACCGCGGCCATCGCCAGCAGCACCCCGAGCTGCGGCAGGATGTCGATCATCCCGCCGCCACGCCGCTGGATATCGGCGAAGGCGTCGTAGGCCCAGGCGTGCGGGGTGATGTGCGCGACCGTGCGCAGCGTGTCGGAGAAGATCTCCAGCGGAGCCATACCGCCGCCGAGGCCGGCGAGCACCAGTCCGAGCCCGACACCGATCCCGCTCGCGGCGGCCTCGTTGTCGACGAGCGAGCCGAGCAGCATGGCCGCGCCCGCGGCCACGGCCCCGAAACACGCCAGGATGAGGACAGCCAGCAACGGATCGCCCCAGTCGACATCGAAGATCAGTGTGGTCGCGATCATGATGTACAGGCCCTGGAACATCGCGATGGCGAAGCGCCCGGTCGTCTGCCCCAGCAGCACCTGCCCCGAGCGCACCGGCGCTGAGAACGACCGGGCGATCACCCCCTCGCGTCGAGCCTGGATCAGGGTCGACGATCCGGCCAACGAAGTCAGGAAGACGAACAGCAGCAGCTGCGAGGTGGCCCCGACCTCGAACTGGCCCACACCGGAGAAGGCCTGCGCGACGTCATCGACATCGCGAACCGTCACCCTCGATGGCGTGACCCGCCCCCTCGCCGCATCGAGGGCCGCCTCCGCCGCGGGCGCCTCGATGCCACGCTGAGTGAGCGCTCCGAGCGCTGCGCGATCGAGCTGAAGCGTCTCGACCGCCGTGGCCACCTGTTGCCGCATGGCCAGTCCTGCCGCCCCCGAGGTGGGCACGATCTCCAGTTCGATGCGATCCCCGCGGGCGTAGGCCTCCTCCACCCCATCGGGAAGGATCAGGCCCGCGGCAGCGCGGCCACGTGAGACCTGTTCGAGCGCCTCATCCTCATCCGCCATGCGGACCGACAGATCTTGCGACTCCAATTGAGCGACCAGGGCATCGCGCAGCGCCCCGCTCTCCCCCACTACCCGCACACCGCCCTGCGTGCCAGCGCCGCCGAAGGTCGACCCGAGTACGAACACCAGCAACATCGGGAACACGAAGACGAAGAAGATATTCGACCTGTCGCGCAGGAAGCGCAGCAGCTCCGCCCAGGCGACGGCCGCCACGGGCCTCACAGGGACGTCCCACGGTCGGGCACCAGCCGGGAGATGACACCGACCACGACGGCGAAGCCGAACATGATGAGCACCGGTCCGGCGATATCGGCGACGCCGCCACCACCCGAGGTGATCCCGAGCCCACGGATGAAGGCCGCGACCGGGTTCAGGTCCAGGAGCCTGCCGAGCAGCCCCGACGCGGCCAACGGGAAGAACGCCCCTCCGGCTACACCCAATGTCACCGCGATGATCGACTGCGCGATATTGGCCTGCTCGGCGGTCTTGGCCACGCGGGCGATGACGAACATCAACGAGGTCGCCGCCGTCACCACCGACAGGACCAGCAGCGCCACCGCAGGGAGCGAGCCGAAGTTGACATCGAACATGAGGCCGCCCGCCACCAACAGGATCGTCGTGGCCACGATGCCGAGCAGGAAACTGACCAGCCCCTTGGAGATGAGCACCGCACTCGGCCGCATCGGCATCGACAGCAGACGCGGCAGGGTTCCCTGATCGCGTTCGGCATTCAAGGAGAGGACACCGAATCCGACCGTGAAGAGCAGGAACAACCCGGCTTGACCGGCGACCAGTGCCCCGGAGTCGCTCAACTGCTCGTCGGAGGCCTGCCCGTCGGTCAGGGAGATCGACGGAGCGGCGGTCGTCACGTCCTGCGCGATGTCCTGGAGATCCGCCGCGGGAACGCCGAGCGCGCCGGCCGCCTGGGTCGCGACCGTCGCGGCAGCGAACCGGTCCACGATGCCGGTGAGCACCGAGGTCAGGACCTGCCCCTCCAGGCCGGCACCGTCTCCCTCGATGACGGTGACGTCACAGCCCTCACCGCTGCTCAGGCCCGCCCCGAATCCCTCAGGTATCAATAACCCGACGGTGGCGGTCCCGTCGCGGGCATCGGCCCGAGCCCGATCCTCGTCGACCTGGTTCACCGTGATGGACAGCCCCTCGATGCCCTCGAGCGCGCTGAGGACACCGTCGGCGGAGGCATCGCCCTGCGGGACCGACGCAGCCACAGTCATATCGCCGAGCTCGGTACCCTCTTCGGCTCCACCGATGATCAGGTTCAAGATCCCCATGAGCGCGAGCGGGACGACGATGGCGAAGATGATGACCGAGCGATCGCGGATGCGCTGTTTGAGATCCGCGGCGGTCATCGTCCAGATGCGGCCCATAGGTCAGTCCCTCAACGCCTTGCCGGTCAGCTGGAGGAAGACCGACTCGAGATCGGGGCGCGTGATCTCCACATCGGCCAGTGACATCCCGGCTCCGGTGGCCCTCGTGACGATCTCGGCGACAGCGGTCGGTGCGCCATGAACCGTCAGCCGGAGCGCGAGACCGTCGTGATCGACCTGCTCGACCGCAGGCAGCTCCCGGAGACTCTCGATGGCGTGCGTGAGATCGCCCGTGCCGGCCAGGCGGATCTGGTCCACGCCGCCGGTGAGCCGGATGAGCTCATCACGCGTGCCCTCGGCCTGGATTCGGCCCGTGTCGATGATGCCGATCCGGTCGCAGAGCCGCTCGGCCTCCTCCATGTAGTGCGTGGTGTACAGCACTGCCATCCCGGCAGTGGACAGCCGCTCCACGGATTCCAAGATGGAATTGCGGGATTGCGGGTCCACGCCCACGGTCGGCTCGTCGAGGATCAGCAGGTGCGGCTCGTGCAGCAGTCCGATGCCGATGTTCAGTCGGCGCTTCATGCCGCCGGAGAAGTTCTTGCTCTTGTCCTTCGCCCGGTCAGCCAGCCCGATCAGCTCCAGGACCTCCTGGACCCGACCCTTGAGATCGGCGCCGCCCATGCCCTGCAGCCGCCCGAAGAAGACCAGGTTCTCCCGGGCGGACAACTCGGGATAGATCGCCAGATCCTGCGGCACCAGACCGATATGCCGCTTGGGCTGGGGATGTGAGGGCGACATCCGCTGGCCCGCCACCCGCACCGTCCCCGCGTCCGCGCGGATCAGGCCGGCGACCATCGAGATGGTGGTGGTCTTTCCCGCGCCATTGGGTCCCAGCAGGCCGTAGGTCTCACCCGGGGCGATCCGGAAGCTCACCTCGTCCACGGCTCTCAGCTCGCCGAAGCGTCGGGACAAGCCGTCGACGACGAGAACGTCGTCGACGGCTCCTCGGGTGTCCCCCACTTGGTCCTCGTCACCCGCCATCGTCACTCACGGCCCGGTCTCATGGAGCACATCCTAGAGGAGCGAGGCCGCTATGCGGATGCTCGTGCGCCAGCTCACCGGTTTCCACTGGCGTGGTCCCGAACGACACCGCCCGGTCAGCAGCCCGCGAAGAGAATCGGCCCCGTGCTGTCCATCAGCGAAGGGCCGCCGGGCCGGCGCGTGAACGACAACCGAGTCACGTTCTCCTCCGCGGTGACATCCGCATCGGTCACCACATCGGTCACGGCACCAGAGCGGCCGATGAACGCACCCGTCGTCAACCGTTCGCGCACCCGGGCCTGGTCGGTCGCGAGACCAGGACTGTCGAAACCGAGGACCACCGTGAAGGACCGTTCACCGACGGCGCGCACGCCCCACGTCGGCTCGCTGAGACCGCCGGCCCGCTCAGCAGCGGCCTTGCCCTGCTCTGCCACCTGCCCACCACGCCCCGAGACACCCGCCGTCGCGCAGGCCCTATCGCCGCGCTGCAGCAGCATCGCGGCAGGCGCCTCTGACACAGCGACCACGACATCACGCACGGCACGGCGGGTCGACAGACCACCGTCGAGGGCTCCGTCATCGCTCCCTGCCCGCAGGGTGCGGCTGCTCTCGTCGATCTCCGCCACCATCATCGAGGCCGCCAGACCGGCTGGAAGCGGCGCATCGTCGCCGAGCCTCCAGCGCTCACCATCGCGCTCGTAGCCAGCCGCCTCCAACGCATCGGCGATCCGGCCCGATCCGAACGAGGAGGACCATCCGACCGCCAAAGAGCTGCCAGATTCCGTCAACGAACCCGCCTCCCAGTCCAGATCCTGCGGCGAGAAACCGAAGACCTCCTCCCACTGCACGGCCAGGGGCGCGATCGCCGAGCGGGTGAGGGTGTCATCGGCCAGACCAGCACGTACCGCCGCCGCCAGATCGTCGTCATCGACCCGCGACCAATCCGTGAACGAGACCTCGACCGCATCGACCGGCGCCGCCGCGAGAGCCGCGGCCAACGGCGAGGAGGCCGAGGGCGAGGCAGTGCAACCGGCCGCGACCACGGCAAACGCGACGAACATCACCACAGAACGCCGCATCGCCCAGCCTCTCGACATGTCCTCGTCACCTTGAGCATGGACAATACTCACCATGTCGCCCCGCAAGGTCGTCCCCGCCGCCGGTGGCGTGGTGTGGCGCAAGCCCTCCTCGCGTACGGACGGTCTCGAGATCCTACTCATCCATCGCCCCCGCTACGACGACTGGACCTTCCCCAAAGGGAAGGCCGAGGCTGGCGAACTTCCGCCCGTCACCGCAGCCCGGGAGATCCTCGAGGAGACCGGATTCCGCGTCCGGCTCGGCCGTCCGCTGCCGAAAGTCTCCTATCAGATCGCCGGGGGCGTCAAAGAAGTCGACTATTGGATGGCCAAGACCCGGGGAAGCTCGAGCTTCGAGCCCACCAAGGAGGTCGACGCCCTCCGATGGTGCACGCTGCGCGCGGCACGCAAACGACTCAGCTACGAGCACGACATCGCACTCCTCGACCACGTCGAGGACCTCATCGGACCACGACAGCACGCCACCCACAGCCTCGTGCTGTTACGTCACGCCAAGGCCGAACAGCGCAAGCACTTCCACGGCCCCGACGATCGCGAACGTCCCCTGGCGCCCCCCGGGCTGACGGCAGCGCTGCGCCTAATCCCCGTGCTCGACGCCTTCGGCCCCAAGCGGCTGTTCTGCTCCCCGGCCCTACGCTGCCGCCAATCCCTCGAACCCTACGCCGAGGCCACCGGACGCTCGATGTTCCTGGACGACCGGCTGCTCGAAGGCACCTCCCCCAAAGCCGCCCGCGATGCCGTGCGGGATGCGTTGGCGCACAAGCGGTCGCTGCTGTGCTCGCACCGTCCCGTCTTTCCAGACCTGTTCGCCGCCCTCGACCTCGAAGATCCCGAGCTCTCGACCGGCGAAGCGGCCATCGTGCACCACCGCAAGGGTGTGGTTCTGGCCACCGAGCGCTGGCGTGCCTGATTCCGCGGACCTGCAGGCCTCCCGCGTTGAACAGGTCACCGCCCGGAGGCTCGTCGCACGAGGTCCCGCAGGACGCTTCGCTGATCGTTCACCTTCCGTTCACCCGCCCTGGGGTTGCGATACACCTACCCTCCCTAGCGTCGTATCCGAGGGGCCGAGACCGGCCCGACCGATAGGACCCAGAGAAGGAAATGCCCGTGAAGAGCAAGTCCATGCGTAAGGCCGCGGCACTCGGCGCAGGCGCCGTGCTCGCCCTCGGCCTCACGGCCTGTGGCGCCGGGAACGAGTCCGGTGACGGCGACGAGAGCAGCAGCGATCTGTCCGGTACGCTCAACGGCGCCGGCGCCAGCTCCCAGCAGGCTGCCGTCTCCGCCTGGCAGCAGGGCTTCCAGACCGAGAACTCCGATGTGACGGTCAACTACGACCCGATCGGCTCCGGTGGCGGTCGTGAGCAGTTCCTCGCAGGCGGCACCGACTTCGCCGGCTCGGATGCCTACCTCGACGACGAGGAACTGACCCAGGCCAACGACCTGTGCGGCCAGATCGTCTCCGTGCCCACTTATGTGAGCCCGATCGCCGTCATCTACAACCTACCGGGTGTCGACGGGCTCCAGCTCTCGCCCTCGACGATCGGCTCGATCTTCGCCGGCGACATCACCACCTGGAATGACCCGGCGATCGCCGAGGACAACCCGGACGCCGAGCTGCCCGACAGCGCGATCACCCCCGTCCACCGTTCCGACGACTCCGGCACGACCGAGAACTTCACCGAGTACCTGGACGCCGCGTCCGAGGGCACCTGGACCGCGGGTGTCGTCGAGACCTGGCCCACGCAGGGCGGCGAGGCCGCCAACGGCACCTCAGGTGTCGTGGCGGCGGTCGAGTCCGGTGAGGGAACGATCGGCTACGCCGACGCGAGCCAGGCCGGCGACCTCGGCCAGGTCGCGGTCAAGGTCGGTGACGAGTACGTCGCCCCGACCGAGGAGGCAGCGGCCCGTGTCCTCGACACCGCCGAGGAGGTCGAGGGACGCGAGGACACCGATATCGCCCTCGAGCTCGACCGGGCGACCACCGAGGACGGCGTCTACCCGATCGTCCTGGTCTCCTACCAGATGGCCTGCCAGACCTACGAAGACGCCGACAAGGCCGAACTCGTGAAGTCCTGGCTGACCTACGTCGTCAGCGAGGATGGCCAGCAGGCGGCCGCCGACTCGGCCGGCTCCGCACCGCTCACGGATGACTTCCGCGAGAAGGTCCAGACCGCGATCGACACGATCGGCGGCTGATCGGACGGGCCTTGGTCCCGGCGAACGAGGCACCAATCGTTCGCCGGGGTCATGGGCTGTCCGCCCGGCACCACCGCACCATCGGAAAGGCTCACCATCGTGACCTCGACCCAGTCCCCGGAACGCCGGAGGACGACCCCCACCCGACCGGGGGACCGGATCTTCCGCGGCACATCGCTGGCCGCGGCACTGCTGATCCTCGCGACCCTGGCCGGGGTCGCCGTGTTCCTGACCGCCGAGGGCATCCCGGGCATCCTGGCCTCGCCCGATGAGGTCAAGCACGGCACGGGCTTCGTCGACTATGTGGCACCGCTCGTCTTCGGTACGCTCCTGGCTGCGATCCTCGCCCTGACGATGGCCGTGCCCCTCGCGATCGGCGTGGCGCTGTTCATCTCCCACTACGCACCGCGAAAGCTGGCAGCCCCACTCGGCTATGTCATCGACCTCCTCGCCGCCGTCCCCAGCGTCGTCTACGGCGTCTGGGGCATCAGCTTCCTGGCACCTGCCCTCGTGCCGCTCTACCGCTGGCTGGAGGACAATCTCGGATTCGTCCCGCTGTTCGCGGGACCTGCCTCAGCCACGGGACGTACGATCCTGACCGCCTCGATCGTGCTCGCGGTCATGGTGCTGCCGGTCATCACGGCGATCTGCCGCGAGATCTTCCTGCAGACCCCGCGACTGCACGAGGAGGCCGCGCTCGCCCTCGGCGCCACACGCTGGGAGATGGCCCGGCTGGCGATCTTCCCTTACGCCCGCTCGGGCATCATCTCCGCCTCGATGCTCGGTCTCGGCCGCGCACTCGGAGAGACGATGGCGGTCGCGATGGTCCTCTCGGCCAGCGGCGTCGTCACCTTCAACCTGATCAGCTCGACGAACCCATCGACCATCGCGGCCAATATCGCCTTGACCTTCAATGAGGCCACCGGCCTGACCGTCAACGCGCTCATCGCCTCCGGGCTCGTGCTCTTCGTCATCACCTTCGGGGTCAATTTCGCGGCACGCGCCATCGTGGACCGCCGCAAGGACTTCTCGGGAGCCAACTGATGACCTCCACATTGCAGACCCCTCGTCCCGAGTCCGGGGCATCGCCGATCGCCTCGAGCCTGCGCGGGCGGCAACTCCCCCGCTGGGTGCCCCCTGCGCTGACCGCGGCCGCGGTCCTGCTGGCCCTCGTCGGTGTCTTCGGTCCCGTAGGCGCCTGGCTCGTGCTCGTCGGCTGGTGTGTCGCAGCGGTCATCCCGATCTGGTCGCTGGCCGTCGAGGGCAGCCGCAAGGCCATGGACCGGCTCGTGACGCTGCTCGTCTCGACCGCCTTCGCGATCACGCTGTTCCCCCTCGGCAGCATCCTCGCCACCGTCGTCTCGCGTGGCGCGCCCGTCCTGAGCAGCGAGTTCTTCACCTACTCGATGCGCAATATCGTCGGCGAGGGCGGCGGCATCTACCACGCATTGATGGGCACGCTGCTCATCACGGCCGCCGCCGCGGCGATCTCGATCCCCATCGGCCTCTTCACCGCGATCTACCTGATCGAGTACGGCGACGGCACCCGACTGGCGGGATGGATCCGCTTCCTGGTCGACGTCATGACCGGGATCCCCTCGATCGTCGCCGGCCTCTTCGCCTACGCGCTGTTCGTCATCTTCTTCGGGCCCGGTGTCCGGATGGGCGTCGGCGGCGCCGTGGCGCTGTCGGTGCTGATGATCCCGGTCGTCGTACGCTCCTGTGAGGAGATGCTCAAGCTGGTGCCGAATGAGCTGCGCGAGGCCTCCTACGCCCTCGGCGTGCCGAAGTGGCGCACGATCGTCAAGGTGGTGCTGCCGACGGCGCTGGCCGGTATCGTGACCGGGGTGACGCTCGCGATCGCTCGAGTCATCGGTGAGACCGCGCCCTTGCTCGTCATCGCGGGTCTCACCGATTCGGTGAACTTCAATCTCTTCGACGGACGCATGGCCACGCTGCCGGTGTTCACCTACTTCTCGATCATCGTCCCGGGCGTGCCGCCGGGTCCCAGCATCGAACGCGCGTGGGGAGCGGCTCTCGTGCTGCTCATCATCGTGATGCTGCTGAACCTCGCCGCACGGCTCGTCTCGTACTTCTTCAGCCCCAAGGGAGAGCGGTAAAACCAATGGCCAAGAGCATCGACGTCAGCGACCTCGACATCTACTACGGCGACTTCCTCGCCGTCGAGGGTGTGACCATCCCCATCGCCGCACGATCCGTGACCGCATTCATCGGTCCCTCCGGTTGCGGCAAGTCGACCTTCCTGCGCTCGCTGAACCGCATGCACGAGGTGATCCGCGGCGCTCGTGTCGACGGCAAGGTACTCATCGACGGTCAGGACCTCTACGCCGATGACATGGACCCGGTCAACGTGCGCCGGTTGATCGGCATGGTGTTCCAGCGACCCAACCCGTTCCCCACGATGTCGATCGCGGAGAACGTGCTGGCCGGTCAGCGCCTCAACAGCAAGCGGATGAAGAAGAAGGAGGCCGACGATATCGTCGAGCGCTCCCTGCGTAGCGCGGGACTGTGGAACGAGGTCAAGGACCGTCTGGACCGCCCCGGCTCGGGCCTGTCCGGCGGCCAGCAGCAGCGACTCTGCATCGCCCGGGCGATCGCGACACAGCCGGAGGTGTTGCTCATGGACGAGCCCTGCTCGGCTCTCGACCCGATCTCGACGAGCATCATCGAGGACCTCATCCACGAGTTGAAGACCGATTACACGATCGTCATCGTCACGCACAATATGCAGCAGGCAGCTCGCGTCTCCGACACCACGGCCTTCTTCAACCTCGCGGGCGTCGGGCAGCCGGGCAGGCTCATCGAGCACGGCGACACATCGATGATGTTCTCCAATCCCGAGGATCCCGCCACCGAGGCCTATATCCAGGGCCGCTTCGGCTGACGAACCCGTTGAGTGTGACGTTTGGACGGCTGATTCACTGATTCCGCCGTCCAAACGTCACACTCAACGGGTTCGCACGCGGCGGCTTCTTCAGCGTTCGTTCAGCGGGGACCTGGGATGATCGGACCGTGCGCATCCTGGTGGTCGAGGACGAGGTCCGGCTCGCGGCGGGCCTCAAGGCCGGCTTCGAGGCCGAGGGGTTCGCCGTCGATATCGCCCACACGGGCACCGACGGACTGTGGCTGGGTCGCGAGAACGCCTATGACGCCATCGTGCTCGACATCATGCTGCCCAGCCTCAACGGGTTCAAGGTGTGCGAGTCGTTGCGGCATCACGAGGTCTGGACGCCGGTGCTCATGTTGACCGCGAAGGACGGCGACTGGGACCAGATCGAGGCCCTCGACGGCGGCGCCGACGACTACCTCACCAAGCCCTTCTCTTTCGATGTCCTCCTCGCCCGGATCCGCGCGCTGGTGCGCCGAGGGCAGAGCGCTCGCCCCGCGGTGCTCACCGCCGGCGATCTCGCCCTCGACCCCTCGACACGCGCGGTCAGCCGCGATGACATGCCGATCGAACTGACCTCGCGCGAGTTCGCCGTGCTCGAATACCTGCTGCGGCGCAAGGGCGAGGTGGTCTCCAAAGCCGATGTACTCGGCAATGTCTGGGACTTCGACTTCGACGGCGATCCCAATATCGTCGAGGTCTACATCCGCCACCTGCGCAACAAGGTCGACCGGCCCTTCAGCCGTGCCGCTATCGAAACCGTGCGGGGTGCGGGCTATCGACTCGCGGCAGATGGAGGATGACCGTGTCGTCCGTCCGCGCCCGTATCACGCTCGGGGCGAGCCTGATCGTCGCGATCGTGCTCGTCCTCGGTGCCGTGCTGTTCACCTGGACCCTCGAGCGCACGCTGACCTCGTCGCTGGCCGACACGGCCGAGCGATCCGCCGAGGCACTCGCCCGCACCCTCGACGATGACGACGACCGCATCAGCGATGCCGATGACGATGATCTCGCTCAGCTGATCGACGATGACGGCAGCGTGCGGGCCGCCAACGACGAGGCCTCCGGCCTGCCGGCGATCATCGACCCGGACCGCGACGAGCGGACCATCGAGGTCGACGGCGACCGCTACGTGGTGGTCACGGCCCCCGCCGAGGACGGCGTGCTGGCCCTCGGTGCACCGCTCGACGAGGTCGAGGACTCCGTCGGAGCCACCCGTGGACTGCTCTTCGTTGCCCTGCCCGTGCTCGTCGTGCTCGTCGCCGGGGTCACCTGGGTGACGGTCGGCCGCTCCCTGCGGCCGGTCGAGAGGATGCGCGCTGATGTGGCCCGGATCGGTGTGAGCGACCTGTCCCGGAGGGTCGAGGTGCCGCGAGGACGTGATGAGATCCCACGGCTCGCGCGCACCATGAACACGATGCTGGAGCGCCTGGAGGCCTCGTCGCGGCAACAGCGGCAGTTCGTCTCCGATGCGTCGCACGAGCTGCGGTCCCCCATCGCCTCCATGCGCCAGAGTGCCGAGGTGCTGCGCCGCCACCCGTCCGCGGATCTGGACCTCCCGGCGACCGTGCTGGCCGAGACCGAGAGATTGGACGGCCTGGTCGCGGCCATGCTCGTCCTGGCGCGCTCCGATGAACACGGACTGGCGTTGCGACGCGAGCCCGTCGATATCGACGATCTGATGTTCGCCGAGGCGAGTCGCCTGCGTGCGGCGGGTCTGGAGGTCGACAGCACCGCGGTCGGCCCGGCGCGGGTCGACGCCGATCGGCGCCTGCTCGGCCAGGTGCTCCGCAATCTGGCCGATAACGCCGCCCGGCACGCGCGGAACGCTGTGGCCTTCTCGGTGAGCGAGCGCCCGGACACCGTACTGCTCGTGGTCGAGGATGATGGCGATGGTATCGAGCCAGCGGACCGGGAGCGGGTCTTCGGACGCTTCGTCCGTTTGGACGAGGGCCGGGCGCGTGATGCTGGCGGCAGCGGACTCGGCCTGGCGATCGTCGCGGAGGTCGCGCGGGCCCACGGCGGGGGCGTGGGCGTCGACGAGAGCCCCCTCGGTGGCGCCCGCTTGACCGTCCAGATTCCGCGCACGAGCTCGCCATAGACTGCTCTCTATGCGTCTTTCGGGATTTCTGACCGGGATCCCCGTGGCCACGCTCGCCCTCGCGGGGTGCGGAGGCGGGATGGTCCGGCGACGAGGTGCTGGCCAGGGGACCGGCCGAGAAGGACCGCCTCGCGGTACCCCTCAATCAGGTGCGTATCGACGGGGACCGGGTCATCATCGGCGGTCTGGGCAGCAATCTCAGCGTGGATCTGGCGGCGGGCTCGGCCGCGGGCGATGAGACCACCGCGGCGCTGCTGGGCTGCCTCGACGATCCGGTGGCGGCACTCATCGAGAGCGGGTCCGGTGTCCCGCATGCTGTGGAGTTCCACGCCGCCGACGGTGAGCCGCGGAGCGTGATCTGCCTGATCGGGCGACGAGAGCGATCGCGTCGCCGAGGCCGTCGACGGTCAGACCCCGAGGGGGCGGCCCTACGGCGACTTCCCTGCCGACCCGCAGGTCGAGAGCGTCGGCGGCGCCGTGCGTGTCACCGCGACCAATACGGCCGAGTCTCAGCCCGTGACGATCGCAGCTAGCGCGTGTCAGGCGCGCAATCGCGAGATCGCGTAGAGCGCGACACCCGTCGCGACACCCGCGTTGAGCGACTCGAGATCGCTCGACATCGGGATGCTGACCAGCTGGTCGCAGGTCTCGCCCACGAGGCGCGACAGACCCTTGCCCTCGCTGCCGACGACCACGACGAGTGGTCCGTCGGCCAGATCGAGGGAGGGCAGCTCGACATCGCCGTCGGCCGCCAGGCCCACCACCATGAGACCGGCCTCCTGGTACGCCTTGAGCTGCCGCGTCAGATTGGTGGCCCGCGCGACCCTGACCCGGGCCGCGGCGCCTGCGGACGTCTTCCAGGCCGCCGCGGTCATCTGCGCGGCGCGGCGCTCGGGGATGACGACCCCGTGCACGCCGAAGCCCGAGGCCGAGCGCACGATCGCCCCCAGATTCCGCGGGTCGGTGATGCCATCGAGCATCACGATGAGCGCCGGTTCCCCTCGCTCGACGGCGATCGCCAACAGGTCATCGGGGTGCGCATACTCGTAGGCATCGAGCTTGGCGGCGATGCCCTGGTGAACGGCGCCGCCGGTGAGCCGATCGAGCTCGGGGCGGCCGATCTCCAGCATCGAGACATTCTGCTCGGCGGCGAGCCGGAAGATCTCGCGCAGGCGCTCGTCTCGCTCGGTGCCCTCGACCACGTACACAGCATTGACCGGCACCGTGGCCCGCAGCAGCTCCACGACGGAGTTGCGGCCAGCGACCCACTCCGGGCCTCCGTCACCGGACTTGCGCTTGGGCTTGGCCCGCTCGCGCTTCTCGGCAGCCTGCACCATCTTGTACTTCTTGTGATTGGGACGGTCCTCGGCCCGCGGGGTCGGGCCCTTTCCCTCGAGGCCGCGGCGACGCCTGCCGCCGGAACCAGCCGTGGGATTGCCCTTGCCGGTCTTTTTTACGGCGCCGCGACGCTGGCTGTTGCCGGCCATCAGCGGTCCTCCTTCACAGTCCAGCGGGCGCCCTGAGGGGTGTCCTCGATGGCGATGCCCGCGGTGGTCAATTGGTCACGGATGCGGTCGGCAGCCGCGAAATCCTTGGCGGCCCGCGCCTCGGCGCGGTGGTCGAGCAACTGCTGGACCAGGGCGCCGAGCGCGGCCTGGGCCGGCCCGTGGTCGCGGCTACCGGCCCAGTGCGGGTCCAGCGGATCGAGTCCGAGCACATCGAGCATGGCGCGCACAGAGCCGAGGGCGGCCCTCAGGTCGTCACTGGCACCGTGACCGAGCAGACGCTGACCCGAGGCCACGGTGTCCTGCACGACGGCGAGCGCGGCGGGCACGGAGAGATCGTCGTCCATCGCCTCGGCGAAAGCGGGCGGGATCTCCCCTCCGTCGCACCGGCCGACGAGGCTGGCCGCGCGGGTCACGAAGCCCTCGATACGGCTCATCGTCGTCGCAGCCTCGGCGAGGGACTCCTCGCTGTACTCGATGATCGAGCGGTAGTGCGCGGCCACCAGGTAGTACCGCAGAGCGATCGCGGGGACGCGCTTGACGACCTCCGCGACCGTCAGCGTGTTGCCGACCGACTTGCTCATCTTGGACGAACCGAGGTTGAGCATCGCATTGTGCATCCATACGCGCGCGAAGGGCTGGCCAGCGGCCCGTGACTGCGCCAACTCGTTCTCGTGATGCGGGAAGCGCAGGTCCAGGCCGCCTCCGTGGATGTCGAACTCCGGTCCGAGATACTTGGCAGCCATCGCCGAGCACTCCAGATGCCAGCCAGGGCGTCCCCGACCCCAGGGAGTCGGCCACGAGGCGGACTCGGGCTCTTCCTCCTTGCGGCCCTTCCAGAGCGCGAAGTCACGGGGATCGCGCTTGCCGTCGGCGGGGGCGTCGGGTGCCTCCTGCATATCCTCGATCGACTGATTCGACAGCTCCCCGTAGGGGGGCCAGGAGCGGACATCGAAGTAGACGTCTCCCGACCCGTCCTGGGCCGGGTAGGCGTGCCCTCGCGCGATGAGCGTCTCCATCATCTCGATCATCTCTGGCACGTGGCCGGTGGCCCGCGGCTCGTAGGTCGGAGGCTCACAGCCGAGGACCTCGTAGGCCGCGTGCAAGGCCCGCTCGTTGCGGTAGGCCACGGCGAACCACGGCTCGCCGTTCTCGGCACCCTTGGCGATGATCTTGTCGTCGATATCGGTCACATTGGCGACGATGCGCACGTCATAGCCGGCTCGCTCGAGCCAACGGCGCAGCACATCGAAGACCACCTCCTTGCGGATATGACCGATGTGTGGCGGTCCCTGCACCGTCAACCCGCAGTGGTAGATCCCGACGCGACCCGGCACCACCGGGTCGAGCGGCCGGATCTGCCGTGTCGCGGAGTCATACAGATGGAGGGTCACGGGTCCAACCCTATCGGCCGCGGGGCTGTGGTCGGCCGACGCGCCGGTGGGGGCCTCGCCCCGCGCCATCAGGCGCCGCTACCGCCAGCCTGCGGAGCCTGCTCCAGGTAGGGGCGCAGCCCGGTCGCGAGGAGATACACACGATCGTCCAGGCGATTCATCCGATCCTCCAGGCGGTCCATCCGGCCATCCAGGCGGTCCATCCGCGTGGCCAGCGACTCCATCCCAGCCCTCACGTCTGCCCGCACCCGCTCGCTATCGGCTTTCGCTTCTGCCTTGGCATCCGCGATCCCCTCACGGAACTCCACCCGCACCCGCTCGCTATCGGCTTTCGCTTCTGCCTTGGCATCCGCGATCCCCTCACGGAACTCCACCCGCACCCGGTCGCTATCGGCTTTCGCTTCTGCCTTGGCATCCGCGATCCCCTCACGGAACTCCACCCGCGCCGCGGCGATATCAGCCTTGAGCTCGGCACGGAAGCTGCCCAGTTCGCGCCGCAGCATGACATACAGGCTGCCAAAGCTCGCCACCACGGCGAACAGCGACACCCAGGTCTGCAGGTCCATGCCCAACACCCCTTCAGTGTGACCGATCCGGTCGATCCATTCCACTGACGGTAGGCAGCGTCGTCACTCCCCGACCACCCTTTTCAGCGAACCTGTGGACGATGCCGGACCCCGCCCCGCCTGTGGACGACGACTCGCCGACCAGGCACTCCCACTACGCTGTCGACATGGCTGCGCTTCCCCGTGTCGGCATCGGCACCGATGTCCACCGGCTGGTTCCCGGCCGTGAGCTCTGGCTGGCCGGACTGTACTGGCCCGATGCCGAGGCCGGTCTGGACGGCCACTCCGATGGTGATGCCGCCGCACACGCCATGGCCGACGCCCTCCTCACGGCGGCGGGGCTGGGCGATATCGGGGAGCGCTTCGGCACGGCGTCACCGGAGTTCGCGGGCGCCTCGGGATCGGTCTTCCTGGAGGAGACCGCCCGACTCGTGCGCGCCGAGGGCTGGGAGATCGGCAATGTCGCGGTGCAGGTCATCGGAAACCGTCCGAGGATCGGCTCGCGCCGAGGCGAGGCGCAGCAGACGCTCGGCGCATCGATCGGTGCTCACGTATCCGTCTCCGGCACCACCACCGACGGCCTCGGACTCACCGGCCGAGGCGAGGGGATCGCGGCGATCGCCACCGCTCTGCTGCTCGGCTGAACGGCACGCACCCCACCGGCGCCCGCGGAGACGACGAACGGCGCCGGATCAGTCGATCCGGCGCCGTTCCGCTAGGCAGGAAACTCAGGACGCGAGAACCTCATCGAGGCGGGTCTCGGCCTTGTCCTCATTGGTGTTCTCCGCCAGCGCCAGCTCCGAGACGAGGATCTGCCGGGCCTTGGAGAGCATCCGCTTCTCACCGGCCGACAGGCCCCGCTCATGGTCGCGGCGCCAGAGATCGCGGACGACCTCGGCCACCTTGAGCACATCTCCGGAGTGCAGCTTCTCCAGATTCGCCTTGTAGCGGCGGGACCAGTTGGTGGGCTCCTCGACGTGCTCGGCTCGCAGCACCGAGAACACCCGCTCCAGACCGGCCTCGTCGACCACATCGCGCACACCGACCAGATCGACATTGCACGCCGGGACGCGCACGACGAGGTCACTCTGCGCCAGGACTCTCAGAACGAGGTACTCGCGGATCTCCCCCTTGATCGTTCGTGTCTCGATGTCTTCGATGACTGCAGCGCCGTGATTCGGATACACAACGGTTTCGCCGACAGTGAAAGCCATAGACATTGCACCTTTCCTCGACACCCAGGATATCACGGGTTTCGGACGTACTTCCTGGCCGTTTTCGCCGGCGGCCGGGCCCTCCGATACGATGCAGACCGTGAGCCTTCGACGACGCCGCATCGCCGCCATCGCCCTGGTCGCCGCCTCTCCGCTCGTGCTGTCCGCCTGCGGAACCAGCTTCAGTGCGCAGACCAACCAGCAGTACCAGCAGTCGATCGGCGCCAATCTGCGCGACATCGACGCGCCCGTGCAGATCTACAACGGACTGTTCGTGGACAACGGCGACGGCACGGCCACCTTCTCCGGAGCCCTGCTTGCCCGGGCGGAGGACCAGGTCGTCGAGTCGGTGGAGGTCACCGCCAGCGGCACCGACGTCAACGCCACCCCTTCGGGCACGCCAACGCTCGTCGACCTGCCCAATGGCATCGAGCTCAGGGCAGAGCTCCTCGCCCCGGTGGGCGCCGACGGCGAGATCATCGTCGAGGACGACGAGATCGTCGAGGGCCGCTACGCCCTGCTGACCCTGAACCTCGCCTCCGGTGGGCAGGTCTCGCTCAATGTCCCGGTCGTCGCGCGCAGCGAGATGTACTCCTCGGTCGCGACGGAGTCCCGGACCCCGAGCACAGAGCAGCTCGAGGAGCTCGACGCCGCGGGCCTCGAACCCGCGGAGTGAGTTCCACCGACACCGATGAGAACGGGCCGCCCCTCGGGGCGGCCCGTTCTCATCGGTGGACCAGCGCGACCAGCGCGGGTCTCAGCCGCCGACAGGCAGCTCCCCGGTGACCAGGAAGACCACGCGGCGGGCCATGTTGACGGCGTGGTCGCCCAAGCGCTCGTAGTAACGGCCGAGCAGTGCGAGATCGATCGCGGGCTCGAGTCCGTGGTCCCAGGAATCATCGGACACGAA
>NZ_MIJB01000030.1 GCF_002174305.1 Aeromicrobium sp. PE09-221 | reverse complement strand
GGTCACACTGGTCATGCATTCTGAGCGGATGTGGTTCCGGTCCGGGGCGGAGATTCGGCAGGACTGTGATGAGACACGACCGGTGAGCGAACACCGGTCGGTCAAGCTCCTGATCAGGCCAGCTACTCCGACCGGGCCGGGGCCGGCGACTACGAGCGGACAAGTCGCGGCAAAGGCACGAGGCCAGTCAGGCGAAGGGTCACGCTCACAGCCACCGACCACAGCCCAGCACCATCAGGCTGCGCTGTAAATCCTCACAGTCAGGCGAGCATGGCGGCGTCGAGGGTGTCCTCGGGGACGCCGAAGCCCTCGATCAACAGCTCGGTGTGCGGGCGCAGGTTCGCGAGGAGATGGTTGATCTCGGCGGTCACCGCCTTGGCCCGGTCGTCGCTGATCCGGTTGTGCTCCATGAACCAGGCCTTGTCCTCCTCGATGACACTCAGCGCGTAGAGCGAGCAGACATCGCGCAGCAGGTCGGCGGTCTCCTCGTCCTCGCAGCGTGCGATGCCGGCGGTGAACGCCTCCAGGACGACCCGCTCGATATGGACGCGACCGATCTTCAGCACATGATCCTGGGCGTTGTTGAACATCTCGAAGGCCTCCACCGGGTCGGCGCCGCCCGCATCCTGCAGCCGTCGCGCGGCCGTCTCGATGACGTGCTGCTCGCGATCCTCGAAGAGGTTCAACTGGGTGCCGCGGTCGAGCAGATCGTGCTCGTCGTCGGTTCCCGGCCGGGCGTCGATGAGCCGCTGGATGAGGTTGGCGGCCGCGGTGCGCTCCTTGACGATATCGGCCATCGATGCCGCCGCGAAGCGCACCATTCCCAGGGGATCCAGGCCGTCGACCTCCTTGGCATAGGAGGTCAGCATCTCCTTGGCAACGAGCTGCAGCAGCACGTGGTTGTCGCCCTCGAAGGTCGTGAAGACATCGGTATCGGCCTTGAGCGTCGTGAGCCGGTTCTCCGCGAGATAGCCGGCGCCGCCGCAAGCCTCGCGCGCCTCCTGGATCGCGCGGGTGGCGTGCTCGGTCTGCATCGCCTTCAGGCCGGCGGCGCGGCTCTCCAGTTCCCGCTGGGCGGTGGGGTCAGGGTCGTCCTCGGTCTGGATGCGGTGCATGCGTGCCACCAGCTGGTTCTGGGCGAAGCGGAAGGCATAGGACCGCGCGATGAGCGGCAGCAGCCGACGCTGGTGGACCCGGTAGTCCATCAATACGACCTCGCCGGACGGGCCGTCGAACTGCCGGCGCCGCAGCGCGTAGCGCCCGGCGATGCTCAAGGCCACCTCCGTTGCCGCGCTCGCGGAGCCCCCGACGCTGACCCGCCCGCGCACGAGGGTGCCGATCATCGTGAAGAAGCGCGCACCCTGGCTCTCGATGGGCGAGGAGTAGGTGCCCTGATCATCGACCTGGGCGTAACGATCGAGCAGGTTCTCGCGCGGAATGCGCACCTGGTCGAACATGATCCGCCCGTTGTCGACGCCGCCGAGGCCGCCCTTGTGGCCGCAGTCGGATGTCGTCACTCCTGGCAGGTCATCGCCGTTCTGATCGCGGATCGGGACGACGAAGCAGTGCACACCGTGATCATCACCGAGTGTGACGAGCCGGGCGAAGACTGCCGCCACCCGGGCATGCTCGGCCGCCCCGCCGATGTAGTCCTTGCGCGAGCTCGGTGTGGGCGAGTGCACCACGAACTCGTCGCTTGAGGGATCGTAGGTGGCGGTGGTCTCCAGGCTCTGCACGTCGCTGCCGTGGCCGGTCTCCGTCATCGCGAAGCAGCCGAGGAGCGAGAGGTCGATGATGTCGGGGATCATCGCGTGATGGCGTTCGGTGCCGAGATTCTCGATCGCGCCACCGAACAGCCCCCACTGGACCCCGGCCTTCACCATCAGCGAGAGATCGAACTGCGCGAGCATCTCGATACCGGTGACGGCCGCTCCCGGGTCGCCGGTACCGCCGTTCTCGGTGCGGAATCCGGCAGCGGGCGTCCCTGTGTCGACGAGCTGCTTCAACTGGCCCAGGACCCTCTCGCGGGCTTCGTGCAGGGACAGTGAGTGGTCGTACGCGAGGTCCATCGAGGCGAGCTCGATCCGGCTCTGCTCGCGCACATGGCGCCACTTGCCGTCGAGGGATTTGCGGAGGGCCTGGGGGGAGGTCATGTCTTCACGGTAACGGCGCGGCGAGTGCCCGGCAGCACGATCGCGGCGGTACGTGGTCAACGTCATCGAAGGGGCGATGAGGTTGATGTCGTTCCGCCGCCGAGGGACGGGTGTCAGGAGCTCAGCGCGAGGCTGGCCTCCTCGATCGCCTCGGGGGAGAGGGCGTGAGCGATCGCCATGGCGGCAGCACCGAGCACGCCCGAACGTTCGCCGGTGACCGAGGTGACGATGCGCAGATGCTCGGTGGCGAGCGGCAGCGAACGGGCGTAGACCACCTCGCGGATACCGGCGACGAACTGCTCGCCTGCGGCGGCCAGGGCCCCGCCTACCACCACGACGGAGGGGTTGATGAAGTTGACGATCATCGCCAGGACGCCCCCCAGGTCGCGACCGGCCTGCCGGATGGCGTGGATCGCCTGGAGATCGCCCGAGCGCACCAGCTCGACGAGGCCGGCAGCGCCGTCGACGTCGATCCCGTCCTCACGCAGCGTCCGGGCGAGGGCGGGGCCCGCCGCCACGGCTTCCAGACAGCCGACATTGCCGCAGCGGCAGACCACCTCGGAGGGCCGGCCCACGCGGATGTGCCCGACATCTCCGGCCGTCCCCTGGGCTCCGCGCTGCAGCTCACCACCGGCGATGATGCCGGCGCCGATCCCGGTCGAGACCTTGATGAAGACGAGGTCCTGGGCCTCGGGGAACTGCGCGTGCTGCTCCCCGAGGGCCATGATGTTGACGTCATTGTCCACGAGTACCGGCACCGCGAAGGCCCGTTGGATCCGCGCGGGCACGTCGTACCGGTCCCAGCCGGGCATGATCGGCGGATTGATCGCACGGCCGGTGGAATGCTCGACCGGTCCGGGAAGACCGATGCCGACCGCAGCGAGGTCGGCGAGCGGGCGTCCGGCCCGTCGCAGCAGCGCACGACCCGCATCCTCGACCCAGGAGAGCACCGCCTCGGGACCGTCGGCGATGTCGAGATCGGCACGCTCCTCGGCCAGCAGCTCGCCGGAGAGGTCGGCGACGGCCGCGCGTGCGTGGGTGGCGCCGAGGTCGACTGCGAGCACGACGCGGGCCTGTGGATTGACGGCCAGCAGCGAGGGTGGGCGCCCTCCGGTCGATCGTCCGTCGCCATAGGGGGCGACGAGTCCGAGACGCAGCAGCGTGTCGACCCGGGCGGCGACGGTGGACCGGGCGAGACCGGTGGAGGCCGCCAGCTGGGCGCGGGTCATCGGCCGGTTCTCCCGCTGCAACAGCGCGAACACGTCGCTGGTCTTCACGCGATGATTCAACCACTCCGGCTTCTGAACGTCCAGCAAACATCTTTTACCGAACTCTCGACAAAAGTACGTGTCTTGTGTCACAGTGCTGCTGTGGAACATGAGAACCCGCTGCTGCGCGTGCGCCAGGTCGCCAAGAGCTTCCTGGGCAATCGTGTGCTGCACGGCGCGAGCCTGGACGTGCGCCCGGGCGAGGTCGTGGGCCTCGTCGGCGAGAACGGGGCGGGCAAGTCGACGCTCATGAAGATCCTCGCCGGGGTCCACCAGCCCGATGAGGGCACCATCGAGGTGGACGGCAGCACCGTCTCCTTCGCGCACCCGGTCGAGGCCCAGCGCGCCGGCATCGCCACGGTGTTCCAGGAGTTCAATCTCCTGCCCGAGCGCACGATCGCCGAGAACATCTACCTTGGCCGGGAGCCGCGACGTGGACCCTTCGTCGACGTCGGAGCGATGGAGCGCCAGGCCCGGGAGCTGCTGGAAGGACTCGGCATCACCCGCCTCGATCCACGAACACGCGCACGCAGGCTCTCGGTCGCCGAGCAGCAGATCGTCGAGATCGCCAAAGCCGTCAGTCTCGACGCCCGCGTCATCCAGATGGACGAGCCCACGGCGGCACTGGCCGACCACGAGGTCGCGCTCCTCTACGACATCATCGCCACGCTCACGGCACGCGGTGTGGGCATCGTCTATGTCTCACATCGGCTGCGCGAGGTGCTGGACCTGTGCACGACGGTCACGGTGCTCAAGGACGGTGCCCAGGTCGATACCCGCCCCGCGTCCGAGCTCGACGAGTCCACCCTCGTCCGGCTCATGGTCGGCCGGCCGATGTCCTCCTTCTTCCCCGACCCGGAGCCGGGCACCGTCGTCGGCGAGGTACGGCTCCAGCTGGCCGGCGCGGGCAACGACCACGTCGACGGCATCGACCTGACGCTCCGCGCCGGGGAGATCGTCGGCATCGCCGGGCTTCAGGGGTCAGGCCGCACCGAGCTGCTCGAGGCCGTCTTCGGCATCGAGCCCCTCACCCGCGGGACAGTGTCGATCGGTGGTCGCCCGCAGCGGATCGGCTCGCCGCGCCAGGCGATCCGCGCCGGCCTCGCGCTCGTGACCGAGGATCGCAAGGCGACCGGGCTCGCGCTCAACCAGTCCATCGGGGACAACGCCCTCGGGGTCGTCCGCAGCGTGACACCGGGTCGTACTACGGCGGCACGCGACGAGATCCCCGAGCTGCTGGGCTCCCTCGCGGTGGCGGCGCGATCCCTCGCCCAGGAGGCGCAGTTCCTCTCCGGCGGCAACCAGCAGAAGGTCGTTCTCGCCCGCTGGCTGGTGACCCGGCCCCAGGTGGTGCTGCTCGACGAGCCCACCCGCGGCATCGATGTCGGCGCCAAGCACGCCATCTACGAGGTCATGCGCACCCTCGCGGCGGAGGGCGTCGCCGTGCTCATGGTCTCCAGCGAGCTGCCCGAGGTGATCGGCATGTCGGATCGAATCCTGGTGATGCGCGACGGACGCCTCGCCGGCACACTGCCCGGCGGATCGAGCGAGGAGACCGTCCTCGCCCTCGCCACCGGTGTCAGGGAGGCCGCCTCATGAGCGCCGCGCCCAAGCCGGAGGGAGGACCGAGCATGAGCGAGATGCGGGTGGCGCGATCGCTCAGCTCGACGACGATCGTCTACCTCGTCCTGCTCCTGGCCGTGGTGGTCGGAGCGGGCATCACCGCCTCGCGCGGACGCAATTTCTTCAGCATCGGCAATCTCGACAATGTCTTCACGATGATGACGATCCTGGGGCTCATCGCCGTCGGCCAGACGCTCGTCATCCTCGTCGGCTCGCTCGACCTGTCCGTGCCCTTCGTCGTGAGCCTCAGCAGCGTCACCGCCGGCGGTCTCATGGCCGGGCAGACCGGCCGCATCGTGCCGGCGGTCCTGGTGACCCTGCTGGTGGGTGCCGCGATCGGCCTGGTCAACGGCCTCGTCGTCAGCCGGCTCGCGGTGCACGGCTTCATCGCCACGCTCGGCATGGGCCTGATCCTCTCGGGCTATCTCGCCTCGAACTACCAGGGGAGTCACGGCGAGGCTCCGCGCGCCTTCCGCCTGCTCGATGCGACACGGATCGGCCCCGTGCCCATGGCGACGCTCATCATGCTCACCTTCGCGATGCTGGCGATCCTCCTGCTCCGGCGCACCCGTCTCGGCCACCATCTCTACGCCGTCGGGGGCAATGCCGATATCGCCCGGATGTCCGGTGTCCGCACCACGTCCCCGGTGGTCGCCGCGCATGTCATCTGCTCGATGCTCTCGGCGGTCGCCGGGCTGTTGCTGCTCGCGCGACTCGGGGTCGGGCAGCCGACCGTCGGCGCGCAGGGCAGCTACGACCTCATGTCGATCGCGGCGGTCGTGCTCGGCGGCACGCTGCTCGGTGGCGGCAAGGGCAATGTCGTCGGCACGATCGCCGGCGTCGCGATCTTCGCCGTGCTCGACAACGTCATGGGCGTCATGGAACTGAACCCGTTCCTCAAGGACGTGGTGCGTGGGGTCGTCATCATCGTCGCCGTGGCCGTCTACGCACGGCGTGAGATCGACCGCCGGCCACCGAGATTCGGCGCCGAGCCGCCACCAGGGCAGGCCGCGATCGAGGAGGAGGCCCGATGAGCGAGCGAAGCGAGCGTTCGACGGCGGTGCGCGTCCTCCCGGCGCACGACAGCGATGCGGGCCAGCGGATCCTCACGGCCCTGAGGACACCGGGAGGTGCGGTCTTCGTGCTCGCGGGGCTGCTGCTGATCGCGATCATCGTGTCCAATCCGAACTTCGCCGATCCCGGCTCCCTCATCCGCTTCGCGGGCCGCACCGCGCCGATCGCCATCGCCGCGATGGGCCAGTACTACGTCATCGTCAGTGGCGAGTTCGACCTCTCGATGGCCGCCGTGATCGCCACCCAGGTCGTGGTGGCAGGCAATGTCATCGGACAGGACGAGGCGCTGATCGTGCCCGGTCTCGTGCTCATGCTCGTCATCGGCGCGCTCATCGGGATCGTCAACGGCCTCGCCACGACGCTGCTGAAGGTGCCGAGCTTCATCGTCACGCTCGGCACGATGCTCGCGCTCACCGGACTCGTCCGCTACATCACCGGTGGCGCCGCGACCGGCAATCCGTCCGATGCCTTCCGCAATATCGGCCGCGGGGGCATCCAGGATGTGCCGATCCTCGGCATCATCCCGTACTCGCTGCTGATCTTCCTGGTGCTCGCGACCCTCGCCGCCTGGCTCATGCGCCGCCCCTTCGGCCGCACCCTCGTGGCCGTGGGCGACAACCCCGACGCTGCCCGCTATGCCGGCACCTCGGTGTGGTGGCTCAAGACCCGCGCCTTCGTCATCTCATCGCTGTCGGCCACCGTCGCGGGCATCCTGCTCGTCGGCTACGCGGGCGTGCACCCGTCGGTCGGCTCCGGCTATGAGTTCGCGGCGATCACGGCGGTGGTGGTCGGCGGCGTGGTGCTCGGCGGCGGGCGCGGCTGGGTGCTGTCGGCCGCGGCCGGTGCCTACGCCCTGGAACTGCTGTTCCTGCTGCTGACCTCGCTCGGCGTCCAGTCGACCTGGCGCAACACGGTGCAGGGCGTCATCATCATCGTCGCCGTCGCGCTGGCCGGACGCACCTGGCGAGCCGTCCGACGACCCACCCGCGGCGAACCTGAACCCGCCCCCTCGGCTTCATCACCCCCACCGGCCCCTCCGGGGTCACGACGAACAGGAGACAGCTGATGCGCACGACCATGAAGAGGACGCTCGCGGTGGCGTCGGCGGCGGCCCTCGTGGCGCTGGCCGGTTGCAGCACCGACGAGATCTCCGACACGAACGAGGGCTCGGGGTCCGACGACACCGAGTGGTTCGTCCAAGCCGACTTCGACGAACAGGACGAGCAGCGCGACGCCACCTTCGAGGGCGACCCGGAGACCCCGTGGCTGCAGTACATCGACGGTGACATGACCGACACCTCGGAGTTCGCACGCGATGAGGCCGGCAAGGTGTGCTTCGCCAATGCTTCCATCAGCAACCCGTGGCGGCAGACCGGCTGGATCACGATGCAGCAGCAGCTGCAGGCGCTCCAGGACGAGGGCGTCATCTCCGAGATGGAGACGCGCGACGCCCAGGACTCCGATGACACGCAGATCGCCGATATCGACTACTTCATCAGCGAGGGCAACTGCGATGCCTTCGTCATCTCGCCCAACTCGACCGCCGCGATGACCCCGGCCGTCGAACGGGCCTGCGAGACCGGCAAGCCGGTGGTGGTCTTCGACCGTGGCGTCGAGACCGACTGCCCGACGACCTTCATCCACCCCATCGGTGGCTATGCCTGGGGCATCGACACCGCCAACTTCCTCGTCGAGGAACTCGACGAGGGCGATCGCGTGGTCGCGCTGCGGATCCTGCCCGGTGTCGACGTCTTGGAGACCCGCTGGGCCGCGGCCGAGAAGATCTTCGAGGACAACGGCATCGAGGCCGAGGACCACTTCACCGAGGGCGATCCGGCGACGATCAAGCAGGTCGTGACCGATGCGATCAACCAGGGGGATGTCGACGGCATCTGGATGGACGCCGGTGACGGCGCGGTGGCCGCGATCGAGGCCTTCGAGGACGCCGGGGTCGATTACCCGGTGATGACGGGTGAGGACGAGATGAGCTTCCTGCGCAAGTGGGAGGAGACGGGCCTGACCGGGCTCGCGCCGGTGTACTCGAACTTCCAGTGGCGCACACCGCTGCTCGCGGTCCAGCGGATCTTCGCCGGCGAGGAGGTCCCGACTGAATGGGTCCTGCCGCAGACGCCGATCACCGAGGACGAGCGGGCACAGTACCTGGCGGACAACGAGGGCATGCCCGACGGCCACTACGCCAAGTTCGGTGGCGACGGTCTTCCCGGCTTCCCCGAGGCCTGGCAGGACCGCTGACGAAGGTACCCGTTGAGTGTGGCGTTTGGACGCTCGAATCGGTCGTATCACGATCCAAACGTTCCCCCAAGCACTCCGCAGAGCGGAGGGGGGCACCTCCCGCGAGCGCTAGCGAGTGGGGGAAAGGGCAGTGCCCCCACACTCAACGGGTACTCACAGGAAGGAGAGACCGGTGCGTCCGCTCGGAGTGAACACCTGGGTATGGCTGTCGCCGCTCACCGATGATGACGTCGACCGCGTGCTGGACCACGTGGCCGAGCTCGGATTCGACGCGGTCGAACTGCCGCTGGAGAAGGCCGGCGATCTCTCGCCGGACCGGGTCCGTGCGGCCCTCGACCGCACCGGGTTGATCCCCTGTGTGGTCGGCGCGATGGGCGCAGGGCACGATCTGCTCCGTCCCGAGTATGCGCCGGAGACGCGGGATTACCTGCGCGCCTGTGTCGACTTCGCGGCGACGATCGGTGCGAGCAGTGTGTGCGGGCCTTTCTACTCGGCCACCGGCCGGGTGTGGGCGATGGACCCGGACGAACGACAGCGCGCCTACGGACAATGGCGTGAGGCTCTCGCGCCGGTCGTGGAGCACGCGACCGGCGCGGGTGTCCGCCTCGGCATCGAACCCCTCAACCGCTACGAGACCTCGCTCGTCAACACCGTCGACCAGGCGCTCACCGGCCTCGACGGTCTCCTGGGCCATGGCCTCGGTCTCGCCCTCGATACGTACCACCTCAACATCGAGGAGCGGTCGAGCGCGTCCGCGATCCGGGCTGCCGGTCGACACCTCGTCCACATGCAGGTGTGCGGCAACGACCGCGGCGCACCGGGAGGCGACCAGACCTGGTGGACCGAGATCGTCGGCGCGCTCGACGAAGTCGACTACCGTGGCCCGTTGGTGATCGAGAGCTTCGCCGCCGGCAACCAGACCATCGCCACCGCCGCTTCCATCTGGCGGCCGCTGGCACCGACGCAGGACGACCTCGCCCGGGAGGGCCTGACCTTCCTGCGCGACCTCACCTCATCGAGCACCGGGGGAATCGCATGAACTCCGCACGACCAGAGCTCGGCATCGCCGTCATCGGATACTCCTTCATGGGCAAGGCCCACTCGAACGGGTGGCGCAATGTCGGCGCCTTCTACCCGGGAGGGCCGACGGTCGCCCAGCGGGTGATCGTCGGACGCGACCGGGAGCGGGTCGACGCAGCCGCGCGCCAGTACGGCTGGCAGGAGTCGGCCACCGACTGGCGAGCGGTGCTCGACCGCGCCGATGTCGACGTCGTGGACATCTGCACCCCGGGACATCTACACGAGGAGATCGCGCTGGCGGCGCTCGATGCCGGCAAGCACGTCCTGCTCGAGAAGCCCCTCGCCAATACCCTCGACGAGGCCCGCAAGCTCGCGGCGTCTGCCGCCGCGGCCCGCGACCGGGGCGTGTCATCGATGGTCGCCTTCAACTACCGGCGCATCCCCGCCCTCGCGCTTGCCCGCCGGCTGACCGCCGAGGGCGTGGTGGGCGAGGTGCGGGAGGTGCGGGCCGCCTACCTGCAGGACTGGCTTGCCGACGAGCGGGCGCCGATGGCCTGGCGGCTGCGCCAGGAGCAGGCCGGCTCCGGGGTGCTCGGCGATCTCGGCTCGCACGTGGTCGATCTGCTGCGGTTCACCCTCGGACAGGAGGTGGCGACGGTGAGCGGTCAGCTGCGCACCTTCGTCGACTCGCGCGAGGGGGAGCGGGGCCCCGAGGAGGTCACCGTCGACGACGTCGCCTGGGCACGGCTCGGGCTCAGCGGAGGAGCGATCGCGAGCCTCGAGGTCAGTCGGATGGCCTTCGGCCGCAAGAATGGCCTGACCCTCGAGATCTACGGCTCGCGGGGCGCGCTCAGCTTCGGTCTCGAGCGGCTGAACGAGCTGTGGGTCGACGAGGGCGACGGTGCCCGGCGCGTGCTGGTGACCGAGCCTGATCATCCCTATCTCGATGCCTGGTGGCCGCCGGGGCATGTGCTCGGCTGGGACTCGACGTTCACCACGCAGGCGGCCGAGTTCGTGCACGCGATCGCCGAGGGACGCGAGCCGTCGCCGTCCTTCGAGGACGGCCTGCGGGTGCAGCATGTGCTCGATGCGATCGTCCGCAGCAGCGACCTCCAGCAGACCGTGACCCTCGAAGGAGAGCCGACATGAGCCGTCCGTACACGCTGTTCACCGGTCAGTGGGCCGATCTGACCTTGGAGGAGGTGGCCGAGCTGGCCGCCGGCTGGGGTTATGACGGTCTGGAGATCGCGGTCTCCGGCGAGCATCTCGATGCCTGGCGCTGGGACGATGCCGACTACATCGCGGGCCGCAAGGAGATCCTCGAGCGACACGGACTCGGCTGCTGGGCGATCTCCAACCATCTCAAGGGCCAGGCCGTGTGCGACGACCCGATCGATGAGCGGCACCGCTCGATCGTCGGCCCGCGGGTGTGGGGTGATGGCGATCCCGAGGGCGTGCGCCAGCGCGCGGCCGAGGAACTCAAGCTCACCGCGCGGCTGGCGCGCGTGATGGACGTCGATGTCGTCGTCGGGTTCACCGGATCGTCCATCTGGCAGTACGTCGCGATGTTCCCGCCCGTGCCGGCGAGCACGATCGACGCCGGCTACCAGGACTTTGCCGACCGCTGGAACCCGATCCTCGACGTCTTCGACGAGTGCGGAGTGCGGTTCGCCCACGAGGTGCACCCGTCCGAGATCGCCTACGACCACTGGTCGACGGTTCGCACATTGGAGGCGATCGGCCACCGGGAGGCCTTCGGTCTCAACTGGGATCCGAGCCACATGGTCTGGCAGGGGCTCGACACCGTCTCCTTCATCACCGACTTCGCCGACCGGATCTACCACGTGGACTGCAAGGACACGCGCATGCGGATGGGCAATGGCCGCAACGGCATCCTGTCCTCGCACCTGCCGTGGGGAAACCAGCATCGTGGCTGGGACTTCGTCTCGGCGGGTCGCGGGGACGTGCCCTGGGAGGATGCCTTCCGGGCGCTGGCCCGCATCGGCTACGAGGGCCCCATCTCGGTGGAGTGGGAGGATGCGGGCATGGATCGACTGCGAGGCGCGCCCGAGGCGCTGGAATACCTGCGGCAGTTCGACTTTCTGCCGCCGGAAAGTGCGTTCGACTCCGTCTTCGATCAGGGCTGAGCTTGTTAGCATCGAGACATGATCGGTGTAGGGATCGCCATCGGTGCCGGCATCGGGGCCGTAGTCTTCGCGGCCACGGGTGAGGCCTTCTGGATTGCGGTGGGGCCGGCCTTCGGGGTCATCCTTGGTGTGGTGATGGATGGCTCATCCTCCGGCGAGGACGATGAGTGACCCGTCCCGGGGCGCGGCGGTGAGTCAGCGTCCGTCTCGCATGATCGGTCGGTGAATCCGCGTCCCTTTCAGCCGTCGGATGGACGCCTACGCACCGCCCCGGTCGAAGGGTGGCGCAGCAGGGCGATGGCGGCGGCGGTGAGAGCGGCTCCATGGCCTACCCTGGCGGCGAGCCGCCGAGCCGGGCCGATATCGGCGGGGGTGACGGGACGGCCGTCGCCCATGACCGGCCGGTGTTCGATCCGCTCACCGTACACATTGGTGCCCCCGAGGCGGATCCCGAGCGCGCCCGCGAAGGCCGACTCGACTGGTCCCGCGTTCGGACTCGGATGGCCCGCGGCATCCTCCCGCCAGGCACGGCCGGCCCCGTGTCGATCGGGTCCGGCGGCCATCGCGAGCGCTGCGGCGAGCCGGGCGGGGATCAGATTGGCGATGTCATCGACACGCGCGGCAGGCTTGCCGAAGCGCTCGTAGCGGGCATTGCGGTGGCCGACCATCGCATCGAGGGTGTTGATCGCGCGGTACCCGAGCAGACCGGGCACGCCGGCGACTGCTCCCCAGAACAGCGGGGCGACGACCGCATCGGAGGTGTTCTCGGCGACCGACTCGACCACCGCACGTGCCACCTCGTCCTCGGTCAGCCCGGAGGGGTCGCGGCCGACGAGGTGAGTGAGACGCCGGCGGGCGCCGGGCAGATCGCCGTCGCTGAGGCGCTCCCCGATGACCGATGCCTCGTGATCGAGCGAACGTCCACCCAGCACGGCCCAGGTCGCGAACATCGTTCCGACGAAAGGACCCCGCCGCTCGGCCGCGGTGCCGAGGGCGATCGCGCCGCCCACCAGAACCGCGACGTGCATGCTGCCGCGACTGACCGAGTCGGCGTAGAGGCGTCCTTCGACGGTGCCGGCGACTCGTCCGAACCCCGCCACCGGGTGCCAGCGGCGAGGATCGCCGAGGGCCCGGTCGAGGGCATATCCGGCGAGCAGGCCGGCGGCCCGCGCGATCATCGTGTCCACCACCAGTACGCTGACGAGCCATGAGGACCCTCGTGACCGGCGGTGTGCGCTCGGGCAAGTCGGCGCACGCCGAGTCGTTGCTCGCCGCCGCGCCCGCGGTCGCGTATATCGCTCCCGGCCCGCGCTATGACGATGCCGACTGGGCCGACCGGATCGCCGCCCATCAGCGTCGTCGCCCCGCGCACTGGACGACGGTCGAGGACACCGATCTGCCCCGCGCGCTGGCGGGGGTGTCCGGCGACGCCGTGCTCGTCGACTGTCTCGGCACCTGGCTGACGGCGCGCTTCGATGATCTCGACCTCTGGGAACGGCGTGACTGGCAGCAGCCCTTCGGCGAGATGCTGGAGGCCGCTCTGGCGGCGGTACGTGGTCATGGGGGCGATCTCGTCGTGGTCACCAATGAGGTCGGTCTGGGGGTGGTGCCCGAGCATAGATCCGGGCGCGTCTTCCGCGATGCGCTCGGCTGGACGAACCAGCGCTTCGCCGAGATCTTCGATGACGTCACCCTCGTGATCTCCGGCCGCACCCTCGCCCTCTGACCCCTCGTCCCTCCCGGACGCACGATGTGACTCCATGGTCGCTGGAGCGGCCACGGAGTCACATCGTGTGTCGGTGGTGGGTGGGGCGGACGCGAGATGTGATTCCCGGGCTGCCATGACGACCACCGAGTCATATCCTCCGTCGGGACTGATCCCGACAGAGTCGCGAGGGGGTGGAGGGTCAGAGCTCATCGAGGCGGGCGACCTCGTTCAGCAGCAGAGCGGCCGATCGCAGCAACGGGACCGCGGCGACCGCGCCGCTGCCCTCACCGAGACGCAGGCCGAGGTCGAGCACGGGCACCAGGCCCATCTTGTCCAAGGCGAGCGACTGGGCGGGCTCGGTCGAACGATGACCGGCCACGAACCACGCGCTCGCCCCCGGGCTGAGCCGATCGGCGAGGAGTGCCGCGGCCACCGCGATGAGACCGTCCACCACCACGGGCACCCCGGCCTCGGCCGCCTCCGCCATGAAGCCCGCGGATGCCGCGATATCGGCCGAGCCGAGGGCCGCGAGCAGCCCGCGGGGATCGTCGAGATCCCCGATGCGCGACAGCGCCGTCGCGACCACCTCGGTCTTGTGCACCAGGCCCTCGTCATCAACGCCGGTGCCGCGTCCCGTCACCTCCTCGGCGGGCAGCCCGAGGACCGCCGCGATGAGCGCGGCGGCCGGTGTGGTGTTGCCGATGCCCATGTCACCGCTGATGAGCAGCTGCGCTCCGGCGGCGATCTCCTCCCGCGCGACGGTCCGCCCGATCTCGATGCTCCGCTCCAGTTCCTCGGTCGTCAGTGCGTCCTCGAGGTGCAGTGGACGACTGCTCCGGCGCACCTTGTAGGAGTCGACACCGAGATCGGAGAGATCGGCATCGACCGCGATATCGAGCACCCGCAAGCGCACGCCGTGCTGGCGCGCGAGCACCGCCACCCCGGCCGTGCCCGCGACGAAGGCGCGCACCATCATCGGCGTGATCTCCCGCGGGTACGCCGAGACCGCGTGCTCGGCGACCCCGTGATCCCCCGCGAAGACCACGGCATGGACGCGCTCGGGCGGTTCCGGCGGGACCCGGTCCTGTACGGCCGCCAGCCAGACGCCGAGATCGGCGAGCCGGCCGAGCGCGCCGCGGGGCACCGCGAGAGCGTCGACGTGCTCCGTCGCCGCAGCGCGGGCGGTCGGGGAGGGAGGGGTGATGGTCATGCGGCCACCGCCTTGTGGCTTGTCGTGCGCTGGATCAGGCCGGTGAGCGCGATCGTCAGGACCGCCCAGAGCGTGGCTTGGGTGGCCAGCGCACCCATACGGAAGGAGTACAGCGTGTTGGCGGGGAACTCGTCGGGGACCTCGTCGATCGAGCCGAACACCGCGAAGGCCAACACCGCCACGGCGACGTACCCTGCGACGGGAAGGACCACCGCGACCCAGAGCGAACCGCGCCGGGCGAGTGTCCGCGCCAGCGCCACTGCCCCGCACGCGGCCACGACCGAGACGATGACGAAGGAGAAGTAGACGGCAGTGCGCTCGCCGATCGTCTCGCCGTTGCCCGTGGCCGGGGGATTCGGCGGGTAGGCGATCCACGGGACGAGCGCGAAGGACACGAAGCCGACCGCGGCGACGATGGTGGTGGAGCCGACGATGCCGAGCCGCCCAAGGCGTCCGGCCGCGACGGCGGCACCGATGCCGACGAGCCCGCCGATGACGGTGCTCAGCGCGATCGTGGCGGTGGCGAGGCCCGGGCCGGCCTGCTGGCCACGGGTGATTCCGCCCTCCTCGTCACCATGGGAGTGGCCTCCGGCCGTGTCTTCCTCGCCGTGGGCGTGGGAGTGGCCCTGCTCGCCGGCCTGGCCCTCCTCGACGGCGATGGCGGCGTCGATGGGCGGCTCGCCGATGGTCGCGGCGACCGCGAAGGCCGCGATGCCGGCCAGCAGGCCGGCGATGAGGCCATGGATCAGGAAGGTGCGTGCATCAGTCATCGTCGGCCCCTCAGTGGCAGGGGAAGCCGAGGAGATGGCGACCGTCGTGCACCCATTCGTGCACGGAGTCGCCCGCGAGCAGGGCGAAGGCGCTCTGCTCGGCGCCGACGAAGTAGAGCACCACGACAGCCAGCAGAAGGCTGAAGAGCGCCCAGGGCGCGATCTGGCGCAATGACAAGGGGGTGGGGGTGACCGCGGTTGCGGGCACGGCGGACTGGCTCATCGGGCCTCCTCGGGGATACCTGCGTCCCCATCGAACGGATGGACGTCCGCGCCTTGGGTCTGGCTCCACCTCGAGGAGGTGTCACAGTAGCGCGACTGCGCCGGATTCCCACCGGTCTTCCGCAGCACGGACTCGCTCATCGTAGGCCACCGTCTCGCTTCTGGATAGAGATCCGTCCGCGCCGCCGATGAGGCGTGGGTCATATGGGTCATTACGGGGCGGTGGGTGATGGCTCACCACAGCGCTCGGTTCAGACATCGCGACGGTGATCGTCGATGGGCGATAGCTCACCGCCTGCGCGGGCGGGTGGCGCCGCGAGGATCAGGGGTTGACGGTCTGGGCGACCTCGACGTTGACGCGGTAGTCGCGCCCGTCGACATCGGAGATCGTGACCGTGGCGTCGAGGGTGTCGCTGCCGGCGGTGAGTAGGCAGTCGACGGTGTTGCCCTCTTCGATGACCACCGGGTCGTCGCCGCAGTCGAAGTCGTCAGGACGCTGCCCGACCTCCTCCTCGAGTGCGCCGACGGCGACCTCGGCGATCTGGTCCGGGTCTTCCTCGGGCGGGCCGGAGCTGCAGGCGCCGAGGCCGAAGGCGAGCGCGACGGTGGCGAGGACGAGTGATCGAGTACGCATGGTCTCCCCGAATCGGCGGCGATGGTCCATTCCGAGCATGTCATCTCCCTCGGGCGGTCGCCGCCCGAGGGCCACCCCCGGCACGGTAGTGAGACCCTGGGTGAGGGCCCGGCGCCGAGGTCATCGGTCACGGTGTCTCGATCCACTCGGCGTTGGCGATGATGCCGATCCGCCGCCGCGCCAGCACATCGGCGGCCACGGCGATGGTGTCGCCATGGCTCACCGCCAGGACGGGCCCGGATCCGGTGACCTCGTCGGCGAAGCGACGCACCCGATCGGCGACGTCCTCACTGGTCTCCCCGCCCGCCTGCTCCACCAGCAGGGGGCTGGTGCACAGGTCCAGGCCGAGCTCCTCGGCCGCGATCCTCCCGGTCTGCTGGGCTCGGACGGCGGGTGACGCCCATACCTGGACGATCCCTCGATCGGCGAGCAGAGCCGCGGCGGTGGAGGCTTGGGCCCGCCCGCGCTCGGTCAGCTCGGGATGCAGCACGTCGTACTGCATCCTCCCTGCCGCATTCCAGGTCGATTCGCCGTGCCGTAGCCAGAGGATCATCTGAGCTCCAATCCGGCGACCTGCCCGATGACGGTGACCGCGGGAGCGCCGATGCCCTCCTCATCCGCCCGCGCGGCGATGTCCTCGAGGGTCGCCCGCACCATCCGTTGTGAGGGGAGCGTGCCATCGGCGATCACGGCCGCGGGTGTGGAGGAGGGAAGTCCGGCGTCCGCCAGACGGGTGGCGATGCTGCCGAGCTGGCGCACGCCCATCAGGATCACGATCGTCAGACCGCTCGCCGCCAGCGCCTCCCAGTCGACGGTGGAGGCGGGGTCGCCGGGAGCGACATGGCCGGATACCACGGCGAAGCCCTGGGTCAGTCCCCGATGGGTCAGCGGGATGCCGGCAGCCGACGGCACCGCGAGCGCGGAGCTGAGTCCCGGCACCACCTGGGTGGGGATCCCCGCCTCGGCGCACGCGATGAGCTCCTCCCCTCCGCGGCCGAAGACGAAGTTGTCGCCCCCCTTGAGGCGCACGACGGCGCGACCGCTCTGCGCGGCCTCGATCAGGAGGCGGTTGATCTCCTCCTGCGGGGTGAACCGACCGTGGGGGATCTTGGCCACATCGATGACCTCGGTGTCCGGCGCGGCCCAGGAGAGCACCGCATGGGGGACGAGCCGGTCGGTCACGATCACATCGGCCTTCTCGATCGCCTCGCGTCCGGCCAGCGACATCAGCCCCGGGTCCCCGGGACCGCCGCCGACGAGCGTGACCGTGCCGAGTGATGACGACGCCGGGCGGTCGGCGTGCGCGTCGGTATTCTCCCGCAGGACGATGTCGGCATCGGCGATGAGGGCCTCGTCGAGGGCCATCGCTCGTCGCACCAGCCCGCGGTCCACGAGATCCTCCACCGTCGCGTCGAGACGGTCGGCGACGACCGTGACGGTGGCGCGTTCGCCGAGCAGGCTGGAGATCGTGGCCGCGGTACGTGGTCCGGCGCCGGCGATCACCACGTGACGTTCGGCGACGCTGAGCTCATAGGTCATGACAGTTCGATCCTCAGGGCGGTCAGGAGTTTGCGGGTGAGGGCGGGCGGGCGCACTGCGATGCGCACCCACTGTCCGTCCAGACCCGGGAAGGTGTCGGCGCGGCGGACAGCGTAACCCGCCGCGGCGAGGCGACCGTGTACGCCGGTGCCCACCGTGGCCAACACGAAGGGTGCGTCCGAAGGGCTGAAGCGCACACCGAGCTCGCTCAGTCCGTCGGTCAGCACCGCTCGGTCGCGGGCGATGCGGGAACCGCGGGCGCGGGCCTCCGCGAGGGCCTCGGGCGTGTGGCAGGCGATCATCGCCTCGACCGCGGGAGAGGAGACCGACCAGGGCGTCTGCAGTTCGCGCAGCGCCGCGATGACCTCGGCGGGTCCGGCGGCGTATCCGGCACGGATGCCGGGGATCGTCCACAGCTTGGTGAGGCTGCGGACGACGAGCACGTCCGGCAGCGAGCGGCCGACGAGGGACTCGGGCTCGCCCGCGACGGCATCCATGAAGGCCTCGTCGACGAGCAGCAGACGGCCTGGACGGCGCAGCCGCTCCAGATCGACGGCCCGGTGCAGACGGCCGGTGGGATTGGTCGGATTGCCGATGACGACGAGATCGGCGTCCTCGGGGACGGCATCGGTCGCCAGCGCGAAGTCGGGACCGGGCAGCAGAACATGGGTCGGCTCGTGGCCGGCCATCCGCAGGGCGACATCGGGCTCGGTGAACTGGGGGTGCACGATGACCGGCCTCCGCCAGCGCCGCAGGCGCGCCACGAGGCCGAAGATCTCCGCCGCTCCCGCGCTGGGCAGGACCTCTTCGACGGGACGGGCGAGATGGTGCGCGATCGCCCGCGCTGCGGGGCGGGCATCGGGATACCGATCCGAGCGCGTGATCCCGCGGACCAGCGCCTCGGTCAGCCACTCGGGACGGGCATCGGTCGAGACGTTGACCGCGAAGTCCGCCATCCCGTCGACCGCCTCCACGTCCCCGTGATGCCGCAACGGATCGAGAGGGGAAGTCACCCGTTGAGTGTGACGTTCGGACGGTGAAATCGACTCTTTTGCCGTCCAAACGTTCCCCCGAGGACTCCGCTGCGCTCTGTCCAGGGAGGTACCCCCACACTCAACGGGTTCGCGGGGTACAGGGGAGGCGGCGGCGTCGACGAAGGCGCGGGCGATCCCGGGGGTGCCGGCCCAGTGGGTATGCAGATAGGAGGCGTGCAGCGTGTCCGAGGCGAAGCCCGCCGCGCGGGCGTCGAAGGTCCACGCCGCTTGGGGGCCGTGCTCGGGCGTCACCTGCGTGCGGTGGAACTCGTGGCCCACCGCCGTCACGCCGGCCGGCCCCAGCACCGATGTCTCGGGCGTCGTCGCCTGACGGTAGGAGAGGGTCAGCCGGCCGGTCATCTGAGCGTCGGCGTCGATCGCACCGGACATGGGCGCGCCGTCCAGGCTCCTGCACAGGTACAGCAGCCCGGCACACTCGGCGACGGTCGGCAGTCCATCGCGCACCGCCTCGCGGACGGCGGCGCGCATGGGCGCGTTCGCGGCGATGGCGGCCGCGTGCACTTCCGGGAAGCCGCCGCCGAGGTAGAGCCCGTCGATGCCCGCGGGCAGGGACGTGTCCTCGAGGGGATCGAAGTCGATGATCTCGGCGCCGGCGGCCGTCAACAGCTCCTCGGTCTCGGCGTAGCGGAAGGTGAAGGCGCGTCCACCCGCGACCGCGATGCGCGGTCTGCGCGCGGGTGTGTGGGCCGGTGGCCGCCAGGGCTCGGCATCGAGGGACAGAGCGGTGCGGGCGATATCGGCCACGGCGGACAGATCGACCGTGCGCGCGATGCGCTCGCTGAGCCGGTCCAGGGCGGCGGCCGCGTCATCCCGCTCGGCCATCGGCACCAGCCCGAGATGACGCGAGGGCGCGACGATGCCGTCGTCGCGGGAGATGACCCCGAGCACGGGAGCGTCGATGGCGTCGACCACCTCGCGGGCGTGGCGGTCCGAGCCCACCTTGTTGACGATGACGCCCGCGATCGTGACGGCGGGGTCGAAGTCACGCATGCCCGTCACGAGGGCGCCGATCGAACGGGAGGCGTGCGAGGCGTCGACCACGAGCACGATGGGAGAGCCGGTCAGAGCGGCGACGTGCGCGGTCGAGGCGAAGCCTCGACCGCCGATCTGTCCGTCGAACAGTCCCATGACGCCTTCGATCACGGCGAGATCAGCGCCCTCGGCCCCGTGCAGCAGCAGCGGAACGATGCGGTCCTCACCGACCATCCGCGGGTCGAGATTGCGTCCGGGCCGTCCGGTGGCGAGGGAGTGGTAGCCGGGGTCGATGTAGTCCGGGCCGACCTTGTGTCCGCTGACCACCCGGCCTGAGCGCCGTAGAGCGGCCATGAGTCCCGTTGCCACGGTCGTCTTGCCGTGCCCCGAGGCGGGGGCGGCGATGACGAGACGCGGCAGGGGTGTCACCATTCGATGCCCCGCTGGCCCTTCTGCCCGACATCCATCGGGTGCTTGACCTTGGCCATCTCGGTCACCAGATCGGCGGCCTCGATCAGCCGCGGGTCGGCATCGCGTCCGGTGATGACGACGTGCTGACGGCCGGGCCGGTTCCGCAGGGTCTCCACCACCTCGTCGACGTCGACCCATCCCCACTTCAGCGGATAGGTGAACTCGTCGAGGATGTAGAGGTCGTGTTCCTCGCGTTCGAGCCGCCGCGCGATCTCGGCCCAGCCCTCCGCGGCGTCGGCGGCGTGATCGTCCTCGGTGCCCTGCTTGCGGGACCAGGACCAGCCCGAGCCCATCTTGTGCCACTCGACCGGACCGCCCTTGCCGGTCTCGCGGTGCACCTCGTCGAGGGTCTCGAGGACGCTCTGCTCACCGACACGCCACTTCGCGGACTTGACGAATTGGAAGACGCCGATGCGCCAGCTCTGGTTCCACGCCCGCATGCCGAGACCGAAGGCCGCCGTCGACTTGCCCTTGCCCGGGCCGGTGTTGACGATCAGCAGCGGGCGATTGCGGCGCTGGCGTGTGGTGAGCCCGTCATCGGGCACGACGAGCGGCTGTCCTTGGGGCATGTCAGGCCGCCTTCTCGGGCAGATGGGCGGAGATCGCCGAGGTGAGGCCGTCGGCCGTCACCTCGCCGAGGGGGACGTAGTCGGCACCGAGGTGCCCGGCGAGCTCGCGGGCGAGACCGAGGGTGAAGCGGCCGGTCTCACAGTCCACGACGAGGGCGTGGACATCCGAGGCGGCGAGGTGCTGTGCCACACGACGCGCACGGGCGATGGCATCACTGCCGTGCGTGGCCCTGCCGTCGGTCACGACCACGAGCAGCGGACGCCGCCTCGGGTCGCGGAGCCGCTCGCGGCGGATCACGTCGGCGGCCTGGGTCAGGCCCTCGGCCAGCGGGGTCCGACCGCCCGCCGGGACGTCGTCGAGGCGGGCCTTGGCCACGTCGACCGAGCCGGTCGGCGGCAGCACGAGCTCGCCGCGGTCGCCGCGGAAGGTGACGAGCGCGACCTTGTCGCGGCGCTGGTACGCGTCGAGCAGCAGCGAGACGACGGCGGTCTTGACCTGGGCCATCCGCTTGCGGGCGGCCATCGACCCGGAGGCATCGACGCACAGCAACACGAGATTGCTTTCGCGCCCCTCCTTCACGGCGACGCGCAGGTCGTCACCTGCGAGACGTAGCGGCCCCGCGGTGCGTCCGCGGACGCCCTGGTGGGGGATGGCCGCTCGGATGGTGGCGCCGAGGTCGACGGCTCCGCCATCGGCAGCCGGGGAGGCGCCGATGCGACGGCCGGTGTCGGTGATGGCGCGGGAACGGCGGCCGGCCTGGCCACGGCCCACGCCGGCGACGCGGAAGGTCTTGGTGCGCTGAGCCTCCCCGGCGCGTACCTGGGAGGTGGGCGCGGGGGCCTGCTCGTCGCCCGCGCCGTTCGGCGGCGGGGGAGCGGCGGCATCCTCACCCGGGCCGTCATCGGGCTGGCCGGGATCGGGGGCACCGCCTCCGCCCCCGTCGGGATCGGTGTCGTCATCGGGGCCCTGCGGATCGTCCGGCTCGTCGTCACCGAGCAGGTCCTCGAGCTCCTGCTCGTCGATGCCGGGGGCGTCGAAGGGATTGCGTCGCCGTCGGTGGGGCAGCGCGAGGCGTGCTGCGACGGCGATGTCGTCGCGGTCGATCGCGGTGCGCCCCTGCCAGGCGGCGTGCGCGGCGGCGGCCTTGGCGGTGACGATGTCCGCGCGCATGCCGTCCACGTCGAAGGCGGCGCAGATCTCGGCGATGCGGGTGAGCACGGCATCGGTCAGCTCAACCTCCAGCAACAGCTTCTGCGCGGTGGTGATGCGCTCGCGCAGCTCCTGCTCGTCGTCGGCGTAGCGTGCCGCGAAGCCCTCGGGGTCGGCGTCGAAGGCCAGCCGGCGGCGGACGATCTCGGCACGCAGCTCGGGGTCGCGGGGAGCGGCGACGTCGACGGTCAGGCCGAACCGGTCCAGCAGCTGCGGCCGCAGCTCGCCCTCTTCGGGGTTCATCGTGCCGACGAGGACGAAGCGCGCCGCGTACTCGACCGACATGCCGTCGCGCTCCACCGTGGCCCGCCCCATCGCGGCGGCGTCGAGCAGCAGGTCGACGAGATGGTCGTGCAGGAGATTGACCTCGTCGACGTAGAGGATGCCGCGGTGTGCCTTGGCCAGCAGGCCGGGCTCGAACTCGGCGCGGCCCTCGGCGAGCGCGGTGTGCAGGTGCAGCGAACCGAGGACACGGTCATCCGTCGCGCCGACGGGCAGTTCGACCAGCCGCACGGGTCGCTCCTCGGTGGCCGGATCGGGGCCGAAGGGGCCGTCCGGGCTCGAGGGATCGCGCGGATCGCTGCTGAACCGGTCTCCGCTGACCACCTCGATCGGCGGCAGGACATCGGCGAGGGCGCGGACCATCGTGGACTTGGCCGTGCCCTTCTCACCTCGCACGAGGACGCCACCGAGGTCCGGGGCGATCGCGGCGAGGGTGAGGGCGAGTGCCATGTCGTCGGCTCCGGCGACGGCACAGAAAGGAAAACGTGCTGGCATGTGGGGCTCCCGCTCGTCGTGCCATTCGGGTCGGCGACGCGGTCGCGTCGCCCCGCAGCACGAGGCCGGTCTTCGGACTTCCCGCCCTTCGACGGGTCACCGCAGCGGGCCCTGTTCCGGACTTGCACCGGATTCCCAGATTCTCCTCCCATGGAGGCACCTCGGGCTGCGTGCGCCAGCGTAGCCGATCCCTCAGTCGCTCCCGGGGTGAGGCGGGTGCGGACCGATGATGATGCATTGCGGTCGCCATGACGACCCGAAGGCATCATCATCCGTCTCAGTCCGCACCGATGATGATGCGTCGCGGCGGCTATGGCGACCGGAAGGCATCATCATCCCTACCCGTGTTCGCGCCGCCACGGGCCGAGGACTCTGCGCGTCCTCGTTACAGTGGCGGCCATGACTGTGACCGTGGTCGGGATCGGAGCCGACGGATGGGACGGGCTGGCGCCGAGGGCGCGTGCCGCACTGGAGCGAGCCGATCTGGTGATCGGCAGCTCGCGCCAGCTCGGGCTCCTGCCGTCGAGTATCGGGGCCGAGCAGCGCGAGCTTCCCTCGCCGCTGCGTGCGGGCCTCGGGTCCTGGGCTGATGAACTGTCCTCGCGCGCCACGGTGGTGCTCGCCTCAGGCGATCCTTTCTTGTCGGGGATCGGCTCGACGCTCCTCGACGTGCTCGGCCCCGAGGCGATCGAGGACGTGCAACCGGCCGTCTCCTCGGTCACCCTGGCGCGCGCGGCGATGCGTTGGTCGGCCGAGAGCACCTCCTGGGTGAGCCTGGTCGGCCGCGATGCCTACCGGCTGCTGCGCCATCTGGAGCCCGGTGCCCGCCTCCTCGTCCTGGTCTCCGACTCCACCACCGCCACCCACGTCGCGGCCATCCTCACCGCCGCCGGCTTCGGCGAGAGCCGCATCACCGCGCTGTCCGATCTCGGATCCGCCGATGAGTCCCGGCGCGACGCCCTCGCCCGGATGTGGCACGGCAAGACGCCTCCGCTGACCGTGCTCGCGATCGAGTGCGACGGGCCGGGGCCGTGGTGGTCGCGCACCGCTGGCCTCGACGACGACGCCTTCGAGAATGACGGTCAGCTCACCAAGCGCGATGTGCGGGCCAGCGCCCTCGCCCGGCTGGCGCCCCGCGCCGGGGAGCTGCTGTGGGATGTCGGCGCGGGAGCCGGGTCCGTCGTGATCGAGTGGATGCGCGCCCATCCCCGCAACCGTGCGGTGGCGATCGAGCGTCACCCCGAGCGCGCTGCGCGGATCCGCCGCAATGCCGAGCGTCTCGGCGTGCCCGAGCTCGAGATCGTCGAAGGCACCGCCCCGGAGGCGCTCGCCGATCTCCCGCGGCCGGATGCGGTCTTCGTCGGGGGAGGCGCGACGCGTGAGGGCGTGCTCGATGCGGCGTGGGAGGCGTTGGTGCCGGCCGGCCGGTTCGTGGCGCACGGGGTCACGCTGGAGACCGAGTCGCTGCTCGCCTCGTGGCACGGTCGTCACGAGGGTGGTGAGCTGACCCGGATCAGCATCGAGCACGCCGAGCCGATCGGCGGCTTCACCGGATGGACCCCGGCGCGTGCCGTCACCCAGTGGTCGGCGATCAAGCGGTGACGGTCCACTTCGTCGGGGCTGGGCCGGGCGCGGCGGACCTCCTCACCGTCCGTGCCGCGCGTCTGTTGGCCGAGGCCGATGTATGCCTCTACGCCGGCACCTATCTCGACGCGGTGCTGGAACACTGCCGTGAGGACGCTCGCCTCGTCGACACCCAGGATCTCGACCTCGACCGGATCATCGAGCAGATCGTCGCCGCGTACGGTGCGGGCCTCAACGTGGTGCGGCTGTGCTCCGGGGATCCCTCGGTGTACTCGGCGCTGGCCGAGCAGACCCGTCGCCTCGATGCGCAGGGGGTGCCGTGGGATGTCACCCCCGGTGTTCCGGCCTATGCGGCGGCCGCCGCCCTCGTCGGGGCTGAGCTGACGGTGCCCGAGCTCGTCCAGTCGGTGGTCCTGACGCGTGCTCAGGCACGATCGACCGCGATGCCCGAGAGTGAGGCCCTGGAGAACTTCGCCGCCACCGGCGCCACGCTGGTGCTGCATCTCGCGATCACGCGCACGGGCGAGCTGGCCGAGAAGCTGGCGCCCCACTACGGTCCGGCGTGCCCGGTGGTCGTGGTCTTCCGCGCGAGCCAGCCCGATGAACTGGTGCTGCGCGGGACGCTGGCCGATATCGGCGATCAGGTGGCGTCGGCGGGGGTGCGGCAGGCGGCCGTCATCCTCGTCGGACCCGCCCTGGCCCGCCATGGCGACGGCGAGTCCTTCCTCTACGCCGTGTCCCGCGATCGTTCCCTCAAACGTCGCTGACCGCGGGTTCCCTCGCGTGACGCGACACGTCATCAACCCCAACGGCGGCTGGGGCTGACTGGTCCACGGTCATCAGGCGACCACCAGTGTCCAAGCTGCGTCTCGAGTCGGTGACGGTGGCGATGGAAGAACGTGCGATCGAGGTCCAGGGATTGTTGGCCGGGCGGGGTCATCACCGGGCGGCGAAGATCCCGGACCTCCTGATCGCCGCCATCGCCGAGCGCTCCGGGCTGACCGTTCTCCACCTCGATCAGGACTTCGACCTGATCGCCGAGATCACGGGGCAGCCGGGTGAGTGTCTCGCCGGGGATTTCTGACAGCCCGCGTCAGCGGACGAAGCGGGGAGACCAGACCTGACCGGCCTGGGTGACGCGGGTGCTGGAGGCGCCGACGATGACGAGGCACTTCATGTCGATCGCCGTGGGGTCGAACTCGCCGAGGGTGGTCACGGTCAGCGACTCCTCGGCCCGGCCGATATCGCGACCCACCACGACCACCGTCTCCGGCGCGCGGTGCCGCAGCATGATGTCGCGCAACTCGCTCACCTGTGTCGTGCGCGACCGCGAGGCCGGGTTGTAGACCGCGAGCACGAGGTCGGCCTGGGCGATGTGGTCGAGACGTCCGGCCACGACCTCCCACGGCTTGAGGCGATCGGAGAGGCTGACGACCGCGAAGTCCGCGCCCACCGGCGCGCCGGCCTTGGCCGCGACGGCCTGCACGGCCGAGACGCCGGGCAGAATACGAATCGGGACGGCCGCGTAGGCGGGATCCTCGGCCGCCTCGAAGACCGCCGAGGCCATGCCGAAGACCCCCGCATCGCCGCCGGACACGACGGCCACCCGCTCGCCACGGGCCGCCAGATCCAGGGCCAGCCGGGCCCGGTCGACCTCGACGGTGTTGCCGGAGACATGACGCGTGAGTCCCTCGCGTTGGGGAACCCGCTCGACATAGGGTCCGTAGCCGACCACGTGGTCGACCTCGGCCAGGGCGGCCGTCACCTCGGCGGTGATCCACCGGTCCGGTCCCGGGCCCAAGCCGACGACGAGCAGCTCGGCCTCCGGGGCGGAGGAGACATCGACTGGCGTCGGCGCATCGTATCGGGCACCCACCGAGTCCCCGGGCACGACGATGAGCGAGAAATAGGGCACAGCCGCCGGGTCGACATCCCGCACCGGCAGCCACCGCTGCTCGGGCATCGACGCGCGCTCGACGTAGAGGGCGTCGTCGAGCCGGCCGGCCTGGCGCAGCGCCTCGACCACCGATCCGAAGGTGCGTCCGAGCTTCATGATGATCGCGCCATCGGTATCGGCCAGCCGACGGGCGAGCTCCGGGGTGGGGAGGGTGCCCGGGAGGACGGTGAGCACATCGGTCTGTCGCACCAGGGGGGTGGCGGCGAGCGCGGTCGCGGCGGCGAAGGCCGGCACGCCGGGGACCACCTCGGTCACGTAGCGATCCGAGAGCCGATCGTGGACGTACATATAGGAGCCGTAGAACAGCGGATCACCCTCGGCGAGTACGACGACATCGCGTCCGGCTTCCAGATGTGCGGCGAGCCGTGACGCGCACTCCTCATAGAAATCGGCCATCGCACCGGCATAGCCGCCGGGGTGCTGCGTGGTGCCCGTGGTGACCGGGTATTCGAGCACCTCCTCGGCGACTCCGGGGGAGATCAGCTGATCGGCGATCCGGCGAGCATTGGAGCGCTTGCCCGGCCCCTGGTGATAGGCGACGACATCGGCGGACGCGATGAGCCGGGCCGCCTTGCGGGTGATCAGTTCGGGGTCGCCTGGTCCGAGACCGACCCCCCACAGTCGCCCGGCGCTCATTCGCGCTCCTGGGCGAGGGCGTTGAGGGCGGAGGCGGCCATGGCCGATCCGCCCCGGCGGCCGTGCACCGTCACATAGGGGATGTCGATGCCGTGATCGTCCGCGAGGCTCGATAGCGCCTGCTTGGATTCCGCCGCCCCGATGAAGCCCACGGGCACACCGACGATCGCCGCCGGGCGGGGGGCACCGTCGATGAGCATCTCCAGGAGGTGGAAGAGGGCGGTGGGGGCGTTGCCGATGGCCACGACCGCGCCGTCCAGATGCGGCTCCCACAGCGATACCGCCGCCGCCGATCGGGTCGTGCCGAAGCTGCGCGCGAGGTCGGGCACCGCCGGATCGCGCAACAGGCAGATCACCTCGTTGTCCCGGGGGAGGCGTGCCCGGGTCACGCCGGAGGCGACCATGTGCGCATCGGTGAGGATGGGGGCGCCGGCCTGCAGCGCGCCGCGCGCGGCCGTCATCAGGCGCGGGTGGATCTCCAGATCGCGGGTGAGATCCGTCTGCCCTGTGCCGTGGATCATCCGCACGGCGACCTTCTCGGCATCCGCCGGGATGCGCGACAGATCGGACTCGGCGCGGATCGTGGCGAAGGAGTCGACGTAGATGGCGGGTCCGTCGTCGATGTAGTCGTAGTGCCGGCTCGGGCGGATAGTCATTGCGGCTCCTGGTCGGGGACGATCACGCTGCGCCACGGGGTCACGATGACCTCATCGGGCAGTGACTGCGCGGCGGTGCGGTCGAGACGTCCCTCGGGGATCGGGACGTGTCGCGCCACGCGACCGTCGTGCTGCTCGATGATGCCGGGTGGCCACGGCTCGGCCGACACCCGGGTCCGCGGATCGCGGGTCGCACCCGGGCAGAGCGCGCGGTCCAGCTCGTCGACGTGCCATGGAGCGTCCGGTCCGGTGCCGCGGGCGTCGATGAAGTCGCGGGCGAGCTCGGCGAGGGCGGAGGCGGCCTCGCCGATGGTCACGACCGGCCCCCACCCCTCGTCGCCGATCCTGAGCTGGACGCTGTCGTCATCGAGCGCGAGGAGACCGAGATCGAGCGGGCGCCAGGCGACATCGCCGCGTCCGTCGTCGAGCACGAAGAGGAACCGCCCGGGAAGTGCGGCGAGGGCGTGCTCGGAGCAGAGCAGTCGATCGAGCTCGGCGGCGACGGGACGCACATCAGCGCGGCCACCCGCGCGGCCGGACATCGGCGAGATCTCGATATTGCGGATCAGCTCATGTGCGGGGAAGGGCAGCAGACCGGCCTCAGTGACCGCCTCGACGAAGGCGGCAGGCACGCAGCCGTCCTCATGGGACACGCCGCGGATCTGCAGATTGGCTCGCGATGTCAGGTGCAGCGCTCCATCCCCCCAGCGCTCGGCGATCGCGACGAGGTCGTGCAAACGATGCAGCGGCGCGCCCGCCAAGCGGAGCCTGACGAGCGCGCCGTCGTCGGCGATCCATGGCCGGAAAACGCCGGGGCACCGGTCCGATCGGGTGCGGGAGGTCACCGGGTCATGGTGCCACGTCACCTGGTGGCGGAAGTGCGAGTGCCGCCGCCAGCGCCGAGTCGACGCGGGACATCGTCGTGGGAGACAGAGACGTTCGGACCGTCAGCACCTCGTCGTCATAGACCTCGACGATGTCGTCACACACGATGTGGCCATGGACGGACTCGGAGGCGTCCCCGAGGTCCACGATGCTCGGCAACCGGGGTTTGCGTGTGGTGGTCAAGCGGACGGCGAGGACAGAGCCGAGCTTCTGGTTCCGCATGTTGTTGGAGACCACCAGCATGAGTTTGGGCTCATCGATGTGCTCGAACTGGACGTGGAGGATCTGGCCCCGCGCGTAGGCCATGTCAGTCCTCGTCAGCCCAGGCAGGCCGGCGGCGTCGGGCGATACGGCGTGATTCCGTACCACGTTGGGCGCCGAGTTCGGCGTAGCCAACTGCCTCGACATGTTCGCGAACGGAGGCGGCGCCCGCCTCGAAGATCGCGCGTAACACGCTCGCCTCGCTGGGATGGTCGCCGAGGCTGCGGCCGCTGGCCGCCGCTAATGCCTCCCGATAGGCCGGATCCTCGCGTACGGACTGAACGAGGGTGAGGTCTGTGCTGCTCATCGGCAGCGGCTTGCGGACAGTCTTCATGGGGACTCCTCGACTCACCGGTGTGCGACATGAAATGCCGCACACCGGTGAGTCTATCTTCTCAGTGGGAGTGGAGCACCCCGCTGAGCTCATTGGGGGCAACATCGAGATCGACCGTGGCGGTGATCTCGCCGGAGTCCAGGTCCACCGCGTGGAGCTGCTGGTTGGCCGGATCGCTCACATAGGCGGTGTGCTCGCGCACGAAGATCGCCGGCCGCGGCTGCTGCCAGTCGAGCGGCTCGGTCCACTCCTCGTCGAGCACCGGGATCGAGTCGGTGATCTCGGCGGACTCCGGGTCGATCACGTGGATCGCACCATCGGTGCCGAGAACAAGTGCCTCACCGTCGTGGCCCCGGGCCAGCGAGCGGAAGGTGTAGCTCGAGGGCAGGTCCACCAGGGTCAGTTCGCCGGTGGCGGTGTCGGTCAGCGACACCTGCGTCGGGCGCTCCAGCTCGGCATCGGGATCCTGCTTGTAGTCGCCGAGCACCACCGAGGACGTGTCCGAGCCGGCCTGGTTGCCGATGCGGCCGTACTCGGTGGGGCTGTCGATCTTGGTGAACTCGCCGTCGGCATAGGTCAGCAGACCGTCCTCGCAACCGATCACGACCACCTCGTCGCGCGCGGTCGCCTCGCCGTGCACGCCGGGGCACTCCTCGGAGCGGGCGACCTCCTCGCCGTCCGCGTCCACCACGCGGGCCCCGACCCGGGTCTCGCTGTCGCCGAGGGAGGTGAGCAGGTCGCCGTTCTCCAATACGATCGCGACGCCATGGTGCGCCTCGGGGGTCGAGTAGGTCTCGGTCTCGGGCATCTCGCCGTGGTCGAGGCCGTGCGGATCGAACACGGTGATCTCGCCGGTGCCGTCGGCGAACAACACCGCCTTGTCCGCGTGCCGGACTACGTGACCGGGCGTGTCGGCCTCGAAGACGAGGTCGGTGAGTTCGCCCGCGGTGGCATCGAGGACCTGGAAGCCCTCGGATGTCGAGACCAGGATGTGGTCATCGGTGCCGGCCGGGTTGAGGCGGTTGAAGCCCTCGAGCTCGATGTCCTTCTCGACCTCGAGGGTCTCGCCGTCGAGCAGGAGGATGCCGCCGTCGTAGGTGACGGCGACCGGATGGTCGATGGATCCGCCGCCGTGGTCGTGGCCGTGGTCTCCGGCCTCGTCGGTCTCCGATTCGCTGCCGCACGCGGCGAGTGCGAGCGTGGCGGCGAGCGCGAGCGGCAGGATCGCATGTCGTCTGGTCATGGGTATAACTCCTTCGTGGATGGGTGCGTCAGGACAGTGCGGAGGCGATGGCGTCGGTATTGGCGCGCATCATCCCCAGGTAGGTGGCCGCCTCGCCCTCGGCGGTGAGCGACTCGGAGTACAGCGAGACGACCTCGACCTCGATGTCGGCGGTGTCGGCGAGCACCTGGGCCAGCCGATCGGGCTGCGATGAGTCGGCGAAGATCGCGGGCACGTCGTTCTGGGTGATCGCGGTGGCGAGCGAGTCGAGGTCCGCGGCACTCGGCGAGGCGAGGGTGGTGCCGCTGGGGATCACCGCGCCGATGACCTCGAAGTCGTAGCGGTCGGCGAGGTAGCCGAGGACGTGGTGATTGGTGACCAGGCTCCGACGGTCCGCGGGGATGGCATCGAAGGCATCGCCCATGTGCCGATCGAGGGCGTCTAGCTCGTCGAGATAGGCCGCGGCGTTCTCGGCGGGGTCCACGCCCGCGTGCTCCTCCAGCGCCTCGGTCAGGTGCTCCACCGCGAGGCTCATACGGGCGGGGTCGGTCCAGAAATGCGGGTCGAGTTGTCCGGCCGAGGCATCCTCCCGGTACTCCAGCGGATCGACGAGGTCGCCGACCGCCAGCACCGGCACACCCTGCGCCTCGGCGGCGTCGACGACATGCTGGACGCCTTCTTCGAGGCCGAGGCCGTTGCTGACCACGAGGTCGGCGCTCTCGACGGCTGCGGCCTGCTGGGCGGAGATCTCGAAGGAGTGCGGGTCGGCCCCGGCCGGCATGAGCACGGTGACCTCGACATCGTCGCCGGCGACCTCTCGCACGACATCGCCGAGGATATTGGTGGTGACCACTACGCCGCCGTCCGTGGGACCGTCGCCGCAGGCGGCGAGGGCGCCGACCGCCATCGCGGCACAGCCCGCGAGCGAGGCCAGTCGACGGGTCACGATCCCGTCTCCACCAGATGCAGCGGGGCGACGTCCCCGGTCTGGATGCCTCGGGCGATGCGCAGGCCGTCGGCGTAGTCGATCTCGTGTACCACTGAGGCCTCGGAGTCGTTCACATAGGCGCGGGAGCTGTCGGCGACGATTGCGGGAGGGTTCTCGGGGTCCGGGTGCTCGATGAGGGGTCGCTCAGCGAGCTGCTCACCGGTCAGGGAGTAGTGCCGCAACGTGCCGTCCTCACCGAGGACGAGCACGCCGAGATCGGCGCCGAGTGCGACGGCCGTGAGGGGTGAGGGACTCTCGAAGGTCGTCCAGGTCCGGTCGTTGAGATCGAGCACGGCCACGCTGTCGTCGATGACCGCGGCGAGCTCCGTGGCGCGAGGCCGCTGACGGACGTCATGCGCCCGTCCCTCGCCGGGGTATTCCACGAGCTCGGTCGTGTCGTCCTCGACGATCAGGGCCCCCGCGGCGCAGGCGAGGACGAGCTGTTCGCCGGTGTGCACGGCGCCGGCGGGGTCCTCGCACGAGCCATCGATGTCCTCACCGGTCGAGGTCGACAGCTCGCCGTCCTCGAGAGCGTCGCGGTCGATGACGGTGACCGCGCCGTCCTCGCCGACGGCGAGGGTGTCCGAGCCGAAGGCGCCGATGATCGTGCCGGCGTCCAGCTCGACGTCGCCGAGGAGGGCGGCGTCCTGACGGTAGTAGTGGTTGTGGTCGCCGTGCGGCCAGGTCCACGTGCCCGCGTCGACCACCGTCACCGAGCCGTCGCGCTGGCCGTAGACGAAGCGTCCATCGGTCTGCAGGGAATCGGCGGGCAGGTCGAAGGTCGTGCTCGTGGCGTCGAGGAGGTCGATGACCGACGCGCTCTCGCCATCGGCGACCACCAGCCGGTACTGCGCCTCGGCCTCCTCGACGGCTCCCTCGACGTGCCCGTGTCCGTGCTGCTGGCCGGCATCGTCGACAGGGGATGACGAGCAGGCGGCGACCAGGACGATGCTGGTTGCGCCGAGGAGGGGACGGAGGGGTCTCATGCGGTCCTTTCGAGGGTGTGGGCGGTAGAGGGCAAGGCGGAACGCAGTCCGAGTGCCAGGGCGAAGATCGCGACCGCGCAGGCGGTGATGGTCGCGCCGGCGGCTGTGCCGGCGTGCCAGGAGACGAGCAGACCGAGGGTGACGGCCACAGCGCCGAGGGTGGCGGCCAGGACGATCGCGAGAGACACCCGCGAGGTCCACAGCACTGCCGCGGCCGGAGGGGCGATGAGCATGCCGAACACGAGGAGCGTTCCGACGATGCTGAAGGTGGCCACGATCGCGAGGGTCAACATCGTCAGCAGGGCAAGCTGGGCGAGCTCGGGACGCAGGCCGCTGGTGAGGGCGATCCGCCGGTCGAGGGCGCTGACCAGGAAGGCGCGGTGGCCGAGGGCGGACATCGCCACGATGACCGCGGTGACGATCGCCAGGGTCACGAGGTCGCCGGTCTGGACCGCGAGCACCTCGCCGAAGAGGAAGGCGGTGATGTCGACGGCGAAGGATCCCGAGGCAGAGACGATGATCACGCCGGCGGCGAGCATGCCGACGAAGAGCAGGCCGATCGTGGTGTCGGTCCCGAGGCGGCGGTTCCGCTGCAATGCCGACACTCCCACGGCCATCAGGGCGGCGGCGACGCCCGCGCCGAGGCTGAGGCTCACGCCGGCGAGGGAGGCGAGGGCGACGCCCGGGAGCATGCCGTGCGACATCGCATCGCCGAGGAAGGCCATGCCGCGCAGCACCACCCAGGTGCCGGCGCAGGCGCAGGCGATGGCCACGAGAAGTCCCGCGATCGCGGCGCGACCCACGAAGCTCACGGTGAAAGGGTCGGTCAGAAGGTTCATCGGCGAGGACTTTACAATGTAATGAGAACCGTTATCAAAAGGGGGTCCGATGATCGACGTGTGCGAGGTCCATGCGGGCTACGGACGCCATCAGGTGCTGCGGGGTGTCACCTGGTGTTTCGCCGCCGGTAAGGTGACGGCGCTGCGCGGTTCGAACGGCGCCGGTAAGACGACACTGCTGGACGTCATGGCCGGGATCAGCTCCCCGGATCGTGGTCACGTGGTCCGTCCACCGGGTGGGGTCGCGTATGTCCCGCAGCGCACCCATATCGATCCACGTCTGCCGCTCACCGTGCGCGATGTGGTGACGATGGGCGCCTGGCAGCGTCGAGGTGCGTGGCGACGCGTGACCCGTGACGATCGCCGGGCGGTGGAGGGCGCGATGGACGATCTCGGCATCGCGCCTCTCGCGCGACGACGTCTCGACGAGCTCTCCGGAGGGCAGATCCAGCGCAGCCTGGTGGCGCGGGCGATCGTCTGCGATGCCCCGGTGATGGTGCTCGACGAGCCGATGTCGGGCCTCGATATCGGCGTGCGCCGGGAGCTGAGCGAGGTACTGCGTCGTGTCGCTGCCACCGGACGGGTCGTGGTGCAGGCGACCCACGATGCCGAAGCGGCGGAGGCGAGCGACGAGATCGTCGTCCTCGTCGACGGCCGCCTCCGCCCCCACCCGCCGACGCGGGATCAGCGCGAGCAGGCCCGCGCGCGGTTCGCGTAGCCTGCGAGCATGGACCCGCTCGCCGCTCTAGGCCCGTATTTCGCGGTCGAGCGCGAGGTCGTGGGCGAAGGCTGGCTGGCTCTCGACGGTCTGCGCGATGACGTGCTCGCCGAGCGCGTGGCCCACGCCCGCGACGCCCTCGCCGAGCGCGCCCGCGCCGACGTCGAGGATCGGGTCGCTGCCTCGATCATGTCCCTGGGATTGTTCGCACGAGCCGTCTCCCCGGTGCTGGGCTCGCTCGCACTGGGTGAGATGCCGCCGCGCATCGACCTGTTCTCGACGCATTGGCGGCCCGTGGACTCCGGACCCTGGCCGATCGCTGTGCAACCCGGTCAGCCGCGCACGCTCGACGAGGTGATCACCGGGGTCATCGGCCCGCTCGCGGAACGCATCGGGGCCGACTTCTCCGTCTCGCGCACGATCCTCGACGGCAACGCGGCCTCGGCGGTCTTCGGAGCCGTGACGATGCTGCGACGTGCGGGGGCCGATCGCGAGGGCCGCGCCCTCGCAGCCGCCCTGAATCTCCTCGGTCGCGGCCCGTTACGGGGCACGGGCGCGGTGGACGGCGTCTTCACTCGTACCTCCTGCTGCCTGTACTACCGGCTGCCGGGCGGAGGCTATTGCGGCGACTGCGTGCTCGCGGCTCGCTGATCTCCTGTTACAGTGCGAGCGCCAGTCGTGCTCGCTTGAGCCAGGGAACCCGGTGTGAGTCCGGGACTGACGCGCAGCGGTGAGGGTGACGGGCGGAGCAGGTTGCCACTGGGCCTTGGGCCCGGGAAGGTGCTCCGTCTGGTCGATCCCGAGTCCGAAGACCTGCTGGCCGCACGTTCGCGTGCGTCATCCATCCAGTTGCAGGCTTCGCGTACGAGCCTCGGACGAAAGGGACCTGTCATGGTCGTCCGTACCCTCCCCACCCTCGCTGTCGCGGCGACGGCGCTCCTCCTCACCGGCTGCGCCGGTGCTCCCACCGCCGGCGACGGCGGCGATGGTGCCGATGCCGGCTTCCCGATCGAGCTGACCAGCTGCGGCTTCACCTCGGAGATCGCCGACCGGCCCGAGAACGCCATCACCATGAACCAGGGCGCCACCGAGGTGGCGCTCGCGCTGGGTGTCGAGGACCAGTTGGCCGGCACCGCATATCTCGATGACGAGATTCCCGAGAAGTGGCGCGATGCCTATGAATCGGTGCCCGTGGTCGCCGACGCGTATCCCGACAGCGAGACGGTGCTCGCCGAGCGCCCCGATCTCATCTACGCCTCCTATGCCTCGGCCTTCGACGCCGAGTCCGCCGGTGATCGCGAGGAGCTGGCCGACTCCGCCATCGCGACCTATGTGTCCCCGCTCGGCTGCCCCGGCGATGACAAGCCCGAGGTCAGCTGGGACAGCGTGTGGGGCGAGATCGACGATGTCGCCGCCGCCTTCGGAGTCCCCGACCGTGCCGAGGAGATCCGCGTCGATCAACAGGAGACGCTGGACGAGCTCGAGGCCGAGGGCGCGGGCGAGGGGCTTCGCGTCTTCTGGTTCGACTCCGGTACGGACACCGCCTTCGCCGGAGCCGGACAGGGCGGGCCGCAGCTCATCCTCGACGCGATCGGTGCCGAGAACGTCTTCGGCGATCAGGACGGCGGCTGGGCCGATGTCAGCTGGGAGCAGGTCGTCGCCGAGGACCCGGATGTGATCGTGCTCGCCGATGCCGGATGGTCGACCGCCGAGGACAAAATCGAGTTCCTGCGCAATGACCCCGCCCTGAGTCAGCTCCGTGCCGTCCAGCAGGAGCGTTTTGTGACGGTGCCCTTCTCGGCCTCGACTCCGGGAGTCCGGCTCGTCGACGGCGCATCTTCGGTCGCCGAGCAGCTGACCGCGCAGTGACGACCCTCGCCGCCCCGCAGCGGCGGGGGAGTGTGCCACGGGTCCGGCGTTCGTGGTCGCTCATCCTGCTCGCGACGGCTCTGGTGGTGTCGCTGGGCGCGGCGCTCGCGATCGGATCGGTCCACGTGCCGTTGTCCACCGTGCTCGAGGTGGTCATACGGCGGCTGGGGTTGGCCGATCTGGCCGTCGAGCCGATCGACGACCGGATCGTATGGCAGATGCGGATGCCGCGGGTGCTGGGTGCCGCCGCCGTGGGAGCCGGTCTCGCGATCGTGGGTGTGGTGCTGCAGTCGATCACCCGCAACGATCTGGCCGACCCGTACCTGCTGGGCATCTCGCAGGGAGCGACAGTCGGTGCCGTCTCGGTGCTCGTCCTCGGCTTCGGGGCCGGGCTCGCCGCGACCACCGCCCTCACGGTCGGTGCCTTCGCCGGGGCACTGATGGCGCTCGCGATCGTGCTCGTCGTGGCCGCGGGGCGCAGTGGCCGGCTCACCCCCGCCCGAACGGTGCTCGCCGGTGTCGCGGTCGGGCAGGTCTGCGCGGCCTATACCTCCTTCACGGTGGTGATGAGCGACCAGCACGATGCAGCGCGCCGGGTGCTCAGCTGGACCCTCGGCTCGGTCGCCGGGGTGCGGTGGGGAGCGGCGGTGTTCTTGCTGCTCGTCGCGGTGCTGACAGTGGCGCTGCTCTGGTCCGTCTCGTCGACCCTCGACGCCTTCGCCTTCGGCGAGGTGGCGGCGAGCGCGCTGGGGGTGAGCGTGTCGGTGTTCCGCTGGATCGTGCTCGCCGGCACGGCCCTCGTGGTCGCGGCCCTCGTCTCGTTCAGCGGCGCGATCGGCTTCGTGGGGCTCGTGGTGCCGCATGTCATGCGTCTCGTGCTGGGGCCTCGGCACAGCATCCTGCTGCCGGCGAGCGCCCTCGGCGGTGCGGTGCTGCTGGTCTGGGCGGATCTGATCGCCCGGTCGATCGTGCCAGGGCAGGAGCTTCCGGTGGGCATCGTCACCGCCCTCGTCGGCGCACCCTTGTTCGGTTACCTGCTCTGGAGAGGAGCCCGGTCATGAGCCCCAGCAGAACCGAGATGTGCTGGATATTCGTCAACGCAGTGCGGTCCCGGTCGACGAATCGGGAGCACATCTCGGTCCAGGGGGAGGAACGATGAACGAGCGGACGATGGGCAGTCTGACGGCGCAGGGGGTCACCTGGACCGCTGGTGGCACGACGATCCTCGATGGCATCGATGTCGCCTTCAAGCCGGGCCTCGTCACCGGCATCATCGGGCCGAACGGCTCCGGCAAGACCTCGCTGCTGCATCTGCTCGCGGGGGTCAACCAGCCGTCGAGTGGTCTGATCACCCTCGACGGTGAGGCCTTGGCGAGCCTGCGGTCGCGGGAACGCGCCCGCCGGGTGGCGTTACTGGAGCAGCATGCCGAGACCGGCCTGGATCTCACGGCCCGTGATGTCGTCGAGCTCGGCCGCATCCCGCACCGCAGCCGGTGGCCCGGCGCCGCGCACGACGATGCCGAGACGATCGAGCGTGCGATGCATCGCGGCCGGGTCGCCGAGCTGGGACACCGCCGCTGGGCGACGCTCTCGGGCGGTGAGCGGCAGCGGGTGCAGCTCGCGCGGGCGCTCGCCCAGGAGCCCGAGGTGCTGCTGCTGGACGAGCCCACCAATCACCTCGACCTCGGCCACCAGATCGCCTTCCTGCGCACGGTCCGCGAGACCGCCCCGACCGCGATCGCCGCGTTGCACGATCTCGACCTCGCGGCGGCCTACTGCGATGAGCTGATCGTCATGCAGGGTGGGCGCATCGTCGCTCACGGGGCGACCGATGATGTCCTCACCGCGGACCTGATCCGGGATGTCTACGGGGTCGAGGCCGTCGTGGAGACGCATCCGGTGGCTCAGCGCCGCACGATCGTCTGGGTCGCGGGAGGTGAGCACGCGTGTCGTCGCCCGTCGTGATCGTCGCGATGGCGGTCGATACGGTGAACGACCACGCGGCGCTGGCTGAACTCGCGGAGGTTACCGGGGCCTCGGTCGCGTACCTGCAGCACGGGGAGCCGTCGCTGGTCGCCGAGCTGAGCCGGCTCGCGGCGCAGGGCGCCGCCCGGGTGCGACTCGTCCGGCTCCCCGCAGCCGGGGCCGCCCCCGCGCGGTCCTGGCTCCGTCGTGTCGCGGCGCACTGGGTGCGCGAGCACCCCGGGACGGAGGTGGAGGTCGTGGCCTCGGCCGTCACCGGACGCGAGGCGCCGTTGCGTTCGGAGGCATGGGAGGACGTGCCCGGCTTCCGCCACCACGTGCTGGTGTGCCGGGGTCCGCGCTGCTCGGCGCTGGACTCGGCCGCCACCACGCGCGCGCTCGACGCCGCGCTGAACGAGCGCGGACTCGGCGACGATGACGTGCTCATCACCCAGACCGGCTGTCTCTTCCCCTGCAATCACGCCCCCGTGGTGGCCGTCCACCCCGATGACGTCTGGTACGGGCCGGTCACCGAGTCCGATGCCGGAGCGATCGTCGACGAACACCTGATCGCGGGCCACCCCGTCGATCGCCTCCGCCGTCCTCGCATCATCGCCGAAAGGACCACCTCATGAGAACCCGTCCCCTTCTCGCAGGCCTCGGCGCCCTCGGCGTCCTCGCCGCCTGCGGCTCCACCGCCGACACCTCCGGTGACGACAGCACCGCCGAGGGCTACCCGATCACCGTGGAGAACTGCGATCGCGAGGTCACGATCGATGCTCCGATCGAGCGCGCCGTCGTCATCAACCAGCCCGCCACGGAGCTCGTGCTGAGCCTCGGGCTCGCCGATCGGATCGAGTCGGCCGGCGTCTCCGACACCCAGGTCATCGACGCCGTCGAGGAGGACTTCGAGAAGATCGACAAGTTCGACGAGGAGTTCCCCGCGCTGGAGCGGGTGCTCGATGTCGAACCGGACTTCGTCTACTCGACCTTCGCGTTCACCTTCACCGCGGAGGGCATCGGCGATCAGGAACGGTTCGACGAACTGGGCGTGCCGACCTACCAGTCGCCCAGCGAGTGCGGCGGTCAGGATGCGGAGCAGACCACCGAGCTCCGTCTCGACGACATGTACGAGGAGATCGGCGACATCGCCGAGCTCTTCGATGTCCAGGACGCCGGTGATGAACTGGTGAGCGAGCTGCGCGGACGGGCCGAGGCGGCGACCGATGATCTCGGCGCCGATGACGTCTCCCTCGCCTGGTGGTACTCCTCGACCCGTGCTCCGTACATGGCTGGATGCTGTGGCGCTCCGGCGCTGATGACCCGGGCGGTCGGCGCGACGAATGCCTTCGAGGATCAGCGCCAGCTGTGGCCCGAGATCGGCTGGGAGTCGATCCTCGACCGCGATCCCGATGTGCTGGTGCTCGCCGATCTGGAGCGCGGCGATGATGGCGACAGCGCGGAGGCCAAGATCGCCTTCCTGGAGTCCGATCCGGTCGCGAGCCAGCTGACGGCGGTCAAGGAGCGGCGCTACATCGTCCTCGGCGGCACGACGATGGATCCTTCGATCCGGAACGTCGACGGCATCGAGCAGATCGCCGAGGGACTGCGGGATCTGGGACTCGTCTCATGACCGCCGCGGATCTCGTACGGCGTTGGGACGATCAGCAGGCCGCCTATATCGCCGAACGAGAACAGCGCTTCGCCGTCATGACCGATGTGCTGCGCCACGTCGTCGGCGACGAATCGGCGACGGTCCTCGACCTGGCCTGCGGGCCGGGTTCGCTGGCCGCCCGCGTCCTCGATGCGATACCGAACGTGCGCATTGTGGCAGTGGACTACGACCCGGTTCTCCTGGAGCTGGCGACCGACTACCTGGCACCTTATGGCGACCGGGTGCGGATCGTGGACGCCGATCTGACCTCCGGCTGGCGGGAGGTCGTGGCGGAGGAGGGTTTCGCCGGTGCCGTGTCGACCACGGCGCTGCACTGGCTGTGGCCGGCCGATCTCGTCCGCCTCTTCGGCGAGGTCACCGAGGTGCTGCGCCCGGGCGGGGTCTTCCTCGACGGTGACCACTTCCGTTTCGACGGACGCGCGCCGCGCATCGCCCGATGGGCCGCCGATCACGATCGGCGCACGCAGGAGGAGGCCTTCGCCGCCGGAGCTCAGACCTGGGACCGATGGTGGGGTTCGTTGAGCGAGCGTCCCGGCCACGCCGCCCGCGTCGCTGAGCGCGAGCGCCGGTTCGCGGGTCGTGACGCCACTCCGTCGACCGCGGTCGATTTCCGGCTCGCAGCGCTGTCACAGGCGGGTTTCGCTGAGGTCGGAACGGTGTGGCAGCTCTACGATGACTACGTCACCTATGCCGTCCGGGGCTGATACCACCCCGCTCGCCGGTTGAGTTCGCCAGACCGAGGCGGCTTCGAGGGCGTGGTCAGCTTGCGCCGTACCGCTGGCGGGCGCCTTGGTGGCTGACACCGAGAGCAGTGGCGATCTCCACCCAGGTCACGCCCCTCGCTCGCGCATCGTGCACTGCCTCCGTGATCGCCTGTTCCGCGGCGGCTCGCTCGGCAACCGCTGCCGCGATCCGGTCGGTCGCCGTGGCGTCACGGGTCGGGGCCGTGGTGGGGTCGATCTCCTCGATCCTGTCCAGCGCCTCGTGATCGGTGAGCCGGGTTCGTGCCGTCATCGTGCCGCCTTTCGTTTCAGGACCAGAACTTCGGCCGGGCTCTCATCGCGTGCACGATCCGAGGTTCATCGTCGGGATCCGCGACCCCGACTTCGATGATCTGGCCATCGCGCGCCGCACCGATCACCAACAACACCTCGTCCCGGCCCTCGTAGACCCGGAGCAGATGGCGCAGGGCATGGAGCATGTCCTCGTCGGCGACGCCGTGCCGTCGTGCGCTGGCCGTGATCCTCACGCATGCAACGCTAGTTGCATGCTACGTCGCGGCGTGGTCGTTATCCACACCTCGCCGCGATGCCCCTCGGCTCCCGGCGTGAGTCACCCGGATACGCTGGGCGCACTCACGTCGACGCGATCTCAGGAACCCGGTGAGAGACCGGGGCGGTTCCGCCACTGTGAGGCCGCGCGGGGACTCCCGCGGCCGAGCCAGACACTGAACGCGACGCATCCGGCCGACAGGGGCGAGAACCCCGAGGAGGAAGCATGACGCGCATCGCGTTGCTGTCCACATCCGACACCGATCTGCTCTCTGCGCGCGCGAGCGGCGCCGACTACCAGTACGCCAACCCGGTCCGGTTGACCGACGAGCAGATCGCCTCGTTGATCGAGGAAGCCGACCTCGTCGTCGCCCGGATCCTCGGGTCGCCCGACGATGTCCCGGCCGCGGCTCGCGGGGCGAGCGTCCCGGTGGTCGTCCTCGGCGGCGAGCAGCAGCCCAATGCCGAGCTCATGGAGCACTCCACGGTCCCGATGGGTGTGGCCGCCGAGGCGCATCGCTATCTCGCCGAAGGGGGCCCGGCCAATCTCGCCCAGCTCCACGCCTTCCTGTCCGACACCATCCTGCTGACCGGCGAGGGCTTCGAGCCGCCCGCCGTCCTGCCCATCTGGGGGTGGAGCGAGCGTCCGGAGCGTCCCACGGATCTCCCGCGCATCGGCATCCTCTACTACCGGGCGCACGAGGCGAGCGGCAACACGGAGTTCGCCCATGTGCTCGCGGATGCGATCGACGCCACCGGTGAGGCGGTAGGCAGGCCGGTCTTCTCCTCCTCGTTGCGCTCGGCTCCCGATGACCTCTACGAGGCACTTGACTCGCTCGATGCGCTCATCGTGACGGTCCTCGCGGCGGGCGGCCAGGTGCCGGGAGCCGTGAGCGCGGGCGGTGATGACGAGACCTGGGATGTCGAACGCATCGCCGCCCTCGACATCCCGGTCCTCCAGGGTCTCTGCCTGACCTCGAGCCGGGCGGAGTGGGAGGCCAATGACGACGGTGTCACCCCCCTGGACTCGGCCAATCAAGTCGCGATCCCCGAGTTCGACGGCCGCATCATCACCGCGCCCTTCTCCTTCAAGGAGATCGACGCCGACGGGCTGCCGCGCTATGTCGCCGACGAGGAGCGATGCCGTCGCGTCGCCGGCATCGCCGTCAACCACGCACGCCTGCGCCGCACGCCCCCCGCCGAGCGCAGGATCGCGCTGATGCTGTCGGCATATCCGACCAAGCACAGCCGGGTCGGCAACGCCGTCGGCCTTGACACCCCGGTCTCGACGGTGCGGTTGCTGCATCGCCTGCGGGACGCGGGCTACCACCTCGGCGACGATCCGACGATCACGCGTGTGCTCGACATGGACGATGACACGGAGGCTGGGGACACCCTCATCCATGCGCTGATCGACGCGGGCGGCCAGGACGAGGAGTGGCTGACGTCGGGTCAGCTCACTGAGAGCCATGTGCGCATCCCCGCCGCCGAGTACGAGCAGTGGATCGCCGATCTGCCCGACGAGCTCGTCGAGGAGGTCACCGAGGCATGGGGCGCCGCCCCGGGCACGCTCTTCGTCAACGATCGGCGCGAGATCGTGCTGGCCACGATCACCAGCGGCAATATCGTCATCCTCATTCAGCCCCCGCGTGGCTTCGGGGAGAATCCGGTCGCGATCTACCACGACCCCGACCTCGCCCCGAGCCATCACTATCTCGCCGCCTACCGCTGGCTGGAGCGTGGCTTCGGCGCGCATGCCGTCGTGCACCTGGGCAAGCACGGGTCGATGGAGTGGCTGCCGGGCAAGAACGCCGCCCTCTCGGCCGCGTGCGCCACGGATGCCGCGATCGGCAGCATGCCGCTCATCTACCCCTTCCTCGTCAACGATCCGGGTGAAGGCGCGCAGGCCAAGCGTCGTGCCCACGCCACGATCGTCGACCACCTCATCCCGCCGATGGCGCGCGCCGAGTCCTATGGCGACATCGCCCGGCTGGAGCAGTTGCTCGACGAGTACGCCAATATCCAGGCGATGGACCCGGCCAAGCTGCCCGCCATCCGCGCCGAGATCTGGACCCTCATGCACGCCGCCGAGATGCACCGCGACCTCGGACTGGAGGAGCGTCCTGGTGACGAGGAGTTCGACGACTTCCTCCTCCACGTCGATGGCTGGTTGTGCGAGGTCAAGGACGCACAGATCCGCGACGGCCTGCACGTGCTCGGCCAGGCACCCGAGGGCGAGGCGCGGGTCAATCTCGTGCTGGCCATCCTGCGCGCCTCGCAGGTATGGGGCGGTGAGACCGGTGCGGTGCCGGGGTTGCGTGCAGCGCTCGGCCTGAAGGAGGGTGCCGATGAGCTCGGGGCCGTCGACGAGATCGAGCAGCGCGCCCGTGAGCTCGTCCTCGCGATGGAGGAGGCCGGCTGGGACGCGTCGGCCGCCACGGCCCTGCACGACGATCCCGAGGTGGTGCGCGTGCTGGAGTTCGCGGCCACACAGGTCGTGCCGCGGCTGGCCAAGACCACCGACGAGCTCGATGCCCTCCTGCACGCGCTCGACGGCGGTTTCATCCCCGCCGGGCCGTCCGGATCGCCGCTGCGCGGGCTCGTCAACGTGCTGCCGACCGGACGCAACTTCTACACGGTCGATCCACGCGCCGTCCCCTCGCGCCTCGCCTATGAGACCGGTGTGGCGATGGCCGACTCGCTCATCCAGCGGCACCTGGACGAGACGGGGGAGTACCCCACGTCCGTCGGCCTGTCGGTATGGGGCACCTCGGCCATGCGCACGAGCGGAGACGATATCGCGGAGGTGCTGGCGTTGCTCGGCGTGCGCCCCTCGTGGGACGAGGCCTCGCGCCGTGTCAACGGCCTCGACATCGTGCCCCTGGAGGAGCTCGGTCGCCCGCGTATCGACGTCACGGTGCGCATCTCGGGCTTCTTCCGCGATGCCTTCCCGCACGTCATCGCGATGCTCGATGACGCCGTCGCCTTGGTGGCCGAGCTTGACGAGTCCGCCGACCAGAACTACGTGCGCGCGCACACCGCGGCCGATCTGGCTGATCACGGTGACGAGCGGCGCGCCCGCACCCGCATCTTCGGCTCCAAGCCGGGCTCCTACGGCGCGGGCATCCTGCAGACCATCGAGGCGGGCAACTGGCGCGACGACGCCGACCTCGCCGACGTCTACACGGCCTGGGGCGGTTTCGCCTACGGCCGTGACCTCGACGGCGCCCCGGCGGCTGATGACATGCGCGCCAACTACCGGCGTATCCAGGTCGCGGCCAAGAACATCGACACCCGCGAGCACGACATCGCCGACTCCGATGACTACTTCCAGTACCACGGCGGCATGATCGCCACGGTGCGCGCGCTGACGGGCAAGGACCCGAAGGCCTATGTCGGCGACTCGACGACCCCCGATGCGGTCAAGACCCGCACGCTCTCGGAGGAGACAAGCCGCGTGTTCCGCTCGCGCGTGGTCAACCCGCGCTGGATCGGTGCGATGCAGCGGCACGGCTACAAGGGCGCGTTCGAGCTCGCGGCAACGGTCGACTATCTCTACGGCTTCGATGCCACCACCGGCGTCGTGCACGACTGGATGTACGAGCAGCTCGCGCAGTCGTACGTGCTCGACGAGCAGACGCAGGAGTTCATGCGGCAGTCGAATCCGTGGGCGCTGCGCGGCATCGTCGAGCGTCTGCACGAGGCCGCCGATCGCGGTCTGTGGGCCGAGCCCGATCCCGACACCCTCGCCGCCCTCCAGTCCGTCTACCTCGAGGTCGAGGGCGAGCTCGAGGACCGCCAGTGATCGAGGCCCGGGTACTCGTTGAGTGTGACGTTTGGACGGTGAAAAACGCCCAAATGCCATCCAAACGTTCCCCCAAGGACTCCGCTGCGCTCCGTCTCCCCCAAGCACTCCGCAGAGCTCCGTGCAGGGAGGTGCCCCCAGGGAGGTACCCCCACACTCAACGCGAAGGCGAGGGGATTCGATGAGGGTGCGGGTCGTGGGGATCGGGCCAGGGGGCGTCGACCAGCTGACGATCGAGGCGGTCGAGGCGCTGCGCTCGGTCTCGGCCTATCTCGTGGTCGAGAAGCGCGAGGACGATCCGCTCGTGGCCGCCCGGGAGGCGATCATCGCCCGGCACGTCCCCGATCCACCGCGGATGATCACCGTGCGCGACCCCGAGCGGGACCGCAGCGCCCGGGTCGCCGGCGACGAGGCGGCTTACCGGCGCGCCGTCGCCGACTGGCATGCCGCACGGGCCGAGCGGTTCGCCGCCGCGCTCGACGAGGCCGATGGCGATGTCGCGATCCTCGTGTGGGGCGATCCCGCCTTCTACGACTCGACGCTGCGCATCCTCGATCGCGTGGCGGCGCACCGTCGCCTCGACGTCGATGTCGTTCCGGGTGTCTCGAGCCTGCAGCTGCTGGCCGCCCGGCACGCGATCGTGCTGCACGAGATCGGTCGCCCGCTGCATCTGACCACCGGCCGCAAGCTGCCCGATGCGGTGGAGCGCGGCGAGGGCAATATCGCGGCGATGCTGCTGTCCTCGATCGACGCCTTCGCCGCGCTCGGCGACTGGACCATCTGGTGGGGAGCCAACCTCGGCACCGCTCACGAGGCGTTGGCCCACGGGACGGTCGCCGAGGTGCTGCCCGAGATCCGCGCTGCTCGGGACCGGGTCAAGTACGAGGCGGGCTGGATCATGGACCTCGCCCTCCTGCGGAAGCCGTCATGAGCGACGCACGATGTGACTCCATGGTCGCTCTGGCAGCCACAGATTCACATCGTCCGTGGCGCGCGGACGGAGGATGTGACTCCATGGCTGCCAGAGCAACCACCGAATCACATCTTCCGTTCCTTGTGAGAGCGGGCGGGACGCGATGAGCGCGCGCTTGATGATCGCGGGGACGACCTCGGACGCGGGCAAGTCGGTCGTCACGACGGCGCTGTGCCGCGCCTTCGCCCGCCGCGGCATCGCCGTCGCGCCGTACAAGGCGCAGAACATGTCCAATAACTCGATGGTGTGCGCCGATGAGTCGGGCACCACTGCCGAGATCGGCCGCGCCCAGTGGATCCAGGCGCTCGCCGCGCACGCCCGCCCCGAGCCGGCCATGAATCCGGTGCTCCTCAAGCCGGGAAGCGACCGCCGCAGCCACGTCGTCGCGATGGGGAAGCCCGCCGGCACCATCTCCTCGATGGGCTTCGTCGAGGGCCGGCGCCACCTCGCCGTGCTCGCCCACGACGCTTTCGACGACCTCGCGAGTCGTTACGAGCTCGTGATCGCCGAGGGTGCGGGGAGCCCCACCGAGATCAACCTCCGCGACAGCGACTACGTCAACATGGGACTCGCCCAGCACGCCCGCATGCCGGTCGTGGTGGTCGGCGATATCGACCGCGGCGGCGTGTTCGCGGCCTTCTACGGCACCGTGGCCCTGCTCGATGCCGCCGACCAGGCGCTCGTCGCCGGTTTCGTGGTCAACAAGTTCCGCGGCGACGAGCGCCTGCTGCGCCCCGGCCTTGACGCGATCGAGGAGCGCACGGGACGCCGCGTCTACGGCACCCTGCCGTGGGATGCTCGCCTCTGGCTGGACTCCGAGGACGCCCTCGATCTGGAAGGCCGCCGCGACCAGCGCACGCACGACCCGTTGCGAGTCGTCGTGATACGGCTCCCACGTATCAGCAACTTCACCGATGTCGACGCTCTCGCCCTCGAACCCGGCATCGATGTACGTTTCGTGAGCGATGTCCGGGGCCTCGACGATGCCGACCTCGTGGTCCTGCCCGGCTCCCGGACGACTATCAGCGACCTGGCCTGGCTCCGCGCCCGGGGTCTCGACGAGGCCATCATCGGCCACGCGCACCGTGGGGGAGCGGTGCTCGGGATCTGCGGCGGCTTCCAGATGCTCGGGCGGTCGATCACCGACGAGGCCGGCGTCGAGGGCGACTCGGATGCGCGGGTCGAGGGGCTCGGCCTGCTCGATGTCGAAACCAGGTTCGAGACCGAAAAAGTGCTACGACTGCCGGCCGGGGAGGCCCTCGGCCACGAGGTGTCCGGATATGAGATCCACCATGGGAGGGTCACGGTGCACGGCGGCGAGCCGTTCCTCGGCGGCGCGCGCGATGGCTCGGTGTGGGGCACGATGTGGCACGGCGGTTTGGAGTCCGACGGCTTCCGGCGAGCCCTGCTGGCCGAGGTCGCCGACAGCATGGGCCGTGGGCTGCCGGAGTCGTCCGTGAGCTTCGCGTCTGCCCGCGAGGCGCGGATCGATCTGCTCGCCGATCTCGCCGAGTCCCACCTGGACCTCGACGCGCTGCTCGATCTGGCCACGTCCGGTGCCGGACGGATGCGGACCCTGGCATGAGTGAGCGCGGTGAACGAGCCACGGTGCTGGTGTTGGGAGGAACGAGTGAGGCCCGGGAGGCGGCTCGTCTGCTCGACGAGGCCGGGAGGCCCTTCCTCTCCTCGCTCGCGGGACGGGTCGCGCGGCCTCGCCTCCCGGTCGGCCCCGTGCGGATCGGCGGTTTCGGCGGGGTGGAGGGCCTGCGCTCCTTCCTGCGCGCCCGAGGGATCACGGCCATCCTCGACGCGACCCATCCGTTCGCGGAGCAGATCACCCGCAACGGCTACGCGGCGGCTCGTGCCGAGGACCTTCCCTATGTCCGCCTCGCGCGGCCCGGATGGAGCGATGCCCCGGGAGCGGAGACCTGGCGCTGGGTGGCCGACCACGACGAGGCAGCGGACGCCGCGGCCGGACTCGGCCGTCGTCCGATGTTGACCATCGGACGACGCCATCTCGGTCATTTCCTCGGCCCGCTCGCCGATCGCCCGGCGCTGGTCCGCGTGGTCGACGAGCCCGACCACGTGGTGCCGTCCGGCTGGACGGTACTGGCGAGCCGCGGCCCGTACACCCTCGACGGCGAACGCGCGTTGATGCGCGAGCACGGCATCGATGTCGTGGTGACCAAGGACTCGGGCGGCTCCTATACGTGGGCGAAACTCGAGGCTGCCGCCGAACGCGACGCCGCCGTGGTGATCGTGCGGCGGACGCCGCCGCCCTGGGGCGCCGGTGAGGTCGCCGAGTACGCGGATCCCGCGGTGGCCGTCGCGGCGATCACCGCGCTTTCCGGGTGAGACGCCGTGGCCGATAGGCTGTTGTGGTGACGCATGGGGAGGGGCGGAGGTCCGCCACGATCATCGGCGCCGTCCGATGACTCCGGTGGAGATGGTTCTGGTCCTGTTCGCGGGAGTCGGTGCCGGGGTCATCAACACGATCGTGGGATCGGGGACGCTCATCACCTTCCCCACTCTCGTCGCCTTCGGCGTCCCCCCGGTCACCGCGACGATGAGCAATGCGGTCGGCCTCATCCCGGGCAATATCTCCGGATCCTTCGGCTACCGCCGTGAGCTCGCCGGGCAGGCGCGCCGGGTCGCGCTGTTCCTGCCCGCATCCCTCGCCGGGGCGCTGGGCGGAGCCTGGCTGCTGCTGCACCTGCCCGAGGACGCGTTCGTCTCGATCGTCCCGTGGCTCCTGACCCTTGCCCTCGTGCTGGTGGTGGGGCAGCCGATGCTCCAGCGGTATGTCCGCAGTCGCGGCCCTCGCACTCCCGCGGATCGGGAGATCGGCCTGGCGCGCGCGGCCGTCCTGCTGCCGCTGATCGCGCTGTGCGGGGTCTACGGCGGCTACTTCGCGGCGGCACAGGGCATCCTGCTCGTGGGCATTCTGGGATTCCTGCTGCCGGACACGCTGCAACGTCACAATGCGCTCAAGAACATCCTCGTCATGGCCGTCAACAGCGTCGCCGCGACGACCTATGTCATCGTGGCGTCCACAGGCGGCAAGCACCCGATCGACTGGACGGCCGTCGGCCTGATCGCCGCCGGCTCGCTCGTCGGCGGGTGGATCGGTGCTCGCGTCGGCCGCCGGCTCCCCCCGGCCGTGCTGCGGGCCTGCATCGTGGTGCTCGGCCTCATGGCGATCTGGACCCTCGTGCGGCTCTGAGCACCCGGCCGTGAGCGGTGACCTACGCACGTCTCAACTGGGCGAGCGGTTGGTTATGCACGTCTCGACCGCTTCGAGAGGTGCGTAGGTCACCGCCCTCGGGACGCGCCCGGCGCTCCGAGGGATGAGCTCAGGACTTGTCGTCGCTGCTCAGGTCGATGACGCGCGTCCGCTCGGTCGCGTCCTCGTCTTCGACCGGCTCGATCTGCGAGGTCTCCTCGGACTCCCTGGACTCGGGCTCATCCTCGCCGGTCTCATCGGTGTCGACATCCTCGGCATCCGCGAAGGGATCGGCGAACTGGACGTTGCCGCCGGTGAGGGTCGCGAGCATCTGCCGTACATTGGCCAGCTGGGCATTGATGGCGTCCCGGCGCTGTGAGGCCGCCGCCAGCTCCCGCTCGGACTCCGACCGCACCTTGGCAGCGGCCGCCTTCGCCTCGCCGACGATCTGCTCGGCACGCTGCTGAGCCTCGGTGAGCAGCCGGTTGGCCTCGCGGAGCCGGTCCTGATACTCGGCATCGGCCTCGGCCTGGCGCTTCTCCAGACGCGACTCCAGTTCCGCGCTGCGGCGCTCGGCCTCTGCCATCTGCTGCTGGAAGTCCGCCTCGACGGCCTCACGGCGCTCGGCAAGGGTCCTCTCGAAGTCGGCCGCAGCCTTGGCCGCCTTGGCGCGCTGGCTCTCGTAGATCGCCTCGGCCTCCTGGAGACGGCCGGCGGCCTCACGGTCGGCGGCGTCGATCCGGTCATCGGCCGTGCGCCGGGCGTCCTCGAGGAGTCGAGCCACCTCGGCGTCCACATCCGCCCGGCGCTTCTCAGCGTAGAGATCGGCCTCATCGCGGATCCGCTGCGCGGAGCCCTCGATTTCCGCCTGGCGCGCGTCGAGCTCGCTGCCGACGCGTTCCTTCAGCTCCCGGGCCTCCTCCTCGGCGAGGGCGAGGATCTGTCCCACACGGGCGCCCAGGTGCTCGAAGCTCGGCGGCTCCTGGGGCAGCTCACTGGCAGTGCGCTCGGACTCCCGCTCCGCCTCGAGCTTCTCCAGATAGGCGGTGAGCTCGTTGATCCGCCGACGGGCGACAGCCGCCTCGTCGGCGAGCGACTGGAGCCGGGCGTCGACCTGCGACGGCTCGTAACCGCGCAGGACCATGCGGAAGTCGGAAGGGGAATCAGGCGTCATGGGCGTCTTCCTCGGTGGTCGTGGTGGGATGTTCCGGCACGCTCAGCGCGGTGATGACACCGGACAGCTGACCGAGCTCGGAGGTGATCTGATCGCGACGCTGGCGCAGGCGGGTGACTTCGTCACGGGCCTCGTCGAGCATCGTGCGGGCTGCACTCCGCAGCGCATCGGCCTCCTGGCGGGCCGATGCGAGCAGGCGATGAGCCTCTTCGCGGCGTGACTGGACTTCGTCGTGGGCTTCTCGCTGCTTGCGGACCACCTCTTCGGCGACGCGTGTCCGCAGCATCTTGGCTCCCGACTCGGCCTCGCCGAGCCGGCGGTCGGCGCGCTCCTGGGTGGCGGCGGCGTAGTCATCGGCCTCGCGTCGCACCGTGGCGGCGTGACGTTCGGCCTCGGCGGTGAGGGAGGCGGCGCGCTGCTCGGCCTCGTGCTGCACCGCGAGGCCGGCATCGGCCAGCTCCTGGGCCTGATGGTCGGCATCGGCGATCTGGCCCGCGAGACGCATCCGCAGCCGCCGGACGATCTCGAGGGTCTGGGCGCGGGTGCGTCGTACGGTCGCTGCGGCATCGCGGTGTCCGCTCAGCCGGATGCGCTGGACCTCCAGCTCCGCGGTCTGCAACAGGGACGCGACCGTCTCCCGCGCCCAGGTCATCTGCTCGCCGGCCGCCGTGACGAGGCGGTCGGCTTCGGCGCGGGCATCGTCGACGAGGGTGGTCGCCTGTTCGCGGGCATCGGCGAGCTCCTGTGCGGCCTGAGCTCGTTGCTTCTCGGTATCGGTCTGCGCGGCCTCGCGCAGCTGAGCGGCGTCGGCGGTGGCACGCTCGACGAGCTCGGTGGCACGCTGGGTGGCCTCCTGCGTGATGGCATCGGCAGCGGCCTGGGCCTCCGCCGCGCGGGTGGCGACGAGGTTATCGGTGGCCGCGTCCTGCTCCGCGGCTCGCTCGGCGGCCTCGGCGAGGAGCCGCTCGGCTTCGGCACGCGCGGATTCGAGGGCCGTGCGGGCCTCTTGCGAGTGGCGATCGAGGAGGGCGCGCGCCTCGGCGCGTTCGGCCTCGGCCGCCGCGCGGGCCTCGCCGAGCAGCTCATCGCGTTGCTGCTCGGCGGCGCTGATCATCACGCTGGCCTGGTCGCTGGCCTCGAGGAGGAGCTCGTGCGCGTCCTTGGATGCTTCGTCCCACTGGCCGCGTGCGCGGTTGAGCGCGCTCGCGGCCTCGTCGTGGGCCTCGGTGGCGGCGGCGTGGAGTTCCCGGGCCTCGGCCTCGAGGCGATGCGCCTCCTCAGTGGCGCGTTCAGCCTCGGCTTCGGCATCGCGACGCAGCTGATCGGCGACCTCCTGGGCTCGTCGCAGCAGCGCGGCGACGCCCCCGCCGGCCTCACCGGCGGGTGTCGATGTCGGCTGCTGAGTCCCCATGGTCACCGATTCTCCCACTCCGGTGAAAAGAGTCCAGATGAGCCCTCGCCGCCCCGCCGGTGAATCATCAACCTCTCACCCTGCGGTGGCGGTAGATCATCAACCTCATCGCTGCGGTGGAGGTTGACACGTACCGCCACCCGAGGGTGGGGCCACGCCCGACCCTTTCGGCTGACTACCCGGCGGCGCGGACGGCGTCCTCCATCACCAGGTCGGCATTGACCACGGCTCCGATGCGTACGCCGTCGGCGTGCGACTGGCCGACGATCGCGGCGATATCCCGCACATTGCCCGCCGCCCAGACCCGGTCCACCGGGGTCCGACCGGTCAACGGATCGCTCGGGATGATCAACCCGCCCATGGGGTGTTCCTCGAGCTCACCGCCGAGATCGAGGAAGAGCTCGGCACGTGCCACCGAGCGCGGGGCGACGGTGACGGCATCGGCCGGCAGCGTGCTGCCGTCGGTGAGCGCGACACCGACCAGCCGTCCCTCCTCGGACTCGATGTGATCGACCGAAGTCGAGATCAGCTGGTATCCGAGGGATTCCAGCTGCCGCCGGCTCTCCTCCTCGATCTCGTCCACGGCGGGACCCACGACGGTCAGGTCCCTGGCGAGGTGGCCGAAGAGGAAGGCCTGGTGCCCGGCCATGGGCGTGGTGGCCAGCACCACGATGCGCCGGTCGCGTACTTCCCACCCATGGCAGTAGGGACAGTGCAGCACCTGGGTCCCCCAGTGGTCGGCGAGTCCGGGAACGTCCGGCAGCTCGTCAATGACGCCGGTCGCGAGGATGAGGCGGCGCGCGGTGATCTCACGACCCGAGGCGACCGTGACCGACAGGCCCTCCTCCTGATGCTGCGCACCGGTGACGCGGTCGTCGAGATGGGTCACGTCGTAAGGATCGGTGTCGTGGCGGCCGAGGACGAGGAGCTCGCGCGGCGGGGTGCCTTCGCGGGTGAAGACATTGTGCGCGTGCTCGGCAGGCGCGTTGCGCGGCTCGCCGGAGTCGATCACGAGGACCGAGCGGCGCGAGCGTCCCAGCGCGGTGGCTGCGCCGAGCCCGGCGGGCCCGCCGCCGATGATGGCGACATCGTAGGAGATGCTCCTATGGATGTCAAGCTGCCTTCGG